>NZ_JCAWAD010000009.1:1369-5486 GCF_059691755.1 Herbiconiux sp. 320_LB | reverse complement strand
GGCGGCCTAACGGTCTGGTTCTGGTGTATCCGATCCTTGAGAACTCAACAGCGTGCACAATGTCAAATGCCAAATACCCTGTCGATCGGCTTCGGCTGGTTACAGGATTCCTTTGGAATACATTTAAACGAAACAAAGCAAGTCAGTAATGATTTGTTCTGTCAGTTTCAAACTTGCAGGACGGTCCGCCTATTCCGGTGGTCGTTTCTGTGCGTAATCATTTACGGAGAGTTTGATCCTGGCTCAGGACGAACGCTGGCGGCGTGCTTAACACATGCAAGTCGAACGGTGAAGGTGGAGCTTGCTCTGCTGGATCAGTGGCGAACGGGTGAGTAACACGTGAGTAACCTGCCCTTGACTCTGGGATAAGCGTTGGAAACGACGTCTAATACCGGATATGAGCTGAGACCGCATGGTCATCAGTTGGAAAGAATTTCGGTCAAGGATGGACTCGCGGCCTATCAGCTTGTTGGTGAGGTAATGGCTCACCAAGGCGACGACGGGTAGCCGGCCTGAGAGGGTGACCGGCCACACTGGGACTGAGACACGGCCCAGACTCCTACGGGAGGCAGCAGTGGGGAATATTGCACAATGGGCGCAAGCCTGATGCAGCAACGCCGCGTGAGGGATGACGGCCTTCGGGTTGTAAACCTCTTTTAGTAGGGAAGAAGCGAAAGTGACGGTACCTGCAGAAAAAGCACCGGCTAACTACGTGCCAGCAGCCGCGGTAATACGTAGGGTGCAAGCGTTGTCCGGAATTATTGGGCGTAAAGAGCTCGTAGGCGGTTTGTCGCGTCTGCTGTGAAAACTGGAGGCTCAACCTCCAGCCTGCAGTGGGTACGGGCAGACTAGAGTGCGGTAGGGGAGATTGGAATTCCTGGTGTAGCGGTGGAATGCGCAGATATCAGGAGGAACACCGATGGCGAAGGCAGATCTCTGGGCCGTAACTGACGCTGAGGAGCGAAAGCGTGGGGAGCGAACAGGATTAGATACCCTGGTAGTCCACGCCGTAAACGTTGGGAACTAGATGTGGGGACCATTCCACGGTCTCCGTGTCGCAGCTAACGCATTAAGTTCCCCGCCTGGGGAGTACGGCCGCAAGGCTAAAACTCAAAGGAATTGACGGGGGCCCGCACAAGCGGCGGAGCATGCGGATTAATTCGATGCAACGCGAAGAACCTTACCAAGGCTTGACATATACGAGAACGGGCCAGAAATGGTCAACTCTTTGGACACTCGTAAACAGGTGGTGCATGGTTGTCGTCAGCTCGTGTCGTGAGATGTTGGGTTAAGTCCCGCAACGAGCGCAACCCTCGTTCTATGTTGCCAGCACGTTATGGTGGGAACTCATAGGAGACTGCCGGGGTCAACTCGGAGGAAGGTGGGGATGACGTCAAATCATCATGCCCCTTATGTCTTGGGCTTCACGCATGCTACAATGGCCGGTACAAAGGGCTGCAATACCGTAAGGTGGAGCGAATCCCAAAAAGCCGGTCTCAGTTCGGATTGAGGTCTGCAACTCGACCTCATGAAGTCGGAGTCGCTAGTAATCGTGAATCAGCAACGTCACGGTGAATACGTTCCCGGGCCTTGTACACACCGCCCGTCAAGTCATGAAAGTCGGTAACACCCGAAGCCAGTGGCCCAACCTTTTGGAGGGAGCTGTCGAAGGTGGGATCGGTGATTAGGACTAAGTCGTAACAAGGTAGCCGTACCGGAAGGTGCGGCTGGATCACCTCCTTTCTAAGGAGCACTGGCCAGCATGTCTGGTCCAGAGCCCAGATTCGAAGCGAACGTCTTCGACTGGGAGCTCATGGGTGGAACATTGACATTGGTTGTCGGAGAAGCGTCTCCGGTCTAGTACGACTCGCACGTGTGTGGGTTTGGAACGGTCGGGGGTGTGGGTGCCGGTGACATGCACGCTGTTGGGTCCTGAGGGACCGGGTCATTCGCCTCTTTTTGGGGGTGGGTGGACTGAACCTCTGGACCCTTTCCTTGTTTCCCTTCTAGGGATTCCGGGTTGGGGTACCGCCCGTACTTTGAGAACTACACAGTGGACGCGAGCATCTTAGATTCAGGACTTTGTCCTGGATCACAAAGATCTAAACAACAACCCTTCGGGGTTGTGTAGATCATTGGTCAATTTTTCTTATGAAGAATCGATTCAAACTCATGTGATTTCAAGTTTCTAAGAGCAAACGGTGGATGCCTTGGCATCTGGAGCCGAAGAAGGACGTATAAATCTGCGATAAGCCTCGGGGAGCTGATAATAGAGCTTTGATCCGAGGATTTCCGAATGGGGAAACCCCGCCGGGCCCTTTGGGTGACCCGGTGACTCCCGCCTGAATATATAGGGCGGGTAGAGGGAACGTGGGGAAGTGAAACATCTCAGTACCCACAGGAAGAGAAAACAACAGTGATTCCGTGAGTAGTGGCGAGCGAAACCGGAAGAGGCTAAACCGATCATGTGTGATAGCCGGCAGGTGTTGCATGGTCGGGGTTGTGGGACTTTTCGTTCTGTTCTGCCGAGCAGTGAACGTTACAGCGCGATATAGACGAATGGTCTTGAAAGGCCAGTCATAGAGGGTGCCAACCCCGTAGTCGAAATGTCGTTATGGCGTGAAGAGTATCCCAAGTAGCACGGGGCCCGAGAAATCCCGTGTGAATCTGTCAGGACCACCTGATAAGCCTAAATACTCCCAGATGACCGATAGCGGACAAGTACCGTGAGGGAAAGGTGAAAAGTACCCCGGGAGGGGAGTGAAATAGTACCTGAAACCGTTTGCTTACAAACCGTTGGAGCACCCTTGTTGGTGTGACAGCGTGCCTTTTGAAGAATGAGCCTGCGAGTTAGTGATATGTGGCGAGGTTAACCCGTGAGGGGCAGCCGTAGCGAAAGCGAGTCTTAATAGGGCGTTTTTAGTCGCATGTTCTAGACCCGAAGCGAAGTGATCTATCCATGGCCAGGTTGAAGCGACGGTAAGACGTCGTGGAGGACCGAACCCACTTCAGTTGAAAATGGAGGGGATGAGCTGTGGATAGGGGTGAAAGGCCAATCAAACTTCGTGATAGCTGGTTCTCTCCGAAATGCATTTAGGTGCAGCGTTGCGTGTTTCTTGCCGGAGGTAGAGCTACTGGATAGCCGATGGGCCCCAAAAGGTTACTGACGTTAGCCAAACTCCGAATGCCGGTAAGTGAGAGCGCAGCAGTGAGACGGTGGGGGATAAGCTTCATCGTCGAGAGGGAAACAACCCAGACCACCGAATAAGGTCCCAAAGCGCGTGCTAAGTGGGAAAGGATGTGGAGTTGCACAGACAACCAGGAGGTTGGCTTAGAAGCAGCCACCCTTGAAAGAGTGCGTAATAGCTCACTGGTCAAGTGATTCCGCGCCGACAATGTAACGGGGCTCAAGCACGCCACCGAATTCGTGGCATTCATATTAGTGGCAGGCCTTCGTGGTCCAGCCGTGTGGATGGGTAGGAGAGCGTCGTGTGGCGAGTGAAGCGGCGGTGGAAACCAGCCGTGGACGCCACACGAGTGAGAATGCAGGCATGAGTAGCGAAAGACGGGTGAGAAACCCGTCCTCCGAAAGACCAAGGGTTCCAGGGCCAGGTTAATCCGCCCTGGGTAAGTCGGGACCTAAGGCGAGGCCGACAGGCGTAGTCGATGGACAACGGGTTGATATTCCCGTACTGGCGAAAAACCGCCCAAGCCAATCCAGTAGTGCTAAGAGTCCTAACCCGGCTGACTGATCCCCTTCGGGGGTGACGCTGCCGGTCTAACGCTCGAACCCGTCTGGTGCGGTTAGCGTATTAACAGGTGTGACGCAGGAAGGTAGCTGAGCCGGGCGATGGTTGTCCCGGTCTAAGAATGTAGGGCAGAAGATAGGCAAATCCGTCTTCTATATAGCCTGAGACTCGATGGGTAGTCCTCACGGACGAAATCAGTGATCCTATGCTGCCAAGAAAAGCATCGACGCGAGGTTTTAGCCACCCGTACCCCAAACCGACTCAGGTGGTCAGGTAGAGAATACCAAGGAGATCGAGAGAATCGTGGTTAAGGAACTCGGCAAAATGCCCCCGTAACTTCGGGAGAAGGGGGGCCTGAGGCGTGAAAG
>NZ_JCAWAD010000009.1:0-1272 GCF_059691755.1 Herbiconiux sp. 320_LB | reverse complement strand
AGGATTTACTCCTGGAGCGTTTGACGGCCGCAGAGACCAGTGGGAAGCGACTGTTTACTAAAAACACAGGTCCGTGCCAAGTCGCAAGACGATGTATACGGACTGACGCCTGCCCGGTGCTGGAAGGTTAAGAGGAACGGTTAGCCGCAAGGCGAAGCTGAGAATTTAAGCCCCAGTAAACGGCGGTGGTAACTATAACCATCCTAAGGTAGCGAAATTCCTTGTCGGGTAAGTTCCGACCTGCACGAATGGCGTAACGACTTCCCAGCTGTCTCAACCGCGAACTCGGCGAAATTGCACTACGAGTAAAGATGCTCGTTACGCGCAGCAGGACGGAAAGACCCCGTGACCTTTACTACAGCTTGGTATTGGTGTTCGGTGTGGCTTGTGTAGGATAGGTGGGAGACTGTGAAGCTTGGACGCTAGTTCAGGTGGAGTCATTGTTGAAATACCACTCTGGTCACTCTGGATATCTAACTACGGACCCTGATCGGGTCCTGGGACAGTGCCTGGTGGGTAGTTTAACTGGGGCGGTTGCCTCCTAAAAAGTAACGGAGGCGCCCAAAGGTTCCCTCAATCTGGTTGGCAATCAGATGGCGAGTGTAAGTGCACAAGGGAGCTTGACTGTGAGACTGACAAGTCGAGCAGGGACGAAAGTCGGGACTAGTGATCCGGCAGTGGCTTGTGGAAGCGCTGTCGCTCAACGGATAAAAGGTACCTCGGGGATAACAGGCTGATCTTGCCCAAGAGTCCATATCGACGGCATGGTTTGGCACCTCGATGTCGGCTCGTCGCATCCTGGGGCTGGAGTAGGTCCCAAGGGTTGGGCTGTTCGCCCATTAAAGCGGTACGCGAGCTGGGTTTAGAACGTCGTGAGACAGTTCGGTCCCTATCCGCTGCGCGCGTAGGAAATTTGAAAGGATCTGACCCTAGTACGAGAGGACCGGGTTGGACGAACCTCTGGTGTGTCAGTTGTTCCGCCAGGAGCACCGCTGATTAGCTACGTTCGGGATGGATAACCGCTGAAAGCATCTAAGCGGGAAGCCGGCCTTGAGATGAGATTTCCATACCTTCGGGTGAGAGGCTCCCAGCTAGACTACTGGGTTGATAGGCAGGATGTGGAAGCGAGGACTAAAGACTCGTGGAGCTGACCTGTACTAATAAGCCGATAACTTGATAATCACCACTCACATGCATGTTGTAAGGCTGGCATGTGGGGACATGAAATGCTTGCGTCCACTATGTGGTTCTCGATGTACGGTCGAGAACCAA
>NZ_JCAWAD010000008.1:0-41435 GCF_059691755.1 Herbiconiux sp. 320_LB | reverse complement strand
CCGAACGTCGCCTCCGCGATCGCCCGGGACGTCGCGTACCGGTCAGCACCCTGCAGACGCGTCACCGGAGCGATCTCGTTCAGCGCCGACTCCACCGCGGGGCTGACCGTGTTCGGTCCGCCCACGACCAGGATCGAGGTGGCCTGCAGGCGACCGACCTCCGCCAGCACCGAGGTCGGGATCGACCCGGCCGGCGTGAGCAGGATCGGCGCACCGGCGGCCGCGGCGGCGGGGGCCGCCGACAGCGCGTCGGGGAACGACTCGCCCGAGGCGATGACGACCGTGGTCGCCCCGGTCGGGAAGCCGGCCTCGGAGGCCGCCACCGAGGCCGCATAGCGGTCGGCGCCGGAGATCCGGTCGACCGGCACGGTCACCCGGAGCGTGGCGGTCGCCGTGGCCGAGGACCCGGCGCCGACGGCCGTCAGGGCCGCCTCGCCGAACGCGGCATCCGTCGGCACGACGACGGTGAACGACACCGAACCGTCCGTGCTGACCACGGGGGTGGAGGCGGCCGCGCCGGCCAGGGTGAGGGAGACCGACTCGCCGACCCGGAAGCCCGAGCCCGTGACGGTGACCGTGTCACCCGGATGCGCGGTGGCCGACGACAGGGTCAGCGTGCCCGGGGCGGCGAGCGCCTCGGCACAGGCGTCGCCCTGCACGCCGACGGGCGGCAGCGAGGTGCCGGGCTGGCCGCCCGTGACCACGCCGTCGTCCTCGCGGACCAGGATGCTGCCGAAGGCCTCACCGATGGTCGCACCCTGCTGGGTGTCCGAGACGTTCGTGATGTAGGTCGCCGACGCCGCGGAGCCCGCGGCCGAGTCGCCCTGCACCGCGACGGAGACGGGCTTGCAGATCTCGCCGACGGCGAAGTCCACCTGCTGCATGGCCGAGAGCACCTTGCTCGACGCGTTCGGGGCGATCGCGCTGACGTAGACCGTGGTCGGCACCTCCGCGGGGCGGGAGAGCACGACCGGGAGGTCGGCGTAGCTCACGCCGTCGCCCTCCTCCACCTTGACGTCGGTCATCGACACGAAGGGGCGCGTCGAGAGCTCGGGCGTGCCGAGCGTGACCGGCTTCAGCAGGCTGAGGTCCGAGAGCAGCACGCCACCGGCCGCGCGCGGCGCGGTGAGGCGCACCTGCTGCACCGAGGTGAGGTCGACGCCGGTGAAAGCGGTCGTCGGGATCTCGATCTGCTGCAGCAGCACCTTGCGGAGCGGGTCGACCGAACCCGGGAGCACCGTGAGTGCGTCGCCGAAGCTCGAGGCGGTCACCGAGGCG
Source organism: Herbiconiux sp. 320_LB (assembly GCF_059691755.1). Classification (NCBI taxonomy): domain Bacteria; kingdom Bacillati; phylum Actinomycetota; class Actinomycetes; order Micrococcales; family Microbacteriaceae; genus Herbiconiux; species Herbiconiux sp. 320_LB. The sequence continues at coordinate 40,157 of NZ_JCAWAD010000008.1, read as the reverse complement.
GTGCCGCCCTTCGAGTCGACGACCGTGACCGTGAGGTCGGTGCTTCCCCCGACCGCCACCGAGTCGTCGGGCGAGACGCGGAACGACAGGCTCTCGTGAGCGCTGAAGTCCGACGCCGACGCCGGCACCGGGATGCGGAGCTGGCCCGCGGCCGCGGTGTTCGAGGCCGGCGCGGTGTAGGTGAAGTGCAGCGACGGGGTCGACGGCACCGAGGTGGCGCGGCCGTTGCCGTACGGGGCGCTGAGGAAGCCGTAGTCCGGCGCCTGGGCGAAGCCGAGCTTCGTCACGCAGTAGGGGAGGGTCGAGGGCACGTCGAGCGGGCTCATGCTGACGCAGGCCTGGTAGGTGCCGGCGCCGGTGGCCTGGATGCTCTGGTCGGGAGCCGTGAACAGGTTGATGTCCGTGCGGTCGCTCGGGGCCTGCGTGGCGGAGACGCGCACGTCGGCCTTCGAACCGGCCGACGCGGGCTTCGCATCCGACCCGTCGAACATCGGCATGAACTCGTCGTCGCCGCCGAGGGTGAGTCGGAACCAGGCGGCGATGTAGGCGTTGCCGGCCTGGTACTGCTCGTCGGAGTTCAGCCGGGTGGTGGAGACGTTCGCGCCGCAGGTGGGGTCGGTCTGACGGGAGTCCATGATGGCCCAGTCGTCGCTCGTCGCCACCGGGTACTTGCCCGGGGTCCACGCGGTGTTGAAGAAGTTGTGGTTCGTCCCCATGATCAGCACCGAGGAGCGGAACACGTCGTCGCCGAAGGCGTGGCGGGAGTCGTCGATGTACTTCTGACCCATCTGGTCCTCGACGTCGCCGTCGCAGTAGGGGAGGAGGACCGCGGTCGGGATGCCGGGCACCGTCATGCGCGTGTAGTCGGTCGGCGCGAGCGGCAGGACCGCCTTGATGCCGTAGGGCTCGCCCTGCTGCAGGTTGAGCAGTGCCGCGCGCATGATGCCCTCGCCGCCGCGGGAGTGGCCCATGAGTCCGACGTTGTCGAGATCGAGGTGGCCCTTGAGCTCGGGGCTCAGGCCGTTGTCGACGCCCGCGTTCGCGGCGCGCAGCAGCGCCAGGTGGTCCATGACCAGCTGGGCGCGGGCGAGCGCGCCGGTGTCGTCGGCGAGCGTGCCGTCGAGCGCGTTGATCGCGTTCGCCGAGATCGACACGACGGCGTAGCCCTGCGAGGCGAGGATCTGCGCGGCGTCGTTGTACCCGAGGTAGCTGGCGACGTCGGTCTGGCCGGGGCCGCAGGGCCAGGCCAGCGGGTTGCGCGTTCCGCCGGCGCAGGAGGTGTGGCGGCCGTGCAGGAAGACGACGACGGGAGCCTCGGCCGTCAGCCCCTCCGGCATGAACACGGCGGCGCGGATCTCGCCCTTGCGGTTGAACCCGCGGATGTCCTCGGCCTCGTCACCGAGGTTGTAGTCCAGCCGCTTGACGGCGTAGCCGCCGGTCGCGGTGGGGTCGGCGGCGAGCACCGGGTTCACCAGGGTCGACGGCAGCTGGGTGGCGAGCTGCTCGGCGGCCGAGCGGTCGACGTCGGCCGTGACCGCGGGGTCGCCGGAGCCGAGCCAGCCCTGGTCGACGACCGTGGCGGTGGCCGCGGCCTGGTCGGGCGTCGTGACGGTCAGGGTCAGGCCGTCGAGCGATTCGGTCGCGGCGCCCAGCTCGACGCCGTCGGCCCACAGGGTCGGCACGTCGCTGCGCACCTCGAGCGGCTCGCTCAGGGTCTTCGTGACCAGGTAGCCGCCCGGCACCTCGGTCACCGTGAAGTCGTCACCGGCGGCGACCGGGGCGGCGAGGGTCGGGGCGACGGCTGCTGACACCGTCGCGGGGGCTGCCGGAGAGGCGAAGGCCGGAGCGCTCAGGAAGGCCGGAGTTGCGGCGGCGACGACGGCCGTGAACACGGCGGCCGCCCTCCACCGCGGATGTGATGCGGACACAGTTCTCCTACTCGGTAAAAGGGGGATCCTCAGCACGCTATCGGCGGCGGTCGGGCCGGGTGCCCGCGGAAATCGGATGGAAACACACTGTTTACAGACGATCGTCTTGCGAACTCGACCGGTGCGGCGTGGCACACTTCACACGGGGCCTCGCAGGCCTCGCAGGCTTCGCAGGATCTCGGGGGGAGGGGATGTGCCGGCACTTCCGCAGGGGGCGAGTGCGCGGAGCGCCGCAGCCGCACTCTCCAGCGCCACCCTCGGGCTAGGGTCGAGCGCACTCGTGATCGCGGCGGTGCTCCTGGTCCTCCGCAACGTGGAGTCGCCGGAGCACGACTCGCGAGCGGCGCTGCTCCTGCTCCTGCCGCTCGCCGGCCTCATGGTGCTGGCTCACGTCCGCCGCACGCTCCCGGTGATGCTGCTCTACCTGGTGGTCGGCACGGTCTCGATCGCCGGCTACGCGGCGATCATCCTGCCGAACGCACCCGCCGTGCTCGCCGAGTCCCCGTTCATCCTGGCCCTGCCGCAGATCGCCTTCGTCTACACGATCGCCCCCACGGTGCTCGGTGCGCGATCCATCGTCTTCATCGCCCTGGCATACCTCCTCGGTCAGTCGGCCGTGCTCGCCACCGCGGTCTGCACGGGCGTCTTCCCGGACTTCGATTCGATGACGGCGGTCGCGGCGTTCGTCATCCTGGCGGTGGGGGTCTCGAACCTGGTGTTCCGGCACCGGTCGGCGGTGGACTTCCGTGCGGTCGAGCGGGCGCGGCGCGAAGCGGATGCGATCGCCTATCAGCAGGAGCTCGAGACCCAGGTCGTCGCGCTCTTCCACGACACGGTGCTCAGCGAGCTGACCGTGCTCGCCCAGCAGGAGCCGGGCCCGTTGAGCGAGTCGCAGCGCGTCGCCCTCCGCCGCGACCTCGGGATCATCGAGGAGGGTGCGTGGTGGCCCAGCCGCTCCACCGAACCGGGCCGTGGAGCCGTCCCTCCGCTGATCGCCGAGGTGATCGACCGGATGCGCGGCGAGGGCCTCGAGATCGAGGTCGGCGGAGACATCGCCTCCCTGCACCGGCTGACGCCGGAGGTGGGCACCGCGGTGGCGCTCGCCCTGCGCCAGGCGCTCGTCAACGTGCAGCAGCACTCGGGCACGACCCGGGCCGAGATCGGGGTCGACGGGGAGCCGGATGCGGTGGCCGTGATGATCGCGGATGCCGGGCGGGGCTTCGACGAGGCCGCGGTGCCGGAGGACCGGTTCGGGGTGACGCAGTCGATCCGGGGCCGGATCCACGACGTCGGCGGAACGGCGACGCTCTGGACCTCGCCCGGCAGCGGCACCGCGTACCTCTTCACCCTGCCCGTCGCCGCCGAGCACCGCTGGCCGAGGGAGGCGACGCGCCCATGAGGGGTTTCCTCGCCTGGCGGAGCGCCCCGCACCGGTTCGATCCGATCAGCGCCGGGGGCATCCATCCCTTGATCGGGGTGGCCGGCGCCGGCGTGCTCTTCTACGCGATCCTCCGGACCGTCACCGGCGCGAGGCTGATCGAGGATGCGGGCGCCGCGTCCGCGGCCATCCTCCTCCTCGTCGTGGCGACCCTCGTCCTCGTCGTCGTCACCGACCCGATCAGGACGCCGGTGCGGTTCCGCGACTTCGCCGTCGTGGTCGTGCTGGCGAACGCGGCGAACATCGCCTCGGCGATCTCCAGCTGGGATTCGGACGACCTGATCTGGGACAGGTGGGGGCCGATCGTCGTCGGGGTCCTCATCCTGGCCTTCGCGGAGTTCCGCCCCGGGCGGGACCTGGCGGCGGCGACCACGGTCTCGATGCTCGCCGTCGGGGTGACCGCGGCGCTCGAGGCGCCGACCAGCTCGATCCCGATCTCGGTCACGGCGGCGGTCATCGCGGCGACCCCGGTCATCCTCTTCGGCGCGGCCGGCGCGGTGTTCTCCTACCGGGCGAGCCTCGCGCTCTCCCGCGAGAAGGAGGCCGCCGCGAAGGAGGTGAGCGGGCTCACCCGGCGGGTGCGGATCCGGGTGCGGGAGCTGCTGCGCGAGACCGGGCGCAGCATCCTGTCGGTCGAGCTCGTCCCGTTCCTCGAGGGGATCCTCGAGCGCGACGCAGTGACCGCGGCCGACGTGCGGCAGGCGCGCCGGATGTCGGCGGTGCTGCGATCGGTCATCATCACCGACATGGGGCTGCCCTGGCTCGAACGGATGGCGCGGGCCCACCCCGGCCGGCTGGCCGTGCACGACGACGGGGGCCGCGGCGACGAGCTCTCGATGGAGCAGAAGGTCGCCCTGAGGGCGTTGACGACGGCCGTGCTCCGGATGCGGTCGGCCGAGCCGGCCGTCCCGGGCGACCCGGCCTACGCGGGCGACGCGGGCGACGCGTCGGACCCGGCGGGGGAGCCGGTGCGGATGCGGGTGGATGCGGTCGGCGCGCACCGCAGCGTCCTGCTGCGCCTCCCCTACGGCGGGACCGAGGCGGGCGCGCGGTTCCGGCTCGGCACGTTCCTGACCGTGATGGGGGCCGTGTTCGGGCGGTCGACGGTCAGCGTCGAGGAGGGCGAGCTGCGACTGCTGTTCGTCTACGAGGCCGAGCCCGACGCGCAGGAATGAACTCGTCGGACGACGAGTCGTGACGTGGCGTGTCGCGACGTGGCGGGCGTCGGCTCAGTCGTCGGTGCTGCGGCTGCGGGGCTGCACGACCGGCAGCTCGTCGATGCCGCCGGAGAGGCGTGCGATCGCGGCCTCGGCGTCGTAGTTCGGGTCGGGCACGATGAAAGCCATGATGATCGCGTGGTACGAGATGGCCGCGAGTGAGACCTCCGCGGGCCGGCCCTCGTTGTCGACGTTGTAGCGGCCCTCGACGAGGTCGGGGATCGTGGTGCGGGCGATGCCCAGACCCTCGATGATCGCGGCGGCGGCCACCACCAGAGGGCGGTAGTCGTCGTTCAGGTCGGGGCGCAGGCGGTAGCCGACCGCGGGGACGATGTTGCGGTAGAACACCTCCATCTGATCGAGGAAGGCGAGCTCGCTGTTGCGCAGCGCCTCGATGATCCGCTCCCGCACGCGGGTGTCGGGGTACGAGAGGGCGGTGCTGGAGAGGGCGACGTAGGTGCGCCACTGGATCGACGAGGTGACCGACTCGAAGTTCTGCTCGGCCGCGAGGCCGGTGACGTCGACCAGGATGCGGCGGCGGCCCTCCTCGGTGCGGAGCTCGTCGGCCCGGAACCCGAGGTACTCCCACGTGGCGACGAGCGACTCCTCGTCGGCGCGGCCGGGGGAGACCTGGTTCGCGACCTCGCTCAGGAGCTCCTCGAAGAAGGCCTCCTTCGACTCCCAGATGCGGTACACCGAGCTGCGGGGCACGCCGGCGGCCTTGATCAGGTCGTCCATCAGGAGGTGCTCGAACCCGACGGTGAGACCATTGGTCTGCACCAGGGCCAGGGCGGTGTCGAGAAGCTTGGTGCGCACCTCGTCCTTCGGCACGCGGACGCGGCCGGCAGCCGACTTCGACCAGCTGTTCTCAGACATGTTTGCCCTTTCCGAAACCATTTTGAGACATAACGTCCCAAGTTGCAAACGACATGCCGCGCTTCTATGCTCGGGTCACACGGCTGCGTGCGCCGCGCGGACACGCCGGACGGCCATCCGCCCTTGTACAACGGAGGATTCGAAGTGGTCCGGATGTCGACTGTAGGGGACCAGGCGCGGAGGACCATCGGTGTCGCGGATTGATCGATCGGTCAGCAACGCGGCGGTCATCCCGGTCATCATCGGGTCGCCGGCATTCCTGACGGACCCTGAGGCCCGGCTCGCCACCGGGATCATCGGGATCAACGGCGTCGCCCTCCCCGGTTTCGAAGACGCCTACCACCAGCACTTCGAGTTCCGCCGCCGGGTCTACGTCGAGCAGACCGGCCAGCTCGACCCGTCCGACCTCTCCGACGACGGTACGGACCGGGATGCGGACGACGCGCGCTCGGTCACGTTCGCGGTGCTCGAGAACGCTCCCGAGGGCGTCCGCATCGTCGGGGTCGCGCGCACGATCATCAAAGGCGCCGACGGCGTCGATCGGCCTCTGCCCGTGGAGGAATTCTGCCCCGAGCTGTTCGCGGAGGATCCGCTCGACCTCGGGAGCGTCGAGGTCTCCCGGGTGATCGCCCGGCACGAGCGCGTCGCGATGCAAGAACTCGTGCAGTGGCACCTGTTCGCCCTGATGTCCTCCTACTTCTCCTCGCACGACGTCGGCCGCACCTTCGCGGTCATCGAGCCGTGGCTCGAGCGCCACCTGGCCGGCGTGCTCGCGATCTCCCGGATCGGCGAGCCCCGGTACATCGAGCACTACCTCGACTACAACCTGCCGGTCGAGTTCGACCTCGCCGGCTCGGCCGAGCGGATCACCGAGCGCAACGCGACCATCCTCGGCCAGCTCGCCGCCGCTGACGGCGCCCTGGAGTACTTCGGCCGCATCTCCCGCGTGCAGCGCGAGGCCGCCGCCGCGGCGGCCGCCGGTTCCCGCGCGGGCTATCCGGCGCGAGTCACGTCCTCCACTCCGTCCTTCTCCGCCGAGGCTGTGGTCGAGGGCGGATGAAGTCGCTCGACGCGCCCGAGTTCTCGCGCAACTACGGGTTCTGGAGCGAAGCGGAGCAGGCGGCCCTCGTGGCCTCCCGGGTGGCGATCGCCGGGGTCGGCGGGGTCGGCTTCCAGGTCGGCACCAAGCTCGCCCGGATGGGGGTGGCGAGTTTCGCGGTCGCCGATCCGGAGGAGTTCGAGCCGCAGAACGCCAACCGGGTGCCGGGGGCCTCGGCGTCGACCTACGGCCGCTCGAAGGTCGACGTCTTCCGTGAGCAGGTGCGCGACATCAATCCGGATGCGGTGGTGCACCGCTACCACGACGGCGTCACCGTCGAGAACGCGGCCGAGTTCCTCGCCGGGGCGAACCTGGTCTTCGACGAGTCCGAGACCACGCATCCGGAGATCGGGACGACGATCGCTCGCCAGGCCCGCGCGCTCGGCATCCCGGACCTGCTCGTGGTGAACGTCGGCTTCGCCGCGACCGTCACGGCCTTCCATCCGCGCAGCCGCTTCACCTTCGAGCGCTTCATGGGCCTCACGCCGGATGCACCGCTGGAGGAGATCGCGCGGCAGAAGGTCGACTTCGGCCGCTTCCTCCCCTACGTGCCGCCGTACAGCGACCTGCGCGGCCTCGTCGCGATGACCACCGACGGGCCGACCGGCGAGCGGCCCTCCCTCCCCTCGATCGCGCCCGGTGTCGACCTGGCGAGCGCGATCGGCACGACGCAGGCCTTCCTCCACCTCACGGCGGCGGCCGGCATCGCCAACCGGCGTCGCCGCCCGATCTGGGCGCCCCGGGTGGCGTTGCTGGATGCGTACACCCTGCGCGGCAAGGTCATCCGCGCCTCCCGCGCGACCCACCTCCGCCACGTGCTCGCCGCGGCCCTCCGCGACCGCCTCGGCCGCAACCCCACCGCGGCCTACACCCACGCCGACCTGGCCCGTCGAGCCGCCCCGCCCCCGCCCCGCCCCTGATCGTTTCAGGCAACCATCGACAACTCCTGAGGTATTCTCAGGGAATGCCCACGTCGTTCGACTCACCCCGCATCGCGAGTCTCGACCTGGTGCGGGGGCTGATGCTCGTCGCCAGCGTCACGGTCAACTCCCTCCTGGCGACCGAGCCGTGGTTCGCCCATGCGCCGTGGGACGGCGTGCAGCCGTTGGATCTCGTCTTCCCCGTCTTCGTCACGCTCACCGGGTGCGGGCTCGCCTTCGCGTTCCACCGCCGGGTGCGGCCGGGGCCGCTGCTCCGCCGGGTCGCCGTCCTGCTCCTCGTCGGTCTGATCTACAACGCGATCGCCCTCGACTCCTGGAGCGGGGAGACCTGGTGGTTCACCGGGGTGCTCCAGCTCTACGCGGGGGTGGTGGCGGTGATCGGTCTGCTGCATCTCGTGGTGCGGGGGTGGATCGCCTGGGCCGTCGTGACCGTGATCCTGGCGGCTGCGCACACGATGCTCCTCGCGGTCTGGGCCCGTGGATGCGAGGGCGGGGCGCTCTCGCCCACCTGCAACCCGTCCGGGGTGATCGACCCGGCCGTCTTCGGCGACATTCACCTCTACCACCAGGGGGCCGCGGGCTACGACCCGGTCGGGCTGGTCGCGCTCCTCGGCGCCCTGATCAGCGCCTCGGCGGGGGCGACCGTCGGGCACCTGCTGCTCGCCCTCCGTCGCCGCAGGTCGTCGGATGCTGTGGCCGGCGACGCGACGGCGGCTCGGGCGCGGCGCGGCGTCGGAGTGACAGCCGCCATCCTGCCGCTCGGCGCGCTCGCGCTCGGTCTGGCGCTCCTCGGCCAGCTGGCGCTCTGGGTGCCCGAGCTCCTCACCGGCGACGTTCCGCTCGTCATGAAACGGCTCTGGACCCCGCCCTTCGCCCTGCGGATCGCGGCCGTGACGACGATCGCGCTGCTGATCGGGCACCTGATCGCCGACCGGCGGCGGGTGGGCCCGGTCGTCGGCGCCGCGATCTGGCCGCTGGTGGCGCTCGGGCGCAACAGCCTGCTGGTCTACTTCGGGTCGCACGTCGTGATGAGCGTGCTGGAGCGACCGACCGCATCCGGCACCACCATCGCCGAGGAGCTCGCGCGGAACCTCGCGATCGCCGGGGACGCGCAGCTCGGGTTCACGGTGGCCGCGCTGGCGTTCTGGATCGCGCTCGCGTGCCTGATGCGGCGCGCGGGCGTGTTCCTGCGACCGTGAGGGGCAGGGCTTCAGGTCAGACGGCGATCCTCATGATGGGCCCGGTCGCATCGGCGGGGGTGTAGTGCACGATCGCGTCTTCGGGGGCCTCGAAGGGCCCCGTCCAGGCGAATCGGTCGTGCCGATGCGTGAGCTTCATGTGCCAGCCGTCCTTCATCAGATACACGGTGGCGAGCGGCGTGCTCGTCTCCGGATCGTCCTCAGGGCGGCAGAGGATCGCGATGGTCTCGGTCTTCCGGTGGATCACGATGTCGTTCACGAGACCGACGATAATCCTCTCAGCCAACGCGCATGTTACGAGCAGAATAAAATCTCTCGCCAGGTTGCGCCAGATGTCGAATTGGGCCGCAAGGGGCTCTCCGCCGAACGGCTCGACAGTGTAATGTGAGGCCAACGGGGACGTCCTAGGCGGTCCTGGATCATGGCCGTAAGGGTAACGGCTCAACATGACGGGACCGTTGACGCCTCCTTGCGGGATGAGAGTATCGGGTCCTCTCATCCCGCTAAATTTTTGTCCCGACGCGGTCGTGCATCCGTCGGCCGTGCCGCCTCGACCCCGGCGGCGTGCTTGACTTCTCGGGTGAAGCTGAAGCGCGTGCACCACATCGCCGTCATCGCCACCGACTACGAGCGGTCGAAGGCGTTCTACCTCGACGTGCTCGGCTGCACGCTGCTGAGCGAGGTGTACCGCGCCGAGCGCGACTCGTGGATGGGCGACCTCGCGCTGAACGGCGAGTACCTGATCGAACTGTTCTCGTTCCCCGACCCGCCCGCGCGACGGAGCTGGCCCGAGTCGACGGGCCTGCGCCACCTGGCGTTCGCGGTCGACTCGGTGGCCGAGGCGCGGGAGGAACTGCTGGAGAAGGGGGTGCGCTGCGAAGAGCTCCGCACCGACCCGCACACCGGCGCCGCCATGATGTTCTTCTTCGACCCCGACGGCCAGCCGCTGGAGCTCTACGAGGCCTGATCCGCCGACGTTGCGCACCATTCGAACATGTGTTCGAATAGGGCATGCGCTGGAACGGACAGACCCTCGCCGCCGAGACGCCGGCGACCCTCCCCGGGCTCGCCCGGCTGAACAATCTCGTCAGGAGCGTGCAGACCCCGGAGTTCGCGGGCATCACCTTCCACGAGGTGTTGGCCAAGAGCGCGCTGAACCACGTGTCGGGCGCGAGCACGGTGATGCCCTTCGCCTGGACGATCAATCCCTACCGCGGCTGCTCGCACGCCTGCGTCTACTGCTTCGCCCGGCCCACGCACTCCTACCTCGAGTTCGACGAGGGCAAGGATTTCGACCACCAGATCGTGGTCAAGGTCAACGTGGGGGAGGTGCTCGAGCGCGAGCTCGCCAAGAAGTCGTGGAAGCATCCGGCGGTGGCGCTCGGCACCAACACCGACCCGTACCAGCGGGCCGAGGGCCGATACGCGCTCATGCCCTCGATCATCAAGGCGCTGGCGCATTCCGGCACCCCCTTCTCGATCCTCACCAAGGGGTCGCTCCTCCGCCGCGACCTCGACCTGATCTCCGAGGCAGCCGAGGTGGTGCCGGTGAGCATCGCGATGTCGATCGCCGTCTACGACGACGAGCTGCAGCAGTCGATCGAGCCGGGTACGCCGAGCACCAAGGCTCGGCTGGCGACCGTCGCGGCGGTGCGCGAGCGGGGGCTCGAGTGCCAGGTGTTCCTGATGCCCGTGCTGCCGCTGCTGACCGACACCGTCGAGCACCTCGATCACGCGTTCGGGATGGTGGCGGCCGCCGGCGCCTCGAGTGTGGTCTACTCGGCGCTGCACCTGAAGCCCGGGGTGAGGGAGTGGTTCTTCGGGTGGCTGGGCCGCGAGCATCCGGAGCTGGTGTCGCCGTACGCCCGCATCTACGCCAAGGGCCCCTACGCCCCCAAGGAGTACCGGGAGTGGTTGGCTGCCCGGGCCAAGCCGCTGTTCCGCAAGCACGGGCTCAACCGCGCGCGGCCGGTCGGGGTGACCGGAGGGCCGTCGAGGTCGGGCGCCCTGCCCGAGGGGTTCGCGCCCGTGGGGTTCGCCCCGACGTCGGTGCTGCCGTCGTTCGGGCCGGTGGGGGATTCGCAGCCGATGCTGTTCTGAGGGCTGTGGCCGCTGCTGGTCGCTAGCCGCTGCCGGTTGTCGCCGTGGCCGCCGTGTCGTCGGTCGCTCGTGGGCTTCCGCTGGTCGCTCCGACGCCGGACAGAAAGGTGGCCGGTCGCGGATGGGGAAACGCACGACCGGCCACGAGACCGGCCGAGGATGGGGATTCGGCGGCCAGTCTCCAATTCGGGTGAACTGATACGACTATGGTGCGTCCGATTTCCTCACAAGCCCTGCATTTCCGCTGGTAATTCACCCACACGCTCACCCTCGCCCGCAGCGCCCTCGGGTCACGGCGCGGGGGCTAGGGTGTTCGGGTGGCGAAACTGTATTTCCGATTCGGGGCGATGAACAGCGGCAAGAGCACCTCGATGCTGCAGGCCGCCTACAACTACGAGGAGCGCGGGCAGCACGTGCTGATCGCGAAGCCTTCGATCGACACCAAGGGCGACATGCGGATCGTGTCGCGGCTCGGGGTGACGCGGGACGCCGACTTCCTGATCGCCCCCGAGACGGATGTGCGGGCGGAGTTCGCCGAGCGCCGGGCCGAAGCGGTCCGCGAGACAGGGGTCGACATCAGCTGCCTGCTGATCGACGAGGCGCAGTTCCTCACCCCCGCCCAGGTCGACGACGCGCTGCGGATCGCGATCATGGACGGCGTCCCGGTGCTCGCCTACGGCATCCGGAGCGACTTCCAGACCGCGGGCTTCCCGGGCAGCATCCGTCTGCTCGAGGTCGCGCACAGCCTGGAGGAGCTCAAGACCATCTGCCGCTGCGGGCGCAAGGCGATCTTCAACGCCCGTCGGATCGGCGAGCGGTACGTGTTCGACGGTGCGCAGGTGGCGATCGACGGGGAAGACGTGACCTACGAGTCGCTCTGCGGCGCCTGCTACCTCGAGGAGTCGCACGGGGTTCTCGGCCGATCGTGACCTGCCGACCGGGCGGCGGATGCTACGGTAGCGGGCATCCGACTCCCAGGGGGCACACATGCGACGCTCGACTTCCCGCATCCGGTTCGTAAGCACGATCGCCCTGGTGGGCGCCGCCGCCCTCGGTCTCGCGGCCTGCAGCGGCACGACCTCGACTGATTCGGGGTCCGGCGCTGGCACGGGCGCTGCCACCAGTGCTGCCGCCTCGGGCTCCGCCGGTGCGGGCGTGCTGCCCCCGGTGATCGTGACGATCGCCGACCTCGACGGCACGACCGTCACGGTGCCGCTCGGCAACACGGTCGACCTGGTCACCGCGAAGGACTCGGATGTCACGGCCTGGTCGGCGACGATCTCCGACGACACCGTGGCCGAGTTCGTCCCGGGCAAGACCGACGGGGGAGCGACCTTCAACCCGGGGCTCAAGCCGTTGAAGGAGGGGAGCACCGATGTGGTGCTGACCGACTCGACGACCGGGGAGAAGGTCGCGTTCGCGGTCGACGTGACGGCGGGCTGAGCGGCTCGGTGCCGTTCGGTGCCGGGCGCTCGGCGTTCGGCGAGGTGGGCTAGGCGTTTGGCGGGGTGGGCTCGGCGCCCGGCGCCCGGCGCGCTCAGCGCACCCGGTCGCGCAGGGAGATGGACTTGCCGATGACGACGGCGATGGCCGTCGCGATCGCGAGCCAGGATGCGGCCGCGATCCCGATGACGGTGACCAGCTCCATGACGACTCCCGACTCTCCGGCTCCGATGCTCGGATTCCTCCGAGAGTACGTCGGGTCGTGCCGGAGGCCGGGCGGCCGCGCCGCCTTTCACCCCCGGATTCACCCCTGAACGGGGGACGGGCTCAAAACGAGAAACCGGCCGGAGACCATGTCTCCAGCCGGTTTCTCGTTTTCTTACTGTCGGGGTAGCGGGATTCGAACCCACGACCTCCTCGTCCCGAACGAGGCGCGCTACCAAGCTGCGCCACACCCCGAAGTGGTTCGCTGCGTCACCGCAGCTGAGGCCTCAATAAGGATAGCCGATAATCCGACCTCCCGAGAACGCTTCCGTTCTCGGCCCGCTCAAGGCTTCGGCGCGAGGGTGAGCAGGGTCGCCTCGGGCGGGTTCGCGAACCGGAACGGCGCGTAGATCGAGGTGCCGACTCCCGCCGAGACGTTGAGGTACGCGGAGTGGAATCCCCGACGCCAGAGGCTGAGCCCCTTGACCTGTTCGCGCGGGATGTCGCAGTTGGTGACGATGGCGCCGAAGCCCGGCACGCAGACCTGCCCGCCGTGCGTGTGCCCGGCGAAGATCACCTCGGCGCCGTGCGTGACGAAGGAGTTGAGCACGTACTGGTACGGCGCGTGCGCGACCCCGATCGTGACCCGAGGGCCGCGGTCGTCCTCCTCGCGGAGTTCGTCGAGGGCGCCCGGGATGCGGTCGAGTCGATCGAAGTGCCGGTGCGGGTCGTCGACGCCGAAGAGGTCGATGATCGTCCCGTTGACCTCGAGGGTCACCGCGCGGTTGTTCAAGTTCTTCCAGCCCAGGGACCCGAAGTAGCTCTCGAGGGCGGCGGTGTCGAGTCGCTCGACGGCCTTCGGATGCTTCGACGGACCCATGAAGTACCGCAGCGGGTTCTTCAGGGTCGGCCCGAAGTAGTCGTTCGAGCCGTTGACGTAGACGCCCGGGATGCCGGCGAAGACATCCAGAGCCGAACGGATGCCGGTCAGGCCGTCACGATGGCCGAGGTTGTCGCCGGTGTCGACGATGAGATCGGGCGCCAGGCGGGCGAGCTCGCGCACCCACTGCTGCTTGTCCTCCTGCCACGGCGCCATGTGCAGATCCGAGAGGTGCAGCACGCGGATCGGCGTGGAGCCGGGCGGGAGCACCTCGACGGTCGCGGTGCGGAGCGTGTACCGCGTGCGCTCGACGACCACGCCGTAGGTGAACGCGGCGGCGCCGGCCGCCGCGACGACGCCCAGGGCGGTCGCGGCGGCCCGCGTGATGGTGCTCACGAGCGGATGCTCACGGTGCGGTGCATCCGGGGCTAGCCCGCCTTCGCGGTCTGGATGCGGAGGATGTCGCCGCCCGCCCGGATCGGGCTGCCCGCGCCCGGGTTGGTGCCGGTCACGCGCGCCGAGCTGTCGCTCGGCCCGTCCCACTGCACCTGGCTCAGCCCGATGCCGGCCGAGGCCAGCACGCCGAGTGCGGCGTTGGGGGAGAGTCCGGTGATGTTGGGGATGGTCCGGAGCTGACCGTTCGAGGTGTAGACCGTGATGGTCGAGCCCTTCGAGGCGGTGCCGCTCGGCGAGTAGCTCTCGACCGCGCCGGCCGCTGCCGTGCCGTCGATCGCCCCGCCGTCCTGGAAGTCGAAGCCGGCCGAGGTCAGAGCCGCCTTGGCGGCGTCGATCGACATCCCACCGAGGTTGGGGATCTGCACCTGCACACCGTTCAGGAGCTTGGTGTCCGCGGTCGGGAACGCCCCGCCGGGGTACTTGCCGTCCGCATCCGTCATGTACTGCTTCCAGACCGCGTGACGCACGTTTCCGCCGCTCACCCCGTCGATGGAGGTGTTGCGGATGGAGACGGTGCCGACCACGTTGCCGACCCAGACCGCGGTCGCCAGCGTCGTCGACGCTCCGACGAACCAGGTGTCCTTCTCGGAGTCGGTGGTACCGGTCTTACCGATGTGCGGGATGCCGTCGTTCGGGTTCGACGCGGTCGCCGTTCCCGAGTTGATCACGGTCGCCATGGCGTAGGCCATCGTGGCGGCGACGTTCGGGTCGACCGCCTGCGTGCAGGTGCTCTGCGGAACCGGCAGCTCGTTGCCCGAGGAGTCGAGGATCTTGTCGATCGCGATCGGGGTGCAGTACACGCCGTTGTTGGCGACTCCCGCGAAGGCGGCCGCCATGGTGAGCGGCGCGATCTCGTTGGTGCCGAGCACCGCGGAGGGCAGCTCGACCAGCGGGTTGCCGTCGGCGCGATGCACGCCGAACGACTCGGCGGTCTTGCGGATCTCGCACTGGTCGAGCTTCTGCGCCATCCGGAGGTAGGCGAGGTTGACCGAGTCGCGGGTCGCGTTCAGCACCGAGACGTTACCGGGGTTCGCGCCACCGTCGTTCTTCACCGAGTAGGTGCCGCCGTTGCCGCCGGTGCAGCTGTCTTTGAACTGGGCCAGGTTCAGCGTGCCCGGGCTGCCGTTGACGATGTCGTTCAGCGAATGACCTGTCTTCAGCCACTCCGCGAGCGTGAAGATCTTGTAGGTCGAACCGACCTGGAAACCCGTCGATCCACCGTAGTCGAAGTCGGTGCTGTAGTTGATGGCCGAGGCGCCAGCGTTGCTGGCCGTCACCTCGGGATCGGCGCTGTAGTCCTTGTTCTGCACCATCGCGAGCACGCGACCGGTGCCGGGCTGCACGGTCGTGAGCGAGGCGCCGAGGTCGAAGTCGTAGGTCTTCGGCACGTAGTTGTTGACCGCGCTCATCGCCGCACCCTGGAGCTCGACGTCGAGCGACGTGTAGATCTGGTAGCCGCCGGTCTTGAAGTTGGTCCAGCGGGTGTCCTCGTCAGCGCCGAAGGCAGGGTCGTTCTTCACGATGTGCGTGACGTAGTCGCAGAAGAAGCCGGCGGCGATCGGGTTGGCCGTCTGGCAGCCGGTCGACGGCTCGACGATGTTCGGCGTCACCGGCGTCGCGATGGCCTCGTCGTACTGCGCCTGGGTGATCTTGTGCTCTTTGAGCATCGAGGGCAGCACGTCTTTGTCACGGCGCGCCTGGTTGTCGGCGATATTGGTGCCCTGGTCGGCCGGGACGTCGATGCGGAGCCCGTTGGGCTCGTTGACCGTCGCGACGAGGCTCGCGGCCTGCGCCAGGGTGAGGTCGGAGGCGTTGACGCCGAAGTAGTACTGCGCCGCCGACTGGATGCCGTAGACCCGGCCGCCGAACGGAGCGATGTTGAGGTACCCGAGGAGGATGTCGTCTTTCGAGTACTCCTTCTCCAGGCCGATCGCGAGCTTGATCTCCTTCAGCTTGCGGTCGAGCGTGGTCTTCGTGGCCTCCTGGTAGGCGGCGTCGCGCTCGGCCTCGTCCTGGATGGCCTCGGCCTTCTGCACCTGGATGTTGCGGACGTACTGCATCGAGATCGTCGACGCACCGCTCGAACCGGTGTCGGCCGCGTTCTGGGCGGCGGCACGGAGGGTCGAGGTGATGTCGACGCCACCGTGGGTGTAGAACCGCGGGTCCTCGGTCGCGATGACCGCGTCTTTCACGAACTGCGAGATGTCGTTCCAGCCGACCTCTTCGCGGTCCTGCTCGAAGACCGACGCGAGCAGCACGGGGCTGCCGTCGCTCTTCTTGGCGTAGATGTTGGTCTTCTCGGCGAGAGCGTCGGGCTTGATGTAGCTCGGCAGGTTCTCGAACATACCGATGGAGTTGTTCGCGGCAATGCCGGTGACAGCGAGAGCGGGCGTGACCATGGCTGTGACGAGGATGCCCGCGATTGCGCTCATACCCACGATGCCCAGAATGGCTCCGACCACACCGCTAGCCGTGGCTTTCGGGGCAGACATAGGATCAAGGGTAAGTGACAAACCTAGGAATAGCCGAGAGAAGGGCCGCCCGTGCCGAAGTGGGAGTACGTGACGACACCCCTCATGATCCACAACACCACCGGAATCCTGAACACCTGGGGTTCTGAGGGCTGGGAGCTGGTGCAGATCGTGACCGGGCCCGAAGGCGGGCTCGTGGCGTACCTGAAGCGGCCGTTGGAGGCCTGAGGCCACGGTCTTTCCGCGGTGGAGCGGCGGATCTTCGCTAGCGTAGGCGCATGTCTCAGATCTCTGCGCGCCTGACCGAGCTCGGCGTCACCGTCCCCACCGTGTCCGTCCCGGCCGGGGCGTACGTTCCCGCCGTCGTCAGCGGTTCGCTCGTCTACACCGCGGGGCAGCTGCCCTTCGTCGACGGAGCCCTGTCGCGCACCGGCAAGGTGGGCGAGGGGTCCGACGAGCTCGTCCCGCCGGCGGAGGCGAAGGAGTTCGCCCGCACGGCCGCCCTGAACGCGCTCGCCGCGGTGGAGAGTGCGATCGGGTCGCTGGACCGGGTGACCCGCATCGTCAAGGTGACCGGGTTCGTCGCGTCGGATCCGTCGTTCGCCGGTCAGCCCGGCGTGATCAACGGCGCCTCCGAGTTCTTGATGGAGGTGTTCGGCGACGCGGGCGTGCACGCCCGGTCGGCCGTCGGCGTGGCGGTGCTGCCGCTGGACTCGCCGGTCGAGGTGGAGATCATCGCCGAGTTCGCCTGATCTGGGAGTGAGCCGGGCGTGAGCCCGGCCCACCGCGGGCCGGGTGCTACTTCTTGCCTACTTGGCCCGTGATCGTGCTCATGACCATGGTGTCGGCCAGTGTCGTCGTGTCGCCGATCTCCCGGCCTTCCGCGATGTCGCGGAGCAGGCGGCGCATGATCTTGCCCGATCGGGTCTTCGGCAGCTCGCTGACGATGAAGACCTGACGCGGGCGCGCGATGGCGCCGATCTGCGCGGCCACGTGAGCCCGCAGCACCGCCGCCGCGTCGTCCGCCGCAGCGGCATCCGCTTGGCTCGCCCGGGTGATCACGAAGGCCACGACCGCCTGACCCGTCGTATCGTCGGAGGCGCCCACCACGGCGGCTTCGGCGACCATGGGATGCGACACCAGGCTCGACTCGATCTCGGCGGTCGACAGGCGGTGCCCGGAGACGTTCATCACGTCGTCGACGCGGCCGAGCAACCAGATGTCGCCGTCCCGGTCGAAGCGGGCGCCGTCTCCGGCGAAGTAGGTGGTGGGGCCGAACTTCGACCAGTAGGTCTCGACGAACCGCTCCGGATCGCCCCAGATGCCCCGGAGCATGCTCGGCCACGGCTGCGTGATCACGAGGAGGCCACCCTGGTCGGCCCCCGCCGAGCGGAAGCGCTCGTCGACGACGTCGACCGAGATCCCCGGGATGGCCACCTGGGCCGAACCCGGCTTGAGCGTGGTCACCCCGGGGAGGGCGCTGATCATGATCGCACCCGTCTCGGTCTGCCACCAGGTGTCGACGATCGGGGTCGTGCCCCCGCCGATCACGTCGCGGTACCAGACCCAGGCCTCGGGGTTGATCGGCTCGCCCACGCTGCCGAGCAGTCGCAGGCTCGACAGGTCGAACTCCTGCGGGATCTGACGCCCGAGCTTCATGAAGGTGCGGATCGCGGTGGGGGCGGCGTAGAGGATCGAGACCTTGTACTTCTCGACGATCTCCCACCAGCGCCCGGGGTGGGGCGTGTCGGGCGTGCCCTCGTACATCACCTCGGTGGCGCCGTTCGCGAGCGGGCCGTACACGACATAGGAGTGGCCGGTGATCCAGCCCACGTCTGCGGTCGACCAATAGACATCCTCCTCCGGTCTCAGGTCGAACACAGTCTTGTGCGTGAACGAGGCCTGGGTGAGGTAGCCGCCGGAACTGTGGAGAATTCCCTTCGGCTTCCCGGTTGTGCCGGAGGTGTAGAGGATGAAGAGCGGGTTCTCGGCCGGGAACGGCTTCGCCTCGTGCTCGGCGTCGACCTGGGCGATCTCCTCGTCCCACCAGAGATCGCGGCCCTGGTGCCAGTCGACGTCGCCGCCCGTGCGCTTGACGACGAGCACGGTCGAGACGGTGCTGGTCCGGCCATCCGCATCCGGTTCGAG
The DNA here is from genome assembly GCF_059691755.1 of Herbiconiux sp. 320_LB. Taxonomy (NCBI): domain Bacteria; kingdom Bacillati; phylum Actinomycetota; class Actinomycetes; order Micrococcales; family Microbacteriaceae; genus Herbiconiux; species Herbiconiux sp. 320_LB. The sequence continues at coordinate 21,757 of NZ_JCAWAD010000008.1, read as the reverse complement.
GGCCTTGTCGACCGCGGGCTTCAGGGGGAACGCCTTGCCCTTGCGGAAACCGCCGTCCGCGGTGATCACCAGTTTGGCCCCCGCGTCGTCCACGCGTGACCGGATGCTCTCGGCGCTGAACCCGCCGAAGATCACCGAATGCACGGCGCCGAGGCGCGCGACGGCGAGCATCGCGATGACCGCCTCGGGGATGAGCGGGAGGTAGATCGCGACGCGGTCGCCCTGCGTGACGCCGAGGGCGGTGAGCAGGTTCGCCGCCTTCTTCACCTCGGCGGTGAGCTCGGCGTAGGTGAAGCTCTTGGAGTCGCCGGGCTCGCCCTCCCAGTGGATGGCGACGCGGTCGCCGTGGCCGGCCAGCACGTGCCGGTCGAGGCAGTTGTAGGCCACGTTGAGCTCGCCGTCGTCGAACCACTTCGCGAAGGGCGGGTTCGACCAGTCGAGCGCCGTGGTGAAGGGCTTGTGCCAGTGCAGGAGCTCGCGGGCCTGATCCGCCCAGAAGTCCGGGCCGCCCTCGGTGCGCGCCTTCTCGTACAGCGCCTCGGTGGCGACGGCGTTCTGGCTGAAGTCGGCCGGGGGCGGGAACCGCCGTGCCTCGTGCAGCAGGTTGTCGATGTCGTCGGCTGTCATGCTCGTCCTCGCTCCTTCGCGATCGCTCGGTACCCGACGATACTGCACCCTCCGACGGGCCCGTGGATGCGGTGGTTGCGTCGGGTTGCGAAGTGCGGCCGGTGGGCATTTCAGTCGTAGATCACTGAGAATTCGCTGGAGTGGTTTGTCCCGATGTTACGAGCGGGTAAACTCGATCTCACCGGACCTCGTGTTCGGATGCAACGCACTAGTGATTCCCCCCAATCCAGCGTTGCTGCGGCGGCACCCTTCCCCCCATTGGGTGCCGCCCCTTCTCTTTTAAGCGGTCTTTCGGGCCGTGTTTCGGCGGTTCGTCTGGGTGTGATCCGGCCGTTCGTCTGGGCATGCGATTCGGTCGTCCGTTCGTCGGCCTCTCCACAAGGCGCACCGCGGCGGGCGGTTTCCACAGTCACGCGTCTCGCGCTCGTCGCCGCTCTCGCTGTGCGTACCGTGCTGGCATGCAGTCGGTCCTCGCCATCTCCCCGCCCACGCCTGCGCCTCCGCGCTCACCTTCACCTTCATCGTCACCTCCGCCTCCGCGCCTCCGCGATCTCGTGCACCTGGAATCGGTCTTCGGCCCTCTCGCGACCGTGCTCTGCGACCCGGCTGTGACAGACGTCTTCGTCAACGGCCACCGCGACCTTTGGGTCGACCGCGGGGGAGGTGCGCGCCGCGAGGCGGCATGGTCGTGTCCGAGTGAAGAGAGCCTCCGTGCGTTCGCCGTGCGATTGGTGGCCCGAGGTGGTCGCCACGTCGACGAGTCGACGCCCTGCACCGACGTCCGCGTCGAAGGGATGCGGGTGCACGTCGCGCTGCCGCCCGTCGCGGTCGGGGGCACGCATCTCTCGGTCCGGGTGCCGCAGCGCGACCATCCCGGGCTCGACGACCTCGAGCGGCGTGGACTCTTCGGGGTCGCGCGCCACGGGGGCGCGGCGGACGACCCCGCCGTCCCCAGGGCCCGACGTGCGGTGATCGACGACGCCGTGAGGATGCGCACCAACGTGCTGGTGACCGGGGCGGCCGGCAGCGGCAAGACGACCCTGCTCTCGGCGCTCCTCGCCTCGGCCGACCCGTCCGACCGGATCGTGGTGATCGAGGACGTCACCGAGCTGCGGATCGACCATCCCCACGTCGTCGCGCTCGAGGCCCGCCAGCCGAACCTGGAGGGCGCGGGCGGGATCGGTCTGCCCGAGCTCCTGCGCCAGGCACTGCGGATGCGCCCGGACCGCCTGGTGCTCGGCGAGTGCCGCGGGGCCGAGATCCGCGAGCTCCTGTCGGCCCTGAACACCGGACACGACGGCGGAGCGGGCACCCTGCACGCCAACACTCTCGACGACGTGCCGGCGCGCCTCGAGGCCCTCGGTGCGCTGGCCGGCCTCGACGGCCCGGCGATCGCGCGCCAGGCGGTCAGCGCGATCGGCCTGGTCTGCCACCTCCGCCGCACCCCCGCTGCCCGCGAGATCGAGGCCTTCGGCCATCTCGCCCTGGACGCCCGCGACCGCCTCACCATCCACCCCCTCGCCCTCTGATGCCCCGCGCCCCCCACCCGCCCCGCCCCGCCGGGTCCGAGATGCGGCGCGATGGACGCGGAGATGGTCGGAAGGCGGGGGAGAGGAGGCCGGCCAGCGAGGAGCTGGGCGCGGTCGTCGAGCGGCTGGCCGCGTTGGTGGGGGCGGGCGTCACGCCGGCGCGGGCGTGGATCCACGTGGGAGAGCGGAGCGCCGACCCGATGGTGCGCGACGTCGCCGACCGCGTCGCGCGTGGTGCGGAACCCGCTGCCGCGATCGACGCTGCGCTCGGCATTCGTCGGCGGAGAGCCTTGCTGCGGCCGAATCGCAGCGGTGCCCGGCTGGAGGAGTCGTGGCGGATGCTCGCCGCCGCCTGGTCGGTGGCGGTGGAGGCGGGTGCGCCGCTCCGCGAGTGCCTCGGCCGGATTGCAGGCTCGCTTTCGTCGGCGGGGGAGGTCGAACGTCGGACCGACGCCGCCTCGGCCGGTCCCGCCGCTACGGCGAGGCTCGTGCTCGCCCTGCCCGTCGCCGCGGTGCTGGGCGGATCGCTGCTCGGACTCGACACCGCCCGCATCCTCCTCCAGACCCCGGCCGGTCTCGGTTGCCTCACGCTCGGGCTCGGACTGATGCTGCTCGGTCATCTCTGGAGCCGACGCCTGCTTCGAAAGGCGCGGTCGACGCCGTCCTGCCCGGGGCTGGTGCTCGACCTGGTCGCCGTGGCGGCAACGGGCGGCGCATCGCCGGCGCACGCGATCGCGCTGGTCGAGAAGGCCTACGGCCGGTTCGGGCTCGCGCTACGGGATCTCGCGGAGGCGCGCGATGTGCTCGCCATGGCTGAACAGGCGGGCGCACCGGCGGTCGAGCTCCTCCGGCACGAGGCGACCCGTATCCGACGCGACGCGGTCTCGGCCGCCCTCCGCCGAGCTGCAGCCCTGGAGGTCTGGCTGATGATCCCGCTCGGCACCTGCATCCTCCCCGCGTTCGTCCTGCTCGCGATCGCGCCGGTCCTCCTGGCGGTCCTCCCGACCGCCCCTCTCTCTCCGCCCGTCCCCGCAGCGACCGTCACCCCATTGCCGTGAGGCCGCTGCTCGGTGTCGTCGTCCACGCAACTCCGCGGAGTGACGTCCGATTCCGAGTCCTGAACCCGCCCTGCCGGAAGCGTTCCATGACCGAACCTGACCCACCGCCAAGTAGCGGTCGTCCCGCCCCCGGGCGTGGCTTACCGACCGGTGATGGCCCACCTCACTGGACAGGGCCCTCCGCACAGAACCTCCACCACCCCATCAATCGAAAGGAACCAATCATGTCTGTTCATCCCATCGCCGAGATCGCCCTCTACCGGGAGCGCGGGCGCGCCGCCGGCCGGAGCGGGCGGCCGCCGTCGCGGGCGGGTGTGCTCCTGCGGGCGGTCAAAGACGAGAGCGGCGCTGCGACCGCGGAGTACGCGATTGTGCTGCTCGCTGCTGTGGGCTTCGGGGGTCTGATGCTCGTGATCCTGCGGGGCGACGAGGTCAAGGGAATGCTGACCGAACTCGTGCACCGTGCGCTCACGGCAGCGGGCTGACCCCGCACGCTGCGGCCGGGCCGTCAGAGTCGTGAACGCCGCCAGGGCTGTCAGGGCCGTCAGCGCCGTCGGAGCCTGCAGAACCGGCACAGCCGGCGGAGGCTGCAGAGCCGGCGGAGCCGTTGGAAGCGGAGGTGGCACGTGGGCTCGGGAGGACGGGTCGGTGACCGCCGAGTTCGCCATGGTGCTGCCGGCCGTGGTGCTGGTGCTCGCCGTCGCGGCCGGGGTGGTGCAGGTCGGCGCGGCCCAGGTGCGACTGACGGATGCGGCCGCCGACGCGGCACGGCTCGCGGGGCGCGGCGAGTCCGGGGAAGCGGCACGACGGATCCAGGCCGCCGTGGACGGAGCCGGATTCTCCATCTCGCAGGACGGTCTGCTGGTCTGCGTGACCGCGCGAGCATCCACGGCGATCGGCCCGCTGGCCGCTGCCGTCGACCTCGAGGCGCGCGGCTGCGCCTACGACGACACCCGAGCGGCGACCCCATGAGCATCCGCTCGTGGTGTCGACGGACTGGGGCGACATCGATGGACGCCGGTGGTCCGGCGGCGGTCAACCCATCGCTTCGGCGCATCGAGGCCCGACGCGTCCGCGACGGCACGGCCGCCCGAGGTCGCGCGTCGGTGGGGTGGTTCCTCGCGGGACGAGGCGGTGCCGATTGGTTCACGAGAACCTGCGCTCAGCTTCGTGCCGTCGCGGCGGGACGAGGTGGGTCCGGCGCATGCAGCGCCGGCGCCGGCGGGGGAGAGGAGGGCGGGGGTGCGGTGCTCGCGCTCTTCCTCGCGGGCGCGGTGGCCGCGCTGGTGTCAGCGGGGCTCGCTGCGGGACAGGTCGCGGTGGCCCATCAGCAGCTCCAGGGCGTCGCCGACTCGGCGGCGCTCGCGGCGGCCGACGTCGCGTCGGGTCGGTTACCGGGCGTGCCATGCGAGGCTGCAACGTCGGTCGCCATAACCCTCGGCGGTCAACTCGCTTCCTGCGCGGTCGGCACCGACACCTCGGCAACCGTCAGTGTCAACGTTGAGGTGCTCGGCTTCACCCTCACAGCCGCCGCTCGCGCGGGACCCCCACCGAACAGCAGCGGGATGGTCCCCTACTCACGCTCGCGCCACCCACCGACGTTGTACGGCAACCTGCGGTCGCAAGCTCAGTCGACGCCGGGCCAACCCAAGCCGAGATAAAGCGCCGCCGTGGCCGATCAGGACAGAGGGCTGGGCGGGGCCGAGGGTCAGCCGAGGGTGGACTCGAGGTAGCGGTAGTCGACCGCGCTCGGGCGGGCGGAGTCCGCGAACTCCAGGCCGGAGGCCCGACGGTAGACGTATTCCTTCGCGCTGGTCGACGCGGGGATGCTCAGCCGGGCCTGGGGCTCGCCCTGGTCGGTGAAGTCGGTGCGGAGGGTCTTGCCCTCCAGGGGTCCGTCGGTGAACTTCGCGGTGTAACTGCCGTTGTCGACAGGTGCCATCGTGATCAGCTCCTCTCCATTGAAGACGTTCAAGATGATCCATCACCATTGTGCCCCGCGCCCCCGGAAGCGCAATGGGAGGCGAGTTCGCGCGTCTCCCGACGATTTCGACCGATTAGCATTCACCCGGTCAGGGGTGTGTATGGTGTGCCTGAACGGTTCCGCATATATAAGGAGAAAAGTTGGCCAGCCCGAGAAAGCTCGTCATCGTCGAGTCCCCGACGAAGGTGAAGTCGATCGCCCAGTACCTCGGCGACGGCTTCGATGTGCTTGCCTCCGTCGGCCACATCCGCGACCTCGTCGAGCCGAAGAACCTCCCGGCCGAGCTCAAGAAGGGCTCCCTCGGCAAGTTCTCCGTCGACGTCGAGAACGGCTTCGAGCCCTACTACGTCGTCTCCGACGCGAAGAAGAAGACCGTCGCCGAACTCAAGAAGGCGCTCGCCGGCGCCGACGAACTCTACCTCGCCACTGATGAAGACCGCGAAGGTGAGGCGATCGCCTGGCACCTGCTGCAGGTGCTGAAGCCGAAGGTCCCCGTCAAGCGCATGGTCTTCCACGAGATCACCCGCGAGGCCATCGAGGCCGCCCGCGACAACACCCGCCAGATCGACGACGCCCTCGTCGACGCGCAGGAGACCCGCCGCATCCTCGACCGTCTTTACGGCTACGAGGTCAGCCCGGTGCTCTGGCGCAAGGTCGGCCCGGGCCTCTCCGCCGGCCGCGTGCAGTCCGCCGCCACCCGCCTGGTCGTCGACCGCGAGCGCGAGCGCCTCGCCTTCACGAGCGCCAATTACTGGGACCTGACGGCCCGCCTCGCCCCCGACGCCGCGCATCCGGAGGTCGACACCTTCGACGCCCGCCTGGTGCGACTGAACGGTGAGCGCGTCGCCAGCGGCCGCGACTACGACGAGAGTGGAAAGCTCAAGGGCAAGGCCGTCGCCCTGGGCGAGCCCGCCGCGACCGCGCTGAAGTCGGCTCTCGAGGCCGAGGGCGTCGACATCCACGTCACCTCCCTCGAGACCAAGCCCTACACCCGCCGGCCCGCCGCGCCCTTCACCACCTCGACGCTGCAGCAGGAGGCCGCCCGCAAGCTCCGCTTCTCGGCCCGCCAGACGATGAGCGTCGCCCAGTCGCTCTACGAGAACGGCTACATCACCTACATGCGAACCGACTCCCCGTCGCTCTCGCAGCAGGCCATCAACGCCGCCCGCAACCAGGCCACCAAGCTCTACGGCGCCGACACCATCCCCGACAAGCCTCGGCTCTACAGCGGCAAGGGCAAGAACGCGCAGGAGGCCCACGAGGCCGTGCGCCCGGCCGGCGAGGTCTTCAAGACCCCGTCCGAGCTGTCCGGCGTGCTCCGTGGCAACGACTTCCGCCTCTACGAGCTGATCTGGAAGCGCACGGTCGCCTCGCAGATGGCCGACGCCAAGGGCTCCACGGCCTCCGTCACCATCGCGGCCGGTCCGGTCGTGGTCGACGAGCTCGGTGGCGCCACCACGGCCGAGTTCTCGGCCTCCGGCACGGTCATCACCTTCCGCGGCTTCCTGCACGCCTACGAGGAGAGCCGCGACGAGGAGCGCAACGCGTCGAGCGAGCCCACCGAGGCGAAGCTGCCCGTGCTCAAGGAGGGCCAGGCCCTCGCGGCGGTCGAGGTGGATGCTGCCGGTCACGACACGACTCCGCCGCCCCGCTACACGGAGGCCAGCCTGGTCAAGGCGCTCGACGAGCTCGGCATCGGCCGGCCCTCGACCTACGCCTCGATCATCTCGACCATCATCGACCGCGGCTACGTCACCCCCCGCGGCCAGGCGCTCGTGCCCAGCTGGACCGCGTTCTCGGTCGTGCGCCTGCTCGAGGACTTCTTCACCGAGCTCGTCGACTACGACTTCACGGCCGCGCTCGAGGCCGACCTCGACAAGATCGCCGACGGCGACGAAGACCGCGTCGACTGGCTCAACGGCTTCTACTTCGGCAGCGAGGGCCACCCCGGTCTTCGCAACGTCATCGACAACATGGGCGAGATCGACGCGAAGGCCGTCAACTCGGTCGCCATCACCGACGACATCACGCTGCGCATCGGCAAGTACGGCCCCTACCTCGAGGTCGTCGACCCCTCCGGCGACCTGGAGGCGACTCCGCGCCGGGTCAACCTGCCGCAGGATCTCGCTCCCGACGAGCTGACCCCGGAGAAGGCGCGCGAGCTGGTCGACGCCCCGGTCGTCACCGACCGCGTCATCGGCGTCAACCCCGAGAACGGCAAGGAGATCGTGGCGAAGGACGGCCGGTTCGGCCCCTACGTCACCGAGCTCGAGCCGGTGGTTCCCGAGCCCGAGACGGCGGCGTCGACGGATGCGGCGGGCTCCGGCACGGCCGCGGCCGGCGCCACCGCCACCGCCACGAAGGCCCCCGCGAAGAAGGCCCCGGCCAAGAAGGCCGCTGCCGTGAAGCCGCGCACCGCATCCCTGTTCAAGTCGATGGACCTGGCGACGATCGACCTCGACACCGCCCTGCGGTTGCTGAACCTGCCCCGCACGGTGGGGGAGGACCCGGAGTCCGGCGAGCCGATCACCGCCCAGGGCGGCAAGTTCGGGCCCTACCTCAAGAAGGGCACCGACACGCGCTCGCTCGAGAACGAGGACCTGATCTTCGACATCGACCTCCCCGGTGCGCTCGAGCTGTTCGCCCAGCCGAAGTACGGCGCCCGGCGTGCCTCGTCGGCGCTCAAGGAGTTCGACGCCGACCCCGAGAGCGGCAAGCCGATCCGGGTGAAGGACGGCCGCTTCGGCCCCTACGTGACGGACGGCGTGACCAACGCCACCATCCCGCGCGGTGAGACCGTCGAGGAGATCGACTTCGAGCGTGCCGTGCAGCTTCTCGCCGACAAGCGCGCGAAGGGACCGGCGACGGGCCGGAAGCCCGCGGCCAAGAAGCCCGCGGCCAAGAAGCCCGCCGCTAAGAGCACGGCGGCCAAGACGACGGCGGCCAAGAAGCCGGCGGCAAAGACGACGGCGGCAAAGACCACCGCGGCCAAGACCACGGCCGCCAAGAAGCCGGCCGCCAAGACCACCGCCGCCAAGACCGCCGCGCCGAAACCCGCTCCCGAGCAGTGACCGGCCTCTTCATCACCCTCGAGGGCGGTGACGGCTCGGGCAAGACCACGCAGGCGTCCCTGCTCGAGTCGTGGCTCGTCGAGCAGGGCCGCATCGTGGTGCGCACGCGCGAACCCGGCGGCACCGAGTTCGGGGTCGAGGTGCGCGAGATCGTGCTGCACAGCCGGGGCGACATCAGCCCCCGGGCCGAGGCGCTGCTCTACGCCGCGGATCGGGCGCACCACATCGAGACTAAGGTGCGCCCGGCCCTCGAGCGCGACGAGGTCGTCGTGCAGGATCGCTACCTCGACTCCTCGGTCGCCTACCAGGGCGCCGGCCGCGTGCTGGATGCGGGCGAGATCCGCGCACTGTCGCTCTGGGCCGCCGAGGGACTGCTGCCCGACCTCACGGTGCTGCTCGACCTCGACGAGGAGCGCGCCCGCGAGCGACTGGACAACGCCAACAAGCGGTTCGACCGCCTCGAGTCCGAGAAGGCCGACTTCCACCGCCGGGTGCGGGCGGCGTTCCTCGAGCTCGCCGCCGCCGAACCCGAGCGGTTCCTCGTCGTCGACGCCTCGCGACCGGCGGAGGAGATCGCCGGCGTCATCCGGAACCGCGTCGCGCCGCTTCTCGCGTAAACAGCTCGCGGAGTCTGGGCGGAGTCGCCGGAGCGGGGTCGGCTGTCAGGGGCGACCGATAGATTGATGCCATGAGCGTGTGGGACGACCTGACCGGGCAATCGGCCGCGATCGAGGTCTTCCGCGCCGCCGCGGAGAGCGCCGGCCAAAGCCCCGCCGGCGCCGGCGCCGCGAACGCCACTAGCAACGCCGCCACCGCGACCGACGGCACAAGCATCCCCGCTCCCACCGACTCGATGACCCACTCCTGGCTCATCACGGGCCCCCCGGGCTCCGGCCGCTCGAACCTCGCCTACGCCTTCGCCTCCGCCCTGCTCTGCCGATTCGACGGCTGCGGTGTGTGCAGCGACTGCCGTCAGGTCGCCGCACGCACGCATCCCGACCTCGCGATCCTCGCCACCGAGCGGGTCATCATCTCGATCGACGAGGTGCGTCGCCTGGTCAGCGCCTCGCAGTTCTCGCCCTCGGTCTCCCGCTACCGCGTGGTCGTGATCGAAGACGCCGACCGGATGGCGGAGCGCACCTCGAACGTGCTCCTGAAGGCCCTCGAAGAGCCGCCGGAGCGCACGGTGTGGATCCTCTGCGCCCCGAGCGAGGCCGACCTGCTGCCGACGATTCGCTCCCGGGTGCGCTCGGTGCGCCTCCGGGTGCCGAGCACCGACGACGTCGCCGCCCTCCTGGTCAAGCGCGACGGGGTCGACGCCGACCTGGCCCTCCGTGCCGCGCGCGAGTCGCAGAGCCACATCGGCATGGCGCACCGCCTGGCCACCAACGAGGAGGCCAGGGCCCGACGCGACGAGACCATCGACCTCGCCCTCTCGGTCTCGACCGTGGGCGACGCCGTCCGGGGTGCCGCCCGGCTGCTCGAGATCGCGGGCGCCGACGCGCAGGCGATCACCGAAGAACGGGATGCCGAGGAGCGGGCCGCCGCGCTCCGCTCCCTCGGGGTCGAGCCGGGTCAGGCCGTGCCCCTCGCGCTCCGCGGCCAGATGAAGGCCCTCGAAGACGACCAGAAGCGCCGCGCGACCCGGAGTCTCCGCGACGGCATCGACCGCATCCTCACCGATCTGCTCTCGCTGTTCCGCGACATCCTGATCGTGCAGCTCGGGTCGCGGATCGAGCTCGTCAACGAGTCGATCTCCCCGCGGGTCCACGACGTGGCCGGCGGTAACGATTCGTCATCGACCCTCGCGGCGATGGATGCGATCGCCGTCGCGCGCCGGAGGATTGCGGCTAACGTCGCTCCCGCCCTCGCCCTCGAAGCCATGCTCGTCACGGTCGCCGAGGCGGCCCGCTCCGCATCACGAAAGGTTCCTCAGTGACCCGTCCCACCCCGAGTCGGCGCTCCCGGCTGGCCGTCGCCGCCGCAGCGCTGCTCGCCACGAGTCTGCTGCTCTCCGGCTGCACCACCTGGTTCATCGGTAACCAGGGCGCCCCCGGGGCGACCTCCGCGGCCCCGGCCACGTCGACGCCGCTGGCCGAGGACGTGCCGGCCGCACTCGCGCCGTTCTACGGGCAGTCGCTGGTGTGGTCCTCGTGCGGCGGCGGCTTCCAGTGCGCCGAGGCGACCGCTCCGCTCGACTGGGCGAACCCCTCGGGCGACACCGTGAAGCTCGCGATGATCAAGAAGCCCTCCTCCGGCCAGGGTCAGAAGCTCGGCACCCTGTTCGTGAACCCGGGCGGCCCCGGTGGCTCGGCCTACGACTTCGTGCAGCAGTCGGCCGACTACGCCGCCCACCCCACGCTCCAGGCGTCCTACGACGTGATCGGCTACGACCCCCGCGGCACCGGCCACTCCGACGCCGTGCACTGCCTCTCCGACAAGGAGCGCGACGCCTTCCTCTACGACGTCACGCCCGGTGTCCGCGGCTCGGCCGAGTGGCTCGCCGCCTACACGGCGACCTGGAAGGACTTCGCCGAGAAGTGCGCCCAGAACACCGGCCCGCTGCTGCAGTTCATCGACACCGACAGCACCACGCGCGACCTCGACATGCTGCGCGCCCTGGTCGGCGACCCGAAGCTCAACTACCTCGGCTACTCCTACGGCACCCTCCTCGGCGCCGAGTACGCCGGCAACTTCCCCGACAAGGTCGGCCGCATGGTGCTCGACGGCGCCGAAGACCCGTCGGTCAACGGGTTCGGTATCTCGATCGCCCAGGCCGGCGGCTTCGAGACGGCGTTGAAGAACTACCTCGCCGACTGCGCGAGCCGCTCGGGCTGCTGGTTCGACGGCTCGGCCGACCAGGCCCTCACGCGCATCCAAGACCTGCTCGCCAAGGTCGAGGCGAGCCCGGTGCGCTCGAGCGACGGCCGCCAGCTCGGTGCGGCGAACCTCCTCACCGCGATCTTCTACCCGCTCTACAACAAGGGCAACTGGCCCCTGCTCGACGACCTGTTCACCTCGGTCGAGAAGGGGCAGGCCGACTACGCCTTCCAGTTGGCGGATGCGTACAACAGCCGCAACTCCGACGGCACCTACGCCGACAACCTGATCGAGTCGTTCAACGCGATCTCCTGCGCCGATTTTCCGGCGTCGACCGACCCGGCCGTCGTCGCCCAGCAGAACGCCGACCTGATCGCCGCCTCCCCGACGGTGGGCCCGTACTGGACCTACAGCGACATCCCGTGCTCCCAGTGGGTCTACCCGAGCACCCGCGTCCCCGCCGCGGTGACGGCGGCGGGCTCGGCGCCGATCATCGTCGTCGGCACGACCGGCGACCCCGCCACCCCCTACAAGTGGGCGCAGGCGCTGGCCGGCCAGCTGCAGAACGGCCACCTGGTGACGTTCGAGGGCGACGGCCACACGGCCTACAACTCGTCCTCCTGCGTCGATGCGACGGTCGACGCGTACTTCCTGCAGGGCACCGTCCCGGCCTCCGACCCGAACTGCACGAGCTGAGGATGTCGGCCGCCCTGCGTCACGACGACTCGCTCGGCCTCCGCGAGCGGAAGCGGCGCGCGACCCGGCGCCGCATCCAGCTCGCGGTCCTGCACCTGGTCGACCGGCGGGGCCTCGACCAGGTGACGATCGACGACATCAGCCGCGAGGCCGAGGTCAGTCCGCGCACCTTCTTCAACTACTTCCCCACGAAGGAGGACTCGCTGGCCGGCGACCCGCCCTTCGTGCTCACCGACGAGGTCGCCACGGCCTTCGAACACACGGGCCCCGGAGGCGATCCGCTCGAAGACGTGCTCGCCATCATGGGCGACCAGGTCGGCGAGGCCGGGGCCGTCGACCCCGAACTGCACCAGCTCCGTCAGCGCGTGATGGCCGCCTACCCCCAGATCTTCGCGCTCCGGATGGACCGGTTGCGCGAGTCCGAGGCCGCGCTGGCCGCCGCGGTCGAGCGCCGGCTCGCCGCCGACGCCCAGGCGGAGGGCGAGGAGTTCGACCCGGTCGAGGCCGCCGAACGCGCCCGCCTGACCAGCCTGCTCGCGCTCACCCTCGCGCGGAACGCCTGGCTCTCCTCCACCGAGCATCCCGAGCTGGGCTCGCTGGCCGAGGTGCTCTCGCGTTCCTACGGCCGGCTCCGCGAACTGCTGGGCGTTACCCGCTCCGAGGTGTGAACGAGCGCTCCGCGGATCGGCTATGCTTTGTTGCTGTGCCGAGCGCCATGCGCCGGCCAGGCCGCCTTAGCTCAGTCGGCAGAGCGATTCACTCGTAATGAATAGGTCCCGGGTTCGATTCCCGGAGGCGGCCCGCTACGTCCCCCAGTCCCGTCCGGGACGGGGGACTTCGGCTTTCACCAGCGCGGTCGACGACGGCGCGGTCACTGAGAAGGAGACGACGATGTCCGACACCATCCGCTGGGGGATCCTCGGCACCGGCTGGATCGCCGAGACCTTCGTGCCCGACCTGCAGGCGGCGGGCCTGACCGTGTCCGCGGTCGGTTCGCGCACGCAGGAGTCGGCCGACGCCTTCGCGGCCCGCTTCGACATCCCGCGCGCCCACGGCAGCTACGAGGCGCTGGCCGCGGATCCGGAGGTCGACGTCATCTACGTGGCCACGCCGCATCCGATGCACGCCGAGAACGCCCTGCTCGCGATCGCGAACGGCAAGCACGTACTGGTCGAGAAGGCCTTCACCCTGAACGCGGCCGAGGCCGCCCGGGTCGCCGAGGCGGCGGCGGATGCGGGTGTCGCGCTGATGGAGGCGATGTGGACGCGGTTCCTCCCGCACATGGTCCGCATCCGCGAGATCATCGCCGAGGGCACCCTGGGCGACGTGCGCACGGTGATCGCCGAGCACGACCAGAAGCTGCCGAGCGACCCGGCGCACCGCATCAACAACCCCGAGCTCGGCGGCGGCGGGCTGCTCGACCTCGCCATCTACCCGGTGTCGTTCGCGATCGACATGCTCGGCCTGCCGACGCGCGTGCTCGCCTCGGCGACCATGACCGAGACCGGGGTCGACCGGCAGACCGCCCTGATCTTCGAGCACGAGGGCGGCCGGCAGTCGATGTCGCACAGCGCTATCGACGCCGCCGGCCCCGTGAACGCGGCGATCATCGGTACCGAGGCGCGCATCGAGATCGAGCCCTGGTGGTACAACCCCACCACCTTCCGCGTCGTGACGCCGAGCGGCGAGGTGCTGGAGACCTTCGACCAGCCGGTCGTCTCGCGCGGGATGCAGTACCAGGCCATCGAGCTCGAGCGCGTGATCCGGGCCGGCGAGACCGAGAGCCCGATGCTGCCGGTCGCCGAGTCGGTCGCGATCATGCGGGTGCTCGACGAGGTGCGGGAGCAGATCGGGCTCCGCTACCCGGGCGAGTAGCCCCGGTTCCGCGCGGGTACGATGGGCTGGATGTCGGACACCCGCACCCCTGACGACCAGCCCGTCTCGCGCCGAGCGCAGCGGGAGGCCGAGGCGCGGGCGACGGAGCCCGCGGCCGAGGCCGCTCCGGCGGTCGCGCCTGCGACCCCGAGCTCGGCACAGACCCCGAGCCCGGCACAGACCCCGAGCCCGGCACCGACCCCCGCATCCGCGGCCGTCGCCCCCGCGGCACGGACAACGGTCCCGGCAACCTCGCCGTCCACCCCCCTGCGCCTCTCCCTCGCCCGCCACCCCCGCGCCTGGGCCGCCGCCGCGGCGGCCGTCGCGCTCGTGGTGCTCGGCGGCGGCGCCTTCGCCGCCGGTGCCGCGGTCGGCTCCGGCGCCGAGGCCGCCCCGGCCGCCTACGTCGCCCCGATCAGCGCCTCGGCCACGCCCAGCGCGAGCGCGACGACCTCGACTCCCACCCCCACCGCCGATGCGCGCGTCGTGCCGGCGGCCCCGGCGGCAGCCGCCCCCGTGCGCACCTGTTCGGTCGCCGGGCTCGCCACCGACGGCCGGCTCGGCACCTTCCTCGGCAGCGTGCGCAACGCCACGACCGGTGAGATGCTGTTCGACCGCTCCGCCGGAACCTTCGCGCGCACCGCCAGCGTGATGAAGGTACTCAGCAGCTCGGCGGCCCTCGCCGTGCTGGGCCCGGACTACCGGGTTCCCACCACGGTCGTGAAGGGCTCCGCACCGGGCCAGGTCGTGCTGGTCGGCGGTGGCGACATCACGCTCGCCAGCGGCGGATCGAACATCTACACCGATGCCGCGAGCCTGCCCGAGCTGGCCGACCAGGTGAAGGCCGCCTGGGCCGCCGACCCCGCCACCGCGGGCACCCCGATCAGCTCCATCGTGCTCGACGCGAGCATCTTCTCCGGCGACCGGTGGCAGCCCTCGTGGAACCGCAAGGAGCAGCGCGACGGCTACTCCTCCGAGGTCACCGGCCTCCAGGTCGACGGCGACCGGGCCGAACCGTCGGCGAACGTGTCGGCGCGGTCGGACAACGCGGTGCTCAGAGCCGGTCAGGCCTTCGCCATCGCGCTCGGAGCCCCGGGCGCCGACCTCGCCGAGGGCGTTGCGCCGGCCGGTGCACCCCAGCTCGGCCAGGTGCTCTCGGCTCCGGTGTCGACGATGATCCCGGATGCGCTGCTGCGCTCGGACAACACAGAGGCCGAGATGCTCGCACGGCTGGTCGCCGTGAAGCTCGGCGTGGGCAACTCCTTCGACGCGCTCCGCACCGCCATCCCGCAGGCTCTCGCCGGGTACGGCCTGGACACCTCCGGACTGACGATCGTCGACGGCTCGGGCCTCAGCGACGACAACGGCGTCTCGCCGAACTTCCTCACCGCCCTGTTCGTCAAGATCCGCAACGGCGAGGGCTCGCTCGCCGTCGTCCGCGACGGCCTGCCCGTCGCCGGGGAGACCGGCACCCTGGCCGGCCGGTTCGGCGGCTCACCTGCGGCCGGCAGCGTGATCGCCAAGACCGGCTGGATCGACACCGGGTACACCCTCTCCGGCATCATCGACTCGGCCGACGGAACCCCGCTGACCTTCGCGTTCTTCGCCCTCGACGACGTCGGCGACAGCGCGAAGACCGCGATCGACGCCCTCACCACCGCCGTGTACGAGTGCGGCAACACCCTCTCCAACAACTGACAGACCGGGCCGGGACGCCCGGCGGATGGAGCATTGAGATGGCCAAGGCCCTGTTCATCATCGACGTGCAGAACGACTTCATCGAGGGCGGCGCCCTCGGCGTCGAGGGCGGCACCGCGGTCGCCGAGGGGATCTCGCGGATGCTCGCCGCGCATCCGGACGCCTACGAATTCGTGATCGCCTCGCGCGACTGGCACGACCCCGACAACGACAACGGCGGTCACTTCGCCGGCGACGCCGAGCCCGATTTCGTCACCACCTGGCCGGTGCACTGCGTGGCCGGCACCTACGGAGCGGAATACCACGACCAGCTGACGACGAACGCCATCGACCACCACGTGCGGAAGGGCCAGGGCGAGCCCGCCTACTCGATCTACGAGGGCGTCACGGAGGAGGGCGGCACCGTGCGCGAGCTGCTGGACGCCAACGGCATCACGAAGATCGACGTGGCCGGACTCGCGACCGACTACTGCGTCCGCGCCTCGGCGCTGGACGCGCTCGAGCACGGCCGTCAGGTGAGGGTCATCACCGACCTGGTCGCCGGGGTGTCGCCGGAGGCCTCCCGGGCCGCGATCGCGGAGCTCGCGCGCGCCGGCGCCGACCTCATCACCTCCGACCACGTCGACCGCTGACGTGCCGGCCACCCTCGGGGCGCTGCTGGAGCGGCGGGAGTTCGCGCTCCGGCTCCTGACGCCGCCCGGCGGCGATCTGCCGCTGCTCTGGGCGCACGCCTCCGACCTCGAGGATCCGACGCCCTTCGTCGTGCCCGGCCAGATGCTCCTGACGACCGGGAGGCAGTTCGGCGAGGCGGCGGCGCTGGAGGATCCCGCCGCCTTCGCGCCGGCCTACGTGGGCCGGCTCGTCGCATCCGGGGTCGCGGCGCTCGGCTTCGGCACCGAGGTCGTGCGCCACGGGGTGCCGACCGAGCTGGTCGAGGCCTGCGTGCGACTCGGACTGCCGCTGGTCGAGGTGCCGTACCCGACGCCCTTCATCGCGATCGCGCGCTGGATCGCCGAGGTGCAGGCCGCCGAGGAGCGCTCGCGGGTCGACTGGGCGCTCGGCACCCAGCGGGCCGTCTCGCTCGCCGCACTGGCCGGGGGAGGGCTCGCCGCCGCCGTCCGGGCCGCCGCCGCGGGCCTGGACTGCGACATCGCGCTCTACGACCCGGACGCCGAGCAGTCGCCGGCCGAATCCGTGGTCGGCCCGAGGGCCGAGGCGGTGCTCGCCGGAGCCGAGGACGACGTGCGCGAACTGCTGCAGAAGCAGCGCCGGGCTCGGCTGGACCGCGAGGCGGAGGGCCTCCACCTGAGCATCCAGACCCTGGGCGGCAGCGGGCGGCTGCTCGGCGTGCTCGCGCTGGCGCGCCCCGAGCCCTTCGACTCCGCCGACCTCTCCGTGGTCACCACCCTCGTCGCCCTCGCCGAGGTCTCGCTCGAGCGCAGCCGCGAGCTGCGGCTCGGTCTTCGGGCGCTGCTGGTGCAACTGTTCGAGATGCTGCGCGACGGGCGGGTGGATGCGGTGCGCCGGGCCCTCAAGGACATCCCGACCGGCCTGCCCGGCACCCGGTTGGTGGTCGCGGCCCTGCCCACGGGGGAACTCTCGACGGCCCTGCTCGACACCCTCGAGCGGCGCGCGGCCGACCGGCGCCACCGGTTGTTCCTGGTCGAGCACGAGGGGACGGTCGTGCTGCTGGTCGACGCCGCCCGGTGGCCCGAGCTGCGACGGCTGCTGGAGCAGCGCCGGGCGCGGGCCGGGGTGTCGGACGTGGTCGGGTGGGACGGCCTCGAGGCGGGGCTCGTGCAGGCCGCGCGTTCGCTCGAGCGCGCCGAGCCTGGGCAGATCGCCGATTTCGCGAGCCTGGTGTCGTCGAGCTTCTTCGGCCTCCTCAGCACCGCCTCGGTGGCGGAGGTCGCCCGCACCCGGCTCGATCCGCTGCTCCAGCGGCCCGACGGCGAGGAGCGGCTGCACGAGGCGGCCGTCTGGCTCCGCCACAACGGCCAGTGGGATCCGGCCGCCCGCGAACTCGGCATCCACCGGCACAGTCTCCGCGGCCGGATGCAGTCGCTGGAGTCGGTGCTGGGGCTGGAGCTCGACCGGTTCCAGGATCGCGCCGAACTCTGGGCCCTCCTGGCGGCGGCCGACCATCGTCCTTCGCCCGAGGGTGACAGATCGGCAGATCGATCCTGGTGATCTGCCAGAAAGTCACGAGCCGGGCTCGGCGGCGCGGGTAGGGTCGCAGAAAGCCCCTCCTTCGTCCCTGCCGTGAAAGGACTCCCCGTGACCGCAGTCTCCGAGACCGACCTGCTCGCCTCGATCCCCGACCGCCTGTTCATCGGCGGCGAATGGGTCGCCGGCTCCACCGGCGCCACGATCGACGTGTTCGATCCCGCCACCGGCAACCGGCTGAAGGCCATCGCCGACGCCACGCCGGCCGACGGCATGGCGGCTCTGGACGCCGCGGTCGCGGCCGCCGACGCCTGGGCGGCCACCGCCCCGCGCACCCGTGGCGAGATCCTCCGCGGCGCCTTCGACCTGCTGCAGCAGCGTCGCGACGAGGCCGCCCTCTTGATGACCCTCGAGATGGGCAAGCCCCTGGCCGAGGCGCAGGGCGAGATCACCTACGGCGGCGAGTTCCTGCGCTGGTTCGCCGAGGAGGCCGTGCGAATCTCGGGCCGCTACGGCTCGAACCCCGAGGGCACGGGCCAGATGGTCGTCTCGCAGCGGCCGGTCGGCCCCAGCTACCTGATCACCCCGTGGAACTTCCCGCTCGCGATGGCGACGCGGAAGATCGCGCCCGCCCTGGCGGCGGGCTGCACCGCCGTGGTCAAGCCGGCCGCGCTCACCCCGCTCACCACCCTGTTCGTCGCCCGCCTTCTCGAGGAGGCCGGGCTGCCGGCCGGGGTGCTCAACGTCATCACCACCTCCGACTCGCGCGGGGTGTCCGACCCGATCATCGCCGATCCGCGACTGCGCAAGCTCAGCTTCACCGGCTCCACGCCGGTGGGGCGCGGCCTGATGAAGCAGGCGGCCGAGAACGTGCTCCGCACCTCGATGGAGCTCGGCGGCAACGCCCCCTTCGTCGTCTTCGGCGACGCCGACCTCGACAAGGCGGTCGACGGCGCGATGGCGGCGAAGTTCCGCAACATCGGGCAGGCCTGCACGGCGGCGAACCGCTTCATCGTGCACTCCTCGGTCGCCGCCGAGTTCGGTCGCCGGATCGCCGAGCGGGTGGGAGCCCTCCGCATCGGCCGCGGCACCGAGGAGGGTGTCGGGATCGGCCCGCTGATCAACGACGCCGCGGTCGACAAGGCCGACGAGCTGGTGCAGGATGCGGTCTCCCGCGGCGCGAACCTGGTCGCCGGCGGCCACCGCGTCGAGGGCCCCGGCAGCTTCTACGAGCCGACCGTCGTGACCTCGGTGCCGGCCGGCAGCGAGATCCTCCGCGAGGAGATCTTCGGCCCGGTCGTCTCGATCGTCGAGTTCGACGACGAGGACGAGGCGGTGCGGCTGGCGAACGACACCGAGTACGGACTGGTCTCGTACGTCTTCACCGAGAACCTGGCCCGCGGTCAGCGGATGATCGCCAAGCTCGACACCGGCATGATGGGTCTGAACGTGGGGGTCATCTCCAACGCGGCAGCCCCGTTCGGCGGCATCAAGCAGTCCGGGCTCGGTCGTGAGGGCGGCTCGGAGGGCATCCACGAGTACCTGTCGACGAAGTACACGCTGATCCCGAACTGACGGCGTAGCGTTCGGGTATGAGCATTCCCACCCTCACCCTGAACAACGGTGTGACCCTTCCGGCGATCGGACTGGGCGTCTACCAGAGCGCCCCCGAGGAGACGGCCGCCGCGGTCGAGTCCGCCCTGCGGACCGGCTACCGCCACATCGACACGGCGGCCGTCTACGGCAACGAACGACAGGTCGGGGAGGGCATCCGGGCCTCCGGTGTCGACCGCGACGAGGTGGTGATCGAGTCGAAGGTGTGGGTGAGCGACTTCGGTCGCGATCGCACCCTGCACGCCTTCGAGAAGGCGACGGGCAAGCTCGGGTTCGACACGATCGACATCCTGATCCTGCACCAGCCGGCGCCGAGCCGCTTCGACCAGACGATCGGCGCCTACCAGGCGCTCGAGGAGCTGCTCGCCGCCGGCCGGGTGCGCGCGATCGGCGTGAGCAACTTCACCCCGGCCCACGTGGATCGGCTGCTCGCCTCGGTGGAGGTCGTGCCGGCGCTGAACCAGGTCGAGCTGCACCCGTACTTCGCGCAGCCCGCGCTCCAGCAGGTCGACCACGATCTCGGCATCCTGACCCAGGCCTGGTCGCCGATCGGCGGCATCACCTTCTACCCGGGCTGGGGCGAGCACCGTCGCAGCGTGATGGAGGACGAGACCCTCGCCGCGATCGCGGCCGACCACGGCAAGTCGCCCGCGCAGGTCATGCTGCGCTGGCACGTGCAGGAGGGGCGCTCGGCGATCCCGAAGTCGGTGAACCCCGAGCGGATCGCCCAGAACTTCGACATCGGCGACTTCGAGCTCTCCGGCGACGAGCTGGCCCGGATCGACGCGCTCGACTCGGGTGTGCGGAGCGGACCCGATCCGGACGTCGAGCGGCCGGCGATGTTCGACCGGGAGATCCCGGAGGCCTGAGCCCGCCCGGAGGACTGAGCTCAGGCGGAGGCCTGAGCGTCGCGCCCGGCCAAGCTCACAGCCGCCCCATATCCTCGCCGATGCCGGGCCACATGATCCGACCGTAGCGTCCTCTCTGTGACCGCTATCACCGGAGACCTCGACCCCCGCACCGGACCACTCGGCCTGACCGGCTCGTCCGACCGCGACGGCAGTGACGGCCGCGACGGCAACGCAGACCGGGCCGCCCGCGTGCGCACCCGCCGTCACTGGGGCGCCTGGAACACCGGCCTCGTGCTGCTGACCGCCCTGACGGCCTTCACCACCCTCTGGGCGCTCCAGCTCGGGCAGCGGTCGGAGTACTACGCGTCGATCGCGCTCTCGATGAGCACGAGCTGGTCGAACTTCCTCTTCGGCGCGGTCGACCCGACGGGTGTGGTCTCGCTCGACAAGATCCCGGGGTCGTACTGGGTGCCGGCCCTGTTCGTCAGAGCCTTCGGGTTCTCGACCTGGTCGGTGGATGCGCCCAATGCGATCGCGACGGTCGTCGCCGTCGTGCTCGTGGCCGTCACCGCGAAGCGCCTGCTCAACCCCACCGCGGGGCTCCTCGCCGGTGCCGCCGTCGCGGCCACGCCCATCCTGGCCGCCGTCGCCCGCACCAACCAGCCCGAGTCGTTCTTCGTGCTGGCGCTCGCCCTGGCCGCCTGGGCGGCCTCGAAGGCGCTGACCCGGGGGTCGGCGGGGTGGCTGATCGGAGCAGGCGCCTTCATCGCGCTGGCGTTCCAGATGTACATGCTCGAGGCCTGGGCGGTCTGGCCGG
Organism: Herbiconiux sp. 320_LB; assembly: GCF_059691755.1. Classification (NCBI taxonomy): domain Bacteria; kingdom Bacillati; phylum Actinomycetota; class Actinomycetes; order Micrococcales; family Microbacteriaceae; genus Herbiconiux; species Herbiconiux sp. 320_LB. The sequence continues at coordinate 951 of NZ_JCAWAD010000008.1, read as the reverse complement.
CGCTCGCCGCGGCCTACCTGGTCGTGAAGAAGCCCTGGTGGCGCAAGATCCGCGACCTCGCGATCGCCGGGGCGGTCAGCCTTGCGCTGTCGCTGACCTGGATCGTCGTCGTCTGGGCCGTTCCCGCGAGCAGCCGCCCGTACGTGGGCGGCACCTACGGCAACAACCCGTTCGAGATGGTGTTCGGCTACAACGGGCTGGGCCGGTTCTCGGCCACGGCGACCTCGGACGCCTATCGCTCCTTCACCCCGCCGTTCTCCGGCGACGCCGGGGTGTTGCGGCTCTTCAACGCCGAGGTCGGCCCGCAGGTGGCCTGGCTCATCCCGGCCGCGCTCGTCGCGATCGTCGTGCTCGCCGTGCTGCGGTTCCACCGGCCGACGCTGGTCTTCCTCGGCGGCTGGCTGCTCACCTTCGGCGCCATGTTCTCGGCGGTCGCCGGGATGCACCAGTTCTACACCGCGTCGCTCGCCCTCCCGCTCGGGCTGCTGGTGGGGCTGGCGTTCGCCCTCGCTCGCTCGCGCGGCATCCTGTGGCCGCAGCTGGCGCTGATCGGGGTCGCCGCGACGACCGCCCTGGCGATCGGCCTCTACCAGCCGGCGTACCTGTACTGGGTGGCGATCGTGCAGGGCGTGCTCGCCGTGGTGGCCGTCGTGCTGCTGGTGCTCGGGCACCGTCGCCGCCCTCGTCAGGGGGCGCCCGCGCCCGTCGTGGCCCGGCCCGGCCTCGCCCGGCCTTTCGTCACTAGGTCCGTCTCGGTGCTGGCGGGCTTCGCCCTCCTGCTCGCCCCGGCCGCGTGGTCTCTCGACGTGATGAACCACGCCAACTCGATCAACCCCATCGCCGGGTCGGGTTCGAGCCTCGGCACGGGCTTCGGCGGCGGGGGCGGCCGGCCGGGAGCCTCCGCGTTCGGCACGCGCGACGGCGGCGACTCCGGCCGGGGCGGCCCCGGCG
>NZ_JCAWAD010000007.1:0-52224 GCF_059691755.1 Herbiconiux sp. 320_LB | reverse complement strand
CTCCGTCTAGCGTCAGCGACCCTGCATTGTGCGTCGTAATGGTGTTGACCCCGCTGCTGGTCTCGGTGCGCGCCACAATCGAACCAGACACGTCCCTCACATAGGACACGGCTGGCCCGCCGGCGACCGTGGTGGCCGTGTGGCGGTCGGAGGAGTCATAGGTGAAGGTCTGATCGCCGAGTTTGGTGACGTTGCCGTGTGCGTCGTACGTGATCGCCCCAGCAGCAAGGTCCTTCTCTGGGCGTGTCAACGCCGCGTTGGCTGTGGTGGCGCCGGTGACAGTCTCGTCTTCGGTGAGGAGGCGATCGGATTTGTCGTAGCAATATTGCTGCGTGTACTTCAGTGCTCCTGCCCCCGTGGGGGTGTCGACCATGCTGGTTCGGTTCCCGTTCGCGCCGGCCTTCGCCCACCCGCACGTGTTCGTGGCGGAGTAGCCGTAGGTGAGCGTGTGGCCGGGAATCGAGGCGGTGGTGAGCCGTCCGGCGGTGTCGAACGTGTACAGGGACGTGTAGAGGCCGGCGGCGTGGGCGTCGGAGATCTCGTCCCGCACGATCCGGCCCGACTGTGACCGGATTGCGCTGTCCCCCACCGATGTCGGGTCCGACGCGAATGAATACGTCAAGGACGTATCCCTGCCCGCTGCGTCCCGTCCGAATTGCACACTCGTGCCATTACCGGCTGAGGTCGCGGACGCGGCCGGGTAGCTGACCGAGGTCAAGAGGCCGTTGGTGTATGTCGGGTCTGCGATGAGCTTGCCGCCGTCCGTCACGGTCTCTACACGCCCGTCGAGTGAGTAGGTGTAGGCGAGGGTGTTGACGGTGGTGCCTGCTGTCGTGGTGGTGGAGGTCACCTGACCGAGACGGTTGTAGATACTCGTCGTGACGGTGCCCCACACGTCGGTCGTCGACACGGTGCGGCCGAGAAGGTCCACGACCGTGGTGATCCGCCCGTTCGTAGTTGATCCCGTGGTGGCGTCATCCTGCACCCACGATGTCAGCGGATCGCCGGTCGCGGACTTGTATGCGTTGGTGATCGTCCTAGTCGTGGTGCCAGCCAGTCCGGCGGCGGTTGTGGTGCTGACACGACCACGGTTGTCGTAAGTGACGCAGGACCAGTCGGTGTCGCCGGTCTTCTTGGAGCCGACGGGCCGGCCCATGACGTCGTACACGTACTGGGTGGTGATGTCCGCCAGGCCCGTCTCGGTGGTCGCGGGGGCGGTGCGGGTGGATTGCACCATCCCGTACTGCTTCTGCGTAGCCGGGATCCCACAGATCGCGGTACTAGGTGTGCCGCCGTCGGGCCAATAGGTGGTCAAGGTCCCGTTCGATGCGGTCGTCGTCCCGTTGTCGGCGGGGCTGAGGGTCCCGGTTGGCCGGTTGTACAGCTGCGCGGACTCATAGGTGGTCTGGGACGTCAGCGCGAGGCCGCCCGGGTCTACCGTGGTGGAACGCGCCAGTCCCAGCCAGGGCGCGTCGCCGTAGTTGGTGGAGGTGGTCATCGGCGACACCTGGGATGCGGTCAGGCCGGCCACGCCTGCGGGGATGGTGTCGTCGGTGGTGCTGGAGGTGGCGAGGCCGTAGTTGGGTCGCAGCTGGTCGCCGGGGATGAAGACGTAGTTGCTGTCTCCCGGCGCGATCCAGTCCAGGCCCAGGGATGCGCCTCCCGCCGCGGCCCCGTACTCGACTCGGACTCGGACGGTCTGTCCGGCGGTGGCATCGAAGCGTTTGCCTTCGCTGGAAGCCAGGGCCGGTCCGTGGATGGTCCAGTTGTCGATGGTGAGGACGTCGTCGATGTAGAGACGAGACCCATTCTGGGCCCAGAGGTTCAGCAGGTACCGTCCGGTCGTCGGGAAGGTGACCAGTCCCGTCGCACGAATCGTCCAATGGTCGGCCGGGATGCCGGCAAGGGGCACCTGTCCCCCAGCCATGTTCAGCTGAATCGTCCCGTCGTTGATCCCAGGGACGCCCAGGGTTTCCGCTTTGGGGGCGCCGGTGAAGGAGTCGTTGTCCCACCACTGCACGTCCAGCCCCTTCAGGCCCTCGTCGTACCTCGTGGAGGAGTGCGCTGGGGCGATGGAGCAGGAGCTCGCCGGGGTCCGATCCGTGTTGAAGCACGACGCGGGGGCCGGACCATAGGAATCGGTCGGGCGATCCTGGTTGTCGTAGAGAGTGGTCGATTTCAGGCCCTGCGGGTCCGTGGCGGAGAGTTTGAGATCCTTGCTGTTCCACTCGGATTGTGCGGTGAGGCCTTCTGCAGTGGTAACCGTAGTGGCTTGCAGGAGCGAGTTGAAGGCAGCCTTGACGGCGTGGCCGTCTGAACCTGTGCCGGCGGGGACTGTGAGTCCGGTCGCGTCAACGTAGGTGACACCGTTCGCGTAGGTGTAGGTCTTTTTCGGCTGGGTCGACGAGGTCACCCCGTCCGCGGCGGGGAGGGTCACAGACGTGACTTTGCCTGTCGTGGCGTTGTAGGCGATGGTCGTCGCGTTCGTCGCAGACGGAGTCCGCGTGCTGGGGGATGCGAGGAGCCAGTCGTTGGCGAGGGTGTTGCGAGCCGTGATCATGCGGCCCTTCGAGTCGTACGCGAAGGTAATGGCGGCATCCCCCGGGTTCACGATTCGGACGAGTCGACCGTTGGCGTCGTAGAGGAGTCTGGTCGAGGTGCCGTCTGGGTACTCGATCTTGCACAGCATCCCTGTTGGGGCTGCGGTGAATCCGGCGTCGACGACACATTGGCTGTCCCCGGCATACCGGTACGTGACCGAGCGGTCGTAGACCCTTGGTGACGCGTTGGCATCGACGACAGAGAGCGGGTCGGAGACCTTGTCGACCAGCGTGGTGCCGGGTCGATAGCTGACCACTGGAGCGGAAGGCTTCTTGATGCTCGCTGGTGCGGTGGCGGAAGCGAGGGTCCCGTCGCGATTGAAGGAGTAGACGGTACCGTCTCCGGCAGTGAAAGTGACCAAACCGTCGTAGGTCAGGGCGGCGACACCGAACTCGCCGGCGGGGGGCGTGTACCCTCCCGAGCTGGTCTTGCCGTAGGCGTGGGTGGTCCCGTTGCCGTCGATGAGGTTGATGGCACCCTCAGTGATCTCGGCACGGATATAGGTAGAGCTGTCGCCGGCGAGGATGCTCGAGCTGCCCCATCCGGCGGGGAGAACCTGCGGGGTCTTGGTGAACCAGGACGCAGGCACGGGGATCGCGCTGCTGTCGGGGGCGGATGCGGATGCCTTGGTCTGGAACTTCACGCCCGCGGAGCCTTCGCGTTCGAAGTACTCGAATTTGAACGGGTACGTCTGTCCCCCGGCCGGCACAGTGAACGGCGCCGCCCAGGTCGTGGAGACGTCATCAGTCCAATGGTTCAGGATCTGAGTGGAGCCGATCCACGCTCGGTAGCCGTTGTCGGCGAACGCACCGAAATTGTAGGTGCCGGCGGGGAGGGTGATGAATCCGGACCAGCGGGCGAGGAAGTAGTCCTTCGGGATCAGGTCCGCGCCGGTGAGTCCAGAGGTGGCCTCGGAGGGCGAGCCGACGCCCCAGTCGAAGTCAATGGCCGGATCGGTGCGAGTCATGGTGACACTGCGGGTACCGAACTCGAGCGGGCTCTGAGTGGGTGAGTCTTTCGCGTCGAAGTACTCACCTCGAAGCCCCGTGTTCATGGGTTTGAGAGAGTTGTAGCTGAACGACATCCCCATCGGCCCACCCAGGGTGCTGACCGTGGGCGAGGTGAATGCAAGCCCAGCGTTTCCGTTCGCGAGGTTCACGGTCACCGGTCCCGCCGTGTCCGTTGGTGCCGCTCCCGGGTCGGTGATTCGTTGGTTCACGGTGAAGTGCCCCACCCACGCGATCTGCGCTTCCGAGAACTGATCCTTGGTCAGGACAGTCCAGGTGTAGGAACCACCATCTTGGAGGTAGTTAGCCGGGACCGTCCACGACGACGCATTCGCCTCCGCGAGCCAACCCGACGAGACGATAGCTCCCGTCTTCGCATCCCCGCCACTCACGATCCGGTACCGGTACGACACCGTCCGGCCGTTCGGATTCGACGCCGGCCCGATACCGAGTGTGGGAGTGGTGGTGGTGACGATCGAACGATCAGTCGGGGTCGCAGCAGACAGTGACGTCACCGGTGTGTCGTTGGTGGTGAAACAGGCCGCTGGCCCATCCCGCACCGTCGACTGCCCCAAGTAGCCGTCGTATCTATAGTCGGCGACTTGGTAGTACCAACAGTACTGGGTGCCCGGTTGGAGCTTCGCAGCCGGCACCTCAACACTCGAATTAGCGACCCAGCCGGTATCCCAAACAGGGTTGGGATCCGCAGCGATGTAACCCGAGGTCGAAAGCTTGAACTTGAAGTACAGCTGCGCGTCGGGAAACCCGCCGTAGCCAGGCTGACCCGTCGTGGCGCCCTGGGTGGCCAGTGTGGGAGTGATGGAGACGTTCGTCGCGCTGGGTGCGGGGCTGGCGATCGTGCCGGGGTTGGGATAGTCCTTCCACACGATGAGCATCGCGGTATAGAACTGCTTCATCGTGAACTGACCAGGCACCTCATCGCCGCGCAAGACGAAATACGCTCCTGGAACACCGTCACGCACCCAAGCGGCGATCTGATTGTCGAGCCGGGCATCCTGGTAGCCGACGGGATCGGTCCCGAAGTAAATGGGTCCCATCAGTTCGGTGCCGAGGGAGTCGAAACCGAACTGGGTGGCATGGTACAGCCAGAACGGGACCGGGTCCTGCCGGCCACCAGGCTGCCAGTTCCCCATCCCGAACTGCACGCCCAGGACCTGCTTACCGAACAGCTGCTCGTAGTTGTAGTGCATGACGGTGCGCCAGTAGCCGCCATTGTTGCTGTTCCCCGCCCACACGCCCGCGTTGTGGTTGGTCAGCCCGTTGGACTTGTACGCCCACATGTCCTCGTTATCCGGGTTCACCGTCGGGTCGACCATGACCGGGTACACCCGGGCTGGGTCGTTCATCCACGCGCGGTCTGCCGCGAAGCTGACCACCCAGTCATCGCCCTGGTGCAGCACCGAGGTCGTCAGGCGCGTGTCCGCGTTGCTCTTCCCGCCCGCTGCGCCGGCGGAGTCGGTCATGATCGGGGTGGGCATGACGAACACCACTCCCCCGGCCGCGTCCAGGAACGCGATGTTCCCCTCCGGGTCCTTCTTCAGCTTCAAGCCATCCGAAGCGACCCGCCACTGCCACGACACCTTCCCAGTCTCGCCTGGGGCGGAATTGACGCGAAAGTTCTCCTTCACGCCATCGGTCTGCACGTCATACAGCAGATCCGTGTCCGCAAACACGCCCGGGTACTCCAGGTGGCTCCCATCCCCCTGGCCCAGGTCCAGCGAGCTGCCCGCGGCGTCCAGCAGGGTGAAAGAGATGTCGTAGTCCTCGTTCGTCAGCCGCAGAAGACCCTCGTCGGACGCCTTCGCCGCGAACTGCGGAGCGAGGGGATGCCGGTCCACGGCCGCGCCACCCTGCCCAAGCCACGACCAGAAACCCGTGCGGTGCGCGTCGGTCTGCACCGGAACCCACTCACCGTTCTCCTCGACGTTCAGCGGGGTCAGCGACAGCTTCGTCACCTTAGTGCCGTCCGGGCCCTGGTAGGTCTGGTCGTACTCGCCACGTTCGACGACCTGCCCGTCGGCCTCAATCTGCTCCGCAGACCACTCAGGCGCGGCGGGCGTGGTGGGCTCGGGCGCCGGAGTCAGCTCCGGCGCTGGGCTGGTGTCCAGGTCATCGGAGAAGTCACCCTCGACCTGTGGCGTGGTCTCGACCGGTGCCGGATCTTCCGAAGGCTCCTGCTGCAGCTGCGACAGATCCGGCGCACTCGACGCCGGCGGCTCCTCATCCCCCGGTACCGCTGCCCAGGCAGTTCCGTTCATCGTGAACACAAGAGCAAAGCTCGCCAGCGCAGCCGTAATGGCTACCGCGCCGCGACGTCGGCGGTAAGACACAGATGATCCCCAAATGCTTCGACGAGCACACCCGCCGACTCCCCCAGAACAGATCGTTCTTTGAGGTAAAACATAGAAGATTCACACACAGATGTGCACTACCCCCGTAAAGGGGGCGATCACTGCAGGAGGCAAAGTGAGGCGGGCAGACCGCTGCCAGTCCAGCAGGTGCTTACAATCCTTCCGCCGCGCGTGTCTTCGAGGTCGCAGGGCTGGCTACGTACGATGCATGGCAGCGAGGGGTCAGCTTTAGTCGAGAACACCAGCTTTGGGCTGCGAGTGACGTCCCGCATGACGGCGACCGCCGACATGGGGGCTCGTCCCCACCATCGTGTTACCTCAGCGATTGGCCGAATTTGAAGTCCCAGTACTGCGCCATGATGTCCTGCCAGTGTTCGGGCCACACCCGACTGAACTGCGCCGAGTCCATAGAGCCCATCGCCCAGAACATCGGCGCAAGGTACGCCACCGTGGCACAAACTACGACGAAAGCAAAGAGAGCGGCCACAACAAGCCACCTGCGTTTAGACAAGATCCCCCTCGCCCTCATGACGATGCGGGCCCAGCCTAGCCATCAGGACGAAAGGAGCAGGCAAAAGCGTCGGCCATCTCGGCCCGCCCGTGCGCTCGGGCGTACACGCAGCCGCCGCCGGCATGCATCCGTGGCCTGCTCAGGTCAAGCTCTCTCCCGTTGACCCTTCCAACACCAGGGGCCGCGATCTCATCGTCCTCACACTGGTCGAGCCGAGCGTCGTGATCTCCGCCGACGTCGCCTGGGGTCGGGCGATCATTCCGGCATTCCGTTCGTAAACTCCGAGCACGCCCACATCCGCAGGGGCGCAAACACGCGTGCTGTTCTGGGAGACAAGAGACCCGCCGACGGGTGATGTTCACCCCGTTGGTGCCCGGCCCGAAGGAGAACCCAACTACCCCGGTGCACGATCGGCTAACGGAACTTAACTCCGGGATTCATTTTCGCGATTACGTTGTCTGGGAAGAAGCGAACCTCGCCCGATTTGAAGCGGACGGGGGTTAGCCCGATGGGGTCGCTTGAACTGCCCTCCTTTGGGTCGGTGTGTGGTTCGCGGAAATACCTTGACGAGCCCGTGGGCCAATGAAGAAGTTCGCCCTGCCCGGCCGGAGTGTTGAGGATCGTTGGTTGTCCCATGCGTTGAGCGTAGGGCGCTCAGGGCTTATAGCGCGTCAAGAAAGCGTAGATCGCCGTTGCAGCGCAGACACGCTCGCTGTTTGGAGAAACTGGGTCGTTGCCCGTGCGATCTCACCGTATCTGGGGCAGCTGACCGGCGGGCAAAGGTAAAAGGCCCAGCACGTTGGCGCTGAGAGCTACGGTGAGCGGGTGCGTCGTCGCTTTCCTTCCACGGCAGCGGCGGCGCACCCCCGTTTCGGCCTGTAAGCCGCTCAAAGCACGTCAGCACCCGTTCGGTTTGCCTCAGGAGTAGCCGGATCGGCGTGGAACGCTCAGAGATCCCCAACCCGACACTCCCCCGCGTCCGAGTAAGTGACACCTACGGGTCAACGCTGGCGCGCTGATCGACGCGCGACACACCCTGCCTTAATCCCGCACTTAACGGTGCCGTTACCGTTAACGTGGCTTCATGGCTGCGCAGCGACGACCTCGGGGGTCTCTCCGTGATGCCAAGAAGGTTGCCTTCACGCTAGAGGAAGCCTCCGACGACGCAGCCACGAACCTAGCTGCTCACCTCGGCGTGACGAAGTCCGCCCTCGTGCAGTGGCTCATCGACAACGTGCAGAAGGACGACCGCGGGTTCCCGGTCGGCTGGCCTGACACGTCCCTTCGCGATGGGGAGCTGCCTATCGACTCGGCTTAACGAGAGAGGCCCGCCACTAGGGCGGGCCGAAAGCTCTGGCTCCTACCTCTTCTGAGTTTGGCGACCTGTAGAGGTTCGGAGCATCCCCCCGAAAAAGACCCGGTTGAGCCGGGAGGCTCAGCCACGTCCAGAAGGAGTTGGCTCGATCGTACCTCAGACGGGACTCGAAGTCCCTTATTCCTTTGGCGATCCCTCGTTCGGCGTGTCTGACGGCTACGCCGTGGCGGTCGTCGACGCCGCTTCGGTGATGGTGGCTGCCGCTCCCCCGGTGATGCCGCGGGCTCGCTCGTGGGCTCCTGAGCCGCCCCCTGGGGCGTACTCGGCGGTGCCGGCGTGGTCGAGTGCAGCGGCCTGGTTGGACGCGCTCATGGATGCTCTGGCGACGGGTGAGGGTGAGCAGATCCGGCGTCGGGTGAGCGTGTCTAGGGACACACTGTTGAGGGTGGCGTGGCGCGATGCGCAGTCCGCTGATGCGGCGACCGGGCGCGGTGTGACGACTGCTCACGCGACGGTCGCGGCCGAGCTGGGGATGGCCAAGAAGACCGTTGAGCGGGCCCGTCAGATCGTGCAGGAGCTTGGCTACGCGGTCACGATTTTGGAGGGTTCCTACTCCACGCAGGAGCAGCGCCGGGCCGCATACGAGCACCACGGAGGCCGTCAGGTCAGGTTCGCGTCGACCAGGGCGCTGACTGTGCCGAGGGCGAGCGCGAATCGTCCGGCTGTGGAGAATGTCGACCTACCCCGAAGGGGTTCAGTTATTCCTCAATCTCCTCCTCTTAAAAACTCACCAAAGCGCGCGAGCGCGCGCTCGTGGGCTGCTGCGCAGCCAAAAGCTGCAGGGGTGTCGGTGGGTGGTCTGGCCGGGCGGGTCCGTCGTGTGGAGAGGCCCCGGCCGATCGAGCTGCAGCGTCTCGCGCGTGACGTCGACGAGCGTCTGCCGTGGGTGTGCCGTGGCCGTCACATCGGTCACCTGGCGAGCGTCTTGGAGCGGGCCGGCGTTGATCCGCGCCGATGGACGGCGAGCGATCTCGTCGCGGTGCTGGAACGGTTCGAGAAGCAGGTCGGTGGTCGTCTGACTGCGCCGGGTACGGAGCGTCGCGACCCGCTGGCGTTCTTCGCCTGGCTGCTGCGGATGAGTGTCGATCCGACAGTTGCGACGGCGAGCGAGCTGCGGGAGATCGAGCGGGCGCGGAAGCTGGAAGCGCAGCGTCAGCGACGAGCTGAGGCGGAGGCCGAGAGGGCTCGCGCGGCGTCGCTGGATGACCCGGAGATCCGTGCACTGTTCGCCGCGATGAGGGTGGACGCTGCAGCTGCAGCCGAGCGACACCGAGCCCGGCTGCGAGGCGAGACGGCCGCGCCGACGCCCACTGCGGAGCACTCCCCCGAGGGTGCTCCGAGAGGCGCTGAGTACCCGCAGATCTAGACCGCCCCAACCCCCAAGAGTATTCTCGTGACTATTCCCTGAGCGGGAATAGGTAAAAGAATAGTTGCGGTCTCTTCTGCCCTGCCCCACCGCCACCCCCGAGCTGCGCTTGCTTCCCAACCTCCCGCACCCAACTGCGTTGAGCACAGGAGGTTGGGAAGTAAAGGGGTGGCGGTGGGGCAGGGCAGAAGAGGAAGGTGCAGAAGGAAGAGTGAAGAGGGGAAAGAGTGTGGGGGTTGGGGGTTGCGTAGATGGTTGATTCGAGCGGGTTAGTGGCGGTCTAGAGCACGCGAGTTGTCGAGTGTGGGGCCGGGTAGTGCGGTAGCTGTTGGAGGGCGTGAACGATGCAGATGACGAAGCGGGACCAAGAGATGTTGGACTGGCTGAGCGTCGTTCGATTGGCTGATGTCGACGCGGTGCGTTGGGCGCTCGGCGGGCTCGCTGGCAGTGGTGGGCCTGTGACGACTAGACGGGCGAACGTGTGGATTTCACGCCTGGTCGATGCTGGGTTGCTCGGCCGGGCGCGGCCGAACTTTCGTGATGGTTCAGTCATATGGGCCACGCACCAGGCGATCGGGAAGACGGCTCCCAACCTCTTCCGCCAGACGACGCGACACGAGGTCGCGGTCGCTGCGGTGTCGGCTCGTTACCTCGCCCATGGCTACACCTGGTCGCGCGATCGGAAGCCCGCGAGCAAGGCTGAGCATCAGACCGATGGTGTCGCTGTGAAGGGCGACATGATCGAACTCGTCGAGGTCGAGTTGACCCCCAAGGCGCTCTATCGGTATCGCGGGATCTGCGCCGACCACACCGTGCGGATGCAGCGCGAAGGGGTGGGCCGGATCGTCTATTTCGGGACGCCGGAGGCGTCCCGAGTGGTCGCACGCGAAGCGGACCAATTCATCTTCCGAGACTTCCGACCGAGGCTGCTCACGATGCCGGTTCTCGACGTCAGGGGGTCGTGGACTGGGGGCGATTTTGGGTTGTGGGGAGACGACAAGAGCGGGCCCGGTGAGAGCGTGGCCGGCGACGTTGTGACCGGCGAGCTCGACGGGCTCGGCGCGTGGGCGGACAGCGTGGAGGGGGGCCGGTCATGAGCCTGCAACAGGAGCAGCCGCAGGGGCAGTCGGATGCGGTGAGCGACATTCTCGCGGCGGTGTTGAGGATCGCGTTTGTGGTCGCGATCGTGCTCGTGGCGCTGCCGTTCCTGTTGCCGGTGATCTTCGGCCGCAGCGCCGAAGTGCTCGCCACGAAGCGGCGGTTCTGGGTGGTGTTCCGGTGGCAGTGGATCGTGAACACGATCGGGGTGTTGCTGGTGGCCGCGCTGCTCGCGGTGGAGATCACCTGGCTTGTGCAGTGGGTCGCGAGCGGGGAGTCGAAGGCGTTCCTCGCGCGCGACGATTGGGGCGCGCAGCTGTGGCCGATGTTCGGGCCGTGGCTCATCGCGAACTTCTTCGCCGGGGTTCTACTGCTGCCGGTCACCTGGTCGATCCGACGTCGACAGGTCGCGCGCGAGGTCCGGGCGCGCCGGATCTCCGACGTCGTGCGCCAGGAGCGGATCGAGACAGCGCGCAAGCGCGCGGCCGACTCCGCCGCTGCAGGCCGGATGGGCGTGCAGCTGGACAGCACCACAGGAACGATCACCGGCACGACCCGCAGCGCCGTGACGGTGCCCCACGCCGTAGCCGACCGGCAGGCGATGGGGCTGGTGACCCGCGTGACCGTCGTGTCGGTCGCCGAGAGCTTCTACGACGTGCGCCGCGTGCCCGACTGGATCGACCCGACCGGCAAGTACGTGGTGCTCCCCCAGTCGGCCTCCGCGGTGCGCGTGCTGCTGATCGCAGAGTCCGGTGTCGGAAAGACCGTGTTCATTAGCGGGGCGGTGCTCTGCGCGCTCGAGGCGGGTTGGCCGGTGTTCATGCTCGACGCCAAGGGCGACCCGGCCGACGCGGATGCGCTCGTGGCGCTGGCCGAGAGCTACGGCCACACCGCCACGGTCGGCGGGGCGTGGGATTTCTTCAACGGCACCGCCGAGCAGGTCACCGCGAAGCTGATGCGGCTTCTGCCGCCCCCGGACGGCGCGAACCAGTATTACCTCGACGAGGTGCGCGGGGTGCTGCAGGCCGTGCAGTGGGAGAGCCCGATATCGAGCGTCGAGGATCTCCGCGAACGGCTCACCAACCCCAACCCGTACGTGCGCGACCCGCACGACTTCGCCATGGTGATGGAGCCGGTCGACAAGAACAGCGGCAAGACGGCAGGCACCCGCGCGCTGCAGACGCTCATGGTCGCGCTGCGACCACTAGAGTGGTGGATCGACAGCGACGGATGGTCGTACTCCGCACCCAAAGCGGCGCTGACCGTCGTGCCCCTCTCCCCCGTCGACGACGCCCAGGCCCGTCTCGGAGATCTCCTGATGCTGGATCTGCGCAACTACATCGCCCGCCGCCTCGAAGCGCGCGACAAGACACCCGTGGTCGTGATCGTCGACGAGTTCCCGCAGCTGGTCACCGGGGCCCAAGACCCCGGCGACACGGCCACCAGCCTGTTCGAGACGGCCCGCAGCGCGGGCGTGGGCCTGATCCTTGCCGTGCAGAGCCCGGCCGGGATCTCCACCGACGACACCCGACGTCGACGCGCGCTCACCAGCGGCGCCGCACTCGTGTTCGGACGGTCCAAAGACCCCGAAGACATGGTGAAGTACGCCGGAACCGTGATGCGCATGGAAGCATCCGGCCGCGCGACCGGAGAAGAGCTGGGGAGCGCTCGTGCGCAACATTCGTTCGTCATCCCGCCCCAGGACGTCCGGGAGGCGTCGGCCGGGTCGTACTGGATCGTGCAGGGCGGCGCGATCGCGCCCTTCCGATCCTTCCCGACCCGCTCCGTGAGCGCGGCCACCACTCCCCCGGTGCCCGTGCCGGCCGCACCCGCTGAGTCGCTAGACGCCGAGCCGGGCTCCGAATCAAAAGACTCGTCGTGTTGAACAAGCGCCCATGTGCTCACTTGAACGTGGATGTCTGGGGGCAAACGTACCGAGCCGCATCGCTCGGCCGGTCAGTCAAGCGTGACGACGCAATCCTGTGACTCGCCGTTAGCGCGCACCCAGCGAAGTTCGGCAGTGATTTGAGCCGGTGAAGCCATGCTGCGCCACCAGTCGAGTCGGAACGACTGCCCTGGGCGCATGCCTTCCGTTTCCGGCATCGTGACGCTCAGGCGTTCGTTGTCGTACTTGTCGTCGATGCTGATAGTGACGTCGGTCACGGGCTCGTCACCGCCGAGGTGAAACTTCCATCGACGCCCGCTTTTCACATACTCGGACGTCATGGTCCAGGGTTTTCTGTACTGCTCGCGGTCCGCCCGCTCGCGCGCGTTCTGCTCTTCGACCGCTGCGGCCAGACGTTCGGACGCCGCCACCGCGCGTTCCTCATGCCCCAATGCTTCGACCGCCGACGAGCGGGCGTCCAGACGGGATCGACGCGCTTCCCACGCCTGCCATCCGGCGACCAGCGCTGCAGCGATAGCTATAGCGGGTGCGATCCAATCCATGGGGCGCAGACTACTTGCGGGTGGCGACAATCACTCCACGGTGAGCGCTGACTTCATCAGAGTAATAGCTCATCTACTCATATGAGCTATTGATGTTCGAACGCTACCGGCCCTCGCAGCTCGTCGAGCTGCCGATGTCGACTCCAAGCTTCTGAGACAGATTGGACTGGGCGCTGACGCCGCCCTCGTCATAGGTCGGTCGCGGCACGTTCCATGCGCCCGTCACCGTCTTTTCCTGCAGGATCGCCCCGAAGTAATCAATCGTCGGTGGGTAGTAGACGTCGCTCAGAGTCTGGACGTCGTCAGCGACATCGCTGGGCCACTTCGCTCCCGGATCGGCCATGAGAGACTGCGCCTTCTCGGTTGCAGACTTGGCGGTCGCGGCCCAGGCGTGGATCTCTTCTAGCGACGTATCGCTGCTGGAGGGGCCCTGCGAGATGGCAATCTGCGACGGGCAGTAGATGTCGAGGAAGTAGCTGGCCACCTGGTCACTCGCCATGGTGGTTCGCTCCGGCTCTGGTGTGCCTCCGAGCGTCACGGTGCACCCGGTCAGCAGAAGCAGCAGTGCGGCCGCCCCTGCGATTACGGCTGCACTCCATCGCGTTCTGTCCGCGCTTGAACTAGCCAACGCCGTCATTCCCCCAGAGCGCCCGTCCCACCGTGGGCGAGCTTGATGTGATCGTACAGGTGGCGATCGACGTAGCCGCGATGTCCCGAACTCCAAGCGGAAGCCGGCCAAAGGCCGGCCCTGTGCTTTGAGCCCTGCGGGCTTGTTTTTCTACCGTGAAGCCTTCGGCGATTGTGCGGTCGAGTGCGCTCCGCGCAAGCAGCTTTCGCGGCATATCCTCCCTCCGCTGCGCTCCGGTCCGGTATTCCACGACTGCTTGCACTCCACTCCCTCTCCCTGGTCGGCACTACGTGCCTTCACGGCAAAAAAACGAGTGGGAGAGAGCGATGAGCAAGGTGACTGTCTACAGCAAGCGCGACACCGTGTGCGGGGCGTGCGTCGCGACGAAGCGAGCGCTCAGTAGCAAGGGAATCCAGTTCGAGGATGCGGCGATCGAGGATCTGCCCGAGGCCGAACTCGACAAGCTCCGCGCCGAAGGGCTCGGCACCGCTCCCCTGGTCTTCACCGACTCGACCCGCTGGGCCGGGTTCCGGCTCGACCTCATCGAGCAGCTGGCCGCAGACCTCACCACGAGCAACTGACACGTACGTGTCAACGGACCTAGGAGACGAGACGATGACCGACACCATCACCACACTCAGCACCTTCGCTCAGGTCTTCGGCGCAGAGGATTGCGCCGGGGATCTGGCTACCAAGCTCAGCTGCAGCGAGGTCGAAGCTCTCGCGGACATGCTCACCGTCGCAGGAGCGCCCGAGGCCGCGGCGCTCTGGATCGACTGCCACGCTGAGGGAGACGACCCCGGCGACGACCACTACACCGGCACCGAGGACGAGGAGGCGGGCCGATGAGCACCAGCGTGACCGCTCCTCTGGTCGAGGCGATCGAAGCGACGTGGAAGACCATTCAGGCTCGGCACACCGACGTTCCCGAGGTCGTCGTCACGCTCGGATCGGGCACCGCCAAGAAGGGCATGAAGCTCGGCCACTTCGCCCCCGAGCGGTGGATGCGCGGAGAAGACAAGGTGCACGAGCTGTTCGTCGGCGGCGAGGGCCTGCAGCGCGGCGCGGTCGACGTGCTCGGCACCCTGCTCCACGAGGCCGCACACAGCGCCGCCGAGGCCCGAGGGATCAAGGACACCAGCCGTCAGGGCCGATTCCACAACGCCAAGTTCAAGGCGATCGGGGAAGAGTTCGGGCTCACCCTCGACAACGACCCGTCTATCGGGTGGTCACTCACCAGCGTTCCCGAGGCCACGGCCGCGCGCTACGGCCGCGAGGTCGCCGCGCTCGACGCCGCGATGACCGCCTACCGTGTGGCCGAGATCGGCACCGGGGGCCGCAAGAGCAACAACAACGGCGTGAGCGCATCCTGCGGATGCGGCCGCAAGATCCGCGTGAGCCGCAAGGTGTACGACATGGGACCGATCAGCTGCGGAGTCTGTGACAGCGACTTCACCGCCGACGAGCCCGACGAGGCAGAGGACGAGGGCTGATGATCCAGACAGCCGGGCTCGCCGTGAGCGGGCTCGGCATCGTCGTCTACCTGGTCGGCGTTGTCGCCCTCCGGCCCCTCGCTCGCGTGGGCCGGGGTCTCCTCCCCCGCGCCGCGTTCCTCATCGCCGCTCCCCTGGTGCTCGGCGGCGTCCTCGCCTTCCTACTCCCTCTCGCTATCGGCCTGTTGATCAGATGAGCAGATGAGTAAGTCATACGCATTTCACCGCGAAACTGCTAGCCCCCCCTTGCATTGCAGTGCTAGGGGGGACTAGCATAGTGTTATGACGAAGCGGCAGAAGTACCGGGACGTAGCCAAGTTCCTTCGCTCGCAGGGCTGGGAGTTCAAGCGGCAGACCGGGAGTCACGAAATCTGGGGCCCCGCCGAGGGTGGTCAGACGTTCCCGGTCGTGCAGCACAAGGGCGAGGTCTCGGTCGGAGTCGTCAGGCAGCTGCAGGGCATTTTCCCGAACACCCCCGACAGCTGGAAGTGAAAGGACACGCGATGAGCACCCCACGCACCCTCACCGCCCGCGCCTACCGCGAGGAAGGCGGCTGGTGGGCTGTCGAGATCCCCGAGCTGACCTCCCCCGGCCCCAACGGCACCACCATCACCGCGATCGGCGCTGCCGTCAACGCCCGCGGCATCGACAAGGCCGCATCCGAACTCGCCGCCGTGTGGCTCGACGTCGACGAGAGCGACGTCGATGTGAATGTCTCGATCGAGCTTCCCGAGGACGTCGCCCAGCTCTGGACCGAGGGTGCCGAGGTTGACGCCGAAGGCAGGGCCGCGATCGAGCGCGGAGCCTCCCTGCGCCGCGATGCAGTCAGGGCTCTCCGCAGCCGCGGCTACACCGTCGAAGCCGCCGCGGCCGCGCTCGGCATCAGCCGCCAGCGCGTGCAGCAGCTCGACAGCTAGCGCAGCCCGGGCGATCAAAACCTCTTCGACTCATCGGCCGTTAAAGCCATATGTCCTGCCATACGTAACGCAGGAAAACAGGTTGAATCTAACGCTGTAGATCACACAACAAGACATGCATGGCCAATCGCCGTAAGCAATGCGCATCATCACGCAGTGAATCCGGCAGGATGTCAAGCAGTAGTCCTACAGGACGCACTGCAGGAGGAATCATGAGCATTCACAGGACTGTCACCGTCGCCCAAGGCAAGGGTGGCGTCGGCAAGACCAGCCTTGTCAGCAACATCGCCGGCCTCGCCGCCGCCGCCGGTAATCGCGTCCTCATCCTTGACCTCGACCAGCAAGGCAACGTCGCCCGGGACCTCGGCTACACGCCCGACAGCGGAGACGACCTCCTCACCGCGCTCATCACCGCGGGACCGCTGCCCGTGCTGCACAACGTGCGCGACCGGCTCGACGTCGTGCCCGGAGGCCCCGCCCTTGGCGACGTCGCCGCAGTCATGGCCAGCCGTGCGCAACGCGGGGGAGATGATCTCGCGGACGTCCTCGAAACGAAGCTTGGCTCGATCGCAGCCGACTACGATCTCATCCTTATCGACACCCCACCCGGCGACCGCATCATCGTCACCGCCGCGCTCACCGTCTCCCGCGCGGTCGTCATCCCCACTCGACCTGACGAGGCCAGCATCGACGGCGTGTCCCGCATTGCGGAACGCTTTCTCGATGTCCGAGACCGCAACCCCAGCCTGCGATTGGCTGGCGTAGCCCTTTTCGCGATTGCGTCGCGTACCACGCGCCTCGAACGAGACGTCCGAGCCAGTCTCGCGCAGGTTCTCGGAGACGCAGCCCCTGTGTTCACCACCCGGATTCGCCACCTCGAGAGCGCAGCCGCCGACGCGCGACGAAGGGGCCTGCTCATCCATGAGCTGGAGGAGGCCGCGATCGATGACCGTGCCGCACGCATTAGTGCCCTCCGCAGTGGTACGACACCAACCGGTGGCCTCTACGCGCGGGACGCATCCGGACTAGCAACCGACTACGAGAACATCGCCAGGGAGCTACTAACCCGCGTCACGGAAATTGAGCAGGAAGTGAGCGTCGCATCATGAGCGAACCGGGGATCAATAGGCCCAGCCTCGCGGACGCCTTCAAGGGCTCAGGCAGCGGTCGCGCCGCCAGCCTCGGCGGACTCCTGCCTAAGACGACTAGCCCCGCCAAGCCCAACCCGCCCGACACGAGCATGGCAATCGAGCCGGCCGCTCCGCGGCAAAAGTCAACTCCCAAGCCCTCCGCCGAACGTACCTCGGCACCCCGGCGGATCCTCACCCAGCACGAGGGTGTGCAGAATGTCGCGGTATACCTGGAGCCCGACATCCTGGCCGTCGTCCGTGCTGCCAAGAGCAACACCGCCGCGGCAGGGGATCCGGACAGGACCTACGACGAGCTCCTCGTTGACGCGCTTGATCACATCCCCACCGAGCAGCTGGTTGCGTCGTTCGCTGGCACCCCCACCGCAACCAACGGCGGGCCTCTGCAACGTCGCGCACGCCGTGCTCGCGGCAGCGGCGGTATTCAGATTCAGCTTCGGCTTGACGGTGACCAGCGCCGTGCGCTCGATGAACTCACAGCCGATGTCGGCGCGCCCTCCCGCAGCGCCCTCGTTGCCGCCGCGTACCGTCTGCACTTTGCCCCGCACCGCGGTGAGAGCTGACCTGGGCATTGGCCCCTTCCCCCGATAGAGGCCAACCCCGCGCGGCGCATGTCACCGTCAAGGGTGAGGCCCCGGCCTCATCGCTCAGTGACGCGCAGCGCCCTTGACGGCGGCACGAGCCGCGCCACGATCCAGACACCCGGGGGAGGGAATCAGAATCACTCAATCCCTCAGTTACTCATGTACTCAGATGCTCAGACGTGCCCGCGGGTGCTGGGCAGCTGCATCGAGGGCAACGGCTCGCAGTGCGAGTCGGCGGCAGCTCGTCAGCGACCTCGACCTCGAGCGACTGACACGTACGTGTCAACGGTGGCGCCGGGGAAGCGGTGTACGGGCTCAGACGTGGCCTCTGGCGGCCTTGACGTTGATCTCCGTCCAGCCGTGCCGTTTGGGTGGGTCAACGCGCCAGGCGGCCGCGTATGGCCGCGGCGGGGGAGTGGTGTCTAGCTGACGGTCCAGCCGACGAACTCGTGCAGGTCGCGGGTCAGCCGTGCGCGGTCGGCGCTGTAGCGGATCGTGCGCCCGTTTCGGGGCTCGTCGGTATTCGCGTGGACGTAGCCCAGCTCCTCCAACTCGATCAGGACAGACTGAGCAGCCGCGGTGCTCATCTCCGCGCCCTCTGCGAGATCGGCGCGGGTCGAGTTTGGGTGATCGAGCAGGAACCGGAGGGCTCGGAGGCGGCCGTTTCCGCTCACGGCCCGGTGTGCAGCTGCAGCCCGATCGGGCATGTCAGGAGCGTTCAGGCGAGACGGCATGTGATCCATATTGCCCGAGAGGCCGACGAGGGGTGATTTTCACGGGCGATTCCTGAGAACCTCGGCCCGAGCGAGCACCTACTAGTTCAAGTATATTTGCGGCATCCTACTGGATTCGAGATCTCAACTCCACTAGTGGCGGGGATCTCGGCGTTTTGGGACTAGAAGTTCCAAAACATGCGGAAGTCTGGTCGCGTCTCAGAATGCTCTTGGCCCTCATTCAGGTTACGTATCGATCGACTTGACCGACCGCTGAGGCGGCGTAGCCTGTTGTTTCAACAAGAAGGTAGTTGGTTGTAATTTGCGGTCCGGCGATGTCGGGGGCCGTTGGTACCTTCCCCGCAAATGGGGGCCAGAGAGGAAGGGTGAGGCGAATGTCGGACGAGCAGCCCACGGAAGCGCGGGTGACCGCGTTTCGGAATGCGTCCCGAGCAGACAAGTACGTCGAGGGAGTCGAGCCGATCGAGCCGTTGCGGCCGGTCGAGCCCGCACACGCGCTGCAGCCCGCTCCTGCAGCGGCAGAGTCCGCGGATCTCGCCGCCGAGCTGAGCGCCGCGTCGACGTCGGCTGAGGTCGCGCCGGCCCCTGCGCCGGCCGTTGAGCCGGCCCCCGTGCCGGCCACGCCAGAAGACGCCTCAGGGCTGCTCGCGGAGCCGCTGCCGATCGCGGATCTCGGCACCGTGTCGAGAGTGCAGAAGCCCGCGACCGCGACCAAGGGTTTCCGTGGGGCGTTGTCGAAGATCGGTATTCGGATGGCTCCGGGACCGGTCGAGCAGCGCGAGCTCGACACCGCCGAGCAGCTGCGGATCTTCGAAGAGATCATTCGTCAGGCCGTGTGGACGCGGCCGGTGAGCGTGCTCGTGGCCAACAAGAAGGGCGGCGTCGGCAAGACGCCGATGTCGCTCGGGCTCGGGGGAGTGTTCGCCTCCGTGCGCGGCGGTTCCGTCGCAATCATGGAGGTCGCCGACGACTCCGGCGCGCTGACGTTCCGGGCCGAGGGCTCGCCCTCGATCGGACTCGGTGAGCTTGTGCGCGACGTTGACAAGATCAAGAACGCCGGACAGCTGGCCGGGTACACCGCGCCGCAGACGTCGTTCGCGTCGGTGATCGGCACCGTGGGGCATCGGCCCCAGCTGACCTACGACGAGGTGCTGGCCGTCGCCCGGGTGGTCGATGAGTTCTACAGCATCCGCGTCATGGACAGCGGCAACCAGCCGTCCTCGTCGGCGTTCCGCGGAGCGGTCGAAACGGCCGACGTGCTGGTGATCCCGACCTACAACGCGGGCGACTCGATCCTCGAAGCGATCCAGCTCCTCGAAGGGCTGCGCGCCCAGGGCGGGCACGCCGCGAAGCTGGCCGACACCGCCGTGATGCTGCGTCTGCAGGACGGACGAGTGGAGAACCCGCAGGTCGTCGAACGAGTCGATCGGATCATCACCGGAGCCCGCGTGGGCCAGGTGTTCACGATCCCCTACGACCCCCACATTGCCGAGCGTGGCCCGCTCACGCTTGGCCACCTGAACCCGACGACCTACTGGGCCCTTGCCGCCGCCGCCTCCGGCGTCGTGCGCGCCCTGCAGAGCAACGTTCGCTAACTCGAAAGGACTTCCACCATGCTCATCCAGACGCTCGCCGCATCCGTGCCGCGCATCGACAACCCGCTCGACGGCATCCTCCCCGACTTCACGATCTTCGGAGCCGAGTTCACCGAGCTGTGGCAGAAGATCATCGCCGGGATCTGGGCTATCGGCATCATCCTGTCGGTCGTGTTCCTGATCGTGGGGATTATCAAGATGGGTAGCTCGTCCAACTCGGGCAACCCGCAGGAGTACAAGACCGCCCGCACGCAGGCGATGTGGGCCGGTATCGCGCTGGGCGTGCTCGCCGCGCTGGCCGTGATCGTCGGAGCGATCCTGGCGATTGCCGGTTAGGAGCGATCATGGCTCGCGCAACCGCCAGGCCCCCGCGCCGGAAGTGGCCGTGGATCATCGGCGCTGCGATCGTCGTTGCCGCGCTCATCGTCGGGGTAAGCATCTACGCATCGGGTCGCTCAAACCCGCCGGTCTATGGAACGGGCGGCCACCCCGCCTCGAGCGCGACTCCCACGGGAGCCGCGCCGATCGGCGCTGACCCGGCACCCACAGGATGCCTCGGAGGCAGCGGCCGCGACGCCGCCATGGTGCTCGCAGCTCAGCAGGCCGCACCACACACCAGCAACGGCGCGGTGGAGTTCGCCGCAGCGATGATGCGATTCCTCTACCAGTACCCCTACCCGTCCGCGGCGGACGCGCAGGAAGTGCAGTCGGCCGCGATCGCGAGCGGAGCTGAGACGAAAGACCTGGTGGCCTTCTTCGCGGGCAACCCCAACGTGTCGGGCGGCTTCGTCCCTGACGGTCAGGACTACTACCGCTCCACCATCCCCGGCGTCTATCACTTGGAGTCGTTCTCTGGCGATGACGTCGTGGTCACGATCGGATCGGGGATCGTCGTCGACGGCGCACTCAACACCACCATGCGGGGCTCGATCACCTTCACCGTGACCTGGGAGGACGGGGCGTGGAAGTTCGTTAGCTCGACCGGCACCCGCACCACCGAAGACCTCTACGCGATCGGTACAGCGTTCACCGGGGGGTGCTGAGCATGACGACGATCCCCACCCCAGACCCGACCTCCACAACCCCACCGCCCGCAGGCGGAGGCGGCGGGATCGGAGACATCGTCAATGGGATTGGCGACGCCATCAACGGTGCAGTGGGAGCCGTGAACTACTGGTCGGACCCGTGGGGGAACACTTTCAAGGCGCTGCAGGACGCGGCGTCGGGCATGGCCCACGACATCCTCCCGGCGCTCACGGGCGCGGTCCTCCCGGACCTGACCGTCGACTGGTTCCTGAGGCTCTACGCAATCTCGTTCGCGGCGGCAATCTTCGTCGCGGTCGTGCTGATCATCCCGCAGGTGGTCGCGACCGCCCGCAACACGATCTCGGGCCGGGATCTTCTGGAAACGATCGGACTCTACTTTCCGATGTTCCTGGTGGGAGCGATGTTCGGACCCGCGGCCGGGATCTTGCTGATTGAGTTCTTCCACGCCCTCACCGACGTCTTCGCCCAAGCGGGCATCGTCGGCTCGATCGACACCACGACGTCGCAGCTGCAGTCGATGATCGACAACACCGATCCCGCAGGGGTCACGGGCGGCGTGCCGATCGCAGCGCTGCTCATGCTGCTCATGGTGATCGCGCTGTTCCTGGTGCTCCTGGTGTTCCTGGTGCAGCTGGTCACGCTCTACTTCACGGGCGTACTGTTCCCGCTCGGCCTGGTGTGGATCATCAGCAAGCAGCGCCGCCAGTTCGGCGCGAAGCTGGCATGGCTGTGGCTCGGCCTCCTCGCCGCGCATCCGGTGATGTTTCTCCTGCTCGGCGTCGCATTCTCGATGATGGCCAACTCAGTCGGGACGTTCGGCAACAACCTCTCGCTGCAGAGCTTCGTGACACTGATCGTCGCGCTGATCGCCATGTTCATGGCGGCGCTCTCGCCGATCCTGCTGATGAAGTTCGCACCCGTGATCCCTGCCGGGCCCTCCTCGTCCGGCCCGAACTTCCAAAGCGGCGGCGGGTCGGACAGCAACGACATCGGGCCGTCCAACATGACCGACGCCACGAACCGGTACGGCCGCGGAACGGAGAGCGAACCCAGCTCGACGTCGACGACCTCCAACACGACGTCGACGAGCGAGACGTCGGAAGAGTCCGACAGCCTATCGACGATCTCGGCCTCCCACGCCGGATCGGCGGGGGAGAGCGCAGCCGGTGCGGGCGCGGGAGCTGGTGAGGGTGTTTCTGGCGCCGCTGAGGAAATCGGCGCGACGTCCGCAGGGGCCGGAGCTGCAGGCGGAGCGACCGCGGCCGAGGGCGCGGCAGTCGCAGCCGGGACCGCCGAGTCGAGTACCGGCGTCGGGGCCGTGATCGGCGTTCCGACGCTGCTCGCCGCGGGCGCTGCAGCGGCAGCCGAGAAGGCCAAAGACCTGACCGACGAGGCCGGGGGAATGGCCACCGAACCGATGAACGAATCCACGATCGGACAGGACAAACTCTGATGAGCAACACGCCGACCCGCGCCGTAGCGCGGTACCTGGGGGGAGAGAGCGGGCACCGCTCCTTCTTCGGCGGTACGCACTCCCGGACTCGCATCCTCCTGCTCGCCGTGTTCGGCGTCGGAGGGATGATCCTGACCGTCTTTGTCGGCTGGCCGGGCCTCGTGTTCGGCATCGCCGGGGTGGGCTTGACGTTCCTCGTCACCGCCCGCACGCACCGCGGGTCGATCGTTGACCGGCGCACGCGACGCAGCCGCATGAAGGGCCGGATCGCGGACGGAACGGATGCGTTCGTGCCGTACGAGGTCGGCGCGTGGGACCAGCTGCAGGAGGCCGTGAACGAGGCCCGCCGCATGAAGGGCAAGCAGCGTCGCCGCGCGCTCTGGCGGGCGGAGCGCGCCGCCGCGGCGATGCGAGCGAACCCGGACGGATCGGACGGGATGGGCTGGCTGCAGATGGGCCGCGGAGAGCCCGGCATCGCCTGGCACGCCCCACTAGGGGAGCAGCCCTACCTCTCGGTGGCGTTCACCGTCACCGGGCAGCTGCGCGGCATCGAGTCGTCGGCCGTGATGAGCCGTGCGGCCACCGCCTGGGGCCAGTTCCTCGCCTCCCGCGCCGCGCCGTCCGCGCTGGTCAAGCGCGCTCAGGTGTCCACGCGGGTGCTGCCCGCCGACTCGGCGCTGCAAGAGTTCTGGGTGCTCAACAGCCTCGACCCGACCGCGCCGGCCGACGCGATCAAGTCCTACGAGGACGTGCTGCGACTCACGGGTGAAGACGCGATGGTGCAGCGCCATTTCATCACCGTCGTGTGGCCCCTGGGCGGCGCGTTCTACGACGCGGCTGCGAAGTATGGCGAGGGGCGCGACGGGTGGCGGGCACTGATGCAGCAGGAGATCGAGGCGACCAGCCGCGGGCTCGTCGAGGCCCGGGTCGGCCACGTCGACGTGCTCACCGCACGCCAGGTCACCGCGACGATCCTGCACCAGCAGAACCCCTCCCGGCCGATCGACTACGTAGCCGACGCCGACCCGGCCAGCGCGGGCCTGCCCTCACACGATGAGTTCTCGGCGCACGTCGTGTCGGGCACCGACCCGATCACGGGCGAGCCCGTGGAGTGGTGGCACCGCACCGCCGCGATCCGGTCGGAGAACATGGCCACCGCGGGCCGGTCGCAGCTGTGGATGCTGGATCTGCTCATCGGCAAAGACATCCGATTCATCCGCACCGTCTCGTTCCACATCGACCTGATCCCGGCCGCGGAAGCCAAGACCGCGGCGAAGCAGGATCTCGTGCGCGACACCGCCGAGAAGCTGTCCCGACGCGAGGCGGGCCAGGTCGACACGGGCGACACCGACGTGCAGCTCAGCGCGGCCCAGCGCCGCACCCGCGACCTGGTGGCGGGCTCGCAGCACCACGGAGCCGCGTGGATCGGTTACGTGACGATCTCCGTCCGCAGCAAGGAGGAGCTAGGCCGCGCCTCCCGGCAGCTGGAAGACGTCTGCGCCTCCGGGCTCGGCATCGAGCGGTTGGAGTGGCTGGACTCCTACCAGTCGGCCGCGTCCGGCACGACGTGGCCGATCGGCCGAGGCATCAGCACCGTCCCGTCGACGTTCTCGGCGCGGGTCTACACCCGGCTTGCCGGGAAGTCAGAGAAGGAAGCGATCTCGTGAACGCACACGCCGAAGAGCCCAAGCACTCCCGGTTCTGGTCGATGCCAGTGCTCCGCAACTTCGCGCCGCCCGTCGAGATCCCCGTCGACGAGGGCGGCACGCCCTCGCGCACCGAGATCGTGCCGTGGAACGTGCCGGGCTCGAAGCTGCGCACCAAGGCCGGCGCTGCACGCCGCGGCCGGTACGCGCCCGCGCTGCAGGGAGCCCCGACCACGACCCGGCAGGCCGAGATCCTGAACACCGCGATCATCGGCCCGCCCACCGGCACCAAGGGCATCGTGAACGGCCGCGACGTGCTCTCTCGCACGCGGATCTCCTACGACCCGCCCACGGCCTACAACTCGACGCCGCGCGAGGTGTCGAGCCCGAACGTGATCATCGTGGGCGACGTCGGCAGCGGGAAAAGCTCGCACACGAAGTGCAACTACGTGCTGCGGCCGCTGCTGCTGAAGAACCGCCGCGCGGTGGTGTTCGACAAGAAGGATCAGATGGGGGAGGGGGAGTATTCCAACGTCACCCGCCACTACGGGCACGAGCCCATCCGGTTCGCCGCGGACGGGTCGGGAACGACCCTGAACCTGCTCGACCCGATGGTGTCGCGCGGCAGCGGCATCCAGGGGATGGTGCGACTGCTCAACACCGTCACCCGCATCGCACGAGGCGACGAGCCGCTGGGGGAGTGGGAAGAAGAGGCGCTCCGCGCCGCTCTCCGACTCACCGTCACCGCCCACGAGGACGGCCGCACTCCGGTGCTGGCCGATGTGCTCCCGAACCTGGGCCGCATCGCCAGCGACCCCGAGTACGCGGATCTCTCACCGCAGGCCCGCGATGACCTGCACCGTGCCGGGCTCGGCGTCCGCTTCACCCTCAACGGGCTCCTGGACGAGTACGCGGGTCTGCTCGACGGGGAGACGTCCCGCGCCGTGGACCTGGGCGCCAAGCTGACCTCGTTCGATATCTCGCAGCTGCCCGACGAGGGCCCCGCGGTGCCGGTCGTCATGGCGATCGGCAACATGTGGATGCTCGGCCGGTTGAAGCAGGAGCGCGACTCGGTGACGAACTGCGTCTACGAAGAGGGCTGGCACATGATCGGTGGCCCCTCCGCGCAGCTGGTGAAGTCGAACCAGAAGCTCTCCCGCGCACTCGGGATCTCCAACGTGTTCGTGATGCACAAGGGCACCGACATCCCGAAGGACTCGCCCGGAATGGCGATCATCCAGGAGGCGCAGACCATCGTCGCCTACCGGCAGTCGCGCCCCGAGGATGCCCTGTGGGCGCAGCAGACGTTCGGGCTCGCCCCGGAGACGGCCCGCACGATCGAGACGCTGCGCGACGGCCACTACATCTTCAAGTACGGCTCCCACCCCGAGACTCACGTGCAGCACATCCGCTCGCCGTGGGAGAAGCAGATCACCGACACCGACGAGGGTCTGGCCGTCGCCGCCAAGGTGTAGCGAATGGGGATTCTGCGCTCTGTCACGGTCGGTGTCGTCGGGCTGATCGTCACGCTCACCGGCACCGTCGTGCTGTCCTCAGGGACGCCGCAGGGGTGCGGGTCGACGACCGTCGACGCGCAGAAGGTCGCGGCCGCGGGCGAGATAGCCGGTTACAAGGGCGACCAGCTCGTCAACGCCTCGCTGATCATGAACGCGGCCACCAGCGCGGGCCTACCGACCCAGGCGCAGGTCATCGGCGTGATGACGGCGATGGGGGAGTCCTCCCTCCGCAACCTCGACCACGGCGACGAGGGCCAGGGCGTGACCAACCCGGACGGGTCGCCCACGCAGTCGGTGGGCCTGTTCCAACAGCAGCCGTGGTGGGGGAGCCTGGCCGACCGGATGGACCCGACGAAGGCGGCAGGCTTCTTCTTCGCCCGGCTGGCGCAGCTTCCCGGCTGGGAGACGATGCAGCCCACCCTCGCCATTCACGAGATCCAGGGCAACGCCGACCCGTACCACTACGCGCCGTTCTTCGATCCGGCCACCACGATCGTGCAGACCCTGGGCGGGCTCACCCCCTCCGGCAGCTGCGGCAGCGTCAGCGGCAACGCGCAGGCCCTCGCTCAGGAACTGGTGAAGGCGATGGACGACGGGCGGCTGGTCGGCTCGGTCCCGGATCACATGAAGGAGATTCGCTGGATTGCCGAGGGCAAGACCGTGCCCGACTGCGGCGTGGACACCCGTGTCCTGCAGATCCTCGTGCTCGTCGTGCGCGAGTTCCAGAACGTCGGCGTCTCCGACATCAACCGCAAGTGCACCGGCCAGATCGAGGGCGCGGGCACCGCCTCGTCGCACTACAAAGACGGCGGCGGGCACGCGATCGACTTCTACCGACTCGACGGCAACGGGCTCACCGGAGCAGACGGACAGTCCCTCCGGGTCATCGCGCTCCTGGACCCCGTGATGCCGGACGGCAGCCACGTCGGCCAGTCGTCGTGTCGCGCCGCCGCGGGCGTGACCGTCAAACTCACCCACTGGACCGAGTTCGACGACTCCTGCAACCACCTACACATCGACTTCGGCGGATCAGACGCCCCGCTACTTGTCGGCTGAGGCCGGCGCGCCGGTTGACACGTACGTGTCAACCGCCTCGAGGAAGGAACAGCAATGAACATGCCGATCTTCGACTCACCCGGAGCGCTGCTCACCAGTATCGCGCTGTTGATCGTGTCCGTCGCCGTGGTCTTCTACCTGCTCACCTGGGCGATCCGGCTCGGCGTGCGAAGGGCGCTGCGCGATCACCACACCTACGTCACGCGCTACGAGAGCGTGCCGGTCGCGGACGGCTCAGCGCACGCCCCAGTCGGCATGACGCGCGCCGAGTGGGAGCAGGGGCAGCGGTGACCTTCGTTCGCTTCCTGTTGGCGCAAGACGTCACAGCCCTCAACGCCCCGACCCCGTTCGTCGTGAACATGGATCACGTGTCGCACTTCACCGTCGTGAAAACCGCCGCGAACTACGAAGTGGCGTTCGTGGCCACGGGCGGCGAGATCATCCCGCGGGTCTACCTGGGCCCGTCGACGCTCTCTGCGGACGAGATCTCCGAGCGCCTGGCGGAGCTGCGAGAAGCGACCACGGGCCCGGGGGCTGGACGGGTGACCCGCCCGCTGTGGAGCCCGGGCGAGGACACCGCCCCGGACGACGACCCGTCGAGCGAGGCGAGCGCGTGACGGCCACACCTGCTCGGCTCCGATCCGCGGTGTTCGGAGCTGGGCTGGACTGCGATTAGCAGCACGGAGAAGGTGATCGAGGTCACCGTCATGAGGCTCGTCACCATCGCCGAAATGAAATCGGTTGCGTCGCCGGCGGGGACGATCGCTTCCAAGGCCTGGCGTACCGGCCCCGGCAGCAGTCGCTGGGCGTCGGCCCAGGCCACGACTGCGGCCAGGAGGCTGAAGCCCACCGCGATGGCCAGCGGCACCCGGAGGAACTCGCCGAGGCCCCGACGGACGCGAGGGCAACAGTCGCCCCATTCCGTTCAAAACTCAACAGGCCGGAGTCCGAGTGGTCGTCGAGCGGATAAAAGCCGGAGATCGGGAGGGTCTCGCTTACAAGCTCCCGGCAGCTCGTGCCTCAACGCGGAGGGAGCCGAACGATGCACGGTGAGGGAGGGCTTCGTCACACCTTCGCCGGGTGCGGGAGCCTGACCGTGGAGGGCATGAGCTGGACGTCTGACTACCGAGGGCAATGGTCAGCTGAGCGCAACCACCATGCCTGCCGCGACGAGCAGAGCGACGTAGCCTCCGGCGTGAATGCTTTCCGGGATGCGGGGTGGACGGCGTCGGAGGGTGATGATGACGGGCATTGCGCCTCCGAGTAGCGCCAATGCGGTCCGCACGTCGACGGCCCCGATGAGGCCGCCCTCGGGCCTCATGTGACCGGGTAGGAGCAGCGTCACGACGATGGCGGGCGTGACGATCGCGAGGGTCAGCGGGTTGGCCAAGGCCGTCGCTGCTTGCATGGAGGCGCCCGCCCGCCGCATCATCGGCACCGTCATCACGCTACCGCCGACGCCGAGGAGCGCGGCGACCGTCCCGATCGGTAGGCCCAACCATGTCCGTATGCCTGCGTTCCGGGGCCTATTTCGTTGCGGCGTGTCGGACGACGGCCGGAAGAAGCCCGGCCGTGCGAGGAGGTCGAGGACGGTGATGCCGACGTACCCGGCGAACCCCCATCGGAGCAGGAGGTCGGGGGCCCATCGGCCCGCCGTCGCGCCGATCCCGCCGCCGATGGCGAGAAGGGCGAACAGCCATGCCCGTCCGTGGAGCGCGCCGAGTACGTTCCGCCTGGTCGACGCGGTGGCGACGGCCGCGTTGACCAGCATCACCAATGCCGACGTCGCTGTGGCGACCCGGATCGCGTCGCCCCCGAGCGCAGAATCCACCACCGACACGATCGGGACCGTGACGAACCCGCCGCCGAAGCCGAACAGCACCGTCGTCAGGCCGACGAGCCCACCCACCAATACGAGGATCAAGATTTCCACGACCCCAGTTCACAATCTGCGCTGATGGCCAGCAATCGACGGAACGACAGAAACTATTGCGATCTCGCCATAACATTGAAGAATGCGAGGTGCTCGCCTGTCTGAACTGGATTCGCTGCCGATCGACGTCTTGCCGATCGGCACCGACTACCCGCCGGATCATCTGCTCGCACGCCACGAGCACCGGCGGGCACAGTTGTTGTACGCAGGCAGCGGCGTCATGCTCGTCGTCACCGATGACGGCTCGTGGACGATTCCAGCCGACCGAGCCGTCTTGGTCCCGCCGGGCACGTCGCACGAGGTGCGGTTCCTCGACGTCACGACGTGGAGCCTGTACATCGAACCCATCGCGGTGCCATGGTGGCCCTCCGTCTGCACCGTCGTCGAGGTCAGTCCGCTGCTGCGGGAGCTTCTGAGGGCAGCCGACGACTTCGCCATCCCATACGACCTCGCTGGTCGCGACGGAGCGGTGATTCAGCTGGTTCTGCACGAGGTCCGACATCTCGCGCCCGTTCCGCTGCACATCGCGCTGCCGTCGACGGAACCCTTTCGCGCGCTGTGCCGTTCGTACCTGGAGGCCCCGTCAGCGCGCACGACGAACGAGGACTGGGCGCAGGCGTGCGTGATGAGCGAGCGGACTCTGGATCGGCGTTTCCGTGAAGCGACGGGGTTGAGCCCGGCCGCGTGGCGGACCCGCGCGCGGCTGCTGGCAAGCTTGCCGTTGTTGCGGCGGTCTAACGTGACGGAGACCTCAGGACGACTCGGTTACGCATCACCCGCCGCGTTCACGGCCGCGTTCACCAGGACGTTCGGCGCGCCGCCGTCGTTCTACCGATGACGAGTCCGCCGGGCCGGTGCCGCGATAGCGCGTTACCGGTAGGGGAGAAATTTGTCGACGGCTATCGGCGTCATTGACCGCCGACACACGCTCGCGGAGGAGCGCACATACCGATTTTGATTGAGCGCTCAGCCAGGGATCGGCTGCCGGAAACGCAGACGAGCCCCAGGAGGCGCATCGCCACCCGGGGCTCGTGTGTTCGGCGGACAGACGCGGTCAGACTACCCGGCATCGCCGGGGAGGACAGGGATCGCAGAGTAGGGGTGCGCCTCAATGCGCACGGGCGGCTCGGCGAGAAGGCCGATGATTTCGTCGCGCAGTTCGTCGGCCAGGAGACTGTTCTCGTAACCGTCCTTGGCCTCGACGGAGCGGAAGACCTCGATGTTCCAGAGCACGTCTGGGTCGGCGTCCTCGCGCAGCATGATGAATCGGTCCGAGGAATCGGACTTCTGCATGCCGACCGTTGCGAGGTGGAACAGACGATCGCCCATTCCGGGCTTGGCGCGCATCTTGATGATGTACGAGGGCTGGTCTTTGAGTGCCACAGTGGCTTCCTCTCGATATTGGAACGTTGTTCCACTAGTATGGAACGCCGTTCCAAAATGTGTCAACATGGTTCCGTGAGCGAAATGCGGCAGCGACAGGAGCGTAGATCCGATGCGCTGACGAAGGCCAGGATCGTCGCTGCGGCGATCGCGCTCCTTGATGCGGGCGGGATCGAGGCGCTGACGTTCCGTGCCCTCGCGGCAGACCTCGCGACCGGCGCGGGGGCCCTCTACCACCATGTGGCGAACAAAAGTGAGCTGCTTTCGGCAGCGGCGGCCGCCATGATGACCGAGATCCTCGGCGCGGTGGCGAGTGCCGATCCGGCCACGAGCATCCGCGACGTGACCGACGGCGTCTTCGACGCGATCACCGCGCACCCGTGGCTGGGGTCGCAGCTTATTGCCGCCCCGTGGCAGCCGGCCGTTCTGCAGCTTTTCGACCGCATCGGATCAGAGGTGAGCGCCCTCGGCGTGCCAGAGCGAGCGCAGTTCGATGCGGCATCGGCGCTGGTGCACCACGTCCTCGGCGTCGCGAGCCAGTACTACGCGGGTCAATACCTTGACCAGGCCCAGGGCGACCGGCCGGGATTCATTCAATCGTCGACGTCCCCGTTGGTCGGACCGGACCGCGGTGGATTCCCGTTCCTGGCACGGATCGAACAGCAGCTCGTCGAGCACGACGACCGCCAGCAGTTCCGAGCGGGGATTGAGATCATTCTCACCGGCATCGATGCCCTGCATACCGGCTTTCCCGCGGAAGGACCGGGCTCATCCACAGAAGCAGACTCCTGACGGACACGCCCAACATGGGAGAAGGCTTCCTCGGACTGTCGCTCCTCGGGGAGCAGTTAATCACCCCTTGGAGGTGTCGGCCTCTGGCTCATCGGAGAGTTCTCGTGATCCTCGCAGCATCGCCCGCGCCGCGGCGAGGGGCGTTGTGCGCCCGTCGCTATCGAACAGCCCAACCACTGCTACCAGCCGTCCCACCGAGCCATCCCTCTGCAGGTACCCCTGGCCACCTGCTTCGGAGCGCAAGGCCGACTTGTGTTGCGCTCTCAGTCTCACGAAGATCGATACCCGACTCGCAACACGCATTCCAAGAATCGCGACCAGCGCGAGCACGACGAACGCACCATACTCTCGGCTTCATGTTGCCGGATCGCGTACCCCACGCTCGGGCCGATCTCCCTCGATTGCGACGGCCCCACCATCGATGGCAGCGACCTCTACTCCGCCGAACCCGGCAGCGCGGACGAGCGGTTGCTCCGGCAGCTCCAGGCTCACCCTGCCAGGCAGCAAGAGCGAGCGGTGTTCCCGACGTAATGCCTGAAGAACGCCGCTCGCCCCGTTTCCGGTGTCAGCGGGCGTCGACGAACCCGGCGATGGCGTCGCCGAGGGCTTCCGCTGCCTCGAGCGGGATGAGGTGGCCCGTGTCGGGGACCACCACGAACTCCGTGTCTGCGAGGTAGGGCAGGAGATTGTCGCGGAGGACCTCGACAGGTTCCACGCGGTCGTGCTCGCCCCCGATCACCAGCGCCGGCACGTCGATCCGGCGGGTGCGGTCACTGATGTCCTCGGCGATACCGCGCAGCGGCCACTCGGTCCGCGCGCCGTCGCTTGCGCTCGACATAGAGTCCGCGACGACCTGGTCTGCCCATCCCCCGGGCAGGGGCGACGCGGTCAGGACGTGGTCGCGCGCTCCAGCGACGGACTCCGCCGAGTCGTACGCGTGCGACAGGGCGGTCTGATACTCGGGGGTGATCATCGCGGCGGGCTTCGCCGGTCCGGGGCCGACGAGCACGATGCCGCGCAGGCCGTCCGGGCGGGTGGACGCGACGAGCTGGGCGACCTTGCCGCCCATGGAGTGGCCGACCAGGACATAGTCGTCGATCCCGGCGTCGGCGATCAGGGCGAGCACGTCGTCGGCGAGCTGATCCAGCGTGTAGGGCCCCGGCAGGGTGCGGGAGCGACCCCAGCCGCGCTGATCGACGGCGATGGTGTCACGCCCCGCGAGGCGGTCCCGCACGAGATCCCAGGTCCGAGCACTGCCACCCCAGTAGTGCAGGAAGACCAGGGTGGGACCGCTGCCGGGGCGGCGGTCGGATGCGGGAAGGTCAATGTGGTGCGTTTCGGTCACGGTTCTCCTCGATTCGGTTGATACGACTCCTCCATGCAACCTCCCGCAGCCGCCAGAGTCATCGGCAGGACAGGACTTGTCATGGTGCAAACTGGACACGTGTCGTCGATCACGCAGATGAGCTATGTGCCGCTCGATCCCGGCGGGCGGCAGGTCGAGACACTCACGTTCGCGCGGCTGCGGTCGATGAACGACGGGGACACGCAGCGAGCCGACTTCCACGTCCTCGCGTTCGTCGACGCGGGGACGGGCGCGGTCACGGTCGACTTCGTCCAGCACCACCTCTCGCCGGGCGTCGCGGTCTGGATCCCGCCCGGCGCCGTGCATCGCTGGGACGATGTCGGCGAGCTGAGCGGCCGCCTGGTCCTCTTCGTCCCGACCGCGCCCGTCACCGACCCGACCCGCGCACTCGTCGCGACCCCGGACCTTCAGCCCGTATGGGTGCTCCCACCGGATCACCGCCCGTTCGTCGACGCGGCACTCGATCACCTGGTCCTGGAAGCAGGCGCCCCGCCCGTCGACGGTTCGGGGGAGCTGTCCGCGATCCTGCTCTCGGCCCTGCTCGCCCGACTCCGGCCCCCAAAGGAAGGCCCCGGGCCCGATAACCCGTTGTTCCTGTCCTTCCAGACGCTGGTCGAGGCAGACTTCCGCCAGCACCACGACGCCGAGCACTACGCTCGGACTCTCGGGTACGCCCCGCGCACCCTCTCGCGGGCCGTGAAGCGGGCGACGGGCCTGACTGCGAAGGCGTACCTGCTGGAGCGGATCGCCCTCGAGGCGAAGCGGTTGCTCGCGCACGAGGGACTCACGTCGGCGGCCTGCGCCGGCGCCCTGGGCTTCAGCGACGCGTCCAACTTCTCCGTGTTCTTCCGCGACGCGACGGGCACGAGGCCCGGGGCGTGGCAGAAGTCGGCGGTCGGGGCGGTTCTGTAGTCGGCACTCCGGCCTCCCGATAAAGGAGGCCGGAGTAACGCCTACTTCTGGGTTAGCTTCCAGCGCTGCGGTCGAGCGAAGTTGTTCGACCACTGCTCCACCGCTGCTCCGGGAGTGGTCGATCCGGCGGTGACGTCGAGGTTCTTGCCGCTGTGTGCCGCACGCACCTGATAGTTGCCGCCTCCGACATAGTCGAGGAACCAGTGCTGGCATGCGCATCCCGTAATGCCGTACTGCTGCACCTTGGCGCCGTCGGCCATCGAATTCGCGTCGACGTCGAGGACTTTTCCGCTTTGCTGGTTCTGGAGGAGGTAGGCGTCGTCGGCCTGCTTGTGGAGGACCCAGTTCTGCGGGGGGAGGTTGTTGGGCGTGTACTGCTGGACCTTCGCGCCGTCTAGACCGGACCCCTGGTCGACGTCGAGGTTCAGCCCGCTGTGCTGTGCGGTGAAGGTGTACG
Organism: Herbiconiux sp. 320_LB; assembly: GCF_059691755.1. Classification (NCBI taxonomy): domain Bacteria; kingdom Bacillati; phylum Actinomycetota; class Actinomycetes; order Micrococcales; family Microbacteriaceae; genus Herbiconiux; species Herbiconiux sp. 320_LB. The sequence goes on along the minus strand of NZ_JCAWAD010000007.1, from coordinate 18,785 downwards.
TCGCTCCATCGATCGGAGCCGGCTGATTCAGCGGCGAGAAGGTGCCGAATTTGATCTGGATGTTGTGGCCGTTACTGAACGCGGGTGCCCGCCCCGCCGATGTGACCACAGCGATCTCGTTTGACGCGGTCTGGATGATCGCGGGCCACAAGTTGTCATCGGTGGACAGCGGGCCCCATGGGTTGCGGTCGTCCAAGTACCAGTTCTGCCCGAAGTCGCGGCTGATGAGCATTTCGTGCGTGTTGGAGGTGACCACGAGCCGCCCGTCGCTGAGCGAGAGCACGTAGGGCGCCCCAGTCTCTGCCGGCAGGCGTTGCCCGAGTGCGCTGCTCCAGGTGCGCCCGTCCGTGGAGGTCTTCACCCACCCGTTGCAGCCGTCGGTCCCGCAGAGCTCGTACACGAGGACCCACGACCCGTTCGTCATCCGGGTCCATACGGGCATGCCGGGACGCGATGCGGAGTTGTTCAGGTCCTTCACCGGGAAGGTCTCGGCGCCCCAGCTGGTTCCTCCGGTGGTCGACACCTTCATGGAGATGACCTGCGAGTAGGCGGGTGTGGCGAGCGCGTACTTCTCGTTGGCGTACATGATCCCGATGTCGCCGTTGGGGAAGACGTTCATGTTCGGCTCATAGACGCCTCGGTCCGGGTTGGACAGGCTGCCGGGCGCACCTTCGTTGGCGTCGACGGTGGTGGCCGAGCCCCAGGTCGCTCCGCCGTCGGTGCTGGTGCGGACGAGGATCCGGTACGACTCGCCCCACCGCACGGAGCGGTAGGCGAGGACGATGGTCCCGTCTGCGCGCTGGACCAGCTGAGCGTTGTCCAGGTCTCGGCCGGCTTCGCTCAACGTGCCCCGGAGGGTCCAGGTGCGGCCGTTGTCGGAGCTGGACTTGAATTGGAGCCGGGTGCCGCCGGCAGGGTCGTGCGTGTACCCGTCGTTGTCCATGATGGTGTAGCCGATGAGCCAGGACCCGTCCGCCAGCTTCACGAGGCGGGGGAACTGCGACCCGTATTTCCCGGGAGCGCTCTGGATCGCGTCGGGTCCGGCGTCGGTGAACTGCGGTTGGTTTTGGATGAGCGTTGGCCCGCTCCACTGGAAGGGCGTCCCGTCGGGGAGTCCGTCCGCGAGCGCTGGAGCGGCCACGCCCGTGGTGAGGGCTGCCGCGAGAAGGCCTCCGATCAGTGCGATGCTGCCGATTCTTCGTGTTCTCTGGTGCGCCATTGCTCTTCTTCTCTCGTGTTCTCATAGGCGGAGACCCGCTCCTGGATGGTGCGGATCCGATCGACGTCGAGCTTGAGGCTCCTGTCGAAGCGGTAGATGCCGTTCTGTTCCTGAAACACATCGGTGAGCTGCGTGTAGCAGTAGCCGAACATGTGCGGGTTCTGGTCGAGCACGCGGACGAGTCCTTCGAATCGCGCGTAGAACTCCTCCTCGTCCGCGATGCGCTGGCCATAGCCCCAGGAGGCTTCACGGTCTTCGCCGTCGACGTGCGCAGCGATCTCGGGCACCCACCAGATGCCGCCGAATTCACTGACCATGAAGGGCTGTCCGCGGTACGGGCGGGAGTAGTCCTTGCCGTCCGCGCTGCGGTTGACGTAGGGGGATCCGTCCGCCAGTCCGGAGTGGTTGAGCGAGAACGCGTGCGGGTCCTGCTCGTAGTCGTGGGCGTCCCAGACGTCCGTGTCGATCACGCGATGCGAGTACCCGGAGGAGTCCACGACGGGTCGGGTGCGGTCGATCGATTTGGTGGCCCGGAACATGGCCTCGGTGACGTCGTCGAGCACGGTCATCCGATCGTGGAGGACTTGGTAGGTCTCGTTCAGAGGGCACCAGCCGATGACGGACGGGTGGCTGTAGTCGCGGGTGACCGCCTCGACCCACTCGGCGACGTAGCCCGCGGTCGGCCGCTGGTTGTCGCCCTCGGGTCCCTGGCCGGAGGAACCCCAGTCGGCGAACTCGCCCCAGACGAGGTAGCCGAGCCGGTCGGCGTGGTAGAGGAAGCGCTCCTCGGCGACCTTCTCGTGGACGCGCGCCCCGTTGAATCCGGCGGCCTTGCTCCGGAGGATGTCGGCGACCAGTTCGTCGTCCGAGGGCGCCGTCATCAGGCTTTCCGGCCAGTAGCCCTGGTCGAGGACGAGGCGTTGGAAGACGGGCTGCCCGTTGAGCAGGATGCGACGGCCGTCGATGGAGACGCTGCGCAATCCGGCGTAGGAGATGAGGCGGTCGATCGGCGATCCGTCGGCGTCGCAGAGTGTGAGCTCGATGTCGTATAGGAACGGGTCTGTGAGGGTCCACAGTCGCTGGCGCGGCGCCGGGACGGTGACGTGGAGGGTGGGTGCCATGGTGGCGCCCACGATCGTGCTGACCTCGTCGATCACGCCGTCGTCGTCGTGGATGCGGGCGACGATCCGTTGCCCGGGCCGGGCGCCCCGCAGGTCCGGTTCGATCTCGAACGTCCCCTCGTCCGAGTTCGGGGTGATGCGGGGGCGGCCGAAGGACGCGGCCGGCCGGCATTCGAGCCAGACGGTCTGCCAGATGCCGGTGGTGCGCGTGTAGAAGCAGTCGGTGTTGGCGAACCAGGTCGCTTGCTTGCCGCGGGCCTGTGGGCCGGTGTGCGGGTCCCGCGCGCGGAGAAGGATCGTCCCGTGCCGGTCGGCATCGAGCAGGTCGGTGATGTCGAACGAGAACGGGGTGAAGCCGCCGCGATGTCGACCCGCCTCGACGCCGTTGACCCAGACGGTGCTGTCGTGGTCGACGGCTTGGAAGTGCAGGATGATCCGCTCGTCCGGCCACTCGGCGGGGACGCTGATGTCGCGGCGGTACCAGACCGCGTCATGGAAATCGGTGTCGGCGACGCCGGAGAGCTCGGACTCGGGTGCGAAGGGGACCACGATGGTGTCGCGGAGTTCGCGTTCGAGCATTCCCCGCTCCAGACCGCTGTCCGAATCGTCGAGCTCGAACTGCCACACGCCGTTGAGGTTCAGCCAGTGGGGTCGGATGAACTGGGGGCGTGGGTGCTCCGGGCGCGGGATCGGGGTCTCAGTGGGTGTCATAGCGGTAGCTCCGTTCTGGGCGTGCCGGCTGGGCACGCCAATGCGGGTCGGAAGGGAGGTGCGAGACGGGCTCTTCCTCGCGGAGATCGATGAAGGTGCGGGCGACGGTCTCGCTGCCGCTCGAGAGGGCGAGGGTGAGCGTCCCCGCCTCGTAGCGCTGCGGAAGCGTGACTTCCACGAGCTGCGGCTCGCCGAGGCGGAACGGGGTCGCGGTCACGGCGACCTCGCCGTGCTCGTCCCCGAAGCTCCAGGTCAGCGACCCCTGGATGGGCGAGCTGCCGTGGTGCGACACGACGACCGGAATCGCGATGGTGCTCCCGCCGGGCACGATGAGGTCGGCTCCCACCGCGATCGGTGCGACGACGGGGATCAGGACCGTGCTAGCGTGTGCATCGCTCTGCGAGAAACCGCCCTGATCCTTGCTGGACCGGTCGAACGCGTAGACGCCGACGGTCTCGTGCTCGATGTCGTAAAGCTCGGTGTAGACGTAGCCCTGGTTGTCTTCCTGCAGCCGCAGGAATTGCGTCTGCCAGCGGGAGTGCCAGGCGCGCTCGAGGCTGTTCCAGCCTCCGCCGTACTCGCTGTTGAGGATCGGCTGGTCCGTACGCTCGAAGCCGGAAGCGCCCAGGGACTTCGGGATCGGGTACTCGGCGGTGTGGAAGACCTCGAAGTCGGGCCGGTCCCCGTCGAGGAACCCTTCGATCGCGTGGCGGAAGCCGTGGGCGTTCTCGTTGTAGTAGTGCCAGTCGAGCAGATCCGTCTCGACATGGGTCCATCCGGAGTTGTCGATGGCCAGGCGGGTCGGGTCAGCCTCCTTGATCAGCCGATAGGCGCGGACCGCGGCTGCTCGTCGTTCGGGGGCTCCCTCCAGGTCCCAGTCGAGGCCCCACTCCTCGTTGTAGGCGGACCAGATGACGATGCTCGGGTGGTTGCGGTCGCGTTCGATCAGGCCGGTCAGTTCGGCCTCGAATGCTGCGGCTCCCGCAGGGGAGTAGCGGCCGGTGCAGGCCGGCTCCGACCAGACCAGCATCCCCATGGCGTCCGCGTGGAACAGCCATCGCGGGTCCTCGGCCTTCAGGTGCTTGCGGACGAGGGTGAAGCCGGCGTCACGGGCGAGTTCAAGGTCGTGGCGGAGGGCCGCGTCGTTCGGTGCGGTCAGTCCGGTTCCGGGCCAGTATCCCTGGTCGAGGACGCCGCGCAGGTAGATCCGTTCGCCGTTGAGGAATAGGGCCTTCTCGCGGGCCTCGATGGTGCGCAGCCCGGTGTACGAGCGCACCCGGTCGGTCCCGTCCTGGCTCTCGAGGACGACTTCGACCTCGTACAGGTGCGGGTCGCTGGGGCTCCACAACCGGGGCTCGGTGATCGGGAGGGTCAGGGCGACCCGGTCGCCGTCGACGGCGGCATCCACCGGAGGGCCCCCGTCCACGAGTCGCGCGGAGACGCGGCAGCCCCGGAGCGACCGGCCGCCGACGGTGACGACCACGTCGACCGCGTCGAGCGAGGCGGCCGGGGTGAGCGCGATCTGCTCGATATAGGTCGCAGGCCGGGGCTCCAGCCAGACGGACTGCCAGATGCCGCTGCTCGGGGTGAACGAGCAGCCGTTGTAGTCGTCGTACGGGAGACTGCGCTGCTTACCGTGCGGGATGTCCCGCTTGTCCTTCGGGGACACCACACGGACGACCAGCGTCGCTTCGCCGGAAGCCGTCTCCTCGGTCACGTCGAAGGAGAAGGGCAGGTACCCGCCGGTGTGCGAGCCGACATGCCGGTCGTCAACCCAGACTTCGCACCTATGGAAGACGGCGCCGAAGTGCAGCACGATCCGTTCCCCGGCCCACTCTTCGGGGACGGTGATACGGCGGCGATACCAGCCGACCTCGAGCCAGTCGTGCCGGCCACCGTCGGCCGAGGTCTCCCAGGGACCGGGGACGGCGATGGTCTCGACCCCGCCCGCGAATGCGGACGCCGTGTCGGCGGTCGCAGGGGGGTCGGGAACGAAATCCCACTGTCCGTTGAGCGACATCCAGCGATCGGAGCGGTCGAAATCCGGCCGCGGATAGTCGGGATCGCGATGGATGGACGTGGACATGGGCAGGCTCCTTGGCGCCGAAACGCGGGGTGACGATGAGGGGGCGTTGCGAGCGTCAAAATGCAACGCTGCACAGAACAGTGAAGCGGATTTTGTGCCACGATGCAAACGAGAGTGTTTGGAGGAACCATGGCAACGCTCAAGGATGTGGCCGAACGTGCGGGTGTCTCGGTCAGGACGGTGTCCAACGTGGTCAACGATTGGCCGCATGTCCGTCCCGCGACGCGGGAGCGCGTGCAGCGGGTCATCGACGAGCTGGGCTACCAGCCGAACCTCGCTGCGCGGAACCTGCGCAGCGGCAGATCAGGCCTCATCGCCCTGGTCGTGCCCGAGGTCGATGTGCCCTACTTCGCGGAGCTCACGCGCTGCCTGGTCGATGAGTTCTCGACCCGGGGGATGACCGTCGTCGTCGAGCAGACCGACGGTCGTCTCGACCGGGAGCGTGAGCTGATCAACCGCGGTGCACAGGCGTCGCTCTTCGATGGGATCATCTTCAGCCCCGTGTCCATGTCCTCCCAGGAGATCGAGGATCGTCGGTCGACGTTGCCGCTGGTGCTCCTGGGCGAGCAGCACACCAGCCTGCTCGACCACGTCCTGGTGGACAATGTCGCGGCGGCGCAGGATGCTACCCAGCATCTGCTCGACCTTGGGAGACAGCGCATCGCTCTGATCGGCGACCGGCCCGCCGTGCGGCTGAACACCTCGATGCTGCGCACCGAGGGGTACAAGGCGGCGCTGAGGGCCGCCGGCATCGCTCCAGACCCGCGGTACATGCCGACGACCTCGAAATTCCATCGGTCGGACGGCGCGTCCGCGATGGCGGAGCTGCTCCGCCTCGACCCCGTCCCCGATGCGGTGTTCTGCCTGAACGACCTACTGGCCCTCGGTGCGATCCGGACCATCCTGACCTCGGGGCTGCGGATCCCGGATGACATCGCCGTCGTGGGATTCGACGGCATCGAGGAGGGGCGGTACTCGACGCCGACCCTGACCACGGTCGCGCCCGACAAGCCGGAGATCGCACGACGGGCGGTCGAGTTGTTGCTGGGCCAGATCGAGCACCGCGATTCCGCCCCGCACATGGAGATCGTCCCCTACTCGCTACAGGTCGGCGAGTCGACCGTCGGGCCGTCGTATTCGGCGCCAAATTGACATCGTTGCATTTTCTGTGTGACGATGACACCCACATTTCGTGCAACGTTGCATCGAGGAGGATCGCAATGAGTTTGACCACCCGAGGACGCCGGCTCGCCGGCGTCGCCATCGTCGCCGGCGTCGCGGCGGCGCTCAGCCTCACAGGCTGTTCCGGATCGAACGCGCCCGGCGACGGAACCGGCACCCTTACGTTGCAGTTCTGGAACGGGTTGACAGGGTCTGACAAGACCTCCGTCGATGAGGTCGTCTCCGGCTTCAACAAGAGCCAGGACAAGATCAAGGTCGTCAGCACGGCGATGCCGTGGGACGTGCTGAAGCAGAAACTGCTGTCGAGCATCGCGTCCGGCAGTGGCCCGGGCGTCGTCTCCATCGACACCGCCGACATGGCTCAGTACGTCGATGCGGGCGCCCTGCAGCCTGTCGACGACTTCTATGCGAGCGGGCAGCTCGACACCGACAAGCTCGTGAAGGCGGCGGTCGACGCGAACAAGCTGGACGGCAAGACCTACGGCATCCCGCTGAACTTTTTCACCGAGATGATGTATTGGAACAAGGACATGTTCGCCGCGGCAGGATACGACCACCCGCCGGCGACCTGGGCCGAGTTCGCCGAGATGGCGCCCAAGCTCACCATCGACAAGGACGGCGACGGCACCCCCGAGCAGTACCCCATCTCGCTCGGCGACCACGACACCGTTCCGATGTTCCAGCCGCTGCTCTGGAACACGGGCGGCGGGATTGTGAGCGACGACGGCAAGAAGGCGCTCCTCGACGACCCCAAGACCCTCGAGGCGCTCAACTTCTGGGTCGACCAGGTCCGCAAGAACAAGATCACGCCTGTCGGGATGAACGGACCGGACGCCGACAAGCTCTTCCAGACGGGCAAGGCTGCGATCGAGCTGTGCGGGCCGTGGGTCGCGCCGGCCATCAAGCAGGCGGGCATCAACTTCGGGGTCGCACAAACCTTCGCCGGCCCGAAGGACCAGATCAGCCTCGCCGGCTCCGTATCGTTCACGGTGCCGAAGGGCGTGTCCGACGAGCAGAAGAAGGCCGCCTACGCCTTCGCGACGTACTGGAACGGCAAGAAGGTCCAGGCGAAGTACTCGGAGGAGACCGGATTCCCGTCCACGCGCACGGACATCACCTCGGCGGATACCGGCAGCAACCCCTATCCGGCCATCTTCGGCGACCCGAAGGTCACCAGCGCCTCGAAGGTGTTCCTCGCCGGGGTCAAGAACGGCTCCACGATCAACACCACCGTCTTCGTCCCGGCGCTGCAGAAGGCGCTCAACGGCGAAGGCACGGTGGACCAGCTGTTCAAGCAGGCGAACAAGGACGCCCAGGCGCTGCTCGACAAGTAGCCGGTTCTACAGCGAGAGGATTGAGGTAGACGATGGCATCGACCCACCCCTGGGACATCCGCCGACGGAGGAAGCGACGCTTCTCGCCGGGGGTGGGTCAAGCCCGCGCCGCTTGGCTGTTCCTCGCGCCGAGCCTGCTGATCCTCGGTGTCTTCACCGCCTATCCCATGCTCCGAGCGGCCTATCTGTCGTTCACGAAGTTCAACCTCCTTGCTGTCCCCGAATGGGTGGGACTCGACAACTACGCCAGGATCTTCACCGATCCGCAGGCGGGCAACGCCGTGGTGAACACTCTGGTCTACGCGGCCGCCACGACGATCATCAGCGTCGGACTCGCCCTGCTGATCGCCGTCGGGCTCAATCAGCGATTCCTGTTTCGCGGATTCGCCCGGACGGCGATCTTCGTCCCCTTCATCGTCTCGATGGGTGTGGTCGCGATCGCATGGTCCTTCCTGCTGAACCCGGAGATCGGCCTGCTCTCGTACTGGCTCAAGCAGCTCGGGATCGGCAGCGGCCAGGGCTGGCTCCGTGATCCGTCCCTGGCGATGATCGCGGTGATCATGGTCGGGATCTGGAAGAACCTCGGCTTCTACGTGGTGATGTACCTCGCCGGGATCCAGTCCATCCCGCGCGAGATCTACGAGGCCGCGAGCACCGATGGCGCGGGCCCCGTCCGCCGCTTCTTCTCGATCACCTGGCCGCTGCTGGGCAACCAGACCATGCTCATCGCCATCGTCGCGACCATCACCAACGTGCAGGCCTTTGACCAGATCTACGTGATGACGCAGGGCGGTCCGTTTTTCAAGACCGAGACGCTGGTGATGATGATCTACCGCACCGGCTTCACCCAGCTGGACTTCGGCTATGCCTCGGCGCTCTCCTACCTCTTGCTGGGCATACTCCTCATCTTCTCGCTGGCCCAATTCGCCTATTTCCGCAAACGAGCTGTGACCTACTGATGACGACACTCACCCGCGAGGCATCGCGAACCGCCCGTACCGAACGCCCGACCCGTACGGCGCGTCTTTTGAGCTCTCGGACGATCTTCCGCGTCCTCCTCTCGATCGCCGCCCTCGGACTGTCTCTGATGGTCCTCCTGCCGATCATCTGGATGCTGTCCGCGGCCTTCCGCCCGGACGCCGACCTGAGCGCGTTCCCGCCGACCCTGCTTCCGCGCACCTGGTCGGTGCAGAGCTTCATCGACGTGTTTCAGCGCATCCCGTTCGCTCGGCTGTACCTGAACACGTTCGTCTTCGCGGGGACGGTGACCGTGTTCTCGCTGCTGTTCGACTCGATGGCGGGTTACGCGCTGGCGAGGCTTCGATTCCGCGGCAGTGGCGTCATGCTGATCCTCATCGTCGTCCTGCTGATGCTGCCCTTCCAGGTGACCCTCGTCCCGCTTTACGAGCTCATGCACAACCTCGGGCTGGTCAACACCCTCCCCGGGCTGATCGTCCCGCGACTGACGAATGCCTTCGGAATCTTCTTCATGCGGCAGTACTTCCTCTCGCTGCCGCGCGATCTGGAAGACGCAGCCCGAGTCGACGGGGCAGGCGAGTGGCGAATCTTCCGGACGATCATGGCCCCGTTGGCGGGGCCTGCGCTTCTGACCCTGGGCCTGTTTCACTTCCAGGGCAACTGGAACGACCTCATCTGGCCGCTGATCATGACCAACAGCGTGGACTCATCCACTCTGCCTGCCGGCCTGGCGCTGTTCGCCGGCCAGCAGACCACCGAGTACAGCCTCCTCATGGCCGGATCGGTGCTCTCGCTCCTGCCGGTCGTGGTCATGTTCCTGATCATCCAGAAGAGCTTCGTGCAGGGAGTTGCCACCACCGGAACCAAGTGACCAGGTCGGAGGCAAGGATCGTTTAGACGTCGAGGCGCGCCGTTCGGAACAGGACGCTGTCAGGGTCTCCGAGCTCCGCATATCGATGCACGTTTTCAAAGGCTGATCTCGATTGCGCGGCCCCTCGAAGTCGCCACGGACCTTCGCGTGTCTTCACGTCGACACCCGCTGTGGTTCACCTCGCCGTCGCGCTTGGCTCTGGACGCTGGGAGTTCATTGGCGGTCCACGGTTGCGGGCGTCACGATTGACTCGGACGCCTGCAGGCGCGCGAAAGTTTCTCTCGCGGATCGCTATAGGTGCGCTCTGGGACCGCGATCGCAGAACTCGTCCCTGGTCGAGAGAATGAAGCGTGATCGACCGTCTGGACCTTCCCGCTTCCATTAGAGCCCGCGACGCAAACGTGCTCGTGCGTCGCGCGACGCTTGACGACCTGCAAGCGATCATCGAGTTGCTGTCCGATGACCCGATCAGTGCCGGCCGCGGAGACGTCGCGAATGACGAAGATCGACCCGCGTACGCGGCAGCACTCAATCGCATCATCCGCGAGCCCCGCAGTCACTAATGCCCTGAGGACGCGACGGGACGAACTCGGGCGGCAGGCGCAGATCGTTGATGAGCACGCCCCACAGACCTCTGAGAAGGCATACGCTCGTGCCCGAAACGCGCTGCGGAGTGACGAGGAACTAACCTTCTCTCGAGCTGAACTTGACGCGCTGCTTCCGCCGTCAGAGGGCAGCAGTTTTCCACAGAGCTAGCGCTCGGGAGACGCTCATATTGACATAATTACGGTTATCAGTCTCTATTCCGGCTGAGTCTTTAGGTTCCGCGGTCGAGTAACTCAGAATGGCGTGTCGGAGTTCGTCAACTCGTCTCCGATCCTCGCCTCTCGCCCGTAGAGCTCGGACCAGCTTAGAAAACCTCACGTGCTCAGCTATACCGCTCTACTGCACATGGGTCGCAACCACTACGGGTCTTCGCTGCGTCGATTTTCAGGGGCCACTTGTCGGGCTCTACGCATCAACGAGTCTCACCCGACCGCTGCACGTCGAGTGCTTTGTGAAACATTCGGTGCACGTGGAAGTATTCACACCGCTCAAGCGTGGTCGCCGAGTCCGCGAGCAATGGATCCGTTACATAAAAGACAGGTGCGCTGCTCCCTGAGCCGGCGCAACCAATGAGACCGATCGAATAGAGGAGAGAAACAAGAGGTTGATATAGCTGGAACCAGCTCTTGTCGTCGCCCTGACCGTCCCACATGGCTTTGGAGAAATCCGTCAACCAACGTACTCCGGAGAAGGTCGGATCCGCGACCAGCAACATCGCTTCGTCCAAGCGACTTTGAAAGTCCGTCTTCGACATTCGAGCTGGAGCACCGTGGAATTTCTGCACAACTCGATCGATTCCTGGATAAGTGGGTTTCCACTCATCCCGAAGTGCAAGAAGCCGGTTCGCCGAGTACTGGCGCTCGGCGTTCTGAATGTCCTCCCACATCAGCCGAGTTTTTCCTGCGGCGGCCGAGAAACATTGGTTGGCGTATGCGATTGCGTCTCTTGGGCGCAGCAGGGTGCGCTCGAGTATGTAGGTAACGGGATTACCGCGCGTGTTGTTGTTGTGCGGAGCTAGCTCGCGCATAGAAGAGGCATCGAGGGCAGTATCGCGGGCGGCCACTCGAACGCGGTGATCGAGAATTTCCTCGAGAAGAGCTGGGGTCCAGCGCATTTCGAGAACGAGCGCCCTGAACTTCTCTTCTTGCCCCCCGCTGGCTCCGAAATCGAGCTCTTGGAAAATGTTGGTGCGGAGCGCAACGATGACTTTGAGATTCCTAACTCGCTGCATGTCGAGAACGGTCCGGAAGAGACAACGAATGAGATCGTTTGCGAGGCGCTCGTCGACCCAATCCCGGTCCAGGTCGTCGATGACGATGTAGGTGAAGTGGGAATCGTCGAGAATTTCTTCGTTTAGAACGACTAGCATCTGGTTGAGCTTTGCGAGCTGCGTCTCGTTGACAATTCGTTGGTAGCGATCGGCGATCTCGCTCCTCTTTTCAACGGTTTGCTCCGTTGAAGCTTCTGCACCGATCTTGACTCCCAGTCCCCCAGCGGCTGCGCTTAGCCCCCCTTCGGCACCGAGTCGCTCAGTGAATCGATCCGTTATCTCTCGGACCCTCTCATCGGCGTCGCACCAAAACTTCCCTTCAAATTCTTCGAGATAGTCGAGTGCAGCTTGTTTCCCCGGCTGACGCGTCAGCTTTTCTCTCAGGCCTGAGAGAAATCGCTGCTTCGCTTCTGGAGAGTTGACGCCGTAGCGATGACGAATGATCTCGACCAACAGGACGTGCTTCCAAAGAGCAATCCAGAACAGATCGAGCTTGACGTTCAGGGAATCCATGTACCGAATAACCTGCATGTCGGTGATGTAGGGAAGCGATAGGTCTTCTGGCGAGATGCGGATTACCCGCCCCGTCTCTACCTCTTCCAGATGCTGTAGCGCGGCCGATTTACCAGATCCAGTGCGTCCGATCAAGAAGCTGCGGGGGTCGCTACGACTGGCGAGAACTTCGTAGAGACCCGTTTCGACAAAGGCCTCCGACGCAAGGGGATCGGCCTCTGCCTGTTCCCCTCCGAGAGTGAAACCCGATCGTATGCGTGCTTTCGCTGCCATCTAATCTCCGATCAGTTCGGATTCGGACCCGGACAATGCAGGTCTCGGGTCACCCCGACAAGCCCCGCTGCCGGAGGTGTGACGAACGTGGGGGCTGGCCGCCGGCCATTGACACTCCGCGGTAGCGCATACCCGCGCGGCTTGAGTGAACCGGGGGACCCACAGCGCTCTGTCGGTTCGCCCAACCAGAGTGGCCGTTTCAGACGCGCCGCCCGTCCCCTTAGCGTGCAATTCAGGCTCTCAGGCACGACCTCGCCGACTTGCGCAATGAGATCGTGTTCCATATCGGTGTGATGCACTCTGTCATGCCACCTTGTTTGACTTGGATCGGTTGCATCGCCAGCAGAGTGTCTGCAAGTTCTCGACCACTGAGAGGCCCCCGCGGGATACCGGAATGATGTGGTCGACCTCAAGCAGCAGGTTGGGTTCCATCGCGACGGACAGCGAACAGGACTGGCAAGCGTGGTTGTCTCTGTCCTTAATAAAGGATCGGAGCCGGGCGGTCATCAGCGCGCGCTGGCCGGCTGCGCTCTGACGGAATTTGATCTTCTCCGACAGGCGATCGATCAGGGCGTCGATCGTGGGGGTGTCCAGGTCGATGGTGGTTCGTTGGGAGCTGTTTCCGCCAGCGCTGACGTATTCGAAGACGTACGTCGGGTAGGGCACATCGATCGGCGCGAGATTCACTCCGACATGTCCCATGAACTCGTCGCGGTAGTACTTCAGGATGAACGGGGGCGGATTGACGGAGCGCGCGATGCCAGCTTCCCGCTGGTGGAGGTTGGCGACGGCATCCTCGAGCCGAGAGATGCTTTCGCCGAGCGCTTCCACACGACCGATCGAGTCCTCGGTCGCCTTGATATCGAAGTACTTCATCAAGTACTTGAGCGGGTCCTGCGCCGCGTTGCGGACTACCTGGAGCGAACAGTTGTGGACGTTTGAGTTCGAGTACTCGGCGACGTTCCGGTCTCTGCGGTAGGCGTACTGGCTGGTGTTTTCGAAGGAGGCTAGGTGGGATTGCGACCCTGTCGAGGAGGCGCCCAGCTGGAACGCGCCGTTCGCTCGAATCTCGGACGCGTATTGCGCGATCGCGTTGTGCTCGGCAACGACGGCGGCTAACGCTGCCTTGTGCTGCAGGAAAACCTCGCTGGCGAAGTATTGCTGCTTCCGGATGTGCCGGATCAGTCGAGGCAGGAAGATCGCCGCGACCGCGACGAGTGCAACCGGTACAACGACGTACCAGTACTGGATGAGCAGCGCGACCACGACGACTACCGCAACCAGCGCCCCCACAACTACGTACGGCATGTCACTCCCCCAAAGCCAGGCCCGCTTCCCGACGCTGCCAATAGTAGCCACCGGCTCAGCGCAAGCGAAGGCTTGCAAACGGCCCGGATACCCAGCTGTGCACCTCCCCAGTCTTCAACTTCAGAGTGCTGAACGGCGCCGAGGATCTGTAGGGACCGGGAAGGTGTACGGGCGGGTGTGCTTAGAACGCGTTGGGAGCCCCTACGGCGAGCCACATCTAGTACATACCGGCCGCGAGACCGAGCCCGCACCCGATCATCTCTACGATGAGCGCTCCGTGCCCGGCGGCAATAAAACCGACCAGGCAAGCAACGAACCCAACCCCGCTCGCAATAAGAACCACGACAGCGAACAACCCCGCGATGGCTAGCTTGATGCGCACATCCGGAACAGCGGAGTTCATACTCATAGGTCCCCCTGGGCGGTTCGAAGAAGCTACCGGTGCACGCGTCTGTGCGCCTTTGCACCCGCCCGGCGATTGTCTCCTCCGTGGCAGCGCGTCAGGCTCAATGTCGCTCTCGTCTGATCCGCCGCCCAATATGCGGCCACGACGCCGACCCATGTCGGCCAGCGAGCTCGCCAGCCGTTAAGTCGTCCCCTTCGAACTCCGACACAAGAACTGAGGGCGCGCTCTAGATCCAGAGGCATGAGCGAGGGAACGAGATTCCCTCGCTCATGATGATTGCGCGACCAGCGCCGCGCTGGTGAAGAAACGCACTTCCCCGGTTTCGTCATTCAGAACGGCGTAGACCGCCACATTCAGGTCCTCGGGCAACGAACGGTATTCGAAGGCCCCGCCAGCGCCAACCGAACCGTGTCTCCCCAGGACGCGTCCCATGAATCCCTCAGATGTCTTGACCGCTGTGCCGACCTCAATCATGCGGACAGTATTGCCTATAGGCGTCCGTATCGCGACCGATCGATGACCGCATTAAGCAGCGCTCCCTGACGCGATGGACTGCATCAGGTGGTGAACTAGGGGTTATGGACGTCTCACCGTTGCTGGTTGATCAGCGCTCGGTATCCTTAGCTCCCGCTGATGAAGAGATCCGAGTTTGGGCAGCTGGTCGGCGAGTGTTCGTTTCCAGCCTCATCACAGATATGCCCCAAGAGCGAGCCGCGGTACGGACAGCGATCGAGTCAATTGGTGCTACACCAGTGATGTTCGAAGATCTTGGGGCCCAAGATGTCTCCGCCGAGCAGGCGTACCTGTCTGGTGTTCGCAGCTCCGACATCTACATCGGCCTCTGGGGTACGCGTTACGGCGTACGCATGCCCAGCGGGTACTCGGCTACCCATGCGGAGTACCGCGAGGCAGAGCAAGAGGGCTTGCGGTTGTGTCTCTATGTGCACGGAGAAGCGAGTGGCCAAATGGATGGCGCTCAGCGCGACCTCGTCGAAGGCGCCCGTAATCTCTACACAACGAGCCCCTGGAGCGATCCGTCGGATCTGGGCTCGCGTGTCCAGCGACGTCTGAAGGAGTTGGCTGCGGAGGAGCTCGCACCGTGGGTACGCGTGGGCCGAACACTCTTTCGTGCACGCGAGATCGTCAACGACGGTCAGACAATCGCGATCATGGCGTCGGTACGCAGCGATGCGGTTCATTCGGAACTTGTGCGCCTGAGGGACACTCGCGCAGGCGATGTTCCATTTGCTTCCCCGCACGCCGCGCTCCGTGTTCAGGTCACAGAGTTGTCGACGAAGACTGTTTCGACTGCCGGTCACGATGAGCGCTTGAAAATGAGCGCTCTGGAGCGCCGAACCTCGGGTACTTACGTGGCAATGAGCGGCGTATCAACGGAGGAGGCAGTCATGCAGTCGCTTTCGGACGGACTATTCGGGACGACGCTGCTGGGTGAGCAGGCGCGGTGGATCACCCGACCCGTTGATCCGTTGGCTCCCCTCAAGGGGATGGGACTGGATGATGGCGTTCTGCGCGCGGCGGCGCGACTGCTGCTAACTGAGTGGCTTCTTGGTGAAGGCTTCGCTTCCAGGGTGGACTCACTCGCGCTTGGTCCCGCGCACCAGGGGGCTCGCCGTCTTCGAATCCAATGGGTGCCGCGGTCTACCTATACCGGTCAGCCGGACCCCGTACCTATGGTTCTAGATGGAACGGTCGCGGGTCTCTAGCTGGCTACTGCTCTTCAGGCAGGCAGGCAAGCAGCCAGGCCGGACGGATGAGAACTGAATGGTTTGGGTCGGAACCGAGTCTCGGCCTAGTCACTGCCAGATCGAATCCTGTTCGAAGTCGCGCGGCGCGTCCATCTTGTCGAGCCATCCGTCGTCGGCAGAGATAAGTAGTTGCTGCATCTGGGCGCGGAGCTGACTACTCGAACCGATCTGACCCTCTGGGGGAGAAACGCGAACATTTTGCCCAGTGGGTCGTCCTCGAGAGGCGTAGGTAGAGGCTAGAGACCGGTCGCTCAGCGTACTTTTGCTCGAGATCTAACCGACGCATGTCGGCAGGGTCTGGCGTTGCCATCATCTTTCTTCGGTAGGGCGCGGCAGAGTCGTGGCTGCGACCGCCTTGGCTTTCGATTCAGCTCTCCGTACTGCGCGGTAGACGGTAGCCGGCGCCACTTTGAACCGCTCGGACAGTTCAGCGATCGTGAAGTCGCCCGAATGGTATTCAGCCACGAGATGCCCCTCGATCGTCTCGGACAGCTTCGGCTTCTTGCCCCGCAGTCGACCCTTAGCCTTCGCGACGCGCATCCCTTCGCGGGTGCGGGCGCGGATGAGATCCGCTTCGAACTCCGCCACCATCGCAAGGGCGTTGAAGAGGAGCCGACCCGTGGGGTCGTGCGGGTCGTGCACGCTGTCCCCGATCCGAAGCTTCACGCCTTTGCTGGTCAGCTCGTCGACGAGATCTCGGGCGTCCGGGACCGACCGGGCCAGGCGATCAAGCTTCGTGACCATTAACGTGTCGCCGTCGCGGGATGCGGCCAGAGCTTCGCGAAGAGCGGGCCGGGCACGATTCGTGCCAGTCAGTCCGTGGTCGACGTAGAGGTTCTTCTCGTCGACGCCGGCCGCGAGGAGGGCGTCGCGCTGCAGCGTCGCGTCCTGTTTGTCGGTCGAGACTCTCGCGTAGCCAATGAGGTGACTTGCCACTCCTCCAGTATGTCGATTGGCCTCCCCTCAGCGGAATAGTCATCGGGTGGGTCTTACGAGAAGAAGTGCGCATTGGAAAACCGCGGCGCCGCCATGCGCGCGGAGCACTTCGGTGAGCGATCCCCATTCGAGACACGGCTTGAATGTCCCCGTTTGGTAGATTCCGCCGAACATCATCCGTTACGTCGACGGTCGCACGCCTCCAGAGCTCTGTCGGAACATCTTCAGAACTACCGCTTGTGGTCCCCGACGCGGCGATATGACGCGCCCAAAGAGAATCAGTAGGCCCCGAACCACCTAGCCGGTCAGATTCGCCCGCTAGCGATCGTCGTCATCCTGGCTGCCTGCGATAGGGGGTTCGTCGTACTCATGGTCCGGGTAACCACCAGCCACGTCCGCCGTCCAAGATTCCCGGCTTGGCCATGATGCTGGCTGAAACGCGGATCGGTCATTCCGCCGATCGACGCCTCCTTGGCCGAGGTGGTCCTGGGTCGTCTTCCTACTTCGGTGCGCCGCCGGACGCGCGGGCATGTTCGATCACCGCGACAGCTCGTCCCACCTGCCGCTCCGATGACGGAACGACTCCCAATGGCCCTCCCGTCACGGTCAGCTTCAGGATGGCGCTGTGTCCCGGCAAATTCGGGTTGATAGCGGGGATCCGCAGAGCGCGGTCCGTGTAGCCGAGGCCGGTCTTGTTCCAGTCGAACTCAACTTCACCAAGCCAGGACCAGGGCCGCCACCAGACCAGCCGATAGCTGACTCGTCCAGCCCATATCTGCAGGCCGTCACGCGTAACCGCCAAGCTCAGCGGTATTGGAGGAAACTCGGGCGCGAACTTAGGGCGCGGGTCTAGCCCACTGTCAGCCTGAATCGACTCGACGGCGTCTACTGAGGCGATGACTGGAATTGTTTGGACCAAATCAGGTACGTGCCTGCGGATGTGCGCTTCCCGCATGGGGTGGGCGAACCACACAACGTAGAACGTCAATAGCGCGAACACGGCTCCCGCAGCCACCACAAGAATCAAGGTGACGAGGTCCCGCGCTCCAGTCTGTGCGGATCGAGCTGTCAGCACCACCAGCAGCACAAGCGGTACAACCGGAGCGAGGGCCGAGGCGAGAGCGCCAACGTTTCGAAACCGCGGCGAGCCGAGGCGAATCTGATCTTTAGTCATTTCATTTCTGGTTGAGAAGTTGGTTTCCGAGGACTCCGCCGTTGAGTACGGCAACGCGGATGGCTGCCGAATTGAACTGGTTTACCAGAACATCCGTCGCGTTCGCGGGGTTGGGCATCGCAAAAGCCATCGCAGCCGACCCGAGAGATAGGAAGTAGAGCCCGATTCCGACACTGCACGCGTCAGTACCCCAGTCAGCAAGGCACCCGTAGAACACGCTGTTTTGTGCCAAGGCGAGTGCTACGGCGTTGGCTGTTAGGGATACCCAGGGGTTGCGTGTGTAGTCCAAACCCAGGGCGACGACCGAGGCCACCATCGAGGCTACGGAGGCCCACAACGCTATCTCCCTCGCGACGTACTGGACCATCGGCACACCGTTGATCTTGATCTTGCCTGGGTCTGGGATGTAGATAGGGGAGGGCCCGGCCGAGGGCCCGGTGCGTCCCGGTCTAGGTCCAGCAGTGGGAGCCGTGCGCATGGGTCGATCGTCACGGTTCCCAATGTGGCGCGAGTACGCTCCATTCAAGTCGTACATGTTCACAGGGTCATTCGGGTAGTTGTAACGGCTGGTATTGCCACCAGTTACAGGATCCTGCGCGAGGAACCGGCCGAGCCAGCTGACGTACATCCGGAGACCCATCTCGATCGTGGCTATCGAACCGGCATGTTCGTAACTCTTGCCCTTTCCACCGACCCAGCCTGGGTCGAAGCTACCAGGCTGTGAATCAGGCACAGCCTGGTCGGAGGTGGCCGACCCGATAACCTTCGTGACAATGTCCATCGGCTGCCCAAACGGGTCGTAAAGGTAAATGCCTGAGCGGGTGCCATTCGCCGCGGCAGTCCACGTGGAGTCGCCGTGCAGGTTCGGGTACGACCATTTAGCATCCTCGCCTATCGGAAGGGAGACTGATACACCTCCTGGGAGGGACAGGCTGCGTTGGATTACGTTGCCGGCTCCGTCTAGCGTCAGCGACCCTGCATTGTGCGTCGTAATGGTGTTGACCCCGCTGCTGGTCTCGGTGCGCGCCACA
>NZ_JCAWAD010000006.1:0-315851 GCF_059691755.1 Herbiconiux sp. 320_LB | reverse complement strand
GCCGAGGCGGCACCGGCGGCGGATGCTCCCGTCGCGGACTCCTCGCCGGGCGCCTCCACCTCGGGTGAGGACAGCATTCTCGGCGGCACCCAGGCGCCGATCGACGTCGCGGTCCCCGTCACGATCAGCGGCAATGGCATCTCGGTCATCGGCGACTCCTCCTCGACCGACTCCACCGCCACGACCGGCACGACCGGCACGGGCACCGCGACCGGCACCTCCGGGTCAGCCACCACGACCGGTGAGGACAGCATCCTCGGCGGCACCCAGCTGCCGATCGACGTGGCGCTCCCCGTCACCGTCGCCGGCAACGGCATCTCGGTCATCGGAGACTCGTCCTCGACCGGCTCCGACGCCACCACCACCACAGGCACCACCCCCGCCACCGGCAACGGCACCACGCCGGGCACGGGCACGGGCACAGGCACAGGAGCTGGCACTACGACCGGCGAGGACAGCATCGCCGGCGGCAACCAGGTGAGCCCGGTCGTGACCGCCCCGGTCACGGTGGGTGGCAACGGCATCTCGGTCATCGGCGACTCCTCGTCGACCGGCTCCGACGCCACCACCACCGTCAACACCGGCAGCGGGACCGGCACCACCCCAGCCACCGGCACCACCGGCGGATCCACTACCGACGGCAACGACAGCGTCGCCGGCGGCAACCAGGTCACCCCGGTAATCACCGCACCGGTCACCATCGGCGGCAACGGCATCTCCGTCATCGGCGACTCCTCGTCGACCGGCTCGGACGCCACCACCACCGGCAACGGGACCGGCACCACCCCCGCCACCGGCACCACCGGCGGAGCCACCACCGACGGCAACGACAGCGTCGCCGGCGGCAACCAGGTCACCCCGGTGATCAGCGCACCGGTCACGGTGGGTGGCAACGGCATCTCCGTCATCGGCGACTCCTCGTCGACCGGCTCCGACGTCACCACCATCACCGGCAACACCGGCAGCGGGACCGGCACCACCCCCGCCACCGGCACCACCGGCGGAGCCACCACCGACGGCAACGACAGTGTCGCCGGCGGCAACCAGGTGAGCCCGGTCGTCACCGCGCCGGTCACGGTGGGTGGCAACGGCATCTCGGTGATCGGGGATTCGTCCTCGGATGGGTCTGATGTCACCACCACCACCGGCAACGGCGGAACCGGCACCAATGGGGCCACGACCGATGGCAACGACAGCGTCGCCGGCGGCAACCAGGTGATCCCGGTGATCGGTGTTCCCGTCACGGTGGGCGGTAACGGTGTCTCGGTGATCGGGGACTCGTCCTCGACCGGGTCGACGGTGACCGTCCCGACCGGGGGCACCCCGGGTGACCCGGCCACGAACGGTGAGGGTTCGATCGGCGGCGGGAACCAGATCATCCCGATCATCGACCTGCCCATCACCATCGGCGGGAACGCCGCCTGCGTCATCGGCGACTGCACCACCGGCGGATCCACCATCACCCCCACCGACCCGACCGATCCCACGGACCCGACGGATCCGACCGATCCCACGGACCCGACGGACCCCACCGACCCGACGGACCCGACCGGTCCGACGGACCCGGGGACCCCGACGGATCCCGGAACCCCGGTGACTCCCGAGCAGCCCGCCACCCCGGCGGCTCCGGTGACGCCCGCCACGGTCGTCCCGGCCGGGTTCACCACCGCCCCCGTCGCGTCCGCGACGACCGGCGCCGGTGCTGACACGGGCAGCCTCGCCCTCACGGGAGGAAACCCCTTCCCCCTGATCGGCGGACTCGCCCTGCTCCTCCTCCTCGGCACCACCCTCCTCGCGGCCACCCGCCGCCGGACAGGCACCCAAGAGTAGCCACACGCACCACCCCCGCGGGGGCACCCACCCAGGGTGCCCCCGCATCACCCTGCCCCGCCTCCCCACATCCACCGCACCACCCGCATCCAACGCACCACCCACATGCACCGCCCCGCCAGCTCCAATCCCACCCACCAGCCCGCATACAGCGCCTAGCCATCAGCCCCTCGCGCACCCCACCCCGCTGCCGAGAAGTCACGAACACGTCCAAATCGCGCGCGGAAGACGTAAAGGTGACTTCTCGGCGAAGTGGGAGGGGGCGCCCAGGCGGAGGTGGGCGCGAGGTGGCGTCGGCCGCGGGGAGGTGCGGAGGGTCGGGGGCGAGGCGGACGGTTAGGCGCGTGAGCGCTCAGAGGCCGAGGGCGGGGCGGAGGGTCAGGGGTGGGCGCGGGAGCCGGCGCGGGCGCGCGCGAGGAGGCGGAGGAGGGCGCCGAGCGCCAGGACGAGCACCCCCACCACGATCGCGAGCGGCGGCAGCGTCACGACGAGCACCGCGCAGCCCACCGCCCCGAGCACCTGCAACGCCCGCGGGTAGCGCCGATGCTCTCGGGGCTGCGTGAACGCCGCCAGGTTGGCCACGAAGTAGTACAGCAGCACCCCGAACGACGAGAACCCGATGGCCCCGCGCAGGTCGACGGTCAGCACGAGCACGATCACGACCGCACCCACGACCAGCTCGGCCCTCCGCGGCACCGAACGACGCGGGTCGACCACGGCGAGCGACCGCGGCAGATCGCCCTCGCGCGCCATCGCGAGCGAGGTTCGTCCGATCCCGGTGATCAGCGCGAGCAGCGCCCCGAGGCTCGCCAGCGCCGCCCCGAGCCGCACGATCGGCGCAGCCCAGGCCCAGCCGTCGGCCTCGACCGCCGCGGCGATCGGATCCGACGCCGCCGCCAGCCCTCCCGCCCCCAGCGCCCCGAGCGTCACCAGCGCGATCGCGGCGTACACGACCATGGCGATCCCGAACGCGATGGCGATCGCCCGCGGGATCGTGCGCGCCGGCTCGCGCACCTCCTCCCCCATCGTCGCGATCCGCGCGTAGCCCGCGAACGCGAAGAACAGCAGACCCCCCGCCTGCAGGATGCCGTACACCCCGAGCCCCCCGAGCAGCCCTGCGGGCCCGCTCCCGAAGACCCCGTCCGCACCCCCCGTGCCCGCCAGGCCGCCGCCTACCCCGCCGCCGGCCGACCCACCCCCGGCCGTCCCGCCCCCGGCGGCCGCGACGACCCCGGATGCGACCACCAGCGCCAGGATCGCCAGCACCACCACCACGATCCCCCGCGCCAGCCGCGCGGTGCGCGTGACCCCGAACAGGTTCACGGTGACGAGCGCGGCCACGGCGAGCGCCGCCACCGGTCTCGCGGCCCAGCCCCAGGCATCCGGGATCGCGTACAGCGCGAAGGTCAGCGCCATCGCGGCGCAGCTCGCCGTCTTGCCGATCACGAAGCTCCAGCCGGCGGCGAAGCCCCACCACTCCCCCAGCCGCTCACGGCCGTAGACGTAGGTGCCACCGGATGCGGGGTAGACCGCGGCCAGCTGAGCCGACGAGGCCGCGTTGCAGAAGGCGATCACCGCGGCGACGACCAGTCCGATCAGCAACCCAGCACCCGAACCGGCTGCTCCCGCGGCCGGCGCGAAGGCCGAGAAGACTCCCGCGCCGATCATGGCGCCGAGCCCGATGAACACGGCGTCGGCCAGCCCCAGCTTGCGCTCGAGGCGACCACCGGACCCGACGGAGCCGCCCGCGCCCGCACCGGAAGGTTCCACTCCGCGCTCCGTCATGCCGCGCAGAATACCGCCCCGCCGTGAACGGCCGGGGTCAGCGCTCCCCCGCTCCCCCGCCGACCGGCGGCAACGCCGGCACCCCCTCGGCGACCGCGGCGTGGCCGGCCTCGTTGACATGCACCCCGTCCGCGTCGAAGCGCGGGTCGAGGTGGGTGAGGTCCGCCGCGTCGCGCAGCAGCGCATCCGCATCGATCACGCCGGACAACCCGTCCGGCACCGACCGCAACCACTCGTTCCACTCGACGCGGGTCGCCTCGGAGGTGCCGGTGAGCCCGCGCGGCGGCTCGGTCATCGCGTAGACCGCGGCATCCGGCCACTCGGACTTCACCGTCGCCAGGATCTCGCGCCAGTTGCGCTGGATCTCGTCGAAGGGATGCCCGTCGGACAGATCGTTCGAGGCCGCCCAGATCGTGACGATCTGCGGATCGATGCCGGCGTACCGCTCCCACTTGGTCGAGTCGGCCCGGAAGTCGGTGGTCACCGCGCCCGACGACGCCATGGTCACCGCGATCGCGTCGTGCTCGGCGGCCCACTGCTGCGGCCACGAGGTGTTCTCGCCGCGGGTCGGGAACAGCTTGCGCTTGCCGTTGACGGGCGTGTTCAGCGAGTGGCCGATGCTCAGCAGCACGGGGGCGTCGCTCGAGAAGGTGTACTCGATCGAGACGTCGAAGTAGTTCATCGTCGTCGACACCCCCACGGGCGCGATCGCCGAGACGGCCGAGGAGGCCGAGGACCCGGCACCGGTCGCCAGCCACGACAGCCCCGGGTAGGTGGCGAGCGTCGCACCGGCCGGCGCGGTCCACCCCATCGACAGCAGGTACGGGGTGTCGTCACCCAGGGCGAACCGGTCCGGCGTGATCCAGTCGGTCACGAAACCCGCCCCACCCACGTCGGCCGGCCCGGCGAGCGAGACCGGGATGCCCGTGTACGACCCCGTCGGCCGCGCGATGCCGTCGGCGCCGGGCTCCGCCAGTCCGCCGTCGCCGATCCACAACCCGCTCAGCCGCACCCCCGCGTCGAAGGTCGTCTCGGCGTTGTACTGGCGGTTCTCGACCCGGATGCGGAAGGCGTCTGGCGCGACCGTGAGCTCGAAGGGGAGCCGCTGGTTCGCCTCGAGCTCGGCGTCAGGGCTCGGCACGGCGTTGCCGACCGTGTGGCCGAAGGAGAAGATCGCGTTGCGGGTCGCCCCGGCGGTCGGCACGTCGTCGCCGGCGGTCGCCGTGCCGGGCGTGGGCGGCGAGAACACCACGAGCAGTGCCACCACGGCGACCATCGCCAGCACGACGACGCCGAGCGCGCCGAGCACCGCGGTGAGCGTGCGCCGCCGGGCCGAGCCCGCCGCGGCCGCGGCCACCGCGCCCCGCGAACCGCTCACGAGAGCACCCAGGTCCAGATCAGCAGCATCGTGATCAGGAACCCGGCGACGAAGTTGAGCCAGAGGAACCGCCGCCACCCGGCGTTCGCGCTCTCGGCCTCCGCGTCGCGCACCGACCAGAACGGCAGGATGCTCACGGCGTACGGCACGGCCAGCACCGCCGCGAGCGGACCGGGCCAGGGCGTGAACAGCAGCAGCACGCCGGCGAGGAGGTAGGCCGCGAACGAGAAGCGCACCGTGGCCGCTCCCCCGATGACCGTGGCGATCGAGCCGATCCCGCCCTCGCGGTCGGCCACGATGTCCTGCACCGCCCCGAAGGCGTGGCTCGCGACGCCCCAGAGGAAGAAGGCGCCGAGCACGGCCCAGAGCCCCGGCGTGAACACGGCCCCTGCGAGCACGAGGCCGAAGACGGCCGGGCTGACGAAGTGCGTCGACGAGGTCAGGGAGTCCAGGAACGGCCGCTCCTTGAACCGCAGCCGCGGTGCGCTGTAGGCGATCAGCGCGAAGACGCTGACGGCGAGCACGGCCCAGGATGCGGGCGACCCGACCGCGACCAGGAACACCAGGAACGGCACATTGGTCACCACCACCGCCCACAGCGTGATGCGGTGCAGCGACCGGTCGAGCACGGCGCCCTCGACGCCGCCCTTGCGGGGGTTCCGCAGATCGGACTCGTAGTCGAAGACGTCGTTGATCCCGTACATCGCGAGGTTGTACGGGATGAGGAAGTAGATGGTGCCCAGGATGAAGGTCAGGTCGACCTCGCGGGTCGTCATCAGATAGCCCGCCGCGAACGGGAAGGCCGTGTTCACCCACGAGAGCGGTCGTGAGGAGAGCAGGAGCTGGCGGATCACGGGCGGGGTCGCCTTTCCATCAGGAGCCAGAGCGACGGCAGCAGCACGGCGGCGGCGATCGCGTAGGCGAAGTCCTCCAGCGGGGCGATGCCGACGAAGGCGCGGGAGATGAGGTCGGGGTCGTAGCCGACCAGGCCGACGCCGATCATCACGTTGTCGAACACCGCGGTGAGGGCGAGCAGGCCGGCCAGGGTGATTCCGATCGCGGCGACGGTGCGGCGGGGATCGCGGCCGGCGCCACCGGCGCCACGGGACGCACCCCGGCCGGCGCCGCGAGCGCCGAACACCCTGACCGCGGCCGCCACCGCGACCACCGCCACCACCGCGAGGAAGATCGCGTTCAGCGCCCAGTAGCTCACGCCCGCCCCCGATCCGCCCGACGACCCAGCAGTCGCCGGGCACCCCCGAAGGCGTTCATGGTCAGGTAGCAGAGCAGCGTCAGGAAGAAGAGCTCCTCGAGCGGCAGCTCCGGCGCGACGACGATCCCGGTCATGAACGACGTCTCGCCGCGGAAGAAGATGCCCAGCCCGATGCCGAACAGGTCCCAGACCAGGAAGAACACGACCCCCGCGACGAGCACGACGGCCGCCCGGCGCGGGTCGTCGAAGAAGAACAGCTTCCACCGTCGGTCGAGCATCACCATGCCGAACAGCGACACGAGCAGAGCAGCGAGGTACAGGATGCCCACGGCCGGTCTCCGGTCAGGCGCCGAGCGGCTCGGGGAGGGCCGTCGTGCTGGTGTCGCCGTGCATCCGCTTCAGCACCAGTTCGGCGCTGATCAGGCACATCGGCAGGCCGATGCCGGGCGTGGTCGAGCCGCCCGCGTAGTAGAGGCCGTCGACCTTGGCGCTCCGGTTGCGCGCCCGGAACATCGCGCTCTGCCGGAGCGTGTGCGCGGGGCCGAGCGCCGTGCCCTTCCAGGAGTTGAGGTCGGTCAGGAAGTCCTGCGGCCCGATCGTGCGGCGCACCACGACTCGCTCCGCGAGATCCGGGATCCCGGCCCAGGAGGAGATCTGGGCGATGGCCTCGTCGGCGAGCGCCTCGATGCCCGGGTCGCCGGCCCCGTCGACGCCGCCGGCGCCGATCTGCGGGTCGGCGGGGATGGGCACCAGCACGAACAGGTTCTCGTGCCCCTCGGGGGCCACCCCGTCGTCGGTCGCGCTCGGGCGGCAGACGTAGAGCGAGGCGGGCGAGGGGATGCTCGGGCTCGAGCCGAAGATCTGGCCGAAGTCGCCCTTCCAGTCCTTCGTGAAGAACAGCGTGTGGTGCTCGAGCTCGGGCAACTCGCCCTCGACGCCCAGCAGGATGAGCAGCGCGCTCGGCCCCGCGGTCTTCTTCTCCCAGTACGACTCGGGGTAGGTCTGCAGCTCGGGCAGCAGCAGCTGCGTCTCCGAGTGCCAGAGGTCGGCGGTCGAGACGACGACCTCGGCCTCCAGCGAGTGCGCCCGGCCCGACCGGTCGGTGTAGTGCACTCCCCCGACCGCGGGCTTGGCGGTGCCCGGCTCCTGCACCACGGGTTCGGGGCGCGCGGCGGTCGACGCCTCCCCCGCCAACACGCGGGCGAGCTCGTCGCGGTCGATCACGTTCGTGTCGAACTCGGTGGTCTCGTAGTCGTACACGTCGACCGGTTCGGGCACGACGACGGATGCGCCCTCCAGCTCCATGACGATCCGCGTCGCTTCGGCGCCGGTCACGATCTCCACGCCCTCCGCCCGGGCCAGTCGCTCGATCGCGGTGATCACCGTCGCCAAGCCGCCCTGGGGGTACAGCACACCCTCGGTGAGGTCGAGATGGCTCATCAGGTGATACATGCTCGGAGCGGCATATGGGGAGGTTCCGAGGAATACAGCTGGGTATCCCAGCACCTGAGCGAGCTTCGGATCCTTGACCGTCCGGTTCGCGAAGGTCGCCAATGGCTCCGTCAGCAGCCGCACCAGGCGGGGGAGCCGCTTGAGCACGGGCGCCACCATCAGTGGCGACACCTTCTCGAAGGTGGAGTAGAGGAAGTGGTCCTTCGCGAGCTCGTAGGTCTCCGCCGCCGAGTCGAGGTAGCCCGACATCCGCACGCCCGCTCCGGGCTCGTACGACTCGAACAGCTCGATGTTCGCCTCGCGGTCGGCGGCCAGGTCGAGCGGCTGGGCCTCTCCCTCGAAGTACACCCGGTAGCCGGGGTCGAGCTTGACCAGGTCGAGCTGCTCCTCGGCGCTCGTGCCGAGCAGGCGGAAGAAGTGGTCGAAGACCTCGGGCATCAGGTACCACGAGGGCCCGGTGTCGAAGCGGAAGCCGTCCTTCTCCCAGATGCCGGCGCGGCCGCCGAGCTGGTCGTTCTTCTCCAGGAGCGTGACCGCCCAGCCCTCCCGGGCGAGCAGCGCGGCACTGGCCAGTCCGCTGATCCCTCCGCCGATCACGATGGCCTTCTTCGTGCTCACGGTCACTGGATCGTGTCTCCCTCGGTTGGTCCCCGTCGCCCGGGTGCGCTGCGGCCGCGCGGCTGCGGGAGCCGCCCGATGGCGGCCTCCACCGCTATTCTCGCCTTCACCGGCGTCGGAACCCGGATGCGCGCCGTGGCGAGCACGGCGGCCGGCGTGTCGCGCAGGCGCACCGTGAGCTCTTCGAAGAGAGCCTGGGCCAGCGCGACCGCCCGGCGACTCGAGGCGGGCAGCCCGGGCAGGCAGGCCGCCGCGATCCGCAGGTCGACCTCGATGTCGGCGATGATCCGGGCCTTCTCCGCCTCGGTGAAGGTCGTCACGTCGATGCCGGGGAAGTAGCTGCGGCCCAGGGTGCCGAAGTCGGCGGCGAGGTCGCGGAGGAAGTTGATCTTCTGGAAGGCGGCGCCCAGGTGCCGTGCCCCGTCGGTGAGCCGCGCCCGTTCGGTGGGCGAGACCCGGCCGCCGTCGAGGAACGCGGCCAGGCACATCAGCCCGACCACCTCCGCCGAGCCGTAGACGTAGTCGTCGAAGCTCTCCGGGGTGTGCCGGGTCGCCGAGAGGTCGGCCTTCATCGACCGGAAGAACGGGGCGGTGAGGTCTTCGCCGATGCCCACGCGGCGGGCGGTCCAGCCGAAGGCGTGCACGACCAGGTTGGTGCTGTAGCCGCTGGCGAGCACCGCGCAGGTCTCGCGCTCGAGGGCGTCGATCTGCTCGGCGATCTCGTCGCGGCCGAGGTCGGCCTCGGCGGCGACCCCGTCGACCACCTCGTCGGCCAGCCGCACCAGGGCGTAGATGTTCTCGACGTGCTGGCGCACCGGGGGAGCGAGCAGCCGCGAGGCGAGGCTGAACGAGGTGGAGTAGCGGCGGATGACGATCGACGCCGTCTCGAGGGCGACCCGGTCGTACAGGCTCGGCTCCGCACCCGATCCCTGGGGCCGCATCCGCAGGCGGGGCCGGTTCACCGCACCCGCCCGAGCACCGCGGCGACGATCGGCCGGAACTCCTCGCGCACCGGGTCGGGCAGCGACTCGTCCACGAGCGACTCCCAGGCGCGGTTGGCGAAGTCGGCCGACAGGGCTTCGGCGAAGCGCCGCGATCCGCACCGCTCCAGCACGCCACGGATGCGGTCGCCCTCCTCGGCGGTCAAGGTCGGCGAGCCGAACAGGTCGGAGACCTCCGCCCACTCGGGCTGCGTCACCGCGTGGGCGAGGAGCACCGTGCGCTTGCCCTCGCGGAGGTCGCCGAGCGTCGTCTTGCCGGTCGCGCTCTCGTCGCCGAACACCCCGAGCAGGTCGTCGACGATCTGGTAGGCGATGCCGATGTCGCGCCCGAAGTCGCCGAGCGCCGAGACGGCGGAGGGTTCGGCGCCCGCCAGCACCGCTCCGGCCGCGAGCGGGCCCTCGAAGGAGTACCCGGCCGTCTTGAGCCGCTCCATGTCGACGATCTCCTCGACCGACGGGGGAGTGGACCTGATCGAGAAGTCGACGTCGTACAGCTCGCCGGCGGCGGAGACGAACATCGCCTCGTCGAGGATGTCGTGCAGTCGCGTGCGGAGCAGCCCGTCGACGCCCGAGCGGTCGATCAGGCGGTAGGCGTTGAACAGTGCGAGGTCGCCCGCGATGATCGCGACCGACATGCCGCGGTGCTCCGCGGTCGGCAGCGGGATGCCGGCGGTCGTCGCGATGTCGCGGTAGCTTCCCGAGACGTTCGGCCCGCCGCGACGCACGAAGTCGCGGTCGATGACGTCGTCGTGCACGATCAGGGCGGTGTGGAGAAGTTCGAAAGCCGCGCCGACGTGGGCGGCCGCGTCGACGTCGGTTCCGCCGAGCGACTCGTAGGCCGCCATGACCATCCGCGGCCGGAACCGCTTGCCGCCGGAGGCGTTCCGCTCGAGGGTCTCCCAGAGAGCGGAGTACGGCGCGCCGAGCGCCGACGCCCGGCGACGTGAATCGCTGAAGAAGGCCGCCAGAACACGGTCGACGTGCTGTTGCCGGCGCTCCGACACTGCGACGAGATCGTGAGTGTCCACGGCATCACGTTACACGGCTGCCTTGTTATAAAGGACAATAGTGAAATGACCGGCACGACCGAACAGGTGATTCTGCTCTCCGACGAGGGGGCACCGATCGGTGTGGCCGACAAGCACTCGGTGCACACCGACGACACCCCCTTGCATCTGGCCTTCTCCTGCCACGTCTTCGACGACGAGGGCCGCATCCTGGTCACCCGGCGCGCGCTCGGCAAGCTCACCTGGCCGGGGGTGTGGACGAACTCGTTCTGCGGCCACCCGGCGCCGGGGGAGGACCTCGAGGATGCGGTGCGCCGGCGCGCCGCGACCGAGCTCGGCCTCGAGATCACGGGGCTCGAGCTGGCGCTGCCGGACTTCCGGTATCTCGCGATCGACGCATCCGGGATCGTGGAGAACGAGATCTGCCCGGTCTACCTGGCCCGGGCCGCGGGCCCGCTCGACGCCAACCCGGAGGAGGTGGCCGAGTGGCGCTGGGCCGAGGCGGCCGAGCTGGGTCTCGCGGTGTCGCTGACCCCCTGGGCGTTCAGCCCCTGGCTCGCCCTGCAGCTGCCGCAGCTCGACCTCGCCTGAGCGGCCGAGCGACCTCGCCTGAGGGCCGAGCGGTCTCGCCTGAGGGCTGAGCGTTATGGGATGCTGATCCCCATGGACGCCCACGAGATCCGCAACTCCTACCTCGCCTTTCTCGAGCAGAACGGCCACACCGTGATCGACCGGGCGCCCCTCGTGCCCCGCGGCGACACCAGCACGCTGTTCAACGGCAGCGGGATGCAGTCGCTCCTGCCGTTCCTGCTCGGCGAGGAGCATCCTGCCGGTCAGCGCCTGGTCGACAGCCAGCCCTGCGTGCGCGCCCAGGACATCGACGACGTCGGCGACAACCGCCACACCACCTTCTTCGAGATGCTCGGCAACTGGTCGCTCGGCGACTACTTCAAGGAGACGCAGATCCGCCAGTTCTTCACCTTCCTGGTGGATGTGGTGGGACTGGACCCCGAGAACATCTACGTCACCTGCTTCATCGGCGACCCGGCCAACGGCATCCCGCGCGACGACGAGGCCGCCGGCATCTGGCAGCAGGTCTTCGCCGAGCGCGGGATCTCGAACGGCATCGCCCTGATCGGCTCGCAGGCCGACGGCGACGCACGCGGCGTGAAGCCGGGGGAGCGCATCTTCTTCTACGACGGCGGCGAGAACTGGTGGTCGCGCGGCGGCTCGCTCGAGGGCACCCCGATCGGCGACCCCTGCGGCCCCGACAGCGAGGTGTTCTACGACTTCGGCGCCGACAAGCAGGATGCCTCGTACGGCCTCGCGCACCCCGCGAGCGACGGCGGCCAGTTCATGGAGATCGGCAACCAGGTCTTCATGCAGTACCGGCGCCTGGAGGACGGCTCGTTCGAGGAGCTCGCGCGCCGGAACGTCGACTTCGGGGGAGGCCTGGAGCGCATCGCCGCCGCCTCGCTCGGGTCGGACGACGTCTTCCGTATCTCCCTGCTCTGGCCCATCATCGAGACGCTCCAGTCGCTGACCGGGCGGCGGTACGAGAACGAGACCGCGGCGATGCGGATCATCGCCGACCACCTCCGCGGCGCGACCTTCCTCGCGGTCGACGGCGTTCGGCCCTCGAACAAGGAGCAGGGCTACGTGATGCGCCGGCTGCTGCGCCGCGCGATCCGGCTGGCCCTCTCGCTCGGACTGAGCGAGAACTTCTTCTCGGTCGTCGTGCCGGTGATCGCCGACCTCTACGCCGACGACTACCCGGAGGTCGCCGCCCAGCGCGACGAGGTGATCGCCGTGCTGGTGAAGGAGGAGAACGCCTTCCGCCGCACGCTCGACGGCGGGCTGCAGACCCTCGCCGACTGGGAGGGCGAGATCATCACCGGTGAAGACGTCTTCCGGCTCTCGGACACCTACGGGTTCCCGAAGGAGCTCTCGGTCGAGGAGGCCCGGCGACTCGGCATCACCGTCTCCGACGACTGGGAGGACGCCTTCGCCGCCTCGCTCGAGGAGCAGCGCGCCCGGTCCCGCGGCGCGACCCGCCTCGGCGCGGCCGGCCTACCGGGCGGAACGGCGTCCTAGCCGACCGGGGGCTGCCCCCGGCGCGGACCTAGCCGCCCAGCGATCCCTCGTCGATCGTCGACACGTCGGTGCGGTGGAAGTTGAGGTGCGAGCGCGAGGCCGTCGGCCCCCGCTGCCCCTGGTAGCGCGAGCTGTAGGCGCTCGAGCCGTAGGGGCGCTCGGTGGGGGAGGAGAGCTGGAAGAAGCAGAGCTGCCCGATCTTCATCCCGGGCCACAGCTTGATCGGCAGCGTCGCGACGTTCGACAGCTCGAGCGTCACGTGCCCGGAGAACCCGGGGTCGATGAAGCCCGCGGTCGAGTGCGTGAGCAGGCCGAGTCGGCCGAGCGAGCTCTTGCCCTCCAGTCGCGCCGCGATGTCGTCGGGCAGACCCACCCGCTCGAAGGTCGACCCCAGCACGAACTCACCGGGGTGCAGGATGAACGGCTCGTCCGGCTTGGTCTCGATCAGCCGGGTGAGCTCGGGCTGGTCCTCGGCCGGGTCGATGAAGGGGTACTTGTGGTTGTCGAACAGCCGGAAGTAGCGATCCAGGCGCACGTCGATCGACGACGGCTGCAGCATGGCGGGCTCGTAGGGCTCGAGGCTGACGCGGTTCTCACGGATCTGGGTGCGGATGTCGCGGTCGGAGAGGAGCACGGAGTCAGTGTAACGGCGCGCCTGCTATTGTCGTTCCTGCACCATTCGCGGATGTAGTTCAATGGTAGAACTTCAGCTTCCCAAGCTGATAGCGCGGGTTCGATTCCCGTCATCCGCTCTCTGATTCCCGTGATCCGCTCTCCAAGGAGCATCATGGATGCCATGGCCGATTCGAAGAATTCACTCCCGCGGACGATCGCCCGCATCGCGTTGGGATCCATCCTGGTGTTTGCCGGGATCTCCCACCTGACGTTCGCGCGCAAGGACTTCCAGGCCCAGGTGCCCGACTTCGTGCCGGTCGACGACGACACCGTCGTGCTGGTCTCGGGGCTCGCCGAGATCGCCCTCGGCTCGGCACTCGTCGCGCTCCCGGGCAAGAAGAAGACGGTCGGGCTCGTCGCCGCGGCCTTCTTCACCGCCATCTTCCCCGGCAACGTCTCGCAGTGGATCCACGGCCGCGACGCCTTCGGGCTCGACACCGACCGGCGACGTGCGGTGCGGCTGGTCTTCCAGCCGGTGCTCGTGGCGTGGGCGCTGTGGTCCACCCGCGCCAAGCGCTGAGGCGGCGCTAGATTGGTGTCGTGACCCATCGTGTTCTGCTCGACGTCGACACCGGGATCGACGACGCCCTCGCCATCATGTTCGCCGTCGCGCATCCCGGGATCGAGCTCCTCGGCATCACATGCGTCGCGGGGAATACATCCCTCGAGAACGTCGTCGCCAACACCCTGAAGGTGCTCGACGTGGCGGGAGCCCCGGCGATCCCCGTCGCGGCGGGTGCCCGGCGACCGCTGATCGAGCCGCCGCGCGCCTCGCACGTGCACGGGGGTGACGGGCTCGGTGACGTCGGCCTGCCGGTCTCGACGCGGTCGCTCGACCCGCGGCACGCATCCGATTTCCTGCGCGACACGCTGCTCGCGCAGGAGGAGCCGGTGACGATCATCGCCCTGGCGCCGCAGACGAACCTCGCGCTGCTGCTGCGGCAGTACCCGGAGGTGGCACCGAAGATCGAGCGCATCCTGTTCATGGGCGGTGCCGTCAGCGGCGGCAACGCCACCGCCGTCGCCGAGTTCAACGTCTGGCACGACCCCGAGGCCGCCGCGATCGTGATGGATGCGGGCGTGCCGACCTTCATGTACGGCCTGGACGTCTTCAACCAGGTCACGATCCGCGAGGAGGACGCCGACGGCCTGCTGCTCGGCGCCTCGGCCTCCGGACGCCTCTCCGGCGCCCTGCTGCACCACCAGATGGCCGACGACGCCGACGGTGAGCCGAACCCGGACGGCTACGCCGGCCACATCGGCGACGCCGGGGCCGTCTGCGCGCTCGTCGACCCGGATGCGCTGGTCGTCGAGCGACGACCCGTGCGGGTGGAGCTCGCGGGCGCCAGCCGGGGTCAGACCGTCGTCGACCGCCGGCAGCGGCTGGGGGAGGATGCGATGCACGGCGCGCACGCCGGCCCCGACCGCACGCCGACGGGCGCCGCGGGAGGAACGGCGGGAGCACTGGCCGGCCCGGTGCCGGTCGATGTCGCGCTCGACGTCGACCGACTCCGCTACGCCCGGCTGTTCCTCGACACGATCGCACTGCTGCCCTGATGCACGCGGTCAGCGAGGCGGAGCGCGCCGCGGAGTCGGCGAGGGACGGCGAGCCCGCGCCCGCCGCCCTGATCCGTGAGGGCACCTGGATCCTGCCGCAGCCGATGCCCTCCGAGCATCTCCCGCGCCACACGCTGAGCTACCTGCTGCAGGACTCCGCGGGCGACCTCCATCTCGTCGACCCCGGGGTGGACGACGAGGCCAACCTCGCCCGCCTGGTCGCCCTCATCCGCTCGATCGGCAGCGATCCGGGGCGCCTGCGCACCGTCGTGTCGACCCATCTGCACCATGACCATCTGGGCCTGGCCGAACGGCTGCGCCGGGACACCGGGGCCGCCGTCGCCGTCCACCGTGCCGAGCAGGAGGCGATGCTCGCCCTGGCCGCGGCGGGCCCGACCCGGGTGGCCGACGACGCCCGCCGGGCCGAGGACTGGGGCGTCCCGGAGTCGCGCCGACCCGAACTGGCCGAGGTCGCGCGGCGGGCGGCGCACGCGACACCGGTCGAGGCCGACCTGCTGCTCGCGGACGGCGACCTCCTCCCGCTGCCCGGCCGACGCATCCGGGTGCTGCACACCCCCGGCCACACGCCCGGACATCTGGCGCTCGTCGACGAGGCCGAGCAGCTGCTGTTCACCGGTGACCTGCTGCTCCCGACGATCTACCCCGGCCTCGGCCTCGGCGGTCCTTCCGCGGATCCGGTCGCCGACTACCTCGAGTCGCTGGACGCCCTCGAGCCGTACGTCTCGCTCGAGGTGCTGCCGGGTCACGGCTACCGGTTCACCGGCGCGGCCGAGCGGATCGAGGAGACCCGCCGCCACCATCTCGCCCGCTCGGCGGAGATCGCGGGCCTCGCCGCGGCCGACCCCGGGGCCTCGGTCTGGGAGATCGCCGCCGGCGTCGCCTGGACGGCGGGATTCGAGAACCTCGCGGGGTTCTACCTCTACTCCGCCCTCAGCCAGACCGCCTTGCACCTGGCCCACCTCGAGCGCCTGGACGCTCGATCCGAGCACCCGGCAGGAGCGTGACCGTGCCCGAGTTCGTCGACATCCCCTCGCCCGGCTGGCCACTGGAGTTCGGTGAGCCCGGCCGCCCCGCGGTCGTCATCATCCACGACGGCTACGGGCGGCTCCCCTATCTCGAGTCGTACGCGAAAGCGCTCGCTCATCAGGGCTTCTTCGTCCTGGTTCCCGACCTGTTCGACGGCCTCGCGACGATCGACCCCGAGGGCGCGACCGAGCTCGTCGCCCGCGCCGAGCCGGGTTTCGCCCTCGCGACCGCCCTCGACGCCGTGGGCATGGGGCGGGCGCACGGCGCCACCCGCGTGGGCGTGATCGGGCTCGGCTACGGGGGAGAGCACGCCCTGCGGCTCGGGCAGAGCGGCTCGGCAGATGCGGTGGCCGCCTACTACGCCGTGCTCGGCGACGACGAGGCGGGCCTGATCCCCTGCCCGGTGCTCCTGCACCGCCCGTCGGGCAGCGACTGGGCCGGCGGGGTCGACGTGGACGGCTTCGTGAGCCGGTTGAAGGAGCACGGCACCCCCGTGACCCAGCACTCGTACACCACCGCCGAGGCCGGTTTCGCGAACGCGACCCTCGTTCCCCTGCTGGACAAGAACGCGGCCGCGCTCGCCTTCGCTCGCACGACGTACTTCCTCCAGGCGCAGCTGCTCGACTAGGTTGGTGGCCCGTGACCTCCACCTTCTCCTCCGACGTCGTCGACGCGATCCTGCGTCACATGAACGGCGACCACACCGACGACAACCTGCTGATCGCGCGCGCCTTCGTCGACCCGTCCGCCGAGGCGGCCACGATGACCGGGCTGGATGAGGACGGCGGGGTGTGGGACGTGACGGTCGACGACCGGACGACCCGGGCATCCGTCGCCTGGCCGGCCGGCCGGATCACCGAGCGCGCCGAGGTGCGCCGCGAGATCGTCGCCCTCTACGACGAGGCCTGCGCGGTGCTGGGCCTCGAACCGCGAGCCCACGCCTGACCTGGTTCCCGACCCGAATTCGGGTTCATGGGTTGAGGAGAAGCGGGGTCGTCCCACTAAAGTTAGGTAACACTTACCTCACTTGACACCGGGACTGATCGCATGGCTGTTGTAATCCCCTTCTCGCAGGCGCTCCGCGAGCGCACCTGGACCGGCCACAGCGACAGCGAGGGTGCGGGCTTCATGACCGACCTGATGAGCGGCAAGGGCACCCGCGACGACTACATCGCGCTCGTCGCCCAGCACTTCTTCATCTACGAAGCCCTCGAGGCCGCGGCCGACCGGATGAAGAGCGACCCGGTCGCCGCCCTGTTCATCTCGCCGAAGCTCACCCGCCTCCCGGCCATCGTCGAAGACCTCCGCTTCCTGATCGGCGACGACTGGCGTGACGAGATCACCCCGCTGCCGACGACCGCGCGCTACGTGCGCCGCATCGACGAGGTCGCGGCCACCTGGAACGGTGGCTTCATCGCGCACCACTACACCCGGTACCTCGGCGACCTCTCGGGCGGGCAGATCATCCGCACGCTGATGCAGCGCCAGTTCGGCTTCGAGACCAACGGGGTGGGGTTCTACCTCTTCGGCGACATCGCCAAGCCGAAGGAGTTCAAGGAGACCTACCGCACGCAGCTCGACGCCGTCGATTGGGACGAGGGAGAGCGCGAGCGCGTGATCGACGAGGTGCTCGTGGCCTACCGCTTCAACACCGAGCTGTTCCTCGACCTCGCTCACGCCAAGGCCGGGGCCACCGCCGTCGCCTGATCGGTCGGGATGACGCTCCGCCCGCGGGCCCGGGTCGCCGCGATGAGCGACAGCGCCAGGCCGATCGCGCCGAAGACCACCAGCACCAGAGCCTCCTGCACCACCACGGCGGGCGATCCGCCGCCGAGCAGCGCGTGCATCCCCGTGATCGCGTGCGACAGCGGCAGCAGGTCGGCCAGTCCGGCGTAGAACGGCGCACTGAGACCGGTCGGCAGCAGCACCGTCGCGGCGACGACCTGCACCACGACCAGCGCCAGCGAGAGGATGCGGCCGGCCTGGCCCAGCAGGGCGACCAGACCCTGGTGCAGGG
This sequence comes from Herbiconiux sp. 320_LB, assembly GCF_059691755.1. NCBI lineage: Bacteria > Bacillati > Actinomycetota > Actinomycetes > Micrococcales > Microbacteriaceae > Herbiconiux > Herbiconiux sp. 320_LB. The sequence continues at coordinate 298,177 of NZ_JCAWAD010000006.1, read as the reverse complement.
TCACGAACGACAGCGACATCAGCACCGAGAACCCGGTCCCGGCCAGAAGAGCCGGCGCGTCCGCCCCCGTCACGACGAGCAGCACGGCCGCGATCACGCCCTGGATCAGCGCGAGCAGCGCCGCCGGAGCGAGCGCCCCGACGACGACCCGGAAGGTCGAGCGCGTCGAGGCGAGCTGCCGTCGCGAGTACGGCACGAGTAGGAGGTAGATCGCCAGGGCGCCGATCCAGAGGGCGAGGGGCACCGCCACCGCCGCGATGGCCGCCGCGGGGGAGGGGAGGGCTGCGATGTCGGTCGTGGTGGTCACGATCGGGGTGCTCACGACCGTCGAGATCCCATCCTGCTGGTCGGTCGTGTACGACGGGATGGCGGTGGCCGCCTGCCCGAGGCCTCCGGCGAGCTGGGTGGTCCCGGATGCGAGCTGCTGGGCCCCGGAGGCGAGCTGCGCCGATCCGGTCGACAGCTCGCCGAGCCCGGAGGAGAGCGCCGCGGTGCCGGTCGCGAGCTGGGCGGATCCGGACGCGGCCGCGGCGATCCCGTCGGAGAGCTGCGGCAGGTCGGCGGCGAACTGGGCCGCGCCGGCGCTGACCAGGTCGGATCCGTCGCGGAGCAGCCCTCCGCCCAGTCCGTCGAGGGTCAGCAGGCCGGCCGAGAACGCCAGCTGGTCGCGCACCGCGGTCGCCTTGTCGAGTGTCGGCTGGAGGGCAGGATTCGTGAGCACGGCGGCCGTCAGTTCATCGACGACCGCCTGCTGGGTGGCCACACCGCCGATCAGCTCGTTCCGCCGGTCGTCGATCTGCGCGTTCAGCACGCCGATCCCCGCCGAGACCCCCTTGGTCCCGTCGGCCAGCTTCCCGGCGTAGTCCGGCAGGTCGGTGGTCGCCGTGCTGATCGTCGCGAGCCCGCCGGCGAGCGCCTGGGCACCCGTGTCCAGCTGCGTGGCGCCGGTGGCGGCACCGGCGAGTCCGGTCGAGAGCTGGCCGGCGCCGGTGGAGAGCTGGCCCGCCCCGGTCTCGAGCTTCGTCGCCCCGGCCGCGGCCTCGCCGATCGAGCCGTTCAGGGTGGTGAACGCTCCAAGGGTCGAGGTGACGAACTGCTTGGTCACCTGGGTGGAGAGCGCCTGCTGCAGGTCGGCGGAGAGCGCCGAGGCGAGCTGCTCCGTCACGTAGCCGGAGGCGCCGTTCGTCTCCACCTGCAGCTGCGCCTGAGCGGGCGTGCTGCCGGAGACCGAGACGTAGTCCTTCGAGAAGGTCGCCGGGATGGTGACGACGGCGGAGTAGCTGCCCGCGCGCAGCCCGGCCGACGCGGTGTCCGCATCCGTCACGTCCCACGTGAAACCCTGCCCCGAGCTGCCGGAGGTGAGTTCGGAGACCAGCAGCTTGCCCGCCAGCACGGGCGTCTTGGCGCCGTTCTGCTCGATGTAGACGACCGTGTCCTGGTTGACGACGGCGGCCGGGAGCGCCACGGCATGATCGGATGCATCGGCCGCCCCGCCGCGTAGTGCGGTCACGGCGACGCCGGCGATCAGCAGCGGGGTGAGCACGGCGAGCGCGACGGCGATGCGGCGGGCGGTGGGGGAGACCCGGGCGGTGTCGCCGCCGCGGATCAGGGAGCGCAGACTCGTCATGCGGTCACCTCTTCTCGGGAGTCGGGGGAGGCCGGGTCGCCGGGTTCGGGATGACCCGGGTCGGTGGCGGCGACGGTGTCGGCGGCACGAGCGGAGCCATCGGCATCTGCCGGAGCACGAGCAGCGTCAGCAGCAGCCTCCGCCTCGTCCACGAGCTCCACCACCGTCACCGGCCGCGCACCCGCGACGAGCCGCGCCCCATGGTGGGCGACCACCAGCGTCGTCGCGAGCGGCAGCACCCCCTCCACGACGGCGAGCGCGTGCTGCAGGAAGGCGGTCGGGATGCCGGTCCCGTCGACCGCGACGAGTCGCACCGGCGCGACGCTCGCGACGGCCAGCTGGCGCATCCAGTCGCCCGCCACGACGGGCCCCCAGAGCTCGGCGAGGTCGGCACCGATCGCCGTCCGCAGCCGCTCCTGCACGGCGAGGGCGCCCGGCGGGAGCGCCTCGGCCCCCTCCGAATTCGCCGCTGTCGCCAGGTCGAGCGCGAGCGGCCGGGTCACCAGGAGGCTGCGGCGGCGCAGCGCCGCCCCCTCGTGCGGCAGAGGCCGGTCGAGCACCCGCAGGTGCCCGCCGAGGAGTCGCTGGCGACCGGCGAAAGCCGCGGCCACCGCATCCGGATTCGTCGACGCGGCCCCTGTCACCAGCACCAGGTCACCGGTCCGAGCGGTCACCGAGAACGGCCCGGCGGCGGAGCCCTCGACCACGGCCCGGCCGGCGGCGACCGCGAACGGCGCCCCCTCGTCGTCGAGCGGCCGCCAGGCGGAGGCGTCGAGCATCTCGCGCACGCCCTCGCCCTCGAGGTCCACGTCGGGCAGCACCCGCCCGAGCGCGCGGGGCAGGGCCCAGCCGAGTCGGCCCAGCAGGATCATCACGGCCGGGATGAAGGTCATCCGCACCAGGAAGGCGTCCACGAACACCCCTGCGGCCAGGCCCAGCGCGATCGGCTGCAGCACCGCGTTGCCGCCGGGCACGAAGGAGGCGAAGACCGCGAACATGATGCACGCGGCCGCGGTCACGACCCGGGCGGCGCCGATGAAGCCGTGGCGCACGGCGGTGTGCGGGTCGCTGGTCTTCACGAACTCCTCCCGCATCCGCGAGACGAGGAAGACCTGGTAGTCCATGGCCAGCCCGAACAGCACCGCCATCAGGAGGATGGGGAAGAAGCTGATCACCGGCCCCACCTTGGCGACCCCGACGAGGTCGGAGAGCCACCCCCACTCGAACACCGCCGTGACGATGCCGAACGACGCCCCGACCGAGAGCAGGTAGCCGACCGTGGCCGACAGGGGCACCGCGAGCGAGCGGAACACGATCGTCAGCAGGATGATGCACAGCCCCACCACGACGACCCCGAACGGCAGCAGCGCACCGGCGAGTCGGGCCGAGACGTCGATGCCCAGAGCGGTCTGGCCGGTCACCTGGTAGCCGAAGCCGTTGGCGGCCTCGAACGCGGCGGCGTCGGCGCGGATGGTGTGCACCAGAGCCTCGGTCTGCACGCTGTCGGGGGCGCTGGCCGGGATGATCGAGACGATGGCCATGTCGGCCGTCGCGTTCGGCACCGCCTGGCTCACCGAGACCACGTCGGGCAGCCCGGTGAACTCGGCCTGCAGGGCCTTCAGCGCGCCCTCGATGTCGAGGGTCTTCGAGATGTCCGCCGTCACCAGCAGGGGGCCGTTGAACCCGGGGCCGAAGCCCTCGGTGAGCAGGTCGTAGCCGGTGCGCGAGACCGAGCCGGGCGGGTTGTACCCCGCATCCGGCAACGTGAGCCGCAGCGAGGTGGCCGGGAGGGCGACGACGATCAGCCCGACCACGACGACGACGACCGTGATCACCGGCTTCGCGGTGACCAACGCCACCCATCGGGCGCCGAGCGTGCGGTGCGTGCCCTCGGCGGCGAGCTCGCGGCGGGCGGCGCGCGAGGTCGGCTTCGGGATCAGCGTGCGGCCCAGCAGGCCCAGGATGGCGGGCAGCAGGGTGAGTGCGACGACGACGGCCACCACGACCGAGACCGCGGCGCCCACCCCCATCACGGTGAGGAACGGGATCTGCACGACCGAGAGCCCGAGCAGCGCGATGATCACGGTGAGTCCCGCAAAGACCACGGCGCTGCCGGCGGTGGAGACCGCGATCGCTGCGGACTCCTTCGGGTCCATGCCCCGGATCAGCTGCGCGCGGTGCCGGGAGACGATGAAGAGGGCGTAGTCGATGCCGACGGCCAGGCCCAGCATCGTCGCGAGCAGCGGAGCCGTGGAGGAGATGTCGGCGAAGCCCGAGGCGATGGTGATCAGCGTTGAGGTGATGGCGACCCCGATCACCGCGGTGACCAGCGGCATCCCGGCCGCCAGCAGCGAGCCGAAGGTGATCAGCAGCACCACGAAGGCCACGATCAGGCCGATCGCCTCGGTGTAGTCGACCGCGGCGGCGGGCGGATCGGTGACCCCGGAGAAAGCGACGGTGAGCCCTTGAGCGGGGTCGGCGGCGGCCGCCTGATCGCCCGCGGCCATCAGGGCCTGGTCGTCGGCCGCGGTCATCGCACTGCTCGCGACCGACAGCTGCACGGCGGTGTAGGCCATCGTGCCGCCGGCGTTGACCTGGCCGGTCGCGTTCTGGTCGTAGGGCCCGGTGGCGCTGGTGACCGCCGGCGCCGAGGCGAGCGCGGTGACCGACTTCTGGATCTCCTCCTGGTACTCACTGACCTGGTGGCCCTCGGGCGCGACGTAGATCACCTTCGCCGAGCCACCGCTGGCCTGCGGGAAGCGCTGGTCGAGCATGTCGATCGCCTGCTGCGACTCGGTGCCGGGGATCTCGAACGAAGAGGCGAGCGTGCCGCCGAGCAGCTGCGCCCCGGTCACCGCGAGGCCGAGGATCACGATCCATCCCGCGATCACCGCGAGGCTCCGCCGTGCGGCGAACCGCCCGATCCGATACAGCAGCGTCGCCATGTCTCCCTCTCCAACCCCGAGGGTAGCGGGAAGGGGAGAGCCGGTACGGGCCGGTGACCGCCCCACAACAGGGGGTGGAGGAGCGACGGCCGGGGCCTCGTTCTAGACGGCCGGCCCGCGCCGCCCGCTCATGAAGGCCCTGACCGACTCGTCGACGATGATGTCGCTCGGGCGCAGCGGCCGGGTGAGGTAGAGCCCGTCGAGCGAGGTCAGCCGGCTCAGCGCCACGTAGGTCTGGCCCGGGCTGAACACCCGTGCCCCGAGGTCGACGACGGCCTGGTCGTAGGTCTGGCCCTGCGACTTGTGGATCGTGACCGCCCAGGCGAGGCGCAGCGGGAACTGCGTGAACTCGCCGATCACCTCCTTGCTCAGCTGCTTGGACTCAGGGGCGTAGGAATAGCGGTACTTCTCCCACGCCACCGGGTCGACCTCGTGCACCTCGCCGTCGACCTCGACCCACACCGTGGAGTCGATCTTCGTGACGGTGCCGACGGTGCCGTTGACCCAGCGGCCGTCGCCGTCGTTGCGCAGGAACATCACCTGCGCGCCGACCTTGAGCTCGAGGTTGACGTCGGCCGGGAAGGTGCGGCCGCCGAAGTCGCCGCTGATCTCGGCCTTCGCGGAGAGCACCCGGCCGGGCAGCCGGCCGAGCGCCGCCTGGTTGATGCGGTTGACCGAGTCGTTCCGGGTCGCGAGGGTGATCGCCCCGTCGTTCGGCGGGGTGCGCGCCCCGGCGCCGTTCAGCGCGTCCGCGATCTCTTTCGTCACCATCCCGAAGCGCACCGCGTTCAGCATGAACTTGAAATCGTCGTCGTGCTGGCGGTGCACCTCGCGCAGCTCGACGATCTCGAGGTCGGTCTCCTCCCACACCTTCGCGTCGAAGAACCACATCGAACGGTAGTGGTCGGTGAAGTAGGCGCGCTCGTCGCCGTCGCCCGGCACCGGTGCCAGCTGGTACGGATCGCCGAACAGCACCACCTGCACGCCGCCGAAGGCCTCGAGTGGGCGCTGCCGGGCCTGGCGCAGACTGCGGTCCATCGCATCCATCAGGTCGGCGTTGACCATCGAGACCTCGTCGATCACCAGGGTGTCGATCGTGTTCAGCAGCTTCCGCACCTCGGCGTTCTGCTCGATGTCGTGGTCGGCGATCACGCCGATCGGCAGGCGGAACAGGGAGTGGATGGTCTGGCCGCCGACGTTGAGCGCCGCGACCCCGGTCGGCGCCGAGATGACGATCTGCTTCTCGGTGTTCCAGGAGAGGTGGTTGAGCAGCGTCGACTTACCGGTGCCCGCGCGCCCGGTGACGAAGACGTGCTTGCGGGTGCCCTCGATCAGATCGAACACCCGCTGCTGCTCGGCAGAGAGGGTCGGGCGGGTCATCACCCCAATCTACCGTCCAGCCACGGGCGGGAATCCGGGGCCCGCCTAAACTGTGGACATGAGTTCAGGCCCTGGGTACGCCGGGGATGCGGCGGAGGCACGCATCAGGCTTCAGCGCTCCGTGGTGATCTGGGCGGGCCTGCTCATCCTGACGATCGCGGCGCTGGTCTCGGCCGTCGGCATCCTGAACCGCGAGCTGTTCAGCGCCTCGGCGTTCGTGCGGATCTACCTGCAGGAACTCGGGTCGGGGGATGTGGCCGCGGCCGTCGACACCCCCGGCGTGGTGCTGGAGTCCGGCGACGCACCCGGCACCGGGTCGGCCGTGCTGGTGAATCCGGATGCGGTGAGCCGCTTCCACGACATCACCGAGGTCAGCGACACCCTGATCCTGCCCGGCCGCCACCGGATCGTGTTCTCCTACGTCTTCGACGGCGTCGACGGCAACCCCGTCCCCGGGCAGACCGAGTTCGACGTCGTACAGACCGGCACCAGCCTGCTCGTCTTCCCGCAGTGGGAGTTCTTCCGCTCGCCGGTCGCGCAGGGCACCGTGACGGTCACCCACGCCTCCGACTTCACGGCCGGGGGGCTGGAGATCCAGGGCGGTGATGCCTCGGCCTTCCGGGCGTCGGAGACCTACGACCTGCTCGTGCCCGGCCTGATCTCGCTCGGGCACCGTTCGGAGTACCTCGGAGCGAATCCGGTGGCGCTCACCGCGACCAGCACCGGCACGTCGACCAGCGCGATCGTGCAGGTGCAGCCCACGACCGGCTTCCTGGATGCCGTGCAGCAGGCGGTGAACGGCTTCCTCGACGAGTGCGCCGCGCAGACGCTCCTCTACCCGCCCGGGTGCCCCTTCGGGCTCGACGTCAACGACCGCATCGCCTCCGAACCGGCCTGGACAATGGAGAAGTACCCCGCCCTCACGATCCTCGCCGGTCACGACAGCTGGATCGTGCCGACCGCATCCGGGTCGGCGCACATCGCCGTCGACATCCGCTCGCTCTTCGACGGCACGGTGTCGACCCGCGACGAGTCGGTGCCGTTCGACGTCACCTTCGCGCTGACGATCCAGCCCGACGGCTCGATCGACTTCGCGCCGCGGAGCTGACGGGGAGCCGGCAGGGGGCGGCCGGCACCGGGCAGCCGGCACGGGGTATCCGGCACAGGCCGGCGGGCACCGCTCAGGCGCGGTCGCGGCTCGCCAGCTTCTCGAGCATCGCGTTGTACTCGCCCAGCTCGGCCTCGTTGGTGCGATCCGCGTTGCGGTCGCGCCGCTTGGTCTCCTTCTTGTCCGACAGGCTCCACTGCACCGCGACCACCAGCGCCAGGATGAAGGTCGGGATCTCGCCGATGCTCCAGGCGATCCCGCCGCCGTTCTGCTGGTCGACGATGGCACTCGGGCCCCAGCTGCGGCCGGTCGCGCCGAACCAGTCGGCCAGCAGCAGCCCGCTCCCGCTCATCAGCGCAAGACCGAAGAAGGCGTGGAACGCCATGGTGCCGAGCAGCAGCAGCAGCCGGAAGGGGTAGGGCAGCTTGTAGGGCACCGGATCGATGCCGATCAGCGCCTGCACGAAGAGGTAGCCGACGATCAGGAAGTGCACGATCATCCACTCGTGCCCGATGTGGTCCTCGGTCGCCCAGCGGAACAACGGAGTGTAGTAGAAGGCCACGAGGCTGGTGGCGAAGAGCACGCCGGCGACGATCGGGTTCGCGACGACGGAGGCGAACCGCGAGTGCACCGCGAGCAGGATCCACTCGCGCATGCCCCGGCTGCCGTCGTCGCGCTTGCGGATCGCGCGGAGGGCCAGCGTGATCGGACCGGCGGGCACGAGCAGCAGGGGCACCATCATGCTCAGCGTCATGTGGCCGAACATGTGCACGCTGAACAGGTACTTCTCGTAGACGTTCAGCCCGCCGTTGGTGACGTAGAACAGCAGCAGGATGCCGGCGATCCAGAGCACGGTGCGGTACCAGGGCCAGCGGTCGCCCCGCCGGTGCAGCCGCACGACGCCGGCGACGTAGAAGAAGATCGCGAAGGCGCAGACCAGCACCCAGATCAGGTCGAAGTTCCACTGGGTGAGGAAGTTCTCGACCGTGAGCTCGGGCGGCAGCGGCGACCCGGTGAGGATCTGCGCGGCCGTCGGCGCGGGCGGCGGCGTCTCGGGCACGGGAGTCGCCGTGCGGGCGAGGGCGGCGGCGAAGCCGGTCGCGATGCCCATGAAGACCAGTTCGGCGACCACGAGCCACCAGAAGTGCCGCCGGCGTCCGCTGTCGGCGAGCTTCTGGATGACGAAGCGCCGGTGCACGGCGCCGAACAGGCCGAGGGCGATCAGCGCGCCCACCTTCACCAGCACGAGCAGGCCGTAGGGGGTCGCCAGCCGGTCGAGCGAGCCGATCCGCAGTTCGGCGCTGACGTAGCCCGAGGCCGCCACGACCACGAAGCAGACGATCGCCACGGTGGAGTAGCGGGAGACGGTGGCGACGAGACGGTCGGTGTCGAGCCGGCGGCTCAGGATGGCGATGACCGCGAGCCCGCCGAGCCAGGCCGCCGCGAAGATGACGTGCAGCCCGAAGGCGGTGACCGCGGCATCGTGCCCGCCGGCATCGGCGGCGTGCCCCTGCTGGGCCATCGGGATGAGCGAGGCCACCGAGACCAGGCCGACGAAGAACAGCGCGGTCACGTTGCGCACCGCGAAGCAGAGCACGGTCACGACCGCGCCGATGAGCGTGGTCTGGAGCCAGGCCTGGCCGAGCGCGATCTGGGTCAGGAACTGGCCGAGGCCCTGACTGAAGGCATCGTCGAAGCTCAGGGCGCGGGCGGTGACGCTGAGGTAGCTGAAGAAGCCGGTGAACGCGGCGGCGACCGTGAACAGGGCCGCGGATCCGGCCGCGACGTCGAGCGACCGGTTGAACGCCGGGCTGTCCTGGGGGATGACGAACAGCGCCAGGCCGATCGCCCCGATCATGCCGGAGGCCAAGATGCTGACCAGCATCGTGGAGATCGGCAAGCCGTAGCGCACGACGGCTCCGGGATCCTCCAGCAGCTGGGGTGCGGCGCCGCCGCCCAGCGCCAGAGCGACCAGGAGCGCGACGAAGGCGGTCACCACCAGGAGGGCGGGACCGATGATGCGGGCGGTTCTCGGCACCCGACTACTGTACGCGGCGCTGGCTGGGGAGAGTCCTGGTACGCGAAAGGGCGCCGGCCGAAGCCGACGCCCTCGCGTGAACGGTGCGGAAACCTACTTGGCAGCAGCCTTCAGCTTCGAACCGGCCGAGATCTTGACCGAGTGACCGGCCGGGATCTCGATGGTGGCGCCGGTCTGGGGGTTGCGGCCCGTGCGAGCGGCACGCGAGGTGCGCTCGACGGCGAGCCAGCCCGGGATCGTGACCTTGGTGTCGGACGCAACCGAGTCGGCCAGCGTGGAGAAGAGAGCGTCAAGAACCTCGTTGACGGAAGCCTGCGTCTGGCCGGATGCGGCTGCGACGGCTGCGACGAGCTCGGTCTTGTTGAGTGACTTGTCAGCCATTTAAGGTGTCCTCCTCGGACCTTTTCGCTACGGATGTAGCTGTTTACATGGAACGGTCCCGGCCACCAGGGCCAGTTCGGTTGGTCGGTACGACCGAGGGTAATTTACCAGCTGGACTTCGTAATGCCCGGCAACTCGCCCCGGTGAGCCATGTCACGGAAGCGGACACGCGAGATCCCGAACTTCGAGAGGTTTCCGCGGGGACGGCCGTCGACGGCGTCGCGGTTGCGGACGCGGATCGGGGAGGCGTTGCGGGGCAGCTTCTGCAGCCCGAGGCGAGCGGACTCGCGCTCCTCGTCGGTGGACGTGGGGCTCACGAGAGCCTTCTTGAGCTCCAGGCGCTTCGCGGCGTAACGCTCGACGATCACCTTGCGCTGCTCATTGCGCGCGATCTTGGACTTCTTGGCCATGGTTAGCGCTCCTCTCGGAAGTCGACGTGCTTGCGGATGACGGGGTCGTACTTCTTCAGCACGAGACGGTCGGGGTCGTTACGACGGTTCTTCTTGGTCACGTAGGTGTAACCGGTGCCCGCCGTCGAGCGGAGCTTGATGATGGGACGGACGTCCTGCTGCTTTGCCATTAGAGCTTGATCCCCCGAGCCATGACGTCTTTCACGACGGCCTCGATGCCACGGGCATCGATGACCTTGATCCCCTTAGCCGACAGGGTCAGCGTGACGGTGCGGCGAAGCGAGGGCACGTAGTACTTCTTCTTCTGCACGTTCGGGTCGAAGCGCCGGTTGGTGCGCCGGTGCGAGTGCGAGATGTTGTGACCGAAGCCGGGAACGGCTCCAGTCACCTGGCACACTGCTGCCATTGTTTCCTCCATTTGGTTACCGTGAGACGAGCGCCTCACCCAAGATGACTTGTCGGCGACCGCATCCTGTGATGCCGTCGCAATGGGCGGAGGATTCCACCCAACCTGACTAGCTTAGACGCTCAGGCTTGATCGGGCAACTCAGGCTTGATCGGGCAACTCAGGTCGGCACGCAGGCCGAGCAGAACCCGAAGACGTCGACGACGTGCTCCGGGCGGCTGAAGCCGTGCAGGGCGGCGGTGCGCTGGGCCCACTCCTCGACCTCGTCGGCCTCGATCTCGACCGTGAGGCCGCAGCTGCGGCAGATCAGGTGGTGGTGGTGCGCGAGCGAGCAGGCGCGGTACAGCGCCTCGCCCTCGGGCGACTGCAGCGAGTCGGCCTCGCCCTCCGAGGCGAGATCGGCCAGCGCCCGGTAGACCGTGGCCAGCCCGATCTGGGATCCGGTGTTCTTCAGCGACGAGTGCAGCGCCTGCGCGCTCACGAACCCCATCTGGGTTCCGAGCGCACCGCGGACGGCCTCCCGTTGCCAGGTGTTCCTCTTCACGCCTCCACCGCCTTCTTCCCATCCAACGCTAGTCGAGCATTTTGGACCCTCCCCGTGCCGGTGCCCCGACGCCACGCGATCACCCGGCAGACCAGGTAGATCACGAACGAGATCGTCGTGACGTACGGGCTGATCGGCACCGAGGAGCCCAGCGCGAGCATGATGCCGCCCACCAGGGAGACCACGGCGAAGATCGTGCTGAGCACCGGCACGAGGATGGGGGAGGACGAGACGCGGAGGGCGGCGGCGGCCGGCGTGACCAGGATCGACAGCACCAGCAGCGAGCCGACGACCTGCACCGACACCGCGACGGCGAGCCCCAGCAGCAGCATGAAGAAGATCGAGAGGCCGCGCACCGGGACGCCGCGCGCGGAGGCGACGTCCGCATCCACACTGGCGAAGGTGAGCGGGCGCCAGACCAGCAGGAGGCCGAGCACCACGACGATCGAGATCGCGATCAGCGAGTTCAGCCGCGGGTCGTCGACCGCCACGATCTGGCCGGTGAGCAGGCCGAACTTGTTCGCCGAGCGGCCCGGGTAGAGGGTCAGGCACAGGATGCCGAGCCCGAGCCCGAAGGGCATCAGCACCGCGATGATCGAGTTGCGGTCCCGCGCCCGGGAGCCCAGCACGCCGATGATCAGCGCGGCGGCGATCGAGCCGATGATCGAGCCCTCCACCACCCCCACGCCGAACAGCAGGCCGGCCGCCGCCCCCGCGAAGGAGAGCTCGCTGATTCCGTGCACGGCGAAGGCCATGTCGCGCGACATCACGAAGACGCCGATCAGGCCGCCGACGACGCCGAGCACGGCCCCGGCGATGATGGAGTTCTGCAGCAGCACGACGAGCTCGCCGTAGTTGTTGAAGTCGAAGATCTGCGACCAGACGTCGTTCACAGCGCACCTCCGCCGGGTTCCGGCTCGTCGTGGTGGGCGAGCTGGTCCTCCGGATGCCCGTGCGCGCCGTCGGGCGTGCCGACGACGATGACGCGCCCGTGGGTGCGGATGACGTCGATCCGCGACCCGTAGAGCTCGCTCAGCACGTCTGACCGGAGCACCTCGTCGGGCGGGCCGATCCGGAAGCCCCCGTCGGCGAGGTAGAGCACCCGGTCGACCATGTCGAGGATGGGATTGATGTCGTGGGTGACGAAGAGCACCCCGAAGCCGCGCTCGCGCCGCTGCTCGTCGATCAGCTCGCTGACCGCGCGCTGGTGGGTGAGGTCGAGCGAGAGCAGGGGCTCGTCGCAGAGCAGCAGGGCCGGGTCGCCCACGAGCGCCTGACCGATCCGCACCCGCTGCTGCTCGCCGCCGGAGAGGGTCGAGACGCCGACGTTCGCGTACTCGGTGGCGCCGACGGCGGCGAGCAGCTCGTCGACCCGCCGCCGGCGGGAGGCCGAGGGGAGCGGGATGCCCCAGCGGTGGCCGTCGAGCCCCAGGGCCACCAGGTCGCGGGCGCGCAACGGCGTGCCCTCGTCGGCGAGCTTCTGCTGGGGCACGTAGCCGATCCGCCGGTCGCCGCGCCGGCCCGATTCGCCGAGGAAGCGGATGCTGCCGGAGGTGAGCTTCTGCTGCCCCAGGATGACCTTGAGCAGGCTGGACTTGCCCGAGCCGTTCGCGCCGAGCACCGCGATGAACTCGCCCGGCTGCACGTCGAGGTCGATGCCCTGCCAGAGCGTGCGCGTGCCGAACTGCAGCCGCGCATCGCGCAGCGTCAACACCGGATCGGTCACGAGGTCACTGTACTGGCTGAGCGGGACGGGTCAGGACCCGAGGGCGGCCGAGATCGCGGCGACGTTCGCCTGCATCCAGCCGAAGTAGTCCTGGCCGGCGGGCAGCGTCTCGGTCACCGCGACGGCGGGCACCTTGTTGTCGGCGGCGGCCGTCACCACGGCGTCGGTCTGCGGGCCGGAGGTCTGCTCGTTGTAGACCAGAGCGCTCACCTGATGGGTGCTGAACAGCGCGAGGGTGGCCTCCAGCACGGCCGGCGGCACGTCGGTGTCGAGCTCGATGGCCTCGCTGAACTCGTCGGGGGTGAGGTTCGTGAGCCCCGCCGCGTCGAGCAGGTACAGCGGCACGGGTTCGGTAATCGCGACCCCCGCGCCGGCGTGGGCCGTGGCGATCGCGGCCTCGCCCGCCTCGAGGTCGGCGAGCTTCTGCTTCGCGCTCGCGCCGTTCGCCTCGAAGGTGGATGCGGCGCCCGGGTCGAGCGTGCCGAGCTCGGAGACGAGGGCGTCGACCAGCTTCTCCATGGTGGGGAAGTCGTACCAGAGGTGCTCGTTGAACTCGCCGTCGGCCGGCTCCTGGTCGTAGCCGGAGAGGTCGGCGACGTTCAGCACCGAGACGCCGGAGTTGTCGGCCGCCTGGAGCATGGTGTCGACGAAGTCGTCGTAGCCGCCGCCGTTCTCGATGACGATCTGCGCCTTCGAGATCGAGAGCTGGTTCTGGCCGTCGGCCTGGTACTCGTGCGGGTCGCGGTCCGGGTCGTCGATGATCGAGGTCACCGTGGCCGCGTCGCCGGCGATCGCCTCGGCGATCGAGCCGTAGACGTTCGTCGAGGCGACGATCGCGATCGTGTCTGAGTCGGTCGGGGCCGCGGAGGAGCCGGTGGAGCATCCGGCCAGGCCGAAGCCGAGGGCCAGGGCGGCCGCGGAGGCGACCAGGGCGGTGGGGAGGGCGTGTCGTTTCACGGGAGCCTGTCTAAGTCGGGGACGGCTCCACGATAGCTAATTGATAATGATTGTCAAAATCAGGAGCGGGAAGAGATGGCGAGCGCCTCGTCGAGCGCCTGCTCGGCATGGTGACATGCCACTTGGCGGCCGGCGAGCGGCCGCAGGCCGAGTTCACCCGGGCCGAGCCCACCCAGGCCGAGTTCACCCGGGCCGGGCTCGCCCATGCCGAGCTCGCGCAGGGGCGGCTGGACGGTGCGGCACTCATCGGTGGCCAACCAGCACCGCGGGTTGAACCGGCAGCCGGCGGGCGGGTCGACGGGCGATGGCGGTTCGCCTGCCAGCACCCGGCGGAGCGCGAGGCGCCCCCGATCGGCCCGACTGTGGGAGGGGGTCGCCGACAGCAGAGCCTGCGTGTACGGATGCGCGGGGGAGCCGTACACGGTCTCGGTATCGCCGAACTCCGCGATCCGGCCCAGATACATCACGGCCACCCGGTCGGCGATGTGCCGCACGACCGACAGGTCGTGCGCGATGAACACGATGGCGACGCCGAGGCGCCGCTGCAGATCGGAGAGCAGGTTGATCACCTGCGCCTGCACCGAGACGTCGAGCGCCGAGACGGCCTCGTCGCAGACCAGCACGTCGGGATCGAGAGCGAGCGCGCGGGCGATCCCGATCCGCTGACGCTGGCCGCCTGAGAACTGGTGCGGATAGCGGGACATCATCTCGGGCGAGAGGCCGACGAGACCGAGGAGCTCGGCGACCCGCTCCCGCCGGGAGGTGGCCGTGCCCGTGCGCGTGGCGGCCATCGGTTCGGCGATGATGTCGCCCACGCTCATCCGCGGGTCGAGCGAGGTGTACGGGTCCTGGAAGATCATCTGCACCCCGCGACGGAGCAGCCGGCGGTCACTCACCCGCGACCGGGTGACGTCGGTGCCGTGGTAGACCAGCGAGCCGCCGTCGGGCTTCTCGAGGCCGACGAGCATCCTGGCTAGCGTCGACTTGCCGCAGCCGGACTCGCCCACGATCCCGACGACCTCGCCGGCGTGCAGCCGCAGATCGACGCCGTCGACCGCCGAGACGTGAGTGGGGTGCAGCCGCGAGCCGCTCGTGAAGGTGCGCCGGAGGCCGGTGGCCTCCAGGACGACCTCGGGTTCAGCCGACGAGTTCATGAAGCAGCTCCTCCGAACGGTGGCAGGCGGATGCGCGGCCCCGGGCGACCGGCTCGAGGGGCGGGCGCTCGACCCGGCAGATGTCGATGGCGAGGTGGCAGCGCGGGTTGAACGAGCATCCGGGTGGGGTCTGCGCGGGGCTCGGAGGCGAGCCCGGGATGGTGAGGAGGTCCTCGCCGCGCACGGCCGCATCGGGGACCGAGCGCAGCAGAGCCTGCGTGTACGGATGCGCGGGGAGATCGAGCACGGTGTCGGCCTCTCCTCGCTCGACGATCCGCCCGGCGTACATCACGGCCAGGCGGTCGGCGACCTCCATCACGACACCCAGGTCGTGGGTGATCAGCAGCACCCCCATGCCGAGCTGGTCGCGGAGCCCGCCGAGCAGGTCGAGGATCTGGGCCTGCACCGTCACGTCCAGTGCCGTCGTCGGCTCGTCGGCGATCAGCATCTCGGGTTCGAGGGCGATCGCCATCGCGATCAGGATGCGCTGCCGCATCCCCCCGGAGAACTGGTGCGGGTAGTCGTCGACGCGCTTGTTCGGCGCCGGGATGCCGACCAGACCGAGCAGCTCGACGGCACTCGCGCGGGCCTGCTTGCGGGTCGCGCCGCGGTGCACCCGGAAGAGCTCGCCGATCTGGTTCCCGACCGTCATGACCGGGTTGAGCGCCGACAGCGCATCCTGCAGCACCAGGCTCAGCCTCTCGCCCCGCATCAGGCGCCGGTCGTTCTCGCCCAGTGCCAGCACGTCGGTGCCTGCGACCTCGAGCTCGGCCGCCCGGATCTCGGTGTGCTCGTCGCCGAGCCCCATGATCGCGCGGGCGGTGACCGACTTGCCCGAGCCCGATTCACCGAGCAGGGCCACGAACTCGCCCCGGGCGACGTCGAGGTCGACCTCGCGCACCGCGTGGATGCGTCGGCCGCCGCCCGTGAACGTCACGTTGAGATCGCGCACCCGCAGGGCCGACCGCTCCTTCATCGATTCTTCTGCCACGACACCATCATCACCCGTCAGCATTACCGAAATGTTTCAAGCGTGCTAAATCTACGCCGAAAAACATCATGCTGGTTGACAAAAGTGCCGGAATCAGAAGAGATTGTCATCAGAACCGCCGAATGCACGACACGTAAAGGAGATCACGCGTGCTTGATCCCGCCGAGGCCTACAAGGGCTACACCGCCTACGACTACCTGGAAGCAGGGAAGGACTACAAGGAGTTCACCTACGCGAAGCAGATCGGGCGCGTCCCGGCCTACGAGGGGCTCGGTCTGAGCGCCGCGGAGGAGGAGCGCACCCGCACGCTTCTGGCCGAGGAGACCGTCATCTCGCTCCACGACCACGTGCAGGTCTTCCCCGAGGACATGGGGCAGCTGCGCGAGCACATCCGCCAGGGCCGCGAACCCACGGGCTACGAGGGCCTCTCCCGTTCGGGCATCACCGCGGTGTTCGACAACGGGATGGACGGCACCTGCTGCATCTCGAGCGACGCCGGGTGGAAGTACCAAGACGTCCTGTTCGACCTCGGGGTGCGGATGGCCGACCTGGCCCACCAGGACTTCGTGATCAAGGCCGAGTCGGTCGCCGACATCGAGAAGGCGAAGGCCACGGGCAAGGTCGCCCACGTCTTCGCGCTCGAGGCCGCGACGATGATCGAGAACGAGGTCGACCGGCTCGACGTGCTGTACGGCTTCGGTGTGCGCCAGATGGGCATTGCCTACTCCGAGCAGAACACCCTCGGCTCCGGGCTCAAGGAGCGCGGCGACGGAGGGTTGACCTACTTCGGCGAGCGCGCGGTGGAGCGGATGAACAAGCTCGGCATCGCGATCGACATCTCGCACTCGGGTGATCGCACCTGCGTCGACGTCATCAAGGCCTCGACCATGCCCGTGTTCATCACCCACGCGGGAGCCCGTGGCCTCTGGCCCACCAATCGGATGAAGACCGACGAGACGATCATCGAGTGCGCGAAGCGGGGCGGCGTGATCGGCATCGAGGCGGCTCCTCACACGACGCTCTCGCCGCAGCACCCGAGCCACTCCCTGGAGTCGGTCATGGACCACTTCCAGTACTGCGTCGACCTCGTGGGCCTGGAGCACGTCAGCTTCGGCCCCGACACCCTCTTCGGCGATCACGTGGGACTGCATCACGCGTTCTCGTCGAACCTCTCGATCAGCCAGGCGCACGGACACGTCGAGTATGACGAGGTCGAGTACGTCGACGGGGTCGAGAACCCGGCCGAGGAGTTCTTCAACATCATCGGCTGGCTCGTCAAGCACGGCTATTCGGACGACGAAATCCGCGCCGTCGTCGGAGGCAACACCATGCGCGTTCTGAAGGAGGTCTGGGTCTGATGCGAAAACGGAATCTCGCTGCGGCGGCGCTCATCGCGAGCGTCGCCCTGACACTGAGCGCGTGCGCTCCCGAGGCCCCGCCGGCAGCCACCGGCTCGGCGTCCGCGGGATCGGACACGCTCACCATCGCCACGACGACGGACGTCGTCAACTACAACCCGCTGATCGGCAACAGCCGCAGCGACTACTGGATCACCAACCTGATGTACCCCCACCTGCTGAGCATCTCGGACGACGGCAAGAAGACCGCGGGCCTGGCGACCGACTGGGGTTACGTCGACGACACCACCGGGTACTACGAGATCCGCGACGACATGACCTGGAGCGACGGCGAGCCCGTGACGGCCGAGGACGTCGCCTGGACCATAAACGCGGTGAAGAAGGATGCTCCCTCGGGCACCTTCTACGGTCAGCTCGCGAACTTCGACTCGGCCACCGCCGTCTCCGACACCCGGGTGGAGGTGAAGCTCGCGAAGCCGGACACCTCGGTGATCGAGGAGATCGGCTTCTGGGGCAATGTCGTGCCCAAGCACGTCTTCGAGAAGGCGGCCTCGGTGGCCGAGTTCGCGAACGACGGCTCCGACGGAGGCTGGGTGGGGGCTGGACCCTTCACGCTGACGAAGGTGCAGGTCGGCCAGAGCTACGAGCTGGACCGGGTCGAGGACTACCCGATGGTCGAGGGCGGCACCCCGATCCCTGCGAAGGTCGTCTACCGCGTCTTCCCGGACGTGAACACCGAGATCCTGGCGCTGCAGAGCGGCGAGGTCGACGTGATCGCGAACGCGCTGCCTCCGGCACAGGTCGATCAGCTGCGGAACACGCAGGGCATCTCGGTCGAGGAGGTCCCCGGGCTGGGCTACGCGCACATGACCTACAACATGCAGAACCCGGATCTCGCGAAGCTCGAGGTGCGCCAGGCGCTCGCCCATGCGGTGGACTACGACGCCATCCGCACGGTCGTGCTGCAGGGGCAGGCGGTATCGACCGGGTCCAGCCCGCTGATGCCGGTGCTCGCCGACTACTACGACGACTCGCTGAAGGAGTACGAGTTCGACACCGATCTGTCGCGCGACCTGATGCAGAAGGCGGGCTACACCGCCGGTGCCGACGGGAAGTTCCCGGTCTCGTTCCGCCTGATCTACTCGCTGCAGGACAGTGTGACGAGCCAGTGGGCGCAGTTGGTCAAGGACAGCGCGGCCGAGGCCGGGATCACGATCGAGCTGCAGGGAACGGAGCGCAACACCTACCTCGCGCAGACGAACAAGGGCGACTTCGACATCTACGCGGGCAACTTCGCCATCATGGACGACCCGGTGACGAACTTCACGCTCGCCTACCTGCCGGGCGGCGCGATCAACTACACCTACAACGACGACGCGGCCCTCAACGACCTCATCGCCCAGGGTGCCGTGACCACCGACCAGGACGAGAAGGTCTCGATCATGCGTCAGGCCGCGAAGATCGTGCACGACAACGTCTACGACAACGTCATGTACACCCAGAATCTCTTCTTCGCGCACAGCGACAAGTGGAACGGATTCGTCGTCAAACCCAGTGAGCTGCTCTCGATCGTGAACCCCGAGTCACTCGCCAGCGCCCACAAGGGCTGATCGGAAAAGGACCTCCCGGTGCCTCGTTCATCATTCATTCTCCGCCGCCTGGGCAGGAGCGTCTTCACGATCTGGTTCGCCGTGACCGTGACGTTCCTCCTGCTCCGGCTCCTCCCCGGAGATCCGGCGCTGGCCGTCGCCAGCCCGAACATGACCGACGAGGCCCGGGAGGCCCTGCTCCAGCAGTACGGGCTCGACAAGCCCCTCATCGTCCAGTACGGCCTGTACATGGTGCAGCTCCTGCAGGGGAACTTCGGGGTCTCGTTCACCCAGTCCATCCCGGTGATGGACGTACTCCTGCAGCGGCTTCCATGGACGCTGCTCCTCACCGTCTCGGCGCTCGTCCTGACCACCGCCATCGGCATCCCGCTCGGCGTGCTCGCGGCGTCCAAGCGCGGGGGCGTGCTCGACCGGGTCGTGCAGGTGATCGGCGTCACCGGACAGTCGCTGTTCGTGCCGAGCATCGGCGTGCTGCTGCTGTTCGTCTTCGGGCTCACGCTCCGCTGGCTGCCGATCGGCGGAGCGTACGACAACGACGCCTACGGGATGTCCTGGTACGGCAGCGTGGCGACCCACCTCATCCTGCCGGCCGTCTCGCTGATGCTGATCCAGCTCGGTTCCTACGTGCTCACCATGCGCTCGACCCTGATCGAGGCGCTCGGCGAGGACTACGTGACCCTCGCCAAGGCCAACGGCCTGCCCTACCGCCGCATCCTCTGGAAGCACGCACTGCGGAACGCCCTGCTCCCCACCACCACCCTGATCGGCCTCCAGCTGGGCTTCCTGGTCGGTGGTGCGGTTCTGACCGAGACGGTCTTCGCCTACCCCGGCATCGGCCGCGGCATCTACGAGGCCGTCACCCAGCTCGACTTCCCGGTGCTCCAGGGCGCCTTCCTGCTGCTCGCGATCACCGTCGTGGTCGCGAACATGCTCACCGACATCGTCTACGGATTCCTCGACCCCCGGGTGAAGACAGCATGACCTCTCTCGACTTCGATCCCGCCGCCACGGCAGGGATGACCGCACCGGCCGAACCGGTCGCCACCGAGAACGGGCGGGCCGGCCTCGCCACCTGGCGGGTGTTCCGCAAGGAGCCGCTCGGCCTCATCTCACTGGTGATCCTTGGCCTCCTGATCGTCGTGGCCGTCGCCGCGCCCCTGCTCGCGCCCTACCCGGCCAGCTATGGGACCGACGTGCTCAAGCCACCGAGCGGCAGCTACCTGTTCGGCACCGACTCCCTGGGCCGCGACGTGCTCGGCGAGGTGATCTGGGGCACTCAGCAGAGCCTGCTCGTCGCTGCGGCCGCCTCGCTGATCGCGATCGCCTTCGGCACCCTGGTCGCCGTGCTGGGGGCCTACTTCAAGCGTCTGGACGGGTTGATCAGCGTCATCGTCGACCTGACCCTCTCGCTTCCGGTGCTCCCGCTGATGATCCTGATCGCGGCGCTCGTCGGGCCGAGCACGGTCACCATCATCGGGGTGGTCGCCGCCTTCTCCTGGCCCGAGGTCACCCGCCTGGTGCGTTCGCAGGCGCTCACGGTCGTCAATCTGCCCTACGTCGACGCCGCTCGCCTCATGACGACCTCCCCGCTCTGGATCATCGGCAGGCACATCGTGCCCGCCGTCACCCCGGTGATCGTGGTCTCGGTCGTCGTGACCGCATCCCGCGCCGTCCTCTCGGCCGCGGGCCTGGCGTTCCTCGGTCTGGGCGACCCGACCACCTGGTCATGGGGCCGAATCCTCTACGAGGCCCAGCAGTCGGGGGCCATGTCGAGCGCCTGGTGGCTCACCCTCTTCCCCTCGATCGCCATCCTGATGCTGGTGCTCTCCGCGACCCTGCTCTCGATCGCCTACAACGACGCCCGCAACCCCCGCAACCGAGCCCGCTAGGAACCCCGTGAGCGACACCTTCTCCCCGCGCCTCGCGCCCCAGTTCTTCGATCGGGTGCAGGAGCGCGTCCGCCTCGCCCTCGTCGAGGAGGGCTTCGACGCCCTGCTCACCGACGACCCGGACGACGTGGCATACCTCACCGGGTTCTTCCACCACCCCTCCGAACGGCCCGTGGCGTTCTGGCTCGGCGCCGACGGCCGGAGCGTGCTGATGACCCCCGAACTCGAGCGCGAGAACGCGCTCCGACAGCAGGCCCGGGCCGGCGCCCTCGTGGCCTACGCCGAGTTCCCCGGCATCCAACCCCCGTTCGCGAGCCTGGCCGGCGCGATCGACCGCGCCGGCGACGGGATGCGCGTGGGCTTCAGCACCCAGATGACGAACGAGCGGCAGACGGCCGCGATGTCCGAGCTCCCGGGTGCCCGGTTCGCCGCCACCTCTCTCGTCACCCGTGCGCGCTACCGCAAGTTCGACGAGGAGATCGCCCTGCACCGTGAGGCGGCCCGGGTCACCGACCTCATGCTCGAGGCCGGCGTGCAGCTGCTCCGCGAGTCGGTCTCGGCCGGCGGTCTGCTGCCGAGCGAGTCCGAGCTCGCCGGGCACGTCACCGGCACCGGCGTGCGCACGATGTACGCCGAGCACGACGACGTGGTCGTCGTCTCCCCCCTCGCCGGCGGTCTGGTCTACGCCGGAGCCAACTCCGCCTTCCCGCACGGCCTGCCCTCGGGCTATCGGTTGCAGCCGGGCGACACGTTCATGCTCTCCCTCGGCTGCGCCGTGGGCGGCCGGTTCGTCGAGGGCGAGCGCACCTTCGTGCTCGGGGTTCCGGATGCCGACCAGCGGCTCTTCCACGACACCATCAGACGGGCCCAGGAGGTGGGCGGTCACGCCATCCGCCCTGGCGCCGAGTGCCGGACGGCCAACGCGACCTGCCTCTCGGTGATCGAGGATGCGGGACTCGGCCGGTTCATCCGTCATCGCCAAGGTCACGGGATCGGTCTCGGGATGCACGAGCCGCCGTGGCTCGAGGCCGGCGACGCGACCGTGCTGGAGCCCGGGATGGTCGTCTCGAACGAGCCCGGCCTCTACGTGCCGGGCCACGCCGGCTACCGCATCAGCGACAGCATGCTCGTCACCGACACCGGCTCCGAACCGCTCACGACCTACCCGCGCGGCCTCGCCGACTGCACCATCCCGCTCTGAAGGAGAACCACCGATGTCCCAGAATCCCGTCTCGCCCGAGTTCGCCCGTGCCACGACCGAGGCCCAGCGCGTGCGCATCAACGGCAACGAGCTGGCCGTCGAGGTGCTCGGCCCCGAGGGCGCTCCCGTGATCATCACGCACCACGGCGCCCCCGGTCTCGGTTCGCGCGCCGAGCCGCGCGCGAGCTTCGGCCGACTTGCCGACGAGTACCGTGTGGTCGTCTTCGACGCCCGTGGATCCGGTGAGAGCGAGGGCTCGGGCGAATTCAGCCACGAGCAGTGGGCGGCCGACATCGACGGTCTCCGCGAATGGATCGGCGCGGAGACGATCGTGATGGCGGGGGGCTCGTACGGGGGCTTCATGTCGATGGAGTACGCCGTCCGCTACCCGGACCGGGTCACCGCCATGGTGCTCCGCGACACCTCGCCCGACAATGGCAACGCCCACCTGGCACGGGAGAACGCCCTGGCGTCGGACCGGGTCACCATCGACATGGAGAAGTTCGACCGCATCGACCAGGGCCGGGTCGCCGACGACGACGATCTGCGGGACTGCTGGCGCGAGATCCTTCCCCTCTACGACTTCCACTACGACCCCGACGCGGTGGAGCGGAAGGTGGCCGCGACGCCGTACCGGTTCGAGGCCCACAACTACGCATTCTCGAAGAATCTGCCGGGCTACGACCTGAAACCGCTGCTCCCCGGTGTCACGGCCCCGACCCTGATCACGGTCGGGCGGACCGACTGGATCACGCCGGTATCGTGTAGCCAGACCATCGCAGACCTCATCCCCGACTCGGAGCTCGTGGTGTTCGAAAAGTCGGGTCATTCTCCGCAGATCGAGGAGGTCGAGCTATGGACGGCGACGGTCAGGGACTTCTTGCATCGCACGGCACCGGTGGCGGGGGAGAGCACGACCGCCCCGTGACCGGCCGCGCTCTCGACACCCTCGACGACCTCGATCGGAGGATCGTCGTCGCCATGCAGAACGACGGGCGGGCGAGCTGGCGGGCGATCGCCGAGATGGTCGGCTCCTCGACCGCCACGGTGGCCCGACGCGGACAGGCCATGCTCGGCTCCGGCATCATCAAGGTCGCCGTCAACCCCGCGCTGGGGGCGACCGGGCAGGTCGACTCCTTCATCATCAGGATCAACTGCGCCCCCGGCACCCAGCTCCAGGTCGCCGAAGAGCTCGTCGGTCACGACGACGTGCGCTTCGTCACCGTCGTGACCGGCCAGTACGACATCATCGCCGAGCTCGTCGTGCGCGGCGGGGCCACCCAATACGCTCACCTGCTCGAGGAGCTGCAGTCGATCCGCGGCGTCGAGCGCTGGCGGAGCGACCTGGTGATGCACATCTACAAGGTCTCGTTCGACTGGGGGCGGCAGCTGTTCGCCGACACCCTCGCACTGCCGGAATCCTCCGACGAGTACGAGCTGTACTCCGAACCGGAGGAGTGCCGGCCGACCCACTTCGACTCCTCGGACTGGAAGATCATCGACGCCTTGAGGGACGACGGGCGCGAGACCTTCCAGGCCGTCGCCGACCGGGTCGGGATGAACGAGTCGAGCGTCCGTCGTCGGTTCGAGCGGCTGCGCGCGGCGCGGTGCATCGACATCCTGACCCTGGTGCCCGCCCCCGCGCTCGGCATGGGCGCGGAGACCCTGCTGACGGTGAAGGTGCGGCCCTCACAGATGGATGCGGTGGCCCGGTCGCTCGCGAAGCATCCGGCCATCCGCTACCTGGCCGCGACCCTCGACGAGAACGCCCTGTTCTGCGAGGTGATCGTGCCCTCGACCGAGGAGCTCTACGGCTTCATCACCTCGACGCTGTCGCAGCTGGACGGCGTGGAGGGCTGGACCGCCTCGATGGAACTGCTCTTCCTGAAACGCGGCTTCATCGAGACACCGTGGTGGCGCACCCAGGTCGGAGCCGCCGGCGCGTCCGCCGCCTGAGCGGGGGTCGCCAGCGGCTGCAGCGAGCAGGGTCAGTCGAGCAGCAGCGCGGGCTCCTCGATGATCGAGGCCACGTCGGCCACGAACCGGCTCACCACGTCGCCGTCGACCACGCGGTGGTCGAAGCTGCCGCCGATCGTGGTGACGAAGCGCGGCCGCACCTCGCCGTCGACGACCCAGGGCTTCTGCTTGATCGCGCCGAGGGCGATGATCGCGACCTCGCCGGGGTTGAGGATCGGGGTGCCCGTGTCCATCCCGAACACACCGATGTTGGTGATCGTGATGGTGCCGTCGGCCATGTCGGCCGGCGAGGTGCGGCCCTCGCGGGCCGTGAGCGTGAGCTGCTCGAGCGCCAGAGCGAGGTCGCGCATCGACATGTCGTGCGCATCCTTGATGTTGGGCACGATCAGCCCGCGCGGCGTGGCCGCGGCGATGCCGAGGTTCACGTAGTTGCGCACGATGATCTCCTTCTCGGTGAACGCCGAGTTGACCATCGGGTTGCGGCGCACGGCCCAGATGATGGCCTTCGCCATGATCAGGAGCGGCGAGACCTTGACCCCGACGAAGTCGGGGGAGTTCTTCAGCCGCTTGACGTACTCCATGGTGCGCGTCGCGTCCACGTCGACGAAGACCGAGACGTGCGGGGCGGTGAAGGCGCTGGTGACCATCGCCTTCGCGATCTGCTTGCGCATCCCCTTGACCGGGATGCGCTCCTCGCGCACCGGCGCCCACTGCGGGGTCTCGATATTGTGGAAGACCTTGGCCTGGTCGGCGTGACGGATGACGTCCTCGCGCGTGATGTCACCGATCAGCCCGGTGGGCGTGACCTCGTTGAGATCGACCCCGAGGTCTTTCGCGAGCTTGCGGATCGGGGGCTTCGCGATCACCGGCAGCCCGGGGATGGGCTGCTGCGTGCGCGCCAGACGCGCGGTTCCCGCCCGGCCGTCGGACGTCTCGCCGATCGCCGGGATCGCGGCCGTGCTCGACCGTCGGCTCCGGCGGCTCGCCACCGCGCCCTTGATGCCGTAGCCGACCAGCACGGCTCCCGGCTTGTCCTCGGCCAGGGCGGTGCGCTCGGCCGTCGCGGCCATCGCCTCCGTCTCGCTGAGGTCGGCCGGCGGCACGACGGTCACGGCCGTGACGGGTGCGGGCTCGGGGGCGGACTCGCCGGCCGAGTTCACGCTGATGATCGGGGTGCCGACGTCGACCGTCGTGCCCTCGGCCACCAGCAGCCCCTCGACGACGCCCTCGAACGGCGAGGGCAGCTCGACGAGCGACTTGGCGGTCTCGATCTCGACGATGACCTGGTTGACCTGGATGCTGTCGCCCGGGGCGACCCGCCAGGAGACGATCTCGGCCTCGGTGAGGCCCTCACCGACATCCGGGAGATTGAAGTGCGAGGTGGTCACGTTGTGCCTCCGGACTAGTACGCCATGACGCGGTCGACGGCTTCCATGATGCGGTCGGCATCGGGGAGGAAGACCGTCTCCAGCTTCGCGGGCGGGAAGGGGGTGTCGAAGCCGGAGACCCGGAGCACGGGCGCCTGCAGCGAGTAGAACGCGCGCTCGGCGACCGTGGCCGCGATCTCGGAGCCGACGCTGACGAAGCCGTGCGCCTCCTGCGCCACGATCAGGCGGCCGGTCTTGGCGACCGACTCGAGGATGGGGCCGTAGTCGACGGGGCTGAGCGAGCGCAGGTCGACGACCTCGACGCTCACGCCCTCGCCCGCGGCGAGCTCGGCGGCCTGCATCAGCACGCTCACCATGGCGCCGTGCGCCAGCAGCGTCACGTCGGTCCCGACCCGCACGACCCGGCTGGCGTGCAGCGGGGCGGCGGTGCCGGCGAAGTCGACCGGGCCCTTGGGCCAGTAGCGGCTCTTCGGCTCGAAGAACATCACCGGGTCGTTGGAGGCGATCGCCTCCTGGATCATCCAGTACGCGTCGTTCGGCGTGCTGGGGCTGACGACCCGGAGGCCCGGGGTGTGGGCGAAGTACGCCTCCGGGCTCTCCTGGTGGTGCTCGACCGCGCCGATGTGGCCGCCGTAGGGCACCCGGATGACGACGGGCATGGACAGCGCGCCCTGTCCGCGGTTCGTGATCTTCGCGAGCTGGCTGGTGATCTGGTCGAAGCCGGGGAAGATGAAGCCGTCGAACTGGATCTCGACGACCGGGCGGTAGCCGCGCATCGCGAGACCGATCGCGGTGCCGATGATGCCGGACTCGGCCAGCGGGGTGTCGATCACGCGGTCGGCGCCGAACTCGGCCTGCAGCCCCTCGGTGACCCGGAAGACGCCGCCGAGCGGGCCGATGTCCTCGCCCATCAGCAGTACCTTGGGGTCGTCGGCGAGCGCCCGGCGGAGGCCGGCGTTCAGCGCCTTCGCGAGCGGCAGCTCCTCGACGCGGGACGACGGCGGGGAGTCGCTCTGCCCGGGGGCGAGCGAGGTGGTCTCGATCGAACTCATGAGCGGTCCTCCTCGGCGGCCTCGAAGGAGGCCTCGTAGCGCTCGAGCCAGAGCTTCTGCTCGGCCATGACGGGGTGCGGCTCGGAGTAGACGTGATCGAAGATCGTCGCGATCGGCGGGCCCTCGAGTGCCAGCGTGCGTGCGCGGATGTCGGCCGCGAAGTCCTCGGCCTCGACCCGGGTCTCCTCGAAGAAGGCGTCGCCCTCGCCGAGACCGCGCAGGTACGCGCCGAAGCGCACGATCGGGTCGCGGGCGATCCAGAACTGCTCCTCGGCGTCGCCCCGGTACTTCGTGGGGTCGTCGGAGGAGGTGTGGGCGCCGACCCGGTAGGTGAGCGCCTCGATGAACTGCGGCCCGTGACCGGCGCGCGCCTCGGCGAGGTGCTTCGCCGTCGCGGCATAGCTCGCGAGCACGTCGTTGCCGTCGATCTGCACGCTCGGGATGCCGAAGCCCCGCGAACGCAGATACAGCGGTGTGCGCGACTGCACGCGCACGGGGACCGAGATCGCCCACTGGTTGTTCTGCAGGAAGAAGACGTTGGGGGTCTGGCTCGACGCCGAGAAGACGAAGGCCTCGCTCACGTCGCCCTGCGAGCTGGCGCCGTCGCCGAAGTACGCGAGCACGGCCGCGTCGACCGAGTCGTCGCCGGTGCCGACCAGCCCGTCGCGCTGGAGGCCCATGGCGTAGCCGGTGGCGTGCAGTGTGTGCGAGCCGATGACCAGGCAGTAGCCGTGGAAGTTGCCGTTCGTGGGATCCGTCGGATCCCAGCCCCCGTGCGTGTTGCCGCGAAGGAGCTCGACGATCGACAGCACGTCGATGCCGCGGACGAGACCCACCGCGTGCTCACGGTAGGAGGGGAAGATGTGGTCCTGGGGCTTCGCGGCCGAGGCGGAGCCGACCTGCGCCGCCTCCTGACCGTGGCTGGGCACCCAGAGGGCCATCTGGCCCTGGCGCTGCAGGTTCGTCGCCTCGAGGTCGAAGCGCCTGACGACGGTCATCTGCCGGTAGAACCGGCGGAGGTCGTCCTCCCCGAGCTCGTCCAGGTACGACGCGTACTCCTCGGCGGCCTCGGTCGGGGCGAACTCGCCCTCGACGGAGAGGAACTGGACCGTGGGCGTGGTGTCTGCCACTGCCTACCTCCCTTGTATCTCTGCGGAAGCGTATAGGAGTTTCTCGACCGACTCCTGTTCGCCGATGGTGACCCGCACGCCGTCCGGCGGATAGGCGCGCGCGATGATGCCGTGCGACCGGAAGACCTCGAGCACCTCGGCCGTGCGCTCTCCGACCGGGAACCAGACGAAGTTGCCCTGCGGGCGGGGGATGTCGCTCCAGCCGTGCTCGAGGAGGGCCTCGTAGACGGCGTCCCGGCGGGCGGCGATGTCGTCGACCCGGGCCTTCAGCTCGTCGCCCCGATCGAGCGAGGCGAGGGCCGCGACCTGGGCGTGGTCGGTCAGGCTGAGCGGCACGATCGTGGTGCGAGCGGCGGCGAGGATGGCGGCGGGGCCGATCCCGTAGCCGATCCGGAGCCCGGCGAGCCCGTAGGCCTTGGAGAAGGTGCGCAGGATGACCAGGTTGGGGTAGCGGCCGACCAGTGCGTGGCCGTCGACCGCATCCGCATCCGTCACGAACTCGGCGTAGGCCTCGTCGAGGATGACGAGGAGATCGCTCGGCACCGCGGCCATGAACGTCTCGAACTCGGCCGCCGTGACGACGGTGGACGTCGGGTTGTTGGGGCTGCAGACGATGGCCAGGCGGGTGCGCTCGGTCACCGCGGCCGCCATGGCCGCCAGGTCGTGCCGGTGGTCGGGGGTGTTGGGCACGGCGACGGCGGTCGCGCCCGGGAGCACCGTCATCCAGGGGTAGACCTCGAACGAGCGCCAGGAGAAGAGGACCTCGTCGCCGTGGCCGGCGGCCGCCATCGTGAACTGCATGAGAAGGGCCACGGAACCGGCGGCGACGATCACGTCGTCGGGCTCGACGCCCCACTCGTCGGCGAGCCGCGCGGTGATCTCGGGGGCGGCGGCGTTCGGGTAGCGGTGCAGGCTGCGGGTCGCCGCGTCGACCGCGTCGAGCACGCCAGGCAGGGGCTCGTACGGGTTCTCGTTGGAGGAGAGCTTGAAGCCCTCCGGCGCGGCCTGGCCCTGCCGATAAGCGGGCAGCGCGAGGATCTCGGGGCGCAGGCGGACGGGGACGTCGGTCATCAGATCAGTGTAGTTCGCGCTTCGAAAGCGGTTCGGGAATATGACCCGTACGCCACTCCTCGGCCGTGACGGCGTAGACGAAGTCGTCGGTCCACTCCCCTTTGAACCAGCTCGCGCGGAGGTGGTGGGCCTCCAGGCGCATCCCGATCCGCTCCAGCAGCCGGGCCGAGGCGTCGTTGCGGGTGTCCAGCCGCGCGACGACCCGGTGCAGCCCGAAGCGGTCGAAGGCGAGCTCGAGCATCGCGCGGGCGGCCTCGGTGGCGTAGCCCCGGCCCTCCCGGTCGCGGGCCATCGCGTAGCCCAGCTCACCCGTCGCATCCGTCTCGCTGTCGTACTTGAGGAGCATCTCGCCGACGACCCGGCCGGTCTCGCGCTCGACCATGGCGAGCACCAGCCACTGACCGACCTCGAACACCGAACCCTGCCGGGTGCGGGCCTCGAGCGCGGCGGCCGTCTGCTCGCGGGTGCGGACCGGCCACGGGATGTACCGCACCACCTCGGGATCGGTGTGGAACCGGAGGAGGTCGTCGAGGTCGCCCTGCCGATGCGGTCGGAGGTCGAGCCGCTCGGTCGCGACCGGATACTCGGGGGCCCAGGGGAGATTCACCATGCCCCGACTCTGCACCAGGGGGCCGTTCCCCGGAACCGGCCGGTCTGGGATAGTGGGGGCATGCCCAGATTCCTCGTCTCCCTCATCGCCAACGCGATCGCGCTCTGGCTGACCACGCTCATCGTCGCCGGCGTGAAGGTCGACGCGTTCGGTACCGACGACGGCGCCCTCTCCACCGTGCTCACCTACGTCTTCGTCGCCCTGATCTTCGGCATCGTCAACGGCATCGTGGGCACCGCGATCCGGGTCGTGGCCTTCCCGCTCTACATCCTGACCCTGGGGCTGATCTCCCTGGTGGTGAACGCGCTCCTGCTGCTGCTCGCCGGCTGGGTCTCGCAGCTGTTCGGCTTCGGTCTGCTGGTCGACGGCTTCGGCTGGGCGGTGCTCGGGGCGCTGGTCCTGGCGATCCTGAGCGCGATCATCGGCGCCATCCTGCGCCCGCTCGCCCGCCGCGACCGCTGATGCGAGAATAGGGTCATGTCGCCCGAGCCGGAACCGCAGGCGTTCCGCATCAGCATGGTGTGCACGGGCAACATCTGCCGGTCGCCCATGGCCGAGATCGTGATGCGCGACCTCGTCGAGAAGGCGAACCTCTCCGACCGCGTGGCCGTCTCCTCGGCGGGCACGGGGGAGTGGCACGTCGGCGAGCACGCCGACCCGCGCACCGTGCGCTCGCTCGAGGCTCACGGCTACGACGGCAGCGCCCATCGCGCGCGGCAGTTCGACTCCTCGTGGTTCGACTCGCTCGACCTCGTCGTGGCCCTCGACCGCACGCACGAGCGGGTGCTGCGCTCCTGGGCCCGCACCGAGGAGGATCGGCAGAAGATCCGTCTGCTGCTCAGCTTCGACCCCGACTACGCCGGGCGGTCGGACGTGCCCGACCCCTATTACTCGGACGACGCGATGTTCGACACCGTGCTCGGGATGATCGAGCACTCCTGCCGCGCCCTGTTCCGCCAGCTCGAGCCGGCCTTCCGGCCCAGCGGCCTCCCGCTCTGAACCCGTTCCCGTACGCCCCCACGAAAGCGACCATGCCTCCTCTGCCTCCCCAGCCCATCAGCCCCCTCGACGGCCGCTACCGCCCCGCGGTCTCGGCGCTCGGGGAGCACCTCTCCGAGGCCGGCCTCAACCGGGCCCGGGTGCGGGTCGAGATCGAGTGGCTGCTGTACCTGACCGATCACGCGATGTTCGGCTCCGAGCCGCTCGAGCCCGCCGTGGCCGAGCGGCTGCGGGCGATCGTCGACGACTTCGACCAGACCGCGATCGACGAGATCGCCTCGCTCGAGGCGACCACCCGGCACGACGTCAAGGCGGTCGAGTACTTCGTGCGCCGCCGGCTCGCCGAGCTCGACCTCGACCGCATCGCCGAGCTGACCCACTTCGGCGCCACGAGCGAAGACATCAACAACCTCTCCTACGCGCTGACCATCCGCTCGGCCGTCGCCGAGGTCTGGCTGCCCGGCTTCACCGCCGTGATCGACGAGCTGCGCCGCCAGGCCGTCGCCTACCGGGCCGTACCGATGCTCGCCCACACCCACGGTCAGCCGGCCACCCCGACCACCATGGGCAAGGAGCTCGCGGTCACCGTCCACCGCCTCGAGCGCGTCAAGGCGCAGATCGAGGCGACGGAGTACCTCGGCAAGTTCAGCGGGGCCACCGGTACCTTCGCGGCCGACCTCGTCGCCGACCCCGCCGCCGACTGGCAGCAGGTCTCGCAGGGCTTCGTGACCTCGCTGGGCCTGGAGTGGAACCCGCTCACCACGCAGATCGAGTCGCACGACTGGCAGGCCGAGCTGTACGCACGGATCAGCCATGCCAACCGCATCCTGCACAACCTGTGCACGGATGTCTGGACCTACATCTCGATGGGCTACTTCACCCAGATCCCGGTCGCCGGGGCCACCGGCTCCTCGACCATGCCGCACAAGGTCAATCCGATCCGCTTCGAGAACGCCGAGGCCAACCTCGAGCTCTCGAGCGCCCTGCTCGACTCCCTCGCCGCCACCCTGGTGACCTCGCGCCTTCAGCGCGACCTCACCGACTCGACCACCCAGCGCAACATCGGGGTCGCGCTCGGCCACTCGCTGCTCGCGCTCGACAACATCCGCGGGGGCCTGGACCAGATCTCGCTGAACGAGGGGGCGCTGGCCGCCGACCTCGACGCGAACTGGGAGGTGCTGGGCGAGGCGATCCAGACGGTCGTGCGGGCCGAGGTGACCGCGGGGCGCTCCTCGATCGAGGATCCCTACGCGCTGCTCAAGGAGCTCACCCGCGGTCGCCGGATCGGCCAGGCCGAGCTGGTCGAGTTCGTGCAGGGGCTGGACATCGGCGACGAGGCGAAGGCGCGACTGGTGGCGCTGACGCCGGCGTCGTACACCGGGCTGGCCTCGGAGCTGGTCGACCGCATCCTGTAGCGGATGCGGCGGGCCGTCGGTACTGCTGGTCGTCGGTGCGGCGGGCCGTCAGTGCGAGGCGGGCCGTCAGTGCTGCGGGCCGTCAGTGCGCGGCGGGCTTGTCCTCGTCGTCGATCTCGTGCTGCTCGAGGTCGTTCGGCTTGATCGACAGCGCGAACATCGCGAGCACCACGAGCGAGACGATGAACGCGACGCCGAAGAAGATCACCGACAGCAGCAGTTCCCGGGTGGTGAACAGCACCACCAGGCCGACGAACAGCGACATGACGGCAGACAGGACGAGCAGTTCGAGCGGCTTCAGCCGATCGCGCCTCGAGGGTTGGTTCACGATGCCTTTCCAGGTCTCGCCGGGCGTGCAGCCCCGGTCGCGGGTGACGGATGCGTTCCCCAGCGCAGGGAGAGCCCCGCGATGACCAGGAACAGGCCGACGACCGCGCCGTAGGCGCCCAGCATCCCGACGGCGAAGACGGGGTCGGTGGGGAAGAAGATCAGGACGAGCGCGAACACGATCGTGAACACTCCCGTGATGGCCCAGTCGCGGCCGGCCGGGTTCTTGGTCGAGCGCAGCCCGGCGTAGAGCTCGAGGAAGCCGCAGATCGCCGAGTTCATCGTGGCGCAGAACAGGAGGAAGCCGAGCCCGCCGGCGTTGAACGCGAGGGCGAGGGCGCCGAAGACGACGCCCGAGACGCCCTGGATCAGGAAGTTCACCCGCAGCGACCGCTCGGGCACGGTGCGCCAGGAGAGCACCGCGACGATCAGGCCGGAGACGATCGCGAACACGCCGTAGGCGAGCAGGCCCACCTGCGAGGAGTGGTTCGAGACGAAGGTGATCACGAGCGCGGTCACGATGAACGGGATCGCCCGGGCCACGGGCACGCCCCAGTAGGGCGACCGCGTGGTGGTGCGGGGGGAGTCGGTCACTCCGGGGGCCTCGATTCAGCTAGCGCTCGTGCCCCTAGTTTATCGACGCCTTGCTGAGTGCCCGGCCCGCCGGCTTCGAGGGCCACCAGAAGGCCTCGCCGAGGAGGAACACCAGCGCGGGAACGAGCAGGGTGCGTACGACCAGAGTGTCCAGCAGCACACCGATGCAGACGATCACGCCGATCTGGGTCAGGGCGACGACCGGGAGCACTCCGAGCACCGCGAACACCGCCGCCAGCAGCACGCCCGCGCTCGTGATCACGCCGCCGGTCGAGGCGAGGGCGCGCACCATCCCCTCCCGCGTGCCGTACCGGGCCGCCTCCTCCCGCGCCCTGGTCGTGAGGAAGATGTTGTAGTCGACGCCGAGCGCCACCAGGAAGAGGAAGGCGAAGAGCACCGTGTTCGAGTCGAACGCCGGGAAGCCGAGCAGGTTCTGGAACAGCACGTTCGAGGCGCCGAGGCTGGCGAAGAAGGTCGCGAGCACGCTGGCGATCAGCAGCACCGGCGCGACGAGGCTGCGCAGCAGCACCAGGAGGATCAGGAAGACGATCCCGAGAATGAGCGGGATGATCAGCTCCTGGTCCGCGGCGGCCGCGGTGTTCGTGTCCAGGGCGGTCGCGTCGTTGCCGCCCACCAGGGTGCGGGCGAGGTCGCCGCCGGCGTCCTGGTAGCCCGTGCGGAGCGCCCGGATGGTGTCGAAGGCGGCGTCGCTCTCCGGTTCGGCGGCGAGACCCACGTCCAGCCGGGTGAGTCCTCCGCTGCTCTCTCCGGCGCGGACGCTGTCGACGCCCGCGGTCTCCTCGGCGAGCGCCGTCGCCTGGGTGACCACCGCATCCGGGGTCAGCACGGTCGTCTGGCCGGTGAGTCCGGCAGAGAAGGAGGCGTCCACGACCTCCTGAGCCCGCACCGAATCGGGGTCGCCGAGCAGCTGGTCGGTCTGGGAGAGGCCGACCCGGAAGCCGGAGAGTCCGACGGCGAGGATGCCGATGGCGACCGTGGCGACGATCGCGACCGCCGCGGGCCGGCGGGAGACCCCGCGACCCAGGCGCATCCAGAGGCCGGGCTTGCGCTCGGCGTGGTGTGTGTCGGCCGTGTGCGCCCGGGGCACGAAGGGCCAGAACAGGCCGCGTCCGCAGACCACCAGCGCGGCCGGCAGCACGAGCAGGGCGAACAGGATGGCGATGACCACCCCGATCGCACAGGCGAAGCCGAGCGCGCGGTTGCCCGAGAGCTGGGCCAGCAGGAGGGTGAGCAGACTCAGGGCGACCGTGCCGCCGCTGGCGGCGATGGCGGGGCCGGCGCTGGTCACCGCGGTGAGCATCGCGCGGTGGCGGTTCTCCTCCCGGGTCAGCTCCTCGCGGTAGCGGGCGACGAGCAGCAGCGCGTAGTTCGTGCCGGCGCCGAAGACGAGCACGCTGAGGATGCCGCCGATCGAGGCGTCGATGGTGATGCCGAGCGGCTCCGCCAGGGCGGTCACCACGATCCGCGCCAGGCCGTCCGCGAGGCCGACGACGGCCAGCGGCACGATCCAGAGCACGGGGCTGCGGTAGGTGATGATCAGGAGCACCGCCACGACGATCACGGTCACCAGGAGCAGGCGGAAGTCGGCTCCGGCGAAGGCGTTGGAGATGTCGGCCTGGAAGCCCACCGGGCCGGTCAGGAGGGCGGTGAGCCCGTCCGGCAGGTCTGCCGAGGCGGCATCGAGGATGCTCGTGGCCGAGCCTTCGACGTCGCCCTCGACGGTCGCGGCGTCCAGCGGCACCGCGACCAGGGCGGCCGTGCCGTCGTCGCTGAACTGGGGGCGAACGGCCTGCGGGGCGATGGACTGCTCGGCGAGCGTGGCGGCGTTCGCGGTGACGGCGGCGCGGTCGGCCTCGGTGAGCGGTGCCCCGTCGCGGCTCCAGACCAGGATGGCGGCGGTGGTGTCCGAGCTCGGGAACTCCTCCAGCACCGCCGAGACCTGGGCGGCCTGGCTGTCGCTCGGCAGGCCCGAGGGCGGGAAGGCGTCGCTGGAGCCCTTGGGCAGGAGGCCGAACAGCAGGGCGATTGCCACGGCGGCGAGGCCGAGGGTGATCCACGCGGTTCCTCGTCCGCTCACGAATCGGGCGATGTGCCTCATGCTCTGTCCATCTCCGTCGTTCTCGGCAGTCGGGCCTTCATCAATTGACTAAGCAACTTAGCTACCTATGGGTTTAGCATGTCATCCATGACCGACACGCGCAACTCGGAGGAGACCCCGTGGTCCCGTGACGAGATCGACGAGTCGATGCGCGCGGAGGTCACCGCGATCGGCAACACGCTGCGCGAGATCGAGGTGCACTCCCGGGCCTTCGAGCGGCGGCTCGCGACCGTGCTGACGGTCAACCCGACGGATCTGGCGGCGATGGAGCACCTCATCCAGGAGGGCCCGCTCACCCCGAGCGAGCTCGCGACCCGCCTCAAGGTCACGACCGCGGCCAGCACGCTGGTGGTCGACCGGCTCGTCGGCCTCGGGCACGCGGAGCGCCACCCCCACCCGCGCGACCGCCGCAAGATCGTGGTCGTGCCGGCCCGCGCCTCGGTCAACCGGGCCATCGACGAGCTCATGCCGGTCATCACGGGCATCGGTGCCCTGGCGGCCGACCTCACCCCCGAGCAGCGGGCGACCGTCGAGACCTTCCTCCGTCGGGTGGCCGACGTCTACCGGGCGGCCGCCGAGGCCCCCACCCCCGAGCCCTGACCCCCGGGTCGCGCGCCCTGAGTACCAACTGCTCATAACCCCCCGTGGTCCATCGATGGCACCGTGCCCTCATGCCCGCACCCACCCGCCTTGCCGCAGCCCTCGTCGCGGCCGCCCTGCTCGTCACCACGCTCGTCGCTTCGGCGACGCAATCGTCTCCCGCCTCCGCCGCGGGCGCGACGACGAGATTCGTCCTTCCGGGCGGAAGCAGCTCCCTTCCCACTCAGATAGTCACGGCGACCGATGGAGCGTTTTGGATCATCGAATCTGGGACCGGTCGGCTCATCCGG
The DNA here is from genome assembly GCF_059691755.1 of Herbiconiux sp. 320_LB. Classification (NCBI taxonomy): domain Bacteria; kingdom Bacillati; phylum Actinomycetota; class Actinomycetes; order Micrococcales; family Microbacteriaceae; genus Herbiconiux; species Herbiconiux sp. 320_LB. The sequence goes on along the minus strand of NZ_JCAWAD010000006.1, from coordinate 262,880 downwards.
ATGAGCGCCGATGGGAGGATGAACCACATCGGCATCGAGGGAGACATCGCTCCGGATTCGATCACGCCCGGTCCGAATGGATCGGTGTACTGGACTGGCGGGGGAAGTGGTTACTGGGGCGTGGCCAAGTCTGACGGGTCCACGCTTCGGTGGAGTCTTCAGCGCGGCGGCGTCGCGAAGTCGATAGCCATGGCGGATGGGGAGCGCCCGTGGATCACCGTCGAGGGCGCAACTCGAGGATGGTTGGTCACCCGAGATCCCCTCACCGCGTACCAGGAGAATTACTCGCCCTCCGTCGGCGGGGGCACTCCGACCGCGATGTCGATGGTCAAGGGGCGCCTGTGGGTCAGCTTCCGAAGTGCCGGTGCCGTCTATGTCATCGAACCGGCGGACCGGATAGTCAAACGGATCGACATCCCGAATCCCGGGGTTGTCCGCGACGGCGACGGAGGTGTCTTCATCGCATCCGGCAGCAAGCTCGTGAAATTCACGTACGACGGAGTGCCGACCGGCCTCGAGTATCCCGGCACGTCCGGCGCGAGCATCACCGACGTCGTGGCCATCGGGCAGGACATCTGGTACCCGCAGTTCGGGGCGAAGAAGATCACGGTGGCGTCCCGGATCCCGGGGCGGCCGGCCATCGCGGACATCACGCTGACGGACGACCCGAGCGACATCACGCTCGGGCAGGACGGGGCGATCTGGTACACCTCGTACTCGACGGGCGAAGTCGTGCGGATCGCTCGGGACTACGTGCCCGCGACGCCGGGCGACACCTCTGACGTGCTCGCCTACGTCGGCGAACCGCTCGGGCCCATCGACGTCGACGACGACGGAGCGGCCGACGTGAGTTCCGTCGTGGGGAACAACGTCCTTCCCGCCGGCATGTCCGTCGACAGCGGCAATCCGTCGCGGGTCGTCGGTACGCCGTCCGCGACGCTCAACGGGCTGTTCGTCGTGCAGCAGGCCAACAAGTACTACGGGGACGACTACGCCCTGTCGTCGTATACGCGCAACCTCTTCGTGCGGGAGAAGCCGAGCGTGCAGCGGGTGGCGGGGGCGGATCGGTACGCGACCGCGGTGGCCGTGTCGACGTTCTACGCCAGCAGCGACACCGTGTACCTCGCGAGCGGCGAGAAGTTCGCCGACGCCCTGAGCGCCGGGCCGGGTGCGATCGCCGACAGGGCGCCCCTGCTCCTCACGCCGGGCGCCGCGCTGCCGAGCGCGGTCGGAGACGAGATCCTCCGGTTGCAGGCGAAGCGGGTGGTGGTCGTGGGTGGCCCGGCCTCGGTGTCGGATGCCGTCGTCACCGCACTCGGAGCACTCGGCGGGGGCGGGATCACCGTCGAACGGGTGAGCGGGGCGGACCGGTACGAAGCATCCCGGAACGTGGTCGCGCGGATCAATCGGGCCAGTGCATCCTCTCCGCTGTTCATCGCCGCGGGAGGGAACTTCCCGGATGCGCTGTCCGGGGCACCCGCCGCGGCCGCCCGCGACGGGTCGCTGCTGCTCGTCGACGGTGCGGCATCCGCTCTGCCCGACGTCACCCTGAACCTGATCGCGAGCAAGGGGTACACGGCCGTGACCATCGCGGGCGGGCCCGCCTCGGTCTCGGCCGGGATCGAGAGCCAGCTCGCCGCCCGCGGGATAGCCGTGAACCGGGTGAGCGGGAGCAACCGCTACGAGACGTCGATCGCTCTGAACCGATACACGCTCACGAGGGCCGGCTTCGTCGCGCACGTGGCGGACAATCCCGTGCCGCTCGAGCCGCGGGGCCAGGTGTTCGTCGCGAGCGGGGAGAGCTTTCCCGACGCCCTCGCCGCCGGCGCCTTCGCCGGGGTGTGGAAGACGCCGCTCTACGTGGTGCAACGGACCTGCGCTCCGCGACCGGCTCTGTTGGACATCGGATCGACCGGGTCGACGTTCGTGGCCATCTTCGGCGGCACGTCGACGCTCGGCGCCGAGGTGGAATCGCTCGCGGTCTGCCGCTAGTCGCGATCGGGCGCGGGGCCGGGAGCGCTACCGGCGCCGCGGCCCGAACGGCGGGCGATGACCCGAGGAGCGATCACGAAGAGGGCGACGGTGCCGATGACCGCACGGAGGAACGCGAACAGCAGCACCCACCAGCCGACCCCGTCGCCCGCGACGAGGTAGCCGACGCCCACGGCGACCAGCACCACGTCGAGCACGTAGGGCACCCGCAGCCAGAACAGCAGCCGCGCGGTGGCTCCGGCACCCGAGGGATCGGGGCTGGACGAGTAGGTCATCGCGCCAGGCTACGCCGGGGGCATGTCCGCGAAGCGCGAGAAGTGGCCGTGGAAGCCGACCGTGATCGTCGCGGTCGGGCCGTTGCGGTGCTTGGCGACGATGAAGTCGGCCTCGCCGGCCCGCGGGTTGTCCTTCTCGTAGGCGCCCTCGCGGTGCAGGAGGATGACCATGTCCGCATCCTGCTCGAGCGAACCCGACTCACGGAGGTCGCTGATCGCGGGCTTCTTGTCAGACCGCTGCTCGGGGCCACGGTTCAGCTGCGACAGCGCGATGACCGGCACCTGCAGCTCCTTGGCCATGAGCTTCAGCGCACGCGAGAACTCCGAGACCTCCTGCTGCCGGCTCTCGACCTTCTTGCCGCTGGTCATCAGCTGCAGGTAGTCGATCACGACGAGCTTGAGCCCGACCTTCTGCTTGAGTCGACGGCACTTGGCGCGGATCTCGACCAGGGTCATGTTGGGGCTGTCGTCGATGTAGAGCGGCGAGTCGTTGATGCGACCGCGGGTCGAGGCGAGCGTCGTCCAGTCACGGCCCTCGATGCGCCCCTTGCGCATGCTCTGCAGGGGCACCGAGGCCTCGGCCGAGAGCAGACGCATCGCGATCTCCGACCGCCCCATCTCGAGCGAGAAGAAGATCGAGGGCATGTCGTGCTTGATCGACGCGGCGCGGCAGAAGTCGAGGGCCAGCGTCGACTTACCGAGCGCGGGGCGGGCCGCGACGATGATCATCTGACCCGGGTGGAAACCGTTGGTGAGGTTGTCGAGGTCGCTGAAGCCGGTCGGCACACCGGTCATCTGACCGTCTTTGCCCGCCGCCGCCTCGATCTCGTCGATGGCCGCCGTGACGGCCACGGTGAGCGGCACGTAGTCTTCGGCCTCGACCCCGCCGTTCACCGCGTAGATCTCGGCCTGGGCGTTGTTGACCAGGTCGGTGACCTCGCCCTCGCTGGCGTAGCCCATCTGCACGATGCGCGTGCCGGCCTCGACCAGGCGCCGGAGCACGGCCTTCTCGGTCACGATGGAGGCGTAGTAGCCGGCGTTCGCCGCCGTCGGCACCAGGGCCGTGAGCGTGTGCAGGTACTCGGCCCCACCGGCACGGGTGAGCTCGCCGGTCTTGGTCAGCTCGTCGGTGACGGCGATGACGTCGGTCGGCTCACCGTGCGAGTAGAGGTTGAGGATCGCCTCGAAGATGACCTCGTGCTTCGGGATGTAGAAATCGACCGAGCGCATGACCTCGACGACGTCGGCCACCGCATCCTTGCTCAGCAGCATGCCGCCCAGCGCGCTCTGCTCGGCGAGCAGGTCGTGCGGCGGAGTGCGATCGCCCGCACGCTGCTCGGGACGCTGTTCGCCCGCGAGACCGAGGTGGGCGATCGACATGTATTCTCCTGAATTCTCGTGCGAAAAGCGGTTCGTTCACTGCCGCCATGCCACCCAATCAGGCACCACCGACACTCCACAAACCGGCCTGTGGATAACGCTGTGGACGATCTGCGCGAAACGCCGGGCGCCATGTGCACTCTCTGTGCACTGTCCTGTGGACAACGTGTTGCCAATGAGGCGAAAACCATCTCTGACCAGCCCTAAGACGTTTCCACACTCTGTGAGTGGAGACATCCTTCGACCCCCGGTTGAAGCTTGGATTTCTCCCCAGTACCTGTGTACAAAACTGGGGACACGAGGCACGCAAAAGGGGGGTGTCACGAGCCTTCACAGCTCTTGACACCCCCCTGGAAAAGCGACTACTTTGCTGCGACCACCTGAAGGGTGATCGTGGCCGAGAGGTCGTCACGCAGGCGCACGGTGGCCTCGTGGGTTCCGACGGACTTGATGGCCGTCGGGATCTCGATCTTGCGCTTGTCGAGCGAGCCGATGCCGGCCGCGGCCACCGCGTCAGCGATGTCGGCGGTCTTCACCGAGCCGAAGAGACGACCCTCCTTGCCCGCCTTGACGGTGAGCTTGACGGTCGCGTTCTCGAGCGACTGCTTGATGTGCTGGGCCTCTTCGATCGTGGCGAGCTCGCGCGCGGTGCGGGCGGCCTTGATCTGCTCGACCTGCTTCTCGCCACCACGGCTCCACGCGACGGCGAAGCCCTTGGGGATGAGGTAGTTGCGGGCGAAGCCGTTCTTGACGTCGACGACGTCGCCGGCCGACCCGAGTCCGGTCACCTCGTGGGTGAGAATGAGTTTCGACATGGGTTCTGCTCCTTAACGGCCCGAGCCGGCGTAAGGCAGAAGAGCCATTTCGCGGGCGTTCTTGACGGCACGGGCGATGAGGCGCTGCTCCTGGACGGAGACTCCCGTGATACGGCGGGCGCGGATCTTTCCACGCTCCGAGATGAACTTGCGGAGGGTCGCGACGTCCTTGTAGTCGATGACGCCTACGCGGATCGACTTCGCGGGAGCGGCGTTCTTCGCGCCCTTTGCGCCGCGGAGCGGCTTGCGGCGGTCGCCGCTTGACTTTCCAGCCATTGTTGGGATTCCTGTTCTGAAAGAAGAGAAGTTTAGAAGGGGGTGTCGTCGGCGTAGCTGCCGGGAGTGTTCCACACGTCGCCGCCGGCGCCGTTCGCGCCCGAGGAGGCGGGAGCGGATGCCGCCCACGGCTCCTCGACCTGGCCGCCGCCGCGCTGGCCGCCCCCGAAGGAGCCGCCGCCGCCTGCGCCACCACTGGTGGCACGGGTGACCTGCGCGGTCGCGTAGCGGAGCGAAGGACCGATCTCGTCGACCTCGAGCTCGATCGAGGTGCGCTTCTCGCCCTCTTTCGTCTCGTACGAACGCTGACGCAGACGGCCGGTCGCCATGACCCGCATGCCCTTGGTCAGCGACCCGGCCACGTGCTCGGCGAACTCGCGCCAGACCGACGCGCGGAGGAACAGCGCTTCGCCGTCCTTCCAGTCGTTCGACGCGCGGTCGAAGGTGCGGGGGGTCGAAGCGATCGTGAAGTTCGCGACCGCGAGCCCGTTCTGCGTGTAGCGCAGCTCAGGGTCGGCGGTGAGGTTGCCCACCACGGTGATGACGGTTTCGCCAGCCATGACGGACTACTCGCCGGCCTCGGCCTTGGCGGGGGCAGCAGCAGGAGCAGCGGCGGCAGGAGCAGCGGCAGGCGCAGCAGCCGGCTTCGACGACGCGGCCTTGACGGCAGCGGCGGGAGCGGCAGCGGTTCCGGTCGACGCGGGAGCAGCAGCGGCCTTGGGGTTGGCGGCCTTGCGGGCGGCCTTCTCCTCGGCGAGCTTCGAGGCGGCGGCGACCTGGGCGATCGCTTCCTCCGCACGCAGCACCTTGGTGCGCATGACGGCCTCGGACAGCTTCAGCTGACGGTCGAGTTCCTTGGTGGCGTCGGCGTTCGCGGTGAGGTTCACCACGGCGTAGATGCCTTCGGTCTTCTTGTTGATCTCGTAGGCCAGGCGACGGCGGCCCCAGATGTCGACCTTGTCCACGGTGCCGCCATCGTTGCGGATGACGTTGAGGAACTTGTCGAGGCTGGGGGCCACGGTGCGCTCGTCGATCTCGGGATCGAGGATGACCATGAGTTCGTACTGATGCGTCACAAACCCACCTCCTTCGGACTTGAACGGTCACAGACGGTCTGTGACAGGAGGGTTCTGCATCGTGCTCGCACCCGCGTGGAGAGTTCCACTGGGCACAAGACAACCTGAGTAGCCTACCAGATGTGAGTTTTCGTGTCGCGTTCCTGACTTTCCACACCTCACCGCTCGCGATGCCGGGCTCGGGCGACGCCGGTGGCATGAACGTCTTCGTCGTCGGCCTCGCCGAGGCGCTGCTCGCCCAGGGCGTCGAGGTCGAACTGCTGACCCGGGCCACGGGCGCCCCCGACGAGGTTCCGGATGCACGCACCCCGGGTGGCGTGCCCGTCCGCTTCCTGCCCGCCGGGCCGGTCGCACCGCTCCCGAAGTCGGCGCTGGCCGCCCACGCTCCCGAGTTCGCGGCCGCGGCCCGGGAGCTCGGCCCCTTCGACCTCGTGCACTCGCATTACTGGCTCTCGGGCCTCGCCGGCATCGAGCTCGCCGCGACCTGGGGCGTGCCCCACGTGCTCAGCCTGCACACGGTCGCTGCGCTGAAGAACGAGCGGCTGGCCCCCGGCGACTCCGCCGAGCCGGCCGAGCGGCTGGCGGGGGAGCGGATGCTCGTGCGCGACTCGGCCCTGACCATCACGCACACCGGGGCCGAGCGCGCCGCGATCCTGGATGCCTACGGCCCGGCCCCCGAGACGGTGGTCGCGGTCGCCCCCGGGGTCGACACGGCCCTGTTCCAAACGGCGGATGCCCCGTCACTGGAGAACCGGCCGGCGGAGGCCCGGCCTGCGGAGGCCCGGCCGATCGACGCCACCCTCCTCGTGCTCGCCCGCATCCAGCCCCTGAAGGGTGTGGATCTCGCCGTCGAGGCCCTCGCCGCCCTCCCATCCCATCGCCGCCCTCGGCTGCTGGTGGCGGGGGGGACGAGTCCCGGGCACGATGCCTACGCCCAGGGCCTCCGCGACCGCGTCGACGAGCTCGGCCTCGCCGACGACGTGAGCTTTCTCCCGGCGCAGGAGAGGGAGGAAGCCGCGCGACTGCTCCGCGAGGCCGCCCTGCTGCTCGTCCCCTCCCACTCCGAGACCTTCGGCATGGTGGCGCTCGAGGCCGCCGCGAGCGGAACCCCCGTGGTCGCCGCCGCGACGAGCGGACTCACGGAGTCGGTCGAGGACGGGGTGAGCGGCCTTCTCCTCGAATCCCGCGATCCCGAGGTGTGGGCCGAGGCGATCGACGCGCTGCTCACCGATCCCTCCCGCCGTGCGGCGCTCGCCACGTCCGCCCGCCGATTCGGCGAGGCCCACGACTGGGCAGCGAGCGCGGCCACGATCGCCGGCCTCTACCGGGCGGCGACGCAGGCGCAGGCACAGACCGAGCCACCGACCGCCGCACCGGCCGAGACGCCGACCGAGACCCAGTCCGAGACGCACACCGCCGCGCTGGCGCGCTTCGGATCCGCACCGGTCTTCCTGCACGCGCATCCGGATGACGAGTCGATCTCCACGGGCGGAACGATCGCGGCCCTGCGCTCCCGAGGCACCGAGGTCGTCATCCTGACCGGCACCCGCGGCGAGCGCGGCGAGGTGGTGCCCGGCGAGCTGAAGCCGCTCGAAGGCACGGATGCGCTCGCTCCGCACCGCGAGACCGAGCTTGCAGCGGCGCTCGAGGCGCTCGGCGGCCCGCTGCACGCCTTCCTCGGCGGGGGCGCGGCGCGCGCCCCCGGGCTCCCGGAACGGTCGTATTCCGATTCCAGCATGCGCTGGGGCAGCAACGGTCTCGCCGAGGCGGCCGACGACGCTGCACCTGATGCATTGAGCCTCGCCCCGCTCGCCGAGGTGACCGCCGACGTGCTCGCCGGCATCCGCTCGCTCGCCCCCGACGCCACCGCGATCGTCAGCTACGACGCCATCGGGGGCTACGGGCACCCCGACCACGTCAGGATGCACGAGGCCGGTGTGGCAGCGGCGAGGGCCCTCGGCATCCCCTTCTTCGCGATCGTCGAACCGCGGGTGGAGAGCGGTGCGAACGCGCCTGATGACGGCCGCGCCGACGTCGTCACCGTCCTCGTCGACTCCGCCGCCAAGGCCCGGGCGATGGCCGCGCATCGGAGCCAGCTGAGCGTCTCCGACACCGCCGACGGCCTTCTCTTCACCCTGAGCGGCGGCCAGACGCATCCGGTGAGCGACCGGGAGTTGTTTCGCGGGCCGTAGAATAGTTGAGTTTTGACAACGACAGACAGGGCTGTGCCGAATGAGCATCAAGGTCGCGATCGCGGGCGTGGGGAACTGCGCCAACTCTCTCATCCAGGGCGTCACGTACTACGCCGGCGCCGATGAGGCGGAGGTCGTGCCGGGGCTCATGCACACCCGGTTCGGTGCCTACCACGTGGGCGACCTCGAGTTCGTGGCCGCCTTCGACGTCGACGCGGCCAAGGTCGGGGTCGACCTCGCCGACGCGATCTGGGCGAGCGAGAACAACACGCTGAAGTTCGCCGACGTGGCGCCCACCGGCGTGCTGGTGCAGCGCGGGCCGACCCTCGACGGGCTCGGCGAGTACTACGTCGAGATGATCGAGGAGTCGGCGGCAGAGCCGGTCGACGTGGCCGCGGCCCTCCGCGACAGCGGGGCCGAGGTGCTCGTCTGCTATCTGCCCGTCGGGTCGGACGACGCCGCCAAGCACTACGCCCAGGCCGCTCTGGATGCGGGGGTCGCCTTCGTCAACGCCGTTCCGGTCTTCATCGCGAGCGACCCGGTCTGGGCCGCGAAGTTCACCGAGGCCGGGCTGCCGATCGTCGGCGACGACATCAAGAGCCAGGTCGGCGCGACCATCACCCACCGCGTGCTGGCCCGCCTGCTGGAGAGCCGCGGCATCGCGCTCGACCACACGTACCAGCTGAACGTCGGCGGCAACATGGACTTCAAGAACATGCTCGAGCGCCGCCGTCTGGCCTCGAAGAAGATCTCGAAGACCCAGTCGGTCACCAGCAACATCGACGTCGACCTGCCCGCCCGCGACGTGCACATCGGCCCGAGCGACCACGTGCCGTGGCTCGACGACCGCAAGTTCGCGTTCGTGCGGCTCGAGGGCCACGGTTTCGGCGGCGCCCCGATGAGCCTGGAGTACAAGCTCGAGGTGTGGGATTCGCCGAACTCCGCCGGGGTCATCATCGACGCCGTGCGCGCCGCGAAGATCGCCCTCGACGCCGGTCTCGGCGGCCCGGTCGAGTCGGCCAGCGCCTACTTCATGAAGTCGCCCTCGGTGCAGCTGCCCGACGAGCAGGCCCGTGAGGCGCTCGAGGCGTTCATCGCCGAGAACACCCCCGCCTGACCCACTGCGCGCAGGCCCGGCGGGCGGCTCAGCCGTGCCGGGCCACTCGGCTGCCGGCCAGGGCCACTCAGCCCTGCCGCGCCGCCCACCAGGCACGCAGCCGCTCGGTGGCCTCCTCCTCCGGCAGCGGACCCTCGTCGAGCCGCACCTCCAGCAGGTAGGCGTAGGCCTCGCCGACCGCACGCCCCGGCGGGATTCCGAGGATGCTCATGATCTGCTCCCCGTTGAGATCCGGCCGCACCGAGTCGATCTCCTCCTGGGCCGCGAGGGTCGCGATCCGCTCCTCGAGGTCGTCGTAGGCAAAGGCGAGCTGATCGGCCTTCCGCCGGTTGCGCGTCGTGACGTCGGCGCGGGTGAGGATGTGCAGACGCTCGAGCTGGTCGCCCGCGTCGCGCACATAGCGTCGCACCGCGGAGTCGGTCCACGCCCCCTCGGTGTAGCCGAAGAAGCGCAGGTGCAGCTCGATCAGCCGTGAGACGGCCGCGATCGTGTCGTTGTCGAACCTCAGCTCGCGCAGCCGCTTCTTGGCGAGCTTCGAGCCGACCACGTCGTGGTGGTGGAAGCTGACCTGGCCGCCGGGCTCGTTGCGCTTCGTGGCGGGCTTGCCGATGTCGTGCAGCAGGGCGGCGAGGCGCAGCACGAGGTCCGGCGGGCTGTCCGGATGCCGGGACTTCTCGAGGTCGATGGCCTGGTCGAGCACGGTGAGGCTGTGCTGGTAGACGTCCTTGTGGTGGTGGTGCTCGTCGGACTCCAGCTGCAGCGCCGGCACCTCAGGCAGCACCAGCTGGGCGAGCCCGCTCTCGACCAGCAGTTCCACTCCGCGACGCGGCGCATCCGTCTTCAGCAGCTTCGAGAGCTCGTCGTTGACGCGCTCGATCGACACGATGCCGATGGAGTCGCGCATCTCGGTCAGGGCGACCGCCACGTCGAGCGAGACCGTGAAACCGAGCTGGGCCGTGAAGCGGATGGCCCGCAGCATCCGCAGCGGGTCGTCGCCGAACGAGACCTCGGGGGTTCCCGGGGTACGCAGCATGCCGGCCATCAGGTCGGCCATGCCGTCGGAGGGGTCGACGAGCACGAGCTCGGGCAGTCGCAGCGCCATCGCGTTGACCGTGAAGTCACGGCGCAGCAGGTCGCCCTCGAGGGTGTCGCCGAACTCGACCGCCGGCTTCCGGGTCGTGTGGTCGTAGCTGTCCGAGCGGTAGGTGGTGATCTCCACCGTCTCGCCGTCGATCCGGGCCGCGATCGTGCCGAAGGCACGACCCACGTCCCACTGGGCCTGGGAGATCGGGGTCACCAGCGCGAGGATCTCGTCCGGCGTCGCATCCGTGGTGAAGTCGAGGTCGGTGATCGGCCGGCCGAGGAAGGCGTCCCGCACCGGGCCGCCGACGAGGGCGAGCTCGTGGCCCGCCGCGGCGAAGGCCTGGGCCAGGGTCGCAACCGGCCCGGACGCCGCGAGCTTCGCCAGGAATTCGAGGGACTGCTGAACCGACTGCACCGGCTCATTTTAGCCGCGCACCGTGCATCCCCTCGTGGCTTCCGGTTCTCCCAGCCCTCGTCTCCTAGAATCGGCAGGACGGATGCGGGGGCAGACCCTGCGCCGTCACGATCCCCATGACCTCCAGTGCGCGCCGATCATCTCGAGTTGCGCCCGTGATCGCCGCTTGCGCCGTGATCGCCGGTGCACTCTTCGCGACCCCCGGCGCGGCCGTCGCGGCGGGCGGCGGTGCGGCCGTGGCGGATGCCGCCACGATTTCTCCCCAGGCCGCTCCCGCGGTCTCGCCCGACGACGGGGTCACCCTCGCCGTCGCGCCCACCGGCGCCGGAGTGCTGACCTCGGGCGCCGACCTGCCCGTCACGGTCGAGATCGCCGACCCGGGTCAGGATCCCCTCGGCGAGGGCACCGTGACCCTCTCGATCGACCCGGAGCCGATCACAGGCACGAACCAGGCCGCCTGGCTGGCCGCGACCGACGGTCTCGGGGTGTCGGGGGAGGCGCTGACCATGGTGCTCGCCGCGCCCGCAGCGGCCCTGCAGGCCGGCTCCGTCCACACCCTGGCGCTCAGCATCCCGGCCGCCCTGCTGCAGGGCCTCTCGGGTGTCCACGGTCTGCAGGCCGCCCTCTCGGTCGGCGGCCAGACCGTCACGACCGCCCGCACCACGATCTCGGTCGACGACGGGGCGACCCTGCGGCCCCCGGTGGCCGAGGTCACGGTGGTCGCGCCGATCATCACGCCGGCGAGCACCGGCGGGTTGATCCCGAGTGACGCCCTCGCCGGTCTCACCGGCGAGAACGGCGAACTGACGCGAGAACTGGATGCGGTCGTCGACCGCCCGGTGACGCTCGCCGTCGATCCCCGCATCATCGTGTCGATCCGCGCGCTCGGGTCGACCGCGCCCGCGTCGGCCGTCGCCTGGCTCGCCCGGCTGAACGCCGCCTCGAACCCGGTGATCCCCCTCACCTACGGCGACTCCGACATCGCGGGGGAGCACCAGGCGGGCGCCCCCGCGATCCTGACGCCGACCTCCTTCTCCTACGCCCTCGATCCGACCCGGTTCACGAATGTCGGCGAGCTCATCGAACCCTCCGCGCCCCCGGGTACCGCGCCCACCCCCGCCGCCGGCTCCACCACGGCGCCCGCGGTGCCGAGCACGCAGCAGCTGCTCAGCTGGAACTGGACCAGCACGGCCGTCGCCTGGCCGCGCGCCGGTGTGCTCGACGGGGGCGACCTGCCGTTCTTCGCCGCATCCGGTCTGACCACCTCGATCGTCCCCTCCGGGCAGCTCACCCGCGCCGACGGCACGGCCGTCACCCTCCCGGACGCGGTCGCCTCGGTGGGCGGCGACACCGTGCTCGTGGCCGACGACGCCGTCTCGGCGGCGGTGCAGGGCACGCTCTCCGCGACCACGGATGCGCAGCGAGGCCAGGCCCTCGCCCGACTGGCCGGGGCGGTCGAGCTGTCGGCGGCCGCGGCGTCGGACACCGGAACCGAGTCGGGCACGCCCCGCCAGATCCTCGCGGTCATCGATCGCGGCACGACCGACCTGACCGCCCTGGGCCAGGTGCTCTCGACGATCGACGACCTGCCCTCGGCCGCCGCGGGATCCCTGCAGACGCTGCTCGCCCTCCCGCCCGTGGAATCCCTCTCGGTCACCGGCGGCTCCGAGCCCACCGAGCGCAGCTCGCGCATCGCCGGGCTCTTCCTCGACCTCGGGCGGGTCGACGCCTTCTCCTCCGTGCTCGCCGATCCCGAGGTGCTCACCGGCCGCCAGCGCGCCGACCTCCTGGCCCTGCTCTCGAACAGCTGGGTGGCCGACGACGCCTCCTGGGTCTCGGCCGTTCAGGATGCCCGCCAGGCCACCACGAAGACGCTCGAGTCGGTGCAGGTCGTCGAGGGCTCCAACATCAACCTGCTCTCGAACCAGGCACCGCTGCCGGTCACGCTGAGCAACGAGCTCCCGTACCCGGTCACGGTCGTGCTGCACGTCACGCCCTCGAACGGCCGGCTGGTCGTCGGGCAGACGGATGTGCCCGTGACGCTCGAGGCCTCCTCGCGCAAGGGCGCCCAGATCCCGGTCACCGCGGTGGCGAACGGCTCGGTGACACTGAACTACCAGCTGCTGAGCCCGACCGGCGTGCTCATCTCGACCCCGGCCCCGGTCGACGTCAACGTCAGCGCCGACTGGGAGACCTGGGGGACGGTGATCGGCGGGGCGCTCCTGGTGGCCCTGTTCGGGGTCGGACTGGTGCGGAACATCCTGCGGCGGAGGAAGACGAGGGCCGAGGCGGAGGCTGCGGAGGCGGAGGCCGCGGCCGCAGCGCCCGCCGGACACGGCGCGGCACCAGAAGACGGAGCGGCGACACACGACAAGGCGGCGCATGAGTAGCACCAGCAGCATCGGGCGCGCGAGCGCCTTCCTCGCCTCGGGCACCATCGTCTCGCGGGTGATGGGCTTCGTCCGCACGATCATCCTCGCCCAGACCATCGGCGCGGTCGGCAGCGCGAGCGCCGACGCCTTCGCGGTCGCGAACCAGCTGCCCAACAACATCTACGCCATCATCGCCGGGGGCACCCTGAGCGCCGTGCTGGTGCCTCAGATCGTGCGGGCGACCCTGCACAGCGACGGCGGCAAGGGCTACATCAACAAGCTGCTCACGATCGCGATGGTGATCCTGGGCGGCACGACACTCGCGGCGACCCTTCTCGCGCCCGTGCTCGTCACGGTCTCCGCGGCGACCTGGAGCGGCGAGCAGCGCGCCCTGGCCATCGCCTTCGCCTACTGGTGCCTGCCGCAGATCTTCTTCTACGGCCTCTACACGGTGCTCGGCGAGGTGCTGAACGCGAAGAACGTCTTCGGCCCGTTCACCTGGGCCCCCGCGATCAACAACCTGGTCTCCATCGTCGGGCTCGTGGTCTTCATGGCCCTGTTTGGAGCGGATGCGGCCGGTGACCGCTCGGTGGTCGACTGGACCCCGGACAAGGTCGCCCTGCTCGGCGGCGCGACGACCCTCGCGGTCGCCGCCCAGGCCCTCATCCTGTTCCTGTTCTGGCGACGCGTGGGCATCCGCTACCGCCCCGACTTCCAGTGGCGCGGCGTCGGTCTCGGCACCGCGGGCCGGCTCGCCGGCTGGACCTTCGGGATGCTGCTGGTCACCCAGGCGGCCGGCCTGGTCGAGACCAACGTGGCGGCCATCGCCTCCGGTCAGGGTGCATCCGTCGCGGCCATCCAGTACGCCTGGCTGATCTTCATGCTGCCGCACTCGCTCGTGACGGTCTCGATCGTCACGGCGTACTTCACCAAGATGAGCGGGCACGCCAACCGCGGCGAGACCGGCGAGCTGCGGAAGGACGTCTCCGCTTCCATCCGCGTCACCTCGCTGTTCATGGTGCTCGGGATGACGGTGCTGATCGTCGTGGCCTACCCCTTCGCGAGTCTGTTCAACGACTCCGCGTCGCAGGCCGCCGAGATGGGCAACGTGCTGATCGCCTTCCTGGTCGGGCTGATCCCGTTCAGCGTACTGTTCGTGCTGCAGCGGGTGTTCTACTCGCTGAGCGACACCAGGACGCCGTTCTTCCTGCAGGTGGTGCAGGCCGCGATCTTCACGGTGCTCGCCCTGGCGTGCTCCCTGCTCCCCGTCGAGCTCATCGCGGTCGGTCTGGCCCTCGCGCTGTCGTTCGCGACGGCCGTGCAGACCCTCATCGCCGCCGTCATCATCCGCCGCCGGCTCGGGGGAGGGGGCGGTCGCTCGGTCGTGCTCAGCCTGCTGCGCTACGCCGTCGCCGCGGTACCGACGGGGCTGATCGGCCTCCTCGCCCTGATCGGCATCGGAGCGGTGCTCGGCCCCGATTTCGCGGTGAGCGGCTACCTCGGCCCGATCGTCTCGATGGCGATCATCGGGGTGGTGATGCTGGTGGTCTACCTCGGCGCACTCCGGCTGCTCCGCTCGCCCGAGCTGCGGGATGCGCTGGGCCCGATCCGGGCGCGCCTGAGCCGCTCCTGAACGCCCCTGTGCGCGGAATACCACGCGGTTAGGATGTGTTGTACCGGTCTGTGGGCGTGCCCTGAGTGCGCCCACCGAGAACCTCAGGAGCGAACGACATGCGCGAGATCATCATCATCGGGTCGGGACCCGCGGGCTTCACCGCGGCGATCTACGCCGCCCGAGCGGGTTTGAAGCCCCTTCTGCTCGCGTCGAGCGTCGAAGCCGGCGGCGAGCTGATGAACACCACCGAGGTCGAGAACTTCCCCGGGTTCCCCGAGGGCATCCAGGGGCCCGACCTCATGATGAAGCTGCAGGAGCAGGCCGAGAAGTTCGGCACCGAGGTCGTGCTCGACGACGTCACGAGCGTGCAGCTCGACGGTGACGTCAAGGTCGTCGAGACCGGCTACTCCGGCACCTTCCAGGCCCGCTCGGTGATCTTCGCGACCGGATCGGCCTACCGCAAGCTGGGCCTGCCCGACGAGGAGCGGCTCTCCGGCCGCGGTGTGTCCTGGTGCGCCACCTGCGACGGCTTCTTCTTCAAGACCAAGACGATCGCCGTCGTCGGCGGCGGCGACTCCGCGATGGAGGAGGCCACCTTCCTCACCCGCTTCGCCGAGAAGGTCTACGTCGTGCACCGCAAGGACACGCTGCGCGCCTCGAAGATCATGCAGGACCGCGCGTTCCTCAACGACAAGATCGAGTTCGTCTGGAACTCGGAGGTCGTCGGCATCTCCGGTGAGAACGCGGTCGAGGGTCTGACCCTCCGCGACACCCAGACCGGCCTTCAGTCCGAGCTCCCCGTGCAAGGCCTGTTCGTCGCGATCGGCAACGACCCGCGCGTGCACCTGGTGCACAACCAGCTCGAGCTGACCGCCGACGGCACCATCGCCGTCGAGGGCCGCACCTCGAAGACGAACCTCCCCGGCGTCTTCGCGGCCGGTGACGTCATCGACGCCCACTACCGCCAGGCGGCCACCGCGGCCGCCTCCGGCACGGTCGCCGCTCTCGACGCCGAGGAGTACCTCGCGGCGCTCGACCAGGTGGAGCACGAGTCCCCGGCCAAGCTGGCCGCCGACCTCGTCGCCGCCGAGTAGTCCTCCTGGCGACTCGGTCCCCAGCTCACCCGGGCACTCGATCCGGGTCCGCAGATCACACGAAAGAAGGAATCATGTCCAACGCCAAGGCCGTTTCCGACGCCAGCTTCCAGGCCGACGTCCTCGACTCCGAGAAGACCATCCTGGTCGACTTCTGGGCGGAATGGTGCGGCCCCTGTCGCGCCGTCGCCCCCATCCTCGACCAGATCGCCGCCGAGCACGGCGACAAGATCGAGATCGTGAAGCTCAACGTCGACGACAACCCCCAGACGGCCATGAAGTACCAGATCACCTCGATCCCGGCGCTCAAGGTCTACAAGGGCGGCGAGGTCGTCAAGACCATCATCGGCGCCAAGCCGAAGGCAGCCCTCGAGTCCGACCTGGCCGCGTTCATCTAGTCGGTCTTCCGGCCCGCCAGGGCCGGTTCCTGTCAAGTGGCCCGCTGCATCCGTGCGGCGGGCCACTTTTCTCTTCCTGGCGTGTCCTACGATGGAATTTCGGTCAACGTCGGGAAGTACGTCAGTGAGCAGCCAGAACCCCCCACAGTCCTCGGGTAACAACCTCGACCCCTGGTACGGCAACTATGCCGACCGCACGGCCGGCCTGGCCGCATCCGAGGTGCGCGCCCTCTTCGCCGTGGCCTCCCGGCCCGAGGTGGTCTCCCTCGCCGGCGGCATGCCGGCGGTCTCCGCCCTGCCGCAGGAGCTGGTGATCGAGTCGATGAACCGGGTGATGACCGAGCAGGGTTCGGTCGCGCTGCAGTACGGCTCGGGGCAGGGCGTGCCGAAGCTCCGCGAGCAGATCCTCGACGTCATGGCGATGGAGGGCATCGAGGCCAGCGCCGACGACGTGGTCGTGACCACGGGCTCGCAGCACGCGCTCGAGCTCGTCAGCAAGCTCTTCCTCAACCCCGGCGACGTCGTGCTGGCCGAGGGGCCGAGCTACGTGACGGCGGTCGTGATCTTCCGGTCGTTCCAGGCCGAGACGCACCACGTCGCGATGGACGAGTACGGGATGATCCCGGAGTCGCTGCGCGAGAACATCGCGCGACTGAAGGCGGCCGGCCGGTCGATCAAGTTCCTCTACACGATCCCGTCGTTCCAGAACCCGGCCGGCGTCACGCTGAGCTGGGAGCGCCGACTCGAGGTGCTGCAGATCGCTCGGGAGAACGGCATCCTGGTGCTGGAGGACAACCCGTACGGCCTGTTGCACTTCGACGCCCCGCCGCCCCCCGCACTGCGCTCCATCGAGAGCGAGGGCGTGATCTACCTCGGCACCTTCTCGAAGACCTTCGCGCCCGGCTTCCGGGTGGGGTGGGCCCTCGCACCGCACGCCATTCGCGAGAAACTCATCCTCGCCAATGAGGCGGCGGTGCTCTCGCCGAGCTCGTTCAGCCAGCTGGTCATCTCGCAGTACCTCGACACGATCGACTGGCGCGCCCAGGTCGACCGCTTCCGGGGCGTCTACAAGGAGCGAAAAGAGGCCATGATCGGGGCTTTAACCGAGTACCTCCCCAATCTGAGTTGGACTGATCCGGCCGGTGGCTTCTACGTCTGGCTGACCCTTCCGCCTTATCTCGACTCGAAGCAGATGCTTCCGCGCGCCGTCAAGGAGCTCGTGGCCTACACGCCGGGCACCGCGTTCTACGCCGACGGTGGTGGCCGCAACAACATCCGGCTCTCGTTCTGCTACCCGACCCCGGAGTCGATCCGGGTCGGCGTGCGCCGACTGCAGAATGTCATCAACGGCGAGATCGACCTGCTCGAGACCTTCTCCCAGACCGGCCCGATGTCGACCGTGAACGACCGGACCTACTCCGCACCGCCTCCGAACCTGGATTGAGCTGATGACCGACTCGCACGAACAGATCGTCCCCCGCACCGTCGTGGTCCTCGCCGGCGGCATCTCGCACGAGCGCGACGTCTCGCTCCGCTCGGGCCGGCGAGTCGCCGACAGCCTCAGCCAGCGCGGTCACATCGTCATCCTCCGCGATCCGGATGCGTCGCTCCTGCCGTTCCTGGACGAGACGCGACCCGACGTGGTCTGGCCCGCCCTCCACGGTGCGAGTGGTGAAGACGGCGCTCTTCGTGCGCTGCTCGAGGCGATCGGTGTCCCGTACGTCGGCTCGCGCTCGGACGCGGCCCGTCTGGCCTGGAACAAGCCCACCGCGAAGGTCCTGGTCGAGCGCGGCGGTTTCGCGACCCCGCGATCCATCACCCTTCCGCGCGACACCTTCCGCGAGCTCGGCGCCACCGAGGTGCTCGCCCGCGTCGCAGCCGATCTCGGCAGCTCGCTGGTCGTGAAGCCGGCGCAGGGCGGCTCGGCTCTAGGTGTCGGAGTGATCTCGTCGACCGACGATCTGCCGCGTGCCGTCGTCGACGCGTACACCTACGGCGAGGTCGCCCTGATCGAGCAGCGCATTCACGGCGTGGAGGTCTCGGTCGGCGTCGTCGACCTCGGAGACGGGCCGTTCGCGCTTCCGGTCGTGGAGATCGAGCCCCGATCTGGCGTCTACAGTTTCGAGGCGCGGTACAACGCGGGGGAGACCCACTTCTTCGTTCCCGCTCGCTTGGACGACGAGACCGCTCGCGTCGCGCAGGAGACGGCGCTGGCGATCCACCAGCTCCTGGGACTGCGGCACATCTCGCGGGTCGACCTGATCATCGACGACTCCGGCGTCGCGTGGTTCCTTGAGGCGAATGTGCTGCCCGGGCTCACCGAGACATCGATCGTGCCGCAGGCCATCCTCGCCGCCGGCTTCACGCTCGGCAGCGTCTATGCAGCCCTGAGCGACTTGGCGATCGCCGACGCCGCTCGCTGACGGACCCTCCGCCGCCTCCACGGCCCGCAACGTTTCACGTGAAACATCGGCCTCGATCGTGCGGTCAAGCGTGAAAGCGCACACGTCCCGCACGTTTTCGCTCAGTGAATGTTTCACGTGAAACACTTCGGTCTGTCGAGCTAGGGCCCTGCCTGCCCCACGGCATCGCCTAGCGGCGCCAAGATGCCGGGTCGATGTTTCACGTGAAACATGCACGACTGGTGGGGGAGGGGCTCAGCGGCGACCGAAGCCGTCCTCGCCCAGCTCGGCGAGGATTCGATTCAGGTCCTCGATCGTCGCGAAGTCGATGACGATCTGACCCTTCGATCGGCCGAGGCTGACCCGCACCCGCGTGTTGAGGCGATCACCGAGCCGCTCGCCGATCTCATCGAGATGGCCACGCTTCGTTCCGGCCGTCGGCTTGGCGCGGGAGGCCTTCGGTGCCGACGACGCCAGCGCCTCAGCGGCGCGCACCGACAGATCCTCATTCACGATCTTGTCGGCGAGCTTCGTCATCGCATCCACATCGCCCACCGCGAGCACCGCACGGGCGTGACCTGCACTCAGCACTCCGGCAGCCACGCGATTCTGCACCTCCGGGGGCAGGCGCAGCAAGCGAAGCGTGTTCGTGATCTGCGGCCGCGACCGGCCGATCCGCTCAGCCAGCTGCTCCTGGGTGATGCCGAAGTCGTCGAGAAGTTGCTGGTAGGCCGAAGCCTCTTCCAGCGGATTCAGCTGCGACCGGTGGAGGTTCTCCAGCAACGCGTCGCGCAGCATGTCCTCGTCGGCCGTGTTCCGCACCACGGCGGGGATCGAGTCCAGTCCCGCTTCTTTGGTGGCACGCAGACGGCGCTCGCCCATGATGAGCTCGTACTGCTGCGGCTCGCCGGCCGTCAGAGGGAGCTCACGCACCACGATCGGCTGCAGAACACCGAACTCCTTGACCGAGTGCACCAGTTCGGCGAGGTCCGACTCGTCGAACACGCTCCGCGGCTGCTTCGCATTCGGCACGATGAACGCGGGATCCAGCTGCGCCAGCCGCGCACCCGGAACCGGAAGCAGATCCACGGTCGCCTCCGCGGTGTCGGAGCCGAACCGGTTGGTCGTCCCCGGCTGCCCCTCGCGCGACGGGGTGTCGAAGAACACGTCGACCGGACGCGCACCTTCCACTCGCGGCTCGTCGGTCGGGATCAATGCGCCGATGCCGCGGCCAAGGCCGGTTCTCTTCTTAGTTGCCACGAGGAGCTCCTCTGTCTGCGATTTCGGCGGCGGCTTCGAGGTACGAGACCGAACCGGGTGAACTGGGGTCGAAGCTGATGACGGTCTGGCCGTAGCTCGGTGCCTCGGAGATGCGCACGGACCGGGGGATCACGGCGTGCAGCGTCTCCGCGGGGAAGTGGGCGCGCACATCCTCTGCCACCTGGAAGGCCAGGCGGGTGCGACCGTCGTACATGGTGAGGAGGATCGTCGAGACCGCCAGCGTCGGATTGAGGTGACGCTCGATCAGCCCGATGTTGTTGAGCAGCTGGCTGAGGCCCTCGAGTGCGTAATACTCGCACTGAATCGGGATGAGGACCTCCCGCGCGGCCACGAAGGCATTGATCGTCAACAGTCCGAGCGAGGGAGGGCAGTCGATCAAAACATAATGGAACGGCGTGCCAGCTTCATCCATCGCCGCGAGATAGCGATCGAGGGCGCCCCGAAGCCGCTGCTCGCGGGCCACCATGGGGACCAGCTCGATCTCGGCGCCCGCCAGATGGATGGTGGCGGGAAGGCAGAACAGATTCTCCGACTCGGGGCTCTGCTGCACGACCTCGACCATGGGCTCGTCGCGGATCAAGACGTCGTAGACACTCTGCTGCTCGCCACGGTGTTCGACTCCGAGAGCAGTGGAGGCATTGCCTTGCGGGTCGAGGTCGATGACGAGAACGCGCGCGTCGTTCCGCGCGAGGGCCGCGGCCAGATTGACGGTCGTCGTCGTCTTTCCGACGCCGCCCTTCTGGTTCGCGACGGTCAGAACCCGCGGCGACGCAGGAAGCGGATATTCACGCGTCGCGAGTTGACGGCGACGCTGCGACAGATCGGCCAGCTCACGAGCCAGGGGAGTCGAGGCGTCGAAGGCGGTGGCATCGCTGGTCATTCACAAATCCTGTCGTGATGTTTCACGTGAAACATAGTGGGGTGGAACACCCGAACGGACGAGACTTCGATCGTATCGAATGAGGCTGACAGTCACGACCGGGGGAGGGGTCGGATCTGACGACACGCCGGCCCGCGAACCACATCGACAGTCAGACCGACAGAGCGAGTGGTCGGAGCACGAGCCGCTCAGGGAGTGCGGGCGAGGATGACCCGGGTCACGTCGATCCCGAGCTCCTCGCCGAGAACCACGACCTCGACGTCGTGGAGCTTGTACTTGCGGATCGCCTTCTCCGCAGCGTCGATCTCGGCGGCCGCACCGGCGCCCTTCATCAGCACCATCTCTCCGCCGGAGTGCAGCAGGGGCGCGCACAGCGGGATCAACTTGCTGAACGCACTGACCGCACGCGCCGTCACCTGGTCGAGCTTCGGCAGCTCCCGGGCCTCCTCGGCGCGGGCCCGAAGCACGGCGACGTTGGTCAGCCCCAACGCGACCTTCTGCTCCTCGAGCCAGTGCACGCGTCGCTCCATCGGCTCGATCAACACGAAGTCGACGTCCGGGCGCGCGATCGCGAGCACGATTCCGGGGAGACCGGCGCCACTGCCGATGTCTCCCACCCGGCCCGGCCGAAGCAGGGGAGCGACCAGCGCGCAGTTGATGACGTGCCTGGTCCAGATGCGGGGCAGCTCGAGCGGCCCGATCAGGCCGAGCTCTTCACCGCGCCCGACGAGATCGGCGGTGTACGCCCGCGCGAGGTCGATCCGGTCGCCGAAGAGTTGCGAGGCGATCGCCGGCTCCGACTCGGGTACGACGGTGTCGAGTTCGCCCACAGCCGTGCCGATCAGGCGCGTGCGATGACGGTGTGACGGTCGCGGCCTTCGCCCTCGGACTCCGAGGAGAACCCACGTGCCGCCACGATGTCGTGAACGAGCTTGCG
The DNA here is from genome assembly GCF_059691755.1 of Herbiconiux sp. 320_LB. Lineage (NCBI taxonomy): Bacteria > Bacillati > Actinomycetota > Actinomycetes > Micrococcales > Microbacteriaceae > Herbiconiux > Herbiconiux sp. 320_LB. The sequence goes on along the minus strand of NZ_JCAWAD010000006.1, from coordinate 241,280 downwards.
CTCGTACGACGACATGGGCTCGAGCGCGGCGGTCACCGAACCGGCCTCGATGTCCGAGATCGCGGAGTCGACCAGGCGCTCGAGCTCGCGCTGGCGCTGCTCGCGGCTTCCGCCCACATCCAGGATCAGTCGGGAGAACTCGCCGGTCTTCGTCTGCACCGCGAGGCGGGTCAGCTCCTGAAGGGCCGACACCGTGTCCGGGCGGGAGAGCAGGCGGAGGTTGCTGTCGCCGGATGCGTTCACCGAGATGTACGCCCGGCCATCCGTCACCTCGATGTCGATGTCGCCGTCGAGGTCACAGATGTCGAGCAGCTCTTCGATGTAGTCAGCGGCAACATCGCCCTCGTCCACACCGGAAACCACACCGTCGCCCGCGCCGGTTCCGGCCTCAGCAGCAGCTCCACCAGCCTCGCCGACCCCGCCCCGGTCATCCATCACGTCGACGGCCTCGGTCGCCTCGAACTCCTCGGTTCCCGTGCTCTCGGTCACATCACTCATTTCTTGTCGCCTTGCTGCTTCTTGGCCCGGTTCTTGCTCACGGGCTGCTGTCGTTGGGTGGTCTTCGGCGCCTCCGGGATCGACTCGATCGCGGGTGCCCCCTTGCTCGGCTCGAGCTTGCCCTTCTTGGCAAGACGTGCCTCACGGGCCTTCGCGGCCTCGCTGCCGGGGGTCGGCATGTTGCGGATCACGAGGAACTGCTGGCCCATGGTCCAGAGGTTCGAGGTGAGCCAGTAGAACATGACGCCGAGCGGGAAGGCGACACCTGAGAAGACGAACACCAGCGGGAGGATGTAGAGCAGCACGCGCTGCTGCTTGAACATCGGGCTGGCCTTGGCCTCGGGGGACTGGTTCTTGGCCATGATCTGCAGCTGCGTGTAGAACTGCGACGCGGTCATCAGCACGACCATGAGGCCTGCGATCACCATGACCTGCCAAGGGCCGCCGTTGTTCCACGACCCGATGAAGGTGTCGTGCAGCGGGGCGACGCCGAACAGCGTCGCGTTGCCGAACTGCTCACCGAGCTGGGCGTTGAGCGGGCCGACGCCGGCCTGACCCTTCTGGGCGTTGTTCAGCACCGAGAACAGGCTGAAGAAGATCGGCATCTGCAGCAGCAGCGGCAGACAGGATGCGAGCGGGTTGGTGCCCGTCTTGCGGTACAGCTCCATGGTCTCCCGCGACATCGCCTCGCGCGAGAACTGGTCTTTCTTGCCCTTGTACTTGTCCTGGATCTTCTTCAGCTGCGGGGCGACCTCGAGCATCTTGCGCTGGCTCTTGATCTGGCGCACGAAGATCGGGATGAGCGCCGCCCGCACCACGAGCACGAGGCCCACGATGGAGAGGACCCAGGTCAGACCCGCCGCGGGGTCGAGCCCGATGAAGGTCCAGAGGTAGTGCCAGCCCACCAGGATGAGCTCCACGACCCATTTGATGGGCCAGAGGATGGTATCGAGAAACGGGATTTCCATTGGGTGGGGTCAGCCCTTTCCATGGCTAGCTGATACTACGAAACCGAACGGCGTCAGCCGATATCTCTGGCGACGGAGGGGAGGCACGTCGTCGACGCCGCCCTTCGCCCAGGGGTGGCACCGCGCGATGCGGTACACGCCGAGTGCCGAGCCGACGATCAGGCCACGCTGCTGGATCGCCTGGAGTGTGTAGGAGGAGCACGAGGGGTAGTACCGGCAGACGTCTCCGTACAGCGGGGAGATCACCGCCCGGTAGGCCCGGAGCAGGAGCACGGCCAGATTCCGCGGCACGAGCACGAGCGCAGTCACCACCGACGTCATGCGAGCACGGATCCTTTTGTGAGAGAACGCGAGAGTTCTTCGAAGAGTACGCGGTAAGGCTGGGACGAAGCTCCGGGCAGTGCGCGCACCACGATGTCGGTGCCGGGCCGGACATCCGGCAGCAGGGCGTACGACGCGGCCTTCAACCGCCGGCGCACGCGATTGCGCACGACGGCGATCCCGACCGTCTTCGCCACGATGAACCCGAAACGCGCATCCGACGACGGATCGTCGGATGCGCGAATGTAGGTCACGGTGTGCGGGCCGACGATCTTCGCACTTCGACGCACGGTCCCGCGATAGTCACGGCCGTGCGTGATGCGATTGGCTTTGGCCAGCACCGCGGATGACGGAGTGCCTAGGCAGACAGCTCGGTGCGCCCCTTGCGGCGGCGAGCCGAGAGGATGGCGCGACCCGCACGGGTGCGCATGCGCAGACGGAAGCCGTGCACCTTGGCGCGACGGCGGTTGTTCGGCTGGAAAGTTCGCTTGCTCATAATGATCTCCGTGATCCGACAGGCGCACCGGATGGATGCCGTCGTGAAGTGGTGTTGTTCAGGAGTGTGGACGAGTTCCACAAGTCAACTGATTAAAACTACGGCCAGAATCGCCTGCGGTCAAACCGATGGGCACGAAGAATCAATTATCCACACCCTGTGGACAGGATCTGTGAACGACACACCCACCGTCAATCCGCCGAACTTGCCCTGCGCCATGGCAGTCACTAGCTTAGGTGCCTACAGTTACTAACAGCCGGCGGGGGCTCACGGCCCGGCTGAGGTCGGGCGCGTTCCAGCTCGGCCCGCGACAGAAGTTCGACAGGAGTTCCTTTGGCTGACGGTGCCAGTTCGACAGAAGACAACTGGCGGTCGGTCCTCCAGGTGCTGTCGACGGACGACCGGATCACCCCGCAGCTGAAGGGCTTCCTGGGCCTGGTCGTGCCGAAGGGGATCCTCGGCGGTTCCTTCTACCTCGAGGTGCCGAACGACTTCACCCGCGACATGCTCGAACAGCGCGTGCGCCCCTCCCTCCTCTCCGCACTCGGCACCCTCGATCCGCAGCTCGGGGTCAGCAGCTTCTCGGTCGTGGTCAATCCCGACATCGACGGCTACCAGACCCCCGCCACGGAGACCGGGCCCCTCGCGACCGGCCCCCTCGCGACCGGCCCCCTCGCCACAGGCCCACTGGCGTCGGGTGCACTGACGTCCGCAGCACTGAGCTCCGGCATCGCCGCCGAGTCCTCCTACGTCGAGTCGGTCGCCCCTCCGGTGCAGGAGACGGTCGGCCCGCTCCGCAACAACGACACCCGGCTGAACCCGAAGTACTCCTTCGACAACTTCGTCATCGGCGGCTCGAACCGCTTCGCCCACGCCGCCGCGGTCGCGGTGGCCGAGGCGCCGGCCAAGGCCTACAACCCCTTGTTCATCTACGGCGACTCCGGCCTCGGCAAGACGCACCTCCTCCACGCGATCGGCCACTACGCGATCAGCCTCTATCCCGGGGTGCGGGTGCGGTACGTCAGCTCCGAGGAGTTCACGAACGACTTCATCAACTCGATCGCCAACAACCGCGGCGCCGCCTTCCATTCGCGGTACCGCGACATCGACCTGCTGCTGATCGACGACATCCAGTTCCTCCAGGGGAAGGCCGAGACGCAGGAGGCCTTCTTCCACACCTTCAACACGCTGCACGACCACAACAAGCAGGTGGTCATCACCAGCGACCTGCCCCCCAAGCACCTCACCGGCTTCGAAGACCGGATGCGCACCCGCTTCGAGTGGGGCCTGATCACGGATGTGCAGACCCCCGACCTCGAGACCCGCATCGCCATCCTCCGCAAGAAGGCGCAGAGCGAGCGGCTCCGGGTGCCCGACGACATCCTCGAGTTCATGGCGACCAAGGTGTCGAGCAACGTGCGCGAGCTCGAAGGCACCCTCATCCGGGTCACCGCGTTCGCGAGCCTCAACCGCACCCCGGTCGACATGCAGCTGGTTCAGACCGTGCTGAAGGATCTGATCACCCTCGACGACGACAACGTCATCGCGCCGGTCGACATCATCAATCACACCGCCGAGTACTTCAAGCTCTCGGTCGACGACCTCTACGGCTCCTCCCGTTCGCAGGCCATCGCCACGGCGCGTCAGATCGCGATGTACCTCTGCCGCGAGATGACGAGCCTGTCGCTGCCGAAGATCGGCCAGCTGTTCGGCGGTCGCGATCACACCACGGTGATGTACGCCAACAACAAGATCGGCAAGCTGATGACCGAGAAGCGGTCGATCTACAACCAGGTCACCGAGATCTCGAACCGGATCAAGCACAACCAGCGCTACAAGAGCGCCTGAGCGCGACCTGACCTCGTTGTCCACAGATTGTGAAAAGCGTGTGGATAAGTTCCCGCTTCATGTTGAGCGATTCGGAATCCGTGTGGAAACGTTCGAGATGGGTTCACCCCGAGTTCGTCCGCACCCACACGCCCTTCACACTCGGCCAACAACTCACACGGGTGTAGTTCTCGGTGACGACGCGGTTTAAACAGACTTATCCACATATCCACAGACGTTAAGAAGATTAAGAAATCTCTTTAATGAAAATGACATCCGACAACCTTGTGTGATCCGGAACGCTCTCGGGGCCGACGGCCGCACCCGATAGCATTGACCGACTCAAGGTCTCAATTGCCGACAGAGGTGACTTCGTGAAGTTCCAAGTAAACCGAGACGTCTTCAGCGAGGCCGTGTCCTTCGCCGTGAAGCTCCTGCCTCAGCGCACGACGCTCCCCATCCTGAGCGGTGTGCTCATCGAGGCGACGGATGCGGGGCTCACCCTCTCGTCGTTCGACTACGAGGTCTCGGCCCAGACCCAGATCCAGGCCGACGTCGAGGAGCCCGGGGTCATCCTGGTCTCCGGCCGACTGCTCTCGGACATCGCCAGCCGACTCCCGAACGCACCGGTGCGCTTCTCGACGGAGGACTCGAGGATCGTCGTGAGCTGCGGCACCGCCCGGTTCACCCTGCTGAGCATGCCGGTCGAGGAGTATCCGACGCTGCCGCAGGTGGGCGCCGAGTCCGGGCTGCTGCCGGCCGAGCAGTTCGCCGCCGCGGTCTCGCAGGTCGCGGTCGCCGCGTCGCGCGACGACGTCACCCCGGTGATCACCGGCGTGCAGCTCGAGGTGAGCGAGAACAGCATTTCCCTGGTCGCAACCGACCGGTACCGTGTCGCGGTCCGCAACATCGACTGGGACTCCAACGACTCGGGCACCACCTCGGCCACCGCGCTGGTTCCGGCACGCACGCTGCAGGAGGTCGGCAAGACCTTCGGCAACGCCGGCACGATCTCGGTCGCGATCACGAATTCGGACGACCGCGAGCTGATCGCCTTCAAGAGCGACAAGAAGACCGTGACGACGCTGCTGATCAAGGGCAACTTCCCCCCGGTCAAGCGACTGTTCCCGGAGAGCGTCGACAACTACGCGGTCATCAACACCGCCGACCTGATCGAGGCGACCAAGCGCGTCTCGCTGGTGCTCGAGCGCGAGGCCGCGCTCCGCTTCACCTTCACGATCGACGGCGTGACCCTCGAGGCGATCGGCTCCGAGCAGGCCCAGGCCTCCGAGTCGATCGACGCGTTGCTCACGGGGCAGGACACGGTGGTCTCGCTCAAGCCGCAGTTCCTGCTCGACGGGCTGAGCGCGGTGCACTCCGAGTTCGTGCGCATCTCGTTCACGAAGACCGACAACCCGAACAAGCCCGGCCCGGTGCTGATCACCAGCCAGTCCTCGAAAGACCAGCCGGGGTCGGACGACTACAAGTACCTGCTGCAGCCGAACCTGTTGTTGCGCTGACGCACCCCCACACCACACACCTCACAAGGAGTAGGCAATGAACCTCGGACTCATCGGTCTTGGCAAGATGGGCAACAACATGCGCGCCCGTCTGCAGCACGCCGGCATCGACGTGGTGGGGTACGACACCAACCCCGCGGTGAGCGACGTCCCCGACCTCGCCGCCCTCGCGGCCGCTCTGCCGGCTCCCCGCATCGTCTGGGTCATGGTCCCGGCCGGCGAGATCACCGACTCGGTCATCACCGACCTCGCCGGTGTGCTGGAGGAGGGCGACCTCATCATCGACGGCGGCAACTCGAAGTGGACCGAGGACTTCAAGCACTCCGAGTTCCTCACCCCGAAGGGCATCCAGTTCATGGACGCCGGGGTCTCCGGTGGCGTCTGGGGTCTCGAGAACGGCTACGGCCTGATGGTCGGCGGCACCGTCGAGAACGTCGAGCGCGCCATGCCGATCTTCGACGCGCTGCGCCCCGAGGGTCCGCGCGACGAGGGCTTCGTGCACGTGGGCGAGGTCGGCGCCGGCCACTACGCCAAGATGGTGCACAACGGCATCGAGTACGGGATGATGCAGGCCTACGCCGAGGGCTACGAGCTGCTCGACACCAAGAAGGACATCATCAAGGACGTCACGGGCACCTTCAAGGCCTGGCAGCGCGGCACCGTCGTGCGCTCCTGGCTGCTCGACCTCCTGGTGCGCGCCCTCGAGGCCGACCCGGAGTTCAAGGACATCCAGGGCTACGTGCAGGATTCCGGCGAGGGCCGGTGGACCTTGGAGGAGGCGATCGAGAACGCCGTCCCCATGCCCGCGATCAGCGCCGCGATCTTCGCCCGCTTCGTCTCGCGCCAGGAGGACTCGCCCTCGATGAAGGCCGTCGCGGCGCTGCGCAACCAGTTCGGCGGCCACGCGGTCAAAGAGCTCGACTAGTCACCTGGCTTGTACGTCCGTCACCTGAGCCTCACCGACTTCCGCAACTACGCCACCGCGGAGGTCGCGCTCGAACCCGGCCCCAATCTCTTCGTGGGCCGGAACGGACAGGGCAAGACCAACCTCGTCGAATCGCTCGGCTACCTGGCCACGCTCTCCTCGCACCGGGTCTCAACCGACCAGGCGCTGATCAGAGCGGGCCGGGATGCCGCGATCGTGCGGGCCCGGCTGGAGCACGACGGGCGCGAACTGCTCGTCGAGCTCCAGCTGAACCGCTCGGGGGCGAACCGAGCCCAGGTCAACCGGGCGGCGATCAAGCCGCGCGAGCTGCCGCGCTACCTGTCCACCGTGCTCTTCGCGCCGGAGGATCTCGCGCTGATCCGCGGGGAGCCGTCCACCCGGCGCCGGTTCGTGGATGCGCTGCTGGGTCAGCGATCGCCGCGGCTGCTCGGCGTCTTCTCCGACTACGAGCGGGTGCTGAAGCAACGCAACGCGCTCCTCAAGTCGGCCCGTGCATCCGGATTGAAGGATGCCAAGCTCAGCACCCTCGAACTCTGGAACGAGCGGCTGGTCGAGCTGGGCACCGAGATCATCGCCGAGCGACTCGCGATCACCCGGGCGCTCGGCCCGTTCGTGCGCGAGGCCTACCAGGCGGTGGCCGGTTCGGAGCAGGAGCCGACCCTCGAGCCGGTGCTGAGCATCCTGGCCGAGCGGCCGGGCGACGACGACGACGCGGGGCCGCAGGACGACGCACCCCGCGCATCCGGAGCCGACGCCCTGCCGAGCCGCGCCGAACTCGCCGACGGATTCCGGGCGGCACTGGAGAAGGTCGCCCGCGCCGAGCGCGACCGCGGCATCACGCTCGTGGGTCCGCACCGCGACGACGTGCTGTTCCGGCTCAACGGTCTGCCGGCGAAGGGGTACGCGAGCCACGGCGAGTCGTGGTCGTTCGCCCTGGCCCTGAAGCTGGCGTGCGCCGAACTGCTCCGCGCCGAGTCGAGCACCGGAGACCCGATCGTCATCCTCGACGACGTGTTCGCCGAGCTCGACCACGGCCGGCGGGGCCGGCTGGCGGATGCGGTGAAGGACTACGAGCAGGTGCTGATCACCGCCGCCGTGTACGACGACGTGCCCGAGGCGCTCACGGCGCACACCGTGCGCATCCAGGCCGGCACGATCGTGGAGGAGTTCTCGTGAGCGAGGCCACCGAGGTCTACCTCCGGCTGAAGGCCGCGTTCGGCGACCCGAACTCCCGCGCGGCGAAGTGGCGGGAGCGCAAGCGGCGCCGCGGAGACGACGACGAGGCGAGCGTCCCCTACGGCGTCGGCCGCGACCCGAAGGGGCTCGGAGACGTGATGGCGAACCTCTCGACCGAGCTGGGCTGGACCTCGTCGCTCGCGAAGAGCGACCTGCTGAACGCCTGGACCGAGATCGCCGGCCCGGAGACCGCCGAGCACTCGACCCCGATCGGGATCACCGACTCCGTGCTCACCGTGCAGTGCGACTCGACGGCGTGGGCGACGCAGCTGCGCCACATGCGCGTGCTGATCATGACGACCATCGCGCAGCGCTTCCCGGAGGCGGGCATCGAGTCGATCCGCTTCGAGGCCCCCCACGCCCCGTCCTGGAAAAGGGGCTCCAGATCGATTCCAGGGCGGGGTCCTCGCGATACCTACGGTTGACAGGGCAAATGTGGTCATCCCTCTGCAGAAAGTTCGTCACAGGGGCATATGAGCGCCGAATCACAGCCTTCGTTTGATAGAATGAAGGGTCGCCTGCCCGGCCGTTGGGCGCGGCACTGAGGAGCCCATTTCCATATGTCTGAATCGGACAAGGTCCACCCTGACAACGAGTACGGCGCGGACCAGATCCAGGTTCTTGAAGGCCTCGAGGCGGTGCGCAAGCGCCCCGGCATGTACATCGGTTCGACCGGCCCTCGCGGCCTGCACCACCTGGTCTACGAGATCGTCGACAACTCCGTCGACGAGGCCCTCGCCGGCTACGCGACCCACATCGAGGTGGTGATGCGGAAGGACGGCGGGATCACGGTGACCGACAACGGTCGCGGCATCCCCGTCGACATCCACCCCATCGAGAAGAAGTCGACCGTCGAGGTCGTGCTCACCATCCTGCACGCCGGCGGCAAGTTCGGCGGTGGCGGCTACGCGGTCTCCGGAGGCCTGCACGGCGTCGGCAGCTCGGTGGTCAACGCGCTCTCCAGCGAGCTCGACGTCGAGGTGCGCCGCCAGGGCAACGTCTACCGCCAGAGCTACAAGATCGGCGTGCCCCAGGCTCCGCTGGAGAAAGGGGAGTCGACCGACGAGACCGGCACCCGGATCACCTTCTGGCCGAGCATCGACATCTTCGAGACGATCGAGTTCGACTACGAGACGCTGCGGGCGCGCTTCCAGCAGATGGCGTTCCTCAACAAGGGCCTCGCCATCAAGCTCACCGACGAGCGCGGCGGCGACGACGGCACCGAGGAGGAGACCACGGTCACCTACCTCTACGAGAACGGTCTGAAGGACTACGTCGAGTACCTCAACCGCTCGAAGAAGGCCGACCTCGTGAACGAGGAGATCATCTCATTCGAGCAGGAGGACACCGAGCGCAAGATCGCGCTCGAGGTCGCGATGCAGTGGACCACCGGGTACACCGAGAGCGTCCACACCTACGCCAACACGATCAACACCCACGAGGGCGGCACGCACGAGGAAGGGTTCCGGGCGGCGCTGACGACGCTCGTGAACAAGTACGCGCGCGAGAAGAACATCATCAAGGAGAAGGACGACAACCTCTCCGGCGACGACGTGCGCGAGGGCCTGACCGCGGTCATCTCGATCAAGCTCGCCGAGCCGCAGTTCGAGGGCCAGACCAAGACCAAGCTCGGCAACACCGAGGCGAAGGCCTTCGTGCAGAAGGTCGTCGGCACCGAGCTCACCGACTGGTTCGACCGCAACCCCGTTCAGGCGCGCGACATCATCCGCAAGGCGATCCAGGCATCCCAGGCCCGGCTCGCCGCGCGGAAGGCCCGCGAGCAGACGCGCCGCAAGGGCCTGCTCGAGGGCGGCGGCATGCCGGGCAAGCTCAAGGACTGCTCGAGCCGCGACCCCGCCAGGAGCGAGATCTTCATCGTCGAGGGCGACTCGGCCGGTGGCTCCGCCATCCAGGGCCGCAACCCGGAGACCCAGGCGATCCTGCCGCTGCGCGGCAAGATCCTCAACGTCGAGAAGGCGCGGCTCGACCGCGCACTCGGCAACAACGAGGTCCAGGCGATGATCACCGCGTTCGGCGCCGGCATCGGGGAGGACTTCAACCCAGAGAAGGCCCGGTACCACAAGATCGTGCTGATGGCGGATGCGGATGTCGACGGCCAGCACATCACGACGCTGCTGCTGACCCTGGTGTTCCGCTACATGCGGCCGTTGATCGAGCTGGGCTACGTCTACCTCGCGATGCCGCCGCTGTACCGCCTCAAGTGGTCCAACTCCCCGCACGAGTACGTGTACTCGGATGCGGAGCGCGACGCGCTGCTCATCGACGGCCAGGCCGCCGGCAAGCGCATCCCGAAGGAGAACGGGATCCAGCGCTACAAGGGACTCGGTGAGATGGACTACCGGGAGCTCTGGGACACGACGATGGACCCCGACACCCGGACCCTGCGTCAGATCACCCTGGACGACGCGGCCGCGGCGGACGAGATCTTCTCGACCCTGATGGGGGAAGACGTCGAGTCGCGACGCAACTTCATCCAGAAGAACGCCAAAGACGTCCGCTTCCTCGACATCTGACCCGCGCTTTCGCGAACATCGACAGAGACTGAAACCGAACCATGACGGATGAACTGACCCCTGCCGCGGGAGACCGCATCGAGCAGGTCGACCTGCAGCTCGAGATGCAGCGCTCGTACCTCGACTACGCGATGAGCGTCATCGTCGGCCGTGCGCTGCCGGACGTGCGCGACGGCCTGAAGCCGGTGCACCGCCGCGTGATCTACGCGATGTACGACGGCGGCTACCGGCCCGACCGCGCCTTCTCGAAGTCGGCGCGCGTCGTCGGCGAGGTGATGGGGCAGTTCCACCCGCACGGCGACTCCTCGATCTACGACACCCTGGTGCGCCTGATCCAGCCGTGGAGCCTGCGGTACCCGCTCGCGCTCGGCCAGGGCAACTTCGGTTCGCCCGGCAACGACGGTGCGGCCGCCCCGCGGTACACCGAGACGAAGATGGCTCCGCTCGCGCTCGAGATGGTGCGCGACATCCAGGAAGAGACCGTCGACTTCCAGGACAACTACGACGGCCGCACCCTCGAGCCCGTCGTGCTGCCCGCGCGGTTCCCGAACCTGCTGGTCAACGGCTCGGTCGGCATCGCGGTGGGCATGGCCACCAACATCCCGCCGCACAACCTCCGTGAGGTCGCGGCCGGCGCCGTCTGGTACCTCGAGAACCCCGAGGCGAGCCGCGAAGAGCTCCTCGAGGCGCTGATGCAGCGGATCAAGGGGCCCGACTTCCCGACGGGAGCCCAGATCCTCGGCACCAAGGGGATCCACGACGCCTACCGCACCGGTCGTGGCTCGATCACCATGCGCGCCGTGGTCAACGTCGAGGAGCTGCAGGGCCGCACCTGCCTCGTCGTCACCGAGCTGCCGTACCAGGTGAATCCCGACAACCTGGCGATCAAGATCGCCGACCTGGTCAAGGAGGGCAAGCTCGCCGGCATCGCCGACATCCGCGACGAGACCTCGGGCCGCACCGGTCAGCGCCTCGTGATCGTGCTGAAGCGCGACGCCGTCGCGAAGGTCGTGCTGAACAACCTCTACAAGCACACCCAGCTGCAGGACAACTTCGGCGCGAACATGCTCGCGATCGTCGACGGCATCCCGCGCACCCTTCCGCTGGACGGCTTCATCACCGAGTGGGTCGCGCACCAGATCCAGGTCATCGTGCGGCGCACCCAGTTCCGTCTCGCCGAGGCCGAGGCGCGCATGCACATCCTGCGCGCGTACCTCAAGGCGCTCGACGCGCTCGACGAGGTCATCGCCCTCATCCGTCGCTCGCCCACCGTCGAGGAGGCCCGAGACGGCCTGATCGACCTGCTCGACATCGACGAGCTGCAGGCCCGCGCCATCCTCGAGCTGCAGCTGCGCCGCCTCGCGGCTCTCGAGCGCCAGAAGATCCAGGAGGAGGCCGAGGCGCTCCAGCTCAAGATCGACGAGTACCACGTCATCCTCGGCAGCCCCGCCCGCCAGCGCGAGATCATCGTCGAGGAGCTCACCGAGATCGTCGACAAGTTCGGCGACGACCGGCGCACCGAGATCATGTTCGGCTTCGACGGCGACATGAACATCGAAGACCTGATCCCCGAGGAGGAGATGGTCGTCACCGTCACCCGCGGCGGCTACGTCAAGCGCACCCGGAGCGACAACTACCGCAGCCAGCACCGCGGCGGCAAGGGCGTCAAGGGCGCCCAGCTGCGGGCCGACGACGTGGTCGAGCACTTCTTCGTCACCACGACCCACCACTGGCTGCTGTTCTTCACCAACCGGGGCCGGGTCTACCGTGCGAAGGCCTACGAGCTGCAGGAGGCCGGCCGCGACGCCAAGGGCCAGCACGTGGCGAACCTGCTCGCTCTCGCGCCCGAGGAGCAGATCACGCAGATCCTCGACATCCGCGATTACCAGGCCGCGCAGTACCTCGTGCTCGCGACCAAGGGCGGGCTGCTGAAGAAGACGGCGCTGACCGAGTACGACACGAACCGCTCGGGCGGCATCATCGCGATCAACCTGCGCGACGACGACGAGCTGGTCTCGGCGTTGCTCGTGAACGAGGATTCAGACCTGCTGCTGGTCTCCCGCAAGGGCATGTCCATCCGCTTCACGGCCACCGACGAGGCGCTCCGGCCGATGGGCCGCGCGACCTCCGGGGTCATCGGCATGAAGTTCCGCGGCGACGACTCGCTGCAGGGCGCCAACGTCGTCTCCGACGAGGGATACGTGTTCATCGTCACCGAGGGCGGCTACGCCAAGCGCACCTCGGTCGACGAATACCGGGTGCAGGGGCGCGGCGGTCTCGGCATCAAGGTGGCCAAGCTGCAGGATGCGCGGGGCGACCTGGTGGGCTCGCTGATCGTCGGTGAGGACGACGAGGTCCTTGTGGTTCTTGCCAGCGGCAAGGTGGTACGCTCTGCCGTGGCCGAAGTTCCGGCTAAGGGACGCGACACGATGGGCGTTGTCTTCGCCCGTTTCGCGGACGATGACAAGATCATCGAAGTGGCCAAGAACACGGAACGCAACCTGGAGGCGGAGCTCGACGAGAGCGCCGCCGCAGAGTCTGCGCCTGGAGAGGACGTACCGACGGATGAGTAATCTTGGCGACAAATTCGCGAAGAAAACGGCAAGAGTCGCCACCACCAAGCAGGTTCGCCTGAAGCTGGTCTACATCGATTTCTGGTCGGTTCTGAAGATCGCGTTCCTCTTGGCCATCATCCTCGGGATCGTGACCGTCGTCGCCAGCTTCCTGGTCTGGTCGGTCCTGAATCAGACCGGTGTGTTCGACTCCGTCAACACGCTGCTGCAGGACATCGCAGGCCAGGGCAACTTCAACCTCTTCGACTTCGCGTCGCTGCCGCAGGTGATGGGCTTCTCGGTCGTCGTGGCGGTGCTGAACGTGATCGTGATCACGGCTCTCGGCGCCATCGGAGCGGCTCTGTACAACCTGGCCGTGCGGATCACCGGCGGAATCATGCTCGGCTTCACCAACAAGTAGGAGCCGAATTGGCCGAAGAGACCCTCGTAGGGTAGTCTCGACTCTGGTCAAAAAACGGGGCTATAGCTCAGGCGGTTAGAGCGCTTCGCTGATAACGAAGAGGTCCAAGGTTCAAGTCCTTGTAGCCCCACCACTTCCCGTTTCCGGGGCCTTAGCTCAGTTGGTAGAGCGCCTGCTTTGCAAGCAGGATGTCGGGAGTTCGATTCTCCCAGGCTCCACGAAAAAGCCCCGCCGCTCCGAGAGGAGCGAGCGGGGCTTTCTTGTCTCCGGGGATCAGCTCTCGGGGCTGGTCTCGGGCTCGGGATCCTCGTCGGCGATCCAGAGCTCGTCGTCGGCGCGGAAGGTCTGCCAGAGGGCGTAGCCGAGGCCGGCAGCGGTCACGACGCCGAGGCTGATCACGAAGAACAGCCCGACCTTCGAGCCGGCCGACTTCGGGGCCTGCTTGTCGAGCGTCTTGGCGGCCTGCGCGGCCTTCTTGCCGGCGTTCTTGACGAACTCCGGGTTCTTCGACGACTGCAGCACGGCGGCGGCGGAACCCACGGTTCCGGCCAGGGCGGGGAGTACGTCGGAGGAGAAGCGGTGCTTGACCTGCTCGCCGGCGACCTTGACCTCGGCGACCCGCTTCGAGATTACGGGAGCGACCTGGTCGGCGGCGGCCTTGACCCGCGGCTTGACCTCTTCATCGGCCAGGTAGCTCGCCTGCTTGCCGGCCTCGCGGAGAATCGCGTTGGCACGGTCGAGCACGGCCTGCTGGTCGACCCACAGGTCTTCTGCCGTTCCCTTCAGACGCTTGAGCGCCTTGCGACGCTTTCGGGAAAGACTCATGGTGAAACCTCCATCGGCGAGAGCACGGTTGACCCCATCTTGGCACGCAATGCCAGACCGCAGTAGTTGAGCCTCTGATCATCCACCTCACATCAGCTGGACGCTCACTGGATGCTCGGCCGCGATGTGACAGAATCGAGGTATGCCCGCACACACCCACGTCGCAACCCTCACCACCAACCACGGTCCCATCGTCGTGAACCTCTACGGTCACCAGGCACCCAAGACCGTCAAGAACTTCGTCGGGCTCGCGAACGGCGAGATCGAGTGGACCGACCCGAAGACGGGCCAGCCCACGCACGACCGCCTCTACGACGGCATCGTCTTCCACCGCATCATCCCGGGCTTCATGATCCAGGGCGGCGACCCGCTGGGCAACGGCACCGGCGGCCCCGGCTTTAAGTTCGACGACGAGATCAACGGCGAGCTCAACTTCAACGAGCCCTACGTGCTCGCCATGGCCAACGCCGGCATCCAGGGCGGCAAGGGCACCAACGGCTCGCAGTTCTTCATCACCGTCGGCCCGACCACCTGGCTCCAGGGCAAGCACACCATCTTCGGCGCCGTCGCCGACGACGCCTCCAAGCGCATCGTCGACAAGCTCGCCGGCGTCGCCACCGACGCCTACGACCGTCCGCTGGACGAGGTCGTGCTGGAGAGCGTCACCGTCGAAGAGGTCTGAGCACCGCTCGCATGACCAGTGCGCCGTACTCGGCTGACAACTACTGCTACCGCCATCCCGACCGTCAGAGCTTCGTGCTCTGCCAGCGGTGCGGCAAGACGGTGTGCCCGGACTGCCAGGTGCAGGCCGCGGTAGGGGTGCACTGCCTCGACTGCGCGCGTCAAGACCGGCGTGAGACGCCCCGGGCCTACTCGGCCGGGCGGCGACCCGCGTTCCTGCGCAACCTGACCGGGGCGGATGCGCCGGTGGTCACCTACGCGATCATGGCGGTCTGCGTGATCGTCTACCTGCTGCAGCTGATCCCGGGCCTCGGCGTGACGCAGGCGCTGATCTACGCGCCGGCCTACACGATCCCGGCCACGGGGGCGCCGCTCGAGCCGTGGCGGATGATCACCTCGATGTTCGCCCACTCGCCGCTGAGCGCGCAGAACCCGTTCGGCATCTTCCACATCCTGTTGAACATGTACACGCTGTTCGTGCTCGGCCCCTCGATCGAGCGGATGGTGGGCAAGGGGCGCTTCCTCGCGCTGTACCTGGTCGCCGGCTTCGGTGGATCCGTGGCGGTCGCGCTGCTCGCGTCGCCGCTGTCCGCGGTGCTCGGCGCATCCGGAGCCATCTTCGGCCTGATGGGCGCCTACTTCATCATCAACCGGCACCTCGGCGGGTCGAGCGCCCAGATCGTCGTGCTGGTCGTGATCAACCTGGCGTTCGGGTTCGTCGTCTCCGGGATCTCGTGGCAGGCCCACGTCGGCGGTCTGATCGCCGGCGGGCTGGTCGCCTTCGTCTACGTGAGGACGCGGGCGATCCGGAAACGGAACCTGCAGATCCTGCTGGTGGCCGCGATCGTCGTCGGACTGGTGCTGCTGACGGTCGCCAGGGCGCTCGTCTACCCGATCACCGGATAGCGGTTCTCACAGGTTTATCCACAACCCGAGAGTTATCCACAGGAGATTCCACACTGGGGATAATTACAGCCGTGTAATTAACGCCATCTCGTGGTCATGATGAAGCCGATGAAGGCGATCCCGAAACCGATCAGGATGTTCCAGCTCCCGAGGTCGGGAATGGGGAACAGGCCCTGGCTCACGTAGAACACGATGATCCAGAGCAGCCCGATGATCATGAACCCGAACATCACCGGCTTGAACCAGACGGGGTTCGGAGCCTGCGCGGACTCGTCGCGGCTGGTGCGCTGAACGTCGCGGGAGCGGCGATCCAGGTCCTTGGTCGGTGCTTTGTCTCGGGCCATGCCGATGATTCTAACGGTCTTTGGCGAGCGGTTCTCCACCGGTTTTCCACAGGCGCCACTCTCGGGGCGGCTCTCCAGGAAGAAGCTCTTAGGATTGGGGCATGAGCGAGCAGACGCCCACCGAGCCGTCGCCCCCCGCAGCCGGGGTCGAGACGGCCCTCAAGCGCCCCCGTCGGCAGAAGCGGAGCATGTTCTCCCGAGTCGTCGGTGTGTTCGGCGAACTGCTGATCACGGCGGGTGTCCTCGTACTCCTCTTCCTGGGGTGGCAGTTCTCGCTCAACGGGATCATGCTGAGCAACCAGCAGGCGTCGGATGCGAACTCGCTCACCGACAGCTGGGCCGGCGATGCACCGACCAGCCAGGCGCCCGCGCCCGCTGCGACCTCCTCGGCCGCCGCCCCCTCGAGCTTCCAGTACGGCGAGCCGCCCGTGCTCGCGGCGCCGGGTAACACGCAGGAGTTCGCCGTCTTGTACGTGCCGCGCTTCGGCTCCGACTTCAAGAAGACGATCGCCGAGGGTGTCGATCCCCGCACGGTGCTCAACAAGGGCGGCGCCGGCCACTACGCGACGACCCAGATGCCCGGGCAGGTCGGCAACTTCGCCGTCGCCGCGCACCGCGACGGTTGGGGCAGCCCCTTCCTCAAGATCAACGAGCTGCAGGTCGGCGACCCGATCTACATCGAGACGCAGGACGGCTGGTACACCTACACCTACCGCGGCAGCGAGTACGTCACGCCCTACGGTGTGGGTGTCATCGACCCCGTGCCGCAGTCGCCCGGGGCGACGCCGACCGACCGGTTGATCACGCTCACGAGCTGCAACCCGCTCTATGTCGCCTCCGAGCGCATCATCGCCTACGGCGTGCTGACGGACTGGACCCCGCGTTCAGCCGGAGCGCCCGCCGCCATCGCCGGAATCGTGGGGGCCTAAGTCCATGTACGCAGCTCTGTGGCGCATCCTGCCCGGCCCGCTCTGGGTCCGCATCCTCATCCTCGTCGTGCTGCTCGCCGCCTTGCTGTTCGTGCTGGCGTTCTACGTCTTCCCCTGGGTTGACAGCATCACCGCCCCGGTGCAAGACGTGACGGTCGACCAATGACCCGGGTTCTCGTCGTCGACAACTACGACAGCTTCGTCTACACGCTCAACGGCTACCTGCAGCAGCTCGGCGCCGAGACCGACGTGGTGCGGAACGACGCGTTCGACGCCGCCGACGCGGCCGAGACGATCGCCGCGTACGACGCCGTGCTGCTGTCTCCCGGCCCCGGCAAGCCCTCTGACGCGGGGGTCTCGATCCCGGTGGTCTTCGCGGCCCTCGAGACCGGCACCCCGCTGCTCGGGGTCTGCCTCGGGCACCAGGCGATCGCCGAGGCCCTCGGCGCGACGGTGACGAACGCCGACGAGCTCATGCACGGCAAGACCTCGGTCATCCGGCACGACGACAGCGCCTTCTACGACGGGGTGCCTGACGGGTTCACCGCGACCCGGTACCACTCGCTGGCGGTCGTCGACGGCACGGTTCCCGAGAGCCTGGTCGTCACATCACGCACCGACGGCGGGGTCATCATGGGCCTCCGCCACGTCTCGGCTCCGGTCTACGGCGTGCAGTTCCACCCGGAATCGGTGCTGACCGAGGGCGGTTACAAGATGCTCGCGAACTGGCTCGCCACGGCGGGGCTCGTCGAGGCGCCGGCGCGGGCCGCCGAACTGAACCCGCTGCTGCGCGCGGTCTGACGCCGAGCGGTCAGACGCCGCTGCAGTAGCGGATGGTGATCTCCGACTTCTGCACCGCATCGCCCGCGGCGATCGACTGGCTCGAAACCGGGTTCGTGGCCTGGGTCTTGCACCCGGGATCCTGCTCCACCTTGACCTGGAGCATCACCCGCTCGAGGGTCGCGCTCGCGACGTCGATGGGCTGACCCGCGACATCCGGAACCGTGACCAGGCCGCTGGAGACCAGGAGATCGATCGTGTCGCCCGCGAAGCTCTTCGCGGTGGAGGCCGGGTCGGTGCCGATCACCACGTCGGCGGGCACGTCGGGAGAGTTCTCCTTCACGGTCTTGCCCACCACGAATCCCGCGGCCTGCAGGGTCTGCGACGCCTGATTGGCCGCGACGCCCGAGAGGTCGGGGATCGCGACGGCCTGCCGCCCCTGTGAGACCCGCACGTCGATCACGGTGCCGGGGCTGACGATCGTGCCGGCCGGGGGATTCGTGTCGACGACCTGGCCCTGCGGGATCGTGTCGCTGTAGACGAGGTACTGCGCCGTGATCAGGTCGAGCTGCTGGAGCGTGGCGTCGGCGGCCTCGTAGGTCTGGCCGGTGACGGTCGGGATCTGCCGGGAGGTCGAGGGCAGCTGATCGCTCGGCTGCAGCGTGAGCACCCAGAACACGATCGCGACCAGGATGACGGCGACCGAGACGATGCCCGCCCAGATCCACACCACGGGCGGCCGCGACTGCGTGCGCACCGCGTACTCGTCGTCGCCGGCGAGCTGGGTCAGGGCGGCGTCGCTGCCCTGCGCGAGGCTCGGCGGTGCGCCGAACAGAGAGCTCTGGAAATCGTCGGCCGGGAGCCGCTTCGACGGGATCTTGCCGGCGCCGGCGACCTCGAGATCGCCGCGGAACTCCACCGCGCTCTGGAAACGAGCGAACCTGTCCTTCGCGAGGGCGTGCAGCACCACCTGGTCGATCGCCGGGGAGACCGAGGGGTTGACCTTCGACGGCGCGACCGGCATCTCGCTGACGTGCTGGTACGCGACCGCCACCGGCGTCTCGCCCTTGAAGGGCGGTTCGGCGGTGAGCATCTCGAACAGCACCACGCCGGTCGAGTACAGGTCGGTGCGGGCGTCGACGGACTCGCCGCGCGCCTGCTCGGGAGAGAAGTACTGGGCGGTGCCGAGGATCGCGGTGGTCTGCGCGACCGTGGCCGACGAGTCCGAGATCGCGCGGGCGATCCCGAAGTCCATGACCTTGACCTGCCCGCCGTGCGTGATCATCACGTTGCCGGGCTTGATGTCGCGGTGCACGACGCCGGCGCGGTGCGAGTACTCCAGAGCGGTGAGGATGCCCTCGGTGATCCGGATCGCCTCGGCCGAGTCGACCGGGCCCTCCTTGATCAGATCCTTCAGCAGCTTGCCCTCGACGAACTCCATCACGATGAAGGGCACGACGCCCTCGAAGCCGCCCGCCTCGGCGACGCGCTCCTCGCCGGCGTCGAAGACGCGGACGATCGTCGGATGCGCCATCCGGGACGCCGCCTGTGCCTCCTGCCGGAAGCGGGTGCGGAAGACCGGGTCGCCCGCGAGCGAGGACTTCAGCAGCTTGATCGCGACCTGTCGGCCGAGTCGCTCGTCGCGGCCGGAGTAGACGTTCGACATCCCGCCCCGGCCGATCAGCTCGCCCAGGCGGTATCGCCCGGCGAGGAGACGGTTGTCGTCGGTCACTGTCGATAACTCCTGGATCTCTGCCGGCTAGTACGGGGGTGCGGGGTCGTGCTGGGCTGCTGAGCCGTGTTGGTGCTCGTGCTCGTCGCCGCTCAGTTGTTCTTCGGTGCGCCGCCGCCGGCGCCAGCACCTGCACCCGTGCCGGCCGGGGTGTTCGTCGGGGTGGGCGCCGCGCCCTCGATGGTGAGCGTGAGCGACGGCGAGTACCCGGAGACCGAGTTCGAGCAGCTCACGTTGTACTTGACCTCGATGGTCGAACCCGGCGCTCCGGTGGCCGTCAGCGTGGCCGCCGTCGTGGTGCCCGGGGTCGAGGTCACGGTCGCGTTCGTCGCGTCGACCGAGTACCCGGAGAGGGTGGTGCCCGAGGGGCAGCTGTACGAGGTCCAGCCGATCGCGAAGTCGGTGCCGGCCCGCACCTTCCCGTCGCTGGACCCGGAGGTCACGGCGGGGGTGGTGGTCGGGGAGTCCGGAACGATCACGTCGGTGTAGACGGTGAGCGCGATCGTCGTGCCCTTGGCCACGTTGCCGACCGGGGTCGCCTGGTAGACCACGTCGACCTGGTCGGCGCTCGGAGCGGCGTTGCCGGGGACGCGGTTGGCGCTGAGACCCATGTTCTGCAGGATGCCGGCGGCCTCGTCGAAGGACTTGCCCTTCAGCTCCGACTCACTCACCGCGACCGAGGTGCTCGTGGGCGTCGGGGTCACCGACGGGGTCGGGGAGGTCGGCGGCGGGGTCTGCGACGCGCTGGTGCTGGGCGTCGCGGGTGCGCTCGAACCGTTCGCCTGCACCACGAGGGCCACGATCGTGCCGATCAGCACGAGGCCCAGGATGATGATGAGGACGATGAGCGGCCAGGTCCACGGGGAGCGCTTCTTCGGCTCTTCCGCGGGCAGGTCGTCGGCGACCGGCGGCACGGGCCCGGCCGGGCCGAGCGGACCGCCCGGCGTCGCGAGCAGGGCCGTGGCCTGCGTCGGAGCGCCGGAGGGCATGACGGTGGTCGCCACGGTGGGCGGCAGGCCCTCGGGGCCGAGGACGGCCGGCACGGCGGCCGCGGCCGAGGCGATGTCGCCGCGGCGCAGGGCCATCGCCGCGCGGGCGAGCGCCGCGGTCGAGGCCGGGCGGTCTTCCGGCTTCTTCGCGATGCAGGAGAGCACGAGGTTGCGCACCGGCTCGGCGATCGTGACCGGCAGGTCGGGCGGGGTCTCGTTGATCTGGGCCATCGCGATGGCGACCTGCGACTCGCCCGTGAAGGGGCGCTTGCCGGCGAGGCACTCGTACGCGACGATGCCCAGCGAGTAGATGTCGGTGGTCGGCGAGGCCGGCTGACCGCTCGCCTGCTCGGGCGAGAGGTACTGCACGGTGCCCATGACCTGGCCCGTGGCGGTGAGCGGCACCTGGTCGGCGATCCGCGCGATGCCGAAGTCGGTGATCTTCACCCGGCCGTCGGGGGTGATCAGGAGGTTGCCGGGCTTGATGTCGCGGTGCACCAGGCCGGCGGCGTGCGCGGCCTGCAGCGCGAGGGCGGTCTGCGCGATGATGTCGAGCACCCGGTCGGTCGAGAGCACGTGCTCGCGCTCGAGGATGGTCGAGAGCGCCTCGCCCGGGACCAGCTCCATCACGAGGTAGGCGCTGCCCTCCTCCTCGCCGTAGTCGAAGACGTTGGCGATGCCCTCGTGGCTGACGAGGGCGGCGTGCCGGGCCTCGGCGCGGAAGCGCTCCAGGAATCCGGGATCGCCGAGGTACTCGTCTTTCAGGATCTTGATGGCGACGGTGCGCCCGATCACCAGATCGGTGGCCTGCCAGACCTCGCCCATGCCGCCGATCGCGATGCGATTGGACAGCTCGTACCGGCCCCCGAAGGTCACCCCTGCTGTGGGTCTCATTTACGTAAGCCCGCCTCTAGTACTCGTTGTGCGATCGGTGCAGCCACCTGGTTCCCCGTCCCGGACTGACCCAGCCCGCCGCCATCCTCCACGACGACCGCGACAGCGATCTGCGGGTTGTCTGCGGGGGCGAAACCGGTGAACCACAGCGTGTAGGGATCACCGTCCCCGTTCTCCGCGGTTCCGGTCTTACCAGCCACACTGACCCCGTCTATTCTTGCATTAGTCGCCGCGCCGTTATCGACGGCGTCGACCATCAGACCCGAAAGTGTCGAAGCTGTTACCGAAGTCAGCGGGGTGCCGAACTCCTTGGCCTCGAAGCTCTCCAGGACACTCAGATCCGGTGCCCGGACCTCGTCGATCAGGGTGGGGGTCATCAGCTTTCCTCCATTCGCCACGGCGGCCGAGAGCATCGCGATCTGGATCGGCGTCGCCACGTCGCTGCCCTGCCCGAAGGCCGAGAGCGCGAGCTGCGCGTCGTCGAGGCCGCGCGGGTAGACGCTGGGGGAGACATCCATCGGCACCGACAGATCGCTGCCGAAACCGAAGGCCTTCGCCATGTCGCCGAGGGCGCCCTCGCCCATCTCGACGCCGAGCTCGGCCATCGGGATGTTGCAGGAGAGGATGAACGCGGTCGCGATGGTGACCGTGTCGCCGCCTCCGCAGGTTCCGCCGCCGGCATTGCTGACCGTCTGGTCGCTGCCGGGGAGCGGGAACCGCGCCAGGTTCGGCTCGGTGTGGTCGACCGGGAGGTTCGCGTTCTGGAGCGCCGCCGAGGTGGTGATGATCTTGAACGTGGATCCCGGGGGGTTCAGGTCGTTGATCGTCTTGTTGATCAACGGATCGCCCGACGCGGCGATCAGCGAGTCGTAGGTGTCGAGCACCTGCTGGCTGTCGTGCACGGCGAGCGTGTTCGGGTCGTAGTCGGGCTTGGAGACCATCGCCAGGATCCGCCCGGTGGCCGGCTCGATGGCGACCACCGCGCCCTGATAGCTGCCGAGCGCGTCGTAGGCCGCCTGCTGGATGACCGGGTCGATCGTCAGCTCGACCGAGGCCCCCTGGGGGTTCTGCCCGGTCACGAGGCGGTTGAGGTACTCCAGGAACTGCGAGTCGCTCGTGCCGCTGAGGTAGTCGTTCATCGACTGCTCGATCTGGCTCGAGCCCTGACCCAGCGTGTAGTAGCCGGTGACCGCGCTGTAGAGCGGGCCCTGGGGGTAGCTGCGCTGGTACTTGAACTCGTCGGTCGTCGGCACCGACATCGCGATCGGCTGACCGTCGACCAGGATCGGGCCGCGCTCGGTGTCGTAGGAGGCGTAGACCGTGCGGGCGTTCCGTGCGTCGCTGGAGAGGTTGTCGGCCTGGAAGAACTGGATGGTCGTCGTCGAGACGAGGAGGGTGAGGAACATCAGGAAGACCACGATGCTCACACGCTTGAGTTCACGGGTCACGGCTCTAGATCACCAGCCTTGGCTGATTGCGGACTGTGTCCGACAGGCGCAGCAGGAGCGCCACGATGATCCAGTTCGCGACCAGGGACGAGCCTCCGGCCGCCAGGAACGGCGTCGTCAGGCCGGTCAGCGGGATGACGCGGGTCACGCCGCCGATGACGATGAAGCACTGCAGGGCGACCGTGAACGAGAGGCCGACACCCAGCAGACGGCCGAAGTCGTCCTGCCCCGCGAAGCTGATCCGAAGGCCGCGGGAGATGAACAGCAGATACAGCGCGAGGATCGCGAAGAGACCCGCGAGCCCGAGCTCCTCGCCCAGCGAGGCGATGATGTAGTCGCTCTGCGCCAGCGGCGTGATGTCGGGCCGGCCTTCGCCGAGACCGGTGCCGATCAGGCCTCCGTTGGCCAGGCCGAACAGGCCCTGCACCAGCTGGTAGCTGCCCCCGTCGGCGTCGTACTGGGAGCTGGCGAACGCATCCAGCCAGTTGGTGAAACGGTCGTTGACGTACACCAGCACCTGGCTCGCGATGACCGCGCCGGCCAGGAACAGTCCGACGCCCAGCACCACCCAGCTGGCTCGCCCGGTGGCGACGTAGATCATCACGACGAACAGGCCGAAGTAGAGCAGCGCCGTGCCGAGGTCACGCTGGAAGATGATGATCGCCATCGACACGCCCCAGAGCACGAGGATGGGGCCGAGGTCGCGACCGCGGGGGAACCGCATCCCGAGCACCTTGGTGCCGACCATCGAGAGGCTGTCGCGGCGCGAGACCAAGTAGCCGGCGAAGAACACGGCCAGCGCGATCTTCGCGACCTCGCCGGGCTGGAACGAGAAGGCGCCGACGTGGATCCAGACGCGGGCGCCGTAGATCTCCTGACCGATCACCGGGAGCATCGGCAGCAGGAGCAGGACGGCCGCGATCAGCATCGCCAGGTAGGTGTAGCGCTGGAGCACGCGGTGGTTGCGGATCAGCACGATCACCAGGATCGCCAGCGCGATCGCGATCCCGCTCCAGACCACCTGGCGCACGGCGGTGCTCTCCCAGCCGGTGAGGTTCTCGGCGATGTCGATCCGGTAGATCATCGCGATGCCGATACCGTTCAGCAGCGCCGCGATCGGCAGGATGAACGGGTCGGCGTTCGTCGCCACGAAACGCAGCGCGATGTGCATCCCGATGACGAGGATGGACAGCCCCGCGCCGAGCGTGACCACGGTGCCGTCGGCGTAGCCGAGCGCGCCGAACTGCACCAGCACGACCGCGAGGGCGTTCACGGCGCAGACGAAGACGACCAGGAACAGCTCGACGTTGCGGAGCTTCTGCGGCACGCGGATGCGGCGGATGCCGCGGCCCGGGGTGGGGGCCGGCTGATCCGGGGTGGCGACGGAGGCGGTGGGGTTCGTCATGGCGCCGGGGTGCTGCCGTCGGTGGTGCCCGGGTTCTGCGTGCCGTCGGCCGGCGTTGCGGGCGGCGGCGTGCTGCCGTCGGTGGGCTGGACGTCGGTGGGCTGGCTGCCGTCGGTCGGTGCGGTGCCGTCGGTCGGGGTGTTCGTGGCCGCCGAGTCGCTCAGGCGCTTCACGATCTCCAGGGCCGCGGTGATCGAGTCGGCGCTGATGGTGTTCTCGACCTGGCGGCGGGTGTAGTCGGGCAGCGCATCCGTCGTCACGTCCGTCTCCTGGAAGACGTGCGAGAGCGCGATCGGGCCGACGCTCTGCTGGATGCCCTGGAAGATCGCGACCGAGCCGTTCGAGGCGCCGACGTAGTAGCGCGTCTGGGTCCAGCGGTAGCCGGCGTAGAGGCCGCCGGCGATCAGGGCCAGCACGACGACCAGCGCCACCAGCCAGGTCGCCTTCCGGCGGCGGCTGCGACGCCGGTCTTCTTCGATCAGCTCGTCGAGGTAGTCGTCGGAGCCCGGCTCGAAGTGGCTGGGCTCGGTGCTCGCGGGGCCGCGGGGGTGCATCCGGAGCCCCGGGATGCCCGCGATGCGCACGGTGCGACGCACCGGCTGCTCGAACGCGATCGGGACGGCCGCGGAGCCGACGACGACCGGTTCGACCTCGGGGGTGTCGAGCGACTGGTGCACGTCGACGACGACGACGGTGACGTTGTCGGGGGCGCCGTGGTCCAGGCTCTCCTTGACCAGGGCGTCGGCGGCCTCGCGCGGCTCGGCGTTCTCTTTGAGGATCTTCTCGATGTCGTCGAACTCGACGACCCCGGAGAGGCCGTCGGAGCAGAGCATCCACCGGTCGCCGGGCCGCGTGTCCATCACCTGGAGGTCGACCTCGGGGGCCGCGTCGACGTCGCCGAGCACCCGCATGAGCACCGAGCGGCGCGGATGGGTCTTTGCCTCCTCGGGCGTGATGCGCCCCGAGTCGACCAGCCGCTGCACGAAGGTGTGGTCGACCGTGATCTGGGTCAGCACGTCGTCGCGCAGCCGGTAGACGCGGGAGTCGCCGATGTGCGCGAGCGCGACGCTGTGGCCGACCCGCACCAGGGCGCTCAGGGTCGTGCCCATGCCGGTGAGCTCGGGATGCTCGTAGACCGTCTCGGTGAGCACCGCGTTGGCCGCGACGATTGCCTCCTGCAGCGCGAACTCGGCGTCGACCGCGGAGGTGTACTGCCCGTCGATCTCGGCCAGACGTTTGAGGGCCAGGGCGCTCGCGACGTCACCGCCCGCGTGCCCGCCCATCCCGTCGGCGACGGCGAAGAGCGTCTCGCCGGCGAAACCCGAGTCCTGGTTGTTCGAGCGGATCTTGCCCACGTGGGACACGGCCGCGCTCACGGTCGTAATGGCCACGGGTTACCGTCGCAGTTCGAACGTCGTCGCGCCGATGCGGATGGGCGTGTTGAGCGGGACGTGCACCGGGGCGGTCACACGCTGGCCGTCGAGGAAGGTGCCGTTGGTGGAGTCGAGATCCTGCACCACCCACTCCTCGCCCCAGACCATCAGGCGGGCGTGGTGCGTGGAGGTGTAGTCGTCGCGGATGACGACGCTCGAGTCGGTGGAGCGCCCGATCGTCAGCGGTTCGGTGCCGAGCGGGATGTCGGTGCCCGCCTTCGGGCCGGAGGTGATGACCAGTCGGCCGGCGTTCGCGGTCGACGCGCGCGGAGGACCGCTCAGCTCGGTGCCGGGGGCCGGCACGAAGGTGGGCACCTTCGGGGCGGCCGGGGGAGGGGTGACCGGGGCTGCGGCGGCCGCTCCGGCCGGGGCCGCGCCCGCCGCAGCGACGCCGGTGGGGGCGACCGCGGGGCCGGCCGCCGCATCCTTCAGCTTGCGCACGCGCTGCCCGAACAGGTCGGACCGCATCGTGTAGACGACGATGAAGATGAACACCCAGAGCAGCGCCAGGAACGCCAACTGCAGGATGAGGAGGGTGAGTTCGCTCATTGTCGCCGTCTACCGCCAGAATCCGCCGGGATCGAGGGGCGGGCGGTCGTCGTCGTGGGAGCGGGCTCGGCCGGTGTCGCGCGCCTGGGCCGGCATGCGGGTGGTCGCCGCGGGGTCGGCGGGCCGCCGGGAGGCCGGGCGGCTGGTCTGGGGCACGACGCGGAAGACGATGGAGGTGCGGCCGATCTGGATGACGGACTCGGGCTCGATGTTCGCGCGGTCGAACGGGCGGCCGTTCAGCTGAGAGCCGTTCGTCGAGCCGAGGTCGTGGGCCTGGGCGTGCGTGCCGTCCCACAGGATCTCGACGTGCTTGCGCGAGGTGCCCGTGTCGTCGACGGTGATGTCGGCGTCGCTGCCGCGGCCGATGACGGTGCGCGACTTGGTGATCGGGTGGCGCTTGCCTGCGACGTCGAGCACCGGGGTCCAGGCCACGTCGCCCTTGACGTTCGAGGACTCGATCTGGATGACGCCGGTCGACAGGCGCTGGTCGTTCACCAGGTCGATCGAGACACCGCCGGCGAACTGGAACCCCTGCTGGGCGGCGTGCTGCTGCACGATCGAGTTCAGGTCGTCGATCAGGGTCGGGCCGATCGTGGTCATGCGCTGGAAGTCGGCGGGGGCCAGGAGCACCCGGAAGCTGTTCGGGACCAGGATGCGGTCGCGCGAGACGACGGCGGCCTTGGTGTCGAGTTCGCGCTTCAGCGCGGAGGAGATCTCGACCGGCTGGAGCCCCGAGCGGAAGGTCTTCGCGAAGGCGCCGTTGACGGCGCGTTCGAGACCCTTCTCGAAGTTGTCCAGTATTCCCACGTCTCTCCCGATCTTCTTTCTCGCGTCGCGACTCGGCCGCCGGGGCGGTGGCTTCGTGGTGGCGGTCGATGCGCCGCGAGGGCGGCGCGCGCTGTCAAAGGCGTGAATGCTACGACGATGTTACTTGTCTTGGGTGTTAATGCACTCTCAGGGCCCGGTTCGCACGCGTCGCGCCGGGCGTGCTAGTCTCTCCTAGTTCGCGCGAGTGGCGGAATTGGCAGACGCGCTGGCTTCAGGTGCCAGTGCCCGCAAGGGCGTGGGGGTTCAAGTCCCCCCTCGCGCACGGACAGGAGTGCCGGTCTTCTTCGGGAGGCCGGCACTTCGTTGTTTTCCGGGTTGCTCACGTCTCGCTTCTCGTGCTCGTCCGCGCCCGCATCCTCAGCGGATGAAGGCGGTGAGGGCCTCGGTGAGTTCGCGGCGCACGGTGGCGTCGTCGACGGTCGAGGTGCCGTCGCCGGGCTGCAGGCCGTAGTCGCCGAACTGCGCGTGGGAGGCGCCGTCGAGCACCACGTAGACCGTGTCGGCGGGCAGCTCGGGCTTCGAGGCGTCGATCTTCTCCGGGGTGCTCAGGCCGTCGTTGCTGCCCGAGACCGAGAGCACGGGTTTCGCGAGGCCGGACTCGTCGCCGGCGCAGTAGGAGCCGAGAAGTACAAGTCCTTTCACGCCGGCAGAAGGGTCGGCGGCGTACTGGCAGGCCTTGACTCCGCCGAGGCTGTGGCCGCCGACGAACCAGTCGGTGACCCCGGCGCTCGCCGGGGCGAGGGCGGTGAAGTCGGAGAAGGGCCGGAACTCGAGGATCGCGAAGTTGAGCACCGGGCGCACGATCACGACCGTGGTGCCCGCATCGACCAGACCGCTGAGCTTCGAGGCGTAGGCGAGCGGGTCGACCTTGGCTCCGGCGAGGAAGACCAGGCCCGTGCCGTTGCCGGCCTCAGGGTCGGAGGGGGTCATCACGACGTGGTCGTAGCTCCAGCGCGCGTCGATCGCCGGGTCGTCGGCGATCGCCTGCACCGGGGCGGGCGTGGCGGCGTAGGTCGTCTCGGCGTAGACGAGGAAGCCGCTGACGGAGGCGAGGAGGGCTGCCACGACGGCCACGGCCGTGATGCGGAGGGCGGGGTGGCGGCGACGGCGGGTGGTCATGGTCGCACTTTATCGGCGTGGGCCGGGCGGGTGAGGTTCGGCGGCGGGGTGGTGGTGGCGCGGCGGGCGGTGGTGCGCAGGTGGTAGCGGTGCGCTGGTGTTGCGGGTGGTGGTGCTCCGGCCGGCTCGGGCGCCGGATCAGCGCAGGGCGTCGTAGCGGGCCAGGGCGTCGGCGTCGGTGGCCAGGGTGGCCGCGCGGCGGGCTCCGTCGAGCGCGGCGACCGGGTCGGACTCGGCCCGGGCGAGATCGAGCTCGCGTTCGGCCGCGGCGAGGCGGGTGCGGGCATCCGCGCCGACCCGCGCGCGACGGCCCGAGATCGCGTCGCGAGCGGTGCCGATGTGGCTCGTGGCGATGGCCACGGCGCCGACCAGCGCCTCTCGGGCCGAGTCGAGGCGCTGCTGGGCGGTGCGGGCGACGGCGAGCGTGCGGTCGAGGGCCGCGGCGGCGGCGCTCACCGCATCCACGTCGGCCAGAGGATGCGCCCGACTGCGCGCGCGGGCCGTCGAGACGGCGTCGTCGAGAACCGCGGAGGCCTCGGCGATGTGCGCGACCGCCTCCGCATCCTCGATCGAAGCGGACAGCCGGGCGGCCTCGGCGAGCTGGGCGGCCGCGGCCTCGAGCGCCTGCTGCCGCGCCTGGCGGGCGCCGAGGAGGGTGGTGCGGTGCCGGTCGATGGCGTCGAGCAGGGCCAGCCCGGTGCGGGCCGCCGTCTCGGCCGACTGCACGGTGCGGGTGACCGGGGCGATCGAGTTCGCGGACAGCGAGGCCTCGGCCTCGGCGGCGAGGGACTCGGCCTCGTCGAAGTGGTGGGCCGCGGCGGTGTCGTTGTCGCGGATGCCGGCCAGCGCATCCGGATCGTAGGCGTCGGCGAGCTCGGTGAGCGTGGCCGTGGCCAGCGGCAGGCGGGCACGGCCGGCCTGGACGGTCTCGCGTAGGCGGCGGAGCGCGTCGGGGGCGGAGGTCTCGAGCCGGCGGAGGCGCTGGAAGGCGCGGGACTGCGCGGTGACCAGGGCCAGGGCGGCGTCGCTGAGCGACAGGATGCGCTTCGCCCAGTCGCGCTTCTGCTGCTCGGTGTCGGGGTAGGCGTCGTCGAGCTGCTGTTTGAGCGTGAAGGCCTCGGAGGAGCGGCCGCGGGCGGTCACCAGGGCGTCGGCGAACTCGCGGACGTCGGTGTTGCCGAACTCGGCCCGGGCGAACTCGAGCTCGTCGGCGGCGTCGCGGATGGCGTCGTCCATGCGCACCAACTGGATGTCGGCCTGCTTGAGCAGCTGGTCCAGCGGCAGGCGCACGGGGGCGCCGCCGGGGATCTCCGGCGGTGCGGAGCCGAGCTGGACCGCGGGGTTCGACGGGTCGGCGGGATTCGACGGGTCCCTCGTGAAGGCGGGGTTCGCGGTGCGGGCGGCGATGCCTCGACGGGCGCGGCCGCGGAGCCAGCGCAGGCCCAGGATCAGAGCCAGAAGGGCCGCCCCGAACACCACGAAGGTGGGGATGAGGGAGAAGTCGCCCATGCCCTCCATAGTAAGGAGGGTTCGCGGGGCGCGCCGTGGTGGATGAGTAGAGATTGCTCATAACGGTGGGAGGCGTTTGTCGGAGAGCGTGGGGGACGTTCTTGTCGCACCTCGAAAGCGGGTCCCTATGTCCTCCGTGAGCCTCACGCGTCCCTTCGGTCTCGCCCTGGCGGTGGTGCTCGCGCTCGCCGGAGTGCTCGCGGGCGCCCTGTTGGCTGTCGGAGCGCCGGCCCAGCGGGCGCATGCGATGCCGGGTGACCAGGTGTCGATCTCGGTGCCGGGATTCGGGGCCGACTTCGGGTACGTCAAGCAGGGCCGGGTCGTCACGCGCACCGTGGAGGTGCTGAACGACGGCGTCGACGCGGTGTCGATCGACCCGACACCGCTGACGGCTCTGGCCGCGCCGTTCCAATTGGTCTCGACGACCCTGGTCGCCGGCGAGTCGATCATGCCCGGCCAGCGTCGCGCCTTCGTCGTGCGCTACACCGCGCCGCCCGCGCGGACCCCCTCGCTGCAGAACGTCACGCTGACCGCGGTGGACCTCGAGCGCACCGGCACGGCCACGCTGGTCGTCCCGGTGAAGGCCGAGTCGCTCACCACCGACCGGGCGTTCTTCGAGGTCGCGGTGCCGGGCGGCGGAACCACGCTCGACTTCGGCACGGTGAAGACGGGGGAGTCGGCGACCAAGCGACTGACACTGACCGTGCGCGGCATCGATCCGCTGCGCTTCGCGAACGCCGACGTGGTCGTGCGCGATCAGGGTGGCGCGGTGATGTCGACGGTGTCGATCTCGGCGTCGTCGTTCGGGGCCGGCCAGACCATCGATCCGGCGGCGACCCCCAACACGGCGACCGTCGACCTGCGGTTCGCACCGACCGCCGCGGGCACGTTCTCCGGCACGATCACGATCGTCGGGCGGATCATGAACGGCGATCCCGAGGCGCAGAGCGTCACCGTGGTGCTGCCTCTGGCGGCGCGCGCGACGGCCGCGGTCGTGCCGACGCCGACGCCGACTCCGTCCCCCTCGCCCACGAACCCTGCTCCCGGCGGTACCGGTTCCGGCACGGGCACCGGCGGCACCGGCGGCACGGGCACCGGGTCGGGTGCGGGTGGCTCGGGCACCGGATCGGGCGCGGGCGGGGCGAACTCCGGCACCACCGGCGCGGGCTCGGCGGCCGCGGGCACCGGCGGCACGGGCTACCGCGGAACCGCGGGCACCGGAAGCCTCGCGAAGACGGGCAG
Organism: Herbiconiux sp. 320_LB; assembly: GCF_059691755.1. Lineage (NCBI taxonomy): Bacteria > Bacillati > Actinomycetota > Actinomycetes > Micrococcales > Microbacteriaceae > Herbiconiux > Herbiconiux sp. 320_LB. The sequence goes on along the minus strand of NZ_JCAWAD010000006.1, from coordinate 210,348 downwards.
CGACCCCGTCTTCGCGGTGGGCTTCGCCGGCCTCACGCTCCTGGCGGGCGGCCTCGCCCTCGCGCTCGCACGCCGCGCGCGTCGCACCCCCACCCGCTGAGGCTAGCCTCCCTGTCCCCGACCCGTCAGTTGTTGTCGCCATCCGAGGCCTTTAGCGACAACAACTGACGGGTCGAGGGCCTTCGGGGCGTCACCGGGTTGGGGTGGGCGGGAGCCTCATCACCCGGGGGCCGGGGCGGAGGGCCGAGGGGCTTCGGGGCGGGGGCTAGAGGAGGGCGGCGCGGAGCTGGTCCACGGAGTGGACCACGGCGATCGCCCCGACGGCCTCGGCGGGGGAGCCGTAGCCCCACTCGACCATGATCGTCGGGATGCCGTGCTCGGCCGCGCCCTCGACGTCATGCTCGCGGTCGCCGACCAGCACGAGGTTCGAGAGGTCGACCTCCTGCTCGCGCAGGCGGCGGAGCGCCTCGGCGATCACGTCGGCCTTCGAGCTGCGGGTCTCGTCCTCGGAGGATCCGCAGACCACCGTGAAGCACGAGGCGATGTCCAGGTGCTCCAGCACGCGGGCGGCCTGCACCTCCGACTTCGAGGTCGTCAGGGCGAGCGGGATGCCCGCGGCATGCAGCGCCCGCACCAGCCCGAGCATCCCCGGGTAGACGGCCGCGTCATCCTGAGGGCCCTCGCTGGCGGCGAGACCGCGGTAGACGACGAGAGCCTCCTTGGCCTCCTCCTCGTTCATCGAGGCGACGTCGCGGAAGCCGTCGAGGATCGGCGGACCGACGAACGCGACCAGCTCGGCCGGGAGCGGAACGGGCCGGCCCATCGCCGTCAGGGTGCGGGAGAGGCGCCCGATGATGCCGGGCGCGGAGTCGGTGATGGTTCCGTCGAGATCGAAGAGGATGCACGACCACGGCTTCGAAGGAGTAGTGGGAATCACTCAGACATCCTAGGGTCGGCACACAGCCGACGTGCGTCGGCCACCGAGAATGCCCTCGATCCGGGGCCGCCGGTCGACAGCTGAAGACTCCGATCGGCGGGGACGCGGGCATAGACTCACCGCAGCATGCTCGCCTTCGCCGCGCGCCGGGTCGGCGCCATCCTCACCCTCCTGCTGCTCGTGGCCGCCGCGATCGTGGTCGCCACCGGGCTGCTGCCGCTTCCCGAGTTCGGCGCGCTCGCGGCCCGGGTGAGCCCGGTGCTGGCGTTCGTGGTCGGCATCACGATCGTCGCCGAGCTCGCGAGCGCCGCCGGGGTGTTCACCGCGCTCGCCGAGCTGATGGCCGGCTGGGGGCGCGGGCGGGTCGTGCTGCTCTGGGTGCTCGTCATCGCGCTCGCCGTCGTCAGCACCGCGTTCCTCTCGCTCGACACCACCGCGGTGCTCGTCACCCCGGTCGTGGTCGGGCTGGCACTGCACATCGGGGTCTCGCCGCTTCCGTTCGCCCTGGTGACGGTGTGGCTGGCGAACACCGCCTCCCTCTTCCTCCCGGTCTCGAACCTCACCAACCTGCTCGCCGCCGACGCGCTGGGCGAGACGCCGGCCCAGTTCCTGGCGACCACGGCCGTGCCCGGGCTCGTCGGGGTGCTGATCAGCGTGGCCATCCTGTCGATCGTCTACCGCCGGTCGCTGCGCGGGCGCTTCACGCTGCCCGAACGCACCCCGATCACCGACAAGCCCCTGCTGATCTACTGCGCGGTCGTCGTCGTGGCGCTTCTGCCGATGCTCGTCTCGGGCATCGAGGTCGCCATCGTCGCGGGGGTCGCGGCGGTGCTGCTGCTCATCGCGTTCCTGGTGCGCAACCGGAGCGCGATCGGCATCTCGCTCATCCCGTGGCAGGCGCTCGGCATCGCGATCGGGCTGTTCGTGCTGGTCGAGGCGGCCCAGGTGCACGGCCTCGGCGATCTGCTCTCGACCGTCAGCGGCTCGGGCGACGACCCGCTGAGCCTCGTGCACCTCGCCGCCGTGGGCGCCGTGGGGGCGAACGCGATCAACAACCTGCCCGCCTATCTGGTGCTCGAACCGCTGGCGGGGGATCCGCTGCGGCTGACGGCCCTGCTGATCGGCGTGAACCTCGGTCCGCTCGTCACGCCCTGGGCCTCGCTCGCCACCCTGCTCTGGCACCAGCGGCTCAAGGCGCTCGGGGTCACGGTCTCGTGGCCCAAGTTCATGGGGCTGGGCCTCGTAGCCGTTGTGATCATCGTGCCGCTGTCGGCGCTGGCGCTCGCCCTCGTCGGCTAGCGCGCATCCGCGGCCAGCCGGTCAGGCGACGACGAACTCGCGCTTGACGATCTGGCCGATGCTGCCGGCGTCGAACTGCACGGCAACGAAGTCGGCGGTCTCGATGAAGGCGAGCGCCTCGGCGGCGGGGATGATCAGCGCCTTGACCCCCGGTCGCTCGTCGACCGGCACCGCCAGCCGCAGCTCGCCGAGCGAGGTGAACAGGGGCAGGATCAGCTGACCCTCGGTCGAGAGCACGGTGCGCAGCTGGGGGTCGGCCGGGTCGGTCGTTCCGGTGACGTCGACCACGAGACCGCCGGTGCGCATGGCGGCGAGCAGTGCATCCAGCGTCGTGCGATTGGGCAGCGCGGCGAAGGTCTCGAGCGCCTTGCGCAGCGGACGGTTAGCGTAGGTCTTGGGGAAGGCGGGTGCACGACGGGCCATCCGTCAACCCTACGGGTGACCGCTCCGGCGTGCGAGCGGGCCGTCCGAGGGTCGCAGCCCGTGGTCCGGGGTCAGAACAGCCGGGAGTCGGCGTCGTCGAGACCGCGCATGGCGTCGTAGTCGAGCACGACGCAGCGGATGCCCCGGTCGAGTGCGAGCGTCCGCGCCTGCGGCTTGATCTCCTGAGCCGCGAAGACCCCCTGCACCGGAGCCAGGTGCGGGTCGCGGTTCATCAGCTCGAGGTAGCGGGTGAGCTGCTCGACCCCGTCGATGTCGCCACGCCGCTTGATCTCGACGGCCACCGCGGCCCCGGCGGCATCGCGAGCGAGGATGTCTACCGGACCGATCGCCGTCATGTACTCGCGGCGCACCAGGGTGTGCCCGTCGCCGAGCACCGTGATCTGCTCGGCGAGGAGCTTCTGCAGGTGCGCCTCGACGCCGTCCTTGACCAGGCCAGGGTCGATGCCGAGCTCGTGCTCGGAGTCGTGCAGCACGTCGTAGAGCGAGACCACGAGCACGTCGTCGGTCTTCTTCTGCGTGACCTTCCAGAGCTGGGTGATCCCGGCCTCGGCCTGGTCGGCGTCGGGCTCGAGCACCGTGATGCTGCACGGCGGGCTCATCCAGTTGAGGGGCTTGTAGCTGCCGCCGTCGGAGTGCACCAGGATGCTGCCGTCGCTCTTCAGCATCAGCAGACGCTTCGCGAGCGGCAGGTGGGCGCTCAGCCGGCCGGCGTAGTCGACGGAACAGGTGGCAATGACGAGACGCACCAGTAGAGCGTAACGCCCGGCGGGTGCACGCCCGGCCCGGCTCCGGCCGCGCGCCCGACTCAGCGCGGGGTGGAGGCCTCGCGGGCGGGGGCGCCGGAGACGGTGCGCCGGATGCGCTCGCGCGCGGCCGGCGAGGCGATGCCCGCGAGGGCCACCAGTACCAGCACCAGCAGAAGCGCGTGCAGGATGCCGAACTCGTGACCGAGCAGGCCCAGCACCGGCGGGCCCACCAGGAACGCCACGTAGCCGATGATCGCGACCGCGCTCACCCGCGCCGCGGAGAGCTTGGGGTCGTCGGTGTCGGCGGCCGCCGACATGCCGACCGGGAAGCCGAGCGAGCAGCCGAGCGCCCAGAACACGGTGCCGATCGAGGCGAGCCAGATGTTCGGCGCGAGGATGAACAGCAGCAGACCCAGCACACCGAGCAGCGCGCTGACCCGCAGCACCGGAACCCGCCCGAACCGGTCGAGGATCGGCCCGCCGAGCACCCGGCCGAGGGTCATCGAGACCGTGAAGACGCCGAAGACGAGGGCGCCGACCGTGTTCGACTGGTCGTGCCCGTCGACGACGGCGAGGGCGAGCCAGTCGTTCGCCGAGCCCTCGGCGAACGCCATGCCGAGCATGATCACGCCGATCGCGAGCAGGCGCAGGTCTTTCCAGACCGCGAGGCTCGCGAGCAGGCGCCGGCCGAACGTGGGAGTCGCCGCGGAGGAGGCGGAGGAGCCCGACGCGGCGGAGATGCCGGCGGGGGAGGCGCCGGTGGGGGTGGTGCCCGCGGGGGCGGAGCCGGTCTGCGGCGCGTGCGCTTGCGGTATCGGCCGCATCCGGAACCGCCGCCTCGGCGCCCCGGGGCACGTACCGCACGGCGACCACGCCCGCGACGCCGATCAGCAGCCCGATCACGATCAGGTGCACGGCGACCGGGATCGACAGCGCCGAGGCGAGGGCGCCCAGGCCCGCACCGGCGACCGTGCCGAAGCTGAAGAAGGCGTGCATGAGCGGCATGAGGGTCTTGCCGATCGCGCGCTCGGAGGCGGCGCCCTCGACGTTCATCATCACGTCGAGTGCGCCGTTGGCGAAGCCGAACAGGGCGAGGCCGACGGCCACGAGGGTCACCGTGACCGCGACGGAGGCGCCGAGACCGATCACGGCGAGCGAGACCGTGAGCAGCAGGAGGCAGAGCAGCATCCCGGTGCGCGCACCCGTGCGCAGCATGACCGGGGCCGAGGCGACCAGGCCGATGACCGAGCCGGCGGACATCACGAAGATGAGGAGTCCGACCTGGGCGGTGTCGAGCTGCAGCCCGTCGCGGACCGCGGGGAGCCGGGCCACCCACGAGGCGATCGAGAGGCCGCTGAGGGCGAAGATCGTGAAGATGGCGTTGCGCCAGGCGATGAGCTGCCGGCGCTTCAACGTCTCGGTCATGATCTCCTTCGATGCGGGAGGGATGGGGTCGAATCGATTCGATCGAACCGATTCGACTACGCTAGCAAGCATGCCGGGCACTCAGCAACCTCCCCTCGCGAGGGCGACGCTGCTCGACGTGGCGCAACGCGCCGGCGTCTCCCGGTCGACCGCCTCGCTCGCCTTCAGCGGAGCCGGCCCGGTGTCGGCCGCGACCCGCGACCGCGTGATGGCGGCGGCGGCCGAGCTCGGCTACTCGGGGCCGGATCCGCGCGCGCGATCGCTGCGCCAGGGCCGGTCGGGAGTGGTGGGGATCGTGTTCGACGAGACGCTGCTCGCCGCGTTCCGCGATCCGGTGAACGTGGCGACCCTGGACGGCATCGCGTCCGGCCTGGGCACGGGGAGCAACGGGCTGCTGCTGCTGACCGAGGCGCCGGTCGGCACCGACGCAGAGGCGATCGAGCCCGTCGGGACCGACGCAGAGGCGAGCGAGCCCGCCGCACCACAGGCCGCCACCGCATCCCCCTCGCCCATCGAATCGGCGGCGATCGACGCCGCCGTGCTGATGGGCTGCGCACCGGCCTTCGGTCGGGTGGTCGAATCGCTGCGTCGACGGGGGGTGCCGATCGTGTCGATCGAGGGCGGACCCGAGGCCGGGGTGGTCGACATCGCACTCGACAACGCCGACGCCTCCGAGACGCTCGCCCGGCATCTGCACGGTCTCGGGCACCGACGCGTGGCCACCGTCACCCTCGCGACCGACGTCGAGCGGCGATCCGGCTTCGTCGACGCCGAGCGGGAGGCGGCGACCACCACGACCGTGACCGCCGACCGCCTGACCGGACTGCGTCGTGTCTACCCCGACGCCGTCGCCTATTCGGCCTCCTTCAACCTGGTCGAGTTCGGCGCGGAGGCCGCCCGGGCGCTGCTCGCGAAATCGGACGGGCAGACCCCGAAACCGGCGGACGAGCGGCCGACCGCGATCCTCGCGCAGAGCGATCTGCTCGCCGTCGGGGTGCTGCAGGTCGCCGAGGAGCTCGGCCTCGCGGTGCCCGCCGACCTCAGCGTCGCGGGCTTCGACGGGGTGCGGATCGACGGCCTCGCCGCACACGACCTCACCACGATGCGCCAGCCGGCCGCCGCGAAGGGCCGGGCCGCGGGGCTCGCAGTGACCAGGATGCTCGCCGGTGAGATGGCCGAGTCGGTGCAGTTCACCTGCGAGCTGCACCTCGGCGACACCACGGGGCCGGTGCCGGCCTAGACCGGTGGGCCGGTGCGGGACTAGGCCGGTGATTCAGTGCCGGACTAGACCGGCGGCGGAGTCGCCTTCAGGTCATCCGTCGTCCACTTGCCCGCGGTGATCGGATACTCGCCCTTCAGGGTGAAGAGCGTCACGTTGCCGAGCTCCTTCTTCCAGATCACCAGCTTCATCTTGCCCGCCAGCTCAGCGACCAGCGCGAGTTTGTACTGCAGGTAGGCGCGCCCGTGCTCCGGGACCGTGGGGGTGGCCGGCGCGATCTCGACGCCCGCCGTGAGCTCGAGCTTGACCAGTCCGCTGAGACTGATCTCGGGGCCGGCGGCGTCGTAGAGCTTCGAGGTCAGCGCGAGCACCGGGCCGTACGACACGCTCGCGGTCGCGGACAGGTCCGTACCGCCCAGACCTTCGAGGAAGCTCAGTTTCGCGGTGTTCTCCGGATCCTTCGTGAGGGTCTGGTACCCCTTCTCGGCCGTGTAGGTGAAGCCGTAGGTGTAGACCCGCTTGAACGAGAGCTCCGGCAGGGTGAGCTTCGCCTCGAGGCCGAACGACGACCGCAGCGACATCCCGACGTCGTTCGTGATGACGACCGGCACCGGGCCGGCGAAGAACGAGACCGTGGGCAGCTTGTACGAGCCCAGGGCGTTCCAGGTGCCGAACTCGCGCTTGGTGCCGACGGAGAACTTCACCTGCGCCGAGGCCTTGAGGGTCGCGACGAGCTTCACGGTCAGCTCGTCCAGCTGCACCTCGGGCGGGTTGAATCCCCACTTCCAGCTGAAGCTCACGTGCATCACGAAGGTGAGGTCGACACCGACCTGACCCTTCAACGCCAGCGCGATGGCAGCGGTGTCGTTGTCGATGTCGTCCTTGTACGTGCTGTTCAGCACCGCCTGGGCCTCTTCGGGCGTCTTGGCGTTCCGCGACACCTCCTGCACCGTGGGCTGACCCAGCTTCGACTTCCACTCCACGAGGAGGTTCGCCTGGATGCCGAGTGAGGCGGTGAGGGGGGCGGCGGCGGCCTTCAGCGACGCGGGGGTCGCCGGGGTTGCCGGGGTCGAGGTGGATGCCGGGGTCGCCGGGGCGGCGAGCAGCGACGCGGGCGCGATCGCCGGCCCGTCCTCGGCCGGGAGGTCGCCCAGATCCACCTGGTCGGCCGGCACGATCCAGGTGCGGTCGCCCTCGCCCTCGCCGTAGTCGACCGGGGTGTACGGATCCGGCTGGCCGCTCGCATCCGTCGGCGGCGTCATCGCGGCCGCGTCGTCGTCGGCGGTCATCTCGGAGGGGTCGTCGAGCGCCTCGACCTGGTCGATGTCGACCTGGAAGAACGCGTCCTCGAGCGTGGCCGGCTCGACCTGGATGCGCCAGCTCGCGCCCGCGCGATCGATCGCGACCACCTTGGCGAACGCGCCATCCGGAGTCGCCGCGCTCTCGGCGCCCACGACCACGTCACCCGGCTTGAACTGCGGCTCGACGTCGAGGGTCAGCTCGGTGTCGCTGACCTTGTGCAGCCACTGCTGGGCGGGATCGCGGTTGAAAACGTGGGTCTCGGGCGAGGTCACCGTGTCGTCGGGATCGACGGCCTCGACGTCGATCGTCACGTCGTCCGACGCCGAGCGATCGGCGCGGTCGAACACCGTGGCGGTGTAGCGGAAGCTGCCGTCGCGCGGAGCCGAGGCGTCGAACTCCCAGTGGCTGCCGAGGGCGTCGGTGCGCACGTCGGCGGTGCCGATGAGTCCGTCCGGTCCGCTGATCTCGACCCGGTCGACGGCGGAGCCCGGGGTCGTCAGGTCGCCCGAGAGGGTGAAGTACCCGTGGTCGCCCAGGTCGATGTCGTGACCGTCGTCGTGGGAGTCGATCGAGATGGTGGGCGCGGCGTCGTGCGGGCGGCTCCGCTCGGCACCGAGGATGTCGCCGACCGGCGCCCAGGAGACCTCGGCCGCTCCGCGGCGGAGCGTGAGGAGGGCCGAGTCGCTGTCGGCCGCGGTGAGCATGAGCTGCGGGATCGCTCCGGCGACCCGGTCGAGCACGGCACCGCGGCCGCGACCGCTGTACGCCGGGCCCAGATCGAGGAAGGTCGTCTCGGAGGCGGCGGTGGTCGTCGCCGAGACCAGGCCGATCGTGTACTCGGCATCCGCGGTGCGCGCGAGGTGCGCCTCGACGGGCTGCCGGTCGTCGATCGCGGTCGTGGCCCCGTCGGTGGTGTCGGCGGTGGACACGAAGCTGCCGGGCAGGTTGAGCTGGGAGGACTGGTCGGGCGCATCCGGGATCCAGCCGGAGACGAACAGCTGCAGCTGGGAGACCGGCACGCTGGAGCCGACCGCCACGGCCCCGTTCTCGTCGAGCGGCACGATCGTGGTCACCGTGGTGCGGCCCGGCGGCAGCGGCAGGCGCTGACCGCCCGCCGTGATCGTGGTCGCGCGATCGGCGGTCACGACGAGTGTGGCGTAGACGGCGCGCACGTTCTCGCTCGGCACGCCGCCGAGCCCGACGGCCCCGACGGTCACCGGGTCGGTCCCCACGACGGATGCGGCCAGGCCGGTCGTCGTGTCGGCTCGCAGCACCGGCGCATCCAGGGCGATCATCGAGCCGGGAAGCGCCGGGTTCGATTCGAAGCCGGCGAGCACGTCGACGCGCACCGCGACCGGCTGGTCGGCCCAGAGCTGCACCGCGCCGTCGTGCACCGGGAGCAGGAGGGTGGTGGAGGCCGAGGTGCCGGCGCCGACCTGGAGGGCGGGCACGCCGCCGGAGCGGTAAACCGTGGTGGTGGTGGTGGTGGTGGTGGTGGTGGTGGTGGTGGTGGTGGTGGTGGTGGTTGGTGTTGCTGGTGCGGCCGGTGCCGAGAGGGCCGACACGCGCACGAGGGCCGAGCCGAAGCCGTCGACCGCGGAGCCGAGCGCGACGGTCGAGCCGGCGGTGGTCGAGAGGGCGCTCCCGCGGCCGATCTCGGAGTCGACGACCGGTACCGCTCCCGGGTCGCTGACGCGATGACCGACGGTACCCGCGACGACGACGGAGGGCAGCTCGGGTCCCGCGGAGGGAGCGGCGGAGGCGGCGGCGCCGGTGGCGACGGACGCGAGGACGACGGCCGAGGTGGCGACCACGGCGACGGCGGAGGTGATCAGGCGGCGCATCTCAGGCACCCGCCTGCGTCGTGCGGACTGATCGTCGCGCTGCGCCGATCCGGGTTCGCAGCACGAGCGCTGCGCCACCGAGGAGCAGCGTCGCGAGCGCGAGGCTCAAGGGTGCGAGCGGGTCGGGCCCACCCGTCGCGGCGAGGCCACCGCGGGCGGCCGTCGCCGGCGACTGACCGTCGGCCGGGACGACCGACACGGCGGCGGGATCCGACCCGCCTCCCGACGGGCCCGGGGTCGGGAGGGCCGGGACGGTCAGCCGCCGGCTCGAACTCGCCACGACGGCGCCGGACCCGTCGAGGATCGTCAGCGCCGCATCCGGAGTGCTCGCGGGGAAACCGGGTGCCGCTTCGACGCTGACCTCGAGGCGCCCGGCGCCGATCGACAGCTCGCCGTGCAGACCGAACGTCGTGGCGGTGAGGTCGACGGTGCGCCAGGGGCCGCCGTCCAGGCGCGCGGCGACCTCGAGGGAGGCCGGCGCCAGGCCGGATTGCTCGAACTCGATCCAGGCCGTCGTGGCACCCGCGGGGGCGTCGAGGGCGACGGTCGCCTGGTGGGCGGGGGCGGCCACGGGGGTGACGAGGGCCGGTGCGGGTGCGGCCGCGGGGGCGACGGCTGCGGGCGCGGGTGCGGCCCATGCCGCCGCGGGCGAGGCGATCGCCGCGATCGCGAGTGCGGCGGCTGTGGCCGCCAGGATTCCGGCGCGACGGCGCGATCGGATTCTGGGCATCGGTGTTCTCCCCCTGGGCGCGGTCCGGCCGCCGCCCGAATCAGCAGGCTAACAGCCGGGCGCCGGCGCCCGGTATCCCGCATACGGGTCACCGAGCACGTCACTGCGCGCGTCACTGCGCGCGCCACCGCGCGACTGGGAATGAGAGACCGGGGACAATAGGGGGATGCTGCTCACCGTGCTCGGAACCGCGACCCCGTATCCGAAGCCGGGGAACGCCTGCTCGGGGTACCTGGTGCAGAGCGGGGGTGGTCTCACGCCGGCCGCGGGTGCGGCCCGCCCGGCGACGGATGCGGCCCGCCCGGCAACGGATGCGGCCCACCCGGCGACGCATCCTGTCGACGTGGCCCCGGCGTCGTCGCGCCCGGCCGCCGTGTGGGTCGACGCCGGCACCGGAACCCTCGCCGAGCTGCAGCGGCACACCTCCCTCGCCGACCTCGACGCGATCTGGATCTCGCACCGGCACGCCGACCACACCGCCGACCTGCTCGTCGCCTACTACGCGCTCCGCTTCTCCGACCTGGCCCCCGCCGGGCCGGTGCGGCTGATCGGGCCGGAGGGGCTGCTCGACCGGCTGGCCGCCTTCCTCGGGCCGAACGCGGCGGCGATCCTGCCCGAGGTCTTCGACTTCACCCCGATGAGCGGCTGGGGCGAGACCGCGGTGGGCCCGCTCACGCTGGCCTGGGGCCCGGTGCAGCACGGCGTGCCCGCCTTCGGGCTGACGATCGCGGAGGGCGACCGCCGTCTGGCCTACTCGGGCGACTCCGCGCCCTGCATCTCGCTCGAAGAGCTGGCCGAGGATGTGGACCTGCTGCTGATCGAGGCCGGGTACGGCTCGGCGCCGAGTCGCTCCGACGCCGCAGAAGCTCCAGAGGCCCCGGCCCATCACACCCCGGAGGATGCCGGCCGCACGGCGACGGCCGCCCGCGTCGGGCGGCTGGTGCTGACCCACGTCGCGGACGAGGTGACGCCCGCGGTCGCGGCCCGGCGTGCATCCGATCACTTCGATGGACCGGTCGAGGCGGCCGCGCCGGGGTCGGTCTACGAGATCTGACCGCGGTCGGACCGGATCCGACCGAAGCCCGACCTTCGCCCGGCCGAGGGTCTGAGCCTGGTCCGACCCGACGGCGGGCCGAGGTGCGGTCCGAGCTCCGGCCCGAGTGACTACCCGGCGGGCGTCAGCCGGGTGCCCCGGTCACGATCCACCGTGTGCCGCGCGCCCGGAGCCCCAGGGTCAGCGCCCGCGCGCCGAGGTAGCCGAAGCCGAACGCGGCCCAGAGCCAGACGAGCCCCGCCGCGCCCTCCGGTCGGATGATGCCCACCGCGACCAGGAACGGCGAGTAGAGCACCAGCGACACCAGGCCCGCGATCGCGAGGTACCGGGCGTCGCCGGCCCCGATCAGCACCCCGTCGAGCACGAACACGAAACCGGCCAGCGGGATGCCGACGGCCATCACGAGGAGTGTCACCGTGAGCGCCGCCTGCACCTCCGCATCCGGGCTGAACACCGGCCCGGCGAACGGCGCGGCCACCGCGAGCAGTGCCCCGAGCACGACGCCGGAGACCAGCCCCCAGCCGATCAGCCGCCGGGTCACGGCCGCGACCCGAGGCACGTCGGCGGCGCCGAGGCCGTGCCCGATCATCGCCTGCCCGGCCACGGCGAGGGCGTCGAGGATGAACGCGAGCGTCGAGAAGATCGTCAGCGCGATCTGGAAGGCGCCGAGCTGCACGACCCCGAGCGACGAGGCGACGACCACCGTCGCCAGCAGGGCGGTGCGCAGACTCGCGGTGCGGAGGAACAGCCAGCCGCCGGCCGCGGCGGCGCCGCTCACGCCGTCGAGCCCCGGCCGGAGCGAGATCCCGGTGGCGCGGGCCGCCCGCACCGCGATCACCACGTACACCGCCGCCATCGCCCACTGGGCGACGACGGTGCCGGCCGCCGACCCGGCGATGCCCCACCCCGCGCCGTAGATGAGCGCCGCGTTCAGCGCGGCGTTCGCGGCGAAGCCGGCCACGGCGACGACGAGCGGGGTGCGCGTGTCCTGCAACCCGCGGAGGAGACCGGTCGCGGCGATCACCACGAGCATCCCGGGCAGGCCGATCAGCGAGATGGTGAGGTAGGTGGTGGCCTCCTCGCTCACGGTCGCGGTGGAGCCGAACAGCCGCACCAGCGGGTCCGCCGCGGGCCAGGCCAGGAGCGCGAGCACGACTCCGATGCCGAGAGCCAGCCACATGCCGTCGATTCCGGCCTTGATCGCGCCGGGCCGATCTCCTCCGCCGAGCCGCCGCGCGACGGCGGGCGTCGTGGCGTAGGCGAGGAAGATGAGCAGCCCCACCGCCGTCTGCAGGATCGCGCTCGCCACCCCGAGCCCGGCGAGCGGATCGGCGCCGAGGTGGCCGACCAGCGCGGTGTCGGTGAGGAGGAACAGCGGCTCGGCGACGAGGGCGCCGAGCGCCGGCACCGCGAGCCGGAGGATGTCGCGGTCGATCCTGAGCATTCCTGAAGCCTAGGACCGGGGTCCGACATCGGGAGGGCCGGACGAGGGCCGCGCGGGGGCCGCGCGAGGGTGCAGGGCGGCGGGAGATGTGGGCGCAGGCTGGCGAGACAAGGGGTGGACCGCGCGAGGCCAGGATCACCCGGCCCGCTGTCGGTGCGGGTGCGTAGAGTTGCCGTGTGACTGCATCCGGAATCGACACCGCCGAACTCGACCCCGCCATCCGCCCGCAGGACGACCTGTACAGGCACGTCAACGGCAAGTGGATCGAACGCACCGAGATCCCTGAGGACAAGGCGCGCTTCGGCTCCTTCCTGGTGCTGGCCGAGGAGGCCGAGAAGGCCGTCCACGAGATCGTCGAGGAGGCCCAGCAGGCCCCCGAGGGCTCGGAGATGCGGAAGTTCGGCGACCTCTACACCAGCTTCATGGACGAGGATCGCATCGAGCGGCTCGGCGCCCAGCCGATCGCCCCGCAGCTCGACCTGGTCGACGCGATCGACGACCTGCCCTCCTTCGCCACGACCCTCGGCCGCCTCGAGCGCCAGGGCATCGGCGGCTTCCTCCGCTACGGCGTCGACAACGATCCCGGGCAGCCGGAGCGCTACCTCGTCTTCATCGGCCAGGGCGGCATCTCGCTGCCCGACGAGAGCTACTACCGCGACGAGAAGTTCGCCCCGATCCGCGAGGCCTACCTCGCCCACATCCAGCGGATGTTCGAGCTGGCCGGCCTCGACGACGCGCCGGTCCGCGCCCAGCGGGTCTTCGACCTCGAGACCCGCATCGCCGCGTCGCACTGGGACAACGTGCGCACCCGCGACGCCCAGGCCACCTACAACCCGATGACCTGGCAGCAGTTCCTCGATCTGCCCGGCGGCACGGCGACCGACGCCGACGGCGTCTCGCTGTACGAGCTGTGGCGCGAGGCCCTCGGTGCCGACGAGGGCGTCTTCGCCGAGGTCGTGGTGCAGGAGCCGAGCTTCATCGAGGGCGTCTCGGCCACCCTCGCCGGCGAACCGCTGGAGAGCTGGAAAGACTGGCTGGCCTGGAAGATCGTGCACGGCTGGGCCCCGTACCTCTCCACCGACTTCGTCGAGGAGAACTTCGACTTCTACGCCCGCACCCTCACCGGCACGCCGAGCATGCGCGCGCGGTGGAAGCGGGGGGTCTCGCTCGTCGAGGGCGCCATGGGCGAGGCGGTCGGCCGCATCTACGTCGAGCGCCACTTCCCGCCGACCGCCAAGGCGGCGATGGACGTGTTGGTCGCGAACCTGATCGAGGCCTACCGCGACTCCATCTCGACCCTCGAATGGATGAGCCCCGCCACACGCGAGAAGGCGCTCGAGAAGCTGGCCACGTTCACGCCCAAGATCGGTTTCCCGACGAAATGGCGCGACTACTCGACCCTCGAGATCGACCCCACCGACCTGATCGCCAACATCCGTGCGACCAGCGAGTTCGAGTTCCAGCGCGAGCTCGGCAAGATCGGCAAGCCGCTCGACCGCGACGAGTGGTTCATGACGCCGCAGACGATCAACGCGTACTACAACCCCGGCTTCAACGAGATCGTCTTCCCCGCCGCCATCCTGCAGTACCCCTTCTTCGACGAGGCCCGCGACGACGCCGCGAACTACGGCGCGATCGGCGCCGTCATCGGCCACGAGATCGGCCACGGCTTCGACGACCAGGGATCGCGCTTCGACGGCGAGGGTCGACTCATCGACTGGTGGACCGAGGCCGACCGCGAGGCCTTCGAGAAGCGCACCTCCTCACTGATCGCCCAGTACGACGCCCTGGCTCCGGCCCAGGTGCCCGACCACCACGTCAACGGCGCCCTCACGATCGGCGAGAACATCGGCGACCTCGGCGGTCTCGGCATCGCCTGGAAGGCGTACCTCCTGTCGCTCGGCGGCGAAGAGCCGCCCGTGATCGACGGCCTGACCGGCGCACAGCGCTTCTTCCTCTCCTGGGCGCAGGCCTGGCAGCAGAAGTCGCGCGACGCCGAGGTCATCCGGCTGCTCGCGATCGACCCGCACTCGCCCAACGAGTTCCGGGCGAACCAGATCGTGCGCAACATCGACGAGTTCTACGAGGCCTTCGACGTCGATTCACACGACGATCTCTGGTTGGACCCAGCTGAGCGTGTGACCATCTGGTAGCCGACCGAGGAGGACGCCAGAGCATGCCTGATTCCACCCGCCCGGAGTCGACGCGCCGGAGTGCGCGGGCGGAACGGAGCGAGCGGGAGGAGCTCGCTCCCCGGGGCCGGCGGTCTGGCGCGGTCGACGACGGCGGCGGCATCTTCCGCAAGGGGTTCGCGTCGCTGACCGAGCTCGCGCTCTCGGGCGTGCAGGTCACGGCCTGCGCGGTCGACGTCGACTCGGGCCGCGTGCTGTTCTCGGTCGACGACCACCTCTCGGTGCCCACGGCCTCCATCGGCAAGGTGCTGCTGCTGATCGAGGTGGCGGCGCGAATCGTGTCGCGGGACGGCTCGACGACACCCTCGCCCGCGGCCGAGGGCCCAACGGCCGGCCGGTCGGATGCGCCCGTCCGCGCCTCCCGGCCGGCGCCGGGCGCCGAGGCCCTCAGCATCCTCAACCGCACCGCCGGCGACTCGGTCGCCGATTCGGGTCTGTGGCAGCACCTCCAGGTGCCCGCCCTGCCCGTCGCCGACCTCGCCGCACTGATCGGTGCGACCAGCGACAACCTGGCGACGAACGTGCTGCTGCGCCGGGTGGGGCTGGATGCGGTGCGCGCCCGCGCCGAATCGCTGGGGCTCCGCCGAACCCTCCTGCTCGACATCGTGCGCGACGAGCGGGGTCCGGATGACGCGCCGCAGCTCTCGGTCGGCTCCGCGCGCGAGCTCGCCACCCTGTTCCGTCGGCTGCATCGCGGCGAGGTGGTCGACGAGACCACGAGCGCGCTGGTGCGCAGCTGGCTGCGACTCAACGCGGATCTGTCGATGGTGGCCGGGGCGTTCGGGCTCGATCCCCTCGCCCACACCAGAACCGACCACGGCATCACGCTCTACAACAAGACGGGCACGGATGCGGGGGTGCGGTCGGAGGCCGGGGTCGTCACCGGGCCGGGCGGTGGCATCGCCTACGCGGTGACCATGCGCTTCAACGACGCCGAGCTGCTCGGTCGGCTCGCGGTGCTGGAGGGGATGCGGACGCTCGGGGTCGACTTCCTCGAGTACATCTACTGAGCCGCGTCCGCCTCGAGCAGCAGGCGGAGCGTCTCACCGACCGCGGGGATGTGGTCGGCGCCGGGTCTCGTGACGGCGACGAGCATCCGGTGGTCGTCACCCGTGGTGGGCAGGGCGACGACGTCGGCCGGGAGCGGGGATGCGGCCAGCGCCAGGGCGGGCAGGAGCGCGACGCCGAGGCCGGCCGCGACCATGCTCATCACCGCCACGACGTTGTCGGTCTCGAAGCCGATCGCGGGGGCGAAGCCGCTGCGCGCGCAGCTGTCGAGCAGGTGGCCGCGGCAGCGGGGGCAACCGGCGATCCAGTTCTCGGCGCGGAGGGCCGCGAGGTCGACGCGAACCGCGCTGGTACTGCTGTCGCCGTCATCGCCTCTGACGCCACCGCCTCCGGTGCCGCCACCCGCGGCCCGCACGGCCGGGTGCCCCTCAGGCGCGAGCAGGAGGATCTCGTCCCGCCCCAGCGTCTGCACGCTGAGCCCCTCCGCCCCGGCCTGGAACGGGTCGTCGCGATCGCCCGGGTAGTGGAAGGCGATGGCCAGGTCGCTCTCGCCGTCGCGTACGGCGGCCACCGCCTCGGGCGGCTCGGCCTCGACGTAGGTGAAGCGCACGCCCTCGTGCACCGTGCCCATCCGCCGGATCAACCGCGGCACGATCGTCGACGAGGCCGAGGGGAAGGCCGCCAGACGCACCCGGCCCGAGCGCAGTCCCGACAGGTCGGAGAGCTCGCCGGCGGCGGCCTCCAGCGCGGCGAGCACGGCGGCGGCGTGCCGGGCGACGACCTCGCCCGCATCCGTGAGCCGGATGCCACGGCCCGCGCGGGTCACCAGGGGCATGCCGAGCCGGGCCTCGACGCGCTTGAGCTGCTGGCTGACCGCCGGCTGGCTGTAGCCGAGCACCGTCGCGGCCCGCGTGATCGAGCCGTACTCGGCGATCGCCCCGATCACGCGGAGGGTCTGCGAATCGAGGTCGAAGGCGCCGGGTGGCGGGGCGAGGCTCATTGTCGAACTGTACCGGACGCATAACGGACGGTTATGGATGCCATGATCGACCGGGCATTGTTCAATCGGTCGGCGTCCGGGATCCTGGAGCCATGAGCCCGACCGACGCCCCTCCGCTTCTGGTCTCCGACGAGCGCCTCGGCCTCGCCGAGCTGCAGTCGCGCTTCGACGCCCGCCCCGGCTACCTGGCCGCGTGCACCGCGGGCATCCCCCCGCGGGAGACCGTCGCCGCGCTCGCCGCGGACCTCGCCGAGTGGTCGGGCGGCCACCGCGACCTGGCCGGCTACGGCCTGGCGGTCGAGGAGGCGCGCGCGGCGTTCGCGCGGCTGGTCGGCGTGCCGGTCGACCGGGTGGCGACCGGGTCGCAGGTCTCGGTCACCACGGGGATGATCGCGGCCTCGCTGCCGGAGGGCTCCGAGGTGCTGGTCGTCGACGGCGACTTCAGCTCGATGGTGTTCCCGTTCCTGGTGCAGGAGCAGCAGGGCCGGTTGACCGTGCGATGCGTTCCCCTCGACGGGCTCGCGGCCGCGATCGGGCCGTCGACCACCCTGGTCTCGTTCTCGCTCGTGCAGTCGGCGACCGGCGCCCTCGCCGATGCCGACGCGATCGTCGAGGCGGCCGCCCGGCACGGCGCGGCGACCTACTGCGACACCACGCAGGCGGCCGGCTGGATGCCCGTGGATGCGTCCCGTTACGACGTCACCGTCTGCCACGCCTACAAGTGGCTCTGTGCGCCGCGGGGTGCCTCGTTCATGACGGTGACCCCCGAGTTCGCCGAACGCCTCGTGCCGGTCGACGCCGGTTGGTACGCCGGTGACGAGGTCTGGGGCTCCTGCTACGGGCCCGGGATGCAGCTGGCGGCCTCCGCGCGCCGCTTCGACGTCTCGCCCGCCTGGCCGGTCTGGATCGGCGCGGCCCGCTCGCTCGAGCTCTTCGCGGCCGCCGACCTGGAGGCGGTGCGGGCCCACGACGTCGGCCTCGCGAACGCCCTGCGGGAGCACCTGGGCCTCGAGGCGGGATCCACTCCGATCGTCTCGTGGCCGGATGCCGACGGCGCGGCCTTCGCCGCCCTCACGGCCGCCGGCATCGCGGCCTCGGCGCGCGCCGGCCGCGCCCGAGTCGCCTTCCACCTCTGGAACACCCCCGCCGACGTCGACCTGGTGCGCGCGGCCCTCGGTCCGATCCGCGCCTAGCGCCTCACCCGCGGGCGGGCAGCTCGAGCGTGACGACGAGTCCGCCGTGCGGGCGCGGCGCGAGTGCGAGCGAGCCGTGGTGCACCGCGGCGATGCGGTCGACGAGGGCGAGACCGAGTCCGTGACCGTCGGTGCGGTCGGCTGCGCGGCCGCCGCCGCGCAGGAACGGTTCGGCGAGCCGTCCCGCGGTCACCGCGTCGAAGGTCGCCCCGGTGCTCTCGATCCGGAGCACGATCCGTCTGTGAGATGGGTCGTGGTGGGCCTGGATCCTCGCCGTGCCGTCGATGCCGCTGTGTCGGATCGTGTTGTCGACCAGGTTGTCGAGCAGTTGCCTGAGGAGCACCGGGTCTCCGTGCACGACGCAGGTCTCGATCTCCGCGGTGATCGTGACGCCGCGGGCATCCGCGTCGGCCTGCTTCTCGGCGATCAGCTCGCGGGCGATCGGAGCGAGGTCGACGGAAGTGGATCGGGCATCGACCGCGTTGACATCGGCCAGACGCAGGAGCGATTCGGTGAGGCTCACGGCGCGATCGTTGGTGAGCCGGAGCCGTTCCACGAGGACGGGGTAGTCCTGCTGCTCCGGGTGGCGGGCGGCCACCTCGAGCATCATCGACGTCACCGCCAGGGGAGTGCGGAGCTCGTGCGAGGCATTGGCGGCGAACCGTTCGTGGGCCTGGAAGGCGTCGCTCAGCTGCTCCAGCATCTGATCGAAGGTGTCGGCGAGGTCGGCGAGCTCGTTCCGGCGTCCGCGCATCCGGATGCGGTGGTCGAGCGATCCGTCGCGCGCCGCGGTGGCGGCGGCGGTGATGAGGGTCAGGGGTCTGAGCATCCGCCCGGCGAGGAACCAGCCCCCACCGAGTCCGAGGACGGCGAGCAGGAGAAGGGCGATGGCCGCGTAGCGCACGAACACCTCGAGAAGATCCGACCGAGCCGGTGCCGGCGCCCCTCCGTCGATGACGAGCAGATTGCCCTCGGGCACGAAGCGGAGGACGAGGAACCCGACGACGGCGAACGCCGCACCGACGACGACGATGAACGCGGCGTAGCTCAGGGTCAGTTGCAGCCGGAAGGAGAGCCCTCTCTTCCGAGTGGAGGCGCGGCCGATCACGATCCGCCCCGCAGCCGGTAACCGGTGCCCGGCACCGTCAGGATGAGGTCCGGCGCGCCGAGCGCCTTCCGCAAGGTCGAGACGGTGACCCGAGGGGCTGTCGTGAACGGGTCGGTGTTCTCATCCCACACCTTCTCCAGCATCGTCTCAGCGCTGACCACTCCGCCTCCCGCCTGCGTGAGGAGGAGGAGAACGGCGAACTGCTTCCGGGTCAGCTTCAGGAACCTTCCGGCGCGATACGCCTCCCGCCGAAACGGGTCGACCCGGAGATCGCCGAACTCGAGCACCGGGGGTGTTGCCGCGGCCGGGCGGCGGGCCAGAGCACGGAGGCGGGCGATGAGCTCCTCGAGCGCCACCGGCTTCGTGAGGTAGTCGTCCGCGCCGAGCTCGAAGCCCGAGACCTTGTCGTCGAGTCGGCCGGCGGCCGTCAGCATGAGCACACGAACCGTTGGATGCTCGCGGACGATCGTCGCGCAGACCTCGTCCCCATGGATACCGGGGATGTCGCGGTCGAGGATCACGACGTCGTAGTCGTTCACGCCGACGCGCTCGAGGGCTTCGTCGCCGTCCGCCGCCAGGTCGGCCGCCATCGATTCATGGCGGAGCCCCTGCTGCAGCGCTTCGGCGAGGAACACCTCGTCTTCGACGATCAGGACGCGCATCTTCACCTTTCGAGGTCGTTTCGAGGTCGTTGGAGGTCGTGTGAGGTTCCCCAGTGTAGGCAGCCAGGTGTTGCGGAAACGTGAGCGGAAACCGCAACGCCATCGCAACAGGCCGGCTGGTGGAGTGGGGTCCACGGCATCACGACCCCAAGGAGAAGATCATGAATCACCTCACCGAAACCCACCCCGCGGCCACACCCCGCCCCTCTGCCACGACCCACCCCGCGGCCACCGGCCGGACCCGTCGCCGATGGCCACTCCTGCTTCTGGCCGCTCCGGTGCTGGTGTTCGTCCTCGCCGGCTGCGCACCGACCGCCGCGCCGACGACGAACGCGGGGACCGGCGCCGGCCAGCCAGGATCGGACTCCGAGTTCTCGGCGGCGCGCGACGCCTACGATCTGAAGCTCGCGCAGTGCCTCCGTGGCCACGGCCTCGAGGTCAAGGATCCGCTTCCCGGTCAGGGCATCACCGAGGACGCACCGGAGATCCGCGAGGCCTACCCCCTGTGCACCTCCGAGATCGGCGACCCTCCGGCCCGGCCCGACATCCAGCTGTCCACGGAGGACCTCGACAAACTCCTCGAGCGCGCGAAGTGTCTTCGCGAGAAGGGGTACGAGATCCAGGAGCCGACCGCGGGGGACCCGGGCTTCATCCCGGCCGAGGTCTCGGATGCGGACTTCGAGACCTGCAGAACCTCCTGAACGACGGTCGGGCCACCCGACCGCCGCTCGTCCCCGTCCCCCAGCCAGGAAGTGCGTCGCCATGTCAGACACCACCACCCCCTATCCACCCCACCGCGCGGAGGCCCACGCCGGTGCCGACGCCCACGCCGGTTCCGATCCCGGCGCGACGGCACGGCCACCGCGTCGCCGTCGCCGCGTCGTGCTGCTGACGATCGCGGCGATCACGGTCGTCGTGGCGCTGGTCGCCGTCGCGGCCGTGACGCTGTTCCGTCCGGCGGCCCCGGCCGCCCCGGCGGCGGCTCCGGCGACCGTGCCGGTCACGACGGGGGACATGGTCTCCGCGACCAACGCGCGGGGAACGCTGCATTTCGCGCAGGAACGCCCGGTGCCGGCCGGGGCGGCCGGAGTGCTCACCGGTCTCCCCGAGGCGGGTTCCGTCATCGCACCCGGCGGCGTGCTGTACCGGGTCGACACCCGACCGGTGCTCTTGCTCCGCGGGTCTCAGCCCGCCTGGCGTCCGCTCGAGCTGGGGATGACCGACGGCGACGACGTCCGTCAGCTCGAGGAGAACCTCGTGGCGCTCGGGGTCCCCTTCACCGGTGACGTCGACACGCGGTTCACGCAGGCGACCGCGACCGCGATCGGCTCCTGGCAGAAGAGCCTGGGGGTGGAGCGCACCGGGAGGTTCGACCGCGCCTCCATCGTCTTCTCGGACCACGACCTCAGGGTGGCGCGCCTCACGGCGTCGATCGGAGCCGACATCGCACCCGGTGCCGAGCTGTACCGGGTGTCGGCGACGGACAAGGTCGTCGACCTCGACCTGGCGCTCACCGACCAGCAGCTCGCCGTGGTGGGCGCGACCGTCGGCGTCACCCTGCCCGACGGCACCGTCACCACGGGCTCGATCGCGGCGGTGAGCGAGCCCCGGGAACGCACCGACGACGCGACGTCGACGACGAGTGCTCAGCCCGGGACCCCGGCGAAGTACGTCATCCCGGTGACCATCGCGCTCGCCGACCAGGTCGCGACGAGTGCCTTCCCGCGAGCGAGCGTCTCGGTGCAGTTCTCCAGCACGCTCGCCGCGGGCGTGCTGACCGTCCCCGTGGAGGCTCTCATCGCGACCGCCGCCGGGAGCTTCGGGGTTCAGACCCCGGACGCCGGTTCGGTCAGGACGATCCCGGTGACGACCGGGGCGTTCGGGTCGGGCCGCGTGCAGATCTCCGGCGACGGCATCCGTGACGGACTCGACGTCGTCGTGCCCGCATCATGACCGCTCTCATCGAACTCGACGGCGTCACCCGCCTCTACGGTTCCCCTCCGGTCCACGCGCTCGACGGCGTCGATCTCGCGGTGCACCGGGGCGAGCTCGTGGCGATCGTCGGACCGAGCGGATCGGGGAAATCGACCTTGCTGAACGTGATCGGCACCCTCGACCGCCCCACGTCGGGCAGCGCCTTCTTCGACGGGCAGAACGTGGGCGAGCTCTCCGACCAGGCGCTGTCGGCTCTCCGTGCCCATCGCATCGGCTTCGTCTTCCAGCAGTTCCACCTCCGCGACGGGGTCGGTGCCGTCGACAACGTCGCGGACGGCATGCTCTACACCGGTGTCCCCCGTCAGACGCGTCGCATCCGGGCCCGGGATGCGCTGCGTCGGGTGGGGCTGGGCCACCGCCTCGACCACACCCCGGGCCAGCTCTCGGGAGGGGAGCGCCAGCGGGTGGCCATCGCCCGCGCGGTCGTCGGCGGCCCCCCGCTGCTGCTCGCCGACGAACCCACCGGCAATCTCGACTCGGTCTCCGGCGAGAGCATCGTGGACCTGCTCCACGACCTCAACGCGAGCGGCACGACCGTCGTCGTCATCACCCACGACGCGGAGCTGGCCGAGCGCCTCCCCCGACGCGTGTCCATCATCGACGGCCGCATCGTCGCCGATTCCGCCCCCCACCCGAAGGCCCGCCCATGATCTCCGCACGAGGACGCACATCACGCCGGGTGAGCGCCGCCGCTCCGGCGACCCACCGCTCCCGCCTCCGGGCCGGTGATCTCGCCTACGTCGGCTCCACCGGACTCCGGGCCCGGCCCGCCCGCGCCGTGCTGTCCGCGCTGGGTGTCGCGATCGGGATCGCAGCGATGGTCGCCGTCGTCGGCACCTCCGCGTCGAGCCGGGAACGACTCGACTCCCAACTCGCCCAGCTGGGAACCGACCTGCTCACCGTCACCGTCGCGGAGGCCAGCGGATCGACGGCCCCGCTCCCGCTCCCTCCGGATGCCTCCGGGCGGGTGCAGCGCATCGCCGGCGTCACGGGCGCCGGCGCCACGGCCGAGCTGCCCGAGGTGCACGTCTACCGGAACTCCCTGGTCGATGCGGCCCGCACCGGAGGACTGACGGTGGCGGCCACCGAGCTCGACCTCCTGGACATCGTCGGCGCCACCATCCGAACCGGCCGATGGTTCGATCAGGCCACGGCGACCTACCCGACCACGGTGCTCGGGGCCACGGCGGCGGAGCGCCTCGGCATCCGCGACCCCGGCGAGCTGGTCTGGCTCGACGGGCAGGACACCACCGTGATCGGGATCCTCGACCCGGTTCCCCTGGCCCAGGAACTCGATCTCACCGCCCTGATCGGGATCCCGGTCGCGTCGACCGGGGCCGGCTACTCCGGCCACCCGACCAGGGTCTACGAGCGCTCGACCGACGACGCCGTCCTCGTGGTGCGGGAGCTCCTGCCCTCCTCCCTGCAACCCCAGGCCCCGGCGGATGTCGTGGTGTCACGACCCTCCGACGCCCTCGCCGCCCGCGCCGCCGTCGACCAGGTCTTCACGGGGCTGCTGCTCGCACTCGGCTCCATCTCCCTCCTCGTGGGCGGGATCGGGGTCGCGAACACCATGATCATCTCCGTCCTCGAACGACGACGGGAGATCGGGCTGCGCCGGGCGATCGGCGCCACCCGGCGCCACATCCGCCTGCAATTCCTCGCCGAAGCCGTGCTCCTGTCGGCCCTGGGCGGGGTGGCCGGAGCGGGACTGGGGGCGGCGGCCGGCGCCGCGATAGCGATCGCGAACGGCTGGACACCCGTCATCCCCGCGTGGATCCTGGTCGGCGGCGTGCTCGCGACGATCGCCGTCGGCGCCGTGGCCGGGCTCTATCCGGCCGTGCGCGCAGCCCGGACCCCTCCGTCCGTGGCCCTCAGCTCGTGAGGCGAGTCAGTCGATGAGGTCGAGCGCGGCCAGGCGCCGGAGGGTCTCGCGGCCCGCGGGCGGGCAGCGGTGCTCGTCGGCCGTGGTGACCCAGTGCAGCGCGTCGACCTCGCTCGAGGCGACCGGAGCATCCGGGGTCGCCCCGCCGAACACCTGCATGTCGACCAGCCGTCCGTCGGGCTCGCCGTGCGCCTGCACCGAGAGCGAGAACAGCGGATCGAGCGACGGGGGATCGACCCGCACCCCCACCTCTTCGAAGGCCTCGCGGGCGGCCGCCTGCCGGGCGGTCTCGCCGGCGTCGATCTTGCCGCCGGGCAGGTAGACCACGTCGCGACCCCGCGCGGTGACCATCAGCAGCCGGCGGTCTCGGATGAGGGCGAGCGCGGCGACGCGGATCGGTTCCATCCCCGCGCCGTTCCGCGAGGGCACGGCGGTGTCACTGCCGGACGCGACCGCGCCCTCGTCGTGCGGCTCGACCACGGCCGAGATCAGGCCTGGGCGCGGCGGTGGTCGTCGAGCTCAGGCGTGATCGCGATCGGCGCGGTGGCGTGCGCCGTCGCCGCCGGGCCCAGCCCGAAGAGCGTGTCGATCGCGGCGAAAACCTCGTCGGCGCGGCCCTCGCGAGCCAGCTCGCGGGCACGCACCGAGGGGGAGTGCAGGATGACGCCGACCAGGTGCCGCAGCGCCCGCTCGGTCTCGGTCGCCTGGTCTCCGCGGGCGCGGGAGCGCTCGATCTCGGCGTCGAGGAGGTCGAAGAGGTGCGACCGCAAGGCGACGACGGCCGGCGTGACCTCGGCCTCGGCCTTGCCGGCGCGGTACTCGGCGGCGGCCTGGTCGACCAGGGCCCGCGCATCCGACTCGGCGTTCAGCTCATCGAGCGGGGCGTGGAGGCTGATGGTCTCCAGGTCGAGCAGCTCGGCGGCGCCCGCACGCACGGTCGCGACGTCGGGGTCGACGTTGCGGGGGAGCCCCAGGTCGATCACGAGCCGGCGGGGGAGCGCGCCCGGCAGCTCCAGGGCGGCGGTGAGGTGCGCCGCATCCAGCACGACGGTCTCGACCGTGGTGCAGGTGATGACCACGTCGGACGTGGCCAGGGCGTCGAGGTAGCCGTCGGCGAGCACCGGCACGAGATCTTGCTTCGCGGCGAACGCGACCGCCCGGCCCGAGGGCGAGTAGACGCGGATGTCGGTGACCCCGCGGTCGCGGAGGTTGGCGAGGGTGACGCGGGCGTACTGACCGGTGCCGACCAGCAGCACCCGGGTGCGGGCCCAGTCGGTGACCCGGCTCTCGGCCAGGTCGAGCGCGAGGCGGGCGAGCGACCGGCCGGCTCCGCCGAGACCGGTCTTCGTCTTGACCCCGCGGGAGGTGTGGGCCGCGCGCTGGAAGAGGCGCTCGAGCGAGGACGACGTGGTGCCCTCGATCCGCGCGGTGCTGAGCGCGCGCTTGACCTGGCCGGCGATCTCGTCCTCCCCGACGACGACCGACTCGAGCCCGGAGGACACCGCGAACAGGTGGTCGGCCACGCCGTCGCCGCAGAGCACGGTCAGGCTGTCGCGCAGCTCGGCGACATCCGTTCCCGACGCGGTGCCGAAGCTCTCGGCCGCCTGCTCGACGGCCAGGGAGACCCCGGCGGTGAGCGGCTCGTCGATGTCGAGGTAGGCCTCGAAGCGGTTGCAGGTCGCGAGCACGACGGCGCCCTGTACGAAATCGCTCTCGGCCACGAGGCTCTTGGCCACGTCGGCCGTGCCCACCGACAGCTTCTCGAGGAGGTCGAAGCTCGCGTTCCGGTGGTTCGCGGTCAGGCAGATGAGCACTGCCCAAGTCTAAACCCGCCCAGCGGCACCCGGTGCCGTGCGCCGTAGGATGTGCCAGTGACTCTGCCCGCAACCCATCCCCTGCTCGACGGCCGCACCGCATCCTCCCCCCTCGTCACGACCTATCGGGGCACCCGCGGGCCGGTGACCCCGGTCTGGTTCATGCGGCAGGCCGGCCGATCGCTGCCGGAGTACCGCGAGCTGCGCGTCGGCACCCGGATGCTCGACGCGTGCCTGGACCCGGCGATGGCGAGCGAGATCACGCTCCAGCCCGTGCGCCGGCATCACGTCGACGCGGGCATCTTCTTCAGCGACATCGTCATCCCGTTGAAGCTCGCGGGCGTCGACGTCGAGATCGTGCCGGGGCGCGGCCCCGTGCTGGCGAAGCCCGTCCGCACCCTCGCCGACGTGGCGGCGCTGCCGGCTCCGGATGGCGCCGACTTCAGCGCCATCCGGGCCGGCGTCGCGCTCACCGTCGCTGAGCTGGGCAGCACCCCGCTGATCGGCTTCGCCGGCGCCCCCTTCACGCTCGCCGCCTACCTGGTCGAGGGCGGCCCGTCCAAGGACCACATCCGGGCGCGCACCCTCATGCACGCCGATCCCGAGGCCTGGGAGGGCCTGCTCTCGTGGGCGGCCGACGTCACGGGCCGCTTCCTCCGGGCCCAGCTGGAGGCCGGCGCGAGCGCGGCCCAGCTGTTCGACTCCTGGGTCGGGTCGCTCTCGAAGGCCGACTACGTCGAGCGGGTCGCCCCGTTCTCGCGCGCGGCCCTCGCGCCCATCCGCGATCTCGACGTGCCCGTCGTGCACTTCGGTGTGGGCAGCGGCGAGGTGCTGAAGGAGATGCACGAGGTCGGGGCTGACGTCGTGGGCGTCGACTGGCGCATCCCGCTGGATGTCGCCTCCGCCCGCCTCGGCGGCGACGTGACCGTGCAGGGCAACATCGACCCCGCGCTGCTGGCCGCGCCGTGGCCGGTGCTCGAGGCGCACGTGCTCGACGTGCTGCGCCGCGGACGGAGCGCGCCCGCCCACGTGCTGAACCTCGGTCACGGCGTGCCGCCGGAGACCGACCCCGACGTGCTCAGCCGCATCGTCGCCCTCGTGCACGAGCGGGGCGCCGAGACCGGGGAGGTCTGAGGTGACGGACCAGGTGGACCCGGGCCCGATCTCCGACACGAGCGCCGGCGTCGAGGTCGACGTGGTCGTGATCGGGGGCGGGGCCGGCGGTCTCGTCGCCGCCCGCCGGCTCGCGCACCTCGGCAACACGGTGCTCGTGGTCGAGGCGAACGGCTCGCTGGGCGGCTTCGTCGGCCGCCACGAGCTCGACGGCGTGGTGCTCGACTCGGGTGCCGAGAGCTTCGCGACCCGGCGCGGCACCGTCGCCGCCCTGGTCACCGAGCTGGGCCTCGGCGACCGCATCGTCGTACCGGCCCGCGCCGGCGCCTGGGTGGCCTGGACCGGAGGCACCGCCCCCCTCCCCGCCGCCGGCCTGCTCGGCATCCCCGGCGTGCCCCTGGCCGACGACGTGCGACGGGTGATCGGCTGGGGCGGTTCGCTGAGGGCGTACCTCGACCGCCTGATGCCGCTGCTGCGGGTGAAGCCCGAACACGATCTCGGCGACATCGTGCGCCGCCGGATGGGCCGGAAGGTGCTCGACCGCCTGGTCACGCCGGTGGTCGCCGGGGTGCATTCGGCCGACCCGTCGATCGTGGACGTGCGTTCGGTCGCGCCGGGGCTGACCCAGGCCATGACCACCCAGGGCTCGCTCTCCGGGGCCGTGATGGCCCTGCGCGAGCAGGCGCCCGCCGGGTCGCAGGTGCAGGGGATCGTGGGCGGCATCCACACGCTGATCGACGCCCTCGAGACGGATGCGCGGTACTACGGCGTGCAGTTCCGCACCGGGACGCGGGTGACGGGCCTCGACCGGGGCGCGGAGGGCGAGGGCTGGGTCGTGCGGGCCGGGTCCGACGCGATCCGGGCGCGAGCGGTCGTCGTGGCGACCGACTTCCGTCCCGCTCTCGGCCTCCTCGAGCAGGCCGGCGTGGGGCGGCCGGCGCGTGCCGCGAGTGCCGCGCGTGCCGCGAGTGCCGGGATCGAGGGGAGCGCGGCCGCCTCGCCCGCGCCCCGATCCGTCCCGCCGCTGCCCGCCGCCGAGGACTGGCCCACCCCCGCCTCGGTGACGATCGCGACCCTCGTGGTCGACGACGCGCGACTGGATGCGGCGCCCCGCGGCACCGGCGTGCTCGTCGCCCCCGGCACCCGGGGGGTCACCGCGAAGGCGCTCACGCACGCGACCGCGAAGTGGGCCTGGCTCGCCGAGTCGCTGCCGGCCCACCGGCACGTGCTCCGGCTGTCGTACGGGCGAGCGGATGCGGCCGGCCCGGCACCGACCGACGCAGCGGCGGGTGCCGCTCCGGAGGTCGACGCCGCCCTGGCGCTCCAGGACGCCTCCACCCTCCTCGGCATCCGCCTGAGCCCCGCCACCGTGGTCGACTTCGACACCGTGCAGTGGAAGGACTCACTCGCCTTCGCCACCCTCGGCCACAGGGCCCGGGTCGCCCAGGCGCTCGCCGCCGTCGCCGCCCTGCCCGGGCTCGACGTCGTCGGCGCGTGGGTGTCGGGGACGGGCCTCGCGGCGACCGTCGCCGCGGCCGGCACCACCGCATCCGGGCTCGCCGCCGAGCTGCGCGGCCAGCCCCGCCTGCCCACCGACTGAGCGCAGGAGCCCGACCGCACCGGCCTGGGGATCCCCTGTGGGGCGGGCTCGGGGGGCAATGCGGGTCGCGCATCCTTGGGACTACGCTGGAAAGAACCCTGTACTCGCGATCGATCGGAGTTCACATGCGCGGGAAGATCATCCTCGTCGTCGGGCTCGCCACCGGGTACGTCCTCGGTTCGCGAGCCGGTCGCGAGCGGTACGAGCAGATCAAGACCGGAGCGGACAAGATCTGGAACACCCGGCCCGTGCAGGCCGGTGTGGGCAAGGCCCAGGAGTTCGCCGACAAGCGGGTCGACGAGGTCAAGGCCTCCCTCTCCCGCGCGGCGCGCAATGCGCTCGCCGGGCTGCTCGGCCGCGACCCGCTGACCGGCCCCCAGCAGAGCTCGGCCGCGAAGGCCGTCGGGTCGACGAAGGCGACGCCGCCGCGCCCCGCCGCGAGCCGGACCAGCACCGCGAAGTCGACCACGGGGAGCGCGACCGCGTCCGGCTCGGCCAAGACGACCACGAAGTCCACCCCCAAGTCGGCCGGTGGCTCGACCGCCGCGACGAAGCCCGCGGGCGCCCAGGCCGACTCGGCCTCGTCCGACGGCGACGAGTAGAACGAGGAGGCGTCAGCCGTGACCGAAGAACGCGACAAGAAGGCACGCCGCTCGCTGGTGTCCCTGTTCGCCGAGCTGCCCACGCTCGTCATCCAGCTGCTGAAAGACGAGATCGAGAACCTCAAGCGCGAGCTCACGGCCCGCCTCGCCAAGCTCGGCATCGGCATCGGGCTCTTCGTGGCCGCGGCGCTCTTCGCCTTCTTCGCGTTCGCGACGCTGGTCGCCGCCGCGGTGCTCGGCATCGCGACCGCGCTGCCGGCCTGGCTGGCGGCCCTGATCGTGGCGGCCGCGCTGCTCGTCATCGCGGGCATCCTGGTCGCCGTCGGGATGTCGTCGCTGAAGAAGGGCCTGCCCCCGGTGCCGGAGGAAGCGATCACCAGCATCAAGAAAGACCTCAACACCGTCAAGGGATTGGGCCAGTCATGACCGACACGCGCACCCCGGCCGTGAAGGCCCAGCCCGCCCCCGCCCCCGAGCGGTCGAAGGCCGAGCTGCACGCCGACATCGAGAAGACCCGGGCCGAACTGCGGTCGACCCTCGACGCGATCGAGTTCAAGCTCAACGTGCCCAAGCAGACCCGTCACGCGGTGCACCGGTTGAAGAGCAGCGTGAACCGTTTCCGCGAGGCGAACCCGACCGCCTTCGCCGCGGCCGCCGCCGGAGCCGTGGTCACCCTGGGTGCTGTCGCCGTTCTCGGCTTCCGCTTCGCTTCGAAGAAGTAGCATCGAGAGTGCTCCACCGCCGCGTCCCGCGGCCACCGGCATCACAGAACACGAAGAAGGAACATGACTGACCCGACAGTCGGCGTCGACCCCGAGCCCACTTCCCCTCGCGACGTCGAGGACTCCGAGGCGGTCCCCGTCGTCGGCTACACGCTCTGGGCCGTCTTCCGGCGCAACCCCGAGCATCCGCTGCTCGTCGACGGCACCGACGTGCCCGACTTCCTGGCCGAGGTCGACGAGGCCATCGTCTCGATCGAGGACGAGGACGTGATGGTGCGCGGCATCTACGACGTCTCCGGCCTCCGTGCCGACGCCGACATCATGGTCTGGCTCCATGGCAGTGTTCCGGAGACCCTGCAGTGGGCGCTCCGGCAGCTGCGTCGCACCCGGGTGTTCGCGCCGCTCCTGCCGACCTGGAACGCAATGGGCGTGCACCGCGACGCCGAGTTCTCCTCCAACCACCTCCCCGCCTTCATGCGCGGCAAGGAGCCCGCCGCCTGGGTGACCGTCTACCCCTTCGTGCGCAGCTACGAGTGGTACCTGCTGCCCGAGGAGGAGCGGCGCGCGATGCTCGCCGACCACGGCCGCAAGGGCTCGGAGTACCGCTCGGTGCTCGCGAACACCGTGGCCTCCTTCGCCCTCGGCGACTACGAGTGGATCCTCGCGCTCGAGGACGACGAGCTGCTCAACCTCGTCGACCTGATGCGTCACCTGCGACAGACGGATGCGCGGCTGCACGTCCGTGAGGAGGTCCCGTTCTACACCGGCCGGCGGCTCGAGGTCGCCGAGATCATCGAGGTGCTGCAGTGACCGTCGTGCTGAGTGCGAGCCCCGCCGCCTCCTCCGGGCCGGAGCACGTCACCGAACCGGTCGCCTACGACGCCATCCTGCTCGCCTCCTTCGGCGGACCGGAGGGTCAGGAGGACGTTATCCCGTTCCTCCGCAACGTCACGCGTGGCCGCGGCATCCCCGACGAACGGCTCGAAGAGGTCGCGCACCACTACCGCGCCTTCGGCGGCGTCAGCCCGATCAACGCCCAGAACCGGATGCTCAAGGCCGCTCTGGAGGCCGAGCTCGCCCACCGCGGCATCGATCTCCCGGTGCTCTGGGGCAACCGCAACTGGGACCCGTACCTCCGTGAAGCGCTGACCGAGGCCCACGACCGCGGTCTGAAGCAGCTGATCGCCGTCGCGACCAGCGCCTACAGCTCGTACTCGAGCTGCCGCCAGTACCGCGAGGACTTCGCGATCGCGCTCGAGGAGACCGGCCTCGCCGGCGAGATCACGATCGACAAGGTGCGTCAGTTCTTCGACCACCCCGGGTTCGTGCAGCCGTTCATCGACGGTCTCCGCACCGCGCTCGCCGACATCCGCGAACGGTTCGAGGGCATCGACCTCGCCCGTGAGGTCGAGGTGCTGTTCACGACCCACTCCATCCCGAGCGCCGACGCCGAGCGCTCCGGCCCCTCGTTCCGCGGTTTCGGGCCGGAGGGCGCCTACGCCGCCCAGCACCGCGCGGTCGCCGAGGTCGTCATGCTCGCCGCCACCTCGGGGGTCGGCGACACCGACGTGCCGTGGCAGCTGGTCTTCCAGTCGCGCTCGGGCCCGCCGAGCCAGCCCTGGCTCGAGCCCGACATCAACGACGCGATCGCCGAGCTGCCCGCCAAGGGCGTCCGCGCGGTCGTGATCGTGCCGCTCGGTTTCGTGAGCGACCACATGGAGGTCATGTGGGACCTCGACAACGAGGCGCTCGAGACCTGCGCCGAGCAGGGTCTCTACGGGGTCCGCACGCCGACGCCCGGCGTCGACCCGGCCTACGTCGCCGGGCTCGTCGACCTGGTGCTCGAGCGGGTGAACGGCACCCCCACCGAGGAGCGCCCCTCCGTCACCGACCTCGGCCCCTGGTACGACGTGTGCCGGCCCGGCTGCTGCGAGAACGTGCGCCTCGGCTTCAAACCGGCCCTGGCGGGGATCGCACCGTGAGCCGGACGCTCCGTGTCGCCACCCGGGGGAGTGCACTCGCCCGGGCGCAGACGGGGCACGTCGTCGCGGCCCTGGTGGCGGCCACGGGCGTCGAGGTCGAGACGATCGTGATCGCCTCGGAGGGCGACCGCTCGAAGGAGTCGCTGTCGAGTCTCGGCGGAACCGGGGTCTTCGCCAGCGCCCTCCGCGAGGCGCTCGTCGCCGGCGAGTGCGACCTGATCGTGCACTCGCTCAAAGACCTCCCGACGGCCGACTACCCGGGCCTGGTCATCGGGGCCGTGCCGATCCGCGAGGATCCGCGGGACGCGCTCTGCGCCCGCGACGGCCTGACCCTGGACGAGCTGCCCGAGGGCGCCCGGGTCGGCACCGGTTCGCCCCGTCGCGTCGCCCAGCTGCTCAGCCTGCGGCCCGACCTCACGATCGTCGACATCCGCGGCAACGTCGACACCCGGCTCGGCCGCGTGGCCTCCGGCGACCTCGACGCCGTGGTGCTGGCGTCAGCGGGCCTCGCCAGGCTCGGTAGGCTAGACGCAGCATCCGAACTGTTCGCTCTCGAACTGTGGCCCACCGCGCCAGGACAGGGTGCGCTCGCGATCGAAACCCGTGAGGGGGACAGCATTCCCGAGTTGCTCAGCATCGAACATCCGCCGACCCGCACGGCGGTGCTGGCCGAGCGCGCCGTGCTGGCGGCGCTCGAGGCCGGTTGTGCCGCACCGATCGGCGCGGCCGCCGTCGTCGAGGACGACGAGTTGCAGCTCTCCGCGACCGTCTACCAGCCCGACGGCGAGGCCGAGCTCGGCTGCGAACGATCCGCCTCCCTCCTCGGCGACGACCTGGTCGTCGCGGGGCTCCTGGGCCAGGCCGTCGCCGCCCAGCTGCTCGAAGACGGCGCGGCCGAGATCGCTCCGGTCGGCCCCGAGAGCGGAGCTCAGGCCTCGGGCCGCGATACCGATCTGTCCGGCGGCACCGAGTGACCGCCTGGTCGCAGCGCCCGCTCGGCGGGTGGCGCATCCTCGTCCCCCGCGGAGGCCCGTGGGGTCACGGCGTCGCCGCCGACCTGCGAGCGGTCGGCGCGAAGCCGATCGTGGCGCCGATGATCAACTTCGCCCCCACGGAGGACGATGAGACGCTGCAGCGGGCGCTCCAGGCGCTGGCCGCCGGATCGTTCGACTGGCTGACCATGACCAGTGCGACCACGGTCGACGTGCTCACCGCGCACCAGGCCGTCGTGCCGCCGGAGACCCACATCGCGGCGGTCGGCGAGACCACGGCGGCGGCGCTCACCGCCGCCGGGTACAAGGTCGACCTGGTGCCGCCGGAGGACAACTCGGCGAAGGGGCTGCTGCGCGAGCTCAAGCGCTTCGAGCAGTTCGGGCCCGAGCTCCGGGTGCTGACGCTCCGCAGCGACATCGCCAAGCCGGTGCTCACCGAGGGGCTGATCGAGCGCGGTCACACCGTCGAGTCGGTCGTGGCGTACCGCACGATCGGGGTCGAGGTCGACCCGCAGATCCGGGCCGACGTGGCCGCGGGTGCGATCGACGCGATCTTCGTGACCTCGGGCTCGGTGGCCGAGCAGGTGCAGCTGCAGCTCGGCCCGATCCCGGAGTCGACCCTTGTGGCGGCCATCGGACCGCGCACCGCCGACGACGCGCGCGCCTACGGCCTGCGGGTCGACGTGATCGCGAAGGGCCGTTCGGCGGAGTCGCTGATCAACGCGGTGATCGAGGTCGCGAACGCCCGACGGGCCGACGGCGAGGCGTAGCCGCTCTCAGCGCGGCCAGACCGGCCGGAACTGCACGCTGATCCGCGGGCCGACCGCCTGCTTGGTCTTCAGCACGGCGTGCTCATGGGTGCGCTGGCAGCTGCCGCCCATCACGATCAGGTCGCCGTGGCCCACGGGGAACTTGAGCGTCGCCCCCGGTTCGCCGCCCAGACCCGGCTTCGGCCGCACCGAAAGCGTGCGCGCGGCGCCCACCGAGACGATGGCGACCATCGTGTCCTGATCGATCGTGCGGCCGACGCGGTCGCCGTGCCAGGCGACGCTGTCGTCGCCGGTGCGGTAGAAGCACAGGCCCGCGGTCTGGAACACCTGCGCGGTGGGCCGGCCGTAGTGCTCGTTCAGTGCATCCTGAGCCCGGTCGAGCAGCGGATCGGGATAGCGGTCACCGGCGCCGAAGTGCGAGACCAGGCGCGGCACGTCGACCACCCGGTCGTACATCTCGCGCCGATCGGCCTGCCAGGGCACGTCGAGCGCGAGGCGCTCGAAGAGGGCGTCGGAGTCGGTCACCCACCCGGGCCGGAGGTCGACCCAGGCGCCCTGCCCGAGCTCGGTGCGCTGCACCGTCGAGCCGAGCGCCTCGAGGCCGGGCTCGGCGTCGAGGTCGTCGAAGAGGGAGGTCTGGAAGTCGAGGTGCATGACTGACAGCCTACCGACATTCGAAGATATGTTCTAGTGAACAGAAGCAGAAGCCCGAACAGGATGCCCGCGACAGCGGGCAGGACGGCTTCCCCTTTCCGCCCCGTCGTGGCCAGGGCGACCGGGGGTCGTTGCTGCAGGGCGACCAGGAGCTCCAGGTCTGCGGCCTCGTGCTGGAGGGTGTTCGCCGCGTCGCTCGGCAGTGTCAGCCGGAGCTCGAGGTGGATGGACTCGCCCGGATCGGACTGCACCGGCGGCAGGAGAAGGGCGTCCGGCGAGCCCGGCGGTTTCACGACGTCGACCGCGGCGGGCGCGGTGACGGCGGGGCCTCCGGTGGTGTGCGCCGAGACCGACAGCGAGGTCCACAGTGCGGTCGATATCGTCGGGGACAGGGTCAGGCGGAGTTCGGCGGCGCTGGTGACCCGGGTGCGGATCCGGAGCTGTCGCGCCAGCGAGGAGCCGGGTGCGAAGCGGTAGTCGGAGGGGATCAGGTCGGTGAGCGGTGCGGCCGACCAGATCGTGCCGTCGGTGCTCACCTCGACGGAGGTCTCAGCGGCCCCGGCCGGAGGGATGTCGGCCGCCGCCGTCGCTGCGGACCAGGAGAGGGTGACGATCAGCATCGCCGCCGCTCTCCGGAGCGGGTGCGACCTCCGCATCATCGCGCACCGCATCCGGAACCCCCTTCCGTCGCGCGATCAGCGATCGCACCGTCTTGAACCACATCAGTGACGTGTACCCGAGCAGCAGGCCGGCGACGGCCGCCGTCACCGGTCCTCGCCAGGCACCGGTCGCCCAGAGATTGAGATAGCCCGCGAGCGGCACGTGGTACCAGAGCGCTCCGCGGAGCTGCACGGCGCGCACGGGATCGGGATCGGGTGCCGGGTTCGCGTCGCCCTGCAGCGTGAAGACGCGGTCACCGCCCCCGGCGACGGCGACCGAGACGACCCGGTGCGTGACGACCGCGGGCTCGCCGGATTCGAGCTGATACGTGACCACCTGCCCGACGGCCACCGACGCGGGATCGACCGGCCGCACCACGACGAGCTCACCCGGCGGCAGCTCCGGCTGCATCGATCCGGTCAGGATCGTGTAGGCGGTGCCGCCGGCCAGGCGCGGGAGGACGACCATCGTCACGAGCAGCGCCGCCGCGATCAACAGCAGGGCCCACGTAGCGACCCGCCCGGCCGCCCGCCGCGCGCTCACGGGTTCGGGTTCTGCACCAGGGTCAGCTCGAAGTCGTTCAGGTTCACCGCGGCGTCCATCGCGTCGCTGAAGGACGTGTCGCCGTCGAAGCTGAAGTCGAGCTGGATCGGGTACGCCTCGGGCCCGTCGATCGCCCCCAAGTCGTAACTGAGATCGGAGGTGGTGACCGAGTCGACCGTCATCGTGATGTCGAGGTAGGGCAGCAGGTCGCCGCCGAGGTCGGCCGTGTCGGCGAGCAGGGTGGCCTCGAGGTTCTTGCCGGTGCCGTCGACGACCGCGTTCGCGGTGTACCGGATGACGTCGCCCGGCACGATCTGGTCGGTCGCCGGATCGAAGGGAACCGGGATGCCCGTCGTCACGTCCGTCCACGCGGCCTCCTGCACGGAAAGGGAGAGGAAGCCCGAGCGGATCGTGCCGCTCGCGACCTGTGCCTGGTCGGACCACAGTGCGTACGACCCGAGGCCGCCTGTGAGGAGGACGACGGCGGCTCCCGCTGCGATCGCTCCCTTTGCTATCGTGTTCATTCTGGTGCCCCAATCCATCGGAGGAACCGGACGATCAGGCGAACGCCCGTGCCGTGAACGGTAGCTGAGTAATGCTCAGGATGATATCCCCCGTTCGGGGAGCATCGAGGTCTTCGGGTGCACCCGTCCAGCCCCCGCCCACCGTGGCGGATCTAAACTGGAGGTCATGACCTCCGGCTTCCCCGACATCCGTCCGCGCCGTCTCCGAAGCACCCCCGCGATGCGGCGGCTCGTCGCCGAGACCCGGATCGACCCGGCGCAGCTGGTGCTCCCGCTCTTCGTGCGCGACGACATCGTCGAGCCCGCGCCGCTGCAGTCGATGCCCGGAGTGGTGCAGCACACCTTCGACAGCCTGAAGACCGCGGTCGTCGAGGCGGCAGAGGCCGGGATCGGCGGCGTGATGCTGTTCGGCGTGCCCGGCGAATCCGACAAGGATGCGCGCGGCACCGCGGCGACCGACCCCGACGGCGTGCTCAACGCGGCCACGCGGGTCGTGGCCCAGGAGGTCGGCGACGCGCTGGTCGTGCAGACCGACCTCTGCCTCGACGAGTTCACCGACCACGGTCACTGCGGCGTGCTCGCTCCCGACGGCTCGGTCGACAACGACGCCACCCTCGTGCGCTACCGCGACATGGCGGTCGAGCAAGCCAGGGCCGGCTCGCAGCTGCTCGGCCTCTCGGGGATGATGGACGGCCAGGTCGCCGCCGTGCGGGCTGCGCTGGATGCGGACGGCTTCCAGGACGTGGCGATCCTCGCCTACGCGGCGAAGTACGCCTCCGCCTTCTACGGCCCGTTCCGCGAGGCCGTCGGTTCGACCCTCCGCGGCGACCGCAAGACCTATCAGCTCGACCCCGCCAACCGGCGCGAGGGGCTCCGCGAGGCCGTGATCGACGTCGAGGAGGGGGCCGACATCGTGATGGTCAAGCCCGCGATGAGCTACCTCGACCTCGTCGCCGACGTCTCGGCGGCGGTGCCCGTGCCGGTCTGGGCCTATCAGGTCTCCGGCGAGTACGCGATGATCGAGGCCGCGGCGGCGAACGGCTGGATCGACCGCGACCGCGCCATCCTGGAGTCGCTCACCAGCATCCGCCGGGCCGGCGCCGAAGCCGTGCTCACCTACTGGGCGGTCGAGGTCGCCACGACTCTGAAGGGGCTGTGATGAGCCTGATCGACGCGCACGAGAGCACCACGACCAACGCCGCCGAGTTCGAGCGGGCGCAGCGGTCCATCCCGGGCGGGGTCAACTCGCCGGTGAGGGCTTTCCGCTCGGTCGGGGGCACCCCCCGCTTCCTGGTCTCGGCCCGCGGGCCGTACGTCACCGACTCCGAGGGCGTCGAGTACGTCGACCTGGTGTCGTCGTGGGGTCCGGCGATCCTCGGCCACGCGCATCCCGAGGTCGTCGCCGCCGTGCAGGAGGCCGCCGCGCGCGGACTGTCGTTCGGCGCCACCACCCCGGCCGAGACCGACCTGGCCGAGCTCGTGCGCGAGCGCGTGACCGCCGGCGGCGCCCACCCGATCGAGAAGCTGCGGCTGGTCTCGACCGGAACCGAGGCGACCATGACCGCGATCCGGCTGGCGCGCGGGTTCACCGGGCGCGACGTGCTGATCAAGTTCGCCGGGCACTACCACGGCCACTCGGACTCGCTGCTGGCCGAGGCCGGCTCCGGCCTCGCCACGCTGGCGCTGCCCGCCTCCGCCGGGGTGCCCGCGGCCACCGCCGCGCTCACGATCGTGCTGCCCTACAACGACCTCGGCGCGGTGCGCGAGGCCTTCGCCTCGTTCGGCGGCGACATCGCCGCGATCATCGTCGAGGCCGCCCCGGCCAACATGGGCGTCGTGCCGCCCGTGGCCGGCTTCAACGCCGCCCTCGCCGACATCGCCCACGCCCACGGCGCATTGCTCATCGTCGACGAGGTGCTCACCGGTTTCCGGGTCGGCGCGGCCGGCTGGTGGGGCCTGGAGAACTCCGGGCAGCTGGTCGCCGAGCTGCACCAGGATGCTCCCGACGGCGCCCCGGTGCCCGCCTACCTCCCCGACCTGGTCACCTACGGGAAGGTCGTGGGCGGCGGGATGCCGCTCGCCGCGCTCGGCGGCCGGGCCGACGTGATGGACCACCTCGCGCCGCTCGGCCCGGTGTACCAGGCCGGCACGCTCAGCGGCAACCCGGTCGCCGTCGCTGCTGGGCTCACGACGCTGCGGCTCGCCGACGCCGCGGTCTACGAGGCGCTGGATCGCACGGCGCTCGCCGTGTCGACAGCGGTCTCGTCGGCCCTCGAGGCCGAGGGCGTCGCCCACAGCGTGCAGCGCGCGGGCAACCTGTTCAGCTTCACCTTCGGATCGGCGACGCCTCCGCGCGACTACGCCGACGTGCAGGCGCAGGAGGGCTACCGCTACGGGCCGTTCTTCCACGCGATGCTCGACGCCGGCGTCTCGCTCCCGCCCTCGGTCTACGAGGCCTGGTTCGTCTCGGCGGCCCACGACGACGCGTCCCTCGCTCGCATCCTCGACGCCCTCCCCGGCGCGGCCCGCGCGGCGGCGCAGGCGAGCCCGCCGCGAGCCTGATCGCGTGCGCCTTTCCCGGCCCTCTCGGGCCTCCCTCGTGACCAGTCAGGTCGGCCTCGCCGGGGCGTCCTTCTCCCCCCTAGGGGTGGGATTCCCCAATCGTTACCCGGGCGCAGGGGGAATCCTGCCGGTATTCAGGCAAGCCACGGCAGGATAGAGACATGGCCGTCCTCTTCGTCCACACCGACCGCCTCGAGGTGAGACTGACACGCGTCGAGAAGATGCTGTCGTTCCGGCGCACCGACATCGTGGTGCCCCTCGAGAGCATCCGTTCGGCCGCGCTGACGGACGACCCGTGGGTGTGGGTACGCGGCATCCGGGCGCCCGGCACCGCGGTTCCGCTGACGCTGGCCGTGGGTACCTGGAAGTTCCACGACGGCAAAGACTTCCTGCTGGTCAAGGGCACGCGCACCTCGGTCGTGATCGACCTCGAGGGTCAGGAGTTCTCGCGCCTCATGGTCACGACGGCGCACTCGATCGAGCTGCTCCGTGCGCTCCGGGTGCCGCCGGTCGAGGGCACCGAGGTCATCAACAACTGAGCCTGCGGGCTGGCCCCAGAGCATTGTGTGAGCTATCCTCACACAATGCTCTGGTCTTCACATCTTCGTCGATCCTTCCCGCAGGGCACGTTGCTGCTCTCCGTCATGCTCGCCGGATGCCTGGTCGTGGCCGTGCCCGCCGGCACCGGTGCGGGTTCGAGCGCCGCCACGGCGGCGGAACCGTCGTCGTCCCGGCTGGTCGAGGTGGCCTCCGTCGCGCCGGGGGCGTCCCAGCTCGTCGGAGGTCCCGTGATCGATTCCGTCGCGGGCCGCGCGTACGTGATCGACCGAGGCCATAACAGCGTCGAGATCTACGACGTCACCGGCGACGGCTTCGAGTCGTCCGGCAGCATCACGACCGGGTTCGACACACCCGTCGCGCTGGCGCTCGACGAGGCGGTGCACCGGCTCTACGTCGCGGACGACACGACGGATCAGCTGCACGTCGTCGACATCGGCGCCGGATCAAGCACCGCGGGCACGGTGCTCTCCTCGATCCCCACCGGGGGTCGCGGGCCGATCGCGGTGGTCGCCCAGGACGCGAACACCGTCCTGGTCGCCAACGACGTGAGCGAGGACATTTCGGTGATCGACATCCCCTCGGGATCCCACGCCTCGGCACCCATCCCGGGCGGCCCCGCCGACATCGCGGTCGATCCGGCATCGGGCCGGGTCGTCGTGGCCGGGACGACCCGCTCCCAGCTCACCACGATCAGCGGAACCGCCGTCTCCGGCGTCACGACCGCCTCGGTGACGACCGATCGCGCACCGCGCGAGCTCGCCTGGAACGACGGAACACTCCTGGCCGTGACCGAATCCTCGTCCGGCGCGCCAGTCTTCCGGCTCGAGTCGGCGGATCCGGTCACCGGCGCGCTCACGGACTCCTCGCCGGACCTCCCCGGCCAGCCCAACGACTTAGCGGTGGACGCGACCTCAGGCACGGCATTCCTGGCGTACGCCGCGTTCGGTCGTGCCGGGATCCAGTCGCTGGATGCGCGTACCCACGCACCCCGGGCGACGGCCGCCACCGGCCGCCTCTACGGACAGATCGCGGTCGATCCGGCTCGGCACCGAGTCTTCGCCACCGAGACCTTCACCGTCGGCGGTGCTCGGGTGACGATGTTCGAGTCCCCGGCGGTGACGCGAGTGGGCGGTGTCGACCGATACGCGGTGTCGGCGGCGATCTCCGCGCGCAGCCACGACCCGGGAGTCGGGATCGCCTACATCGCCTCGGGCGAGCAGTTCGCCGACGCCCTCACCGGGTCGGCGCCGGCCGGGGTACAGGGCGCGCCCGTGCTCCTCGTGACCCGGAGCGCCATCCCGGATCCGGTCGCGGCCGAGCTGACCCGCCTGGTGCCGAGGACGATCGTCGTGCTCGGCGGTGCGTCGTCGATCGACGAGAGCGTCGTGCAGAAGCTCGGCGACTACTCGCACAACGTCACGCGGATCGCCGGAGCCGACCGGTACTCGGGCTCGGTCGCGGTCTCCCGCGCAATGTACGGCGACACCCTCCCGGTCGTGTTCCTGGCCTCCGGGGAGTCGTTCCCGGATGCCCTGGCGGGAGCGGCGGCGGGCGGGCACCTCGGTGGTCCGGTGCTGCTGACCCGGGCCGGGTCGATCACCGACGAGGTCCTCACCGAGCTCCGCCGACTCGCGCCCGCCCGCATCGTCGTCCTCGGCGGCCCGCAGACCGTGTCCCAGCCCGTGCTGGATGCGGTGGCCGGGATCGCGCCGGTCGGCCGGCAGGCCGGGAACGACCGCTATGAGACCTCGGTCGTCGTCTCGGCGGCCACCTACCCGGTGCCTCCCCGCACGGTCTATCTCGCCTCCGGTGCGGTCTTCCCGGATGCGCTCTCGGCCTCGGCGGCCGCGGGCCTGGCGGGCGCCCCCGTGCTGCTGCTGTCGCCAGCCGGCGTCCCCGACCAGGTGGCGGTGGAACTGCGCCGCATCCGCCCGCTGCGGATCGTCGTACTCGGTGGCCCGGCGACCGTCAGTGACGCGACCGTCTCGGCGCTGGACCAGTTCCTCGCCGAGTGACGCCAGGCACCGCCGGGTGACGCCTGGTGGCGCCCGGGGCGGGTCAGCGGGCGAGGTCGACCACGGTACGGCCGCGCACCTGACCGTCGAGGATGCGCGGGGCCACGTCGAGCGAGTCCTCGAGCGAGACCGTCGTCGTCAGCGAGTCGAGGAGCTCGACGTCGATCTCGCGGGCGAGATCCGTCCACGCCCGCTCCCGCAGCGCGAGCGGAGCCTCGACCGAGTTCGCGCCGGTGAGCGTCACCGACCGCAGGATGAACGGCAGCACCGAACCGGGCAGGTCCGGCCCCTGCGCCAGCCCGCAGGCCACCACGGTTCCGCCGTAGTTCGTCTGCGCGAGCACGTTCGCGAGCGTGCGGCTGCCGACCGAGTCGATCGCCCCGGCCCAGGCCTGGCTCTGCAGCGGGCGACCCTCCTCGCCGAGCGCGGCGCGATCGACCACCCGCGCCGCGCCCAGCCCCTCGAGGTAGCCGCCGAGCTCGTCGGCCCGGCCTGTCGAGGCCACGACGCGGTAGCCGCGACCGGCCAGCAGTGAGATCGCGATCGAGCCGACGCCGCCGGCCGCGCCCGTGACCAGGATCTCGCCGTCCTCCGGCCGCACCCCCGCATCCTCGAGCGCCAGCACGGCGAGCATCGACGTGAACCCGGCGGTTCCGATGGCTGCCGCTCGGGCGGGCGCCGACGCGAACTCCGCCGGGAGCTGCACCAGCGCATCCGGCCGCACCCGGGCCCGATCGGCCAGACCGCCGTGCCGATCCTCGCCGATGCCGTCGCCGTTCAGCACGACGAGGTCTCCCTCGGCGAACCGCGGCGAGCGGGAGGCCGTGACCCGGCCGACGATGTCGATCCCCGGGATCAGCGGCCACGCGCGCACGACGCCCGGGCGGCCGGTGAGGGCCATGCCGTCCTTGTAGTTGACGCTCGAGAACAGCACGTCGAGGTCGACGGCCTCATCACCCCCGGTGCCCTCGAAGAACTCGTCGTCGTCGATCTCGAGCAGCCGGCCCCCGGCGCCCTTCTCCGTCACCACGATCGCTCTGGTCATGCGTCCTCCTCGACTTCTCCCACGTGCGCGCCTCGACGCGCATCCGAACCGGCGCCCTACGACACGTCCCGGCGCCAGCTCGTCGCGTACCCGATCACGGTCGCGACGACCGCGATCGCCGCGAGCACGAGCCCGCCCTGCCACCACTCGAGTTCGACCCCGGTGGATGCGCCCGCGATCGTGAACACACTCCCGCCCACCAGCGCATCGCTGGCCGCCCCGGGCAGGAACTGCCCGATCTGCGCCGACCAGTCGGTGAGGCTCGCCCCGAACCGCAGCAGCGGCTCGAGGAACTGGGTGAAGGCCAGCACGATCACGATCGCCGCGACCTGGCTCGGCACGAGGGTGCCGAGGCCCACCCCGATCGCCGACCACAGCGCCATCGCGAGGATCGAGCGGCCGACGAAGGCCCAGATGTCGCCGGTGCCGAGCTGCGTGTCGATGCCGAACCCGGCGAGCACACCGCCACCGGCCCCGATCGAGGCGATGAGCGCGAGCGCGCCGAACACGGCTCCCGCGAGCAGCAGCGTGATCGCCTTGCTCGCGAGCACGACCCCGCGTCGCGGCTGCGCCAGGAAGGTCGGCGTGAGCGACTGGAAGCGGAACTCGCTGGTCACCGCCAGGGCCCCGAGCAGCACCGGGAAGACGTAGCCGACCGAGGTCGCGAAGCTGTAGACCAGCCGGGGCAACTGGTCGTCGGGGAGCACAGGTCCGCCGGCGCGCGTGCCCACACCGGCGAGGATCGCCCCGAGGCCGCCGGCGCAGAACGCGACGTAGACGACCATGATGATCGCGAGCACCCACCACAGGCGGGTGCTGGTGAGCTTGGTGACCTCCGAGCGCACGGCAGCGACGAGCTTCACAGCGATCCCTCCTCACCGACGAGCGTGAGAAACGACTCCTCGAGCCCGGTGCGCTTCTGCGACAGCGCGGTCAACGGGATGCCGGCCTCGAACGCGAGCCGGCCGATCACCGCCGCCTCCGCGTTCTCGACCAGCACGCCCGAGCGCAGGTTCGAGACCTCGAACCCGGCACCGCGGATGACCTCGGCCAACCGGTCCTTGTCGTCGGCGTTCACCTGCACCTGCTTCGAGTCCGACACGTCCAGACTCGACAGCTCCCCGCGGTGGACCAGCTTGCCGTGCGAGATGATGACCACCTCGTCGACCGTCTGCTGCACCTCGCTCAGCAGGTGCGAGCTGATCAGCACCGTGCGCCCCTCGGCGGCCATCGACCGCAGGAGGAGCCTGATCCACTTGATGCCCTCCGGATCCAGGCCGTTGATCGGCTCGTCCAGCACCAGCACGCCCGGGTCGCCGAGCAGCGCGAAGGCGAGACCGAGGCGCTGCCTCATGCCGAGCGAGTAGCCGCCGACGCGGCGGTTCGCGTAGCCGGAGAGGCCCACCTTCTCGAGCGCCGCATCCGGAGCCGTCTTGGGCAGCCCGGCGGCCTGGGCGTAGACGGCGAGGTGGTTGCGGGCGGATCGGCCGGGATGGAAGCTGGCCGCCTCGAGCGAGGCGCCGACGGTGGCCAGCGGCGAGCTGAGGCGCGCGTACGGCGTGCCGCCGAAGGTCGCGGTGCCGGAGGTCGGTTGCACGAGGCCGAGCAGCATGCGCAGCGTGGTCGTCTTGCCGGCGCCGTTGGGGCCGAGGAACCCGGTGACCTGCCCGGGCTCGACCGTGAGGCTCAGATCGGACACGGCCGCGACGTGCCCGAACGACTTCGTGAGCTGTGCGAACTCGATGGGTACGCCTGAGGGCATCGATTCAGTCCTGTCGGTGTCCGGAG
This sequence comes from Herbiconiux sp. 320_LB, assembly GCF_059691755.1. Lineage (NCBI taxonomy): Bacteria > Bacillati > Actinomycetota > Actinomycetes > Micrococcales > Microbacteriaceae > Herbiconiux > Herbiconiux sp. 320_LB. The sequence continues at coordinate 166,914 of NZ_JCAWAD010000006.1, read as the reverse complement.
GGAGAACAGGCGGTGGTCACCGCGGTTCCAGACTAGGGTGGCGGCCGGGCGTTGTCACAGCATTCGGATGATCCTGCGAGAATCGCCGAGACAACCGCGACAAGCGCGACAACCGAGACAACCGCGACCGACGGACCGCCCGTCGACGGAAGAGGATGCGATGGCCGAGCCCGACGCCGCTGAGGCGGCGCGCCTCGGCGAGCTGGAGGACGCCGGACTCGTCGACCACATCCGGCGCCGCAGCCTCCGCGGTTCCGTGGGGCTGGTCGTCGACAGCGCGTTCTTCTTCTTCGGAACGGTCGCGACCGGCTGGCTCGCCTACCTCGTGGTCACGGAGTCGTTCGCGCGCGGCTGGCAGCAGCTGTGGTTCCTGCTCGTGTTCTGGCTCGTGGTGGCCTACCTGTTGCTGCCGCGGGTGCACAGCATCCTGACCCTGTTCTACGTGCCCGACTACTTCATCGGGCGCGCGAAGACGCGTGAGGGGCTGCTCGGCGACCCGATCAACATCGCGTTGCGCGGCACCGAGGAGCAGATCCACCAGGCGATGACCGAGGCGGGCTGGCACCTGGCCGACGACATGGGGCTGACCTCGGCGCTCCGGACGGTGCGCGGCACGCTGCTGCGCCGGAGCTACCCGGGCGCCCCGGTCTCGAGGCTGTACCTGTTCGGTGCGGTGCAGGATTTCACCTACCAGCAAGAGGTCGAGGGCAACCCCTCGAAGCGCCATCACGTGCGGTTCTGGCGCTGCCCCGCCGGCTGGCTGCTCCCGGGCGGCCACAAGGCCGACTGGCTCGCCGCGGGCACGTACGACCGCAGCATCGGCATCTCGTTCTTCACCCTGCAGGTCACGCACCGCATCGACAAGGAGACCGACAAGGAGCGCGACCACATCGTGCGCACGCTCGTCGAGGGCGACCCCGCGGTGCGGGTGCGGATGATCCGCAACTTCTCCACCGGCTACCACCACGTGAACGGCGGGGGCGACGCGATCGTGACCGACGGCGACCTGCCCGTGGTCGACCTGCGCCAAGTGAAGACGGATGCGGTGGTCGCCGAACCGGGGCACCCGACGCACCACAGGGGGGTCGCCCCCACTCCCGCCGCGGTCTTCACGGAGGAGCCGATCGAGGGCGCCCGCCGGCCCGCCTCGCTCTATCTCGGGGTGCTGCTGATGGCGTTGCGCGTGGTCGCGGCCCTCGGAGCGGCGGCGGTCGTCGCGTTCTCGATCGGCGACGGCGAGCTCGACTTCCGCACCGTGACCGGCGCGTTGACCCCGGCGGATGCCCGCTACCTGGGGTCGCTCGTCGCGATCGTCTTCGTCTCGGCCGCGCTGCTGATCAGCGCGCTGTACTCGGTGCTCGCGTTCCTGATCTTCCACGGCCACAACTGGGCGCGGTTCGCCGCCATGGGGCTGAGCTCGGCGGCGATCTTCGTCACGGCGATCGACTTCTTCAGCGGCGGCCCGCAGATCACGCTGCAGACCAATCTGCTGGGGCTCTCCTTCGACGTGCTCGTGCTGCTGGCGCTGTCGGGCACGGATGCGCGGCGGTTCTCGCACCGCCGGGCGCTCGAGCGGCGTCAGGCGCGCGCCGAGCGGCGGGCTGTGCGGGGGGCGCGCTGATCAGGTGAGGGTCTGCGTGCCCTCGGGGAGCATCCCGCCGGAGTAGAGCGTCAGGGCCGACTGCTGCAGTGCGGTCAGCGCGACCCGCTGCGGCCAGGGGCCGTACGAGATGCGGGCGATCCCGAGCTCCTGGTACCGCGTCGGCGACAACGAGCCGGGCACGCCGATCACGCTGACCTTGAGGTGGCCGATCCCTTCGACCAGCCGGATGGCGGTGGGTTCGTCGACGAGCCCTGGCACGAAGACGCAGGCCGCGCCCGCATCCAGATAGGCCCGTCCGCGCTCGATCGCGTCCTCGATCGCCTCGTCGAGCGGGCGGTCGCCGCGGCGCAGCAGTGCATCCGTGCGGGCGTTCAGCACGAAGCGCACGCCCTCCTCCTCGGCGGCCTTCATCACCTCGGCGACGTTCTCGACCGACTCGATGTGCGGGCGCAGCTGGTCCTCGAGGTTCGCGCCGACCACGCCGACGCCGATCGCCATGCGCACGGTCTCGGCGGGATCGCCGTAGCCGCCCTCGAGGTCGGCGCTGACCGGGAGCGAGGTCGAGAGCGCGATCCGCCCGACGGCCTCGATCATCAGCTCGACCGGGATCCGCTCGCCGTCCTCGAAGCCGTACGAGGCGGCGATGGCGTGGCTCGCGGTCGCCAGCGCCTTCGTCTCGGGGAGGTCGGCCATCACGGTGGCGCTCGCGACGTCCCAGACGTTCACGAGGGTGAGGATCTCGGGCGCCTCGTGCAGCCGGAGCAGCGCATCCGCCCGGTCGTGCACCAGCTCGTGGCTCGGGTGGGCCTGCAGCGGGTCGTAGGGGTCGCTCATGGGCTGAGCCTAGCGGGGTGGATGCGCGGGGCAGGTGATCGGGGTGGTGGTGGCGCAGGCCTCGCAGACGACGAGTTGGGCACGGCACGACGGGTCGGCGCAGTTCTGCATGCGGGAGGTGCGCCCGCCGCAGCCGATGCACTCGCCGATCACGGCGGCATCCGGCGTGAACGCGATCGACCCGCGGCGGTCGAAGACGTAGAGCGAGCCCTCCCACAGCCCGCGGTCGCCGTAGGTCTCGCCGTAGCGCACGATGCCGCCCTCGAGCTGGTAGACGCGCTCGAAACCGCGCGCGGTCATCAGCGAGGAGAGCACCTCGCAGCGGATGCCGCCGGTGCAGTAGGTGACGACGTCCTTGTTCTTCAGGTGGTCGTACTTGCCGCTGTCGAGTTCGGCGACGAAGTCGCGGGTGGTCGCGACATCCGGAACCACCGCCCCTCTGAAGCGGCCGATCTCGGCCTCGAAGGCGTTGCGGCCGTCGAAGAAGACGACCTCCTCGCCGGCGGCCTCCACCCGGTCGACCAGCTCGTGCAGCTCGGCGGGGGCGAGCCGGGTGCCGCCGCCGCGCACGCCCTCGGCGTCGACCTCGAGCTCGCCCGGGGCACCGAAGCTCACGATCTCGTCGCGCACCTTCACGCTCAGTCGCGGGAAGTCGGTGCTCGCGCGGTACGGCGTGTGCGGTGACGCCGGGGCCTCTTCGAGGCCGGTGCCCTCGCTCCACTTCACGTCGAGGGCGGCGAAGGGGGCGTACTCGCGGGTCTTCCTGACGTAGCGCTTCACCGCGTCGAGCTCGCCGCCGAGCGTGCCGTTGATGCCCTGCGGCGAGATCAGGATGCGCCCGCGGAGGCCCAGCCCCTCGCACAGATCGCGCTGCCAGAGCCGGATCGCCTCGGGGTCGGCGATCGGGGCGAAGACGTAGTAGAGGATGATCTTCGGCACGGCCACCCGGCGATTTTACCGGTGCTCGGTGTGGGGAGGCCCTGGGCGGAGCCTCGGGGCCCCGAAGCGGATGTGGGGCGCGGTTGTAGGAAACCGCAGTCGTCGTGCGCGATCGCCCTGCCGAACCCTACGATCGCGCTGTGCACTTCTTCTTCAGAACCGTTCTCGGGACCCTGCTCGCCCGCTTCCGTCGCCCGCTCGGGATGTGGGACGTGGGCGTCCGCACCTTCCGGGTGCTGCCGACCGATCTCGACGTGCTCCGGCACATGAACAACGGCGTCTACCTCTCCATCCTCGACATCGCCCGCCTCGACCTCATGGTGCGCAGCGGGGTCTGGAAGGAACTGAGCGCGCGCGGCTGGTACCCCGTCGTCGTCTCGGAGACGATCAGCTTCCGGCGGTCGCTTCAGCTGTGGCAGAGGTTCGACGTCGAGACCCGGGTGCTCGGGGTCGACGCCAAGGCGGTGTTCGTGGAGCAGCGCTTCGTGGTCGGCGGAGAGATCCTCGCGCGCGCCTATGTGCGGGCGCGGTTCCTGAGCCGCGCGGGCGGCACGGTGTCGATCGACGATCTTCTCGCGGTGCCGGGGGTGGGGGCGGTGCCGGAGGACGGCCGGATGCCCGCATGGCTCGCGGGCTGGGGGGATGACGTGGCGTTGCCGCCGAGCCGGGGGGTCGCGCCGAGCGAGTGGGCTTGAGGGTCGGTCGCCCGCGGGCCACAAGCTCATGCCGGAGGGGGCATATGGCGCATTCGCGTCGTTTCCTCCACAGCGGATCGGGTTGACGAAGTTGTCCCCAGCCTGCATGTGCTGAGGGGTCGCGGCGGGTGGACGACCTATTCTCGGAGCATGTCCGAGCTGAACGACACCCAGGCCCCTCCGTCTTCGACGCCGTCCGGGTCGGATGCGGGGTCGTCGTCGGGTGCATCGGTTGCGTCGGCCAGGCCGGCCGAGTCGTCGGCTGAGACGTCGGCTGCGCCGGTTTCGTCGGCGGGAACTTCTGCGGCGCCCGCCTCGGCTGTCGAGCTCGGGCCCCAGGCGGTCGCCCTCGCTCGGCGGTGGCTCGACGAGAGCGCCGACAACCCGGTCGACCCCTCCGCGGCCCGACTCGCGGGCGTGTTGAAGGATCCCGACGGGCTCGCCTTCACCGTCGGGTTCGTCGACGGGGTCGCGCGCCCGGAGGATCTGCGGGTAGCCGCCGAGAACCTCAAGGTGCTGGCTCGGCGCACTCCCCGGTTCCTGCCACCGCACCTCCGCCTGGCGATCCGGGCGGGCGGGGCGCTCGGTGAGGTGGTGCCCGGAGTCGTGGTGCCGATCGCGCGGAGGGTGCTCCGCTCGATGGTCGGCCACCTGATCGTCGACGCGCGGCCCGCGCGCTTCGGCCCCGCGGTGCAGAAGCTGCGGGAGCTGTCCGGCGAGGGCGACGTGCGCCTGAACATCAACCTGCTGGGCGAGGCGGTGCTCGGCGACAAGGAGGCTGCCAAGCGCTTACAGGGAACGAAGGAGCTGCTCCAGCGGCCCGACGTCGACTACGTCTCGGTCAAGGTCTCGTCGATCGCGAGCGATCTGTCGATGTGGGCGTTCGACGAGACGGTCGAACGCGTCGCGCAGAGCCTGATCCCGCTCTACCGCATCGCGGCGAAGAAGGGTCTGATCGGGCCGGCCGACGGCGCGCAGCCGGCGGCGCGCAAGTTCGTGAACCTCGACATGGAGGAGTACCGCGACCTCGATCTCACGATCGCCGTGTTCCAGCGGGTGCTCGACGAGCCCGACTTCCTCGACGTCGAGGCGGGCATCGTGCTCCAGGCCTACCTGCCCGATGCGCTCTCCGCCCTGGAGCGCCTGCACGCCTGGGCCGCCGAGCGACGCGCGCGCGGAGGTGCGCCGATCAAGGTGCGCATCGTCAAGGGCGCCAACCTGGCGATGGAGAACGTCGACGCCGAGCTGCACGACTGGCCGCTGGCGACCTACGGCAGCAAGCAGGAGACCGACACCAACTACAAGCGCGTGCTCGACTGGGCTCTGCGGCCCGAGCACATCGACGCCGTGCACATCGGGGTCGCCGGGCACAACCTGTTCGACATCGCCTGGGCCTGGATCCTGGCCGGAGCGCGCGGGGTCACCGCGGGCGTCGACTTCGAGATGCTGCTCGGCATGGCGACGGCCCAGGCCGAGGCGGTGCGCAAGACGGTCGGCCAGCTGCTCCTCTACACGCCCGTCGTCGCGCCCGCCGAGTTCGACGTGGCCATCGGGTACCTCGTGCGCCGGTTGGAGGAGAACGCGAGCGAGGCGAACTTCATGTCGTCGGTCTTCGATCTGGCGTCCGATCCGGCGGCGTTCGCCAAGGAGCGGGACCGGTTCCTGGCGTCGCTCGCCGCGTTGAAGGAGGACTCGGCTGCGTCGTCGTCGGAAGGTTCGGCTGCGGCGTCTTCTGGGTCGATGAAGCCGTCTGAGCTGACTGAGCCGAGTGAGCCGACCGAGTCGTCTGGGTCGCTTGAATCGATGGAGCCGACTGAGCCGTCCGAGTCGACTGAGCATTCGGAGTGGATCGAGTCGACCGAGCCGACAGAGCCGAGTGACCTGGCTGAGCTGGCTGAGACCCCCGAGTCGACTGAGCAGTCCGCGTCGGCTGGGCCGGGTGGCTCGGAGGCCTCGGATGCCACGCATACCTCGGATGCGACTGTCGCCACGGATGCGCTGGTCGCGACGGATGCGTCGGATGCGACGTCTGGGCTGATCGACGATGACGAACCCTCCGAGTCGGTGTCGGTGTCCGAGTCGGTGCCGGTGCCGAACCGCCGCCAGAACCGGATGCAGGGCGAGATCGAGCCGGCGTCGGCGGCGTTCCGCAACACGCCCGATACCGACCCGTCCCTCGCGGCCAACCGCGCCTGGGGCGCGCGCATCCTGGCCCGCGTCGACGACTCGACCCTCGGAACCGAGACCATCGACGCGGCGACGGTGCGCGACGCGGAGCAGCTCGAGCAGGTCATCCACGACGCCGTCACGGCCGGTGCGGCCTGGGGTGCCCGGCCCGCGACCGAGCGCGCGGGCTACGTGCGGCGCGCGGGCTACGCCTTGGAGGCCAATCGCGATCGGCTGATCGAGGTCATGGCCTCCGAGACGGGCAAGACCATCGGCCAGGCCGATCCCGAGGTCTCCGAGGCCATCGACTTCGCCCGGTACTACGCCCACACCGCGGTCGAACTCGATGCGGTCGACGGAGCGGTCTTCGAGCCCTCGACCCTCACGGTCGTGGCGCCGCCCTGGAACTTTCCGGTCGCGATCCCCGCCGGATCGATGCTCGCGGCGCTCGCCGCGGGCAGTGCCGTGATCATCAAGCCCGCGCCGCAGGCCCGGCGCTCGGCCGCGGTGCTGGTCGAGGCGCTGTGGGAGTCCGGCATCCCGACCGCCGTGCTGACCCTGGTCGACGTCGACGAGGGAGACCTCGGGCGCAGCCTGATGTCCGACCCGCGGGTCGACCGGCTCATCCTCACCGGGGCGTACGAGACCGCAGCGCTGTTCCGCTCCTGGCGTCCCGAGCTGCCGCTCCTGGCCGAGACCAGCGGCAAGAACGCCATCGTCGTCACGCCGAGCGCCGACCTCGATCTAGCCGTCTCCGACATCGTCACGAGCGCGTTCGGCCACGCCGGGCAGAAGTGCTCGGCCGCGAGCCTGGTCATCCTCGTCGGCTCCGTCGCCGGGTCGAAGCGGTTCACCCGGCAGCTCGTGGATGCGGTCACCTCCCTGCGCGTCGGCTACCCGAGCGACCCGTCGGTGCAGATGGGGCCGGTGATCGAGCCGGCCGCCGGCAAGCTCGCCGAGGCGCTCACGACGCTCGGGCCAGGGGAGCGCTGGCTCGTTCAGCCGCGCCGCCTCGACGACTCGGGGCGCCTGTGGTCGCCGGGGGTGCGCGAGGGTGTGCTGCCCGGTTCGCCGTTCCATCTCACGGAGTACTTCGGACCGGTGCTCGGCATCATGCACGCACCGACGCTCGAGGCCGCGATCGAGTTGCAGAACGCGGTGCCGTACGGGTTGACCGCGGGGATCCACTCGCTCGACGCCCCGGAGATCGAGCAGTGGCTCGCGACCGTCCAGGCTGGGAACGCCTACATCAACCGCGGCATCACCGGCGCGATCGTGCGCCGTCAGCCCTTCGGGGGCTGGAAGAAGTCGTCCGTCGGAGCCGGCGCCAAGGCGGGCGGGCCGAACTATCTGGTGCACCTCGGTTCCTGGCGCAACGAGCCGGGTGCCGAGAGCGACGGGCTCAGCCTGGCGGGGCTCGACCCCCGCGTGGTGAAGCTGCTCGAGTCGGCGACCGGCGGTCTCGACTGGGCCGACTTCGACGTCGCCCGCCGCGGTGCCAAGAGCGACCAGGCGGCGTGGGAGAGCGTCTTCGCGCCGAGCGACGTGTCGGGGCTGACCGTGGAGCGCAACGTGCTCCGCTACCTGCCGGTGCCGGTCGTCATCCGCCTGTCGGAGGGCGCGCCCCTCCACGACCTGGTGCGGGTGCTGGCCGCCGCCACCCGGGCGCGGGCCTCGGTGACCGTGAGCTCGGCGGTGAAGCTCCCGCGTCCGCTGCGGGCGCTGCTGAAGGAGCGCGGCGTGCGGGTCACGATCGAGAACGACCGGGCCTGGCTGGGCCGGGCGCCGGAGTATCTCGGCGCGGTGTCGCGCATCCGTCTGATCGGCGGCGACGCGGCGGCTCTCGCCCGCGCGCTCGACGGCTCACCCGACCTCGCGGTCTTCGCCGGAGAGGTCACCCGGGCGGGCCGCATCGAGCTGCTCCCCTTCCTCGTCGAGCAGTCCATCAGCGCCACGAACCACCGCTTCGGCACCCCCACCCCCCTCCTCGACACCCTCCTCCCCTGACCCCGCCCCACCCGTGACCTCGCACCACCCCTGACCCCACCCCATCGCCGAGAAGTCACTTTTACGTCCACCCGAGTGTTCTTGGACGTAAAGGTGACTTCTCGAGGGGCGGATGGGGCCTGGACAATCACCGAGGAGTCACATTCACGTCAAGAAGCACCCCGTTGCACGTAGAAGTGACTTCTCGGCGAGGTGGGGGTGGGCGCGGGCAATCCGGAAGGGTGGGAGCGCGGGCAGCTCGGAAGGAGTGGGGGCGAGCGGGAGGAGTGCGCGAGTGAGGTGCTCGGGGCGGCTAGAAGCGCGGGGCTAGGGCGCGGGGCTAGGGGGCGGGGCTAGGGTGCGGGGCTAGGGGGTGGGCGCGCCGAGGGCCGCCGCCACCAGGGCCTGGGCCTCGGCGGGCGGGATGCCCAGGGAGGCGGCACGGTCGGCGTAGGCGCGGGCCGCCGTCTGGAGTTCGCGGTGGGCGGCGTCTCCGGTGGCGGAGACGAAGGAGCCGAGGCGTCCGCGGGTCTCGATCAGCGCATCCGTCTCGAGTTCGCGGTACGCCCGGGCGACGGTGTTGACCGCGAGACCGAGCTCGGCCGCGAGAGCGCGCACCGTGGGCAACCGCGCTCCGGCGGCGAGCCGACCGGACGCGATCGCATCCCGGATGCCCGCCCGCACCTGCTCGAACGGCGCCGCACCGGCACCGTCGTTCACCTCCAGCCCGATCCCGGCCGCGAACGCGGCCCCAGCACCCGGGCCCGAAGCGTCGGACGGGGTCATCGGCGGATGAGGTTCGAGAGCACGATCGCGCTGCGGGTGTGATCGACGTTGGGGGCGATGCGCACGCGCTCCAGCGCATCCTCGAGGCTCGGGATGTCGCGCGAGCGGATGTGTACGATCGCGTCGGCGCTGCCGGTGACGGTGCCGGCGTCGACCACCTCGGGCACGCTCGCCAGGATGCGCTTGAGCTCCGCCGGTGCGACGGTGCCGCGGCAGAACAGCTCGACGTAGGCCTCGGTCACCGTGCCGTCGAGGGCGGGGTTCAGCTGGATGGTGAAGCCGGTGATGACGTTGTCGGCGATCAGGCGGTCGATCCGCCGTTTGACCGCCGACGCGGAGAGGCCGACCACCTGCCCGATGTCGCCGTACCCGCTCCGTGAGTTGATTTTGAGCAGGTCGATGATGCGGTGGTCCAGGGCGTCCATGCCAGGATGCTACGCCTGTTTCTTGCGTGGGTCGGTGAACATTGCACGATTTGCTCCTTGCGTAGCACCAAACCGCGGAAAGCGCGTGCGACACTGAGTGCGGCGTGCCCCGCTCGGGGCCCCAGGACAGCGCGCTGGTCCGCCATCCGCCTCGTGCACCAAGGTGCTGCAAGGAGCCCGTATGTCGACCCCGATTCTCGACCAGGACAGCCAGAGCCAGGCCGATCAGACCCAGACCGGCCAGACCCAGACCGGCGAGGCCCAGGCCGACCAGACCCAGGCCGCCGCGGCCCCCGTCCGCGTCGCATCCCCCCGGCACTACCTGATGTGCCGTCCCGACCACTTCACGGTCACCTACCGGATCAACCCCTGGATGGACCCGGCCATCCCCACCGACACCTCCCTCGCGGTGCGCCAGTGGCAGACCCTGTACGACATCTACCGCTCGCTCGGCCACGAGATCGAGCTGATCGACCAGATCGACGGCCTGCCCGACATGGTCTACACCGCGAACGGCGGGTTCGTGATCGACGGCGTCGCCTACGGCGCGAAGTTCACCCACCCCCAGCGTCAGCCCGAGGGGCCAGCCTTCATGGAGTGGTTCGGCGACCACAACTACCAGGTGATCGAGCCGAAGAACGTCAACGAGGGCGAGGGCGACTTCCTGCTCGTCGGGTCGCGCATCCTCGCCGGCACCGGCTTCCGCAGCGACTCGGGCAGCCACCGCGAGATCGCCGAGCTCTTCGGCCGCGAGGTCGTCACCCTCACGCTGGTCAACCCGAGCTTCTACCACCTCGACACCGCGATCTCGGTGCTCGATCCGCTGACCGACGACGTCACCGCCAACATCGCCTACCTGCCCAGCGCCTTCGACGCCGAGAGCCGCGCGACGCTCGAGCGGTTGTATCCGGATGCGATCATCGTGAGCGAGGAGGACGGCTCGATCCTCGGCCTCAACTCCATCTCCGACGGCCTCAACGTCGTGATCGCCGCGCGAGCCGTCGGCTTCGAGCAGCAGCTCCGCGACCGCGGCTACAACCCGATCGGCGTCGACCTCTCCGAGCTCCTGCTCGGCGGCGGCGGCGTGAAGTGCTGCACGCTGGAGCTGCGAGCATGAGCGCCGCGACCGGCCGCACGGCCACCGACGAGACGACGACCGGCACGACCGGCACGACCGCCCCCGTCGTCCCGTCCGCCCGCGCCGCCCAGCTCATCCACCAGGTCGACGAGCACGCCGCCCACAACTACCACCCGCTCCCCGTCGTGGTCGAGAGCGGCGAGGGCGCCTGGGTCACCGACGTCGACGGCCGCCGCTACCTCGACTGCCTCGCCGCCTACTCGGCCGTGAACTTCGGGCACTCGCATCCGCAGCTCGTCGCCGCGGCGCGCGAGCAGCTCGAGCGCATCACCCTCACCAGCCGCGCCTTCCACGCGGCGGCCCTCGGTCCCTTCGTCGAAGAACTGGCGGCGCTCGCCGGCAAAGACATGGTGCTGCCGATGAACACCGGCGCCGAGGCCGTCGAGTCCGGCATCAAGGTGGCTCGCGCGTGGGGCTACCGCGTGAAGGGCGTCGAGGAGGACCGCGCGGTCATCGTGGTCGCCGACGGCAACTTCCACGGCCGCACCACGACGATCATCAGCTTCTCCGACGACGCCACCGCTCGCGACGACTTCGGGCCCTTCACCCCCGGCTTCTTGCGCGTGCCCTACGGCGATGCGGATGCGCTGGCGCGCGTGCTCTCCGAGACCCCGAACGTGGTCGCGGTGCTGCTCGAGCCGATCCAGGGCGAGGCCGGCATCATCGTGCCGCCGGCCGACTACCTGCCGCGGGTGCGCGAGCTCTGCAGCGCGAACGAATTGCTGTTCATCGCCGACGAGATCCAGTCGGGCCTCGGTCGCACGGGCGCGACCTTCGCCTGCGACCTGGTCGGCGTGGTGCCCGACGTCTACCTGCTCGGCAAGGCCCTCGGCGGCGGCATCGTGCCGGTGTCGGCGGTCGTCGCGAACCGCGACGTGCTCGGGGTGCTCCGCCCCGGCCAGCACGGCTCGACCTTCGGCGGCAACCCGCTCGCGGCCGCCGTCGGAACCGCGGTGGTCAGGATGCTCGCGACCGGCGAGTACCAGGAGCGCGCGGCCCGTCTCGGCGACCACCTGCAGTCGCGCCTCGGCGAGCTCGTCGGGCACGGCGTGGTCACGGTGCGCGGCGCCGGGCTCTGGGCCGGCATCGACATCGACCCCGAACTCGCCACCGGCCGCGAGGTCTGCGAGTTGCTGATGGCGCGCGGGGTCCTGGCGAAGGACACGCACGGCTCCACCATCCGCCTCGCCCCGCCGATCGTGGTCGAGCAGTCGGAGCTCGACTGGGCCGTCGACCAGCTCGAGGCGGTGCTGGCGCAGCTCGCGGCCCGCTGAGTCGGGTCGGTGGGTGCGGCGGTCCCGGCGGACCGGCCCGCCGCATCCGTTCGCCGACCGCGGCGGATCAGCCGGCCCGCCGATTCGCGAGCCCGCCGCATCCGTTCGCCACCCCCGGCCCCACATGCCGCACCCCCGTATCTGTGAGTGAATGCAGAGTGGGATGCGCACAGGCATGCCCCGCCGAAGCGCCGGTAGGATCGGCGTGAAGGCAGGTGATGATGGCGGTTTCCGAGGCGGGCTCGCGGGTCGACAACGCATACGAGTGGCTCCTGGCCGAGATCACCGGGTTCCGGTTGCGGTCGGGTTCGCCCCTCTCTGAGAACCGGCTCGCGACGCAGCTCGGCATCAGCCGCACCCCGGTGCGCGAGGCGCTGCAGCGGCTCGAGAAGGAGGGGCTGGTCAAGCGCACCGACAACGCGCGCTTCACCGTCTCGCAGCTCACCGCGACCGAGGTCAACGACGCCTGCGACCTGCTCGAGCTGCTCGACACCTACATCAGCCGCAAGGCGGCGAGCACCCTCACGGCCGAGCAGGCGGCGACGCTCAAGGGCTACGTCGACGACATGTTCAAGGCCGCCGAGAACGACGACCGGGCGGCCTGGGCGCTCGCCGACCAGCTGTTCCACCGCACCTCGAACGCGCTCGCCGGCAACGTGCTCGTGGCCGAGACCGTGCGCGAGACGCGCCGTCGCATCCAGCGGTTCTGGCTCCGGGCGGCGAGCCTGCAGAGCCGCCTGCTCTCGTGCGCCGAGGAGTACCAAGAGCTCTACGAGGCCATGGTCGCCGGTGACGACGCGGCGATCGAGCCCGCGGTCAAGAAGCACATCGGGCACATGCGCGAGCGGATGCTCGAGATGATCGCCGCGGCCGCCATCCTCCTCGGCGACGACTGACCCGACGCGGAGCCCTTGGCCCCCTGAAGACCCCCGGCCCGCTGTCCCTGGCCTTCCGGTGCCCCCGGCACGACGAATGCCCCTCCGCCCGAAGAATGCCCTCGATCCGTCACTTGTGGTCGCTATACCGTGCCCATAGCGGCAACAAGTGACGGGTCGCGGACAGTCCGGGGCGGCCGGGGCGGCCGGGGGTCGGTTACTCCGGCTCGGTGACGAAGTCGATGAGCTGCTCGACCCGTCCGAGCAGCACCGGCTCGAGATCGGTGTACGTGTTCACCCGCGACAGGATGCGCTTCCAGGCCCGCGCGATGTCGGCCTGCGACGCGTGGGGCCAGCCGAAGGCCTCGCAGATGCCGTGCTTCCACTCGATCGAGCGCGGCACGGTGGGCCAGGCCCGGATCCCCAGCGCCTTGGGCGTCACCGACTGCCAGATGTCGACGTACGGATGCCCCACGACGAGCACGTTCGCCCCGAACGGCCCGCGCGCGACGGCCTCGGCGATGCGACTCTCCTTCGAACCCGGCACGAGGTGGTCGACCAGCACGCCCACGCGACGCGAGCGGGTCGGAGCGAACTCGCGCACGATCGCATCCAGGTCGTCGACGCCCTCGAGGTACTCGACCACCACACCCTCACCGCGGAGGTCGTCGCCCCAGACCTTCTCGACGAGCTCGGCGTCGTGCCGGCCCTCGACGTAGATGCGGCTCGGCCGGGCGACGCGGGCGCGCTCGAGCGGCGCGGCGATCGACCCGGAAGCCGTGCGCTTCGGCCCGGCGGCGGCACCCGCACGAGGCGGAACGAGCTGTACGGCCCGGCCCTCGATCAGGAATCCGGCGCCGAGCGGGAAGACGCGGCGCTTGCCATGCCGATCCTCGAGCTCGACCATCCGGCCCTCGACGCGCACGACGCTGCCGCAGAAGTCGCTCGCGACCTCCTCGACCACGAGGTCGAACTCGGCTTCCACCCGCGGCAGTTCGACCGGCTTCGCGCGGCGGTTGTAGTCGGCGAGAACGTCGGATCCGTAGCGGTCGAAGGGGTCATCCAGCACCGGACAAGGCTACGTCGAGCCCCGGCCCCGCCCGCGGCGGTCGACCGGCACGTCGCCATCCTCCGGGCGGCGCGGTCGGACAATGACGACGGTGCGTACGTTCCGTTCCGGGCATATGCACTGATCGGGCCCGGCGGGCCTCGCCTCGAGCGGCATGTGCCTATCGACCGCGCAGAATAGACTCGTGGGGTGACGGAGCAGAACGCGACCACACGCATCCTTGTCGTCGGCGAGTCGCTGGTCGACGTGGTCGAGGGCGGCGGGGCCAGCGCGAGCACTGATCGCGACGCCAGCTCGGGCACGAGCGCCAGCGAGGGTGCGAGCGCCGGCGCGAGCACCTCGGCCGCCACCTCGCCGACCGAGCACGTGGGCGGGTCGCCCCTCAACATCGCCTACGGGCTCGCGCGGCTGGGTCGCCCGGTCGAGCTGCTGACCGCCATCGGTCCGGATGCGCGCGGCACCGCGATCGCCGACCACCTCGAAGCGGCCGGCGTCGCCGTGCTGGCCGAGTCGCACCGCTCCGAGCCGACCTCGACCGCGACGGCGCGGTTGCGCGCGGACGGATCCGCCGACTACGTCTTCGATCTGCGCTGGTCGTTGCCGGCAGAATCGATCGGCCTCGCCGAGGAGCTCGAGCCGGGCATCGTGCACACCGGCTCGATCGCGGCCTTCCTCGAGCCGGGTGGATCGGCGATCGTGGAGTTGCTGTCGGCGCTCGCCGGCTCCGCGCATCCGCCGCTGGTGACCTTCGACCCGAACATGCGGCCCTCGATCATCACCGACCACGCTTCGGCCTTCGAGCGGTTCGCAGCGATCGCGGCGCTCACCGGCGTGCTCAAACTGAGCGACGAGGATGCGGAATGGCTGTTCCCGGGCGCCTCCGTCGACGAGGCGATCGACCGCATCCTGCAGCTGGGGCCGGGGCTGGTCGCCGTGACCCGGGGCGGCGACGGCGCCGTACTGGCGACGGCGCGCGACCGGGTCGTGGTGCCGGGGGTGCGAGTCGAGGTGGCCGACACGATCGGGGCCGGCGACTCGTTCATGAGCGCGCTGATCTTCTCGCTGGCCGAGCTGCTCGACGGTGCCGCAGCGGCCGGGCGCGGCCCGGGTGGTGCTGAATCGGGTTCGCGCGGAATCTCCGTAGACGACCTGCGCTCGGGCAGGGCCTTCGACGCCGCCGGGCTGCAGCGTTTGGGCGCCTTCTCGGTCCGGTGCGCGGCCGCCACGGTCTCGCGCGCCGGCGCCAATCCGCCCACCCTCGCCGAGGTCACCCCCGCCTGACAGCTGCGCCACCCGTTGGCGCCCGCCCCGTCGGCAACGACGGAGGCGACGGCTGGAAACGGACGGAGAGTCCGTCCGAGCCGTCATCCCGCGTCGTTCTCCGTCGGTGCCGGATGGGGGAGGGGGCGTTCGCGCGGAAGTGGGGCTGGGGCAACGACGGAGGCGGCGGGTCACGACGGAGGGTGAGTCCGTCGGTGGCGCCGTTCCGCGTAGAACTCCGTCGTTGCCGAGCGGGGTGGCGGAGGTGGGCTGGCCGGCCGGAGGTCAGGCGTCGGCGGAGGCGGGGGTGGCCGCCTCATCCTTCGTCACCGGCTTGACCGCCTTGGCACGGGTCGACGCCGCCGCGCGCGTGCCAGAGCCAGCCGCGCCCGAAGCGCCCGAGCGCGCGCCCGAGGCCGCCGAGCCAGAGGAAGCCGCCGCGCCAGAGCCCGCGGCCGCCGCCGGCTTGCGCGCCGGGGCACGCCGCGCGGGCGCCGCCTCGGCCGCCTGCACCGCCGCCGGCGCCACCAGTCGCGGCGCGAGACGCTCGAGCTGCGTGACGTGCGAGGGGTTCAGCTCCTCGAGCGAGTTCACGCCGAGCAGCCGCATCGTGCGGGTGATCTGCTCGCCGAGGATCGCGATCATCCGGTCGACGCCCTCGCGGCCGCCGGCCATCAGCCCGTAGAGGTAGGCCCGCCCGACCATCGTGAACCGTGCGCCGAGCGCGACCGAGGCCACGATGTCGGCACCCGACATGATGCCGGTGTCGAGGTGCACCTCGTACTCTCCGCCGAACTCGCGCGCGACATCCGGCAGCAGGTGGAACGGGATCGGCGCCCGGTCGAGCTGCCGCCCGCCGTGGTTCGAGAGCGTGATGCCGTCGACGCCGATCTCGGCGAGCCGGCGCGCGTCATCCAGGCTCTGCACGCCCTTCACGACGATCTTGCCGGGCCACTGGGCCTTGATCCACTCGAGATCCTCGAAGGTGACGGTGGGGTCGAACATCGAGTCGAGCAGCTCGCCGACCGTGCCCGACCAGCGGTCGAGCGAGGCGAAGGCGAGGGGTTCGGTGGTGAGGAAGTTGATCCACCACTCGGGGCGCGGGATCGCGTTCACGACGGTGCCCGCGGTCAGCTGCGGGGGGATCGAGAAGCCGTTGCGCTTGTCGCGGAGGCGCGCGCCCGCGACCGGCACGTCGACCGTCACGAGCAGGGTGTCGAACCCGGCGGCCGCCGCGCGCTCGACGAGGGCCATCGAGCGGGGGCGGTCCTTCCACATGTACAGCTGGAACCAGTTGCGGCCCGTCGGGTTCGCGGCCTTCACGTCCTCGATCGCGGTCGTGCCCATCGTCGACAGCGAGAACGGGATGCCCGCCGCACCCGCCGCGCCGGCCCCGGCGATCTCGCCCTCGGTCTGCATCATCCGGGTGAAGCCGGTCGGCGCGATGCCGAAGGGCAGGGCGACGGGGGCGCCGAGCACGTCCCAGCCGGTGTTCACCGTCGAGACGTCGCGCAGGATGGCGGGGTTGAACTGGATGTCCTCGAACGCCTGCCGCGCCCGCTTCAGGCTGATCTCGCCTTCGGCCGCGCCCTCGGTGTAGTCGAAGGCGGCCTTCGGCGTGCGGCGGCGGGCGATCTTCTGCAGGTCGTAGATCGTGAGTGCCGAGTCGAGGCGGCGCTTCTTCGCGTTCAGCTCGGGTGCCTTGAAGTGCATGAGCGGGGCGAGGTCTTTGATCTTGGGGATGCGGCGCTGAACCATGCCTAGGTGTCCTCTCGGTGGGGATGGATGCTCGAGACGTTCGTCTCGTCGTGGTACGTCTCGATGTGGTCGCGGATGCGCGTGCGCGCGAGCTCGGGATCGCCCGCCTCGACCGCGGCCACGATGGCCCGGTGCTCGGCTTTCAGGCGGGTGGATGTGGCCTCCCACGACGGGAGGACGGATGCGCCGACGCGCACGTAGGCCTCGATCGACTCGCGCAGCCCCGACATCATCGCCGCGATCACCTCGTTGCCGGAGGCCTGGGCGAGGGCGAGGTGGAACGCCTGGTCGAGGGTGAGGAACTCGTCGCGCGTGAGCTCGGCCTCCGGCTGCTCCATGGCGTCGAGGATCTCGAGCGCCGGGGCGAGGGCAGGCAGGTGCGCGGTTGCGGATGCGGCGGTGGGTGCCGATGTGGTGGCGAGGGTCGCGGTGGGTGCGGCGACGGGCTCGGCGTGGTCCGACCGCGGGTGAGCGGATGCGGCGACGGCGCGTGCGAGCTCGGTCACCACGTCCGACTCCAGCACGAGCCGCGTCTTGACGACGTCGCGCACCGCGAAGCCGTGGGCCGCGACCTGCAGCCGCACGAGTGCCGACATGCCCCCGCTCGGCCGCGAGATGATGATCGCGCCCGACTGCGGACCCGACCCCGCCTGCGTGCGGATGAGCCCCAGCACCTCGAGCACCCGGAGCGCCTCGCGCACGCTCGACCGGCCCACGCCGAGGTCGGCGGCCAGCGCCCGCTCGGAGGGCAGGTGGTCGCCGGGGCCGAGGGCGCCCGAGAGCAGATCGGACTCGACCCGCTGCAGCACGGTCTCCCAGGCCCTGGCGGTGTCGATGGAGGCGGATGGTCCGCTCACTCGCGTCCTCCTCGACGGTGACTGGGCATGGATGCTGACTGGCAGGGATGCTGACTGGTCAGAGACGCGCGGGGTGCCCCCGTGGTCCGACCATGTGGTCTGACCACACGATAGCACGCGAGCCGATGGGGATCGAGTGCCACCTGCGCATCCGGGCCCGACCACCGCCCCGGCCCGCCGACGCGCGTGGTCTACCGCGAATCCGCCGGAGTACGGCAGAGTGGCACCATGACCGATTACAGCGATCCGGCGAAGACGTCTCAGCGCTTGAGCAACAGCGACCGGGAGTCGGCCGTGGCGGCACTCGCCCGTGCCCACACCGACGGCCGGCTGAACGCCGACGAGTACCTCGAGCGCTCGACGGCGGCGCGCTCGGCCGTGACGCGCGGCGACCTGGCCCCGCTGTTCACCGATCTGCCCGACACCGCGAACGAGAGCGTGATCGACTCGGTCACCGACCCCTCGCCCGATCCCGACCTCGCGCCCCCGGCCGGCTTCACCGCCGCGCCCGTCGGAGCCCCGGCGGCGGCCGGCTCCGGCTCCGGCTACCGCGACGACCAGGGCTTCCGTGGCGACGGCTCCCGTGGAGACGGCTACCGCGGCGATCCCCGCGACGACCGCCCCGACTACAGCCGCCGTCGCCCCCTCGGCGGGGCGGCCGGCGTCGTGGCCGTGAGCCTCACCCCGCTCATCGCCCTCGTCGTGTTCCTGCTGCTGGGCTTCTTCACGCCCGACGGTTTCCGCTGGTCGTGGATCGTCTGGCTCGCCGTGCCCATCGTCGGCATCATCGTCTACGGCCCCGGCGGCCGAAGGGACTATGACCGCCGCTGACCCCACCGCCCCCGAGGCGGCGAATTCCCGCGGCGACGACGACGGAACGATCCTTATCGGCGTCGTCGTCTCCCAGTGGGAGCAGGCCTGCTGCGGGATGGGATTCCGGGTCGGCGACGTCGTCACCTGGGACGTCTTCTGGGCGCGCGACGGCATCCTGACCGACTTCGGTCCCGACCAGGCCGAGGGTGTGGACCTGGCCGAGACCCACCACGGGGGATTGGACGTCGGCGCCCTGACGCGCGTGGCCGGCCGTGTCGTGGCCATCCGTGCGGTCAGTCAGCGGATCCACCGCCCCGATCCCGCCGGCCCGTCGACCACCGTGAGGGGCGAGTCGACGTCGACCCCGGTCGACCAGGTGCACGGCCGTGCGAGGTCCGAGCCGGGAGATGCGGCCGTGGCAGTATCCGCCGCCGCGCCGGCACCCGGCTCGCAGCGGTCGGCACCCGCGCCGGCACCCGTCCCGCGGCGGCCGGCGCGCACGTCACCACCCGATCCGTCCGACCCCCGGGTCTTCATCCCGCCGACCGGGGACTGGTACGCGGTGGCGGGAGAGAAGGTCGCCCCCGAGCGCCCCGACGAGGAGCGGAGCCACCTCGCCGGCTGGATCGTGGAACTCGACGTCCCCGCCGGCACGGCCCTCCCCGACCCAGACCCCGCCCCCGACCCCGCCCAAGACCCAGACCCCGCCCCCGCCCCCGCCCCCGCTGAGAGCTGAGCCCGCGAACCCCCACGCCGGTGGCTCCGCTCCAGTCGAGTCCACCGGAGGCCGAGCCGGCTACGCCGGGTCGGGCCAGGCCCCGAGGGTGCGCGCCGCGTCGAAGGTGGCCTCGAGGAAGGCGGCGACCAGCGCATCCGGATCCGGAGCCTGCCGCACCACCTCGTACGGCAGCACGAACTCCCCGAGCGCCTCGTCGTACCGCGCCCCCTCCGGCACCGGCGCATCCGCGAACCCCGGAGGCGCCGGGTACGCGTAGGAGTAGAACGCCCCCTCGGCCCCGCCGCCGGGCCAGAACCCCGCACTGCTGATCTCGTGCGAGTACCCCTCGACCATCACCCGGTCGGGGCAGTTCGGCACGCCACCCGGATGCTCGGGGGCACGTCGGCCGGAGAAGCGGGTGACCGCGAGATCCATGGCCCCCCAGAAGAAGTGCACCGGGCTCGCCTTGCCGGTGAACCCGGCGCGGAACACGGTCAGCACCCGCTCGGCCTGGATCAGCTGCCGCCAGAACGCGGTCACCGCCCGGGCGTCGTACGAGCAGTGCTCGGTGTCGTCGGCGAAGGGGATCGCCGGGTCGACCTCGTTGGGCACACCGTGGATGGCGACGGTCACGCCGAGCGCGCCCAGCGCATCCATCACCCGGTCGTGGAAGACCGAGACGGCCATCGGCTCGAGCGCGAAGCCCCCGTCGCGGCCGTCGCTCCGACGCAGCTCGAGGCGGTGCCGGACCAGGTCGAACTCGATCTCGAACAGGTCGTGGTCATACGGCACGGGTCCGGTCGACAGGCCGCGGGCCGTGACGTACAGCGGCACCTGCCACCAATGGTTCAGCATCGGCGCGAACGCCATCCTGATCTTGCCGACGATCTGCACCCACATGTGCAGGGTGGTGCGGGTGTCGGTCCACTCCTCGGCGGCCAGTGCCGGCCAGCCCGTTCCGGATGCGCTCATGTCTTCACGCTAGTGCGAGAGCTTCCGAGCCGCGCCGGGCGGGCCGGCCGACGACTCCGCTCAGCCCAGGTCGGCGATCGCGGCCGTGATGACCGCGGCCACCTCGGCGGGGTGGGTCTGCATCACGAGGTGCGGCGCGTCGATCTCGGTCACCGTGCGGGCTCCGGCGCGCTTGTAGCCGAAACGCTCGACGTCGGGGTTGATCGTGTGGTCGGCGCTGGAGACGATGCCCCAGGACGGCTTGGTCTTCCAGGCCGCGACCGGAGCGGTCTCCGAGAAGGCCACCGCGGCCAGCGGGCGCTGCGACACCGCGAGCACGCGGGCCGTGTCGTCGGGCACGCCGGCCGCGAAGACCTGCGGGAAGGCGTCGATCTTCACCGAGACGTCGGTGCCGGGTTCGCCGCCCTCGACCGGGTACGGCGAGTAGACGAGGTTGTTCGCGAGCTCGGAGTCGGGGAAGCCGCCCTGCAGCTGGCCGAGGCTCTCGCCCTCGTCGAGCGCGTAACCGGCGACGTAGACGAGGCCGACCACGTTCTCGGCCGCACCGGCGACCGTGATCACGGCTCCGCCGTAGGAGTGGCCGGCGAGCAGCACGGGCCCGTCGATCTGCTCGACGAAGGAGCGGATGTAGGCGGAGTCGCCGATCAGGCTGCGATTGAACACCGGCGGCACGAGCACGGTGTGACCGGACTCGAGGAGTCGGAGCGTGACGGGTGCCCAGCTGGCGGCATCGGCGAAGGCGCCGTGCACGAGGACGATGGTGGGGGTGGTGGTCATGGCTGCTCCAAAGGTCGGGTTGACGGGAGGCCTCCACTCTGCCCGTCGGCCGGGGCCCAGGGGGAGCCCGGGGCGCCCCCGATCGGCGGATCGTGCAGCGAACGCCGATTTTGCGACGATCGGAGGAACGCCCCGCGCGCCCCTGTGGAATCCTGGCCTGCAGGGCCGTCCGGCCCGGACGGGAGACCGTGATGCTGCTGCCCTCCAACGAGGCGTGCGTGCTCGTGCAGATGACCGCACACACGATGCACGACGTGCCCGCGCATCGGCGGATGTCGCGGTACGCCGTGGACGACCTGGCGATGGCCCGCATCGACTCGGTCGCCCAGACGGTGACCGCCCGGCTCGACGAGGTGCCTGCCCGCCAGCGCGAGAGCACCCAGGTGCAGCTGGTGCACTCCGGTCGGCTGATCCTCCGTCAGGGCGAGCGGGAGACCGCGGTCGCCGCCGGCGAGCTCGTCGTCTACGACGTCAGCCGCCCGTTCGAGTTCGTGTACCCGGATGCCTTCCGCACCACGATCGTGCAGGTGCCCACCGCGGGACTCGGCCTCTCGGCCGGCGCGGTGCATGAGCTGGGGGCGCGGCCGATCGCCCGCACGGAGGCCACCGGCCAGCTGCTCGAAGCCCACCTCCGGCACGCCGACGACGGACCGTCGGTCGCTCCGGCGCTCGTCGACGCGATCCGGATGCTGGCGCGAGACCGGGGCGTGCGGGTCGCCGAGCCCACCCCCGCCCCGACCCTGCGGGGGAGCGCCGGCCGCGTCGCGCTCGTCGAGGCCGCACGGGGGCATGTCGCCGGCGTGTTCGCGTACCCCGACCGCTCCTCGGTCGCGGCCGTGGCGGCGGCCCTCCACGTCTCGGTGCGCACGCTGCATGCCGCCTTCGAGGAGGAGACCGAGACGCTCGGGGCGCTGGTCAGACGCCTGCGCCTCGATCGCGCCCGGATGCTGCTCCAGACGACCGACGACCCGGTGCGGACGGTCGGTGCGCGGGCCGGCTATCCCGACCCGACCACGTTCATCCGGGCGTTCAAGGACGTCGAGGGCGAGACGCCGGCGCGGTGGCGTCGGCACCACACGCGCTGACGGCCGCCGAGCAGGTCAGGCCCAGAGCACCGCACGCGCTGACGGGCGCCGAGCAGGTCAGGCCCGGAGCACCGTCACCACGCGGTGTACCCGGCGTCGGCGTGCACGACCTGGCCCGTGATGGCGCTCGCCGCATCCGACACCAGGAAGGCGATCACGTTCGCGATCTCGGCGGGTTCGATCAGCCGGTGCTCGGGCACCTGCGAGAGCCAGAGCTCCATCGTCGCCGGGTCGGCGCTTCCCACCCCCTTCAGGATCTCGGTGTTGGTGTACCCGGGCGCGACCGCGTTGACCCGCACCCGCTTCTCGGCCCACTCGGAGGCCAGCACCTTCGCCATGTGGGCGACGGCGGCCTTCGCCACGTCGTAGGCCACGTGGTTCTCGGGCCGGGTCGCGCGGAAGGCGGCGATGGAAGAGATGTTGACGATGGATCCGCCACCGTTCGCGCACATGAAGCGCCCGGCCTCGCGCGCCCCGTAGAAGGTACCCGTGAGGTCGATGTCGATCGTGCGCTGCCAGACCTCGTCGGTGAGGTCGAGGGCGGGGGAGTCCTCGACCACGCCGGCGTTGTTGACCCAGATGTCGAGGCGTCCGAACTCGGCGGTGACCGAGTCGACCAGGGCGCGCACAGAGGCGCTGTCGGCGACGTCGACCGGGCGGGCGTGGACGGTGCCCGCGCCCGATTCGTTCAGCGCCGCCGCGGTCGCCTCGGCCGCGTCGAGCCGCGCGTCGGCGATCACGACCTCGGCCCCCGAGGCCGCGAGCCGCGCGCTCGTCGCCGCTCCGATGCCCTGAGCGCCTCCGGTGACGACGGCGAGCTTTCCGGTGAGATCGATCATGGGCGGAATCTCCTTCGATTCGGTGGATGCCCTTCCAATCTCCCGCATTCAGCCAGACTGCACAAGGCGTACGGCCGCACTGCACGGCTACTGCGCGCGCGCACCCAGCAGGAAGCGCACCAGCCGGCGGAGCCCGCCGAGGTCGGCCTCCGTGCGCCCGATCGCCTGCACGATGATGGCGCCGAGGATGGCGGAGCCGAGCTCGCCCACGGGGGTGTCGGCCGGCAGCTCGCCGTCGCGCACCGCACGGCTCAAGCGGGTCTCGAGCGACTGCTCGACCCCCAGGCCGTCGGAGAGGTGCCGGCCGACCGCGTCGTCCTCCGCCGCGGCCGCGACCAGGGAGCGGAGCAGCCCGCTTCCGCCCGGGGAGTGCAGCAGGTCGAGCACGCCGTCGAGCCAGGACTCGACGTCGTCGGCGACGCGGCCGCCTTCGGGGATGTCGAAGTCGACCGGGAACAGCCGCCCGTCGATGAGGCACTCCGCGATGAGCGCCCCCCGGGAGGGCCACCACCGGTAGATGGTCTGCTTGCCGACCCCGGCATCCTTCGCGATGCCCTCGATCGTCAGGTGGTCGTAGCCCCGCTCTCCGAACTGGCGGGCCGTGGCGGCGAGGATCGCCTCACGCGCCGCGGCGCTGCGGACGGGGCCGCTCCGATGCTCAGTCACGCACTCAGGGTAGCGCCAGGTACGAGACGAGACGTCACGTATGATCAAGCGGGTCTGAGGGAGATCACGTGGCTTCACTGCTGTACCGTCTGGGTTCGTTCGCCGCACGGCGGGCATGGGCCGTCATCGCCGCTTGGGTCGTGATCCTCGGTCTCGGCGTCGGCGCCTTCCTCGGCTTCGGCGGCACGCTGAGCAACAGCTTCGACATCCCGGGCACGGCCTCCGGCGCGGTCACCGACCAGCTCGCCGAGAAGCTCCCCGACACGGCGGGCGGCACCGGCACGATCGTCTATCGCACCACCGACGATCAGCCCTTCACCGACCAGCAGAAGCAGGACATCTCCGCGCTCGCGGCCAGTGCGAAGGACCTCGGCGGCGTCGCCGCGGTCGTCGACCCGTTCGCGGCCCAGGCGCAGCAGGCCCAGCAGGCCGAGCAGCTCGCCTCCGGGCAGAGCCAGATCGCGGCCGGCCGCACCCAGCTCGAGACCGGCCAGACCCAGCTCGACGCCGGCGCCGCCCAGCTCGCCGCGGGCCAGCAGCAGCTGGCCGCGGCCCGATCCGCCGCCGTGGCCGCGGGCGCGGGCGAGGCCGAACTGGCGGCACTGGATGCGCAGAAGGCCCAGTTGGATGCGCAGGCCTCCGCGCTCCAGCAGCAGCAGACCCAGCTCGACCAGTCGAAGACCGAACTCGACGCCCAGGCCGAGCAGGCCGACCTCGGTTCGACGCTCCTCGGCATCACCGACGGCATCGGCGTGGTCTCCTCCGACGGCACGACCGCGATCGTGAACGTCTCGTTCGTGCAGCCGCGCCTCGAGCTCTCCGAAGAGGTCAAGCAGGCCACGATCGCCCACTTCCGCGACGCCCCCGTCGACGGCGCACAGGTCGACTTCGGCACCGACATCGCGCAGGGCGTTCCGGAGATCTTCGGCATCGGCGAGGCCGTCGGCCTCGTCTTCGCCGCGATCGTGCTCATCGTGATGCTGGGTTCCCTGATCGCCGCCGCGCTGCCGATCGTCACCGCGCTCCTCGGGGTGGGCGTCGGCGTGACCGGCTCGCTCGCCTTCTCCGGCGTGGTCGACATGGCCTCCGTCACCCCGGTGCTCGGCGTGATGCTCGGCCTCGCGGTCGGCATCGACTACTCGCTGTTCATCGTCAACCGCCACCGCAAGCAGCTGATCGGCGGCGTCCCCGTGCGCGAGTCGATCGGTTTGGCCACCGGCACCTCCGGCACCGCGGTCGTGTTCGCCGGGTCGACGGTGATCGTCGCGCTGCTCGCCCTCAACATCACCGGGGTCCCGTTCCTCGGCCTGATGGGCACGGTCGGCGCGGTCTGCGTGGCCGTCGCCGTGCTCGTCGCCGTCACCCTCGCGCCCGCGATCCTCGGGCTGGTCGGCACCCGGCTCCTCAGCCGCCGTGCCCGGTCGCGGATCGGCCGGAAGCACGTGGGCGGAGCGGCCGTGAAGCCGATGTCGACGGGGCGCGCGGTCGTGACGGCGCTCGTGTCGATCGTCGTGCTCCTGGTCGTCGCCATCCCGTCGCTGTCGATGCGGCTGGGGCTGCCGGACGGATCGAGCGAGCCCGAGGGCTCGACCAGCCAGGCTGCGTTCACCGTGGTCGAGGACGAGTTCGGCGCCGGCGCGAACGGGCCGCTGCTCGTGACGGCCGAGGTGCCGGGCGGCGTGAGCGCCGACGACCTGCTGAAGACGCAGGTCGGTGTCGCCCAGACCCTGTCGGGCCTCTCCGACGTGGTCGCGGTCGCCCCGGTCGCGGCGTCGGACGACAACACGCTCCTCGCCTTCCAGGTGCTGCCGGCCGAGGGGCCGAACAGCCTCTCGACCGAGACCCTCGTCAAGGACATCCGGGCCCTGCCCGAGCAGGCCGGCGGCATCACGCTCGGCGTCGCCGGCCAGGCCGCGACCAACATCGACATCTCCGAGGCCCTGGCCGACGTGCTGCCGATCTACCTGGTCGTGGTGGTCGGGCTCTCGCTGCTGATCATGATCGTGGTGTTCCGGTCGCTGCTGGTGCCGCTGATCGCGACCGGCGGGTTCGTGCTGTCGCTGTTCGCGACCTACGGCCTGATCGTGTCGGTGTTCCAGTTCGGCTGGGGCGCCTCGCTGATCGGGTTGCACAGCACCGGGCCCATCCTGAGCTTCCTGCCGGTGATCCTGGTGGGCATCCTGTTCGGGCTGGCGATGGACTACCAGCTCTTCCTGGCCTCCGGGATGCGCGAGGCCTACGTGCACGGCTCTCCCGCGCGGCTCGCGGTGGCCCAGGGCTTCCGGGCGGGGCGGTCGGTCGTGACGGCGGCAGCGCTGATCATGGTCTCGGTCTTCGGCGGCTTCATCTTCTCGGAGTCGACGATCATCCGCTCGATCGGTTTCGGCCTCGCCTTCGGCGTGCTGCTGGACGCCTTCGTCGTGCGGATGCTGCTGATGCCGGCCCTGATGCACCTGCTCGGCGGGGCCGCGTGGTGGCTGCCGCGGTGGCTGGACCGCATCATCCCGAACGTCGACATGGAGGGGGCCGCGCTCGAGCGCGACCACCCGGGCGTGCAGACCGGCGGGGTGCCGCTGGCGTCGTGACCTGAGCAGTAGGGTCGAGCCGTGGCCCCACGCTCCCGTCGTCGCTGGTACCGGCGCCCCTCGCGGATGATCCCGCTCGCCCTCGGCACGGTGGTGCTGGTCGGGGTCGTGGCCTTCCTGGTGAGTCCGTGGCCGGCGGCGTTGGTGATCCGGGCCCTCTTCGGGCAGGGGGCGCGCTCGACCCTGGCGACGATGCAGCCCTTCGACCCCGTCGACGGCATCACCCAGACGCTCGACGTGCCGTACGACACGAGCGCTCCGGATGCGACCGCCGCGGCGGCGGCGTCGACGAGTCTGGACGTGTTCAGCCCCAGCACGGGCACCGGTGCGCTGCCCACGGTCGTCTGGATCCACGGCGGGGCCTGGATCTCGGGCGACAAGAAAGAGGTGCGGCCCTACGTGCGGATGATCGCAGCCGAGGGCTACACGACGGTCTCGCTCAACTACTCGATCTCGCCCGAGGTCACCTACCCGACCGCCGTGACCGAGCTGAACGACGCCCTGGCCTTCCTCGTCGCGCACGCGGCCGAGTACCGCATCGACCCGAGCCGGATCGTGCTGGCCGGCGACTCCGCGGGCGCCAACCTCGCCAGCCAGCTCGCGGTCGTGACCACGAACCCCGACTACGCCTCCCTGGTCGGGCTGACCCCGGCGCTCTCACCCGAGCAGCTGCGCGGGGTCGTGCTCGACTGCGGCATCTACGACGTCTCCGGCATCCCGGACGCCCCCGGCATCGGCGGGTGGGGGTTCCGGATCGCGCTGTGGTCGTACCTCGGGGAGCGCGACTGGGTCGACACCCCCGGCGGCGTCCAGATGTCGACGCTCGACTACGTGACCGCCGACTTCCCGGCCACCTGGATCTCGGGCGGCAACGGCGACCCGCTCACCCCGACCCAGTCGGTGCCGATGTCCGAGAAGCTGAGCGGTCTGGGCGTCGACGTCACGAACGTCTTCTACCCGGACGACCAGGACCCCGCCCTGCCGCACGAGTACCAGTTCCACTTCGACCTCGACGCGGCGCAGACGGCGCTGGCCTCGACAGTCGACTTCCTCGGCCGCGTCACCCGCTGAGCCGCGCTGCCGGGTCTGGCCGCGACCGGGCCGGGCCGGGCTGCCGCTCGTGCGTCGAAAGACTCGACAGATGTCGGGCGGCGACGACGGGCCGCCGACGTAGCGTCTCCTGCACCGGCCCGCACGGGCGAGGCCGACAGACGGGAAGAGCGGATGCACCCCCTCAGCTACCACCGGGCCACCAGTGTGCAGGATGCGGTGGCCGAGTCCGCCCGGCCCGGCGCCGCCCTCATCGCGGGCGGCACCAGCCTGGTCGACCTGCTGAAGGAGGGCAGTGTCGGCCCCGACCGCCTGGTCGACATCTCGCGCCTGGAGCTGGGCGGCATCCACCTCGGCGGTGACGGCGATGCGGGCGACGGGGGTGACGGCGGCCCCGGTCGCTCTCTGCGCGTGGGCGCCCTCGTGTCGAACACGGCGCTCGCCGAGCATCCGCTGGTGGTCGAGCGCTACACCGCCGTGAGCGAGGCGGTGCACTCCGGCGCGACTCAGCAGATCCGCGGAATGGCCTCCACGGCGGGCAACCTGCTGCAGCGCACGCGCTGCCCCTACTTCCGCGACCCCGACCAGGCGTGCAACAAGCGCGACCCGGGCAGCGGCTGCGCCGCGGTGCACGGCTTCAACCGGATGCACGCGATCTTCGGCCACGGCTACGACCCGTCGGTGGGGGTCGACGCCACCACGTGCATCGCGGCCCACCCCTCCGATCTCGCCGTGGCGCTGGTGGCCTTCGACGCGGAGGTGCTCGTCGAGGGCCCGGAGGGAGCCCGCACCATCGCGGTGCAGGAGCTGTTCCGATTGCCGGAGGGGCATCCGGACGTCGACTTCACACTCCGGGCGGGCGAGGTGATCACGGCGATCGTGCTGCCGCCCTTCTCGGGCCGCTCGCACTACCTCAAGGTGCGCGACCGGGCCTCGTTCGCCTATGCACTCGTCTCCTGCGCGGCGACGCTCGAGCTCGACGGCGACGGTCGGATCAGCCGGGCCCGGATCGCACTCGGCAGCGTGGCGGCGCGGCCGTGGCGGCTCCCCGCCGTGGAGCGGATGCTCGTCGGCGAGCCGCCGAGCGCGGAGCTCTTCGCCGAGGCGGCCGCCCGGGCCTCGGACGGCAGCGTCGCGTTCTCGATGAACTCGTACAAGCGGCCGTTCTCGCGCTCGATCGTGCGCCGCATCCTGTCGCAGACCGCCGGGCTCGAACCGCTGCCCGGGCCGCCCGGCACCGCACTCTCGGCGAGCGTGGGCGGGCTCGCGGGTACCACCCGGCCCCGGGACGAGCTGGTGGGGGAGGCGTCGTGAGCGCGGCACGGCACGCGGCGGCCACCGTCGCACCGGCCGCCGCCCCGCCCGCCGGCCCCGCCGCCGCACCGGCCGCACCCCCGTTCGTGGCGGTCGGCGCGGCCTCGCCCCGCCCGGACGGCCGCCAGAAGGTCACCGGCACCGCCACCTTCACCGCGGAATGGCCGGTAACCGGCCTCGCCCACGGCGCCCTCGTGATGAGCGGTATCTCCCGCGGCACCATCCGCTCGATCGACTCGACGGCCGCCCTCGCGGTGCCGGGAGTGTTGGCCGTCGTCACCCACGAGAACGCTCCGACGCTCGCGCCCTACCCCGCCACGGGCGCCGGTTTCCCGCTCTCGGGCGACGGCGGTTTCGGCGAGGCGCTGCAGCCGTTGCAGAGCCCGCGGATCCACTACGGGGCGCAGCCCGTGGCCGTGGTTGTGGCTGAGACGGTGGAGGCGGCGCGTCACGCCGCCGGCCTCGTGCACCTCGAGTACGACGCGGAGGAGCCCGAGACGGTGCTCGACGCTTCGTCGAACCGGCGGTTCCCCGAGGAGTTCGGCGGCACCGACAAGCTGCAGCGCGCCGACGCGGGCGCTGCCGAGGCCTGGACCTCGTCGGCCGTGCACGTCGAGGCCGAGTACGACACCTCGATCGTGCACCACAACCCCATCGAGCTGCTCTGCACGATCGCCGAGTGGTCGGGGCCGGGAAGGGGTGAGGGCGACCCCGAAGTCGACGGCGAAGGCCCGGTGCTCATCCTGCACGACACCTGCCGCGGGGTGCAGATGCTGCGCGACTTCGCCGCGCACTCCTTCTCGCTCGACCCCGATGACGTGGTGGTCGTCTCGACGTTCATCGGCGGGGCCTTCGGGTCGAAGGCCTGGTCGTTCCACAACCCGCTGCTCGTGGCGCTGGCGGCGCGGGTGGTGGGGCGACCGGTGAAGATCGAGTGGCGCCGCCAGCAGGTCTACTCCACCGGCGGCCACCGCCCCGGCACCCACCAGACGGTGCGGCTCGGAGCCGACGCCGAGGGCCGCCTGCAGTCGGTCTCGCACGACACCCGCACCCACACTTCGACGGTGAGCGGCTACACCGAGTTCGGCGCGCGGATGACGAAGATGATGTACGCGACGCCCCACCTGGCGTACTCGACCGAGCTCGCGAGCCTCAACCTGCCCTCGCCGAGCGTCATGCGCGGCCCCGGCTTCCTGCCCGGCAGCTTCGCGCTCGAGAGTGCGATGGATGAACTGGCCCACGAGCTCGGCCACGATCCGGTCCAGCTGCGGCTCGCCAACTACGCGACCGCCGACCCCGACACCGGGCAGCCCTTCTCGAACAAGCACCTGCGCGAGTGTTACGAGCGGGGAGCCGAGCTGTTCGGCTGGAGCGACCGCCCCGCGACGCCCGGCGCGCGGCGCGTGGGAGACGCCTTCGTGGGCTTCGGGATGTCGTCGGCCATGCACCCGGCCGAGCAGCGGGCCGCGTCGGCCAGCGTGACGCTGCTCGCCGACGGCACCGCCGTCGGGCGCAGCGCCACACACGAGCTCGGAAACGGAGCCTACTCGGTGTTCCGCCTGATCGCGGCCGACGCCGTGGGGCTGCCGCTCGACCGGGTGCGCTTCGAGCTCGGCGACTCACGGCTGCCCTCGGCCCCGCCCACCGCGGGATCGGTGACCACTGCCAGTGTCGGACCCGCCGTCGAGGCGGCCGGCGCCGCCGTGATCGAGTCGCTGAAGCGCCTCGCCCGGCAGCTCGAGGGCTCACCGCTCTCGGGCCTGCCCTCGGCGCGGGTGGGGTCGCGCGACGGGTCTCTGTACGACCTCGAGCATCCGGAGCGCTCGCAGAGCTTCGCCGAGATCCTCGCCGCCGCGGGTCTCCCCTCGATCACGGCCGAGGGCTCGGGCAAGCCCGGCCCCGAGCGCGAGAACCACGCCTTCTACTCCTTCGGCGCGGTCTTCGCCGAGGTGCGCGTCGACGCCGACTTCGGGGTGGTGCGGGTCGAGCGGCTCACCGGCGTCTACGACTTCGGACGCATGATCAACCCCACCACGGCGCGCTCGCAGATCATGGGCGGAATGATCTTCGGAATCGGCATGGCGCTGATGGAGGAGACGGTCTTCGACCCCACGACGGGCCTGCCCGTGGTGCGCAACCTCGCCGACTACCACGTGCCGAGCTGCGGCGACTCGCCCGCCGTGACCATCGAGGCGATCGACGTGCCGGACGAGCGGTTGGGCGCGCTGGGCGCCTACGGAATCGGCGAGATGGGCTGCAACGGCGTGCCCGCGGCCATCGCGAACGCCGTCTTCAACGCGACGGGCGGGCGCATCCGGAGCCTGCCGATGACCCCGGACACGGTGATGGACGATGCCTGAGACACCCCCGTTCGTGCTGCGCATCAACGGCGTCGACCGTTCGGTGGCGCCCGACCCGCGCACCACGGTGCTCGACGCGCTGCGCGAGCAGCTGCAGCTCACCGGAACCAAGAAGGGTTGCGACCACGGCCAGTGTGGCGCCTGCACGATCCACGTCGACGGCGAGCCGCGGCTGGCGTGCCTGACGCTGGCGGTGATGGCCGACGGGCGCGACATCCGCACGATCGAGGGGCTGCAGGATGCGGATGCGGCATCGGGCGTGGGCGCCGCTTCGGATGCGGGCGCTGCTGCGGACGGCGACTCCTCGTCCGACTCCGCCGCCCCGCTGCACCCGGTGCAGGCCGCCTTCGTCGAGCACGACGCCTTCCAGTGCGGCTACTGCACCTCGGGCCAGATCATGTCGGCGGTGGCCTGCCTCCGGCAGGGACGCACCTCGTCGGCGGGCGAGATCCAGGAGTTCATGAGCGGCAACCTCTGCCGCTGTGCGGCGTACCCCAACATCATCGCGGCCATCGAGCACGTCGCCGCCGAGCAGGGCTCCAACCACGACCGAACCGATTGAGACTTGCTCGATTTCTGTCAGACTGGGCAAAGCAAAACCCCGGCCGTGTGATCGGTCCTCCGAGGAGGACTACAGGGACGGATCCGGGGTGTTAATGACAACCTTAGGCGGGTGGTGAATGGCGGTCAACCCGACGCCCTGGTCGTTCTACGAACACCACTTCGCGGCTGCTCGGCTGCAACACTACCTGTCCGAGTATGCCGGCGACCGGGTGGCGGCAATACGTCTGTACGAGTGGAACGCCGCGGTGTCGGCGGCGTTCTGGGAGTCGCTGTGCTTCCTCGAGGTAGCCCTTCGCAATGCGATCGACGACCGAATGAGCGCGATCCATGCCCGCAAGGGGCGCGCCGGTCATTGGATCTTCGACGACGCCGGCGAGATCGGCCGGGACGTTAACCGTCTGCCGCGCCACCGGCAGCCCTACGTCGACGTCTCGACGGCGATCGACCGAGTCCGGCGGAACGGCATGCCGATCAGCTCGGGCCAGGTGATCTCCGAACTGCCCTTCGGCTTCTGGCACCAGATGGTCTCGAAACGGCAGTCGTTCCTCTGGCCGGACTTGGCGGGCGCGTTCCCGAACAGCCCCAACCGCGGCCAGGCGACCGTGCACGACCCCGTGGCCCGATTGCGGAGCTCCCCCGCAACCGCACCGGCCACCATTACCGCATCTGGTAGTTCGACCTCGGTGGCCGATATGTCGACATCCTCACCCTCGCGGACTACCTCGACCCCGAACTCGCCGCGTGGATCGATGATCGATCGCGGGTCCCCGGGCTGCTCGCACGGAAGCCGTGAGCGTGCATCCACTTTCTACTCGGTGGAGTCGAGGGCGTCGGGGCGGTGGCGGCGGATGCGGATGGGGCCGTGCAGGTCGGCCGGATCGACCGGCTCGCCGCCCTGCGTGATGTCGACCTCGCCGCGGGCGACCAGGCGGCGGGCGGCTTCCCGCACCGGTTCCATCAACGGCCGCCAGTCGTCACCGCCCGCGGCCTTGGCCGCATCCGAGGGGCAGATCGACGACGTGGCGGCGCGGCTCGCCAGCAGGTCGAGGATGGTGCGCTCGAGCGGGTCGTCCATCTCCGCAGTCTGCACCCCCTTGCGGCCTGCGGCGAGGGGCCTAGCGTGAAGCGCATGAACCCCTCAGACATCCACTGGAACGAGCAGGCCCGCGCGAAGATCCTCGACGACGCCGACCGTGTGCTGCGGGAGGCGGTCCTCGCGACCGCGTCCTCCCACGCCGGGGAGGACTCCGACACCGTCTACGCCGAGCTCAACCGCCGCCTCAAGGACCGGTTCATCGACTACGAGCCCGGGCCGGACGTGCGCACCTACGCCGACGCCATCGTCGCGGGCGAGATCGACGCCGAGCCGGCCGAGGGGACCGAGAGCGCCGGCACCCAGAGCACCGGTACCGACAGCACCGGCACCGGGGCATGAACCTCCCCGACGACCTGGTCGCCCTGCTCGAGCGCCCCGCGCTCTGCTACCTCGCCACCACCATGCCCGCCGGTTCCCCGCAGCTCACCCAGACCTGGGTCGACACCGACGGCGAGCACGTGATCATCAACAGCGTGCTGACGCACCAGAAGGTGCGCAACATCCAGCGCGACCCCCGCGTCGCCGTCGCGGTCTCCGATCCGGCGAACCCGGGATTCTTCTACCAGGTGCGCGGGCGGGTGCTCGAGGTCGCGACCGAGGGCGCGGTCGACCACATCGAGAAGCTCTCCCAGAAGTACACCGGCGGCCCCTACCCCTGGTACGGCGGCCGCGACCAGACCCGGGTCATCCTCGTCATCGAGGCGCAGCACATCAGCACCCCGCACTGATGGGCGACCAGGTGAGCGGTGTGCCGCATCCGTCCTCCACGGATACCGCGCCGGAGAGTGCGGGGATCACCGAGACCGCGGTGCGGCGGCGTGCCGAGCTCGAGCACCACGCGGCCACCCTCTTCGTCGGCGCGGTACTGACCATGGCGATCGTCTGCGGAGCCGTCATCGTCTCGGGCTGGTTCGCCGGCGTGCTCGTCGATCGCTGGGAGCGGGTCTTCTGGGCCGGCGCTCTGCTCGGTGGGCTGATGGTCGCGACCTTCGCGGCGGCGGCCGCACCCGGCGGCCGGGACGCGCGGCGGGCGTGCCGCCGGATCGCCTGGCTCACCCGCGCCGGACTCGCACTCTTCGTGCTCGCACCCGCCCTGTGCATCCTCGCCCTCGTCGGCGACTTCTACCGACTCTGAGCGGCCCCGCGGCCCCGCAGCCCGACGGCCCCGCGGCCCCGGCGGCTCGGGCGACGGGTGTCGCACAGGCGAGCGGGAAGCGCAAGGGGGGTGGGTGATCGGGGGCCCGGGAGCACGGTGAGGACCAGGCCCGCACTCGGCGGGCCACCCAGTCGATGGAGGCTCACCGTGTATTTCCACGCTCAGGAATGGATCAACGACATCGCCGAGGACGAGCCGGACCCGGCCGCGGCCAACGCCCTGCAGGAGGGTCTCGGCGGACAGTTCGGCGAGATGCGTACGATGATGCAGTACCTCTTCCAGGCCATGAACTTCCGCGGGCCCTCCGCGAAGCCGTACCGCGATCTCATCCAGGGCGTCGGCACCGAGGAGATCAGCCACGTGGAGCTCATCGGGACCACCATCTCCCGCCTGCTGGACGGCTCGCCGAACTACCAGGGCAAGCCGACCGATCCGCTGGACACCCCGGGTGCGGGAGGCGCGACGCCGCTCGAGATCGCCCTGGATCACGGCAACATCCACCACTACCTGGTCGGTGCGCAGGGTGCGATGCCGGTCGACGCCGCGGGCAACCCCTGGCTCGGCAGCTACGTCTACAACTCGGGCAACCTCGTGCTCGATCTGCTCTACAACCTGATGCTCGAGTCGACCGGGCGGCTGCAGAAGTGCCGCATCTACGAGATGACGGCGAACGCGACCGCGCGCTCGACGATCGCCTACCTGATCGTGCGCGACCAGGCCCACGAGAACGCCTACGCCAAAGCGCTCGAGACGCTCGGGGTCGACTGGAAGAAGACCCTCCCGATCCCGAAGACGAACGCCGAGCGGTTCCCCGAGGTCAAGAAGCTGGTCGACCTCGGGCTGCAGAGCAAGCAGTATTCGTTCGACCTGAAGGGCGAGTCCGAGGCCGGTCGGATCTTCCAGGGCGCGTCGCCCTCGAACGACGGCACCGATCTCGACGCGAGCGAGCAGGCTCCGATCGGCACCCCGTCGTTCATCGCCCCGGAGCGCCTCGAGGAGTTCAGCCCGGGGCTCGACCCCGACCTGCTGAAGCTCATCCAGGCGACCGCCGAGCAGGAACTCGCCGACGTGGAGGCGTTCTACGGGCCCACCGGAGAGCGGTAGGCAGCCACGCGAAGGCGCTCGCCGGAGTGCCCCGGCACGCGGGGAGCGCACACCGACGCAGCGAGCGGGGACCGCCAGGGCTCAGCGGGGGAGGACGATCGCCATGGTCGTGCCCGAGCCGAGTTCGCTCCGGATGTCCATGCGCCCGCCGTGGGCCGTGACGATCGCCTTGGTGATCGTGAGGCCGAGCCCGACCCCCTGCACCGCGTTCTGGGTCGCCGTGGTGGCGCGGAAGAACCGTTCGGCGAGTCGGTGCAGCTCGTCCTCGGCGATGCCGTAGCCGGTGTCGGTCACGACGATCCGCACCTCGCCGTCCGAGTGCTCCAGCCCCAGGCTCACCGAGCCCCCGCTCGGCGTGAACTTGACGGCGTTGGAGAGGATGTTGTCGACCGCCTGACCCAGCCGTGTCGCGTCGACCGAGACGACGAGATCCTCGGTGCCGAGGTCTGAGTGCAGCTGCACCCCGGTCGCCTCGGCCACCGGTCTGGCCGTCTCCAGCGAGGCGCGGAGGATGCCCGGCAGCGAGGTGGGCGAGGTCGCGACGGTGAACCGGCCCGAATCGACCTGGGCGGTGAACAGCAGGTCGCCGACCAGGCGCAGCAGCCGGCGGGCGTTGCGGTCGACGATGCCGAGGTACTTCGCCTGCTGCCGCGACAGCGGCTCGTCCTCGTCCTCCCGCAGCAGCTCGACGTACCCGAGGATCGAGCTGAGCGGGGTGCGCAGCTCGTGCGAGATCAGCCCCGCGAACTCATCCTTCAACCGCTCGATCTCGCGCGCCGAGGTCTCGTCGGTGGCGACGAAGATGTAGCCGGCCGGCTCGCTGCGCTCGTCCAGGCGCTGGGCGATCGAGACCTGGGCGGTGAACTCCGTGCCGTCGTTGCGGAGATAGGTCCAGTCGCGCACGTCGCGCAGCCCGTTGCTCGCCGTCTCGACGAGCCCCTCGAACACCGCCTCGCTCGAGCTCTGCCAGGGAGCGGGAGCAACGGTGCCCCCGCCGGCCCCGCCGAGGCGCGACTCCTCGCGGATCTCCTCCCGCCGGTGCAGGTCGGTGATCCGGAGCCGCCCGATCACCTGCGCGGCCGGATACCCGAGCAGCGACTCCGCGCCGGGGTTCCAGACCGTGATCAGCCCGCTCAGGTCGGTGCCGATGATCGCGTGGCCCTTGATCGCCGTCCAGACCTCGTCGAGCAGGCGGTTCGCCCGCACGATCTGCCGCTCGCGCTTGCCGGCCTCGCTGTTGGCGAGTTCGAGCGAGGCCACGAGCAGGTCCCGCTCGGCGTTCGACTCCTGCAGCTGCACCACCCGCCGGTTCACGACCCGCGCGATCTGGTTGATCAGCACGGCGGCGATGGTCAGGATGACCGGGGTGAAGACCAGCCTCACCGCATCCGAGGCGCTCTGGATGACCGAGACCCCGACGATGAACGGCAGCGAGGTGGTCGCGGTCACGCCCGCGGCGGCGATGACGACGCTGCGGATGCCGGGCTCGGAGGCGATCCACACCATCGGGAGCACGTACAGCGCGCTGAACGGCGAGGCCTGGCCGCCGGTGCCGAGCCGCAGCAGCGCGACGGCCACGAAGGTCGCGATCGGGATGGCGATCTCCCAGCCCGGCGACAACCGGGTGCGCGGCAGCAGGGCCGCGAACCCGGCCGCGACCAGCACGATGAGGTCGGCCGCGACGACGGGGGCGACCAGGGCCTCGACCACGACCGGGGAGAGCACGACGATGTTCGCGAGCAGGAAGGCGACCAGCGAGGAGAGCTGCTTGAGCAGCGGCGACCACGATCCGAACGCCCCCGATCCGCGCCGTAGCGCGGGGCGGCCAGGGCCCTTCGCGCTCCCGGCGCCCGCGGGGCTGCCGGCGCTCATCACACGCGCTCGGCGACGCCGCGGAGGAAGTCGACGAGTTCGCGAACCTGGAAGGGCTTCGTGATCAGGCCGTTCGCCCCGGCCGCGTGCACGGCCTCCGCGGTGCTCGGCTGGGCGTTCGCGGTGATGATGAGCACGTGCTGCTCGCGCAGCACGTCGTCGGCCCGCATCTTCTCGACCAGCTCGATCCCGGTCATCCCGGGCATGGAGATGTCGAGGATGGCCAGGTCGATGTCATCGGCGCCGAGGAGCTGCCAGGCGACCAGACCGTCGCCGACCGCGGCGACGACCTCGTGGCCGGCGCGCTCGACCGCGATCGTCACGAGGTCGCGCAGATCCTCGTCGTCATCCGCGATCAGCACCCTCATCAGGACCCCCGTTCTGCACCGGCGCGGCGATCGCCCCGGCATCCTCTGGAAACAGCGCTCCGAACAGGCGCGCGACATCGCCCTTGGTGAAGGGTTTGGGCAGCACGCCGTCGACCAGGGGGTAGGCCTCGAGGCCGAGCACCGAGGTGACCACGAGCACGCACTCCGGCACGTCGTCCTTCATCGTGCGGATGAGCTGCCAGCCGTCGATGCCGGGCAGCAGCAGATCGATGATCGCCACGGCGGGTGCCAGGCGGCGGTACGAGGTCATCGCGGCCTCGGCCGTACCGACGACGGTGACCTGGAGGCCGAGACGCTCGAGGTGGTGGCGGAGCAGTTCGCCCTGCTCCTCGGAGTCGTCGACCACGAGCGCGGTGCGCCGGGTCGACGTGGTCCAGGTGTCGTTCATCCCGTTCCCCCCATCGCTCGCCCACAGCCGACCGGTGCGGGGTGCGAGCGCTCACATCATCGCATGCCCGAGCGTCCGGGGCCTACAGGCGTCGCGGAGTCAGAGGGGGTGCGCGAGGTTCAGGATGCGGTGGGTCGCGCGGTCCAGCGGGCGCAGCAGGCGCCCCCGACCGGTCAGCCGTGCAGGTTCTCGCCGAGGGCGCGGATCGACCGCAGCCCGTCGAGGGTCGCCGCACGATCCGCGTCGACCGGGCTCGACTCGACCGGCCCCAGCACCTCGGGCCCGCCCGCCCGCACCGCCTCGAGGATCGCGGCGACGTCGTCGAAGACCTGCTCGGCACCCGCCTCGCGGAGCTCGTCGGCCCCGATCCCGCCCGAGAGCACGCCGATCGCCCGCACGCCCGCGCGCCCGGCCGCCTCCGCGTCCCAGCGCGTGTCGCCGATCATCACGGCCTCCTCGGCGCTCACCCCGGCCCGCTCGAGGGCGGTGCCGATGATGTCGGGCTCGGGCTTCGCGGTCTCGACGTCGTCGGCGGTGGTCGCCGCGTGCAGGAAGTCGTCGACATCCAGCACCCGCGAGAGCGCCTCGAACTCCTCCGGCGGCGCGGAGGTGGCGAGCACCACCCGTACCCCGGCGTCGTGCAGCGCCTGGATCAGCTCGCGCGCCCCATCGAACCGGCGCAGCCGGGGGACGAGCGGTTCGTAGTGCTCGGTGTGCTTCTGGCTCGCCTGCTCGCCCAGACGCTCCTCGTCGTCGCCCAGCAGATCCTCGAGGAGCTTGTCCGAGTCGAGCCCGATCGACCGGTGCACGCGCCAGGCGTCGACCGGGTGACCGACGTCGGCGAAGGCGCGCGCCCAGGCGTCGACGTGCAGGTAATTGGAGTCGACGAGCGTCCCGTCGATGTCGAACAGGACGGCGCGAACGCTCTGAGTAGCCATGGCCCCACTGAACCACCGATCGCCCCGGTCGGCACCCGGGCGTATCGTCGTGACCCATGACCGTCGTCATCGCCTTCGTCGCGAACATCCTCGTCGCCCTGGCCAAATCCGTCGTGGCCGCCCTCACGGGGTCGGCGTCGATGCTCGCCGAGGCCGCGCACTCGTGGGCGGATGCGGGCAACGAAATCTTCCTGCTGATCGCCGACCGGCGCGCGGAGAAGAAGCGCGACCCCGTGCATCCGCTCGGTTACGGCCGCGACGCCTACATCTTCTCGTTGTTCGCGGCGTTCGGGATCTTCACCGTGGGGGCCGTGGTGTCGGTCTACCACGGCATCCAGAGCCTGGCGGCGCCCGAGGCCGTCGAGGACTACACGCTCAACTACATCGTGCTGGCCGTGGCGTTCGTGCTCGAGGGCTTCTCGCTGATGCAGTCGGTCCGGCAGGGCCGGAGGGACGCGGCGCGGTACGAGCGCGGCTTCTTCGACTACGTCGTCAACGGTTCGAACACGACCTTGCGCTCAGTGTTCTTCGAGGACACCGCGGCGCTCCTCGGCCTCGTGATCGCGGCCGCCGGCATCGGTCTGCACCAGGCGACGGGCGATCCGATCTGGGATGCGCTGGGCTCGATCGCGATCGGCGTGCTGCTCGGTGGGGTGGCCCTGCTGCTGATCAGCCGCAACCGGCGCTACCTGCTGGGGGCGGCACCGAGCCCGGCCTATCGCGCGCAGCTGGGGCGGGCGCTGCTCGCGCACCCCGAGATCCAGCGGGTGACCGCGCTGTACCTGGAGTTCAGCGGGCCGGGAGAGTTGTTCGTGGTGGCCGCCGTCGACCTGGTCGGCGACGGGCCGGAGGACGGCGTGGCCCGGCAGCTGCGGCGGCTCGAGGGGGAGCTCGAGCAGCAGGAGGAGCTGATCGGGCGGGCGGTGCTGACGCTGGCGGTGAGCGACGAGCCGTCGCTCGACTTCAGCCGGGAGGGCGCGGGTCGTCAGGGCGGCGGTCGGTAGGGCGTCAGTCGGCCGGGCGGCGGTCGGTAGGGCGTCGCTCGGCCGGGCTGCCCGCGATGATGCGGTGGGCGTGCGAGGTGCTGCGGGCGTACCACCCGGTGCGGCGGTAGGGGCGGATGCGCACGCCGGCCGGGATGGGCACGCGGCGGGCGTCGAGCCGCGGTTCGCTCGCGCAGTCGAGCACGAGCGGGGTGGCGTCGGGGCCCTCGCCGACCTCGCCGAGCCACAGCACGCAGTGCGAGATCGGGCCGCGGTCGGAGCGGAGGTAGAGGATGTCGCCCGGGAGGAGGCGCGCGGTGAAGTCGTCGTAGTCCGTCGAGGGCACGACCCGCACCTCGTGGTGCCGCGGCCCGAGCAGCGGGCCCGTGCGGTGCAGCTCGGCCTGCTCGCCCACCGCGGTCGGCAGGGTGATGCCGAGGGCGTAGGAGTGGACGAACGCGACGAAGTTGCTGCAGTCGAGGCCCGGACCGGTGCGGCCCGAGCGCACCTCGCGGTGGGGCCAGCCGGCCGGCGGATCCCAGGCGGGGATGTGGTGGTGCTGGTAGTCGAGGCCGATCAGGCCACCGGCCACCCCCAGCAGGCGCTCGCGGGCGAGGTCGCCGTCGAACCGCCCGGCAGGGGCGGGATACGCGAGGGCGCGAGGGCCCCACGATCCCCAGCGCCGTTCCGTCTCGGGTGAGTACCAGTCGTGGCGTGGGATGACGGCCTGGGCGTCGGGGGAGTTCCAGGGAGTCTCGTCGAACCCGGCCTCCCGGTCGGCGGTGGGCGTGCGGAAGCGGAGTCGGTACGGGGAGTCGTAGTCGGCGTCGGTCATCCACACATCACCCGTCCACTATTGCAGGCCGGTGTCCTCCGGGATTTCATGGGGTATGACCGACGACGACATCCCGGACGCCGACCCCACCGACGGGCGCAACGAATCGCCCAACGAGCGGTACGACCGCAACTGGTCCGAGCTGCTGCAGGAGTTCCGGGTGCTCCAGACGGGCACGCAGATCCTGGCCGGCTTCCTGCTGACCCTGCCGTTCCAGCAGCGGTTCACCGAGCTCGGCCGGTTCGACCACGGGCTCTACCTGGGGCTGGTCGTGCTGGCCGTGGTGCTGACGCTGCTCGCGCTCACGCCGGTCACGCTGCACCGGCTGCTGTTCCGGCAGAAGGCGAAGAAGGAGCTGGTGCAGGCCTCCAGCGCGATCCTGATCGTCTGTCTGGCCGCGGCATCCGTCTTGTTCATCGGCATCGTGCTGTTCGTCTTCGACTTCGTGATCTCGCCGCAGGCCGGTCTCTGGGCGGCGGCCTCGGTGCTGGTGCTCGTCATCCTGATCTGGCTCGTCGGGCCCGCCCTGGTGCGCTCGGCCCGCCGCCGGGTCGACGGTTCCGGTGAGTCGTCTGAAAGCCCGCTGTCAAGCGGTGGTGGGCGGCGAGGATCGGGCGTGGACTGAAAGACGAGGCGGCCCCGTCGTGGGCCCGAACGACTAGCACTACGAGGAGAGCATCATGGTTCAGATCATCGAGACGGTCGACGTGGACGTGCCCGTGAACACGGCATACAACCAGTGGACCCAGTTCGAGAGCTTCCCGCACTTCCTCGACGAGGTCGAGTCGATCACGCAGAGCGACGACACCCACACGCACTGGAAGGTCAAGGTCGGCGGGGTCGAGCGCGAGTTCGACGCCGTGATCACCGAGCAGCACCCGGACGAGCGCGTGGCCTGGAACAGCGTCGGCGGAGACACCGAGCACGCCGGGGTCGTCACCTTCCACAAGCTCACCGACGACACCTCGCGGGTCACCGTGCAGCTCGACTGGGAGCCCGAGGGGCTCCTCGAGAAGGCGGGCGCGGCGCTGGGTCTCGGCAAGCACGCCGTGAAGAAGGATCTGGAGAACTTCAAGGAGTTCATCGAGAAGCAGGGCTCCGAGACGGGTGCCTGGCGCGGCGACGTCGAGAACTGAGCCCGGGTTCCGGCTGGCGCCTCGGCGCACCGGTGCTTGGG
Source organism: Herbiconiux sp. 320_LB (assembly GCF_059691755.1). Lineage (NCBI taxonomy): Bacteria > Bacillati > Actinomycetota > Actinomycetes > Micrococcales > Microbacteriaceae > Herbiconiux > Herbiconiux sp. 320_LB. Next base: position 125,568 of record NZ_JCAWAD010000006.1, on the reverse strand, counting down.
GTCTTGGCGCGCTGGTGCCTGGGTTCTCGGCGCACCGGTGCCTGGTGTTAGCCGTCGCTTCGGTCGTCACTGTCGCCGACCCGTCAGTTGTTGCCGCTATGCAGTGGGCGTAGCGACAACGAGTGACGGATCGGCGGCCTTAGGGTTCGCGAGGGCGACCTCGTACCCGCCCGCGTCGGTGCGGGTGACGAGCCCGCGTTCCTCGAAGGCGTCGAGCCAGCCCTGCATCGGCCAGGTGCCCCAGCGGGCACGGAAGACGCGGGCGTTCCGCACGATGTCGGCCACGTGCTCGACCGGGGGCGAGGACACGGCGTGGTGCTGATGGTAGGCGCGCGCTGACCCGACCCAGGCGAGCTCGACGTCACGACTGCGTGCGGTGAAGGCGAAATCGGTGTCCTCGCCGCCGTAGCCGACGTACTCCTCGGCGAAGCCGCCGATCCGTCGCCAGACGTCGGCGCTCAGGGCGAACGACAGCGACCAGAACAGTTCGTGGGCGCCGCCGAGCTCGATCTCGCCCGGCGCGGGTGCGGGGCGGGCGGGATGCGGGCGGTCGAGTTCGCCCAGCGCCTCCAGCCGGTAGCCCCCGGCCGGAGCCGGCGGCAAGTACGTCACGGGCCCACACAGCAGTCGCTCCGAGGTTTCCGCGTTGGCTCCGGCGACGGCATCCGCCGAGGAGGTATCCGAGGTGGTGGGGGCGCCCGCGGCGGCGTAGGCGCCGATCGCGGTGGGGGCGGGCAGGCAGTCGACGTCGAGGAAGATCAGCACCTCGGCCCCGAGCTCCAGCGCCGTCGCGGCGCCGAGGTTGCGAGCGCGCGCCAGCGGCAGTGCCCCGCCGCTGCCGTGCGATTCTCCGCCCGCGTTGCCGCGGGAACCGTCGGCGGCGTCGGCGGCTGGCCGGTGGTCCATTGAGCCGTGCTGCTCGGGGGCCGCGGGGGCGCGGTCGATGGTGACGAGGTGGGGGCGGTTCGGGCCGGCGGGGAGGAGGGCCTCGATGGCGGGGTCGTCCATCGCGACGATCACGTGGTGGTCGGGACGGGGATCGCAGAGCGCCACCGCCTCGAGCTGCCGGCGGAGATGATCGTGGCGACCGTGGACCACTGTGATCAGGGCGGTGACGGGCCCCGCCGCATCCTCGCCGCCCCTCACCCCGCCACCCCGAATCGGCGCACCGGCGCGTTGCTCGACTCGGCAGCCGGCTCGTCGTGGACATCGGCGCGGGGGTCGGGGCGCGCGATGCTCAGGATGACGGCGGCGGCGCGTGCGGCGCCCTGGCCGTCGTTCCAGGTCGACCAGGCGGCCCCGTTCTCGGGGGCGACCGCGGCGAGCAGAGTGGGCCAGTCCGCATCCTCGAACGACTCGGCGGTGACCACCGGCCACGGCCCGCGCTCGAGCGCCCGGGCGGTGTGGTGCTGTTCGTCGTGTGGGCGATCCTGCGCGATCACCACTGCAGGCACCCGCGCCGCGGCCACCTCGGCGATCGCGTTCTGCCCGGCGTGGGTGACGACGACGTCGGCGGCGCGGATGAGCGGCCAGGGATCCGCGACCCACCGCCCGGCCGGGCCTCCGATGACGTCCCACTCCCAGTCCGGTGACATCGCCTCGGCGCGGGTGCGCGCGGCCGCCGACATCCCGCCGCCACCGCTGCCCGCGAGCACGAGCACCCGAGGCCGCCCGCCCCCGCCGGCCGTGACGGTCGGGCCCACGGGGGTGCTGGGCGACGGGTCCGCGGCCGGGAGGCGGTAGGTCGCGCCCGCGGGGGTGGCGCGGGAAGGGTCGGCGGGCGCGAAGCGGGCGATCGCGCCGATGGGGGTGTGCTTGGCCAGGGCGTCCGGGTCGAGGCCGGTGAGCATGTGCTCGGCGGAGGGCGGCCAGGCCGAGACGATCGCCGACGACACCGCGAAGCCGAGCCGGTGCGCTTCGTCGTCGCGGCGACCGGGCAGGGCGATCGTGACCACCGGGATGCCGTGCAGTCGGGCGAGCAGGGCGACCTCGACCGAGACGTCCGAGACGACGACCGCCGGGCGCGCGGCCCCGATCCACGCCGAGATCCGTGCCATCCGATCGCGCAGCCCGTCGTGCCCGACCGGCACCCAGTGCAGCCGCCCGCCCGCGCTCACGTCGCGCGCGACGACATCGGCGCGACCGCCGGTCTCGGGATTTACGCCGGCCCCGGCCACGTCGGGGGCGTCAGCGGACCCGGCCGCCTCGAGGGCCTCGCCGGATCCGGCTGCCTCGGCTGCCTCGATGGACCCGGCCACCCCGCGATTCTCGCCTGCTCCGGCAGCCTCAGCCTCGGCAGCCTCGGCAGCCTCGGCAGCCTCGGCAGGCTCGGCCGGCTCGGCCGGCTCGACCGGATGCTCGTCGGCGTCGAGGGGGAGGGTCACCCAGTCGCCGGCCCAGGAGTCCGGACGCGGCAGGGACGACAGACCCGTCACCTCCGCACGGCCCGCGAGTGCCGTCGCGATCGCTCCCGCCCGCGAGAGGTGCCCGCTGCCCACGTGATGCACGTAGTACCCCACGATGATCACCGCGTCAGACCGCTCTTTCGCCGTCCCGAGACGCTCGGGCGGGCCGTCGGGGCCCACCGCGTCGGGGCCAACCGCGTCAGAGCCCAGCGCGTCAGGGGTCACCGCGTCAGGGGCCGAGGGGTCGCTCGCGGCCACGGGCTCAGGCCGCACGCGCAGGCTCGACCGCGGCCTCGTACAGCGCCTCGTACCCCCGCACCATCACCTCGAGCGAGCAGTGCTCCTCGGCGTACTGGCGCACCTCCGCCCTCGGCAGCCGCGCGGCCGCGAGCATCGCCTCCGCCAGCGAATCCGGGTCGTCCGGCCGCGCCAGCCGCCCGCCCTCCGGCCGCACGATCTCGGGCAGCGCACCGCGCGCGAACGCCGCCACCGGCGTGCCGCACGCCATCGCCTCGGCCGCCACCAGCCCGTACGGCTCCTCCCACTGCGGCGTCACGACCGCCACCGCCGCGCGGCCGACCCGCTCCGCCAGCTCGGTGGTGCCGAGGTGGCCGAGATACCGGATGCGGTCGTCGAGCCGGGGCGCGATCAACCGGTCGAAGTAGTCGTGGTCGTAGATCGGGCCGGCGAGGTCCAAGGGCATGCTGGCGATCCGCGCCGCCTCCACCGCGAGGTGCGGACCCTTCTCGGCGACGAGCCGCCCCGACCAGATCGCCCCCTCGCCCCCGGTTCCCAGCCGCCAGCGGGTGGTGTCGACCCCGTTCAGGATGACCTCCGCATCCGTGCTCGCCCGCCACTGCTCGGCCGTGAACCGACTCACCGCGACGAACCGCGCCGAGGGCGTGAGCCGCATGGCCGACTCGAGCCACGGCGTCGGCGGGGTGTGCAGCGTGGTCAGGAGCGGAACCCGGAGCGTCTCGGACATCGCCACCGGCAGGTGGTGGAGGCTGTTGTTGTGCACCACGTCGAAGCGGCTTCCGGCCGAGCTCGACAGCTCCAGCATCAGGCCGAGGTAGGCGTGGTGCTCCTGCATCCAGTGCTCGGGCGGCGCGGCGACGTCGTTGCGTGCTGCGGCGCTGAACTCGAACGGCTCGATGGTCAGCTCGCGCGCGTCCAGGGCCGGGTCGCTGCCCGGGGCGGCGAAGAGCGTGACCTCGTGCCCGCGCTTCGCCAGCGCCGTGGCGAGGGAGTGGGTGTGCGCCTCGAGACCCCCGGCGAACGGTTCACGCACCGGGAACCGGCTCGACGCGATCAGGCAGATCCGCAGCGCCTTCATGACAGCAGCGCCCGGTACAGCTCGAGGTGGGCGGCGGCGACCTCGTCGCGCTGACGGAGGCGCTCGCCGAGGTCGGCCGCCTCGGGGCGGGGGCGGCTCGCCGCCGCCAGTAGCGCTGCGACGAGGGACTCGCCGTCGAGGGTCTCACCCTCGCGGTGGTACGACAGCACCGGGCCCTGGTCGGCGTAGTAGCCGATGTCGGGGGCGACGACCGCCGTACCGAGGTCGCGGCAGGCCTCGAGCCAGCCCGAGTGCGTGCCGAAGCGGTAGGGCAGCACCGAGACGTCGAGCGACGAGAGGTAGGTCCACAGCTCGTCGTCGGTGAAGAAGTCGTGCACGTACAGGTCGAGGACTCCGCGCGCCTCGGCGTCGCGGAGGAACGTGGCGAGCGCGGCGTCGTACCGGGCGCCCTCGGGGTCGAGCACGTCGGCGTGCCCGTTCACCTGCAGCACGGCCGTTCCCAACCGCCCCTCCTCGATCGCGCGGGCGATGGTCTCGATAACCGGCAACGGATCCATGCTCGCCCGCAGGCTCTTGACGTGCACGCCGATGCGGAAGGGGGCGTCGGATGAACGGGGCGAGTCCTGCACCCGCCGCATGGTGTCCGCGTCGACGACGTGCGGATGCGGCACGACGAGCGCGGTGCGCCCCCAGCGCCGGCGGATCTCGTCGGCCGCCCCGGTCGTCAGGGTGACCAGCGCATCGGCGGCGGGCACGAGCACGTCGAGCTGGGCGTCGTGCGCCTCGCGCTCGGCGTGATGCGGGTTGCGCAGGTCGTGCACCGTGTAGACCAGCGGCTTGCCCTCGGCCCGGAGTGCCTCGACGAGAGCCAGGAGCTCCTCCGGCGTGCGGGCGTCAAAGCCGAACTGGAGGTGGAAGACGTCGAACTCGTCCGCGTGATCGTGGATCCACTCGGGGTCGAGCATGACCGGGGGCCACCAGCGCGACACGGCCGAGCGGCGGGGGTCGTCGGGATGCGGATCGTCCAGGCGGATGACGGCCGGAGTCGCCTCGGTGCTACCCGCCGCATCCTGTTCGCCCTCCGGCGACAGGTGCCGCACGTAGACGTGCCCCGAGGGCACCGATGCCACGCGGATCGGTGCGTGGGAACGCGCCGTCTCCTTCTCCGTCGTCCGCTCCGCTGCCCGTTCCGCTGCCCGGGCGATAATCGTCTTCACCTTGCCAGTCAACGGGGTCGCGGAAAAGACGCAACCACTTGCCGGATCGCCCGGCACCGAGTAGAGGCGAGTCCCGCGCCGCATGCGCCGGCGCGGTCACCGCCGGCGCGGTCACCGACGCCGCCGCCCGGTCACCGCCGAGAGGGCAAGCCCGCCCGGATGACCACCGCCGTCACGAGACTCGTCACCACCGCGCCCGCCAGCACGGCCGCGATCAGCGTGTGCGGCAGCACCAGCAGCGTGCCGACCACCGCGAACGCCGCGCCCAGGGCGAAGCCGGGCAGCGCCGAGCTCAGCACCTCGGCCACGGCGGCGCGACCCAGGTGGCGCCGCTGCCAGCCCATGGCGCGGAGTGCCCCGGTCTGCGCGGTGCGTCGAGCCAGGCCCAGCCGCCGCACCACGACGATCAGCACGCAGCTCGAGGCGAGCGTGACCCCGATCAGGATGCCCTGCGGCACCAGGGCCGAGGCCGTCGCGAAGGCGCCGAGCCGCGAGGGGCCGGCCGCGCTCCGGCCCTCCAGCAGCACGGCGGCGGCCGTCGCCGAGGCGAGGAAGACCAGAGCGAAGGCGAGCGCCAGCGTCGCGGTCGAGGCGCGAGAGGTGGATGCCTGTCGCAGCCCGAGCGCCGCCGGCGAGCCGAGCCGGGTGCGCCGGCTGGTCGTGCGCCCGGTGCGGGGCGGGGCGGGCGGGTGCGCGCCCCGCTCGATCAGCACCGCGGAGGTCAGCAGACTCGACCCGACCGCCAGCACGACGAGCGGCCAGGTCACGTCCTTCACCGCCGAGAGCCAGACGGCCCCCGCGCCCACGGCGACCAGCACGACCAGGGGCACGGCCTCCTCGGCCAGCAGCCAGCGTCGGATCCTCGCCCGCGGCCAGCCGATCTGCCGCAGCACGACCGTGTCGGTGCGACGCGCGGCGATCGAGCTCAGCTGCACCGTGATCAGCAGCGCGGAGGCCGCGAGCATCGCCATCACCAGCAGCGCGAGGTTCGTGGCCGAGACGCCCTGAGCGGCGCTCGCCGCGGCACCGAGGCGGGAGTACTCCAGGGCGACGACGGGCGCGGCGCCCTCAGCGGTGGGGCCCGTCGCACGGGCGCCGGCCGCATCCGTCACACCTGAACCCGCGCCGGCCGCATCCGTCGCGCCCGCGCCCGCCGCGTCCGCGTCCCCCGCCGGCGCCCGCAGCGTCACGGGCACCGCCTCGAACGACGACCCCGCGACCACCGTCGCGGTCAGCCCCAGATCGCGGATGCGGTTCGCCACCTCCAGGATGCGCGTCTGGGCCTCCGGCGAATACCCCGAGACGCCGGCGACCCGCACCCGGATCGACGACACCGGGTCGTCGATCGCGAGGGCCTGGGCGTTCTGCAGGTCGGCGACGGCCAGGGCTCCCGCGGTGTTGAGCCCGAGCCCGGACCACGACGGCGGAACGGCCCCGGGCCCGTCGGGATAGGATCCGTCGGCGCGGCTCCCGCTCAGCACCCGCGGATCGGCGGCGTCGTACCCCAGCCCGATCTGCCCGAGTCCGGCCCCCGAGGGGTGCAGGTCGGCGGGCGAGAACGACCCGACCGGCCAGGTGTTGGTCTCGATCGGTCCGAGCCCGCTCGCCTCGAAGCTCGGGATCGGGGTCTGGGTGTCGAAGAGCAGTTCGCCGTCGTCCGTCCCCGTGGCCGTCAGCTCGACCGAGGGCGGCGCATCCGGATCGTCGGAGCCCGAGGGCACGACGGTGGGCCGGGCGATCGAGTCGGCCATCGGGGTGACGGAGGAGAGGATGGGCGACCCGGTCAGGCGAAACAGCGGGTACCGCGCGTACGAGGGCTGTGCCGGGATGGTCCAGCCCGGCCACGGGATGTCGACCGCGTCGAAGCTGAGGGGCGAGAGCGCGTCGCCGGGAGCACCGGAGTAGATCGTCGTGGCGGGTCCTGCGGGGGCGGCCGAGACCTGCGACAGGTCGACGCCGCGCACGCCGTACTGGTCGTCCTCGATCCCCTGCAGGGCCGCCGCCGTCGCGGACTGGGGGGCATCCAGCGGGGCGAGCTGCACGGTGAGCTGCGACGACGGCGTCTCGACCGTGCGCGTGAGCACGGGGGTGGGCATCGGCGCGATGCCCTTGTCGAACAGGGTCGACAGGTCGTCGCCCTCGACCGGCGGGTTCGAGGCGGTGAAGAAGGTGCCGCCGAGCCGGCCGATCAGGTTGCTGGTCGCGATGAGCGGATCCATCAGCGTGCCGGCGTCGCCGAGCAGAGCCTTCTCGGCGACCGGGTCGACCAGCACGATGTGCGCGGTCTTGACGGCCTGCACCGGCAGGGTCAGCGCGGCGACGCCCTCGCCGGCGGGCGGCTGCTGCGGCGACTCGTTGTCGCCGTAGACGAAGTCGATGTTCTTCGTGATGTCGGTCTCGAGACCGTAGCCGACGGTCCCGTCCGAGCTCACGACGCGGACCGGCCGGTTCCGGTGGTCCTCGCCCACCGGCTGGAAGCCCTCCCAGGAGGACTGGTCGATGACGAAGTCGACCGACTGGTCGACGATCCGCGGCGGGGAGATGCCGTCGTCGATCGTGAGCGAGGTCGTGGCCCGGTAGGCGCGCGGGCCGGCCGAGCCGTCCAGCGGAATGGTCAGGGTGACCTTCGACACCCCGGTGGTCGTCGTCGAGATCTCGCCGATCGGCGCCGCCACGTCGACACCCTCGAGACCCTCGACCCGGTAGACCAGGTCGTCGGGGATGTGGCCGAGCGAGGCGTCGGTCAGGGCGGCCGAGGGCAGCAGCGTCTCCTCGCCGTCGACCAGGGGCGAGGCGTCGGCGGCGGTGACCAGTATGTCGTAGTCGCCGCGCCAGTTCGCGTCCAGCGTCTGCCTCAGCTGCTCGGCGGCCGTGGACTGCAGGAAGGAGGCGGCCAGGAGCACGAGCCCGATCAGGCCCAGGGCGACGATCCGCAGCCCCCGCCGGCCGAAGCGGCGCAGCGGGCCGGGCACGCGGTCGGGCCGGCTCACGCCATGACCGTGACGGTGTCGGCGGCGTCGATCAGGTTCTGGTCGTGCGCGGAGACGACGACCGCCGTGCCGGTGTCGGCGATCGAGCGCAGCAGGGCGATGACGGCGTCGGCGTTGGTGCGGTCCAGGCTCGCGGTGGGCTCGTCGACGACGAGGAGCTGCGGCTCGAAGAGCAGGGCGCGGGCCAGCGCGACTCGCTGCCGCTCGCCGCCGGAGAGCTGTTCGGGCTTGGAGCGCATCCGCCCGCCGACCCCGAGCCGGGTCAGCAGGTCGCGCGCCTTGCGGCCGCGGTCGCGGGTCTGCCGGTCGGGGACAGCGGGGAGGAGCACGTTCTCCAGGGCGGTGAGTCCGCCGATCAGCACGCCGCCCTGGTCGAGGTAGCCGACGTGGCGGCGCCGGAAGGCGGTGACCCGGTCGTCGCTCTGGCTGCCGATGCTCGTCCCCGACCAGGCGATGTCGCCCGCGGTGGGCCGCACCAGGCCGGCAGTCGCCTTCAGGATGCTCGTCTTGCCCGAGCCGCTCCGCCCGGCGAGGCAGTGCATCTGACCCGCCACGACGTCGAAGGACAGCCCTTCCACGATCACCAGGTCGGGTTCGCCGCTCCGTTCGAACCGGATCGCGACCTCCCGCACGGAGAGGGGAGCAGGAGGCGAACCGACGGTGGCTATCACGCCGTCGATCATATTTGATCTGAACGGCCTCGCGGCCTCCGGGCGGGTTACTTCGTCGGGTCGTTGCCCCAGTTCATCAGCGACTTCCGCCAGGCGGTGTCCTCGATGTCGCCGTCGGGTCGCTGCGCGCTGTGGCGGGCGACGTACCCGACGACCTTCCGCATGTGCGCGTAGTCGGCGTCGGTGTAGTCGGCCTGCTTCTTCTCGAGGATGCGGATGATGTGCCGTCCGCTCTCGTGACCGGTCGACTCGCCGCCGCCGGAGGGCTTCTGCCCGACCGCCTTCGACTCCTCCGTGTCGAGCCAGCGGCGCAGTTCGGAGGCTGTCATGTTCACGGCCTGGCGGAACTCGTCCCGGGTGGCCTTGCGGTCGTCGTCATCGTGGTCGGCGCTCATGCGGGCGAGCCTAGGCCGGGAGGGGGCGATCGGCACGCCCGGCGGCTCGGGTGCGCCGATAGGGCGGTGCGGGATCGGTCAGGGAATCTCCGTCGTGGCCGCGCGGTCGGGGGAGCGCGGTCGGGGAGTTCGCGCAACCCCTGTCCGATCCGCGGCTGTCAGGGGTTGGCTCGGAGTATGACGAACCGATCCCTGACACCCGCTCGCCTCCGCACCCTCGCCGCCGGCACGCTCCTCGCCGCCGGGGCCGTGCTCGGTCTCGCCGGCTGCGACGGCGGGGCGCAGACCTACCCCGACAGCACGATGCCCGGCTCCGAGACCGTGTCGCCGACCCCGAGCGAGACCGGCACGCCGGTCCCGACCACGGTCGACGAGTCGGGTACCCTCGGCGGGTGACCGAGCCGGGCGACCTGATGGCCAGGGGCGCTGCGACTCGGGGACGACGGCGCCCAGACGGCACCCCCCCAGGCGACCGCGGCTAGGGCACGATGACGGCGCGACCGCGTACGGTTCCCGCGGCCAGCGCCTCGTAGGCCTGGGGCCCGTCGTCCAGCGAGTAGGTCTGGATCTCGACGCCGACCTGGCCCGACCGCGCGAGGTCGAGCACCTCGATCAGCTCGCCGCGGGTGCCCCAGTACGGCACCCGGAGGGCGGCGTCGAAGGCGATCGACCCGAAGCCGACGTGGGCCGTGCCCCCGCCGATCCCCACGATCGTGACATCGGCCTCGGCCGCCGCGACCGCCGTGGCGGTGGCGATCGTCGGGTTCGCGCCCACGAAGTCGAAGACGGCGTTCGCGCCGAGCCCGCCGGTGAGCTCGCGGATCTTCTCCGCCGCCGAGGCGTCGCTGATGACCGTGTGATGGGCTCCGACCTCGCGGGCCAGCTCGAGCTTCTCGTCGGTGACGTCGAGCGCGATCACCTGTGCGCCCGAGAGCGCGCGGAGGATCTGGATCGCGACGTGGCCGAGCCCGCCGGTGCCGATCACGACGGCGAAGGTGCCCGCGCCCAGCTTGGGCAGGGAGGTCTTGATGGCGTGGTACGGGGTGAGCCCCGCATCCGTCAGCGACACGTTCTGCACCGGGTCGAGGTCGCCGAGCGGCACCAGGTGCCGGGCGTCGTCGACGATCATGTACTCGGCCATCGAGCCCGGGGCGCCGAGGCCGGGCGGCTTGATGCCCTCGGCCTGGGCGTTGGTGCAGTAGTTCTCCTTGCCCTGTGCGCAGTTGTGGCAGCGGCCGCAGCCCCAGGGGCCGTAGACCGCGACGGCGTCGCCGACCGCGAGGTGCTCGACTCCCTCGCCGAGCTCGGCGACGATGCCGGCGCCCTCGTGCCCGAGCGTGAGGGGGAGGGGGTAGCCCTGCGCGGTGTAGTCCTCCTCGGAGAGGCTCATCACGTACTCGTCGGAGTGGCAGACGCCCGCCGCCGTCACCCTGAGCAGCACCTGGCCGGGCCCGGGCGAGGGCTTCTCGATCTCGACGACCTCAGGATGCGAACCGACACGGGTGTACTGGAGTGCTTTCATCCCTCCACGCTACGCCGCCGGCCCGTGAGCCCGTTCAGCTACTCGGCGACGGCGCGCGTGATCAGGGCCGACACCGCCTTCCCGACCTCGGGGGTCAGGTCGGCGATGGCGTAGGCGGTGGGCCAGAACCCGCCGTCGTCCAGCCGCGCCGAGTCGTTGAAGCCCAGGGTCGAGTAGCGGGTCTTGAACTTCGCCGAGCTCTGGAAGAAGACCAGCACCGTGCCGTCCTTGGCATAGCCCGGCATGCCGTACCAGGTCTTGGGGGTCAGCTCCGGCGCGGCCTCGAGGATGAGGGTGTGCAGTCGCTCGGCCATGCCGCGGTCGGGCTGCTCCAGCTCGGCGATCTTGGCGAGCACCTCGGCTTCGGCGGCAGCGGCCTTGTCGGCGCCCTTGCCCGCCCCCGTGCCCTTCCGGGTCGCGGCGCGCTTCTCGGCGCGGAGCTCGGCCGCGCGCTCCTTGATGGCGGCGCGCTCCTCGGCGGAGAACCCCTCCCCGTTCGTGTCCTCGGTGCCCGTCGTGCTCTTCGCGTTCGTCGCGTTCTTCGTGTCCTTCGCGGCCATGTCGACCCCTCTCGTCCCGGTCAGTCTAGAAACCGGGCCGCCGCCGAGGCTTCTCCGATCCTGCTCGATCCTGCTCGGTCCTCGACGCCGGGCTGCGTCCGGGCGTGTACGTGGCCGAGGGGATGCGGATGGAACCGAATCGGGGGGAGCGGACATTCCTCGACAGAGCCGGATGCGCCGGCGACAGCCAGGAGGATCCCATGCACGCCCGCCCGCCCCGCGCTCCCCGCCCCGCCCGCCACCGACCTCCCACCCGGTTCGCGACCACCACCGCTGCCGCCGTCGTGCTGGCGGCGCTCACCTTCGGTGCCGGTGAGGCCCACGCCGATCCCGCCCCGGAGGCCCCGCCCGCGGATTCCGCCCCGATCGCGTCGGTGACCACCCCCGCGGCCAACGCGGCAGCGCCCGCCTCTGACGCGCCCGCCCCCACCGACGCGCCCGCGCCGGCGCCCGGAGACGACGCTCCCGCACCGGATGCCCCCACCCCCGTGGCCGGCGCCCCGGTCGCCACGGCCGTCTCCCTCGACGTGCCCTTGCAGCTGCCGTACGGCTCGCTGCTGACCGTCGGCATCACGGTGACGGATGCGGAGGGCCGACCGGCAAGCGGCTCGGTCAGCGTCTCCGCGACCGGCGCCGGCGTCGATCAAGCGGCGTTCCTTCCGCTCGAGGACGGCCGTGCCACCTACACCTATCACCAGGCCGAGGGTGATGGACGGCCCGACCCCGCCGCTTCGGCCGTGCTCGATCTCGGCACCTATGGCGTGCAGGTCGACTTCACCCCCGCCGACCCCACGCTCCTCGCGCCGTCCCAGGCGGCCGCCGGAGTCACCATCGTCCCTCGCGCGACACGGGTCGCGATCGCCGACAGCGACGACGTGCGCCAGCGCACCCGCACCGACTGGGGCTACGACCTCGCCGCGCGGATCATCGACGGTCTTCCGCTCGACGAGGCCCCGCCGCGGTTCCCGGTGAGCGGCTCGGTCGACTTCTTCGTCGACGGCACCTTCGCCGGCACCGCCGAGGTGAGCGGCGGCTGGGCCTTCCTGCCCACGACCTGGCCCGTCGCGGGCGACTACACGATCACGGCCGTGTACTCCGGAGACGCCCGCTATCTCGCCTCGACGAGCGACCCCTGGACCCTCCAGGTGCTGCCGGCGCCCCTCGGCGACAGCGCTGCCCCGGCCGGTGACGGCACCACCGCGCTCGCCGAGACCGGTGCGATGGATGCGGCCCCGCAGCTCCTGATCGCCGTCGCGACGCTGCTGGCCGGCGCGCTCCTGGTCGGCCTGCGTCTGCGCCCGAGTCGGCGCCCGTGGCTCCGCTCACGCCTCCGTCTCGGCGCCGGGAGCGCGCGCTAGAAGCACGGGAGCGCGCGCTAGAAGAGCGTGGCGGGCGGAGGCGTCGCGGGGGCGGCGGCCGATGCCGGCGCCGACGAGGGTGCAGCAGACCGCGAGGGTGCAGCAGACCGCGCGGGCGCCGGCCGGGCACCCGGGAAGCCCGGCCCCGCATCCGGCTCGCGCCCGCGCTGGTAGGCCTCGGCGGCCGCGCGGGCCCGCGCATCCGCTGCTTCGTTCATGACGTGCCCGACGTGCCCCTTCACCCACTCGAAGGTGTAGCGGCGGCCGGCGATGGCGTCGTCGATCTCCTTGATGAGGTCGAGGTTCATCACCGGCTTGCCGTCGCCCTTGCGCCAGCCCTTGCGCTTCCAGCCCGGCATCCACTTCGTGATGGTGTTGATCACGTACTGGCTGTCGCAGAGCACGTGCAGGTCGTCGTCGACGTGGGCGGTCGCGCGGAACAGTTCGAGCACCGCCTTCAGCTCACCCATGTTGTTGGTGCCGTGCGGCCAGCCGCCCGCGCCCCAGGTGTCGTCGTCGATGTACCAGGCCCAGCCCGCAGGCCCGGGGTTGCCGAGCGCGGAGCCGTCGGCGGAAGCGGTGATGGTCATCGCACCAAGATTACCGTTCCGCCGTTCGGGGGGTTGACCGACGGCGAGGGAAGCGGCTACGGTCGACGAAACCGACATGACAACGTTGTCCTACCCCGGATGCTCGGTGTCATGAGCCCGACCCGCGCGGTACGCTCCCCGCGCGACTGCCTCTCAGGAGACGACATGACCCGAACACTCTTCCGCAAGGCGATCGGCACCGCTGCCGCCGTCTGCGTCGCCATCCCCCTGCTGGGCGCGGCGGCCCCGGCCCTGGCCTCGACGCCCGGTACCGCAGCAGGCGCCGCACTCGGCGCCGCCGCGGTCGCCGACGTCGCCCCGCCCGCCTACGGCGCCCCCGACGCGATCGCCGCCGACTACTACGCGGCCCTCCTCCGCCACACCCGCTGGGTCAACACGGTCTGGGATCCCGCGATCAACGCCTACCAGCTCAAGGACTTCAACTTCGGTGTCGTGCTCGGCAACGCGGTCCTCCTCACCCACGGCGAGTACGACGAGCAGCTCGCCGGCATCTCCAAGGACGAGCTGCGGCAGAAGACCCTCGCCACGATCACGCGCTACGCCGCCTCCAACCGCCTGGTGAACCCCAAGGGCAACTGGGGCAAGCAGTTGTTCTGGGATTCGACCTTCCAGTCCTACTTCCTCGACGCGGGCCGCCTCCTCTGGGACCAGCTGGATGCGCAGACGCAGGCGAACCTGACGACCATCGCGACCGGTCAGTCGACCTACACCGCCGACCTCGCCTACGGCAACGACCCGCTCTCCGGCAGCTGGACCGCCGACTGGCCCACCGGCAAGTACCTCGGCGACACCGCGCAGGAGGAGTCCGGCGTCTACACGCAGGCCCTGGCGCCCGGCCTCGCCTGGGCCCCCGACAGCCCGGATGCCGCCCGCTGGGCGGGGCAGCTGAACGACTGGGGCCGCAACGCGGCCGGCCAGCCCACCGCCGACCTGAACAACCCGGCGATCGTCGCGGGCGCCCCGGTCTCCAGCAACACGATGCACACGATCCACGACACCTACATCGTCGAGAACCACGGCTCGTTCGGGCCGCACTACCAGTCCGACATCTGGCGCTCGGGCGGGCGCAACGCGATCCAGTTCATCCTGAACGACCAGCCGCTGCCCGAGATCCTCACCGATCAGCCCAACGCCGCCGAGCTGTGGGAGTCGGTGAAGATGGTGATGTCCGCGCAGGGCGAGCCGTTCATGCCGATGGTCAACGACCGCGAGTACCTCTACGGCCGCGACGTGCTGCCGATGGCCTTCCTCGGCCAGGTGCAGCGCGACCCCGACGCCGTGCGCGCGGAGGCCGGGCTCGCCTCGGCGCTCGAGGCCTACCAGGGCTACGAGCCCGTCTACCGCCTCGCCAAGTTCTCCGGCGAGGCGAAGTACGAGCCCGAGGCCCGTGCCGAGATCGGCATCTCCTACCTGCTGCACGTCGAGTCGGCCGAGTCGGCCGAGGGCGTGGTGCAGCCCACCCCGGAGGACGAGTTCTTCCAGCGCCTGTCCGGCGTGCGCGACTTCGGCGCCGTCCCGGGCCTGACGGTGCAGCAGTCCGACGCCGCCTGGGCCGCCGCCTCCAGCCACGACGGCTTCGTCAAGTTCCCCTGGGTGCCCGCGCACGACTCGTGGCTGTTCAACATCTCCGGCGCCAACCCGTACCTCTACCCGAAGACCTCCGCGAAGGTCGACGACCGGGTGACCACCACCTACACCGGACCCCGCGACGGCTTCGAGGGCACCGCCTCGGTGTTCCGGATCGGCGACGGCTACGCCGGCCAGGCGACCCTCCCCACGGGTGCGGCGGTCTACGCCACGACCGGGGCCGGATCCGACGACGGCAGCGTCACCGTCCGCAACCTCGACCTCGACGGCTACGACGGCCTCGACGGCACGCGCACCTACACGACCGCGGAGGGCGAGGTCACCTCCGACCCCCTGCCCGTCGTGGTGCCCGCCGACCCGCTCGACGCCAAGGCGGCGCGGGTCGACACCCTCACCTTCGACCCGGTCCAGGCCCGCTACATCCGGATGCAGGGTCAGCAGGGCAACGCGAAGTTCGGCTACTCGCTGTTCTCGTTCCACGTCTACGGCGCCGACCCGCAGGTCACCACCGACCTGGCGGCCGGCAAACCCGCCCAGGCCTCCAGCGAGGATGCGGCGGGCGGCCGCGGCGCCTCCAAGGTGACCGACGCCGACGCCAACAGCCGCTGGGCGGTCTCGACGGCCGAGCGCACACGCACCGACTCCTGGATCCAGGTCGACCTCGGCCAGGAGCAGACCGTCTCGTCGGCCCGCCTGGCCTGGGAGGCCAGCGCCGGCGACCGGTACCTGGTGCAGACCTCGACCGACGGCAAGACCTGGACCACCCAGAAGTCGTACGCCGGCAGCGCCGACGTGAACGTCGCCCGCACCGACACCGTCGAGCTCACCCCGCCCGGCTCCGAGGTCGCGGCTCCGGTCGAGGCGCGGTACGTGCGGATGCAGGGCGTCGAGGGTGCGCCGGCCTACGGCTACTCGCTCTACCACTTCCGCGCGTTCTCGCCCGAGGGCATCGATCTCGCCGCGAAGAAGCCGGCCACCGCATCCAGCGAGGATGCCGGGAAGCCGGCCACCGCGGTCACCGACGGCGACGGGAACACCCGCTGGGCGGTCTCGCGCGACGACCGGCTCCGCCCCGACTCCTGGATCCAGGTCGACCTCGGCGCCGCCGTCGACGTGGCGAAGGTGCAGCTCGGCTGGGAGGCCTCCGCGGGGCGCGAGTACCGCATCCAGACCTCGCTCGACGGCACCACCTGGCAGGACGCCGCGTCGTTCCGGTACACCGGCGACGAGATCACCTCGAGCACCGGCAAGTGGCTGAACGTCGAGGGCGAGGCGGGCTTCGTGGTGCGTGACACCGACGCCCCCATCCTCGTGTCGCAGGAGAAGGCGAACGAGCAGAAGGTGCGCCTGGCCGACCAGGCCGCCGGCCCGTTCCTGATCGAGATGGTGCCCGGGGATGCCGCGGCGACCGCCGCCCAGCAGGCCCGACCGGTGCCCACCACCGCCACCGACGGCGTGCTCGTCAGCTCGGTCGACGGCTACCTCACGGCGTTCAACCTCACCGGTGCCCCGGTGACGGCGACGGTCGACCTGCCGTACGCGGGGGATTCCGTGCCGCTCTACCAGGGCACCCAGCGCTTCGGCGCGGAGTCGTCGAGCCTCGACCTCGCCCTCGCTGCCGGCTCGGCCGTCGTGCTGACCCCGCGGGCCTCGGTTCCGGTGGCGCAGGTGGCCGGCGACGAACTCGCCGCCACGGTCGAGGACGCCCGCACGATCTCGCTCACGAGCACGGCGCCCGCGCCGGCCCCGGCGAGCGTCGAGCTGACGAACCTGCAGAACCAGGCCGTCCGCACCGTGACGCTGGACGGCTCGGCCCGCAACGCCACCGTCGCCGCGACCTTCGCGGGCACGGCGCCCTACCCGGTGCGCGATCTCGCGCTCAGCACGCTGACCTTCCCGGCCTCGGTGCTGCCCGCGGGGATGACCTCCCCTCAGGCGGCGGTCGACGGGGATGCCGCGACCGCGTGGACCCCGGGCCCCGGTGGCCGCATGGTCACCGACCTCGGCGCCGCGAAGGAGATCGGCACGGTCACGACCACCTGGGAGTCCCGGGCGACACCGGCCGCGACCGTCTCGGTGAGCGACGACGGCATCACCTTCCGTGACGTCGCGGCGATCATCGCGGGTTCGGCCCACAGCGAGGTGGCGGTCGGCCAGACCGCACGCTACGTGGCCGTCTCGACCGAGTGGCAGGAGGGACAGGCCGGCCTCGTCGCCCTGTCGGTGCTGCCCCCGGGTGAGACCGGCGGCATCCGCCCCGCGGTCGATCGCATCGACGGCGCCGACCGGTACGCGGTCTCGGCAGCTGCCTCACGCGACGCGTTCCCCGACGGCTCTCCGGTCGTCTACGTGGCCTCGGGCGAGGTCTTCCCCGACGCGCTGTCGGCCGCGCCGGCGGCGGCGGTGGCGGATGCGCCGATCCTGCTCACGCAGGCCGGGACCCTGCCCGACTCGGTGCGTGCCGAGCTCGAGCGCCTCCACCCGGAGCGTATCGTGATCGTCGGCGGCGCCACCACCGTGAGCCCCGAGGTCGAGACGGCGCTCGCCGCCTACGGCTCGGTCAGCCGCCTGCAGGGTGCCGACCGCTTCGAGTCGTCCCGGATCGTCGCCCGCGCGGCCTTCCCGGAGACCGCCTCCGTGGCGGTCCTGGCGACCGGCGCGACCTTCCCCGACGCGCTGTCGGCGGGTGCTGCCGTCGGCGACCGGGGTCCGGTCATCCTGGTCGACGGTGCGGCCGGCGAGTTGGATGCGGCCACGCAGCAGCTGCTGCGCGACCTGGGGGTCGGCTCGATCGTGATCGCCGGTGGCGAGAACTCGGTCAGCGCCGGCATCCTCGCCTCGGCGGACGCCATCGCTCCCACCGAGCGACTGGCCGGGGTCGACCGGTACGAGTCGTCGCGGGTGATCGACGCGCACTTCTTCGACCGCGCCGACCGGGTGCTGATCGCCACCGGCGAGAAGTTCCCGGATGCGCTGTCGGGCTCCGCGCTCGCTCCCCGGGTCGACGCGCCGCTGTTCACGGTTCCCGGCACCTGCATCCCGGCGGAGACGCTGAAGCAGATCCGTGACCTGGGTGCCGACCGGGTCACCCTCCTCGGCGGCCCGAACACCCTCACCCCCGAGGTCGAGGCGCTCACCCCCTGCGCCGCGGGCTAGCCCCCACCCCACCCCCCACCCACCCCCCATCCACCTCGCCGAGAAGTCACTTTCACGTCCATATCCCTTGGTTTGGACGTGAAAGTGACTTCTCGGCGAAGGGGTGGGGGCGGGACGGGGACGGCGCCTAGCGGGTGCGGAGGCGGATGTCGCCCGCGTCGGTCGTGAAGGAGTAGCGACGGTCGGCGCCGGGCGTGTTCGGCAGGCCGCGGTCGACGGTGCCGAACGAGGTCGAGGTGTCGATCTCGTACTCGCCCTCCGGCAGGGCGGCCGAGATGTCGCCCGCCGAACCCTGCATCCGGAGCCCCGCGGGCAGCGTCTCGAACGACAGGTCGGCGTTGCCGGCCGAGGTCTCGGTCGAGACCTCACCGCCGACCACGAGGTCGGTGCCCGTGATGTTCCCGGCCGACGTGCTCAGCCGGAGCGAATCGGCGGCCCCCGCCACGTCGATGTCGCCGGCCGAGGTCTCGAGGTCGGTCGCGGCGAACCCGCCCGACGCCTCCACGTCGCCGGCCGAGGACTGCACGTCGAGCGCGACCGGCGCGAGCGATTCGGGCAGCACCACGTCGAGCCGGGGGGCGTCGAGCCCGGAGAACGGCCCGGAGACCAGGCCGAACACCCACCAGCCGCGGTTCAGCACGCGCACCTCGAGCGTGTCTCCGCGCACCTCGTGCTCGAAGCTCAGCGCCTTCCGACCGGCCGAGAAGTCGAGCACGGCCTCGGGCACGTCGTCGTAGCGCACGGTCACGGAGGCCGCGCTCACGTCGATGTCGAGCGTCGTGAACGCCTCGCCGACGAGGTAGCGGCCGGATTCGTCCTCACCCGTCGAGGCGGCGGCGAACTGCACCGACCCCGCGACGAGCAGGCCCGCGATCAGCGCCGACCCGACGGAGAGCAGCGCGATGCGGAGCGAGCGGTTGCCGCCGGGGGAGGGGGCGGGCGTGGCGGAGACGGGAGGGTTGGTCGTCATGATCTGTCCTTCGTGAAGTCTGCTGAGGGGGATGAGTGGATGGAGGGGGGCGGCCGGCTCAGCCCCGCGCGTCGGCGCCGAGGTACTTGAGCACCGCGAGCACGCGGCGGTTGCCGCTCTCCTCGGCCGAGAGCCCGAGCTTGCCGAAGATCGACGAGATGAACTTCTCGACCGAGCCCTCGGTGACGTGCATCCGGTCGGCGATCGAGCTGTTCGACCGCCCCTCGGCCATCAGCTGCAGGGCCTCGCGCTCGCGGGTCGTGAGCGTCGCGAGCTCGGCGCTGCGCCGCGACCGGATGACGATCTGCGCCACGACCTCGGGGTCGAGCACGGTCTCGCCGGATCCGACGGCGGCGACCGCCTCGAGGAAGTCGGAGATGTCGGCGACCCGGTCCTTCAACAGGTAGCCGAGACTCCCGGAGGCGCCGGCGATGAGCTCGGCGGCGTACCGCTCCTCGACGTACTGCGAGAGCACGAGCACCGGGAGGGCGGGGCCGGGGCCCGAGCGCAGCAGCACCGCGGCGCGGATCCCCTCGTCGGTGAAGGTCGGCGGCATCCGCACGTCGACGATCGCGAGCTCGGGCCGGTCGGCCGCCACCGATCGGAGCAGGTCCTCGGCGGTGGAGACCGACGGCAGCAGGGTGTGCCCGGCGTCGGCGAGCAGGCGTTCCAGACCGGCGCGCAGCAGCACGGAGTCCTCGGCGATCAGAATGCGCATGGCACCTCCACGGTGATGACGGTGGGCCCGCCCTGGGGGCTGGCGATGGTCAGGGTGCCGCCGGCCGCGCGCACCCGGTCGGTCATGCCGGTGAGGCCGACGCCGCCGCCGTGCCCGGCCGCCGCGCCGCCCACGCCGTTGTCGAAGACGACCGCGCGCACGCCGGTGGGGGTCTGGATGACGCTGACCGAGCATCCGGAAGCGCGGGAGTGCTTGCTCGCGTTCGTGAGCGCCTCGGAGACGACGAAGTAGAGCACGGCCTCGGTCTCGGCCGACGGCCGCACCGGCAGGTCGACGCGCACGGTCGTGGGCACGGTGCAGTGCTCGGCCACGGCCGAGAGGGCGGCGTCGAGTCCGCGGTCGGTGAGGACGGCGGGGTGGATGCCGCGGGCCAGGTGCCGCAGGTCGGTGATCGACTGCTTGGTCTCGCGGTGGGCGTCGTCGAGCAGGGCGGTGGCGCCCGCCCGGTCGTCGTCGGCGAGCTTCGCCCGGGCCATGTCGAGGGTCATCGCGACCGAGACCAGTCGGGGCTGCACGCCGTCGTGCAGGTCGCGTTCGATGCGCTGGCGCTCGAGGGCGGCCGCGTCGACGGCCCCGCGGCGCGCACCCTGGAGGGCGTCGACGCGCTGCTCGAGCACGACGGCGCGGCTGGTGCCGAGCAGAGCCTTGGCCAGGGCGCGGTCGGCGAGTCCGGCGACGACGATGTAGAGCACGAGCACGGCGAGGGCGAGCACGCCGCACGCCGCGGTGACGCCGGGGCCGGTGAGTGCGGGCCCCAGGGCGCCGCGGGAGACGCCGACCAGCAGGTCGCTCGCCCCGGAGACGAGGCCGAACAGCACCGTGCCGAGCACCATCGAGATGAAGTGGTGCAGCACGCCCTTCCAGGTCGCAGCCGAGAAGGTGTCGAGGAAGACCTGGCCGAGCCAGCCCAGGAAGCCGCCCGCGGTGCTCAGCCGGCGCGGCTGGGGAGTGATGGTGATGCCGTAGAGCGCCTCGGCGCGGCGCCGCTCGACGAAACGGATGCCGGTGCCGAGCCGGGCGGTGAGCCACAGGATGCCGATCCCGACTCCGAGCGTGGGGATCGCGCTGATCCCGGTGAGGAGGAGGGAGAAGAGCAGCGTGAACCACACCGTGCCGAGCACGCCGTCGATCGCGAGATCGGCCGCGGCTGACCAGAGGAAGACGAGTTTCTTTCGCACCCCTCCACCGTAGGGCGCGCCCTCCGGCGCCCACGATGGAGCCCCCCTCCCGATCCGTCCGGGGGTTATCCCCCCTCAGGTGCGCGAAGCGGGCGAAGTGGGGAGGGGCTAGTCCTCGACGCCGGCCACGACCAGGATCGGCAGGTGGTCGCTCTCGCCCTGGGGCAGGGTGTCGATCGAGTCGATGCGGGTGTGCGCCGAGGTGACGAAGTCGAAGTGGCCCTTGAAGTACTTGTACCGGGCGTAGGTGGGCTTGTCGCTGAAGGAGAGCAGGTAGCCCGACTCCTCCATCCGCTCGCTCAGGTTGTTGCGGAACCACGGGTAGTTGTAGTCGCCCACCATCACGGTCGGCAGCCCCGGGCCCATGATGCGCAGGGCCCCGTGGGCGGCCGCGATCTGCTTGCGGCGCAGCGAGTTCGTGGCCGTGAGCGGCGCGGCGTGGAACGAGCCGACCAGCAGCTCCCGGCCCAGCTCCTTGTCGAACAGCTTCGCCGCGAGCAGCCGCTCGTGCGCCGGGGCCATCACGCGGTCGTGCATCGACTTCCGCAGCGCGAACACCCGGGTCGTGACCAGGTCGAAGCGCGACTCGCGGTAGTAGATCGCGAGGCCCAGCCGGTTGGTCTTGGTCGAGTCGGCCAGCACGAGGTGCTCGATCCGCTCGGGCATGTCGGCGGTGTCGCACTCCTGCAGGCAGAGGATGTCGATGTCGTACAGCTTCGACAGGTCGATCAGCTCACCGCTGGCGTGGTGCTTGCGCAGGTTGTAGCTGACGATGTTCAATTCACGTCGCATGATCGTCGGGTCGCACCTTCTGTAGCCGATTCGGAAATGGCCTGGCGTGCAATTGTGACACGACCCGGGCCGAGCGAACCTGAGCGTGGGATCAGTGTGCGCTGGGCTCGTAGCGAACGGGTGCGAAGGTCTTCGCCACCAGGGCGCGGAGCCCCTCGAGCGAGGAGTCGCCCGCGACGAGCCCCTGTGCCCTGGCCTGCACGAGCACGTTCCCGATCGCCGTGGCCTCCATCGGCCCGGCCAGCACGACCCGCCCGGTGCGGTCGGCCGTGAGCTGGCACAGCAGCGTGTTCTGCGATCCGCCGCCCACCACGTGGATGGCCTCGATCCGCTTCCCCGAGAGGGCAGCGGCCCGTTCGACGGCGCCGGAATAGGCCTCGGCGAGACTCTCCAGGATGCTCCGGGCGAACTCGGCGCGGGTCTCGGGCGCCGCGATCCCGTGCTCGGCGCACCACTCGGCGATCCGCGCGGGCATGTCGCCCGGGGCGATGAACCGCGGGTCACCGGCGTCGAAGACGGCGACCGGGCCGCGCACGGCCGCGGCGGCCGAGATCAGGCTCGGCAGGTCGATCTGCTCGCCGGTGCGCTCCCAGGTGCGCACCGACTCCGACAGCAGCCAGAGGCCCGAGACGTTCGTCAGGTACCGGATGCGGCCGTCGACCCCGCCCTCGTTCGTGAAGCCGGCCTCGCGGCTCGCCTCCGAGACCACCGGATGCTCGAGCTCCACCCCGACGAGCGACCAGGTTCCGCTGGAGATGTAGGCGACGTCGTCGGTGACGGCCGGGATCGACACCACGGCCGAGGCGGTGTCGTGCGATCCGACCGCACTGACCGCGAGAGAGGAGGATGCGCCGATCTCGGCCGCGACCGAGGGCAGCAGCGTGCCCACGGTCGACCCGGGGGCGATCACCTCGGGCAGGATGCCGCGGGGCAGGTCCAAACGCGCGATCAGCTCGTCGTCCCACCGTCCGGTGTGCACGTTCAGCAGCCCGGTGGTCGAGGCGTTCGTCTGCTCGGCGCGCGAGGCGCCGGTGAGCCAGAAGTTCACCAGGTCAGGCACCAGCAGCATCGTCTCGGCCCGGTCGAGCGAGCCGGCCAGGCGCTCGGCGGCGAGCTGGTAGAGGGTGTTGAAGCTGAGGAACTGCAGCCCGTTCGCGGCGTACAGCTCCGCGGGGCCGACGAGCGCGTGGGTCGCCTCGACCCCCGCCGCCGTGCGCTCGTCGCGGTAGTGGTAGGGGTTGCCGAGCATCCGGCCGCCGGCGGTCAAGGCGTAGTCGACGGCCCAGGAGTCGACGGCGATGCTGCGGATGTCGGGCTCCTCCCGCACCGCCGACCCGAGGCCGACGAGCACGTTGCGGTAGAGCTCGAGGATGTTCCAGTGCAGGCCGTCGACGATCCGCACCGGGTTGTTCGGGAACCGGGCGACCGGCACGAGCCGGAGCTCGTCGTGCCCGACGTAGCCGAGCATCACCCGACCGCTCGTGGCCCCGAGGTCGACGGCGGCGACTGCTGCGGTCATGCGCGCGAGCCTAGCGGAGGAATGCCGCGGCGACACCCGCGTCGACCGGGATGTGCAGCCCCGTCGTGTGGGTGAGGTCGCTGCCGGTCAGCACCGCCACCGCGCTCGCCACGTGATCCGGCAGCACCTCGCGCTTCAGCAGAGTGCGCTGGGCGTAGTACGCGCCCAGCTCCTCCTCGGGCACCCCGTAGACCGCGGCGCGCTTCGCGCCCCAGCCGCCGGCGAAGATGCCGGAGCCGCGCACGACGCCGTCCGGGTTGATGCCGTTGACCTTGATGCCGTGCTCGCCGAGCTCGGCGGCGAGCAGCCGCACCTGGTGGGCCTGGTCGGCCTTGGTCGCCGAGTAGGCGATGTTGTTCGGGCCGGCGAAGACGGAGTTCTTCGACGAGATGTAGATGATGTCCCCGCCGAGGTCCTGCTCGATCAGCACGCGCGCCGCGGCCTTCGAGACCAGGAACGAGCCCTTGGCCATCACGTCGTGCTGCAGGTCCCAGTCCTTCTCGGTGGTCTCCAGCAGCGGCTTCGAGATCGAGAGCCCGGCGTTGTTCACGACGAGGTCGAGCCCGCCGTACTGCAGCAGGGCGGCCTGGATGCCGGCGGCGATGTCGGCCTCGCTGGTGACGTCCGCGCGCACGCCGATCGCCACATCCGTGCTGCCGAGCTCGGCCGCGGCGGCCTGGGCCTTCTCGAGGTCGAGGTCGGCGATCACGACGCAGGCGCCCTCGGCGGCCAGGCGGGTGGCGATGGCCTTGCCGATCCCGGATGCGGCACCGGTCACCAGCGCGATGCGGGTGGCGTGCGACTTCGGCTTCGGCAGGCGCTGCAGCTTGGCCTCCTCGAGCGCCCAGTACTCGATCCGGAACTTCTCGGCCTCGTCGATCGGGGCGTAGGTCGACAGCGACTCGGCGCCGCGCATCACGTTGATGGCGTTGATGTAGAACTCGCCGGCCACGCGGGCGGTCTGCTTGTTCGCGCCGTAGGAGAACATCCCGACGCCCGGCACGAGCACGATCGCCGGGTCGGCGCCGCGGAGGGCGGGGCTGTCGGCGCTGGCGTTGCGGTCGTAGTACGCCTGGTAGTCGGCGCGGTACTCGGCGTGCAGCTCCTTCAGGCGGGCGATCGAGTCCTCGATCGAGGCGTCGGCCGGCAGGTCGAGCACCATCGGCTTGACCTTGGTGCGCAGGAAGTGGTCGGGGCAGCTGGTGCCGAGGGCCGCGAGACGCGGGTGCTCGGTGCTCGCGAGGAAGTCGAGCACGACGTCGGCGTCGGTGAACGAGCCCACCTGCGCCTTGTCGGTCGAGGCCAGGCCGCGGATCGTCGGCGCGAGGGCGGCGGCCTTCGCGCGGCGCTCAGCCTCGGGCAGGGCCCCGTAGCCGTCGAGCGCGGCGCCGAAGGGCTCGCTGCGGCCGTGCTCGGCGATGTAGGCGGCGGCGGTGTCGATGATCCAGAGCGAGTTCTTCTCGCTCTCCTCGCTCGTGTCGCCCCAGGCGGTGATGCCGTGGCCGCCGAGGATCGTGCCGATCGCGTTCGGGTTGGCCCGCTTGATCTCGGCGATGTCCAGGCCCAGCTGGAAACCGGGGCGGCGCCAGGGCACCCAGACGACCTTGTCGCCGAAGATCGTCTTCGTCAGCTCCTCGCCGTCGGCCGCCGTGGCGATCGCGATGCCGGAGTCGGGGTGCAGGTGGTCGACGTGGTTCGCGTCGACGAGGCCGTGCATGGCGGTGTCGATGCTCGGAGCCGCCCCGCCCTTGCCGAACAGGGTGTGGTCGAAGGCGGCCACCATCTCGTCCTCGCGGTCGACACCGGGGTAGACGTTCACCAGCGAGCGGAGGCGGTCGAGCCGCAGCACGGCCAGGCCCGACTCCGTGAGCGTGCCGAGGTCGCCGCCCGAGCCCTTCACCCACATCAGCTCGACATCCTCACCCGTCACCGGGTCGGTCTCGAAGCCCTTGGCCGAGGTGTTGCCGCCGGCGTAGTTGGTGTTCTTCGGGTCAGAGCCGAGTCGGTTCGAGCGCGCGATCAGATCGGCGGCGGCCTGCGAGGTCATGGATGCTCCATCGGATGTCATGTCGTGTGAACTTCACAAAACCTAACAGTCGGCGGGCAGGGCGTCAACGCAGTTCGACGAGAGTTCGCAATCCGTCCAGCTGCCGGTCGCCGGGATCGAGCTCGGTGACCACGATCGAGATGTTCTGCCAGGGGATGGCCGAGGCCATCGCCCGGCGCCCCAGCTTGGCCGAGGTGATCAGCAGCACCGTCTCGCGGGCGGCCCGCACGAGCTCGCGCTTGACCTGGGCCTCCTCGATGATCGTCTCGCTGGTGCCGCGCTCGACGTCGGCGGCGCTCGCCGAGGTGAAGAAGCGGTCGTAGTTGAGCATCGCCGCCGCGCCGCAGGCGATCGGCCCGACGAAGCTCTCGGTGCGGGGCTCGAGCTCGCCGCCGAGCAGCACGGCGCGCACGCCCCGGAGTCCCCGCGCGCGGGCGTGGTTGTGCGCCGAGTTCGTGGCGACGACCAGGTCGGTGGCCCCGCGCACGGCGGCGAGGAGGTGCCCCGAGGTCGAGGAGGCGTCGACGGCGATGGTGCCCGTGGCCGGCACGAGGTCGAGCGCCTTGCGGGCGATCTCGGTCTTGGCCAGGTCGTCGACGCCCTGCCGCTCGGCGAAGGGCTGGGCCTTGACGGTCGCGACGGCGCCGCCGCGCACCCGTACCACGACGCCCTCGAGCTCGAGGCCCTCGAGGTCGCGGCGCACGGTCATGGTCGAGACGCCGAGCTCGAGCGCCGACTCCTCGAGCCGGATGACGCCGTCGGCCTCGAGGCGCGCGAGCAGCCGTTCGCGTCGCTCTGCGCCGATCACCGATGCCATGGCCCGAGGCTACCCGACCCCCGCCCCCTGGCGCCCCGCCCCTGTGGTCGGCTCCGGTCGCCGAGCCGTCAGTTGTCGTCGCTATTCCAGCCGCGTAGCGGCAACGACCGACGGGTCGACGAGGGTGGGGGCCGGGGTGTGCTGGGTGGCGATGGCGGTGCCGGCCGCGGCGCAGACGAGCGCGATCGCCACCACCTCCAGCGCGCTGAACTGCTCGGCGAGGATCAGCCAGCCGAAGACCGCCGCCACCACCGGCCCGAACGCAGTGATGATCGCGTAGAGCCGCGGGGTGATCCGGCGCAGGATGAACGTGTCGAGACTGTAGGGCAGCGCCGACGACAGGATGCCCACCCCCACCAGCAGCGCGACCACTCCCCAGTCGAACGCGGCCGGGTCGAAGGTCGCGATCGCGAACGGCAGCAGGATGGCCAGGCTCACGACCCCGGCGACCGTGATGCCCTCGAGTCCCGGCAACCGCGTCGCGACCCGCCGGGTCAGCACGATGTAGAAGGCCCACGCCGCGGCCGCCGTCAGTGCGAGCACCACCCCGAGCACGTCGATCGAGCCGTCGAAGCCGGTCAGCAGCACGACCCCGGCGCCCGCGGCGACCGCGCACACCACATCCAGCACGCGTCGGCTCGCCAGGAGGGCGATCGTCAGTGGTCCGAGGAACTCGATCGTCGCCGCGATGCCGAGGCCCAGCAGATGCACCGACTGGTAGAACGACAGGTTCATCGCCGCCAGCACGACGCCGAGCGCGAGCGCCGGCCACAGTCGCCGCCAGGTGAACCCGGCGCGGGTCGGCCGGTAGAACGGCAGCATCGTCACCGCCATGACCACCTGGCGGGCCGCCACGACCGTGAACGCCCCGACCAGCGGGATGACCAGCCCGGCGAGGGCCGACCCGAGGTTGATGCTCACCTCGGTGCCCAGCTGGGTCGCCGCGCCGACGGTCGTGCGGCGGGCGGCGTGCCGGTCGTCGGTCATCCTCCGACCCTATTGGCTGCCGGCCCCCGCCCCCGCCCGCCCCGGCGACGG
Organism: Herbiconiux sp. 320_LB; assembly: GCF_059691755.1. Taxonomy (NCBI): domain Bacteria; kingdom Bacillati; phylum Actinomycetota; class Actinomycetes; order Micrococcales; family Microbacteriaceae; genus Herbiconiux; species Herbiconiux sp. 320_LB. The sequence goes on along the minus strand of NZ_JCAWAD010000006.1, from coordinate 98,699 downwards.
CTCCTTCCGCGGTGCGCCCGAGCCCTCGGGCGCCTGCCAAGATGAACCCATGATTCCGAGCAGGTGGGTGCGCGGTCTCCGGTTGCTCCTGGGCATCCCCATCGGAGTCGCGGCCGGAGCGCTGCTCTCGCTGAGATTCCCCGATTTCCCGGTCGTCGCCTCCGCCCTCGCGGGGGGCGCCGTCGCGGCAGTGATCGTGCTGGTCCTCCTGGCGCTGAAATGGCCGGGTGACGTGCGGCACGAGGCCGCCGCCCGTGCGCATCCGGATGCCGTGGTCTTCTCCGCATTCAAGAGCGACGACACGAAAGCGGCCCTGAGCGACCTCGCGACCATCGGCGTGGTCCCGGGAGCGCCCCCGGCGGAGTCGACCGCGGTCGTCTTCGATGATTTCGGGCTGCGCGTCTACCGCGGTGCGCCGGAGATCGAGGCGGTGCTCGAGGTCCCCTGGGAAGGGATCGACGCGGTCAGCGAGGGCACTGCGAGCGTCGGTTCCCGCAATCGTGCTGCATTGCTGGTCGAGATCCGGACGGATGCGGGAAGAGTCGTCGTCCCCTTCCCGGTGATCACCGAGGTCTACTTCTTCGCGAGTGCCCGCGGGATCAGGCGGCTGCGAGCCCAGGTCGACGAGTGCGAGGCGGCGGCCAGAGGGCGGGGACCGGTCACAAGCGCGGGTCGGGTCGGAGAGCTCTCGTCCGCGCCGGGTGGACAGCCCGGAGCGGGTTCCCACATCACACCGCCCCGCCTCAAGCGGGCGCCCGGCCTCTCGTCGACGTTCTACACCCGCCTCCGGATCGTGGTGGGGGTCGTGGGCGGCGTCGTCGCCGCGACCCTCTTCGGCGTCATCGTCCTCACGGGCTCCGACATCTCGAGGGGCTCTTTCCTGCCGGTCATGGCGGTGCTCCTGGGGTGGACGCTGCTCTCACTCGGGGGTCTGTATCTCGGCGCCCGTGCTGCGCGACGTGAGGCCGAGGCCGGGTACACGCTCTCGCGGATGGGGGAGACCCGACTCGCGCAGGTGGATCCTCGCACCGGGTTCGTCATCCGTCCCGTCGGCTCGAGACAACTCACGAAGCCCCAGGAGGCCGAGGCCCTCGACCGGGTGCGAGCACTCGCCGGCCGGTGAGGCCTGGCTCGCCGGCGCCTAGCCGCTAGTCGCCGGAGCCTGGTCACAGACGCCTAGTCGGCGGTCGGGACGGTCGAGTCGCGCACGATCAGCTCGGGCTGGAAGACGACGTGCCGGTAGTCGGCCCGGCCCGGCGCCTCGATCTCGGCCATCAGCAGCTCGGTCGCCGTGCGCCCCATCTCCCAGGCCGGCTGCCGGATCGACGAGATCGGGATGGCCGCGTTCGCCGCGAAGTAGATGTCGTCGTAACCGATGATCGCGATGTCGTCCGGCACCCGCACCCCGGCGTGCGTCAGCGCCCGAAGCACACCGAGCGCGATCAGGTCGTTCGCCGCGAACACGGCGTCCGGCCGCTCGGAGGCGGGGAGCGCGAGCAGCTGCTCCGCCCCGATCCGCCCCGCCTCGGCCCGCATCGAATCGAGTTCGAGCACACGGAGCGGGGTCACGCCGCGCTCACGCAGCGCATCCTGAGCCCCGCCGGATCGCTGGGCGACCTGCTGCAACTGGCTGGTGCCGCCGACGAAGGCGATGTTCGTGCGCCCCGTGTCGGCCAGGTGCGCCGCGGCCAGGTAACCGCCGCGATGGTCGTCGACCGAGACCGAGCTGAAGCTGCGCGCGTTGTCGTGCCGGTCGACCAGCACCACCGGCGACCCCCGGTCGCGCAGGCGCTCGAGCCGTGACAGCACGTTGCCGACGGGGGTGATCAGAAGGCCCGAGACCCGCTGCTCCTCGAACAGGTCGAGGTAGGCGAGCTCGCGGCTGGCCAGGTCGCCGCTGTTGCCCAGGATGAGGGAGCGGTTGAAGCGCGTCAGGGTGTCCTCCACCGAGCGCGCGATGTCGGTGAAGAACGGGTTCGAGACGTCCAGCACCATGATGCCGACCGTGCGGCTCTGACCCACCCGCAGCTGGCGGGCGGCGTCGTTGCGCACGAAACCGAGCTTGTCGATCGCATCCTGAACCCGCTTGGCGGTGTCGGGGGCGACGGGCTTCGACCGGTTGAGCACGTTGGACACGGTGCCGACCGAGACGCCCGCGAGAGCGGCGACGTCTCTGACGTTGGCGGCGGCCATACTCACCTCACTGTGGTCGACGAGTTCTTCGTTCGCTGTTGAACGTTTCATGAGACTAGCGCCACCCGGCCGATGATCACGATTCAAACCGGGAAGTTGACGACGCTCGAAACCGTGTCGTATGGTGTGACCACTCTCAGTAAAACGATTCAACATCCCTCAAAGCAGAGGCAAGGTCTAGGTCAATGTCGATCCCACCACCGGGCTCAGATTCACCCGCACTCGAGCTCCGCGAGGTCGCCAAGTCGTTCGGAGCCGTCGTGGCTCTGAGTTCCGGCTCACTGGCTCTCCGAAAGAACTCGATCCACGCCCTCGTCGGCGAGAACGGCGCCGGCAAGTCCACGCTGGTCAAGATCATCGCCGGTCTCTACCAGCGCGACTCCGGCGACCTCCTGCTCGAGGGCGCGAGCGTCGACTTCCGCTCGACCGCCGAGTCCAAGGGCGCCGGCATCGCCGTGATCTACCAGGAGCCGACCCTCTTCCCCGACCTGTCGGTCACCGAGAACATCTTCATGGGCCGTCAGCCCACCAACCGCTTCGGCCGCATCGACCGCAAGGCGATGAAGGCCGAGGCGATCGGCCTCTTCGCCCGCCTCGGCGTGCGGATCGATCCCGACCGCCCCGCCGAGGGCCTCTCGATCGCCGACCAGCAGATCATCGAGATCGCCAAGGCCATCTCGCTCGACGCGAAGGTGCTCGTGATGGACGAGCCGACCGCCGCCCTCTCCGGCGTCGAGGTCGACCGCCTGTTCGCCGTCGCCCGCAGCCTCCGCGACGAGGGCCGCGCGCTCCTGTTCATCTCGCACCGCTTCGACGAGGTCTTCGACCTCTGCGACACCATCACCGTCATGCGCGACGGGGCCTACATCTCGACCGACCCGACCACCGACGTCACGGTCGACGAGATCGTGCGCCGGATGGTCGGCCGCGACGTGACCGAGCTGTTCCCCAAGCAGGAGACCACGATCGGCCCGACCGTGCTCGAGGTGCGCGGGCTCACCCAGCCCGGCCTCTTCCACGACATCAGCTTCGACCTGCACTCGGGTGAGATCCTCGGCCTCGCCGGGCTGGTCGGCGCCGGCCGCAGCGAGGTCGTCCGCGCCGTCTTCGGCGTCGACCGCTACCAGTCCGGCAGCGTCACGATCAAAGGCCGCCCGGTGCCGCCGAACAGCCCGACCGCCGCGATGAACCTCGGGATCGCGCTCGTTCCCGAAGACCGCCGCAAGCAGGGCCTCGTGCTGGAGTCGTCGGTCGCTCGCAACACCACGATGGCGATCCGCCGGCAGCTCTCGAAGCTCGGCCTGCTCACCAGCGGAGCCGAGAACGGTGCCGCCCGCATCTGGGACAGCCGGCTCGAGGTGAAGACCAACGCGCTCGACACCGAGGCCGGCACCCTCTCCGGCGGCAACCAGCAGAAGGTCGTCCTCGCCAAGTGGCTCGCCACGAACCCCACCGTGCTGATCATCGACGAGCCGACCCGCGGCATCGACGTCGGCACCAAGAGCGAGGTGCACCGCCTCCTCTCCGAGCTCGCCGGGCAGGGCATGGCCATCCTGATGATCTCGTCCGAACTGCCCGAGGTGCTCGGCATGGCCGACCGCGTGCTCGTCATGCGCGAGGGCCGCATCACCGCAGAGATCCCCCGCGAGGACGCCACCGCCGAGTCGGTCATGTTCGCCGCCACCCACGCCGAGGAGCACGTCTCGTGAGCACCGCAACACTGACCCCCCGAAATCAGGATGCGCCCGGCCAGTCCTCGCCGTTCGTGCGCGGTCTCGGCCACTTCTTCAAAGCGCGCGAGACCGGCATCCTGATCGCCGTCCTCCTGGTCATCGTCGTGACGACGGTGAAGAACCCGAGCTTCGTGTTCTCCTCGGACGGCTGGCGCGACCTGCTGCTGACCCCGTCCATCCTGGTGCTGGTCGCCGTCGGTCAGGCGATCGTCATCATCACCAAGAGCGTCGACCTCTCGGTCGGCTCGGTGCTGGGGCTCACCGCCTACCTGACCGGCCGGCTGTTCATCGACATCCCCGGCATCCCGATGATCGTGGTCTTCCTCGCCGGCATCGTCTTCGGCGGGCTGCTCGGGCTGATCAACGGAGCCCTGGTCGCCTTCGCGAAGGTGCCCGCCATGGTGATCACCCTCGGAACCCTCTACGCCTACCGGGGCATCAACGTGGTCTGGGCCGGCAGCGACCGCATCAACGCCTCCGACATGCCGAAGGACTTCCTGGCACTCGGGACGGGGCAGTTCCTCTCGATCCCGCTGCTGACGATCATCGCGCTCGTCGTGCTGGTCGCCGCCGCCTGGTACATGAAGAACACCCGCGGGGGCCGCGAGTTCTACGCCATCGGTTCGGATCCCGCCGCCGCCGGTCTCTACGGCCTGCGGGTCGTGCGTCGCCTGCTGATCGCGTTCGTCGCATCCGGCGCCCTCGCGGGCCTGGCCGGCGTGCTCTACGCCGCCCGCTACGGCACCGTCAACTCCCAGGCCGGCACCGGCTGGGAACTGGATGCGGTGGGTGCGGCCGTGATCGGTGGCGTCGCCATCGTCGGCGGCTCGGGAACGGTCTGGGGCGCGGCGATCGGTGCGGTGCTGCTGCTCACCATCAACCGCGCGCTCCCCATCATCGGGGTGCCGGACTTCTGGCAGCGCGCGGTGGTCGGCGCCCTGATCATCGGCGCCATCGTGCTCGACCGCGTGCTCGCGCTCCGACAATCCCGCAAGCTCCTCGAGTCGAGGGAGGAAACGAAATGACCACCGCGACCGCGAACCACCCGAACCCCCAGGCGACCCCCGCGAGGGCCGCCCGCGTCTACAAGGACTACGGGCAGCCCCTCTGGCGCCGCATCCTCCTCACCCGGGAGACCGCGATCATCGGTCTGCTCGTGCTGGTCGTCGTCGTCTCGCTGATCACCGTCAAGGGCTTCAGTCAGCCGGTCACGCTCGGCTACCTGCTGCTGGACATCATGCCGATCCTCCTGATCGCGCTGCCGATGACCCTCGTCATGATCACCGGCGAGATCGACCTGAGCGTCGCCAGCGTGGTCGGGCTCTCCAGCGCCACGCTCGGCCTGCTCAACCAGGCCGGCGTCGACATCGGCGTCGCGGCGATCATCTGCCTCGTCGTCGGCGCGCTCGGCGGAGCGCTGAACGGCTTCCTCGTCACGGTCGTCGGGCTGCCCTCGCTCGCCGTCACGATCGGCACGCTCGCCCTCTACCGCGGGCTCGCGGTGGGCCTGCTGGGCACCACCGCCGTGACCGACTGGCCCAAGTTCTGGACCGACCTGGCCAAGGCCAAGATCGGCGGCACCACCATCCCGGTGGTCGTCATCCTCTTCCTCGTGCTCGCGATCGTCTTCGCGGTGCTGCTGCACTTCACGCCGTTCGGCCGCGGGATCTACGCGATCGGGCTCAGCTCGGAGGCGGCCTCCTTCTCGGGCGTGCACGTCAACCGCACCAAGTTCATCCTCTTCGTGCTGACCGGCACGGTGTCGGCGCTGGCCGGCATCTACTACACCCTGCGCTTCGGGAGCGCCCGCGGCGACAACGCGACCGGGCTCGAGCTGCAGGTCATCGCGGCGGTCGTGCTCGGCGGGGTGTCGGTGTTCGGCGGGCGCGGGGCGCTGCACGGGGTGATCGCGGGTGTGCTGCTGATCGGGGTGCTCTCCAGCGCCCTCCGCCTGGTCAACGTCACCTCCGACGTCATCAACATCATCACAGGTGTCCTCCTCGTCCTCTCGGTCGTGGCGGCGAGCTTCCTGGCCTGGGTCCGCAAGAAGCGGATCGGGCCCGGCGGCAAGAAACACGGGGGAACCATCGCGGCCAAGGCGTGATTCCCTCCCTCGTCGATGCAATCACATCGGCATCAAACCCATCGAAAGGAAGAACAACGATGTTGTTTCACAACCTCGGTAAGGGCAAAGCGGCCCGCGCCGGCGCGGTCGCTGCCCTCGCAGTGAGCATCGCCCTCGTGGCCACCGGATGCGCCTCCGACAGCACGGGCGGCGGGTCCACCGACGCGGCCGGCGGCGACACCGGCAACCTCGCCATCACCTTCATTCCGAAGAACCTCGGAAACCCCTACTTCGACACCTCCGACAAGGGCGGCAAGAAGGCCATCGATTCCTTCAGCGGCACCTTCCAGGAGGTCGGCCCGGCCGAGGCCAGCCCCGACGCCCAGGTCTCCTACATCAACACCGCGACCACGCAGGGCGTCGGCGGACTCGTCATCTCGGCGAACGACCCGACTGCGATCTGCGACGCGCTCAACGAGGCCCGTGGTGCCGGGATCAAGGTCGTCACCTTCGACTCCGACACCGACCCCGAGTGCCGCGACCTGTTCATCAACCAGGCCGACGCCGAGGGCATCGCCAAGGTGCAGATCGACCAGATCGCCGAGCAGATCGGTGACGCGGGCGAGGTCGCGATCCTCTCGGCCTCCGCCAACGCGACCAACCAGAACGACTGGATCGAGAAGATGAAGGCGTACGCCGCCACGGCGTTCCCGAACATCACGATCGTCGACACCGTCTACGGCGACGACGACGACCAGACCTCGTTCGACAAGACCGCCGCCCTGCTGCAGTCGCACCCGAACCTGAAGGGCATCATCTCGCCCACCACGGTCGGCATCGCCGCTGCGGCGCGCTACCTGCAGACCTCGGAGTACAAGGGCAAGGTCGCACTGACCGGCCTCGGCACCCCGAACCAGATGCGCGACTACGTCAACGACGGAACCGTCACCTCGTTCGCCCTGTGGAACCCCGAAGACCTCGGCTACCTCGCGGCCTTCGCGGACAAGGCGCTGATCGAGGGCACGATCACCGGAGCCGAGGGCGACACCTTCGACGCCGGCGACCTCGGTTCGTTCACCGTCGGAGCCGACCAGACCGTCCTGCTGGGCGACCCGTTCGTGTTCGACAAGTCCAACATCGCGGACTTCGACTTCTAAGCCGTCCCGCCCGGGGCCGGTCGGCGACGGCCGGCCCCGGGCATCCGCCCCCCTTCTCAGAGAGTCAGATCATGCAGCGCGTGTGCTTCCAATTGCAGGTCAAGCCGGAACGGATCCCGGAGTACACCGAGCGGCACGCGGCGATCTGGCCCGACATGGCGCAGGCGCTGAAGGAGACCGGGTGGAACAACTACTCCCTGTTCCTCCGGCCCGACGGCCTGCTGATCGGCTACTTCGAGACCGAGTCGCTCGAAGCGGCCCAGGCGGGGATGGCGGCCACCGAGGTCAACGCGCGATGGCAGGCCGAGATGGCGGAGTTCTTCGTCGACCTGGAGGGGGCTCCCGACACGGGATTCCTCCAGCTGGTCGAAGTCTTCCATCTCGAAGACCAACTGGCCTGAGAGAGCCGCTTCACCCGTCGGCGCTCGGTTCCACCGCGATGCCGGCCCGTTTCCACACGACGTTTCCACACGACGTTTCCACACGAAAGAGAATTCCCATGGTGCAGTTCAGTGACATCGCTTCTGAGCTCGAGCGTCAAGCGATCGAGCTCCCGTCTTGGGCCTTCGGCAACTCCGGTACCCGCTTCAAGGTCTTCGGCACGCCCGGAACCCCGCGCACGCCCGAGGAGAAGATCGCGGATGCGGCGCAGGTCAACCGCTACACCGGCCTGGCCCCGAAGGTGGCGATCCACATCCCGTGGGACAAGGTCTCGGACTACGCGGCCCTCCGCTCGTACGCGAACGACCTGGGCGTGGACATCGGAACGGTGAACTCCAACACCTTCCAGGACGACGACTACAAGTTCGGTTCGCTGACCTCCTCCGACACGGCGATCCGTCGCAAGGCGATCGACCACCACCTCGAGTGCATCGAGATCATGAACGAGACCGGGTCGCAGGACCTCAAGATCTGGCTGGCCGACGGCACCAACTACCCCGGGCAGGGCGACATCCGCTCGCGGCAGGACTGGCTGGCCGAGTCGTTGCAGGAGATCTACGCCGCGCTGAGCGAGTCGCAGCGGCTGGTGCTGGAGTACAAGTTCTTCGAGCCGGCGTTCTATCACACCGATGTTCCGGACTGGGGGACCTCGTACGCCCACGTCTCGGCCCTGGGCGACCGGGCGTTCACCTGCCTCGACACCGGGCACCACGCGCCGGGGACCAACATCGAGTTCATCGTCGCCCAGCTGCTGCGTCTCGGGAAGCTCGGCTCGTTCGACTTCAACTCGCGCTTCTACGCCGACGACGACCTGATCGTGGGGTCGGCCGACCCGTTCCAGCTGTTCCGCATCCTGTTCGAGGTCGTGCGCGGCGGCGGGTACGACGTCGACTCGCCGGTCGCGTTCATGCTCGACCAGTGCCACAACGTCGAGGACAAGATCGTCGGCCAGATGCGCTCGGTGCTCAACGTGCAGGAGATGACCGCGCGGGCGCTGCTCGTGGACCGGTCTGCGCTGCTGGCGGCCCAGAACGAGAACGACGTGCTCGGCGCGAACGGGATCCTGATGGATGCGTTCTACACGGACGTGCGCCCGATGCTCGCCTCCTGGCGTGAGTCCCGCGGTCTCGCGGGTGACCCGATCGCGGCCTTCAAGGCGTCGGGGTACCAGGAGAAGATCGTGGCCGAGCGCGTCGGTGGCGCGCAGGCCAGCTGGGGGGCGTAGCCCGCCGCTGCCGCTGCCGCTGTCGCTGCCGCTGGCGCTGGCGCTGGCGCTGAGGCGCCTACACAACTTGCGGTCCGGGAGTCCCTGGTGGTGGGGACTCCCGGGCCGCAACTCATCTCCCGCTAGGGGCGGCGCTGCTTGCGCCAGGGGCGGAGGATGAACAGGGCCGTCAGCCCGAGGCCCACGGCGAGCCCGCCCGAGGCGAGCAGCCCGAACGTCGAATGCCCCTCGACGCCGGTGCTCGCCAGCTGACCCGAGCGTGACCCGCCTGACGCCGACCCCCCGGAGCCCCGGCCGACCCCGCTCGCAGAGCCGTTCCCGCTCGAACCGTTGCCCGCCGGCGCCGGGCTCGGTGCAGGGCTCGACGTCGGGACCGGTGTCGGCGTGTGTGTCGGGCTCGGCGTCGGTGTCGGGCTGGGCGTCGGCACAGCCGGCGCGATCACCATCGCGTACTCGACGCTGTTCGTGCCCGAGCTGTTCGTCGCGCCGATCGTGAACTCCACGCGCCCCTCCGTCGTCGGCGTCCCCGAGATGGCCCCGGTCGCCGCATCCAGTGCCAGCCCCGCGGGCAGACTCCCGTGGGTCACCGCGAACCGAGGTGCGGGGCTCCCGCTCGCCGTCACCCGGAACGCCGGATACGCCGTCCCGACCGTTCCGGCGGGAGGAGGCCCCGACGTGATCACCGGTGCGACGGGCGGCCCGTCGAGCACATCGATCGTGAGCGTCGTGGTCCCCGTCGTCGCCATCCCGTTCGAGGCCGAGAACGACACGCTGTAGCTGCCCGCCACGGTGGGCGTGCCCTCCAGGATTCCGGTGACGGGGTCGAAGGTGATTCCCGGAGGAAGCGTGCCACTTACGACGGAGTAGGTCATGACTCCGGGGTTGCCGACGGCGAGGACCTGCGTGCCCCAATGGGACCCCGTCTGCGCCTGCCAGGACGTCGGCGTCACGAACATCGGGCTCACCCGGGTGGCGAAGAGGTCGATGCGACCTCCCGTTCTCGACGACGTCGTGGCCACGACCCGGTGCGTCGAGGGGTCGACGCTCACCGCGCCGACAGGTGAGCCGACGAGTGAGGTCGAGCCTTCGTCGCCCAGGCCGGCCAACTGGAACGGCAAGACCTTGCCCGACTCGGTCGTCACGTACACGAGGAGAAGGCTGTCGTCGGTGGCGATGGACGTCACCCGGGAGTCGAGCGCCCCGGTGGCGCCGGCGGGGTTAAGTAGGACGTCGTACCCGGCGACCGTCCACACCTCCTCCGTGCCCGACGTCGACCTCAGCCCGGCCAGAACACGGCCGCCGCCGAGCGCGATGACTGCCGGGATGCCAGGCGTCACGACCGGAGCCAAGGGCATCCGTCGGGCGATCGGAGTGATGGTCGACCCCGTGGAGCTCGACACGAAGGCGCGGTGGAAGCTCGAGTCCACCACGACCTGGTCCGGGACGTCGTCCATCGGAACGAGGGTCACTCCGCCGAGGGCCAGATCCATGATGCTCACGTCACTGGACCCGGCGTTGGCGACATAGGCCAGGTTCTCGCCGGAATCCACGGCGATCGAGCGCCCCCCGGAACCCCCGGTGGGACGGGTCGTGAGAACGGTACCGACCGTGGGCGACGTCGGGTCGCCGTCGATCGTCACCACCTCGTCATCGCCGCCGTCGAGCACCAGGACCTGATGGGTGAAGGTGTTGAGTGCGAGATCCTTCGAGCCGCGCCCGAGCGTCAGATCGATGCGCGCCAGGGGCGCGAGCGAGGTGCCACTGATGTCGTAGACCAGCACGTCGTCCGTCAGCCCCTCGAGCACGTACCCGCGCCGCGCGTCGGGGTCGATCACCATGCTCCTCAGTTGCACGGCGGAGGGCGGCTGAACGCTGTCGAGCGGCGAGAGGACGATCTCGCGGAGCTCCCGCGCCGATGCCGGCGAAGCGACTCCGACCGCAGCCAGGACGCTGATCAGGCCCGCCACAGCGATGGTCGGGGCGATGTGATGACGAATGCTCACTCTCATGTCGTGAGGTTAGCTCATGAAGCACGAACGCGCCAGAGTTCCCCGACGCCTGTGGAAAACCGTGCGTTATCCCCCACCTCTCCCCGGAAACACCGCCGCAACACGCCCGCAGTAGGCTCGCCCCATGGTTGACCTGTTCGACGGGTACGGCGCCACGCTCCTGCCCCGATCCCGCCGCGGCGGCGCATCTCCGTGGGATGAGATGTTCCCCGAACCCAAGTCGCAAGACCCGGTCGAGGCCCGCGCCGCCTACCGCGACATCTACAACGCCCTGGCGAAGATGACCCAGGAGGAGCTCCGCGGCCGCACCGACGCCCTTGCCAGCTCGTACCTCGCCCAGGGCGTCACGTTCGACTTCGCGGGCGAGGAGCGCCCCTTCCCGCTCGACGCTGTTCCCCGGGTGATCGCGCAGAGCGAGTGGGTCGACGTCGAGGGTGGCATCAAGCAGCGCGTCCGCGCGCTCGAGGCCTTCCTCTCCGACATCTACGGCTCCCAGGCCGCTGTGCGCGACGGGGTGATCCCCGCGGCACTGATCAGCTCCTCGAACCACTTCCACCGCGAGGCCGCCGGCATCGTCTCGCCGAACAACGTGCGCATCCAGGTCTCGGGCATCGACCTGATCCGCGACGAGAAGGGCGCCTGGCGGGTGCTCGAAGACAACGTGCGGGTGCCCAGCGGGGTGTCCTACGTCATCTCCAACCGCCGAGTCATGGCGCAGACGCTGCCCGAGCTGTTCGTCAGTATGCGCGTGCGACCGGTGGGCGACTACCCGAACAAGCTCCTGCAGGCGTTGCGCGCATCCGCCCCCGCCGGGGTCGACGACCCCACGGTGGTCGTGCTCACGCCCGGCGTCTACAACTCCGCCTACTTCGAGCACACCCTCCTCGCGCGCCTGATGGGCGTCGAGCTGGTCGAGGGCCGCGACCTGTTCTGCTCCGGCGGCAAGGTGTGGATGCGCACGACCGCCGGCCCCACCCGCGTCGACGTGATCTATCGCCGGGTCGACGACGAGTTCATCGATCCGCTGCAGTTCCGGGCCGACTCGATGCTCGGCAGCCCCGGCCTCCTGATGGCCGCGCGCCTCGGCAACGTCACGATCGCCAACGCCGTCGGCAACGGGGTCGCCGACGACAAGCTCGTCTACACGTACATGCCCGCCCTCATCGAGTACTACCTGGGCGAGAAGGCGATCATCCCGAACGTCGACACCTGGCGGCTCGAAGACCCGGGAGCCCTCGAGGAGGTGCTCGACCGCCTCGATGAGCTGGTGGTCAAGCCCGTCGACGGTTCCGGCGGCAAGGGGCTCGTCGTCGGCCCGGATGCGTCGCCCAAGGAGCTCGAGACCCTCCGCAGCCGCCTGATCGCCGACCCGCGGGGGTGGATCGCGCAGCCCGTCGTGCAGCTGTCCACCATCCCCACCCTGGTCGAAGACGGCATGCGCCCCCGTCACGCCGACCTCCGCCCCTTCGCGGTCAACGACGGCTCCGACGTCTGGGTGCTGCCCGGCGGCCTCACCCGCGTCGCGCTTCCCGAGGGGCAGCTGGTGGTCAACAGCTCGCAGGGCGGCGGTTCGAAGGACACCTGGGTCGTGGGGCTCGATCCGCTCTCCTCCTCCAGCGACGGCCACAACATCCAGGGCTTGGTGGCCGAGCAGGCCGCCAACACGCAGGCGATCGCGATCATCGGGCACGTGCCCGATCACTCGCCCGAGGATGCGCCGCGCAACGACCAGTCGCAGCAGCAGCAGCAGTCGCAGCAGGAGGTGCTCTAGTCATGGCCATGCTCTCCCGCATCGCGGAATCCCTGTTCTGGATCGGGCGCTACATCGAGCGCTCCGACGGCACGGCCCGCATCCTCGACGTGCACCTCCAGCTCCTGCTGGAGGATCCGTGGATCGAGGAGAACCTCGCCTGCCGCTCCCTGCTCAGCGTCATGGGCAGCGACGTGCCCGACGACAACCGCTCGCTGACCCGGGCCGACGTGCTGGCGATGCTCGCGGTCGACCGCACGCATCCGGCATCCATCGCCTACTCGCTCGGTGCCGCCCGCGAGAACGCCCGGCGGGCCCGCGAGATCGTGTCGACCGAGCTCTGGGAGTGCCTCAACACGACGAGGGCCAGGATGCCGCGGCGCATCGCCGCGGAGAAGACCCACGAGTTCTTCGGCTGGGTGCGCGACCGGTCGGCACTCGCCGTCGGCATCATGGACTCCTCGGCCTCCCGCGACGAGGCCTGGCACTTCTTCACCCTCGGCCGCTCGATCGAGCGCGCCGACATGACCGCGCGGCTGCTCGCCACCCGTTCGCTCACCGAGGCCTCGGGGCCGTCGTGGACGACGATCCTCCGGTCGTGCGGCGCCTACGAGGCCTATCTCCGCACCTACCGAGGAGTGCCGTCGGCGCGCAACGCGGCCGAGTTCCTCTTGCTCGACAGGCTGTTCCCGCGCTCGATCATCTACTCCGTCGTGCGCGCCGAGCAGTGCCTGAGCGACCTGGGCCCCCGCAGCAACCGGGTCGGCGTCACCGACGACGCCCAGCGACTGCTCGGCCGCATCCGCTCGCAGCTGGAGTACCGGCCGATCACCGACATCCTCCAGGAGCTGCCGCGATACATGGACAGCGTGCAGGATGCGACGAGCGCGGCCTCCGAAGCGGTGCGGCAACGCTACTTCCCGACCAACACCGCACCGAGCTGGATCGGAGAGAGCGCATGAACCGGTTGCGCATCCGGCACATCACCGGCTACCGCTACGAGGGCGAGGTGCAGGCTTCTTATAACGAGGCGCGGATGCTGCCGGTCAGCTCCGAGGGGCAGTTCGTGCTGCACTCGGCGCTGGAGATCTCGCCCGTCTCCTCGAGCCATCACTACGTCGACTACTGGGGCACCCGCGTCTCCTCGTTCGAGGTGCTGACCCCGCACCGCGAGCTGTCGCTGACGGCGACCTCGCTGGTCGAGGTGCGCAACCGGGCCCACGCCCCGCATCCGGCCGACTGGGAGCTCTTGGCGAATCAGGCGCAGGCTTCGACGACCTACGTGGAGCAGACGAAGCAGACCCGCCTCACCGAGCCGACCCCCGACCTGGTCGTGCTGGCCGAGGAGATCGCCTCCCGGCACGCGAGCCCGTGCGACGCGGCGCTCGCGATCTGCACCGAGATCGGCCGGCAGGTGGAGTACGTGCAGGGCGTCACCGGGGTGCAGTCGACGGCCCGCGAGGCCTGGCTCGACAAGCGCGGTGTCTGTCAGGACATCACGCACATCGCGATCGGCGCCCTCCGCTCGGTGGGTATTCCGGCGCGGTACGTGTCGGGCTACCTGCATCCGAAACCGGATGCGGCGATCGGCGAGACGGTCACCGGCGAGTCCCATGCGTGGGTCGAGTGGTTCTGCGGCGACTGGCGTGGCTTCGACCCCACCAACCTGATCGACATCGGCGACCGGCACGTCACCGTCGGTCGCGGTCGCGACTACAACGACGTCGCGCCGCTCCGCGGGGTCTACGCGGGCCCCTTCGGTTCGTCGCTCTTCGTGAAGGTCGAGATCACCCGCGAGTCCTGACCCAGGGCCCCCGACAGCCCAGGCGTCCCGACGGCCCTGAGGGGCCAGGCCACCCAGCCGCCCCCGACCGCCCCAGAAGGCCCTCGACCCGTCACTTCCTGCCGCTACGGGCACGCCTTAGCGACCACAACTGACGGATCGAGGGCCTTCGCCGTCCTTCGCGAGCCTTCCGGAAGCGGTCGTGGGAGAATCCGCGTATGCCTCACGAGCCCGGTGCCCCCCGCCCCGACGGAGCCCACTTCACCGACACCTTCGTCGACGACTTCGGCGTCGAGATCACCTTCTACGGCTGGACGGTCGAGCGCCCGCGCGGAGTCGTCCAGATCAGTCACGGTCTCGGTGAGCACGCCCAGCGGTACGCGACGGTGGCCGCCGAGCTGAACGCCGCCGGTTACGCGGTCTACGCCGCCGACCAGCGCGGCCACGGCGCGACCGGCCTCGCCCAGCACGGCGGCGACCGCGCGCTGCTCGGCCGTCTCGGCCGCGGCGGACTCCGCGCGACCGTCGACGACATCCGCCAGCTCGGCATCCGCATCGCGCGCGAGCATCCGGATGTCCCGCTCGTCCTCCTCGGGCACAGCTGGGGTTCCCTGATGGTCCAGAAGATCGTGAACTCCCCGGCGCTCGCGCACTACGCGGCCGTGGTCCTCTCGGGCACGGCCTACCGGATGCCCGGCTCGATGGACGCCGGCGACCTCACCCGCAACCACCGCCCCGCCCCCGACGTCGACGCCTCCACGCCGAAAAAGGGTCGCGTGAAGCCCGGCACCGGCTTCGAGTGGCTCTCGCGCGACCCCGAGGCGCAGCGCCGAGCATCGACCGACCCGCTGATGTTCCCGGCCGAGGTCCTCAAGCTCTTCGGGCCCCTCGACGGCCTCCGCCTCTACGGTCGCCCTGGTCGCCGGCTCGCGTTCGACGTGCCGATCCTGATCCTCGTCGGTGCCGACGACACCCTAGGTGGCACCCGCAGTGCCGAGCGCCTCCGCGACGCGTACCTCACCCGCTCCCGCCTCACCGACGTCGAGCTGCACGTCTACCCCGAGGCCCGCCACGAGGTCCTGAACGAGTCCAACCGAGCCGAGGTAGTAGCCGACCTCCTCACCTGGCTCACCCGAGTCCTCCCCGAGGCCGAAGCCCCAACCGCTTGAGCGGAGGCGCTAACCCGCCCGCAGGTACCCCTGCAGCTGACTGACGACGGCATCGGAAACCGTGTTCGGCCCCCCAAGCACGATGATCTTCACGGGGTTGAGGCGACGCAGCTCGGTAGCAACGGCCGCGGGTATGTCGGCCTTGGTCACGAGCAGAAGCGGCCCTCTCGATGCGATCGCGGCGGCCGCCCCGGACAGTGCGTCCGGGAAGACCTCGCCGGACACGACGAATACCGTTCGGGTACTGGCCGGGAACGTCGCTTGCGAAAGAGCCGCGGAGCCGGAATAACGGTCCGCTCCCGACGTTCGAGTCGTGGGCGCAAGCATCGTGAGCTGTGAGACGACTGCGTCGGAGATGGAACCGGTGCCGCCGACCACGACTATGCGGCGAGGCTGCAGCCTCTGGATCTCGGCCGCAATCACTCCCGGCACGCCATCTCGCTGAGTGAGCAACACCGGTCCCTGGTCGCGTCCCGCCGCGGGACCGGCCGCGAGTGCATCGGGGAAGTTCTCGCCCGATGCGACGAAGACCGTTTCCGCGCCACCGGCGAAAGCCAACTGGGAGATGGCGGCAGCAGTCCCGAAGCGGTCAGCGCCCTGCGTTCGGTTCACCGGGATTCCCGGAAGGGCGGCTTGAACCGAGCCGATCACGTTGTCGGCAACCGTTGATGGTCCCCCCACCACGACGATCGCGCGTGGACTGAGCCGCTCGAGTTCGCTGAGGACCACGGCTGAGATCTGGTCACGGTTGGTGAGGAGAACTGGCCCGCCAGCGCGACCTGCGGCGGCCGAGGCTGCCAGAGCGTCGGGGTAGCTTTCGCCCGACGCGATGTATGCCACACCATGAGAGGCAGCGGGGAAGATTCGCGCTGAGGTCGCGGCCGAGACGTCGAACCGACTGGCGCCACCGACGCGAACGACCTCCCCCGGATCGGCGATGTTCCTGATGTAGGCCAGATTGGAACGCGTCGTAGGGCTGGGGACGAGGTTGGTCCCACCAGAGATGAAGGCGACATGAGACCCGTCTGCGGAAAGTGCAGTCTCGAAGACCGTCCCATCGCCGGGCTCGCTCGAAGAATTCCCCTCGGAGCTGACCGACACCATTGATGTCGTGGTCGTCGTCATATCGCGCACGTAGGTATCCGAGTAAACCGAGTTTCGGATGACGGGGTCGATGCCGTTAGCGCGTGATGAGAACGCGACCCGGTCGCCGGCTCGGGAGGTCGAAGGGTTCCAACCCTCGGTCGGGTTGCCGTCGGCATCCACGCTCACGATCTGCGTCACACCGGTGTCGAGGTCTCGCAAGTAGACGCGATACGTGCTCGAGTCGACCGTGATGCCGGGCAGTATGTTTGTCGCGTTCGAGGAGAAGCTCAAGGAGTGACCATCGCCCGACAGGCTCACGGCGATACTCGAACCGTCCGCGCCGCCCGTCCCGGCCGCATCTACGCTCTCCAGGCGCGTCATCCCGGCGGCGACATCGCGGACGTATACCTGCGATCGCCGAGACGTCGCGGTGGTTGTCAAGACCGAGTCAGAAAGGAAAGCCACGACATTGCCATCGTCAGATATGGACGGTGCGATCGCCGAGCTTGAGCCGCCGGATGGGCTCGCTGCTGTTGCGTCGACGCTCACCATCTGCGTTTGACCGGTACCGAAGTCGTGCACATAGATCTGAGCCACCCCGTTCGTGTTCTCGGGCGTGAGATTCGTGGCGTGACTTTCGAAAGCGACCTTGCTTCCGTCGGCGGAAAGGGAGACCTTACCGACCTCCCCGTTCGCTGGAACGGGCGTGGGGCCGTTAGTCACGCTGGCCAGGCGGAGGCTGCCGGTCTCACGATTCCAGAGGACCGCCTGGGCCCCGGTCGAACCAGGAAGACCGAGGTTCGTGGCACTCGACGTGAAGGCGACGAACCGGCCGTCCGCCGAGACCGACGGAGTGAGGGAGTTGTCAGTGCCCGCCACCCCCGCGAGACTGCTGACCATCGTCGTCGTCCCGGCGACCGTGTCTCGAAGGTAGACCTGGAACGGGAATCCCGTGCTGATGCTGGTGAGATTGGTCGCCTTCGACGCGAACGCGACGTAGCGGCCGTCCGCCGAGGTCGATACGCCGCGGACCGGGTAGTCGGCTGCGACGCCCGAGCTTGAGATGCTGACGAGCTGGGTCTGCTGCGGTGACGGGCCGGCCGCCGATGCGGGCGTCAGCGCAGCGACGCACGGGGCGAGTGCCGTTGCCGCGGCGAGGCCGACGGCGAGAAGACGGGTGCGGACACGCATGGGAAGCTCCGATTGAGAACGAGTCGCCCTCAACGGGTTAAGAGGGTCAGACCGCGAACCTACCCACGATCCACCCCACTCCCGCGTGAGTACTTTCTACTCAGCGCGAGCAAGAGGGCCTCAGTCCATCCCTACGAAGCTCTCCGGCTCGTCGAACTCCGAGACGATCGTCGGCATCGACGCCGTGATGACCGAGCCGTCGGCCCGCACGGTGCCCTCGATGTCCGAGGTGGTCGGCGCGCCCTCGATGATGGGCCGGTCGTCGGCCAGGGCCACCGTGACGGGCGCACCGAGCGAGACGGCCACGGAGGCGCCGCGCACCCACACCGTCACCGGCGACCCCTCGAGGATCGTGAAGGTCATCCGGTCCGAGCGCAGATCGACCTGGATCAGCGCACCGTGGATCGTGACGTGGAAGACCAGCGAGGTCCATTCATCCGGCAACCGCGGGTCGAAGGTGAATTTGCCGAGGTAGTCGCGCATCCCGCCGAAGCCGAATGCGAGCGCGCTCCAGACGCCACCGGTCGAGGCCACGTGGATGCCGTCGGCGGTGTTGTTGTGCAGGTCGCCGAGGTCGACGAACAGCGCGGCCCGGAAGTAGCCGAGCGCGAGCTCGCGGTAGCCGACCTCGGCCGCGATGATCGACTGCGTCGACGCCGAGAGGGTCGAATCGCCGGTGGTCAGCGCGTCGTAGTACTCGAAGTCGGCGCGCTTCTCCTCGGTCGTGAACTCGTCGCCCTGCAGCAGCAGCGCGAGCACGACGTCGGCCTGCTTGATCACCTGGAAGCGGTAGATCACCAGCGGGTGGAAGTGCAGCAGCAGCGGCCGCTTGGAGTCGGGCGTGTTCTCGAGGTCCCACAGCTCCTTCTCGAGGAACTGCGCGTCCTGCGGGTGGATGCCGAGGTCGGCGTCGAAGAGGATGTGCATGGCCTCGGCCGCGGCCGACCACTCCTCGATCTCGTCCTGGTTCAGGTCGAGGCGCTTGATCATCGAGGCGTAGGCGGCGGGGTCGACCTGCTGCATCTTGCGGGTCTGGCGCACGGCCGCGCGCAGGTTGGCGCGGGCCATCACGTTGGTGAACAGGTTGTCGTTGACCACGGTCGTGTACTCGTCCGGCCCGGTCACGCCGTGGATGTGGAAGGTCTGCACGCCGGTGGTGCCGCGGCCCCGCCAGAACCCGAGGTCGGCCCACATCCGCGCGGTCTCGACCAGGATGTCGATGGCCCCGCGGTAGAGGAAGTCGTCATCGCCGGTGGCCGCGACGTACTGCGAAAGCGCGTGGGAGATGTCGGCGTCGATGTGGTACTGCGCCGTGCCGGCCGCGTAGTAGGCCGAGGACTCCAGGCCGTTGATCGTGCGCCACGGGAACAGGGCGCCGCGCTGGTTGAGCTCGACCGCGCGGTCGCGGGCCGCATCCAGCATCCCCTGCCGGAAGCGCAGGGCGTTCCGGGCCACGTGCGGCGAGGTGTAGGTGAGGAAGGGGAGCACGTAGATCTCGGTGTCCCAGAAGTAGTGCCCGCCGTAGCCCGAGCCAGAGACGCCCTTGGCCGCGATGCCGCCGCCGTCGGTGCGGGCGGTCGACTGGGCGAGCTGGAAGATGTTCCAGCGCACGGCCTGCTGCACGTCGGGGTGGCCCTCGATCACGACGTCCGAGCGCCGCCAGAAGTCGTCGAGCCACTTGCGCTGGCGGTCGAAGACCTCCTCGATCGGCGCCTCGCCGATGCGGTCGAGCGTGCGGTTGCAGCGGTCGGCGAGCTCGGACGTGGGCACGGTGGAGGACGTGTGGTACGCGATCGTCTTGATCAGACGGATGCGGCGGCCGGCCCGCGCGCGCACCCGGTAGACCTGCTTGGCGATGTCGTCGTCGATCTGCGACGTCTCGTCCCACTCGTTCTCGGTCTCGAGCCGGTGCTCGGCGGCACAGGCGATGGTCATCCCCGAGTTCGCGGTGCGGTAGCCCAGGATGAAGCGGCCGTCGTGCACCGTCTTCACCCGCGGCAGCAGCACGCGGTCGCTGAAGCCGGACGCCTTCCGCGGGTCGGCGATCGCCCCGCCACCCACCGGGGAGGCCACGAACTCGTCGACGCGGTCCTGCCGGTTGAGGATCTGGCTCGAGATGAGCAGCGAGGCGTCGGCGTCGAGCATCGTCACCTCGTAGTCGATCACAGCGAGGTGCCGGTCGGTGAACGACACCAGGCGGCGCGACCGGATGAGGACCCGCTTGCCTGACGAGGTGCGCCACTCCACGACCCGCTCGAGCACGCCGGCCCGGAAGTCGAGGGTGCGGGCGTACTCGCTCATGTCCGCATCCGCGATCACGAAGGGCTCGTCGTCGACGTAGAGGCGGATGACGCGGGCGTCGGGCGCGTTGACGATCGTCTGGCCGACGCGCGCGAAGCCGTAGGCCTCCTCGGCGTGCCGGATCTGCCAGGTGTCGTGGAAGCCGTTGATGAAGGTGCCCTCGGCGTGGGCCTTGTGCCCCTCCTCGAAGTTGCCGCGGAGCCCCAGATAGCCGTTGCCGACCGCGAACAGCGTCTCGGTTCGCCCCTGCGTGGAGGTGTGGAACTCGGCCTCGGTCAGCGCCCACTCGTCGAGCGGGAACTGCGAGCGGTCGAGCGGGTCGGCGGCGATCGGGTTCATCGGGATCCTTCTCGGATGACAGGTGTGACGGGTCGATCGATGCTAGCGGAGCGTCAGCGCAGGAACGGCACCAACTCGTCCAGGTCGTCGACCACGACGTCCGCGCCGGAGTCGAGCAGCTCCTGCGCCCCGACGCCCCGGTCGACCCCGACCACGAGGCCGAACTCGCCGTCGCGGCCGGCCCGCACGCCCGAGTGCGCATCCTCGATCACGACGCACTCCGAGGGCGTGAGCCCGAGCAGCTCGGCGGCGCGCTGGTAGGTCGCGGGCGAGGGCTTGCCCTGCAGGCCCTCGGCGGCCGAGCGCAGGCCGTCGACGATCACGGTGAACCGGTCGCGGATGCCGGCGGCCGCGAGCACGGGCTCGGCGTTGCGCGAGCTGGAGACGACCGCGACCTCGTAGCCGGAGCCGATGGCGGCGGCGAGGAACTCGAGCGAGCCCGGGTAGGCGGCGATGCCGTCCTCGGCCAATTCGGCGGCGAAGGCGTCGTTCTTGCGGTTGCCGAGCGCCCAGACCGTGCTCTCGCCCGCGGGGTCGTCCGCCTCGCCCTCGGGCAGCGACAGGCCGCGTGAGGCGAGCACCGAACGCACCCCGTCGACGCGCGGTTTGCCGTCGATGTGGAGGTAGTAGTCGTCCTCGGTGTAGGGCGCGGCGCCGTGGGCGGCGAAGTAGTCGGTGAACAGCCGGGCCCAGGCGCGCATGTGCACGTCGACGGTCGGAGTGAGCACTCCGTCGAGGTCGAACAGGATCGCCTTGGCGGTCGCCAGGCGGCTGGAGTCTCGAACGACGGTATCGGTCATGAGTCCACGTTAAGGGGTGGGCGTGAACACCGTGTTATCGCAGCGTTTCCAGTGGCGCACATGACTACGCTGGACGGATGCACGGTGAATACAAGGTCCCCGGTGGCAAGCTGGTCGTCGTCGACCTCGACGACGTCGACGGACACATCCGAAACTTCCGTCTGGCCGGGGATTTCTTTCTCGAGCCGGATGACGCGCTCCCGCTGATCGACGCGGCCGTCGAGGGCCTGCCGAGCGACAGCGACGCGGCGGCGATCGCGGCCGCGGTGCGCGCCGCACTGCCCGAGGGCGCTCAGCTGCTCGGCTTCTCTCCCGAGGCGGTGGCGGTCGCGGTGCGACGGTCGCTGGCGCGGGCGACGAGTTGGGATGCGTACGAGTGGCAGCTCATCCACTCCGGCTCGGAGTCGCCGCAGATGCAGCTGGCCCTCGACGAGGTGCTGGCCGTGGAGGTGGGGGAGGGGCGTCGCGCCCCGACGCTGCGCATCTGGGAGTGGGAGCAGCCCGCGGTCGTGATCGGCAGCTTCCAGTCGGTGAAGAACGAGGTCGACCTCGAGAACGCGGCCGCGAACGGCTTCGAGGTGGTCCGTCGCATCTCGGGCGGCGGCGCGATGTTCATGGATGCGAACTCGGTCGTCACCTACTCGATCTACGCGCCCGCCGCGCTGGTGCAGGGCATGACCTTCGCCGACTCCTACGCCTACCTCGACGAGTGGGTGATCACGGCGCTGAAGTCGCTCGGCATCGACGCGTTCTACCAGCCGCTCAACGACATCTCCTCGGCCAAGGGCAAGATCGGCGGGGCGGCGCAGAAGCGTCTCGGCAACGGCGCCGTGATGCACCACGCGACCCTCAGCTACGACATGGACGGCGAGAAGATGACGCAGGTGCTGCGCATCGGCCGCGAGAAGATGAGCGACAAGGGCACGAAGTCGGCCGCCAAGCGCGTCGACCCGCTCCGCAGCCAGACCGGCCTCTCGCGCGCCGAGATCATCGACCGCCTGATCGAGACCTTCACCCGCCTGTATGGCGCCACCCCATCCGAGATCACCCCCGCCGAGCGGGAGAAAGCCGAGGAACTCGTGCGCACGAAGTTCGCGACCCCCGAGTGGATCGGGCGCGTCCCGTGAGCGCCGAGCTGCCCGTCTTCACCGTCGCCGACCTGGTGGAGGTGCCGTCGTTCGACGTCGTCTCCTTCACGTCCGACGACGCCTACGACCTCGGGATGATCGCGGGCGACCTGATCCGCAGCCGTGGCCTCGACCTCGCGGTCGACATCGTGCTCGGCGGGTACCTGGTGTTCCGGGCGCGCTTCGGCACGACCGGCCCGGGCAACGACCCGTGGCTGGCCGGCAAGGCGGCCGTGGTCGAGCGCTTCCTCGAGCCCTCGCTGCTGGTGCGCCGCCGCCACGAGGAGGCGGGGACCCCGTTCGCCGAGCTCGACGACCCCTCGATCGATCACGACCTGATGAAGGCGCACGGCGGGTCGATCCCGATCTTCATCCGGGGCGAGTTCGCGGGCACGATCACCACCTCGGGCGAGCCCGACGTGATCGACCACCAGACCTCGGCCGACGCCCTCGCCGGCTTCCTGGCCGCGCACGACGAGCAGTCCCTGGCCTAGCCGGGGTCGGCCGCCCCGCGGCCGGCTTCAGCGGGCGCGGAGGTCGGTCAGGAGGGCGGGCCAGAGCTCCGGGGCGACCGGGTACGGGGTCGAGAACGAGAGGCGCTGCACGAGACCGCTGTAGCGGTCGGCGAGCTGGGCCGCGACCTCGGCCGGGGTGCCGACCGCGGCGAACTCGGCGAGCACGTCGTCCGTGATCAGGGTGGTCATCGCATCCCACTCGCCCTTCACCGAGAGCGCGTGCAGTTCGGCGTGCAGGCCGTCCCAGCCGTGCAGCTCCAGCACTCCTTTGTAGGCGGGCGTCGAGCCGTAGAAGGCGATCTGCTTGCGGATGGCCGCGATCGCGACGTCGAGCTCCGCATCCGTCGTGCCGAGGGCGACCAGCGCGGGCAGGCTGACCTCGACGGGCGACGCCGCATGGGCCGCCGCGCCAGCGACGCCAGCCTCGGTGCCGGTGCCGGTGCCGACACCGGTCCCGCTGCCGGCCTCGACGGCCGAGGCCGCGCGGGCCCGCTCCCGGCCCCGCGCGAGCGCCGGCAGGCTCACCTCGCGCAGGTACCGCGCCGTGGTGAAGCTGTGGGCGAGGAAGCCGTCGGCCACCTCTCCCGCCGACTCGGTCATCAGCGTGCCGACCGCGGCGAGCGTGATGCGGGGGTTCCCGCACGGGTTCGGCCCCGGGCTGAACATCGGCGACATCAGCGTGTGCCCGTAGAACTCGCCGCGGAAGTCCAGGCGCTCCCCGGTCTCCCAGCTCGCCCAGATGGCCCGCAGCGCCTCGACGTACTCGCGCATCCGCTTCGCCGGCTGCCCCCACGGCATCGAGAAGCGCCGCTCGATGTGCGGCTTCACCTGCGACCCCAGCCCGAGCACGAACCGCCCGCCCGACACGAGCTGCAGGTCGTTGGCGAGCACCGCCGTGGTCATCGGGTTGCGGGCGAAGGCCACGGCGATCGCCGACGACACGCGGATGCGGCGGGTCGCGCGCGCCGCCAGCGCGAGCGCCACGAAGGGGTCGTGCCGCGTCTCGGTCATCAGGATCCCGTCGAACCCCGTCGCCTCGGCCTGCACCGCGCCGGCCTCCAGCTCGAGCGGGCCGACCGCGAGGTCACCCCCGGCATCGACCGCGAACGCGGCGGTGCCGGTGGCAGCGGTGGTGGATGCGGTGGGCCGGCCGGACGCGGTGGGCTGGCCGGATGCGGTGGTCTCGTCGTCGAGCATGACCTCATGCAAGCACAGCGGTACCGATCGTCCCGCTTCGCCTGTCGGTGATCGACAACACCGACCGAGGAGGGGCCGGAGATCATGGCACCGCGCCGACAACGGCATTCGACCCGCCCTCCGCTCGGCCGGGCTCACACCCGCCGCCCGCTCCGCCGGGCTCAGCCGCGCAGTCGCTCGCGGAGCGTCGTCTCCAACCGGTCGAGCTCGCTCACGGCCTGGTCATAGCGGCTCACGTGCTCATCCACCTCGACAGCCGGGAGCTCTCCCGCGTCGGCCTCGAGGTTGGTGCGAGCACCGACGATCGCCGCACGGAGGGCCGCCGTGGCCACGAGGGCGTCCGGGAGCAGGAACGGCGCGGCCCTGTCCGCCGCGTCGACCAGGTCGTGCCGGGCGTCGAGTGCCAGGTCGCCGATCGTCTCGGAGGACTCCGCGGCCCGCACGCCGGCGACCCGGACGGCCTCATCGTGCGCCGGCCCGGCCGGAACGTGGAACGCGGCTCCGTAGTCGCGCGAGCGTGCCGCGTCGACATCGGCGAGCTGGAGGGCCTTCGCCCGCCGATCATCGGCCCGAACCGCCAGCCCCTCGAGGTCGATGTCCGCGGCATGCGAGTACCGCGCCACCATCGCGGTCAATGCGCAGGCGACCCCGAGCATCACCGCGGCGGCCGCGCCCCCGCCCGGATCGCCGACCGGACGCGCCAGTCGGCGCATCCACTCGGTCACCGTCGAGTCGCCGGTCTCGACGCGTGCGACGCCGTCGCCCGTCCCGCCGTCGCCCGTCCCGCCGTCAGTCATCTGCGCTCACCCCCGGTCGACGAGCTCCTGGTAGTCGGGGTGCACGTCGATGAAGTGTGCCACGAACGAGCACTTCGGCACCACGGTCAGCGCGCTTCCGGTGCGCACGTCGTCGAGGGCGAACTCGACGAGCCGGCCGGCGAGGCCGCCCTGCCGCCGGGCCGGGTCGACCTCGGTGCGGGTGAAGATGATCCGCGTGCCCTCGACGCGGTAGTCGGTGAAACCCGCGACCTGGTCGTCGAGGGTGATCGTGTAGCGGTTCTGCCGTGGTTCGTTGCGGATCATGGTGCTCATCGCCTCGCACGATACGCCCGCCATCTTGGAACTGCCAGAATTGCACAATGCCCGTCGACCATCCGCCCCTCGCCGCCTTCGGTGACGACGCCCGGGGTGAGGGGCTGGTCTACCACGCCGACAACCTGACCGTGCTGCCGTCGTTCCCCGACGCATCCTTCACCGTCATCTACCTCGACCCGCCCTTCAACACCGGCCGATCGCAGGGCCGCCGCCCGACCACGTCGACCAGGCTGCCCGAGGATGCCGACCCCGCCGACCGCCGCCCGGGCCGGGTGACGGGGTTCAAGGGGCGCCAGTACGACCGCATCAAG
This sequence comes from Herbiconiux sp. 320_LB, assembly GCF_059691755.1. Lineage (NCBI taxonomy): Bacteria > Bacillati > Actinomycetota > Actinomycetes > Micrococcales > Microbacteriaceae > Herbiconiux > Herbiconiux sp. 320_LB. Next base: position 73,213 of record NZ_JCAWAD010000006.1, on the reverse strand, counting down.
GGCGACCTGCTGAGCTACGACGACCGCTTCGACGACTACTGGGAGTTCCTCGAACCCCGGATCGTGGAGGCCTGGCGGCTGCTCGCCGACGACGGCACGCTGTACCTGCACCTCGACTACCGCGAGGCGCACTACGCGAAGGTGCTGCTGGATGCGCTGTTCGGTCGCGACAGCTTCCTGAACGAGATCATCTGGGCCTACGACTACGGTGCGAAGTCGAAGAACCGCTGGCCCACGAAGCACGACACGATCCTGGTCTACGTGAAGGATCCGAAGAAGTACCACTTCGACTCCGAGACGGTCGATCGTGAGCCCTACATGGCCCCCGGCCTCGTGACCGCCGAGCGTGCCGCGCGGGGCAAGCTGCCGACGGATGTCTGGTGGCACACGATCGTGTCGCCGACCGGCCGCGAGAAGACCGGGTATCCGACGCAGAAGCCCGAGGGCATCCTGCGCCGGATCGTGCAGGCCTCGAGCCGCACGGGCGACTGGGTGCTCGACTTCTTCGCCGGCAGCGGAACAACCGGGGCGGTGGCCGCGGCCCTGGGCCGCAACTACGTGCTCGTCGACCAGAACCCCGAGGCGATCGAGGTCATCCGCGCGCGCCTCCCCGCCGCCCGCTTCCTCTGACCCGCCCCCGCTCGCCCTCGCTCGACCCCCCCGACTGTCCGCGACCCGTCACTTGTTGTCGCCATCCGGGCGCGATAGTGACAACGACTGACGGGTCGCGGACAGTCGGGGGGGTCAGGCGGAGGCGCGCCGGATGAGGCGGGTCGGGATGAGGGTGCGCCGAGGCGGGTCGTCCCCCGCGATCCGCCGCACCAGCACCTCAGCCATCGCCGCCCCGAGCTCGGCGGCCGGCTGGTGGATCGTGGTCAGCGCGGGGGTGAAGCTCGCCGCGAAGGAGTCGTCGTCGAAGCCGACCACGGCCACCTGATCCGGCACCGCGATCCCGCGCGCCTGCAGCACCTGGATCGCCCCCGCCGCCATCTGGTCGTTCGCCACGAACACGGCGTCGAGCGGCAGCGACCCGGATGCGCCCGCCCCCGATACGCCAGCCCCGGATGCGCCAGATGCTCCAGATGCGCCCGCCTCGGATGCACGCCCCAGCAGCCGCTCCATCGCCTGCGCCCCCGAGGCCTGCGAGAAGTCGCCGAACTCCACCGGCGCCGTCGCCGCGTCCAGCCCCCCGGCCGTGAGCGCCTGCCGCCACCCGTCGAGCCGGTCGACACCGGCCGGCATGTCCTGCCGCCCGGCGATCATCGCGATCCGCCGCCGGCCGATCCCGACCAGGTGCTCGGTCGCGGTGCGCGCGCTCGCGACGTTGTCGACGTCGACGTGGTACGAGGCGGCCAGTTCGGGGTTGAGCGGCCGGCCACCGTAGACGATCGGCAGTTGGTCGCCGAGTCCGACGTAGGAGTGGTCGTCGACGTGGTGCGAGACGACGAGCGCGCCGTCGACGTTGCCACCGAGGAGGTAGCGCCGCGTCTTCTCGGGCCGCGACTCGGACGCGATCAGGAGGTTGAGCGTGTACTCGGTGTCGGCCAGGGTCCGTGCGACGCCGCGCACGACCGGCGCGAAGAACGGGTCGGCGAAGACGGTCGAGGTGGATTCGGGCACGATCAGCGCGATCACGTCGGTGCGCCGGCTCGCGAGCGAGCGGGCCATCCGGTTCGGCACGTAGTCGAGGTCGGCGATGGCGGCGTTGACCGCCTCGACGATCTCCGGCGTCACCGAGGTCGACCCGTTGACGACCCGGGAGACCGTGGCACGGGAGACCCCCGCCGCCGCGGCCACCATCTCGAGGGTCGGGGTGCGCCCCGCCGGCCCGCCGATCACGCTCAGACCCCGGCGGAGGCGGACGACTCCGCGGCAGCGGGCGAACCGGCAGCGGGCGAGCCGGCAGCGGGCGAACCAGCACCAGCCGAACCCGCACCAGCCACCGAACCCGCACCAGACGCCGCCCGCACCGCCTCGATCAGCCCCGCGTACGTCAGCGCGCTGTCCTTCGGCGTGCGCTCGAGCGTGTCGTAGTCCACCCGCACGATCCCGAACCGCTTGCCGTAGCCCCAGGCCCACTCGAAGTTGTCCAGCAGCGACCAGACGAAGTAGCCGCGCACGTCGGCGCCATCCTGCACCGCCTGCGACACCGAGGCGATGTGGTCGAGGATGTACCGGGTGCGCAGCTCGTCGTGCACCGCCCCGTCGGGCGAGACCGTGTCGTCGTACGCAGCACCGTTCTCGGTGACGTACAGCGGCGGCAGCGTCGGGTACTCGTGCCCCAGGCGCACCAGCAGCGTGCGGAGCCCGGCCGGGTTGACCTCCCAGCCCATCCCCGTGAGGGGGAGCCCCCGCAGCGGGAAGGTGACGTCCTCCGAGCCGACGAACGGCGACCGGGTGGGACGGCCGCCCGCCACCGCGTGCGGGTCGACCGGCACGAACTCGGGGTCGGCCGGCCCTTCGAGCGGATGACCGCTGACCTGGTCGTCGTGGTAGTGGTTCACGCCGAGGAACTCCAGCGGCTGGGAGATGGTCTCGAGGTCGCCCGGGCGCACCAGCCCGGTCTCGCTCACCTCGTCGAGCCCGAACTCGGCGAGGTCGCGGCGGATGTCCTCCGGGTACTCCCCGGTGAGGATCGGGTCGAGGAAGATGCGGTTGTTGAGCGCGTCGATCCGGCGGGCGGCCTCGAGGTCGACGGGGTCGGTCGGATCCTTCGGCACCGCGTTGGTGAGGTTGAGCGTGATGCCGAGCTCCGGCGCGCCGAGCTCCCGCAGGCGCTGCACGGCGAGGCCGTGGGCGAGGTGCTGGTGGTGCACGGCCGCGATCGCGGCGGCGGGCTCCTGGCGCCCGGGCGCGTGCACGCCCGAGGCGTAGCCGAGCAAAGACGAGCAGAACGGCTCGTTGAACGTGGTCCAGTGGGTGACCCGGTCGCCGAGCGCCTCGTAGACGATCTCGGCGTAGTCGCGGAAGCGGTACGCGGTGTCGCGGTTCGCCCAGCCGCCCTTCTCCTCGACGGCCTGCGGCAGGTCCCAGTGGTACAGAGTGAGCCACGGCAGGATGCCGTGCGAGAGCAGCTCGTCGACCAGTCGCGAGTAGAAGTCCAGGCCGGCCGGGTTCACGTCGCCGTCGGCGGGGCGGATGCGCGACCAGCTGGTCGAGAAGCGGTACGACCCGAGACCCAGCTCCTTCATCAGGGCGACGTCGGCGGGCATCCGGTGGTAGTGGTCCACCGCCACGTCGAGCGTGTCACCGTTCAGCACCGTACCGGGCACTCGGGCGAAGGCGTCCCAGATGGAGGCCTGCTTGCCGTCCTCGAACGCGGCGCCCTCGATCTGGGCGGCCGCGGTGGCCGAGCCCCAGAGGAAACCGGGCGGGAAGACGGGGGGGAACGGCGGGGTGGTCATGCGGCTGCACTGCTCCTTTGCGTGGTGTGCGTGATCCGAGCGCTCCGGTCGTGCGTGAGAGCGCTCTCCCGACCCAGTATCCCAGTAACCCGCGAGAGCGGGAAACCGGTGCCGGCGACAGCGGCGAAACGACGGCGGGGAAACGACGGCGGCGAAACGACGGCGGGGAAAAGGGGAACGGCCCGGGCGTGAGCCCGGGCCGTTCGTGGTGGTGCTGGTGTCCGAAGACCGAGTAGGACTACTTGGTCAGCGGCTCGAGGGTCGGGTCGTTGGCGTATGCCTCGGCCGCGTTCTCCTTGGTGACGATCACCGGGTCGAGCAGGAAGGCCGGGACGACCTTCACGCCGTTGTCGTACGACTTGTCGTCGTTGGTGGTGACGGTCTCACCCTTCTGGAGCTGCGAGACCATGTCGACGGCCTGCTGGACCAGGTTGCGGGTGTCCTTGTTGATCGTCGAGTACTGCTCGCCGGCCATGATCGACTTGACGGACTCGACCTCGGAGTCCTGACCGGTGACGACCGGGATCGGCTTTCCGGCGGCCTTCACCGAGGTGATGATCGCGCGTGCCAGGGTGTCGTTGGGCGACAGGACGCCGTCGAGCTCGGTCGAGCCGTAGCTCGAGGTGAGCAGCGAGTCCATGCGGCTCTGGGCGTTCTCAGCCTTCCAGCCGGCGGTGGCGGTCTGCTTGATGTCGGTCTGGCCCGAGACGACCTTGACGTCGCCCGAGTCGATGGCCGGCTGCAGGACGCTCATCGCGCCGTCGAAGAAGACGGCCGAGTTGGCGTCGTCCGACGAGCCCGAGAACAGCTCGATGTTGTACGGGCCGGTGGCCTTCTTGGCCTTCATTCCGTCGAGCAGGGCCTGACCCTGGAGCTCGCCGACCTTGAAGTTGTCGTACGCGACGTAGTAGTCGACGTTCGGCGTGTTCAGGATGAGGCGGTCGTAGGCGATGACCGGGATGCCGGCGTCGGCAGCGGCCTGAACCTGCGTGGCGAGCTGGCCACCGTCGGCGGCGCCGATGATGATGGCCTTCGCGCCCTTGGTGATCATGGCGGAGATCTGGTCCTGCTGGTCCTTCACCGTGGTGGAGGCGCCGGCGTACTGGATGTCGGACTTGAAGCCCGCGGCAGCCAGGTCGTCTTCGAAGAGGCCACCGGCGAGAACCCAGTTCTCCGAGGTCTTCGAGGGCAGCGCGACACCGATCAGGGAGTCGGCGGCGAAGCCGGCCGCGGCGCCGTCGGTGGAGCCACCGGTCGAGCCGCCGTCACGGCTGGAGCAGCCGGACAGTGCGAGGGCCGTTGCGGCGGCGATCGCTGCCGTTGCTATGAGCATTTTCTTCATCGTTGAGTACTTTCTCTCGGTTGGGGTTGTGGTGATAGGGAGTTGAGTTGGGGGCGTCAGCCGCGGGGGCGTGACGTGTCGGGGGTGCCCGCCGTGGGCACGAGGCCCTGCGGGTCCTCCGACGGGGCCTCGCCCGCGCCGACGGACGGCGAGGAGGAGGTGGGCTCGAGGTCGAGCTTGTCCTTGCGCCGGCTCTTGGTGAGGAAGCCGATGATCGAGGGGCGACCCTGCGACTTGTTCCAGACATCCAGGCCGACGGCCACGAGGAGCACGAGGCCCTTGATGATCTGCACGCGGTCGGCGCCGACACCCAGCAGCTGGAGGCCGTTGTTCAGGACGGCCATGACCAGACCACCGATGATCGACCCGCCGACGGTGCCGATACCACCGGCGACCGCGGCGCCACCGATGAAGACGGCGGCGATCGCGTCGAGCTCCCAGCCGATGCCGTCCTGCGGGCCGGAGGCCTGCGAGCGGGCCACGAAGATCATGCCGGCCAGAGCCGCCAGGATCGACATGTTCATCATGACGAGGAAGTCGATGCGGCGGGACTTCACACCGGACAGCTCGGCGGCGTGCTTGTTGCCACCGACGGAGTAGATGTGACGACCGAAGATCGTGTTGCGGGTGACGAAGGAGTACACCAGCACCAGCACGCCCAGGATGATGCCCGAGATCGGGAAGCTGGTTCCCACGCGGCCGCCGGCGAAGAGCACCGTGGCGAAGCCGACGACGACCACGAGCACGACGACCTTGACGATGCTGACCCACAGCGGGGCCGGCTGCGAACCCATGGTGCGCTGCACGCGGCGGGCGCGGATCTCCATGAAGACCACGGCCAGCGCGATGATGAGGCCGAGCAGCAGGGTGAGGTTGTTGTAGCCGGTGTCCGGGCCGACCTCGGGGAGGTAGCCGGCGCCGATCTCGGTGAAGCCCTGGGGCACGGGGATCGTGTTGGCGTTACCGATGAGCTGGTTGCCACCACGGAAGATGAGCATGCCGGCCAGGGTCACGATGAACGCGGGGACGCCGACGAAGGCGACCCACCAGCCCTGCCAGGCACCGATCAGCGCGCCGACGACCAGGCCGAGCAGGATGCCGAGCGGCCAGGGGAGGTTCCAGGACTGCATGGCGGTCGCGACCACGATGCCGGTGAACGCCGCGACCGAACCGACCGACAGGTCGATGTGGCCGGCGATGATCACCATCACCATGCCGATCGCGAGGATCAGGATGTAGGCGTACTGGCTGACCAGGTTGATCAGGTTGCCGGAGGAGAGCGTCAGCCCGTCGGTCAGGATCTGGAACAGCACGATGATCGCGATCAGGCTGAACAGGATGCCGAACTGGCGGACGTTGGACGTGCCGCCGCCGAACATCTTGCCCAGGTCTCGGAATGAGAATCGCTTCTTCGCGGAAGCCTCGGTCGATGCGGTCACTTGGTCACAGCCTTCGTCTTCATGGAGGTCATGCTCCTCATCAGGGTTTCGGGATCGGCTTCTTCGGCCGGGACGTCATTGGTGATGGCACCCTCGAAGATCGTGTAGATGCGGTCGGAGACGCCGAGGAGCTCCGGCAGTTCGGAGGAGATCATGATGACGCCCTTGCCCTGGGCGGCCAGGTCGCGGATGATGCCGTAGATCTCGGTCTTGGCGCCGACGTCGATGCCGCGGGTGGGCTCGTCGAGGATCAGCAGGTCGGGGTCGGTGAACATCCACTTCGCCAGCACGACCTTCTGCTGGTTTCCGCCGGAGAGCTTGCCGACGCCCTCGTTGACCGTGGGCGTCTTGATCCGCAGGCTCTTGCGGTACTGCTCCGCGATCTGGAACTCGGCGATGTCGTTGACGACCTCGGCCTTGGCGATCTTCTTGAGCTTCGCCGAGACGACGGAGCGCTTGATGTCGTCCAGCAGATTGAGCCCGAGGGCCTTCCGGTCCTCGCTCACGTAGGCGAGACCGTGGTCGATCGCCTCGGTGACGTTGCGGATCTGGATCTCCTTGCCGTCCTTGACGATCTCGCCGGAGATGAAGTTGCCGTAGGAGCGGCCGAAGATGCTCATCGCGAGCTCGGTGCGGCCGGCGCCCATGAGGCCGGCGAAGCCGACGACCTCGCCGCGGCGCACGTAGAAGCTGGAGTTCTTCACGACCATGCGCTCCGCGACCTGCGGGTGCTGCACGTTCCAGTTCTTGACCTCGAAGAAGACCTCGCCGATGTTCGACGAGCGCTCCGGGAAGCGGTTCTCCAGGGTGCGACCGACCATGCCGCGGATGATGCGGTCCTCGTTCACGCCGTCGGCCTTGACGTCGAGCGTCTCGATCGTCTTGCCGTCGCGGATGATCGTGATCGCATCCGAGACGCGCTCGATCTCGTTGAGCTTGTGGGAGATCATGATCGACGAGATTCCGCGGCTCTTCAGGCCCAGGATCAGGTCGAGCAGGTGCTGCGAGTCGGCCTCGTTGAGCGCCGCGGTGGGCTCGTCGAGGATGAGCAGCTTCACCGACTTGTTGAGCGCCTTCGCGATCTCGACGAGCTGCTGCTTGCCGACGCCGATGTTCTTGATCTGCGTGTCGGGGTCGTCCTCCAGGCCCACGCGGGCGAGGAGCTCGATCGCGCGCTTCTTGGCCGTGATCCAGTCGATCGCGCCGAAGCGGGTGGGCTCGTTGCCGAGGAAGATGTTCTCGGTGATCGACAGCTCCGGGATGAGCGCGAGCTCCTGGTGGATGATGACGATGCCGGCGGACTCGCTGGACTTGATGTCGCGGAAGCGCATCTCCGAGCCCTGGAACAGGATGTCGCCGGTGTAGGTCCCGTAGGGGTACACGCCGGAGAGGACCTTCATCAGGGTCGACTTCCCGGCTCCGTTCTCACCGCAGATCGCGTGGATCTCGTTCGCACGCACCGTGATGGAGACGTCCGAGAGGGCCTTGACCCCGGGGAACTCCTTGGTGATCGAACGCATCTCGAGGATGACGGGATTGTCCCGTGTGTCCCTCGTGTCCGGACCTGTTTCCAACAAGCCGACCTCCTCGTCGTTTCCAACTGCTTCGTCTGACTGAGAAAGTCTGCATCGTCGGAGGCTTGCGGTCAAGTTGTGAACGCAACGTTGCGATAACGCTTAGGTGTCGAATCCGACGGCCTCGAATTCCTGGATCACGATCGAGGCCGCGCCCAGGGCTTCGGCGCGGTCGGTGAAGGAGGAGACGGCCAGTTCGGTGGTGTCGAACACCACCGGGGAGCTGTACCGCATGAAGCCCGTCCTGACCGGGTCCAGCATCCGGTCGCCGAGCCCGGCGAGGGGGCCGCCGATGACGACCATCCTCGGGTTGAGCAGGTTCGCGATGGCCGCCAGGGCGCGGCCGAGCGCCTGCCCCGCGTCCTCGACCACCCGGAGCGTCGCCTTGTCGCCCTCCTCGGCCAGCTTCACGATGTCGGCCGTCGAGCGCACGTTCTGCGGCTCACGGCTGAGCAGCTCGATCAGGATGGCGGTCGAGGCGATCGTCTCGAGGCAGCCGCGGTTGCCGCAGCGGCAGATCAGCCCGTGCTCGTGGATCGGCAGGTGCCCGATCTCGCCGCTGATGCCGACGTTGCCGCCGAAGATCTCGCCGTCGAGGATGAGCCCGGAGCCGATGCCCGTCCCGACCTTGACGAAGATGAGGTTGTCCACCCCCTTGTGCGGCCCCCAGGTGACCTCGGCGATCGCGCCCAGGTTGGCGTCGTTCTCCAGACGCACGGGTAGCTTGAGCCTGTCCTGGATCTCGTCGACCGTGATGCCCACCCACTGCGGCAGGATCGTGCCGTCGATGACGGTGTGGCTCCGGCTGTCGATCGGACCGGGCACCCCGAGACCAACGCCGATCACCGCCGAGCGGGTGCGGCCGCAGCCGGTGAGCAGCTCGTCGAGGAGGTCGGAGGCGACCTCGAGCGCGTGGTCGGCGTCGTGGCCGAGGGGAAGGGGGAGCCACTTCTCGGCGACGACCCGGTGATCGATGGTGCAGAGGATGACGCGCACGTGGCTGCGACCGATGTCGATCCCGGCGGCGATCGTGTCCTCGCCCGAGAGGCTGACCGAGAGCGCGCGCCGGCCCGAGCTGGTCGTGGGGGCCGTCGTGAGCAGTCCGCGCTCGACCATTGACTTGACGATGTTGGAGACGGTGGCCGTCGAGAGCCCGGTCTGACGGGAGAGTTCGGCCTGCGTCAGGCTGCCCGCCTGCAGCAGCGTGTGCACGATCCGCTGCTGGTTGAGCTTCCGAAGCGCCGCCTGTGATCCCGGGTTCGCGGAGCGGCGCGAGGTGGTGGTGCCGGGCGTCATCCTCGTATCGTGCCTCAGCGGATCGTTGTCGTCAACTAGTTAACGCAACATCGAGTCCATCTCGTGACCACCCTGCGTTCGCCCCGACGTAACACAACTTCGCATAGGGGCTCCCGTCCTCCGGGGCGTGCGAACCTGTCCGAACGATCGAGAGGAGACGTCGATGACCGAGCCGACCACAGCGGATGCCGGGCACCGAACCGCGGGTTTCGCGACCCGTCAGGTGCACGGCGGGCGAGGCGCCGCGGCCGACGGGGTCAACGCGCGGGCCACCCCGATCCACCTGACCGCGGGCTTCGTGTTCGACGACTTCGAGCAGGCGCGCGACCGGTTCCAGGGCGCGGAGGACGGCTTCACCTACACGCGGATCGGCAACCCGACGAACTCGGCGCTGGAGCGGCGGATCGCCGACCTCGAGGGCGGCACGGACGCCGTCCTGGTCGGCAGCGGCCAGGCGGCCGTCTCGGTCGCCGTGCTCGCGCTGCTGCAGGCCGGCGACCATCTCGTCTCGGCCGACAGCATCTACGAGGGGTCGCGGGGGCTGTTCCTGGAGAATTTCGGCCGTCTCGGCATCGAGACCTCCTTCGTGGCGGCGGCGAACGACCCGCTGGCCTGGGAGCGGGCGATCCGGCCGAGCACCCGGGCGCTGTTCGTCGAGTCGATCCCGAACCCGCGCAACGACCTGGTCGACCTGGCGCTGGTCGCCGCGGTCGCGCACCGGCACGGCATCCCGCTGATCGTGGACAACACCTTCGCGACCCCGTACCTGTTGCGGCCGCTCGAGCACGGGGCCGACGTCGTGGTGCACTCGGCGAGCAAGTTCCTCGCCGGCCACGGGACGGTGCTCGGCGGGGTGATCGTGAGCGGCGAGGGCTTCGACTGGGCGACGCCGGTGTTCCCCCACCTCGGGGAACCGGCCCGGAGCCTGGCGGGCGCGAGCTTCGTCGAGCGCTTCGGCCGCCGGGCCTTCGCGGCCTACGCCCGCGACGTCGTGGCCTCGCGCTTCGGGCCGACGCCCTCGCCGCTCAACGCCTTCCTGATCCAGCAGGGCATCGAGACCCTGTCGCTCCGGGTCGACCGGCAGTCGACGACGGCCGCGATCCTGGCCGACTGGCTCGAGCGTCGGCCCGAGGTCGAGCGGGTCGACTACTCCGGGCTCGCGTCGAGCCCGTCCCACGAGCTGGCCCGGCGGTACCTGCCCGAGGGGCAGGGCTCGGTGTTCTCGTTCACGCTGCACGGCGGACTCCCGGCCGCGCAGGCCTTCTTCGATGCGGTCGAGCTGTTCACCCGGATGACGCACCTGGGCGACGTGCGTTCGCTGGTCATCCATCCCGCGTCGACCACGCACGCGGCCCGGAGCGCCGAGCAGCGCGCGGCGGCCGGGATCGGCCCCGGGCTCATCCGCCTCTCGGTCGGGGTCGAGGACGCGGACGACCTGATCGCCGACCTCGAGCGGGGGCTGGCGGCGGCAGCGGCCGTGACGCCCGTGCGCGCACCGGCCCGCGCGAGGAGCGCAGCCCGTGCCGAGATCGCAGCCCGCACCGCGCACCCGGCCCGCACCGAGGTCCAGGCCCTGGCCGAGGTGGGTTGAGGATGTCGCGACTGCAGCACTTCGGCTGGTTCCTCTCGCGCGGCTTCGGCCCGCACGGCTGGGGGCACCCGTACTGGGAGTGGAACCACGACTGGACCCGCCCCGACCTCTACCAGCAGTCCGCCCGCACCCTCGAGCAGGCGGGCTTCGACCTCGTGATCATCGAGGACGCGCTCTCGCTCGGCAACGCGGACACGCTCGACCTCCGCATCCGCAGCGCCTACGGCGGGCCCAAGCACGACCCGCTGCTGCTCGCCCCGTACCTCTTCGACGTCACCAGCCATCTCGGCATCGCGCCGACCGTGAACCCGCTGGCGTACTCGCCGTACCAGGCGGCCCGCCAGTTCGCCACGCTGCAGCACTTGAGCGCGAGCCGCTTCGGCATCAACGTCGTCACCGACGTCGGTTCGAGCCGGCACTTCGGGGTCGAGCCGCTCGACCACGACGGCGCCTACGACCGGGCCGAGGAGTGGCTCACCGCCGTGCGCCGGCTCTGGCACAGCTGGGGTGAGGATGCGCTGATCTCCGACGCCGCGACCGCCCGCTTCGCCGACGGCTCGAAGCTGGAGGCCGTCGCGCACCGCGGAGAGCACTTCCGGTTCGACGGGCCGCTCAACGCGTTGCCGTTCCCCGGACTCGGCGGGGGAGGGGAGCTCTCGGGCGACCCGATCGTGGTCTCGCCGGGCGGTTCACCGCGCGGGCTCGCCTTCGCGGGCGAGCAGTCCGAGGTGCAGCTCGCGCTGGCCTCGCTCGACGTCGAGACGATCCGTGCCTACCGGGCGAAGGTGCACGCGGCGGCCCGGGCGCACGGGCGGCGACCCGCCGACATCGACGTGTTGTTCGTGTTCAAGCCGATCGTGGTCTCCAGCCGCGAGGAGGCCGATCGCCTCGTCGAGGCCTCCGCGCATCCGGACGACGCGACCCTGCTGGCGGTGGCCGCGGGTCAGTCCAGCGACCTCGAGACCGACCTCACCGGGCTCGACCTCGACAGGCCGGTGGACCCGGGGGTCTTCGGCGACCACGTCTCCCGCGGGAGCATCAAGGGTCTGCTGGGCGGCTTCGCCGACTTCGCCGATGCGACGCTCCGTGAGCTGCTCACCGCGAAGGCGCGGCTCGGCCGCATCTCGGAGCGGGCGGGCTACGTGGGCACCGCGGAGGAGATCGCCGACTTCATCCAGGAGCTCGGCGACGAGGCCGACAACGACGGCTTCATCTTCTCGGGCGACCTGCACCCGGTCACGATCCACCGGATGCTCGGCGAGCTGGTCCCCGTCCTCCGCCGCCGGGGCATCCTCCGCACCAGCTACGGCGACGGAGGCCTCCGCGGAAACCTGAGGGACTTCTAGCGCCCCTCAGGCCTCCGGAAGCCGGTGCCTACGCCTGCCCCTGGGGCTTCTGCACGGGGACCGAGCCGGTGGGGAGGTCGGGGAGCACGAGGGCGCCCGCCTGCTCCGCGGCGAGCTGCGCCTTGACGGCGGCGTCCTCCGCGGCGCTCTCCTCGAGGGCCGAGCGCTGACGCAGCGGCGTGGCCTTGAGGAAGAAGCTCAGCACGAACGCGGCCGCGACGACCCCGAGGCAGACCAGGAACACCGTGGAGGTGGCGTTGGCCCAGGCGTCGACGAACGGGAGGCTCAGCCGCGGGTCGGCGCCGACGAGGAAGGACGTGTCGCCGCTCAGCGCCGTGCCGAGCGAGGACGGGTCGGCCTGCGCGTTGGCGAGCACCTGGAGGATCGCGTTGTTCGCCGGGTTCGCCTGCACGGCCGGGTCGGCCGCAGCCGCCTGGGTGCCCGCGATGATCTCCGGGTTCGTGAACGAGTCGAGCAGGGTGTTGCCCAGGCGCGAGAACAGCACCGAGAAGACCACGGCGGTGCCCAGGGTTCCACCGATCGAGCGGAAGAAGGTCGAGCTCGACGTGGCCACACCGATGTCCCGCGGACCGACCGAGTTCTGCGAGGCGATCGTGAGGGTCTGCATCAGCTGGCCGAGTCCGAGGCCGATCACGAGCATCCCGATCAGCACGTACCAGACCGGCTTGTCGGCCGAGACGAAGCTCATGTAGATGAACGCGACGACCAGGAGGCCCGTGCCGAGCGTGGGGAAGATCTTGTAGCGGCCGGTGCGCGAGATGAGCTGACCGGAGACGATCGAGGAGATCATCAGGCCCAGCACCATCGGGATCATCAGCAGCCCCGCCTCGGTGGGCGTGGCGCCGGTCGCGATCTGCAGGTAGTTCGGGATCGTCATCATGGCGCCGAACATGCCGAAGCCGACCAGCACGCCGAGGATCGTCGCGACCGTGAAGGTGGACGACGTGAACAGCTTGAGCGGGATGATCGCGTCGTCGCCCATCCGGCGCTCGACCACGATGAACAGGGCCAGGCCCAGCGGTGCGAGCACGTAGCAGAGGATCGCGCCCCACGAGCCCCAGCCCCACTCGCGGCCCTGCTCGGCGACGAGCAGGATCGGCACGACGGTGACGATGACCGCGACCACGCCCCACCAGTCGATCCGCACCTCGCGCTTGGTGTGCGGGATGTGCAGGAACAGCAGCACGATCACCATCGCGATCGCACCGATCGGCAGGTTGAGCAGGAAGATCCAGCGCCAGCCGGTGATGCCCAGGATCTGGGGCGCGCCGGAGAGCAGGCCGCCCAGCAGCGGGCCGATCACGCTGGAGATGCCGAAGGTGGCGAGGAAGTAGCCCTGGTACTTGGCGCGCTCACGGGGAGCGAGGATGTCGCCCATCACCGTGAGGGCCAGCGACATCAGACCGCCGGCGCCGAGGCCCTGGATGGCCCGGAAGATCGCGAGCTGGTACATGTCGGTGGCGAGCCCCGCGAGCAGCGAGCCGACCAGGAAGATCGCGATCGCGATGATGTACAGCGGCCGACGACCGAAGATGTCCGACAGCTTGCCGTACAGCGGCGTGGAGATCGTCGACAGGATCAGGTACCCGGTCGTCACCCAGGCCTGCAGGCTGATGCCGTCCAGGTCGTCGCCGATCGTGCGCATCGAGGTGCCGACGATCGTCTGGTCGAGCGAGGCGAGGAACATGCCCGCCATCAGCCCGAAGATGATGAACAGGATCTGCCGGTGGGTCATCTTCCCGCCGGATTCCTCGAACTGCTTGGCGCGGGCCTCCGATGCGGATCGGCGGGACGACGGGCTGGTGCGCGACATGGGCATCCTCAGGACGAGAAGGAGAACGGGGGAACGCGCGAACATTGCGCAGACTGCAAAGTTACACCCGCTGCATCCGACCCTCAACCGAGGGCGGCCTCAGCCGCCGAAGAGTTTTCCGAAGAACCCCTTCTTCTTCGGCTCCCAGCCGCCCTGCTCGAGCGCCGCGATCAGCGGCTGCTTGATCTCGTCGGTCGTGAACGAGTACCCGTAGAGGTTGCCGTCGTGCGTGCCCTGCCGGTCGGTGGTGCGCGCCGCCGAGCCCACGCCGAACGAGAAGCTCTTCCTGTTCTCGCGCCCCTTGAACGTCGACGTGGAGGTGCCGAAGCTGATCCCGCCGTCGCCGGTGCTGCGCAGGCGCGACTCGGTGCGGGTGTCGGTCTCGTCGAACTCCCACGCCGACTCGGCGGGGTCGAGCGTGACCCTCAGCTCGTACGAGGCGTCGATCGTGCCGGCGGCCGTGAGTGCGGCCCACTTCACGTCGGCGTACTTCCAGGTGGCCTGGATGCCGTACGGCGCCGCCTGGTAGACGAAGGGGAGGTCGTCGCTGTTGAGCGCGAGGACGCGCGCCTGAGCCTGTTCGAAGCTGTCTGCCATGATCCGAACCTAGGCCTCGGTCGTGGCAGTCGCCTGGATCTCGCGCAGCTCGCCCCAGAGCTCGGTGGCCTGCTCGCCCGTCGCGGTGACCGTGATCTGCACCAGGTCGGTGACCGGCCCGTTCTCGACCACGGCGACCCGCACGCCCTGCATCAGGGTGCCGACGCGCTCGTCGGGGTAGCTGAACTCGATGCGGAACCCGGGCTCGCCGAGCACCTCGAGCTCCTCGCGGCCGAGTTCGACGACGCCCGGGATGCTCCCCACGCGGGCGACCACGGCGTCGATCGCCGTCTGCAGCGTGTAGTCGGAGCCGAAGCGGGAGACGGCCACGACGACGTTCGGCCGGAACTGGCCCTGCTCGACGGTCTTGCCGGCGGCGAGCACCGCTCCGGAGACCGAGAGCGCCTGCCAGTCGTCGGGCAGCGTGAGGGTGACGGACGGGAACGCCGGAGCGGCATCGCCGGGGAAGGTCAGCGTGTGAGTCATGGGTTCAGCCTTTCAGCTTTGAGGATCGGGGAGGAAGAGGGGGAGCGGATGCGGGTCAGAACCCGAAGAAGTCGGCCACGGAGTCGACCGCGTCCTGCGGGCTGAACGAGACGTCGAAGTTGACGCCCGCGCCGATGCCCAACGCGGCTCCGACGTCGACGCTCACGCCGACCTCGTCCATCGAGATGCTCGCGTCGACGTTGGCGTGGGCTCCGACGCCGGCGTAGACCTCGGCACCGCCGCCCGCCGTCACGCCGAGCGCCGAGACGCTGCCGTCGACTCCGGCCTGAGCGCCCGCGAAGGCGTCGAAGCCGGCGTTCGCACCGATGCCGTCGGGGCCGATCGTGGCTCCGGCTTCGGCGCTCGCCTCGGCTCCGGCCATCGCGGAGGCGCTGCCTTCCGCACCGGCCAGGCCGTTCAGCACCGAGACGGAGCCGTCGGCCGAGGCCTCGGCGCCCACCATGGCGCTGGCCGAGGCGTTGGCCTCCGCGCCGTCGAGGCTGATGCCCGCGCTCGCGCCCGCGTCGGTGTCGATGCCGACGAAGGCGCCGGCGTTGCCCTCGCCCGAGACGGTGCCGTTGTCGAACTCGCCGTGCGCGTCGGCGCCGGCGCCCCACTGCCATTGGGCGTTCGCGTTGGCACTGGCAGAGGTGGGGCCCGTCTCGGTTCCGGCGGAGGCCGAGCCGTCCGCCTCGAAGCCGTGCGCGTTGCTCGATCCGCTCGAGGAGCCCCCGGAGCCGGACGAACCGCCGCTTCCGCCGGTCCCGGCCGCACCGCCGGCTCCTGCTCCCGCTCCCGCGCCGGAGCCGGTTCCGCCCCCGCCGCCACCCATGGTGTCGGTCGAGGCCGCGTCCTGCTCGTCGGCGTTCTTGAGGAGGTCACCGCTGCCGCCCTGGAGGGCGCTGACCGCGGCCTTGAGCTGCGAGGTGTACGTCCCGTTCCAGTCGGCGCGGAAGCTCGTCGCATCCGGACCCTTCCAGGCCTGCGTCTGGTTGACGCTGGAGGTCAAGGTGGACGTGACCGTGTTCAGTTGATCGGCGGCAGTCTCGAACTGCTTCGCCAGTTTTCGGAGCGCGGCGACATCCGCTCCATAGAATCCCCCAGGCATGGCTCCCTCTCAGCGCGTGGATCGGACGGGACGACGGAAGGCGGGGACCCGGTCGGGCCCCCGCCGGATCCGACTAGGCGTTGGAGGTGGCCTCCTGGTCGCTGGCGTTCTTCGACGCCTTCTGCGACGCGTCCTCGAGAGCGGTGATGACCTGCTTGAGGGCGGCGGTGTGCGTGGTGTTCCACTCGTTGCGGAAGCCCTCGGCGTCCGGACCGGTCCACTGCACGCTCTGGAGAGCGCTGGTGAGCGTGGTCAGGATCTGCTGGACCTGCTGCGACTGCGTGTTGAGCTGCTTGCTGAGCCCGCGAACCTGCTCGACATCAAGACCCCATACGGCCATTGTTCTCTCCTTTTCGTTCCGCGGCCCGGGCTGTCCGGTTCCGCTACTTCTCGTGAGTTCGTCCTCACGAGAAAGACACTATTGAGCCTTCCGACGAACGTCGATGGGGAGAACTACCCATGGCTCCCCATCCCCTCCCGTCAGTCGTCCCTGGTGGCGAGCTGCACCTTCGTCAGTCGCCCGCCCTGGATGAAGAATCCCCGGCCAGGCGGCAGATCCGCTCGCTTGAACCGGCCGAGCGAGGTGCCGAGCAGGGAGTCCCCGTCGAGCTCTCCCGGCACGAGCAGCAGCCCGCGCTTGGAGTTCTTGAACGGCCCCGCGAGGGTCCAGGCCGCCGACCAGGTCGAGGACTCGCTCTCGCCGATGACGAACACGTCGTCCCGGAGCGCGCGCTTGATGAGCCGGTCGACGTCGGCCTCGGCCGGCGAGCCGTTGAGCTCCCCGACGTTCTCGACGAAGATCGCGAACTGGCTCGGCCTCAGCGTCTCGGCGTCCAGCTGGGCCGTCACGTCGTCCGCGAAGGCGGAGATCTGCGCCGGGTCCGAGAGCGACAGGCTCCAGATCGGCAGGGGCGTGAGGCTCGTCCGGCGCGGCGAGACGTGCACGAGCCGGATGCCGGGGTCGGCCCGGCGCAGGGCGGTCGCGATCGTCGCCAAGGCTGTCGAGCGCCCGCTGCCGGCGGTTCCGGCCACCAGCAGGGCCCCGCTCGGCGTGATCGAGAACGGCCCGAGGGTGTCGTCCCGCACACCGATGACGGGGGTGCCCGAGGAGACGGCCGGAAGCGTGCCGAGCGGGATCGCGTCGCCGAGGGTGAGGATGGGCGCCGCGGGCGCCACGCCCTGCCGCTGCATCGCCTCGGCGAGCTTGGCGATCTCGCGGGCCTGGATCGCCACGTTGGAGTCGGCGCCGAGCACGGCGACCTGCACCTCGTCGCCGTCCATCACGCCGCGGCCCGGGGGCGAGACGGCGCTCAGCGTGTCCTTGGGGGCGCCGACCAGCGAGTAGTCGTCCTCGTTCGCCATCCGGAGGATCAACCGGCGCTGGATGGTGGAGCCCAGCGACGCGGGCACCGAGTTGGGGCGGTCGCCGGTGATCACGATGTGCACGCCCACGCCGCGGCCGTCGGTGGCGATCTGCGAGAAGGTGGTGAACCAGGCCGAGTGGCCGCCGAACTCGTACTGGTCGCGGAACGCGCCGATGCCGTCGACCAGCACGAGGATGCGCGGCTCCTCCGGCGCCCCGGCGAGCCGGCGGTACTCGCCGATCGAGCCGGCCCGCACCGCCGAGTACCGGATCGACCGGTCGTCGACCAGGTCGCGCAGCATCCTGAGCAGCCGGATGACCCGCTCCTCGTCGTCGCCGGAGATGATCGCGCCGACGTGCGGGAGGTCCTCCAGCATCGTCAGACCGCTCGAGCCGAAGTCGAGGCCGTAGACGTGCACCGGGCCGCCCCGCGGGGTGACGGCGGCCGAGACCGCGATCGTGCGGAGGGTCGCGCTCTTGCCGGAACCGCCGGTGCCGTAGATGGCCATGTTGCCGTCGCGGTCGGGCTCGTAGAAGACGGTCGGCTGGCTCTGGGTGGCCGGGTCGTCGATCACCCCGAGCAGCAGTCGCTCGTCGGTGCGCGGGTTCGGCAGCAGCGAGAAGTCGTAGACCGCGGCCAGCTCGTCGAGCCAGGGCTTGCGGGGCTCGGGGATGTTCGCCATCGAGGCGGCGGTGCGGATGCTCGACACCAGCCGGGCGATGTCGTTCGGCCCCTGCTCGACCGACTCCGGGGTCTCGGTCTCGGGGATGTCCCAGGTCGCGCCGGAGCCGAAGTCCATCTCGGTCAGGTCGATCCGGGGGCGCGCGGGCTCGTTCGTCGTCCAGCCTCCGGCGTACCCGGTCTGGAACGGTGCGATCCGCCCCGGGCCGGTCTTCGCGGCACCACGACCCGGGATCGACTGGTCGAAGTAGGCGGCCATCGGGTCGCCGAGGATGTCGCTGGAGTCGTCGGCGTCGGCCATCCGGAGCGCGATGCGCAGGTTGGTGTTGGCGCGCAGGTTGTCCTTGATGACACCGGCGGGGCGCTGGGTGGCGAGGATCAGGTGGAGCCCGAGCGAGCGGCCGCGCTGGGCGACGTCGACGACCCCGTCGACGAACTCGGGCACCTCCTGCACGAGCGCCGCGAACTCGTCGACGACGATCAGCAGGCTCGGCGGGGTGTCGGGGTCGCCCGTCTTCTCGAGCGAGACGAGGTCCTTGGCCTTCTTGCGGTTCAGCAGGTGCTCGCGGTAGCGCAGCTCGGCCCGGAGGCTGGTCAGCGCCCGGCGCACCAGGTGCGGGCTCAGGTCGGTGACCAGGCCCACGGTGTGCGGCAGCGCGACGCAGTCGGCGAAGGCCGCCCCGCCCTTGTAGTCGATGAACAGGAAGGTGGCGCGGTCGGGGCTGTGCGCTGCGGCCATGCCGAGCACCCAGGACTGCAGGAACTCGCTCTTGCCGGCACCGGTCGTGCCGCCGACCAGCGCGTGCGGGCCCTGGTTGCGGATGTCGAGGTAGAACGGCTCGGTGCCGGAGTGCCCGACGAGCGCGCGCAACGAGCCGGCGTGCTTGCGGCGCTGGAACGGCGATCCGTCCCTCACGGCGATGGAGTTGCTCTCGCGCCAGCGGTCGATGACCGCCTCGGGCACCTCGGCGAGCTCGCTGCCGACCAGCGACAGGTAGGAGACCTGGCGCGGCAGGTCGGAGTCGTCGTCGACCGGCGCCCCGACGTCGACGACCGGCGCCAGCTGGCGGGCCAGCCGGTGGGCGGTGTCGGCGTCGACCGTCTCGCACTCGAGGGGGAAGGTGTGCTCGCCGAGCCGCACCTGCCCGGCCGTGCCGGCAGCGGGATCCTGGTCGATGCTGACGAAGCTGCGGCAGGCGGCCGGGAGGTGGGCGATCGAGGGCGCCGACCAGACCACGTGCACGTTCGCGTCGGCCCCGCGCTCGACGATCCGGGTGAGGCGGCCGCGATCCAGCGGCGTGTCGTCCTCGATCACGAGCAGCACCGACGGGGTGATCGGGTGCAGGAGCTCTTCGCCCTCGGCTCCCGCCCGGCCGCCGGCCTTCGCCTTGGGGGATTCCATCGGGCCGCGGGGGCTCGGCGCCCCTGCGGTGCGGGCGTCGATCAGCTCCTCGATGCGGGCGAGCAGCGAGGCGCCGCTGCCGGGGTTGTCGGCGAGGTGGTCGCCGGCGAGCGGGCTGTGCGGCGACGAGGTGTGGGGCAGCCATTCCAGCCACTCCCAGGTCGCCCGGGAGGTCGGCGACACGAGCGCGCAGACCACGAGCTCGGCGGGCGAGTGCAGCCCCACGAGCTGGGTCAGGATGCCGCGGGCCACTCCCTGACGCTCGGTCGCACCGCCGGCCACCCCGAGGGCGCCGGCCCGGCGGAACTCCACCACGATCGGCACGCCGTCGATCCGCGAGAACCGGTCGGCGACCTCCTCGACCTGGGCGTAGTACTCCGGCAGCGCGTCGTTCTCGTTCGGCGTGGTGACGACGTCGCGGCTGGGCGCGGTGCCGAGCCCGAGCCGCGCGGTGAGGAAGGTCGGATGCTCGGGCCGGTTCGTCCACATCAGCTGGCCGAGCCGCTGCACCGCGTCGATGGTCGCCGACACCGGCGGGGCCTCGGAGACCCGCACCGCGCGCTGCACCCGCTGCTTCTCGTGCATCGAGGTGACGAAGGCGTCGAGCGACTCGGTGAACTGCTTGATCGCATCCCGCAGCTGACCGCGGGTCTGGAGCTTGTGGTCGACCCAGGTGCCGATCATCAGGATCGGGCTCAGGGCGATGAAGATCAGGCTGAGCGGCGACCCGGTGGCCAGGAACAGCACCGGACCCATGATCAGCGGGGCGATCAGGGCCACGATCGGGAAGCGCAGCGGGGTCGGCTTCTTCGGCGGGGTGGGCGCGGGGTACTCGTCGCCCGGGTAGCGTGCGATCACCCGCGGCGAGCGGTTGAACTCGATCACCGGGGTCGACGGAGCCGCCCCGCCCAGTCGCTGCAGCGGCACCACGCAGATCGCGGTGTCGCCGAGCACGACGACGTCGGCCGAGGTCAGCGCGGTGCGGGAGACCTGCTCGCCGCCCATCAGGAGGCCGTTCGCCGACTTCATGTCGATGATCTCGACCTGCTCGCCGATGTTGATGCGGGCGTGGCGCTTGGAGACCAGGCTGTCCGACAGGCGCACGTCGATCCCGCGCTCGCGGCCGATGTAGCTCGAGCCGAAGGGGAGCGGGAACTCGGCTCCCGCATCCGGCCCGCTGAGCACCCGCAGCGTCGCTGCGGCGGGGCCCGCCGAACCGGGCGCGACGTAGCCGTCGCTGGCCTGCACCAGGTCGAGCACCGACCCGGAGCGCACGCCCGCGTCGAGCAGATTCGAGGCCGGGTCGGCCACGCGCTGCTCGCCCGTGGAGGCGCTGATCTGCAGGGTCAGCCGCTGGCTCGGTGATTCGCCGGAGCGCTGCGGGTCGGCGACGTAGATCGCGTCGGCGATGTCACCGACGCTCGCCGTGGCGTCGGCGGTGATCACCAGGTTGCTGGTGCTGCCGCCGGGGCGGCGGAGGGTGGCTTTGATGCGCATCCGGTACTACCTGTCGATCGGTGGGGGAGTCGGGGCGGGCCGGCGGCCCGGGGACGCGGTCATTCGGCTCCGTCGTCGTGCGGTTCGTCGAGCAAGGGCAGGTCGGCCTTCGTGACCAGACGCGAGAGCACGGCGTACTCGACCAGCCGGGCACGTCGGTTCGTCGCCAGCGCGCCCACCCCGCCGCGGAGGCCTTCGACCCCGGTGCGGCTGAGCTTGTCGCAGACGTTGTCGAGCTTGCGGTTGAACCGGCTGAGGGCCCAGCCGAGCCGCTCGGCCGCGGCCTGGGAGGAGGGGATCTCACTGGTGCCCGTGCCGTCGCGCCGCAGCATGGTCTCGGCGAGGGCGAGGATGAGCAGCTTCTGCGAGGCGGTGAAGCTCACCGCGCCGACGGTGGTCGCCCCGCTGCCGCTGGGCGCGGGGCTGGCATCGACGAAGGTGGGGGCCGAGGTGTGCACGGTGAACTCGTAGCTGGTCGGGCCCGCCGTGAACACGACGGTGGTGAGGCCGAAGACGATCGGCATCCGCGCGCCCGGTGCGAGCCAGGCCTGCATCGTGCGCGAGGCGTCCGACACGGTGGCCGACAGGCGCGAGCCGACGTTCGAGAGCCACCACATGCCGTCGACGTTCGCGATCTGGAGGAAGCGGCGGTGCAGGTACTGGTTGTCGTCGATGTCGAGATCCGCGTCGCGGCCGATCTCAAAGGGCTTCTCGCGGTCGAGCGGGAACCACTCGCCGCAGAACTCGACGCTGGCGTCGGAGTGGTGGGCCGCCGTGGGGGCGGTCTGGTCAATGGTCATGCCGTGCATCCGTTCGTCATGGCGTGCAGCCGATCGTCGGCTCGGAGCCCTTGCCGTCGCTGCGTACGACGCTGACCTCGATGCAGACCGAGGCGGCGCCCCCGGTCGGCACGGTCACGGTCGGCTGGTCGATCCGCACCGCCTGGTTGGTCGCGCCCGGGGTGACGAGGGCCCAGCGGAAGGTGTCGCCCGGCTCGGGCGCCGGGTTGTCCCAGGTGAACACGGCGTTGCCGTCGGCTCCCACGGCGCCGGTGACGGCGCTCGGGCCCGCGACCGTTGAGTTGGTGATCTGGATCTGGTCGACGGGGCTGTCGGTCTCGGTCGCGTCCTGCTGCGCAGGGCTCCCCGCGCCGCCGTTCAGGGCGAAGACGATCGCGCCGACGGCGATGACGACCACGAGGGCCCCGCCGCCGAGCAGGTAGGGCAGCAGACGGCGGCGCGACGAGGATGCGGCGGGCAGGTCGCCGGAGTCGGGCCCGGTGGGGGCGCGCTGCACGGTCTGCTCGACCGGAGGGGCGTCGACGGTGAATGTGCGGCCGCGGGGTCCCTGACCCTGGCCGCGGGCTGGGGCGGGGACGCCGGCGGGCGTCGAGGCGGGAGAGCCGTACGGGGCTGCTCCGGGGGCGGCACCCGGGCCCACCGGCGGTGCGGTCGGGGCCGCGCCCCGCCGCTGCGTGCGCTCGACCACGTCGGGGAGGGCACCCCCGGCCGGCGCGCCGCCGCGCGAGGTGACCGGTGCGGGTGCCGGGGGAGTCGAGAAGCTCGGCGCGCGGCTCCCGCCGGCCGGGGAGGTACGGCCGGGAGCCGGACCGGTCGGGTCGATCGTGACGATCCCGCGGATGCGGGTGTTGCCGTCGTCCTCCTCCTCGAGGTCGTCGGTGGGCAGCTGGTCGTCGAGCACGTCGGCGGGCGTGACCGAGAGGCTGAGCTCGAGCTGCACCTTCTGCAGCGCCCGGGCGAATTCGAGGGCCGAGGAGTAGCGCGCCCGCTCGTCCTTCGCCATCGAGGTCGCCAGCACCTCCTCGAGCGAGGCGGGCACGTCGGCGCGGCCCGTGGGCTGCAGGGTCGAACCCTGGATGCGGGCGATCAGGTCGAGCCCGGAGTTGGAACCGCCGGCGACCTCGAACGGCGAGCGGCCGGCGAGGATCGTGTAGACCGTGGCGCCGAGGGAGTAGATGTCGGCGCCGGTGCCGCTGGAGGGTTCGGAGCCGAAGACCTCCGGGGGCGACCAGGGGATCGACATCCCGACCGACTCCTGCTCGCCGCCGCCCACCAGGGCGACCGAGATGCCGAAGTCGGTGAGGGCGGGTCGGTTGTATTCCGTCACGAGAATATTGGCCGGCTTGATGTCGCGGTGCAGGATCCCCGCGCGGTGCGAGGTCTCGACCGCGCCGGCCACCTGGATGCCGATCCGGAGCGCCTCGGCGACGCTGATCTTCTCCCGGCGGTAGCGCGCACCGAGGTTGGGCTTCGGGCAGTACTCCATCGCGAGGTACGGCCGGCCGTCTCCGGCGATGTCGGCCTGGTAGATCGTGACGATCGAGGGATGCGTGGACAGTTGCGCCATCAGGTTGGCCTCGGCGTCGAAGCTCTCGCGCGCACCCTCGGTGAGGGCCTCGGAGAGCAGGACCTTGATCGCAACGCGACGGCGCGGCATCCGCTGCTCGTAGAGGAAGACGTCGGCGAACCCGCCCGAGCCGAGCAGCTGCAGGTAGGAGAAGCCCGGGATGTCCGGCGGCGCGGACGGGGGCCGGCGGGCGTTCATCGGATCTCCTCGAAGGTCACGGTGACACCCTCGCCCAGGTCGACGACGTCGCCGGAGAGCACGAGCACGGGCTCGTTCGGGCCGAGGCGGAGGGGCGGCGAACCGTCGCGGTGCAGCACCGAGCCGTTCGTGGTCGCGAGATCGACCACCAGCACGTGCCGACCCTCGAGGCGCACCTCGAGGTGGTTGCGCGAGATGTCCTGCTCGGGGCTGGCGACGGTGACCAGCACGGGCACCTGGTCGGCCTGCACCCGGTTGACCCGGGGGCGGCGGCCGATGATGATCGGCCGGTCGAGCTCGTAGCGCTCGCCGGTCGAGAGCAGCACGCGGCCGAGGGAGCCGCCCGCGCCGGCGGGGCCCGAGCCGGTCGTCGCGGCGGGGCCGGCGGCCGACTCGAGGCGGCGCATGGCGTCGAGCTCGGAGACCGAGATGGTGAGGCCGTCGTGATCGGTGTCGGGGGCCGCGGATCCCGCCGCTTCGGGAGGCGCGGAGGCGGGGGTGGCCGAGGCTGCGGCTGCCGCTGCGTTCATCGGCGGCACGGTGTGGCCGGTGAGGCTCTCGCTGCCCGACGCGGCGCCGAGCGTGCCGAAGCCCGGCACGCTGTCGATCAGTCCGCCGGTCTGCACGGGCAGCGCGGGCGCTGCTGGAGGGATCGCGGACGCTGCGGGTGCCGCGGGTGCCGCGGGGGCCGCCGGCGCCTCCGGCGAGGGGCGGCTCGCGGAGTGGGGGTCCGACGGGGAGGAGGAACTGCCGGCGGCTGCGGCCCCGGACTCGGTCTCGTCCTCGTCGTCGAGGTCGCGGACGGCCGCATCCTCGACCGACTTCACGATGGTCGCGCCCCAGAGGTGGTCGTAGGCGTCGTCGGGCAGCTCGGTCTGCGTGTACTCGATGTCGCCGAGCGGGGTCTCGGGTTCGACCGCCGGTTCTTGGGGGGCCTGGGGTTCCGCAGGGGCGTCTCCGGCGGTGGGCTCCTCGGCGGCACGCTCTTCGGTGCCAGGCGAGACGGCCTCCTCGGCGGCCGGTGCCTCTGTGGCCGGCGCCGCGGCGGCCGGTGCCACGGCGACCTGACCCTCGTCGGCCTGCGCCACGGCGGCCTGATCCTCGGCTGCCGGTGCGACGGCGGCCTGGTCCGCGACGGCGTCCGGGAGCAGGGTCGCCTCCGGGATCCCGGCCGAGACGTGCTCGGTCGCCGCCACCGGGGCCGGCTCCGCGGGAGACGACAGGGGCTCGTCGGAGCGTGCCGCGGGTGCCGCGAAGGGTTCCGCCTCCGCATCCGCAGCGGTTGAGGCCGCCGACGGGACCGATATGGCGCCGGGAGCGGCGTCGAGCACGAGGTCGAGGGCCGCGCACAGCACGACGCCGGCGGTGATGCCGAACCACTCGCCGCCGGGGATCTCGGCACCTGCGGGCCCGCCCGGGGTGCGCACCGTGGCGCGGCGGGGCTGCGAGACCGCGCGCTCGTTCCACGTGGTGACGTCGGCGCCCGAGACCGAGACGGTGGTGCCGTCGGCGTCGAGGAGATCGATCGAGGGCTCGCCCCGCACGGCCAGCCGCAGCCCGCCGTTCTCGGCGACCGTCGCCACCGCGAAGGGCGGCAGCGCGCTCAGGCTGGTCCCGAAGGATCCGGCCAGCGACTCCAGCACGGCCCCCAGCCCCTGGCCCTCGTCGAGCGCGGCCCGGATCCGGTCGAGCAGGGCGGAGTCGACGCTCTCGGGGAGCACGGCCGCGCCGAGCGGCGAGACCACGGCCCGCCAGGTTCCGGGCGTGTAGCGCACAGCGGTCATCTCAGTTCCTTCCGCCGACTTCGACCGGTCCGCGGGGAATGGTGTCCTCGTCGTCCCGGGCGTCGTCCCGTCTGTCGTCTCCGGCCGGCCCGCTCGCCGCGTGCTCGGCCGAGACCGAGTCGAACGCGTCGATCACGACCGCCGTCAGGTTGTCCCGGCCCCCGCGCAGCAGGCCCTCGTGCACGAGCCGGGTCGCCGCATCCTGGGCCCGCCGCTCGTCGTCGAGCACGTGGGCGATGACCTCGTCGTCGATCTCGCCCGAGACGCCGTCCGAGCAGATCAGGATGCGGTCGCCCGGCTCGATCGGCACCAGCCAGTAGTCGGGCTGGTACTGCCCGCCGGCGCCCAGCGCCCGGGTGATGACGTTGCGGCCCGGATGCGTCGCGGCGGCCGCGCGATCGAGCTCGCCCTCGTCGAGGAGCTCCTGCACCACCGAGTGGTCGACGCTGATCTGCTCGAGCTCACCCGCGGCCCAGCGGTAGGTGCGCGAGTCGCCGAGGTTGAAGACCAGCCAGTAGGCGCGCCCGTCCTGCTGCGCCACCGCGACACCCGACACCGTCGTCCCGGCCCGCCGCGGGCCGGCGTGCGCGAGCTCGGTGATCGCCGTGTACGCGCGGTCGAAGGCGGCGCGCACGTCGCTCGGTTCGAGCGATCCCGGGCCCTCGAGGCTGGCGAAGGCCTCGACGGCGAGAGCGCTCGCGACCTCGCCGGCCTCGTGCCCGCCCATGCCGTCGGCCACCAGGAAGATCGGGGGCGCCGCGAAGAACGCGTCCTCGTTGGCGCGACGACGGAGCCCGGTGTGCGTCTCGGTGCCGACGCTCAGCCGGAGGTCGGCGTAGCGCACGCCGTCGGCCGCCTCGCCGCTCATGCGCCGCCCTCGACGGTGAGGAGGCGTGCGCCGACCCGGATGCGGTCGCCGCGGGCGACCGTGAACCGCTGCCCGGGCAGCAGCGGCAGTTCGACGCCGTCGCCGCGCAGCAGCACGGAGCCGTTCGTTGAGCCGCGGTCGCTCACCCAGACCCGACCGGCGTCGAGGCCGAACTCGAGGTGGGTCTTCGAGATCGACAGGGTGTCGCCGGGGAGGGTGAACAGGAGGTCGGCGGGGTCGTTCGCCGGGGAGACCGGGGCGCGGCCGAGCACGCCGTGCCCGGTGATCGGCACGACCTGACCGGAGTCGAGGCGGAACGCGGTGGTGCCGGGGGGCAGCACCGCCGGCCCGGGCGTCGACAACCGGGTGCTCTCGGCGTCGGCGTCAGTGACCTCAGCGGCACCGGCCCCGACAGCACCGGTCCCGACCGGAGAGCCGGCCTCGGCGCCCGCGAGCTCGGCCGGCGTGATCACCGGCGCGGAGAACCCGGGGATCATCGAGATCGGCTCGGCGAGCGGCGGCAGGGGAGCGGGCGCACCGCCGGGCGGCGGGCCGAACGCCGGTGCGGGCGCGGCCGCGGGAGGGGCCGGCGGCGCGGCCTGGCCCGGTGCATCTCCGGCCGGGGCACCCACCGGAGCGCCGATCGGAGCCGGAGGCCCGCCGGGAGCCGGAGCCCCGGCCGGAGCCGGCGCCACGACCCCGGAGAACGGCCCGGAGCCCTGCCCCGCCGTGAGGTACGCGCCGGGAACCGGCGGCCCGGCGTACTGCCCGTCGCCCCCGGCACCGCTCCCGTCTCCACCGGCCCCGCCACCCGCTCGGCCGGTCGCGGCCTCGCGCGTCGGCGGCGCATCCACGACGACCTGCCCCGGCGCCGCGGTCAGCGGGTTCGGGCCCGCCTTCACGTCGATGACCCAGGTGCCCGCGACCTTGTCGTGCCAGCCGCGGCTGAGCCCGGTCGCGTCCCAGAGCGGGGAGAGCCAGACCACGAGCTGGCCGATGCCGAAGACGAGCGAGGCGGCCCAGACGATCAGGCCGCGCAGCAGCATCCGGCCCAGGCCCGGGCGGGTGAGCGTCTCGAACCGCACGATCCTGAGGCCCATGATGGCCTTGCCGGGCGAGAAGCCGAGGAACGACTGGAGGAACAGGTTCGCGAGCGGGTAGAGCAGCCCGGCCACGAGCAGCAGCACCGCGCTCAGCCCCGAGGTCGAGACGACCCCGGCGGTGACCTGCAGCCGGATGGCGCCGACGGCCGTCAGCGGAAGCACGATCAGGAGCCAGAGCGCGCCGTTGAAGACGCTGTCGAGGAGGAACGCGAAGACCCGTCGGCCGTAGTTGGCGCGGATCAGCTCGCTGCGCCGGATCGGGGTGACGGCGGGGGCCGGCTTCCACGACGCCCCGGTCGCGGTGCCCGAGCCCGACCCGTGGCCGGCCGCGGGGGCCGATCCGGCGACGGTGCCGAGGGCGGCCGACTGACTGCGGGTGGAGGCGGGGGTGCCGCAGACCAGGCAGAACTGCGCGTTGCGCGGCACGGGGGAGCCGCACTGCACGCAGGGGTACGTGGAATCCGTCATCGATCTCTCCCTCGTCCCGCCGGATCCGATCCGACGCGGCGCCGGTTGCCCGATCGCCCGTTGCCCGATCGCCGGAAGAACGACCGCACCGACCATCCTGCCCGGACCCGCTGCCACCAGGAGCGCGACTTCGTCATCTGCGCCACGACGACGTCGACCTCGGTCCAGTACTCGTCGATCTCCTGCTCGCTCGGGTCGCCCGGGCCGAACACGCCCGTGTCGGCCTTCGTCGCGACCTCGAGCACGGGGGCGGCCGGGTAGGCGGCGGCCAGCACCGCGGCGTTGTCGCGCCGCGTCGACCCGCGAGGCACCGGGGTGCCGAGGTCGCCGGCGCGGTCCACGATCTCGTCCCAGCCCCCGCTCACGCGGTCGGCCGGGCGTTCGGCGAGCCGGCGCCGTTTCCGGCGCCGCAGCTTCAGCAGCGCGATCACGAGCAGCGGGCCGAACACGATCACCAGGAGCAGCAGGATGCCGCCGCCGATCAGCAGCAGGGCGCCGAAGTCGAAGCCGTCGTTCTTCACCTCGTCCTGCTGGGTGTCCTCGGTGCGGATGTCCGGCGGCAGCTCCGCGGGCGCCTGCGGCGGGGGCGGCGGCTGCAGCACCTGGGCCTTGGGGTCCGACTTCGGCTTCGGGGCCTCCTCCAGCGGGATCTGGTCCTCGGGGGGCGTGGGGTCGAACGCGACCCAGCCGGCCCCTTCGAACGGCACCTCGACCCAGGCGTGCAGGTCGTCGCCCGTGAGGTCCTGAACCGCGTCCTGACCGGCGTAGTCCTTGGGGTAGAAGCCCATCACCACGCGGGCCGGGATGCCGACCGAGCGCGCCATCAGGGCCATCGCCACGGCGTACTGCTCGTCGTCGCCCACCATCTGGTCGGCCGAGACGAGGGCGGCGATGCGTTCGGCGCCGTGCCCGGCACGGGAGACCGCCTCGCCCTCGAGGCCGTGGCTGAAGAAGCCGTTCTGGCTCAGCCCGTTGGCGAGGTTCCGCACCTCCTCGATCGGGGTGTCGGCCTCGCCGAGGTACTCGGTGGCCAGGGCGGCGACGGCGTCCGGCACGCCGGTGGCCCGGGGCAGGGCGATCTTGCTGATCGGCCGGTTCGAGAGCTGCTCGTCGTTGAAGGTGGGCGGGATGACGACGTCCATCGAGTAGGAGTCGCCCGGCTCCACACCGAGCGTGTCCAGGGCGACGCCGGTCGCGGTGTTGTAGTGCAGGGCCCCGCTGAGCTCGTCGGCGCGGTCGCCGGCGAAGGAGACCGAGTCGATGTAGCCGGCATCCGGCATCCACACACCGTTCAGGTCGGTGATGGTGAAGTCCAGGGTCGCGGGGGTGCCGGTCGTCGGGTTCGAGATCTCGTTCGCGACCCGCACGAAGGTGCCCGAACCGGCCGAGCCGTCACCGGCGACGTTGTAGACGATGCCGTCGTAGGTGTCGAGCGTCGCCAGCCGCACGCGGGCACCCTGCGGGAGACCCGTGACGGTGAAGAGCGTGTCGTCCTTGTGGTCGCGCACGTAGCTGCGGAAGCCGACGAGCGGGCTCGCGTAGTCGTGGAGGTCGAGCGGGGGCACGATCTGGTCGCGGATGACCTCGCGCGCCGAGGCCGGCACCAGGATGCCGCCGGTGACCAGGCCCACCCCGAGCGAGGCGACGACCAGACCGGCCGCGGTCGCGAGCCGCGTCGTCCGCAGCCGCCGGGCGGTCTCGGGGTCGATGCTCGAGGAGGAGGACGCGAGCGAGGTGCCGGCGGCGGCGGCCACGCGGGCCTCGTGCCGGCGCCAGGCGGCCCAGGCGAGCCCGATGCCCGCGACCAGGATGCCCTGCACCAGCGGGAAGGCCGCCTCGCGGGTGCCGAAGGCGATGGCCGTGACGAACAGGGCGAGCACCGGCACGAGCGCCCAGAGCACCCGCTGCCGGCGGAACCGGGTGGCGAAGCTCGTCGCGAGCACCGCGGTCAGGAGCGACGCCAGGAACGGAACCACGAGCACGCCGTCGAACTGGCCGACAGGCGTGACCAGGGTGAGTACGTCCTTCCAGGAGAAGACGATCCCGAGCACGAGGGTGCGGAGCGTGTCGAAGGTCGGGATGACGCCGATGATCGTGGTGCCGGGCGCGGCCAGCGCGCCGCCGAACAGCAGGTAGACCACGATCGTGACGGCGGCGATGACGACGATGTTCCACGACAGGCGCCATCCGGCCAGCCCGATCAGGCTGCCGAGCACGATGCCGCCGATCGCGGCGATCAGGTAGCCGACGCCGCCGAAGGCGGGGCCGAGGCTCAGCACCGAGACGAACATCAGCACGGCCAGCACGAGGGCGTCGGTGGCGACGGCCCAGAGCGGGCGCGAACCGGCGGGAAGGGGTGGGAGCAGAGGGGTGCTCATCAGCTGTTCGCCCTCCGGAGGGCCAGGGGGAGCTCGGAGAGCTCGCCGATCGTGAGCAGGGCGATGTCGCCGAGCTGGCGGAGCGAGAGGGCGGCTCCGGGCTTGGACGCGATCGCGATCACGCGGACGCCGAGCGGGATGTGCACGCTGGCGGCCTGCAGCTGCGTCGGGGTGACGGCGCTGCCGAAGAGCAGGAACGCGACCGAGGCCTGGGGCACCGCGGCTCCCGTGGTCTTCGCGAGCTGCACCACGGTCTCGCGGCGGTCGGTCTGCTCGACGCCGGAGAGGTCGTCCAGCAGCAACCGGCCGGTCTCGGTGTGGAAGGTGGCGGTCTGGCTCAGCACCGTGAGGTCGCGTTCCTCGATCAGCGCCTGCACGCCGAGCGAGCCGCAGACCGAGACGGCGAGCTCGAACTCGGCCTCTCCGGCCTCGCCCTCGGCGTAGTCGGAGCGGTTCGTCGAGAGGGCGATCGCGAGGTGCGAGCGCCGGGTCTCCTCGAACTGGCGCACCATGAGCTTGCCGGTGCGGGCCGAGGTCTTCCAGTGGATGTACCGGCGGTCGTCGCCGGGGACGTACTCGCGGAGCGCGTGGAACGAGACGTCGTTGTCGGAGAGCACCCGGCTCTCCACGCCCTCGAGGTCGCGCAGGAAGCCCGAGGAGGAGCCGCCGAGGGAGATGGTCTTCGGATGCACGTAGAGGTCGGTCGGGTCGGTCCAGAGGATCTCGCGCCGCATCAGGCCGAGCGGATCGCCCCGCACCGAGCGCACCGGTCCGACCACGATGACCGCGCGGCGGTGGGTGGGGATGCCGAAGAGGTCGTCGTGCTCGGCCTGCGGCGCCAGGCGCGGCAGGTGGAACGAGGCGTAGGAGGAGCCGACCGGCAGCTCGATGCGGGCGGGGAGGAGGGAGCGCGTGGAGGTGTTGGTGACCGCGATGCGCCCGACGGCGCGCTCGCCGACGACGACCCGGTTGAGGGCGAGGTCCAGGCGCACCGCGTAGGCCGAGCGGCCGATCGCGAAGCCCACGGCGATGACGAGCGCGGCCAGCAGCGCGAAGCCGACGACCAGCAGTTCACGCCAGCCGAGCACGGCTCCGGCGACGATCGCGGCGATCGTGGTCGCGAGCACCGCCCAGCCGAAGCCCGACACGGTGAGCACGACCGGGCCGGCGACCCCCCAGACCGTCTTCCAGGCCGTGCCGGCGCCGTCGGCGACGACGGGCCAGCCCTTCTCGGACACCCAGCGCACCGGTGCGGTGCGGGTGACCGCGCGCATCCTCTCCTCGACCCGGCTCATGCAGCGGGTTGCCTCGACTGCGGAGCCGCGACGTCGGCCAGCACGCGCGCGAGCACGCCCTCGGCGGTGGCGCCGGAGAACTCGGCCTCGGCGTCGAGCACGAACCGGTGGGTCCAGACCGGGCCGGCCAGTTCGCGGATGTCGTCGGGGAGCACGTAGTGGCGGCCCTGCGACGCGGCCCAGACCTTCGCGGCGCGGATCAGCGCCATGGCGCCACGCACCGAGACGCCCAGGCGCGACTCAGGAGCCGAGCGGGTCTCCTCGGCCAGCTGCGCGGTGTAGCGCAGGATGGCCGGGTCGACGTGCACGGTCGCGGCCAGATCGGCCATGTCGGCCACGGCCGAGGTCGTGATCACGGGCGACAGCGCCGACGAGGGGTTGCGGTTCGCGGAGCCGGCGAGGATCTGCTCGGCCGAGGCCAGGTCGGGGTAGCCGATGCTGGTCTTGATCAGGAAGCGGTCCAGCTGCGCCTCGGGCAGGCGGTAGGTGCCGGCCTGCTCGATCGGGTTCTGGGTCGCGATCACGAGGAACGGGCGACCCACCTCGTGGGCGACGCCGTCGACCGAGACGCGGGACTCCTCCATGACCTCCAGGAGGGCCGACTGGGTCTTCGGGCTCGCCCGGTTGATCTCGTCCGCCAGCACGATCGACGCGAAGATCGGGCCCTTGTGGAAGTCGAACTTCCGGGTGTCCTGGTCGTAGATCGTGACGCCGGTGACGTCGGAGGGCAGCAGGTCGGGCGTGAACTGGATGCGCTGGTGCGTGCCCTGCACGGTCGCCGCGATCGCCTTCGCGAGGCTGGTCTTGCCCGTTCCCGGAGCATCCTCGAGCAGCACGTGGCCCTCGGAGATCATCGCCATCATCGTCAGCCGCACCACGTGGTCCTTGCCGAGGACGGCGAGGCCGACGTTCTGCACGAGCCGGTCGAAGGTGCCGGCGAACCAGGTCGCCTGCTCGGGGGTCATTGTCATCGCTTGCCTCTCGGGTGTTCGGTCTGGTTCATCGTCGTGCCTGGGCCTGCACGCCGTCGCAGGTGATCCGCGCGGCGTTGTCCTCCAGCGAGTAGCCGGTGCCCGGGGTGTCCTCGGACCACCACAGGGTCTCCTTGCCACCGTTCTTCGGGATCGACTCGCTGTATCCGCTGCCGCCCCACCGGCAGGTCACGTTGCCGCCACCCGTCCAGCCCGACGTCGTGATGTAGAGCCGGTAGCAGTTCTTGACGCCGCCGGAGCCCTGGTCGGCCGAGCTGCAGGCGCTGCCGCGGGAGACGTAGACCTTCGGCTGCGGGCGTGCCGAGGTCGAGGCGGTGGCCGAGTCGGTGGGCCCGGTCCGGCCGACCTCGTCGACCGCGCGCACCTCGATCGTGAAGGTCTGGTCGTAGTCGTTGCCCGCGGAGACGCTGCCGCTCGGGCCCGCGTCGGTCCAGCCGCCACCGTTGATCCGGTACTGCGATCCGGTGACCGCCCGGCCGTTCGGGCCCGGCGGGGTCCAGCTGAACGACACGCTCGTCGTGCCCGCGTCCTTCGAGACCTTAGGCGCGCCGGGGGTGCCGTTGGGCCGCAGGTTGCCGATCTGGTTGCTGGCCCCGCTGGCATAGGTCGATCCGTCGGCCGTGGCGACCGCGCGGAGGTCGATCGTGTAGGTCGTGTTGTTCGACGCCGACACGCTCGTGCCGCTGAGGGTGGCCCACCCACCGCCGTTCAAGCGGTACTGGTACGTGATCTCGCCCTCGGAGGCGCCGTTGCGCGCGCCCTTGGTGAAGGCGATGTTCACGATCGCGTTGTCGCCCTCCTGTGCCGAGGTCAGCACCGGGGCCTCCGGTGCGTTGAACGCGCGCCGGGGGGCGGAGGCCGGTGAGGGCGATCCGGTTCCGGCCTTGTTCGTCGCCGCGACCGTGAAGGTGTAGCCGGCCTCCGAGGTCTTGAGGCTCACCGTCTGCGAGGTCGTGCCCGCGGGCACCGGGATGGTGCGGGACTCCGCACCGCCCTGCACCACGAGGGTGTAGCCCGAGATCGCGTCGCCGTTCGCGGCCGGCGCGTTCCAGTTGACCTGGATCTGCGCCTCGGAGCCGACGGACTCCACCCGCGAGGTGGTCGGCGCGCCCGGGGCGTCCGGCACCCCGGCGGGGATCTCCGCCGCCGAGAAGGCGCTGAAGTCACTGGGCTCGGGGGCCTTGTTCACGGCCTGTACCCGCACGGTGTACGAGGTGCCGTTCGCGAGGCCGTCCCAGACCAGGGTGTTGCCGGTCACGCCGTACCGCGAGGCGGCACCGCGATCAGGAGCCGGCGAGATCTCGAGGTTGTACGCGATCACCGCGGAGCCGTGCGTCGGCGGGGTGACCCAGTTGACGGTCAGGCTCTTGTCGCCGAACACGAGGGTCGGCGGCTGCGGCTGGTCGGGCCGTGCATCCGGGCGGGCGACGCCCGAGGAGGGCGACGGGTCCGAGGTGCCGACCGCGTTGGTCGCGGTGACCGTGAAGGTGTACTCCACGTCGTTGGTCAGCCCGTCGAGCGTGCACGTCGTCGAGGCGCACTGCTTGGTGTAGCCCTGCGGGCTCGCGACCGTGTACGAGGTGATCTCGGCGCCGTTGTTCACCGGCGGGGTCCAGGAGAGCACGACCGTGCGGTCCTGGATGCTCGTCACCGTCGGCGTCGCGGGGGTGTCGGGTCGGCCCTGCACCGTGAGCCGGATGCGCGCTTCGGCCGTGCGGGCCGGGTCGCCGGTCGCGTCGATGACGGAGTACTTGACCACCATCGTGCCCACGAAACTCGCGTCCGGGGTGACGTCGATCGAGTCGCCCGAGATCGCGGCCTGACCCGAGCCGGTCTCCACCGTCGCGCGGGTGATCGTCAGCGCCTTGTCGGGGAACGGGTTGTAGTCGTTCGCGAGCACGGGAACCGAGACCGTCTTGCCCTGGTCGGCCCGATCCACCACGTCGTCGGTGGCGCTCGGGGGGTTCCGCACGCTCGAGAGCACGTTGACCGTCACGAGACCGCGCACGGGGGAGTTCACGCCGTCCGAGACGTCGATCTCGAGGTTGGAGGTGTTCTTCGGGGCGTCCGGCGCGGCGGTGACCACGAGGTTCGCACCGTCGATCCGCGCGGAGACCCCGGCGGGCAGCGCGCCGGCGATCGCGAAGGTGAGGGCTTCCAGGTCGCCTTCGTCCGGGTCCACCGACTTCGAGCGCAGGTCGACCGTGCCCTCGCCGTCGCCCGCGGCCACGTCGACGGTGGCGCCGACGAAGGTCGGCGGCGTGTTGTAGTCCGAGATGACGGTGATCGGGATGACGAGGGTCGCCTTCTTGCCGTTCGGGTCGTCGACGCTGGTGCCGTCGGTCACCTCGAAGCTCAGCGCATCCGGGCCGTCGTAGCGCGGCTTCGGCGTGTAGCGCATGGTGTTCTCGTCGACCAGCAGCGGGTCGCCGTTCGAGTTCGAGGCCCGCACCTTGTCGGCCTCGGTCAGGCGGGCGGTCTTGCCCTCGCCGACCAGCACGTAGTCGGAGAGCTCGACGTCGACCGTCTCGCCGTCGTGCACGACGATCGGCTCGATGCCGGGCTTCAGCACCGGCGGCAGGTCGTCGAGCCCCGGCACGAAGACGAACGCCGACGCCGTCAGGCCGTCCTGATCAGTGACGGTGTAGGTGATGATCTGCGAGGTCGGCAGCAGCTGGATGCGCAGGTTGCCGTCGGGCAGCGGGGTCGCGGCGGCGTCGGCCGAGGAGACCGTGAGGCCGTCGATCGTGCCGTCGGGGTCGTCGTCGTTCTCGCGCACGTTCACGTCGACGTACGGGCGGTCGAGCGCGTCCGGCACGGGCACGACGTCGTCGCGGGCGATCGGCGCCGCGAGCGGGGCCTGCGGGCTCACCTGGAGCAGCAGGGCTCCGGTCGCCGAGGCGCCCCAGCGGTCGACGATCGTGTACTGCAGCGTGTAGTCGCCGGCCTCGTCGGGCGCGGTGACCATCACGCGGCCGCCCTCGACCGAGGCCGTGATGCCGTCGGGGGCCTCGAGGCCGTCCGAGCGGATCGAGAGCGGGTCGCCGTCCGGGTCGTTGTCGTTGGCCATCACGTCGACGGCGAGGGTGCGTCCCGGTCGCGCCGAGACGATGTCCTTCACGGCGTACGGCGCCTGGTTGGCCTCACTGGCCGGGATGATGCCCACGAGCACGGTCGCGGTCGCCGTGGCGCCGAGCTTGTCGCGCACCACATAGGTGAAGGTGTCGGTCCCCGTGGAGGACGGATAGGCCTCGTAGACCAGCCAAGACTCGCCGACCTCGGTGATGCGGCCCTTCGTGGGCGCGGAGTTCTGACCCACCAGGGAGACCGAGTCGCCGTCCGGGTCGATCCCGTCGAGCGGGATCGGGATGCGCACGCTCGTGGCCTGGAGGGCGCGGATCGTCACGTCCTTCGGCCGCGGCGGCGAGTTGGTGCCGGCGTCCGGCGCGACGATGCGGATGGTGATGTAGCCGGCATCCTTCTGGTTCTGGGAGTCCACCACCTCGTACGTGGCGTAGACGGTCTTCGCGACCGGACCGGCCTTGAAGCGCACGGTGTCCTGCGCGATGAAGATCTCGCCGTCGGCGGGGTCGACGAGCGGGTCGATCAGGGTGTCGGAGAGCGAGATGGCGTCGCCGTTGGGGTGGTAGTCGTTCTTCAGCACCGGGATGGTCGCCACGTCACCGGCGCGCACGGTCACCTCGTCGTCCACCGCGACCGGCGGCAGCAGGCGCGCCGGCGCCGGGATCGGGGTCACGAAGACCTCGCCCCGCGCGGAGGCCGCGCCGTTGGACACGGTGTAGGTGATGGTGACCGGCGAGGTCAGCCCGGGGCGGTCGGTGATGCGGAGGATCTCGTGCTCGAGCACCTCGACGCTGATGCCCGCGTCGGCGGGCACCTGCACCGACTGCACCGCGAGGATGCCGCCGTTCGGGTCGGTGTCGTTGGCGAGCACGTTCACCAGGGTCGAGCGGCCGGCCGGCAGCTGGGCCGTGTCGCGCACGGCGATCGGGGGTGCCTCGGTGTTGTCGCGCTGGATGACGTCGACGCGCACCAGTCCCTCGGCGGTCTTGGGGCCGTCCGAGACGAGGTAGGGCACGTAGTAGACGCCGACGGCCTGGGCCGTGAAGCCGAAGGTGCCGGTGGTGTAGTCGGGCTCGATCAGGGCGCCAGGCACCTCGTTCACCTTGGCCAGCCGCAGTGGCGCCCCCGAGGGGCTGAGATCGTTGTCCAGTGGCGCGACGGTCACGCGCTCGCCGGCGGGCGTCACGACGTGGTCGGGGTTCGTGATCGGCGCGAGCGAACCCTTGTCGCGCACGATGAAGCGGATGGTGCCCTCGGCCTCCGAGCGGCCGTCGGAGACCGTGACCGTCACGTCCTTCGGGCCGGCGTTCGGGTCGATGCTCGTGAAGGTGAGTTCGCCGTCGGCCCGGAACTGCACCTGGTCGGCGGTGCCGGTGGTCGCGGAGACGACGTACATGTCGTCGCCGTCGGGGTCGGTGAAGTCGGGGAGGGCATTGTGGGTGACGGTCGCGCCCATTTCGACGAGCACATCCGCCCGGGCCCGGTCGGCGTTCTGGCGCGGCGGCGAGTTCTGCTCGGGGCTGCGCACGGTGAGGGAGACGGTGGCCTCGGCGCTGCCGCCCCGGCCGTCGTCGACCTGGTAGACGAAGTTCGCGGTGCCCGTCGCATCCGGCTTCACCACGATCTGCAGGGCCACGCCGTTCAGGATGCGCTGGACCTCGCCGATCGAGGGCTGGCTGCTCTTCAGCTGCGCGGTGAGCACGTCGCCGTCGGGGTCGCTGTCGTTCTCCAGCACCGGGAGGATGACGGTGCGGCCGGGCCGCACGCCGTACTGGTCGTCGACCGCGGTCGGCGGGTTGTTCTCCTCGGTGCGGTCGGGCAGGAGCACCTGGAGCTCCTCCTGGGTGGAGTCCTCCTCCTCGTTCGAGTCGCTCTGCTGCGGCGGGGGAGCGATGTCGTCCCAGTTGTCGACCTTCTTCATGTCCTGGTTCACCAGGTACACGACTCCGGTCGAGAGGTCGTTCAGCACGACGACGTCGCGGTTCACCCGGAACCGGAGCTCGGCGTTGGCCGCCAGGCCGTCGATCGTCGACTCGACGTCGTTCTGGTCGCCGGAGCAGTCGCGCACGTAGGTGCCGGAGCCGGACCAGGCGGCGTAGGCGCATCCGTTCAGGAAGACGGGGGCGGCGGGCACGCCCGGCTCACCGGTGGTGCTGATGACCGTGGGGTCGCCGCCCGCGAGGGGCTGACGGATCAGGGCGCTCGCGGTGGAGACGAGCACGTCGGAGGACGCGGGGCCGGAGGCCTGCACGACCCCGCCCTCCGCATCCGGCAGCACCGTCGTGGCGCCGCCCGGGAGGTGCAGCGTGCCGGTGGCCGCGTCGAATACCACGGCGTCGTCGCCCACGGTCGTCAGGGTGAGCTGGGCGTCGTCGGCGACCTCCGGGAAGGCCTCCGTCTCGGGTTCCTCCGGGAGGGTGCCCGCCTCGTCGAGCGGGAAGGTCTCGAGCCGGCCGGTCGAGCGGGAGAGCGCGTGCACATTGCCGTCGACGTCGGCCACCGCGGCGGCACCGCCGCCGAGTCCCGCCAGGGGTTCGTCGGGGTCGAGGAGCATGGAGCCGGCCTGGTTCGACGGACCGGCCCACAGGTTGCCGGTCTCGCGGTCGAGCACGGTGACGGACTGGCCGCCGAGCGAGACCGAGGCCTGCGGCGGGAGGTTGAGCGGCGATTCCAGCGCGACGGTGCGCGGGTTCACCGGCGTGAGCGAGGCCCCGGTGCTGTCCAGCAGCAGCACGGTGTCCGCGTGCTGCAGCACGTCGAAGTCGGTCGAGGAGGTGCGCAGGCCGCCGTCGATGACCTGGGCGGGGTGGTTGAGGTGACCGAGCAGCAGCCCGGCCGGCTTCGTCACCCACACGCCGCCGTCGTTCAGATCGACGTCGGCGGTCTTGACGCCCTCGTACACGAACGCCATCGTCGTGACGCCCACGGCGAGCGCGGCGATGGTCGCAACGGATGCAGTGGTCGCTTTATGGCGGCGGATCGCCTGGAACAGCCTCACACGGTCTCCGGATCGTCGAACGGATTCAGAACGGATTCATTCAGAACGGATTCATACGGTGTGGGTAAGGCTGAGCGGGGTCGGCAGATCCTGGGTGGTCACTGCGAACCGGCGGCTCCGACCTTCGGGTGGAAGGAGCCCCGCACATCCGCAATTCAAGCATGATCGGCCGGATGGCCCAAATCATCCGTGCCCGATTCGGGGGGTAGAACTCCCCATTGCGCATCCAGGGTCGGAAGCGCCTCCCCAGTAGGCTGGCCCGGTGTCGAGGACGAGTCAGCGGATGGTGCGCGCGACCGAGCGACGCCGGGCCCGCCGCGTCCGCGCCCTCTGGTCGGCAGCCGCGGTGCTCGCGGTGGCCGCGGTCGTCGGAGCGGGATCGCTGGCCGCCGCCGGGGTGTGGTCTCCGGGCGACGGGCCGGATTCGGCGCCGGTCTCCTCCTCGCGCAGCCCCGTCTCCGCGTCGCCGGATCTGCCCGCCCCCTCCTTCTCCCCCCAGCCGACGGAGGACCCCGTGCCCGCAGCCCCCGAGCCCGCCGCGACGACCCCGGCCGGGTTCGACCGCAGCGCGAACTCGATCGACGACCCGCTGAGCCCCTGGGTGATCGTGAACAAGCTCCGCCCGATCCAGAACGGCGCCGACTACTCCCCGCCCGATCTCGTCGACCTGCCCGCCGACATGCCGAACCCGAACGGGTACCAGCTGCGGGATGCGGCGGCGACCGCGCTCGAGGACATGTTCCACGCGGCGAAGACCGAGATCGGCGTGCAGCTGGTCGCTCAGAGCGGCTATCGCTCGTACGGCGTGCAGGTGAAGGCCTACAACTACTACGTCAACTCGCTCGGAGTGGCCGGCGCCGACCTCACCAGCGCGCGGCCCGGGTACAGCGAGCACCAGACCGGCTTCGCCATGGACATCCTCGACACCGTCTCGGGCTGCTCGACCGACGGCCGCTGCTTCGCCGGCACGGCGGCCTACGCCTGGCTCCAGGCCAACGCCTACCGCTTCGGCTATGTACTGCGGTACCCCGACGGCGGCACCCCGGTGACCGGGTATGAGTTCGAGCCCTGGCACTGGCGCTGGGTCGGCGTGCCGCTCGCGACCGAGCTGCACCAGGACGGCATCCCGACCCTCGAGGAGTTCTTCGGGTTGCCGGCCGCGCCGGACTACGCCGGCTGAGCCCTGAGCGTCCTGGAGAGCCCTCTCTTTCCTTTGGGGTCCTGTCCCTCATAGAGGGCACAAATGTTCCCGTGCTGACATGGAGTCATGCCCCTCCGCATGCGCCGCGTCACCGTCCTCCTCACCGCCGTCGCCGCTTCGGCGACCCTCCTGCTCTCGGGCTGCTCGGCGGCGGGAGACGGTTCCGGCGCCGGTGGAGCCCGCGATGAGATCACCGTGGCGCAGTCCTCCGGCGGGGTCTCCGCGGTCGCTCCGGCGACCGGCTCGCTCGTCGGCGGCGAGACCGTCACCCTCTCCGGTTCCGGCTTCGAGGGCGTCTCGGCCGTGGCGTTCGCGACCACTCCGGCGCCGTCCTTCTCGGTGGTCGACGACGGCACGCTCGAGGTCGTGGCCCCCTCGGCGACCGACTTCATGCCCGGCCAGGTGCCGATCGTCGTGACCCTGGCCGACGGGTCCGAGGTCTCGACGGATGCCGCCGGCTACACCTACGAGATCCAGACCCCGGTCGACGCCCAGATGAACTACGCCTTCACCTACTGGCAGGACTACAACCTCGACGAGTGGGGGATCTTCAGCGACAACGACTGCGGCAACTTCGTCAACCAGGCCATGCTCGCCCGGGGCTGGCAGCAGGACGCGGACTGGTACAGCGACTACGCCACCACCGGCGACTACAGCTTCAGCTGGATCCGGGGCAACGAGATGGATGCCTACTACGCCTCCCGGCCCGACACCACGCGCCTGTCGATCGACGAGCGCGACAAGGTGAAGATCGGAGACGTTGTGATGTTCGACTGGGATCCCCAGAACGACAACGGCGTCGACCACACGATGATCGTCTCCAAGGTCACCCCGAACGCCGACGGCACGATCTCGATCGGCATGGTCGGTCACACCCTCGACGCCCAGTACCGCGACCTCGACAACGCCATCACGGTCGAGAAGCCCGGTGGCACCGCCCACTTCTGGTCGATTGCTTAGCGAATCCCTCCCGCCCTAGGCCTCCGTCGCCGTGTGCGTCGCCGCGGTGCGGAACTCGGTGTACATGTACGGGTTGTCGAGCACCTTCGTCTCCGGGATCTCGGGATTCATCCCCGCCTCCCAGACCGCGTCTCCGAGCTCGCTCTGCAGGTGCTCGACCGTGTCCTCCACCGCCGCCCGGGCCTTCGCGAGGTCCTGACCGACGAGCGCGCCGTCGAACTTCACGATCCGCCCGTCGACCAGCACGGTGTGCACATCGGCCCGCCCCGCCTGCAGCGCGACGTGCCCGTACGGGTTCATGATCGGGAACATCGAGGGCGAGCCGTCGTTCTTCAGCAGCACCAGGTCGGCCTTCTTGCCGACCTCGATGCTGCCGGTCACCGCATCCAGCCCCAGCGCCTTGGCGCCCCCGCGGGTGGCCCAGTCGACGACGTTCTCCGCCCGCAGGTGCGAGTGCGTGACGGTCTCGCCCTTCTCGTGGGCCTGCACGTGCTCCCACGACCGGTCGGCGCCGAGGGTCGAGCGCATCGCGGTGAACAGGTCGCTCGAGAACCAGACGCTCGTGTCGACCGACAGCGACATCGGGATGCCGTGCTCGCGGAGCGCCCACGACGGCGGGTAGCCCTGCCCGCAGCTCTGCTCGCTCTCGGTCGAGAGGGAGACCGAGCCGCCGGTCGCGGCGATGCGCTGGTACGAGTCGTCGCTGAGGGTCGCGGCGTGCACGTAGACGGTCTCCGGTGTCATGAAGCCGTTCTCGTACATCAGGCGGATGCCGTCGTCGTTCGTCGCACCCCACACCCCGGCGTGCGTGGTGACCGGCAGCCCGAGCTCGCGGGCGACCTCGAAGGCGCCGCGCTCGGGGAAGGCGGGGTCGCCGGTCACGTCGAAGGCCAGCTGCATCCGGAGCAGGTCGGATCCGGTGTCGGCCCGCCTCACGAACGCGGCGAAGTCGGGGTTCGCCGCCCACTCCCACGGGGCGCCGAAGATGTTTCCGGGGGCGAAGACGAAGCGCCCCGCCGAGTCCCGCAGCGACTGCAACGCGGCTTCGGCGTGCTCGATCGTGCGCAGGCCGTGCGACCAGTCGACCGTCGTGGTCACCCCCGCGTCGATGGCGTCCAGGGCCGAGAGCGCATTGCCGGCGTAGATGTCCTGGGGCCGGAAGTGGGTGCCGTACTCGAGGTAGTACCAGACGAAGTACTGGGTGAGGGTCCAGTCGGCCCCGTACCCGCGCATCGCCGTCTGCCACATGTGCCGGTGTGTGTCGATCATGCCGGGCATCAGGATGCCGCCGGCCGCGTCGATCTCGAAGGTGCCGTCGGGCACGGTCAGCGCCGGTCCGATCGCGGCGATCGTGTCGCCCGCGACGAGCACGTCGCCGTGCCGGATGATCTCGTGCCGGTCGTCCATGGTCAGGACGAGGGCGTCGCGGAAGACGACCGGACGGTCGTCGGTGGGGAGAGCTGTTTCAGCCATGTTCGGCTCCTTTGCCGGGTGGGAAGACGAGAAGTAGGGGATAGGGGCGGTCAGAGGGCGACGGTCGGGTAGTCCTTGCCCATCCAGTGCGAGAGCTTGGCCGCGTACTCGCGCTGGAACGAGAGCGGTCCGCTGGCGGCGCTGTAGTCGTCGTCGTAGATCGCGATGAAGATCGTGAGGGTGAGGAAGAAGTGGGCGCCGAGCTCGAACAGCGCCACGTAGTCGTGCTCGACCAGTGCGATGCGCTCGGCCTCGGTGAAGTGCAGCCAGGTGGTCGTCTCGACGCTGTTGTTCGTGCCGAGCCGGCGGCCGTAGTCGGCCTCCCAGCGGTCGATCAGCCCGGACGGGTCGGCCTTGTAGGCCGCCAGCAGACCCGGGTCGCCGTCGACCTGGTAGAGGAACTTGTTGACGTAGTAGACGCTCATCGGGGATCCCCTCCCGGGTACCAGGTCAGGTACATCTCGCGGGTGTGGAACAGGTCGAGCTCGTCGACGTAGGAGGCGTCGATCGGGCCCGCGATCCCGAGCATCAGGATCAGGTCCATGAAGCCGTGGGTCGCGTTCCCGGCGCCCGCCATGCTCGCGTGCGTGACGTTCTCGAGGATGGCCTCGATGTCGCCGGAGGCCAGCCAGTCGATGGCCTTCCGGTCGAACACGGGGTCGGGGCCGGTCTCGCCGAACTGCCGGGGCCCGCCGAGCTCGAGCGAGAGGTGCCCGCTGCCGACCGCCGCGATCTTCTTGTCCGAGGGGTACTCGTCGATGATCGAGCGGATGGCCCGGCCCAGATCGTAGAAGCGCTTCGGGCTGGGCAGCGGCGGGGCGAAGATGTTGGTGTAGATCGGCACGACGGGCAGGTCGGCCTCGGGCCGCGTCGTGATGATCGGGCAGATGATCGAGTGGTCGATCTTCAGCTCGTGGCTGATCGAGAAGTCGAAGCCGCGGTCGAGCAGCCCCTGGAACATGAACCCGGACAGGTCCTCGTGCCCCTCCAGCAGGTACTTCGGGAGGCCGAACTCGCGTTCCTCGTTGTAGAAGGTGGCGTCGTACCTCGGCTGCTTGCCGATCAGGAAGGTCGGGTAGTTGTCCTGGAAGAACTGGTGGAAGTGGTCGGCGCCGACCATCACCAGGATGTCGGGCTCGGCCGCGGTGAGCGTCTCGCGGTAGGCCTCGACCTTGCTCTTCCACTCGGCGGCCTGCGGCATCCGCTCCTCGGGGGGAGTGAGCTCGGTGGCCTTGAGGAAGAAGGGATGGTGCGTCGTGGCGAGCACGGCGGCGAGTTCTGCCATGTCGGGTCCTATTCGTTCTCGGCCGGTGGGGTGTAGACGGCGTTGCGGTCGACCTCGGCGTAGACGGCCGGGCCGATCGGGTTCTCCCGCTCCTCGGCGAGGTGACCGATCAGCCCCGCGGTGCGGGCGAGCAGCGCGAAGCCGCGCAGGAGGTCGACGGGGAGACCCGCATCCGCGAGGGCGGCTCCGGCGACGCCGGCGCCGTTCAACGGGAGCGTGCGGCCGAGCAGATCGGGATGCACCCGGCCGATCGCCTCGAACAACCGCAGGTGCGGGCCCTTCACGCCGCTCTCCTCCGCGATCCTGATGATCACCGGCGTGCGCGGGTCGCCGTTCTTGTGCACCGGGTGCCCGAGACCGGGGATCTTGCCGCCCTGGGATCGGGTCTCCTCCAGGGCGGCAAGTGCGGCGGCATCCCAGTCCCCGTCTCCCCAGTCGCTCGTGTCGCCGAGCCCGGAGATGATGCCGTGCAGATACAACCCGGTGTCCTCGGTCACGCCGAGGAAGCGCGAGCCGCCGCCGAGCAGGCCCGCGGCGATCGCGCCCTGCAACGAGTCGGGCGCGCTGTAGTACGTCAGGCGTGCCGCGATGGCGGTGGGGGTGA
This sequence comes from Herbiconiux sp. 320_LB, assembly GCF_059691755.1. Lineage (NCBI taxonomy): Bacteria > Bacillati > Actinomycetota > Actinomycetes > Micrococcales > Microbacteriaceae > Herbiconiux > Herbiconiux sp. 320_LB. Next base: position 29,194 of record NZ_JCAWAD010000006.1, on the reverse strand, counting down.
AGCCGTGGTCGGCGAGCGAGACGAGCACGGCCTCGAACACCCGGAGCTGGCCCGGGGTGGGCCGGCGCTTCGTCGCCAGCCAGTAGGCCAGCTCGCCGAACGAGATCTGCCCGAGCAGCTCGCCGGCCAGGTCGTGGCCGAGCAGCGAGATCGACTCCGTGTCGCTCGTGCCGATCGCGGTGGGGTACTCAGCCACGGTGTCCTCCGGAGGCGTCGACGATGGATGCGGATGCGGGCCCCGCGAGCCAGGCGCGCACCTGGGCGTCGTGCTCACCGAGCGTGGGCGGCGGGGAGTCGTACCGGGCGGGCGTGCGCGAGAAGCGGATCGGGTTGCGGATGACGGGCACCGCCCGCTCGCCCTCGCCGACCTCGACCACCGGTTCGAGCCCGAGCCGTTCGGCGAGGGCCACACCGCCGTCGATGGTGTTGATCGGCCCGCAGGCGATCCCGGCGTCGGTGAGGATGTCGAACCACTCGGCGATGGTGTGCCGCGCGAGCGCTGAGACCAGTTCGGGTCGCAGCAGCTCGCGGTTGCGGTTGCGGTCCTCGGTGCGGGCGAACCGCGGGTCGTCCGCGAGCTCGGGTCGGCCCAGGGCCTCGGCGAGCCGGGCGAACTGGCCGTCGTTGGCGGCGACCACCACGATCTCGCCGTCGCTGGCCGGCAGCGGCTCGTAGGGGAACAGGCTCGGATGCGCGTTGCCCATCCGAAACGGCACCGACCCGCCGGCGACGTAGGTCGAGCTGTGGTTGGCCATCGCCGCGAGGGCGGTCGAGAGCAGGTTCACCTCGATGTGCTGACCCTCGCCGGTGCGGCGCCGGTGGTCGAGCGCGGCGAGCAGGCCGATCGTGGCCTGCATCCCGGTCATCACGTCGAAGACCGAGACGCCGCTTCGGTAGGCGGGGCCGTCGGGCGACCCGGTCAGGCTCATCAGCCCCGACATCGCCTGCAGGATGAGGTCGTAGCCGGGGAGGGAGGCGCCGCCGGCGCTGCCGAAGCCGCTGATCGAGGCGTAGAGCACGGCCGGGTTCGCCGCGGCGACCGAGTCGTAGTCGAGCCCGAACTTGGCGAGGCCGCCGGGCTTGAAGTTCTCGATCACGATGTCGGCGCGACGGGCGAGCTCCTGCGCGACCGCGCGGTCGCCCTCGTCGCGGAAGTCGAGCACCACGTCGAACTTGTTGCGGTTGATGCCGAGGTAGTAGGTCGAGACGCCGTCTCGCTCGGGCGGGGCCCAGGAGCGGGTCTCGTCTCCGCCCGGGCTCTCGACCTTGACGACCGTGGCCCCCAGATCGGCGAACTGCTGCGTGGCGAAGGGGCCGGCGAGCACGCGCGAGAAGTCGGCGACGACGAGTCCGTCGAGCGGGCCGGAAGGGGTGACCATCGAACTCCTCTTTGAATGCGGTCAACTGTCCGCTGTGCGGATGAGCACAGCTAAATGCATCCGTATCGACGTGTCAAGAGAGTCTTCTCGGCTTCTCAGGGTGCGGTCGGATGCGGTAGGAATGGGGTACACGAAAACGGACCAACGGCCGGGAGGGTCATGCGCGACGCCACAGGGCCCGAGTTCATCGAGGCCATCGCCCGGGGGCTCGACGTCATCACGGCGTTCGGCACCACCGGCCAGAACCTGAGCCTCGCCGAGCTTTCGGCCGCGACGGGGCTGGCCCGCCCGACCGTGCGGCGCATCCTGCTGACACTCGCCGAGCTCGGGTACGTGCGGGCCGAGAACGGCACCTTCTCACTCACCGCCCGCGTGCTCGACCTCGGGATGGCGTACGTCTCGGCCAGCAGCCTCTGGGAGATCGCCCGCCCGCACCTCACCGAGCTGAGCCGCCGCACCGGCGAGTCCTGCTCGCTCGCGCAGCTCGACGGGTCGGACATCGTCTACGTCGCCCGGGTCGCCGTGCCCAAACTCGTCACCCTGCAGGTCTCGATCGGCACCCGCTTCCCGGCCGCCGTCACCTCGCTCGGCAAGGTTCTGCTCGCCGCCCTCTCCCCGGCCGAGCTCGACCGGGTGCTGGCGCTGCCGAGCCGTTCGGGGGTGCTCCCGGCGTCGCGGCCGGAGCAGGACGAGGTCCGCGAGTCGCTCCGCGAGGTGCGTGCGGCCGGCTGGGCGCTCACCGACCAGCAGCTCGGCCCCGCCATCCGCTCGGTCGCCGCGCCCGTGCGCGACGGATCGGGTCGGGTCGTCGCCGCGGTCAACGTCAACGCGCACGCCGCCGAGACGAGCGTGGAGACGCTCGTCGAACGGCATCTGCCGCACCTGCTCACGGCGGCGAGCGCGATCAGCAGCGACTGGGCGCGCTGGGAGAGCCGCCCGCTCGCGGAGCTGGCCCGATGAGCGCCGAATCCACGCTCGGAGACGGCGGCCTCCCGACGCTGCTCGTGATCATCGCAAGCACGCGCCCCGGCCGGGTCGGCGGCGCGGTCGGCGAGTGGGTGGTCGAGGCCGCGCGGGTCTCCTCCCGGTTCGCGGTGGAGGTGGCCGACCTGCAGGAGCTGGCGCTGCCGCTCCTGGACGAGCCCGCGCATCCGCGTCTTCGCGACTACCGGCACGATCACACCCGGCGCTGGAGCGCGCTGGTCGATTCGGCCGACGGCTTCGTGATCGTGATGCCCGAGTACAACCACAGCTTCACGGCGCCGCTCAAGAACGCGCTCGACTACCTGGTGCACGAGTGGGACGGCAAGCCGGTCGGCCTGGTCAGCTACGGCGGGCTCGCCGGCGGGGCGAGGGCGGTCGTCGCCCTGCAGCCGGTGCTGGCCAACCTCGGGATGCGCGGGATCCACGCGAACGTCGAACTCGCGTGGGTCGCCGAGCACCTGATCGACGGGGCCTTCGTGCCCACCGACCGCCACGACCGGGCCCTGGCGGCGCAGCTCGCCGAGCTCGCGACCCTCCTCGCCTGAGTGTCGCCGACCCGTCAGTTGTTGTCGCTGAACCGGCGGAATAGCGACGACAACTGACGGATCGGCGACAGTCTGCGGGCGAGGGCGTCAGGTGTCAGCCGCCGAGGGCGGCGTCGACGATCGACTTCGCCTCGGCCTGCACGCGGCGGAGGTGCTCCTCGCCCACGAAGCTCTCGGCGTAGATCTTGTACACGTCCTCGGTGCCCGAGGGCCGCGCCGCGAACCAGGCGTTGTCGGTGACCACCTTGACGCCGCCCACCGCCACTCCGTTGCCGGGCGCGTGCGAGAGCTTGGCGATGATCGGGTCGCCGGCGAGCTCGGTGGCCTGGATGGCGTCGCCGTCGAGCTTCGCCAGCGCCGCCTTCTGCGTCTTGGTCGCGGCCGCGTCGATCCGCTCGTAGACGGGTGAACCGAACTCCTCGGTCAGTTCCGCGTAGAGCTGCGACGGGGTCTTGCCCGTCACGGCGAGGATCTCCGACGCCAGCAGGGCGAGCAGGATGCCGTCCTTGTCCGTCGTCCACACCGAGCCGTCGAAGCGCAGGAACGACGCCCCGGCCGACTCCTCGCCGCCGAACCCGACCGAGCCGTCGATCAGCCCTGGCACGAACCACTTGAACCCGACCGGCACCTCCCACAGCGTGCGGCCGAGCGATCCGGCGACCCGGTCGATCATCGACGACGAGACCAGGGTCTTGCCGATCGCCGCATCCGGCTGCCAGCCCTCGCGCCGCGAGTACAGGTACTGGATGGCGACGGCCAGGTAGTGGTTCGGGTTCATGATGCCGGCGTCGGGGGTGACCACGCCGTGCCGGTCGGCATCCGCGTCGTTGCCGGTGGAGATGTCGAAGTCGTGGCGGCGGGCCACGAGCGAGGCCATGGCGTACGGGCTCGAGCAGTCCATCCGGATCTTGCCGTCCCAGTCGAGCGTCATGAAGGCCCAGCGCGGGTCGACGGTCTCGTTCACCACGTCCATGTTCAAGCCGTAGCGGTCGCGGATCAGCTCCCAGTACTCCACGCTCGCCCCGCCCAGCGGGTCGGCGCCGATGTGGATGCCCGACTTCTGGATCGCGTCGAGGTCGATGACGTTCACCAGGTCGGCCACGTAGTGCTCGCGGAAGTCGTAGGTGCCCGAGGGGGCGCCCTCGCCCCGGCCCACCCGCTTGACGTCGACCAGGCCCGCCGCGATGAGCTCGTTGGCGCGGTTCGCGATCCAGCCCGTCGCATCCGAGTCGGCCGGGCCGCCGTGCGGGGGGTTGTACTTGAAGCCGCCGTCGCCCGGCGGGTTGTGGCTGGGCGTCACGACGATGCCGTCGGCCTGGTCGTCGTGGCCGGCCTTGTTGTAGGCGAGGATGGCGTGCGAGACGGCGGGGGTCGGGGTCCAGCTGTCGCGCGAGTCGGTCCAGACCGTCACGCCGTTGGCGTTCAGCACCTCGAGCGCCGTGTCTTCAGCGGGCTTGGAGAGGCCGTGCGTGTCGCGGCCGATGAACAGGGGCCCGGTGATGCCCTGCGCGGCGCGGTACTCCACGATCGCCTGGGTGATGGCGGCGATGTGGTCCTCGTTGAAGGCGGTGTTGAACGACGAGCCGCGGTGGCCCGAGGTGCCGAAGATCACCTTCTGCTCGGGGTCGTTCACATCCGGATGCAGGTCGTAGTACGCCGCGACCAGCGCCTCGGGGTCGATCAGGTCTTCGGGAAGGGCTACGGTGCCGGCACGCTCATGCATGCCCCAAGTCTGGCACTGCTCGCCTTTCCGTGGAGAACTCCGGAGAACTCCGGGCCGGGTGCTCGCTAGGCTCGGGTCCATGTCGGAGACGTACAGCTATCTCGGCCCCTCGGGCACCTTCACGGAGGCCGCGCTGGCCCAGGTCCCCGAGGCCGCCGGCAAGGAGTGGCGCTCGGTCAACAACGTCGGCGAGGCCTTCGACGACGTGGTCTCCGGCCGCAGCGTCGCCGCCATGATCGCGATCGAGAACTCGATCGAGGGCGGGGTGACCTCGACGCTCGACGCACTGGCGAACATCCCGGGGCTCCGAATCGTGGGGGAGTACCTCGTGCGGGTGCAGTTCGTGCTCGTCGCGCGCCCGGGCACCGCGCTCGACGAGGTGCGGGTCGTCAACGCGCATCCGGTGGCCTACGCGCAGACCCGCAGCTGGCTCGACGCGAACCTGCCGACCCACGGCCACATCCCGTCGACCTCCAACGTCGCCGCCGCCCTCGCCCTGTTCGAGAACGATCTGGCGGATGCGGCGGTCGCCCCGCCCCAGATCGTGCAGCACCACGACCTCGAGGTGCTGGCGAGCGACATCGCCGACAACGCGAACGCCGTCACGCGCTTCGTGCTCGTCTCGCGAAGCACGAACCTCCCGGCCCCGACCGGCGCCGACAAGACGAGCATCATCGCCGAGCTGCCCTCCGACCGCTCGGGTGCCCTGCTGGAGCTGCTCGAGCAGTTCTCGACCCGAGGGGTCAACCTCTCGCTGCTGCAGTCGCGCCCGATCGGGGACGCCCTCGGCCGCTACCGCTTCGTGATCGACGCCGACGGCCACATCTCCGACGAGCGCGTCGCCGACGCGCTGCTCGGCGTGCGCCGGTTCAGCCCGAAGGTGCTCTTCCTCGGCTCGTACCCGCGCGCCGACCACGCGCCCGTGGAGTACACCGCGCGCTACGACAACGAGGTGTTCGTCGAGGCGCGCGACTGGCTGCGCGGCCTGATCGCCGGCGAGCCCGGGGCCTGAGCCACGAGCCCTGAGCCCAGAGCGCTAAGCCTTGAGCCCTGGGCCCCGAGCCTTCCCGGCTCAGCCCTGCGCGCCCTCGGTCAGCGACCGGATGGCGGCCACCGGGATCGGCAGCCAGTCCGGCCGGTTGCGGGCCTCGTAGCTCACCTCGTACAGCGCCTTGTCGAGCTCGAACGCATCCAGTAGCGCCCGCTGGGCCCGGAGGTCGTTGCCCGCGCGGGTGACGTAGCCGTCAAGGAAGGCCTCGCGGGCCTCGAGCGCCCAGTCGCGCACGGCCTGGGCGTTGGGGGCGGCGGCGAAGGTGCCGGCGACGTAGTCGAAGGAGCGCAGCATCCCGGCGACGTCGCGCAGGGTCACGTCGGGCTCGCTGCGCTCGGCGAGCGGGCGCAGCGGTTCGCCCTCGAAGTCGAGGATGATCCAGCCGCGGCCGGGCACGCCGAGCACCTGACCCAGGTGGTAGTCGCCGTGGATGCGCTGGAAGACCGGCCACTCGGCCGACTCGGCGAGGCGGAAGACGGTCTCGACCGCATCCTGCCGCTCGGCCAGTTCGGGCACCTCGAGCACGGCCTGGGCCGCGCGCTCGCGCATGCTCGCCATGATCCCGCCGACGTCGGCGGCCTCGGGCGAGCGCACGGGGAAGAGCTGGGCGAGCTCGGTGTGCACCTGGGCGGTGGACTCGCCGAGGGCGCGGGCCAGGGCCGAGAACGACTCCCCCGTCTCGGCCGAGCGCAGGGCCACCCGCCAGGCGTCCTCCACCTCGGGGATGAACTCCTGCGCGAAGGCGAAGTGCCCGGTGGCCTGGCCGCCCGGCAGCCGCGGGTCGTTCCAGGCGCCGCTGACCATGCCGACCGCCCGCGGCACGAGCCGCGAGCCCGCGTCGGAGAGGGCCGACTGCACCACCACATCCGGATTCGGCCCGTCGGCGAGAGCGCGGAAGACCTTGCAGATCACCGGCTGGGCCGGCTTGCCGTTCAGGTGCACCAGGTCGAAGACGATCGAGGTGTTCGACTGCTCGCCGCGCAGCACGTGCGAGTCGGTGACGCGCACCTCCGAGCTGGTCAGCGCGTGATGGCCGACCGCCTCGGTCTCGTCGCCCTCGCCCGCCTCGGCCTCGTCGTCGAGCATCAGTCCGAGCAGCGCCCGGGTGAAGGCCGGGTCGTGCGGGCCGTCGTAGACGTAGACCGTCCGGCCGTCGACCGTCGCGCGCTCGATCAGGGCGCGATCGCCGCCGAGCAGGTTCGAGGAGCGAAAGCTGAGGGGCACCTGGTACAGCACCGGGGGCGTGGCCGCCTCGTCGAGGATCAGGTGGGTCTCGAGGCCGACCTGGTGCTTGTGGTCGACGAGCGACCACATCCCGACGCGGCTCAGCCGGGGTTCGCCGGGGCCGGATGCGAACCAGCGCTGCGAGGCCATCCATTCGGCCAGCGCGGGTCGTACTTCTCGAGTGGACGGGAGACTCACTGGAGAGACGCTCATGCTCGGACCCTACGCCGACGGGGGCCGATCCACTAGGGCGCGGTCGGGGCCGTCAGTCCTGTTCGGCCGCCGCGGCGGCCTTCCCGAGGGCGACGTCCTTGACCCGGCGGTTCTCGGCGCGCACCTCGGCCTGGATGCGGCGTTCGGTCACCAGCCACTCCGGCGGCGACTGCAGCAGCTCGCCGATCTCCTCGGTCGTCAGCGCCTCGGTGACCCCGGCGCGCGCGAGCCCGGAGATCGAGACGCCGAGCTTGCGGGCGACGATGTCGCGCGGGTGCGGGCCGTTCAGGCGCAGCTGCACCAGCCACTCCGGCGGGCTCGCCAGCAGGGCGTTGAGCTGCTCGCGGGTGACCGGAGCATCCTGGAAATCGGCGGGCGCGGCCGGCAGGTAGATGCCGAGCTTCTTGGCGGCCGTGGCCGGCTTCATCGTCTGCACGGTCCCGGTGCGGGGTTTCTCGTCGGCGCTCATCTGCCCAGGGTATCCCGCCCTATCATGGGGCCATGACGCTGCGTGTGGCTTTCGTACCGGGCGTCACCCCGGCCAAGTGGTTCCGTATCTGGGACGAGCGGTTCCCGCGCACCCCGCTCGAGGTGGTGCCGCTCGAGACGGTCGCCCTCGGCGAACCCGACGCCCTCGAGGTGCTGCACCAGGATGCGGCCGACGTCGTGTTCGCCCGGTTCCCGATCGCGGGTGAGGGCGTCAACGCCATCCCGCTCTACAGCGAGGTGCCGGTGGTGGTGCTGCCGAAGGACCACGACCTCACCCTGCACGAGGAGCTCTCGCGCGCCGACATCGCCGGCGAACGGATGCTCGAGGTCGCCGCGACGCCGACCGGCGGCCCCGACGCGGTCGAGCTGGTCTCGGCCGGGGTCGGCGCCCTGATGCTGCCGAAGTCGCTCGCCCGCCTCTGGAGCCGCCGCGACGTCGAGTCGCGCCCGCTGACCGGGGCCGAGGAGACCCGCATCGCCGTCGTCTGGCGCACCGACCTCGACGAGGAGCGCCAGGCGCTGGTCGAGGAGTTCATCGGGATCGTGCGCGGACGCACCGCCAACAGCTCCCGCGCCGACACCGACCCGCACGCGCCCAAGGCGAAGGCCACGGCCGCTGCGAAGGCCAAGGCCCGCGAGGCCCGGGAGGCGGCGGCGAAGAAGAAGCAGCCCACCAAGAAGAAGGCGATCACCTTCGTGCCGCGCCGCACCAGGAAGCCGCGCTAGGCCGGCACCCGCACGAGCAGGGCGCCCGGGTCGACCCAGCAGTGCACGGCCGTCGCCATCCCCCACTCGTCGCCGTCGAGCTGGATCTCCTGCTCGCCGTCCAGCCGCAGCTCGAAATCCTGACCGGTGCTGTACGAGACCGAGCGCACGTCGTTGTTGAGGTCGATGATCTTGCGACCGGCGGCCGACTTGCGCAGCACGCCGTTCTCGAAGGCGATCTTGTTCCAGACCTTGAGCCAGCCGAAGGGTCCCTCGGGTCGCAGCGCGACGATGTCCAGACGGCCGTCGTCCGGCCGCGCATCCGGGATCAGCAGGAAGCCGCCGGGCAGTAGCCCGCAGTTGCCGACGATGACGGTGTGCACGCTCGTGCTCTTCCACGACGAGCCGTCGAGCCGGAACCGGAGCCGCACCGGCTTCAGGGTCGGGAGTGCGCGACCGATGCCGTCGACGTAGGCGAGCCAGCCGACGGCGCGCTTCAGCCTCGCGTTGGTCTTGGCGATCATCTTGGCGTCGAGGCCGAGGCCCGCCATCACCAGGAAGACGCGCTCCTCGGTGCTCTCATCCGATCGCGTGATCGTCACCAGACCCAGGTCGATGGCCCGATCCGTGCCGCTGAACACGATCGAGACCGCCTGCTCGACGTTCGTCAGCGTCATCGAGAGGTTGCGGGCGAGCAGGTTGCCGGTGCCCACAGGCAGCAGGCCGATCGGCACTCCGGTGTCGCGGAGCGCCTCGGCCACCGCGCGCACGGTTCCGTCGCCGCCGGCCGCCATGACCACAGCCGCTCCTTGCTCGAGAGCCGTGCGGGTCGCGCCGCCGCCGCCGTCCTCCGCCGTCGTCTCGAACCACAGCGTCTCGCCCCAGCCGGCCGCCTTCTCGGCGGCGGCCACGATTCCGCGCAACCGTGCCGCATCCACCTTGATCGGATTCACGACGATGGCCGCGAAAGGCGGCGCCCCCGCACCCGTTCGGTCTCCCACGGGTTCACCGTAGCGCCTAAGTAGGATGGACCCGTGATCGATCCAGTGCTCCTGCGTGAATCCCCCGACGTCGTCCGCAACTCGCAGCGCGCCCGCGGGTCCTCGGTCGAACTCGTCGACGTGGCCATCGCGGCCGACCTCGAGCGCCGTGCCGCCATCCTCGAGTTCGAGAACCTGCGCGCCGAGCAGAACGCCTTCGGCAAGCAGGTCGCGGCCGCGCCGAAAGACGAGAAGAAGGCGCTCGTGGCCCAGGCCCAGGAGCTCGCCGCGCGGGTGAAGGCCGCGAACCAGCGGGCGACGGATGCGGAGAACGCCTTCCTCGAGACCGCCCGCCAGATCCAGAACATCGTGATCGACGGGGTTCCTGCCGGGGGCGAGGAGAACTTCGTCACCCTCCGCGAGGTGGGCGAGAAGCCCGTCTTCGACTTCGAGCCCCGCGACCACGTCGAGCTCGGCGAGAGCCTGAAGTTGTTCGACCTGGCCCGTGGCGCGAAGGTCTCGGGCGCCCGCTTCTACTTCCTCACCGGGGTCGGCGCGCGGCTCGAGATCGCGCTGATGAACCTGGCGCTCGACCGCGCGCTCGCCGCGGGGTTCACGCCGCTGATCACCCCGACGCTGGTGCGCCCCGAGACGATGGACGGCACGGGCTTCCTCGGTGAGCACGCCGACGAGGTCTACTACCTCCCGGCCGACGACCTGTTCCTCACCGGCACGAGCGAGGTCGCGCTCGCCGGGTTCCACATGGGCGAGATCCTCGACATCGCGCCGGAGGGGGGCACTGCGGCCTCCGCGACCGCTCCGACCTCGATGCGCTACGCCGGCTGGTCGACCTGCTACCGCCGCGAGGCGGGCTCGCACGGAAAAGACACCCGCGGCATCCTGCGGGTGCATCAGTTCAACAAGCTCGAGATGTTCAGCTACGTGCTGCCCGAGAACGCCGAGGCCGAGCACGAGGCGCTGCTGTCGTACCAGGAGGGCATGCTCACCGACCTGGGCCTGACCTACCGGGTGATCGACGTGGCCGCCGGCGACCTCGGGTCCAGCGCCGCCCGCAAGTTCGACACCGAGGCCTGGGTGCCGTCGCAGGAGACCTACCGGGAGCTCACCTCCACCTCGAACTGCACGACCTACCAGGCGCGCCGGCTCGACACGCGCTACCGCACCGAGTCGGGCAAGACCGCCCCGGTGGCGACCCTCAACGGCACCCTCGCGACCACGCGGTGGATCGTGGCGCTGCTCGAGACCCACCAGCAGGCCGACGGCTCCGTCGTGGTCCCCGAGGTGCTCCGGCCCTACCTCGGCGGCCTCGAGCGGATCGTCGCCCCGTGACCCCGACCCCCTGGCTCGTCGCGCTCGACATCGACGGCACGGTGCTCCACGAAGACGGCTCGCTCAGCGAGGCGGTCGGCGCGGAGGTGCGCCGGCTGACCGCCGAGGGCCATCAGGTGATGCTCGCCACGGGCCGGTCGGCCGCGCACACCCTGCCGGTGCTCGCGCTGCTGGACATCGCCCCGGAGTACGTGGTCTGCGCCAACGGCGCGGTCACCCTGCGCCGCGACCCCTCGGCGCCGCTCGGCTACCGCCAGGAGCACGTCGAGATCTTCGACCCCGGGCCCGTGCTGACCACGATCCGCGCCCACCTTGCCGAGGCCCTGTTCGCGGTCGAGGACGACGAGGGCCATTTCCTCTACACCGGCGAGTTCCCCGACTCGGTGCTCGGCGACGGCAGCGAGAAGGTGCCGTTCGAGAGCCTGCTGGGCCTGGATGCGACCCGCGTGGTCGTCGTCTCGCCCGACCACGACATGGAGGACTTCCTCAAGGTCGTCGAGCGGATGGGGCTGCACCGGGTCTCCTACTCGATCGGCTGGACCGCGTGGCTCGACATCGCGCCGGACGGCGTGAACAAGGCGACCGGCCTCGAGCGCGTCCGCGCCGAGCTCGACATCCCGCGCACCCGGGTGATGGCGATCGGCGACGGCCGCAACGACATCGAGATGTTCCGCTGGGCCGGTGCCGAGGGGCGCGCGGTCGCGATGGCCCAGGCGCCGGAGGACGTGATCGAGGCGGCTACCGAGACCACCGCCTCGGTCTACGACGACGGCGTCGCGGTCACCCTCGCCACGCTCTGACCCGCGCTCCCGGCCGGTCCCTGGTAATCTCGACCCCGATCGCTCCGGCGATCGGGAGGGCTGTCCGAGCGGCCGATGGAGCCAGTCTTGAAAACTGGTGGGCAGAAATGTCTCGCGAGTTCGAATCTCGCGCCCTCCGCATGAGTACCAGCGCATCCGTCTTCCTGCCGGGTGCCCGGCTGACCGACCACCGCATCCGGGTGCCGTTGAACCACGCCGAGCCGCAGGGCGAGACGATCGAGGTCTTCGCGCGCGAGGTGGCCGCGCCCGACGGCCTCGACCGGCCGTTCCTGCTGTTCCTCCAGGGCGGCCCGGGTCAGGAGTCGCCGCGCCCCACCTCGCCGCTCGGGCCGAGCTGGTTGGGCCGGGCGCTGCAGGACTTCCGGGTCGTGCTGCTGGATCAGCGCGGCACCGGGCTCTCGACGCCGTACGACCGGGCGGGATCCGATCCCGTGGCCGACGCCGAGCGGCTCCGGCATTTCCGGGCCGATGCGATCGTGCAGGATGCGGAGCTGCTGCGCGAGCACCTCGGTGCGCGACGCTGGAGCCTGCTGGGTCAGTCGTTCGGCGGGTTCACGTCGCTCAACTACCTGTCGGTCGCGCCGGACAGCCTGCGCGAGGTCTTCTTCACGGGCGGGCTGCCTCCGGTGGGCCGGCCGGTCGACGAGGTCTATGCGGCGACCTACGACGCCATGCGCATCCTGAACCGCCGGCACCACGCCCGGTTTCCGGGCGACCGCGAGCGGCTCGCGCGACTACTGGCGGCCGCGGCGGCGGGGGACGTGCGGGCGCCCGACGGCAGCTCGATCGGCCCCACGCTGGTGCGCTCGATCGGCCAGCACCTCGGGATGGACGGCGGGGCCGAGCTGATCCACTTCCTGCTCGAGCGCGACCCCGGGTCGGCCTCCCTCGCCTACGACCTCCAGGCGCTGGTGCCGTTCTCGGGCCGCAACCCGCTGTACGCGGTGCTGCACGAGTCGAGCTACGCCGACGGCGGGGTCACAGGCTGGGCCGCGGAGCGGGTGGCGCCGGAGGACTTCCGCGGCGACACGGAGCTGTTCACCGGGGAGCACCTCTTCCGGCGGGAGTTCGACGAGATCCCGTCGCTCCGGCCGTTCGCGCCCGTCGCAGAGCTCTTGGCCCAGACGGACTGGCCGCGGCTCTACGATCCGGCGGTGCTGTCGGCCGGCGATGTCCCGGCCGCCGCAGCGATCTACGCCGACGACCCGTTCGTCGACCGGGAGTTCTCGCTCGAGACCGCAGAACTCCTGCCGGGCCTCCGCCCCTGGCTCTCGAACGAGCACCTGCACAACGGCCTCCGCACCGACGGCGCCGCCCTCCTCGGCCGCCTCATCGCCCTCACCCGAGGCCTCCGCTAGCCGGCGCCCCCGTCCGTCCCCGCCCCCGCCCCCGTCCCGCCCCGCCGACTGTCCGCGACCCGTCACTTGTTGTCGCTATTCCGGGCCGATAGCGGCAACAACTGACGGATCGGCGACAGGTGGGGCCACCCGCGGCGGCCCGGCGAGGGCGGTCAGGCGAGGAGGGTGTCGAGGCGGGCGTAGCCCTCGGTGACGCCGCGCTCCATCCCGTTCTCGAGCATCCCGTCGCGCCACTCGACGCGCGGGAACACGCTGTGCCCGGCGACCCGGCTGCGCCCGCCGGGCAGGGCCTCGAAGCGCACCGACTCAGCGAGACCGAATCCGGCATGCCGTCCCACTCGAAGGTCTGCACGATGAGCTCGCCGGGCCGGACGGTGTGGAAGACGCCGCGGAAACCGAAGCGGTCGCCCGCCGGGTTCACGTGCACGTACCGGTAGCTCCCGCCGGTCTCGAGCGTGTACTCCTCGATCTCCATGTCGTAGCCGTCCGGCCCCAGCCATTGGCGCACCAGGTCCGGGTCGCGGTACGCCTCGAACAGGGCGTCGACGGGGGCCTCGAACTCCCGGGAGATCTCGGCGAACGGAAGCCCCTCGGGGGCGGTGATGGTGACGGGGTTGGTCATCGGTCCTTCTCCTTCTCGTCTTCGTTGTCGTGTGTCGGATGCGGTGTGCTGCTGGTCGCCCGGTCGAGGACGCCGTCGAGCCGCCGGAACCGCTGCTCGTGCAGCAGCCGGTAGCGGTCGATCCAGCCGGTGAGCTGCTCGAGCGCGGCGGGTGCCAGGTGCACCGGTCGGCGTTGGCCCTCCCGGGTGCGCGTCACGAGCCCGGCGGCCTCGAGCACGGCGATGTGCTTCGAGACCGCCTGCACGGTGATCGCGAACGGCTCGGCGAGCTCGGTGACCCCCGCCGGCCCGGTGCTCAGACGCGCGATGATCGTGCGCCGCACCGGATCCGCCAGGGCCAGGAAAGCCCGGTCGAGCTCAGCGTCGTCCATGTTCAACCAATCAGTTAATCAATCAGTGAGTTGAATATAGGACCGACCCGCACGCACGTCAACCCGCATCCCGCCAGCAATGCCGATGAGACTCACAGTTTCATTCGTGAGAATGGATGGTTGTCATGGCCTCCCTCCACCCCGTCGCCCGTCACGGCCGGCTGAAGACCCCCTCGCGCTGGGGGCTCGTCGGCCGATCCGTCGCACTCGCGGCCGCGGTGCTCACGGTCAGCGGGGCAGCCTTCGCGGGCTTCGCGACCTGGAGCGTCTCGAGCGAGGTGCGCACCGTCGATCTCGCGGGCGACACCGCCGACGGGTCGCTCGCCGCCGCATCCGTACCCGAGGTCTCGGCGATCGACGGCGGGGTCAACCTGCTCCTGGTCGGCAGCGACAGCCGGGAGGGTCAGGGCGACGCCTACGGCGAGACCGAGGGCAACCTCAACGACGTGACGATGCTCCTGCACATCGCTCAAGACCACTCCAGCGCCACGGTCGTCAGCTTCCCGCGCGACATGGTCGTGCCGATCCCGTCGTGCCCCGACCCCGACGGCGGCAGCTTCGACGCCATGAGCGCGCAGCCGATCAACGTCACCCTCAGTTACGGCGGCCTGCCCTGCACGGTGCTCACGGTCGAGGCGCTGACCGGTCTGCACATCCCGTACGCGGCCGAGATCCAGTTCAACGGCGTGATCGAGATGTCGAACGCGGTCGGCGGCGTGCCGGTCTGCGTCATCGATCCGATCGACGACGCCTACACGGGTGTCGTGCTCGACAGCGGCACGCACACCCTCCAGGGGGCGGATGCGCTCGGCTTCCTCCGCACCCGGCACGGCGTCGGCGACGGCAGCGACCTCGGGCGGATCTCGTCGCAACAGGTGTTCCTGTCGTCGCTGGTGCGCACGATCAAGTCCAGCGACACCCTCGGCGACTTCGGCAAGCTCTACGGGCTCGCCCGCGCGGCCTCGGGCAACATGGTGCTCTCCAAGAGCCTCGCCTCGCCCGACACCCTGGTCTCGATCGCCCTCGCGCTGAAGGACATCGACCTCGACCGCGTGAGCTTCGTCGCGTACCCCGGCACGACGGGCGGCGAGGGCGTCTACGCCGGGAAGGTGCAGCCGCTGACGGATGACGCGGCGGTGCTCTTCGACGCGATCGCCGCCGATCGCCCCGTCGTCACCGCCCAGCCCGGCAACACGGGAGTCGGTGCGGTCGCCGACCCGAACGCACCGGCCGCGGCCGGGACGACGGATGCATCCCCCGCGCCGACCGCGTCCGCCGGCGACCCGAGCGGTACAGACCAGACCGGCACCGACCCGACCGGCGCCGACCAGACCGGCGCCGACTCGACCGCCACCGACTCGACCGGCACCGGCCCGAGCTCGACGGTCACCGCCCTCCCGCCCTCCGTGAAGGGCCAGACCGCGGCCGAGTACACCTGCTCGAAGGGCAATGAGCAGTAGCAGCGCCCACCCGCCGCGCTACCGTGGGACGATGTCGACCGACCTGCTCTGGACCGGCCCGCCCGCCGGTCCCGTCCTCCTCCTGGCCCACGGTGCCGGCGCCGCGATGGACTCGGACTGGATGAACCGGTTCGCCGCCCTGCTCGCCGACCGCGGCATCCGCACTGCCCGGTTCGAGTTCGCCTACATGGCGGCCCGCCGCTCCGGATCGCGCAGGCCGCCGCCCAAGGCCGAGACACTGGCCGACGAGTACCGTGCCGCGGTCGCCGCCGCCCGAGCGGCCGTCGCGCGGCCGATCGCGATCGGCGGCAAGTCGATGGGCGGCAGGGTCGCGAGCCTCGTCGCCGACGAGCTGCACGAGGCCGGCGAGATCGACGCCCTGGTCTGCCTGGGCTACCCCTTCCATCCCCCCGGCAAGCCCGAGAACCTCCGCACCGCCCACCTGGAACACCTGGCCACCCCGACGCTGATCTGCCAGGGCGAGCGCGACCCGTTCGGCACGCGCGCCGAGGTCGCGACCTACCCGCTGTCGCCCGCCGTCCGCATCCACTGGCTCGGTGACGGCGAGCACGAGTTCAAGCCCCGGCTGAAGATCTCTGGTCGCACGCACCTGCAGAATCTGATCGAAGCGGCGGATGCAGTGGCCGCGTTCCTCGGCGTCGAGAACGAATCCCACGATCGGCTATGATGGCCAAGGCGAAAGCCAAGGAGACGTCGCATAGTTCGGCCTAGTGCACCACCCTGCTAAGGTGGAGTACCCGTCAAGGGTACCGTGGGTTCAAATCCCACCGTCTCCGCACCCGAGGTCCGTCGAGACCCACCGCATCGTCACCGCAACCGCCACGTCACCGCGACCTGGCGGTTTTTTCGTGCCCTCGTGGCTCCTCCGCCGGTGCATCGGCACGCGACCTGCCGTGCAGGAGCACGCCCACCTGGGCGCGGATGTCGGCGCAGATCGTCGCGTCGTCGGAGCGCAGATGGATCGGCGACGCGAGGCTGACGAACATGCTCGCCGAGATCACCCGGGCCAGCAGCTCGGCGTCGCCTGCGGTGATCCGGGGCCCGTCGCGGAGGATCTGCACGAAGGCCCGATCGACCTGAGCGATCAGCTCGAGGCCGGCGCGGTGATGCGGCTCCTCGGGGTCTCCGAAGACGAGCTCGCGCAGATAGGCGCGCCCGTTGTCGATCTGCTGCCGGTTGCAGGCCACGATCGGCTCGACCATCGCCATGATGGCGTCGAGCGGGGTCGAGGCCGACGCCGCGGCGCGGGCACCGACCTCGATCGCCTCGGCGTAGTGCGAGTTCTGCACGAGCAGCAGCAGCTCGGCCTTGTTCTTCGCGTACAGGAAGAGCGTGCCGGTGCCGATGTCGGCGGCGTCGGCGATCTGCTGCGTGGTCACCTCGTCGACCCCGTGCCGGCTGAAGAGCTCCGCGGCGGCGGCGGTGATGCGGTCGAGCTTCTGCTGCTTGTTCCGCTCGCGGCGACCGAGCGGGGCGGGGGAGGGGTCACTGGATGTCATGGGTTAGCCACGTTATCGCATTTTTCTTAGACGATCATTTGCGACCAGAGTCAAAAATGACTACGCTCAGTAAAAGAAGACCGCAACCCACCCCCATCCGACCCACCGAAGTGAGACAGACCGATGAAGGCATTCAGGATCGACCGCTACCAGGGCGAGCCCGTCGAGACGGAGGTCGCCGAGCCGGTGCCCGGCGACGCCGACGTGCTCGTCCGGGTGCACGCGGCCGGCGTCAACCAGCTCGACCTCAAGCTGGCCGCGGGCGAGTTCAAGGCAATGCTGCCCTACCGGATGCCGCTCACCCTCGGTCACGACGTGGCCGGCGTGGTCGAGGCCGTCGGTTCCTCCGTCACGCGGTTCGCGGTCGGCGACGAGGTGTTCGCGCGGGCCGCCGACCTCCGCATCGGCACCTTCGCCGAGCGCATCGCCCTCGCCGAGGCCGACCTCGCCCTGAAGCCCGCGACCACGAGCATGGTCGAGGCGGCATCGCTGCCACTGGTCGCCCTCACCGCCTGGCAGGCGCTGGTCGAGCGGGCCGACGTGCGGCCCGGGCAGCGGGTTCTGATCCACGGCGGAGCCGGCGGCTTCGGCTCGATCGCCATCCAGCTCGCGAAGCACCTCGGCGCCCACGTCGCCACCACCGCGAGCGGATCGAACGCGGAGTTCGTCCGCGAGCTCGGCGCCGACGAGGTGATCGACCATCGCTCGCAGCGGTTCGAGACCGTGCTCTCCGGCTACGACGTGGTCGTCGACGGGATCGGCGGCGAGAACCTCGAGCGGTCCCTCCACGTGCTCCGGCCCGGCGGGCGGGCGATCGGCATCGCCGGGCCGCCGGATCCGGCGTTCGCCCGCTCGATCGGGGCCAACGTCGCGGTGCGCCTGGCGGTCACCGGCCTGAGCGCGAAGATCCGCCGCCAGGCCAAGCGGCTCGGCGTCGACTACTCGTTCCTCTGGGTGCGGGCCGACGGCGGTCAGCTCGCCGAGATCGCGACCCTCGTGGATGCGGGAGTGCTGCATCCCGTGATCGGCCGGGTGTTCCCGTTCGCCGAGACGCCCGCGGCCCTCACCGCCCTCGACCGCGGCGGCCTGCGGGGCAAGGTCGTCATCACCCTCGACTGATCCGGACGACCGCCCCGCCTCTATCCTCCGAACCGAAAGCTCGAGAGCATCCACCATGACCAGCGAACCCGTCATCACCTCCTACGCCGACGCGCCGAACCGCACCGTCACCGCGGGCGGCACCACCTTCGCCTACCGCGAGCTCGGGCCGAAGGGCGGTGTGCCGGTCGTCTTCTTCGTGCACCTCGCCGCGACCCTCGACAACTGGGATCCGCGGATCATCGATCCGATCGCGAAGAACCGGCACGTCATCGCCTTCGACAACGTCGGTGTCGGCGGCTCGTCGGGCACGGTGCCTCCCACCATCGAGCAGGCCGCCGAAGCGGCGTACCGCTTCATCACCGCCCTCGGCCACGACGAGATCGACGTGTTCTCGTTCTCGATGGGCGGGATGATCGCGCAGGACCTGATCGTCGCGCATCCCGGGCTCGTACGCCGTCTCGTGCTCACCGGAACCGGGCCGCGCGGCGGCAGGGACATGGACAAGGTGCTTCGCACCACCTACTACGACCTGCTCCGGGCGTCGCTCACGCGCTCCGACGTGAAGGAGTTCCTGTTCTTCAACCGGGACGCCGTCGGCAAGCGCGCCGGCAAGGCGTTCATCGAGCGGCTGAAGGAGCGCACGACCGACCGCGACGCGTCGATCGGCCTGAAGGCGTTCCAGACCCAGCTGCGCGCGATCCAGCGCTACGGCCGCTCGACACCCTCCGACCTCTCGGTGTTCACGATGCCCACCTTGATCGCCAACGGCGACAACGACCGCATGGTGCCCTCGGTGCTGTCGACCGACCTTCATCAGCGCATCGCCGGGTCGGAACTGATCGTCTACCCCGACTCCGGCCACGGCGGCATCTTCCAGTACCACAGCGATTTCGCGCCCCGCGCGGTCGAGTTCCTCGGCCGCTGAACGGCGGCGCCGAGCCGCGTGTCCCGAACCCCGGGGTGCCGCCTCGTCTCAGAGGCCGAGGACGAGGAGGTCGCCGCTCGACGGCTCGCCGGCCGCCTCGGCGAACGACGCGAGCGCGGCGGCCACGGCGCGCTGCTCCTCGGGAGCGAGCCGGCCGAGGATCTCGGCGATGTCACGACGGCGCCGCGCGGTCACCTGGTCCACGAGCGCGCGGCCCTTCTCCGTGATCCGGATCAGTACCTCGCGACGGCTGTCGGTGCTGGTCGCCCGATCCACCCAGCCGTTGATCACCATCCGGTCGATCGTTCGGGAGAAGGTGGACGCGTTGGCGCTCATCCGCTCCGCCAGCGCACCGATCCGCAGGGTGCCGGTCGTCGCCAGAACCACCAGCACCCGGAACTGCGGCAGCGTCACATCGGGCAGCACGTCGGCGACCGAGCGGGCGATCACGCCGAGCAGCGCGCGGGACGACACGAGCGTCGCCTCGACCGCAGCCGCGTCGACGGCAGAGGCCGCGCCAGCCGCACCCGCACCAGCAGGGGCCACCCCAGCCGTCCGCTCGCCCACCTCCGTCACCTCCTCAGCGCCCAAGCCCGCACAACACGTGCCATCGTACAAGTGTCTCGAGGCGCCACACCGACCCCGGGCGGGCCTGGGCGCCGGCACTCGGCGTCGCTTCAGCGTCCGTCGATGCGGGCTTTCAGGCGCGCCACCGCGGCGGTCTGCTCGGCGACGGCCGACGGATCGGCGGTCTCCGCCCGCAGCTGACCGTCCAACGCATCGAGCTGGCCGCGGAGTGCGTCGTCGACGGCAGCGTCGGAACATGTCGAGTGGACTTCGGAGACGACGTTCAGGAACCGGCGGACCACGGCGGGGTCGCCGGCTCCATGGTGCCGCACGGGCGAGAGCACTTCGTCTATCGTGACCGCCGGGCTGGCGGGAGTGGGGATGAGGCGGAGGTGACCGTCGGACCCGTCGAGGCCGGCCGGGAGCGCGGGCATGGTGATGACCCGGGTGAGCAGGGCGCTGAGGTGCCCGAGGGCGTTGACAGCGGTCGTCGGGTCGTTGACGCCGGGGGAGAGTGCGCGCACTCCGATGTCCACGATCTGTTGCAGGCCGTAGCCGATGTCCTGGGCCGCGGTGCGCTCGTAGCCTGTCGTGTAGGCCGCCCGGACGGCGTTCTCGATCGATTCGCGGTCGGGATCGGATCCCGAGATGTCGGAGGGCCACCAGGCGGCGAGCGGGGTGCCGGCGACGACGTTCTCGCCGATGCGCCGTCTCTCCTGGATGACGATCGAGTGTCGTTCCGCCGCCTCGATCAGGCCTGCATGATCGTGACCGGTGATGAAGCCGTTCGTGGTCACCTCGACCAGCTCCACCTTCTCGGGAACCGTGTACCCGCCGGAGTGGCCTCGAGCGGCGTCATTGCTCTGCCCGACGCGGTCGATGACACGGTCCGTGTCGGCGTGGATGTCCTTCAGCATGGTCTCCACGCGCAGCTGTGCGGCAAGGTGCGCGAGGAAGAAGACCAGCATCACGACACTGACCAGGGTGAGCACGAAGCCGGTCGTCACCGAGATCCGAGGAACGAACTCGGGAACCGTCTCCGTCTCCGCGCGGACGGAGCGCAGGACGGTCAGGGAGTAGGCGAACGTCCCCAGGAAGAGGGCGAGGGTCGCGTGCACCTGGCGGTCTCGTGCGAACAGGCGGAGCACCCGGGGAGACGCCTGACTGCTCGCCAGTTGCAAGGCCACTACGGTCAGCGAGAACGTGAGCGATGTCGCCGTGATCAGTGAACCCGCGATGGAGGAGAGCACGGACCTCGCCGTCTCCGCGCCGCCGCTGAAGAGGAGGGAGTCCACATCGGTGGGCAGAGCGCTGTCCACCACCAGGTCGACGCGAGGCAACACGATCCCCACGGCGACGGCGGCGACGACGGCTGCGACGGGGAGCGGCCAGAGCCGCGACTGCACCGACTCGGAGAACGTCGCCCACCAGGTGAGGTTCCGTGCCCGGGACGGTCGTCGTGCGTGTGACATGATCCGTCCCACCTCCTCCGCTTTCGATCGGTGCCCGGTCGTAGTCTCTACCGAGCCCTTCGACTCTGACCATCTTGCCGTGCTGTTGGTCCTTGGTGATGATCGCGTCGAGGGCGGCGACGGTGAAGGCTGGGAAGGGGGCGCCTCTACCCGGAGGGCGACGTCGCGCAGTGTGAGGCCGTCACTCGGGCCGGGAGGCCTGAGTGGCCCGGGAGCCCGCGCCCGCCTCGTCGGGCAGAGTGATCTGCCCGGTGGCGGTCTCGTACCAGTCGCTGAGCGCCGGGTCGTCCGTGTCGATGTCCGCACCGGCCCCCTCGGCCGCCTCGACCCCGGTGGCGCCGAAGACGAAGTCGTCGCCGTGCTCGGCGATGCCGCGGCGCACCCCCTGCGCGATCGCCGCCCGGGCGAACCGCCTCCGCAGCAGGTACGGGTCGGTCCTGAGCTCCTTCGTCCAGGCGATCATGATGCCGATCACCACGAAAGCGAACGGCAGCGCCGACACCACCATGATCGACTGGAGGCCCGAGAGGGCGGTCTCTCCTCCCGCCAGCAGCAGTGCGAGCGCCGCGGCGCCGAGCAGCACGCCCCAGGTGATCGTCACCCAGGTGCTCGGCTCCGGCTTCCCGCGCTGGCTCACCGAGCCCATGACGATCGCGGCGGAGTCGGCCGAGGTGACGAAGAAGAGCACGATCGAGAGCATCGCGAACACCGACAGGATCGCGCCGAACGGGAGGTTGTCCAGCAGCGCGAACAGCATCGCCTCGCTCGATCCCGCCTCGCTGATGCCCAGCCCCTGCGACTCGAAGAGCATCGAGGTGCCGCCGAGGATGCCGAACCACACGACGCACACCACCGAGGGCACGACGATGACGACGGTCACGAACTCCCGGAGCGTGCGGCCGCGGGAGATCTTGGCGATGAACATCCCGACGAACGGGGTCCACGAGATCCACCAGGCCCAGTAGTAGTTGGTCCAGCTCGACATGAACGTCGCTGCGTCCTCACCCTGCGCGGGGTTCCGCATGAGCATCGTCCAGAGGTCGCCGAAGAAGGCCGACACGCTGGCAGGGATCAGGTTGAACAGGAACAGCGTCGGCCCGGCGATCAGGATGAACACCCCGATCACCGCGGCGAGGACCAGGTTGATGTTCGACAGGATGCGGATGCCCCGCTTGATGCCCGAGACCGCCGACACGACGAAGGCCGCGGTGAGCACCGTGACGATCACGACCAGAGCGCCGTTGCCCAGCGGGCCGATGCCGGCGACGTACTCCACACCGCTGGCGATCTGCAGCGCGCCCATGCCCAGGGTGACGCCGGTGCCGAACAGGGTGACGATGATGGCGAAGACGTCGATGATCGACCCCAGCCACCCCTCGGTCCGTTCGCCGAAGATGGGCTTGAAGATCGCCGAGATCAGTGGAGGGCGGCCCCGGCGGTACGCCGCGTAGGCGATCGCCCCTCCGACGAGGGCGTAGAAGGCCCAGGCCATCGGTCCCCAGTGCAGGATCGACTGCGCGAGGGCATCGAGCATCGCGTCGGAGCTCCCGGCCTCGGAGGTGAAACCGTAGGGCACGTCGTTGAAGTAGGTGAGCGGCTCCGCGGGGCCCCAGAACAGCAATCCGATGCCCATCCCCGCCGAGAACAGCATCGCGATCCAGGAGACGGTCGAGAACTCGGGGGTCTCGTCGTCGGAGCCGAGACGGATCCCCCCGGTGCGCCCGTAGCCCACGACGAGCATGAAGACGATCGTCGCCGCGGCCAGCAGCGAGAACAGCCAGCCGAAGTTGGTCGTGACCCAGTCGAGCGAGGTCGCTCCCACGCTGCTGATGCTCTCCGGCGCGAGGAAGCCCCAGACGGTCACGGCGAGCACGAGCGCTCCGGCGATGATGAACACGGCCCAGTTCGTGGCGAAGGATCGGGGGGTGTCCTCGACCCCGATCCCCGGGATCAGCGCCGGATGGGTGACCTCGTTCAGGATCCGTTTCGGGCTGCTCCGGCTGGGGCGTCCTTCGGACTCGGGGGTGGGATGTTCGGCGTGCGGCATGGTGGCATCTCCAGCGGACGCCGGTACAGGCGGCCGCGATCGGTTCGGCGTATCCTGCGTCGGACAAAGCAACTAATGTACTACAGCAACTGTTGCACCCCTGCGCAGATCTCTCCTCCCGCCGGAGACCCCCGCCGCAGACCCGTCCCGCAGGCCCGTCCCGGAGACCCGTCAGTTGATGATCTCGCCGCGCTCCTCGGAGGGACGCGAGACGATCCGCTCGCGCCAGAACTCCAGCGCCTCCGGCGTGAGCCTGGTCCAGTCCGCGACCTCCTCGAGAATCCGCAGGGGTGCGGCGCTCCGGAACGAGCGGGTCGGGTTGCCCGGGAACTTCTTGTCCGTGACGTTCGGGTCGTCCTCGAACGGCCCGGTCGGCTCGACCAGGTATACCCGCGGCACGCGATCGCCGGGCAGCAGCTCCGCGGCGAGCTCGGCCGCGAGCCCCGCGCCGTCCCGCAGCGCCGTGAAGTAGATGTGGTTCATCACCACCTCGGGGCGGTAGTTCGACGGGAACCCGGGCGCCAGGAGCTCGCCCGCCTGGAGTTCCGCGACGGTGCCGTGATAGAAGGGGCCCGTCTCCTCTGCTGCATCCACCGCACCAGCATAGAACCGGCCTACGGTGGTCACTGGGGCGGCTCGGGAGGAACAGGATGACCACCAGCACGAGCGACACCCTGCTCGGTGAGGCCGACCTCGAGCGGCGGGCGGCCCTCCGGCGGATGAAGCTGATCGCCACGGCCCTCCTGGTGCTCTCGGCGATCGTGTTCGCCCTCGCGTTCGCGTTCGAAGACCGTTACCCGTGGCTGGGTTACGTGCGCGCCGCCGCCGAGGGGGCGATGGTGGGGGCGCTCGCCGACTGGTTCGCGGTGACCGCGCTGTTCCGGCATCCGCTGGGCCTCCGCATCCCGCACACGGCGATCATCCCGAACCGCAAAGACGAGATCGGGGTCAGCCTCGGCGAGTTCGTCGAGCAGAACTTCCTCTCCGACGAGGTCGTCCGCAGCAAGCTGGCCACGTTCAGCGTGGCCGACCGGCTGGGCTCCTGGCTCTCGGATCCCGCGAACGCCGAGCGGGCCGGCGCCGAGGGTGCGGTGGTGGCGCAGGGCGTGCTGCGCTTCCTCAGCGACAGCGACGTCGAGAACCTGATCGAGCGACTCGCCCGCGAGTACCTGTTCGACCGCGAGTGGGCGCCGACGCTCGGCCGCCTGGGCGGCGAGCTGGTCGCCGCCGACCAGCAGCGCGCGATGGTCGACGCCCTGGTCGATGCGGCCAAGACCTGGCTGACCGAGCATCCGGATGCACTGGGTCACGTCGTCTCCACCCGCCTGCCCCGGTGGGTGCCCGGTTTCGCCCGCGATCTCGCCGACGATCGCGCCCACCGCGAGCTGCTCGGCCTGCTGCAGGCGGTGCGCGAGGATCCGGAGCATCCGCTGCGCCTGGCGATCGACGGCTACCTCACCGATCTCACCGACCGGCTCGAGCACGACCCCGCGATGGCCGAGCGGGTCGAGGCCATCAAGACCGAGTTCCTCGAGAGCCCGCGCCTGCGGTCCTTCGCCGCTCAGCTGTGGGAGGCGGTCCGGTCCCGGCTCACGGAGTCGCTCGCGGACCCGGCCGGCGGGCTCCGCTCGGCCGCGACCGCGGCCCTCGTCGACGTCGGCGTGCGGCTCTCGGGCGACCGCGTGCTCGCGGCCAAGATCGACGTCTGGATCACCGATGCGGCCGGCTACGCCGTGCAGAAGTACCGGCACGACCTCGCCTCGATCATCAGCGACACGGTGCAGCGGTGGGATGCGCGGGAGACCACCCAGAAGATCGAGCTGCAGGTGGGCCGCGACCTCCAGTTCATCCGCATCAACGGCACCGTGGTCGGGGCGATCGCGGGCGTCGCGATCTTCGCGATCGCCACCGGTCTCCGCACCCTGGTCGCCTGACCCGCGCCGCGCCGCCCCGCGCCGCCGACCGGCCCCGCGCCGCAGCCGCCCTCAGCCGGCCACTCCGCTGCCGACCGCCCGCCCGTCGACGGCCCGCCCGCCGACGGCCCGACCGTCGACCGCCCGCCCGCCGACAACCCTCACGTCGAAGTTCTGCGAGAACACGCCGTCCGGGTCCCATTCCGCCTTCACGGCCCGAAGGCGCTGCAGCGTCGCCGGCGGGAAGGCCTCCTCGATCCTCCGCGGGTCGTGTCCGGACTCGAAGCTCAGGTACATGCCCGTCATCCGCTCGTGCACCGGCTCCCAGGCCGCGGCGAACCGCGGGGTGTCGGCCGCCGCGATCGCCGTCACCGAGAAGTTCTGGTGCCGGTGCGCGTAAGCGGTCGCCTCCTCGGGCACGTCGTTGATCGCGCCGCCGGCCGACCTGATCTGCAGCATCTGCGTGCTGCCCTCGGCGAGCAGCCGACCGAGCCGCCGGGAGAGATCGGCGTCGAGGTGGTCGGCGAGCCCCGTGTGGGTGAACGCCCGCTGCTGACCGGAGTGCCGCGCATCCGTCGTGAGGGGAACCGCGGCGTAGGGCACGATCTCGGCCCGCTGCCCGGCGAGCCCCGGCAGGGCGGCGAAGGGGCCGAGCGCGGCGATCGCCGCGTCGGGGTCGTCGGAGGCGTGCACGACCGTGGCCTGCGCGAAGGGTTCCGCGCCGCCGCCCAGGTAGAGGAAGGCCGAGATCTCGCGGGGTGCGGCCTCGACCGTGGCGCCCCAGCGCTCGAGGAAGTCGGCGGGGTCGTCCAGCCGGTAGGCGAAGGTGGCCTGCGCGACGACGGGCGTCGTCGCCGCCTCGAGGTCGAACGAGGTCACGATCCCGAGGTTCGCCCCCGCTCCGCGCAGGGCCCAGAACAACTCGGGCTCCTTCTCGGCCGAGACGTGATGGATGGTGCCGTCCGCGGTCACCAGCTCCGCCGAGCGGATGCGGTCGATCGTCAGACCCTGCGACCGGCCCATCAGACCGATGCCGCCGGTGGTGGCGAGCCCGCCGACCCCGACGTCGCCGGAGTCGCCCGAACTGATCGCGAGCCCCCAGGGCAGGAGCGCTCGCGCGACGTGCCCCCAGTGCGCGCCGGGCCCGAGGCGCACGGCGGTGTCGCCGGTGCGCTCGATCCCCGCGAGCCGGCCGAGGTCGATCACGGTGCCGCCGACGTTGGTCGAGATGCTGCTGATGCCGTGGCCGCCGCTGCGGATGGCGAGCTCGCCCCCGGTGCGGCGCGCATGGGCGAGCGCCTCGGCGACCTCCTCGGCGCTGCGGGGGCGGATGAGCTCCGCGGGCGCGCCCGTGGAGCTGTAGACGTGCTGGAGAAGGGGGTAATCGCGATCGCCGGCGTGGACGATGTCGAGCATGAGCGTGTCCTCAGAGCTGTGGGGGGGTGGCGACCGGCCCGGTGGCCTTGTCGATGAAGTAGTGGAGGGTCTCGCCCGTGAGGGGCGAGGTGCCGGCGACCAGGGCGGCGATGTGCGACCCGATCGCCGTGCCGTCGATCCAGCGCCGGTCGTCGATGCCGGCGAGCTGCCGGGCCCGGGTGCGTACGACGCCGAGGATGAGCTCGTAGGCGCGCAGCCCGCTGCCGCGCAGCTCGGCCGCGAGCGTGCGGGTCATCGACTTGCCCGCCGCGGCGCCCAGGGCGACCACGGCGTTGCCGGGGAAGGGGATGTCGGCGCTCAGCCCGTTGAGCTGCAGCAGGATGCCGCCGGGTGCGAGGGTGGGCGTGAAGGCGCGGTACACCCGGAACACGGCCGTCAGGTTGTCCTCGACCAGGGTCGACCACTCGTGGTCGGTGAGGCCGAGGAGGGGCTTGGGCCCCTGGTCTCCCCAGGAGGCGATGGCGACCACGACCCCGTCGAAGGGCCCGAAGCGCTCCGCGAGCTCTTTCGCCCTCCGGTCCAGGTCGGCTCCGAGTCCGTCGATCACGGCGACGTGCAGCGATTCGTGCCCGATCCGTTCCGCGAACTCCTCCAGTCGTCGTTCGTCGCGTCCGGTCGCGATGACCGTGGAGCCCGAGGCCAGCAGCGTGCGCACGACGCCCTCGCCCACGCCGCCACCGCCTCCGATCACGACGACGGTGCGCCCGGTGAGGTCGGTGCGGGGCTCGGTCCAGCTGATGGCTTCCGATGCGATGGTCATTTCTCGTCCTTCGATAGGTGCCGGATATGGGCCTCGAGCGCTCCGAGCGCGTCGGCCAGCCCCTCCAGCTGCGTGGGGGTGAGTGCGGCGGCGAACCACTTCTGGGCCGACCGCAGGTGGGGCCCGATGGCCCGGCGGTACGCCTCGAGCCCGGCCTCGGTCACGGCGACGACGGATGCGCGGCCGTCCTCCGGGTCGGGGTCGCGTCGCACGAGTCCGCGCTTCTCGAGCCGGCCGAGCTGATGCGCGAGCCGGCTCGAGTCCCAACCGATCGCCTGGGCGCAGGCACCCGGGCGCATCCCGTTCGCGGCCAGGCGCAGGTGGGCCAGCACCGTGAACTCCGTGTCCGACAGCCCGGCGTCGGCCCACAGGTCGCGGCCCACCTCGCGCTTCAGGATCTCGACGACCCCGTGCAGCTGTTCCCACGTGCCCAGTTCGAGCTCGGTCATTTTCTCTGACATGTCAGTTACTCTAGCACCACTTCTGACGTGTCAGGTAAAATGCGGACTGATAAGATCCGTACTCGTGTCAGACTCCCCGAGCAGAAGCGTCACCGTCCCCCAGAACGACCCCTCGTTCGACGATGTCTGGGACGAGCTGACCTATCGGGGTCTGGTGCACGTGTCGACGGATGAGGCGGCGCTCAAGACGCTGCTGGCCGGCCCGCCCGTCACCTTCTACTGCGGCTTCGACCCGACCGCGCCGAGCCTGCACCTCGGCAACCTGGTGCAGATCCTCGTGATGCGCCGCCTGCAACTGGCCGGCCACAAGCCCCTCGGGCTGGTCGGCGGGTCGACGGGCCTGATCGGCGACCCGAGGCCGACCGCCGAACGCACCTTGAACACCAAGGAGACGGTCGCCGAGTGGGTGGGCTACCTCTCGGACCAGGTCGCGCGCTTTTTGAGTTTCGAGGGCGAGAACGCGGCGCGGATGGTGAACAACCTCGACTGGACGGCGCCGCTGTCGGCGATCGACTTCCTCCGCGACATCGGCAAATACTTCCGGGTCGGCACGATGCTGAAGAAGGATGCGGTCTCGGCGCGGCTCAACTCCGATGCCGGCATCAGCTACACCGAGTTCAGCTACCAGATCCTCCAGGGCATGGACTTCCTCGAGCTCTACCGCTCGTACGGCTGCGTGCTGCAGACCGGGGGCAGCGATCAGTGGGGCAACCTCACCAGCGGCACCGATCTGGTGCATCGCGCCGAGCACGCGAGCGTGCACGCGATCGGCACCCCGCTCATCACGAACTCGGACGGCACGAAGTTCGGCAAGAGCGAGGGCAACGCCGTCTGGCTCGATCCCGCGCTGACGAGCCCCTACGCGTTCTACCAGTTCTGGCTTAACACCGACGACGCGGATGTGATCCAGCGCCTCAAGATCTTCACCTTCCTGCCGCGCACCGAGCTCGAGCGGCTCGAGCACGAGGTCGCGGAGTCCCCGTTCCGGCGGGAGGCGCAGCGCACCCTCGCCTTCGAGGTGACCGCACTGGTCCACGGAGTGGCCGCGACCGAGGCGGCCATCGCCGCGGCCGGCGCCCTGTTCGGTCAGGGAGACCTCGCGACTCTGGATGCGGCGACGCTGGCGGCCGCGATCGGCGAGCTGCCGTCGACGACCGCCGCTGCCGACACCCCCGTGGTGGAGGCCCTGGTCGCGACCGGGCTGGTCGCGAGCCTCAGCGAGGCACGTCGCGCGATCGCCCAGGGCGGTGTCTACGTGAACAACGCCAAGGTGGTCTCCGACACCGCCCTGGTCGGGGACCACCTGCTCCCCGGCGGGATCGCCGTGCTCCGGCGCGGCAAGAAAACCCTCGCCGGCGTCACCGTTCCGCAGTAGCACGCGGCGACACGCCCGGGCTGCGAGGTGGATTTGGCCCGGTCGGAAACCTCCGCGTAATGTAATCCCTCGTCACCCCACAGGTGCGGGAAAGCCGAAGAGCTTCCCGGCCTCAAGCGGGACATCGATCCTCCTCCAATTTCAGGTTCTCTTCTTGAGCGCCGTCGAATCGGAGCGTAGGATTAAGCCCTTCCTCTTCGGAACCGCAGCGTGTCGATTTGACAAGCTGCGCCGGAGTGCTAGGGTAGAGAAGTTGCCCAGAGCGGCGGCCTAACGGTCTGGTTCTGGTGTATCCGATCCTTGAGAACTCAACAGCGTGCACAATGTCAAATGCCAAATAC
>NZ_JCAWAD010000005.1:0-397727 GCF_059691755.1 Herbiconiux sp. 320_LB | reverse complement strand
ACCCGGAAGCTAAGACTCTCAGCGCCGATGGTACTGCAAGGGGGACCTTGTGGGAGAGTAGGACACCGCCGGACTTAACTTAGAAAGGGCCGCCCATTGGGCGGCCCTTTCGCTTTTAACCCACAGCCGCTCAGCCGGCCGCGTACTGCGTCCGGATGATCGGGCGCTCGTCGGCCGGCAGCTCGCGCTCGATGCTCGTCGACCACTCCGGCCAGGCGCCGGTCAGTGCTGCTGCGGCCTGTCGTGCAGCGCCGGCGGCGACGTACTCGCCCGGAGCGGGGATCGACACCGGCACCCCGAACACCTGGGCCGCGACGGCCTGCACGGCGGGGTTCAGCGCAGCACCGCCGATGAGCAGGGTGCGGCGCGGTTCGACGCCCACGCGACGGAGTGCATCCAGGCCGTCGGCCAGACCGCAGAGCAGGCCCTCGATGGCCGCCCGTGCCAGGTGGCTCCGGGTGGTCGAGCGGAGGGTCATGCCTGACAGGGTGGCCGTGGCGTCCGGCAGGTTCGGGGTGCGCTCGCCCTCGAAGTACGGGTGCAGCACCAGGCCGTCCGATCCGGCGGGGGCCTCGAGTGCCAGGTGGCCGAACTCGTCGTGGTCCACCCCGAGCAGCTCGGCCATCGAGTCGAGCACGCGGGCGGCGTTGAGCGTCGCCACGAGCGGGAGATAGGCGCCCGAGGCGTCGGCGAAGCCCGCGACCGTGCCGGTCGTGTCCTGAGCTGGCCGATCGGTGACCGCGAAGACCGTGCCGCTCGTGCCGATCGAGACGATGACGTCGCCGACACCGGCGCCGAGTCCGAGGGCGGCGCCCGCGTTGTCGCCCGCCCCGGCTCCGACGACGATGCCCGCGGGAATGCCGGCTACTCCGTCGACGGTGGTTCCCGCGCTTTCGAGCGGACCGAGCACGCGGGGGAGCACGGGGATCCGGCCGAGGGCGGCCTCGACGAGCTCGAGGTCGTACTCTCCGGTGGCGGGGTTCCAGTAGGAGGTTCCGCTCGCATCCGATCGGTCGGTCACCAGCTCGTCGAGCACCTGGCCGAGCGGGCTCTCGCCGGCAGGGCCGTAGCCGCGCAGACGCCAGGTGAGCCAGTCGTGGGGGAGGGCGACGGCCGCGACGCGTGCCGCCGACTCGGGCTCCGCATCCCGAAGCCACCGCAGTTTCGTCGCGGTGAAGGAGGCGACGGGCACCGAGCCGGTGCGCTGCGCGAGGGCGGTGGCCCCGAACTCCTCGATCAGCGCGGCCGCGGCGGCCGCGGATCGGGTGTCGTTCCAGAGCAGGGCGGGGCGGATGACGCGGCCCGCGTCGTCCAGCACCACCATGCCGTGCTGCTGGCCGCCGACCGCGAGGGCGTCGACGTCGTCGAGTCCTCCCGCATCCGCGACGGCCGTGAGCAGGGCCTCCCACCAGGCACCGGGGTCGACCTCGGTGCCCGGCGGGTGGGCGGCGCGGCCCGCGCGGATGATCCGCCCGGTCTCCGCGTCACGGATGACGATCTTGCAGCTCTGCGTCGAGGAGTCGACGCCGGCGACCAGGCTCATCGAGGGCGCGCGGCGATCAGCGGGCGCCGAGCAGGTGCTCGAGCGCGAGCTGCTGCAGCTGCACGAAGCCGAAGCCCTTGCCGCCGAAGTAGGCGGCGGCGTCGAAGTCCTCGTAGGCCGAGCGGTCGGCGATCAGGTCGTCGTAGCTCTCGCCCTCGTTCAGGGTCGGCACGGCGATCTCGGCGACCTTCGACGCGGCCAAGGCCTCCTGCACGGCCGGGTCGGCGCGGAACGCGGCGGCGCGCTCCTTCAGCAGCAGGTACATCCGCATGTTCGCCTCGACCGAGGCCCAGACGCCCGCGGCGTCCTCGGTACGGGAGGGCTTGTAGTCGAAGTGGCGGGGGCCGTTGTAGGAAGGCGTGCCGTCAGGGCCGCCGTTCTCCAGCAGGTCGACCAGCGAGAAGGCGTTCTGCACGTCGCCGTGGCCGAACACGAGGTCTTGGTCGAACTTGACGCCGCGCTGGCCGTTGAGGTCGATGTGGAACAGCTTGCCCGCATCCAGCGCCTGGGCGATGCCGTGGGTGAAGTTGAGGCCGGCCATCTGCTCGTGACCGGTCTCGGGGTTGAGGCCCACCAGCTCGGGGCGCTCGAGCGTCGAGATGAAGGCGAGCGCGTGGCCCACCGTCGGCAGCAGGATGTCGCCGCGGGGCTCGTTCGGCTTGGGCTCGATCGCGAAGCGCAGGTCGTAGCCCTTCTCGACCACGTAGTCGCCGAGCAGGTTCACGGCCTCGCGGTAGCGGGCGAGCGCGCCCTGGATGTCCTTGGCCGCGTCGTACTCGCTGCCCTCACGGCCGCCCCACATCACGAAGGTCGTCGCACCGAGCTCGGCGGCCAGGTCGATGTTGCGGATCACCTTGCGGAGCGCGAACCGGCGGACCGCCCGGTCGTTCGAGGTGAAGCCACCGTCTTTGAAGACCGGGTGCGAGAACAGGTTCGTGGTCACCATCTCGACGACGACGCCCGTGTCACCGGTCACCTTCTTCAGTCGGTCGATCTCGTGCTGGCGCTCCGCATCCGTCGACTCGAAGGGGAACAGGTCGTCGTCGTGGAAGGTGATGCCCCAGACACCGCGCTCGGCGAGCCCTTCGACGGCCTCGACGGTGTCGAGCGGCGGGCGGGTCGCGCCGCCGAACTGGTCTTGCGCGGCCCAGCCCAAGGTCCAGAGACCGAAGGAGAACTTGTCGTCGCGAGTGGGCGTGAGTGTCATGATGGGCTTTCTCTCAGAGGGTGGAGCTGGTTTTCGAAACGGTGGTGCGAGCTATTTCTTGCGGGCGGCGCGAGCGGCGAAGCGCTGCTGGAGCAGGACGGCGACCACGATGATCGCACCCTTCGCGATGGCCTGCACGGAAGTGGAGAGGTTGTTCTGGGTGAAGACGTTCGTGAGCGTCGAGAAGATCAGCACACCGAGCACGGTGCCCATGATCGTGCCGCGACCGCCGACCAGCAGCGTGCCGCCGACCACGACCGCCGCGATCGCGTCGAGCTCGTAGAGCGTGCCGTGGGTCGAGGTGCCCGCCGTGGTGCGGCCGAGCATCATCACGCCGGCGATTCCGGCGGTCAGACCCGCGAGCACGTAGAGGTACATGATGTGGCGCTTGACCTTGATGCCGGCCAGCCGCGCGGCCTCGAGGTTGCCGCCGATCGCGACCGTGCGACGGCCGAAGGTGGTGCGGTTCAGCAGGAACCAGCCGGCCACGATGACGAGCACGAAGATCCAGATCAGGATCGGGATGCCCAGGATGTCGGAGCGGAAGAAGTCGAGGAAGCCCTGCACCTTGACGATCTGCGTCGTGCGGTTCGCCAGCACCTCGGCGAGGCCCCGCGCCGCCACCAGCATCGCCAGCGTCGCGATGAAGGCGACCACGTTGCCGTAGGCGATCACGATCCCGTTGATCAAGCCGGCTCCGGCCCCGACCGCGAGGGCGATCACGACCATCACGATCCAGTTGGTGTCGTTCGCGAAGTCCTGGATCCACGACAGCGTGGCCACGACGGTCGCGAGCCCCATCACCGAACCGACCGAGAGGTCGATGCCGCCCGCGGTGATGACGAAGGTCATCCCGATGCTGATCACGCCGGTGATCGAGGCGAAGCGGATGATCGTGAGCACGTTCTCGTAATTGGCGAAGCGGTCGCCCGCGGTGATGGTGCCGACCAGGAACAGCGCGACCAGGGCGATGATCAGGCCGATGCTGCGCCCGGCCGAGCCGCCGAGGATGCGGTTCAGCGGATTCGGCCGGCGCTCCTCCGGAGGGAGGCCGCCGGAGATGTGGAACTCGTCGTTCGCGACCGCGGTCGGGTTCTGCTCGCTCACGCGGCACTTCCTTTCATGACCAGATCGAGCACGCCGTGCTCGTCGATCTCACTGGCATCGGTGGTGTGGATGACGCGGCCCTCGGCGACCACGAGCACGCGGTCGGAGAGGCCGAGGACTTCTTCGATCTCGCTGGAGATCACGACGATCGCCGCGCCCTGGGCGGCGAGATCGCGGATGAGGCTGTAGATCTCGGCCCGCGCGCCGACGTCGACGCCGCGCGTGGGTTCATCCAGCAGCAGCACGCGGGTGCCGTGCACGAGCCACCGGGCGAGGAGGATCTTCTGCTGGTTGCCGCCGGAGAGGGTGCGGGCCGCGCGGTCAGGATCGGCGGGGCGGAGCTCGAGGGCTTCGAGCTGGGCCCGGGCCGCGGAGCGTTCGGCGCGCTCGTTGAGCAGGCCGCCCCGCGCCCAGCGGGTGAAGGTCGCGAGCGTGACGTTACGGTAGACCGGCTCGTCGAGGATGAGGCCCTGGCTCTTCCGTTCTTCCGGCGAGAGGCCCATGCCCGCGTGCACCCCGGCGCGGACGGAGCCGGCCGCGATCGGGCGGCCGGCGACGCTGACCGTTCCGGTGGTGGCCTTGCGGGCGCCGTAGACCGTCTCGATGATCTCGGAGCGGCCGGAGCCCACGAGCCCGGCGAGCCCGACGATCTCGCCCGCGCGCACGTCGAAACTGACGTCGTCGAAGACGCCACGGAGGCCGAGGTCGCGCACCGAGAGCACGACGGGCGCGTCGGGGGCGATCGGCTGAGCCGGCGGGAAGACGTTCTCGACCGTGCGCCCGGTCATCAGGCGGATGAGGTCTTGCGTGGGGGTCTCGGCCACCGAGAGGTTGGTCGCCATGGTGCGGCCGTCCTTGATCACGGTGATCCGGTCGCCGATCTGCCGGATCTCCTCGAGCCGGTGCGAGATGTAGATGACGGCGATCCCGGCGGCGGTGAGCTCGCGGACCACGCGGAACAGGTTCTTGACCTCTTCGGAGTCGAGCACCGCGGAGGGCTCGTCCATCACGATCAGGCGGGTGTCGTGGCTGAGGGCGCGGGCCATGCTCACGATCTGCTTGTTGGCCGCCGACAGCGACCCGACCTCGCGGTTCACCGGGAGCGAGCCGTGACCCAGGCGCGCCATGATCTGCTGGGCCGCGCGCGCCGTCTTGCGGCGCTGCGTGATGCCGCCGCGGGCGTTCTCGTGGCCGAGGAAGATGTTCTCGGCGATGCTCAGGCCGTCGACGACGTCGAGCTCCTGGTACATCGTCGCGATGCCGAGCTCGAGCGCGGCCACCGGGTCGCTGATCGAGATCGGCTCACCGCGCCAGACGATCTCGCCGGCATCGGGTTGGTTGACCCCGGAGAGGGTCTTGATGAGCGTCGACTTGCCTGCACCGTTCTGGCCGAGCACGCAGTGCACCTCGCCCGGGAGGATCTCCAGATCCACTCCTTTGAGCGCCTGCACGCCGGCGAAGGACTTCGTCAGCCCGCGCACCGTGAGCAGCGGCACCACCTGGTCGTCATTGATCATGGTGGAAAAGTAGCAGAATTGTTGTGGGCATGCAGCAAAATGCCGAAAGGTGTTTTGGAGATGTCGCTGGGGAGACCACATCCGCATAGTTGCGCCATGTAAAGGTTTGTTGCTGCCATCCCGCTAGCCGAGGATCGTGATCGTTACGCAACGAAAACACTGGCGACAAATGATGATGGCTCTGTTATGTTGCATGAAACGTCAATGTGGACGGGCACCTCCACGTTGTCGCGCAGGCATCTGCATTCACAACCAAGGAGGAACAATGCTTTCACCACGCACGCTGCGCAGCCGGGTGCTGCTCGCGTCCGGCGTCTCGATCACGGCGATCGCGCTGATGACCGGATGCACCTCGGGCGGTTCGGGATCGACCACCGCCGCCGTTCAGGAGAACACCGTCGAGGACAACGCCGCGACCGGCGAGACCATGACGATCGGCTTCTCCGGCCCCGCCGCCGACCACGGCTGGCTCGGCGCCATCAACTCCGCCGCCATCGCCGAGGCCGGCAAGTACCCCGACGTCAACCTCGTCGTGGCGGAGGGCACCAACGACGCCAACCTGCAGATCAGCCAGGTCGAGACCTTCATCAACGACAAGGTCGACGCGATCGTGCTGCTGCCGACCGACGGCGCCGCTCTCACCGACGTCGCCATCAAGGCGATGAACGCCGGAATCCCCGTGATCAATGTCGACCGCGAGTTCTCCAGCACCTTCGCCGCGCGCACCACGATCCTCGGCGACAACTACGGCATGGGCGTGAGCGCCGGTACCTACATCTGCGAGCAGCTGGACGGGAAGTCGAACCCGGTCGTCGCGGAGATCGCCGGCATCGACAGCCTGCCGCTCACCCAGGAGCGCAGCAAGGGCTTCGCGGATGCGCTGGACGACTGCGGCCTCAAGGTGAACAACCGCGTCGCCGCGGACTTCACGGTGCAGGGCGGTGAGGCGGCCGCATCGCAGCTGCTGGCCGCCGCGCCCAAGATCGACGCGATCTGGAACCACGACGACGACCAGGGCGTCGGCGTCCTCGCCGCCATCGGCGCCGCGGGCCGCGACGAGTTCTTCATGGTCGGCGGCGCCGGCTCGGCGAACGTCATGCGCGACATCCAGGCCGACAACACCGTGCTGAAGGCGACGGTCATCTACCCGTCGACGCAGGCCGCGGACGGCATCAGCCTGGCTCGCCTGATCGTGCAGAACAAGGGCATGAGCGACCTCGTCGAGGGCGCCGTCCCGCGCAAGATCCAGCTCTACGCTCCGGTCGTGACGAAGGACAACGTCGACCTGTACCTGCCGAGCGCGTTCGAGTCCTAGGAACCGCTCCCGCCGGGCCCGTGGGCAGAGCGCTCACGGGCCCGGCTCCGTCACCACCGCTCACCGCGGCCGACCACCGACCATCGCGGCCGACTACCGCTCACAGCAGCCGACCGCCGCTACCTCCGGAAGGACCTTCAGACAGTGACCGAGAACAGACCGCTCCGGGTGGCGATGATCGGCATCGGCTTCATGGGCGCCGCCCACTCGCAGGGCTGGCGCGTCGCGCCCCGCTTCTTCGATCTGCCCCGCCGGCCCGAGATGGCCGTCGTGGTGGGGCGCGACCTCGCACGGACGGAGGAGGCGGCGGCCCGGTGGGGCTGGGCCGAGGCCTCCGCCGACTGGCGCGAGGTCGTCGCCCGGCCCGACATCGACGTGATCGACATCGTCACCCCCGGCGACAGCCACGCGGAGATCGCGATCGAGGCGCTCGCAGCCGGGAAGCACGTGCTCTGCGAGAAGCCCCTCGCCAACACGGTGGAGGAGGCCGAGGAGATGGCGGCCGTGGCCGAGGCCGCCGCCGCGCGCGGGGTGTTCGCCATGGTCGGCTTCACCTACCGGCGGGTGCCGGCGGTCACCTTCGCGCGCGACCTCGTCGCCGCCGGCCGGATCGGGACCGTGCGCCAGGTGCGCGCGGCCTACCTGCAGGACTGGTTGGCCGACGAGGAGGCGCCGATGACCTGGCGACTCGACAAGGAGAAGGCCGGTTCGGGGGCGCTCGGTGACATCGGCGCCCACGCCATCGACCTCGCGCAGTTCATCACCGGGCGATCCATCGCCGGGGTCTCCGGGATCGTTGAGACGCTGGTGGGCGAGCGGCCGCTGCTGGCGGACTCCGTCGGGCTCTCGGGCACCGCCTCCACCGAGCGCGGAACCGTCACGGTGGACGACCTCGCCCTGTTCACCGCCCGCTTCGACGACGGCGTGCTCGGTTCGTTCGAGGCCAGCCGGTTCAGCACGGGGCGGAAGAACGCGCTCCGGATCGAGGTCTCGGGCTCGGCCGGCGCGATCGCGTTCGACCTCGAAGACCTGAACGCCCTCGAGTTCTACGACGCGACGGCCGACCCGGCCACCCGCGGGTTCACGAAGATCCTGGTGACCGAGCCCGAGCATCCGTATGTCGGCGCCTGGTGGCCGGCCGGTCACATGCTCGGCTACGAGCACGGCTTCTCGCACCAGACCAAGGACTTCGTCGAGGCGATCGCCTCGGGGGTGCAGCCCACCCCCTCGTTCGCGGACGGCCTCGGGGTGCAGCGGGTGCTCGCCGCCGTCGAGGCGAGTTCGGACGCCGGCAGCGCCTGGACGACCGTCTGACCCGGGCCACCTCGGCATCCCCATCCACCGGCATCCCCATATATAAGGAGTACGACGATGTCTCGACCGATCACCCTCTTCACCGGCCAGTGGGCCGACCTGCCCCTCGAGGAGGTCGCGCGGCTCGCCGCCGGCTGGGGCTACGAGGGTCTGGAGATCGCCTGCTGGGGCGACCACCTCGATCCCTGGCGCTGGGACGACGAGGAGTACGTGCAGGGAAAGCTCGACCTGCTCGAGCGGCACGGCCTCAAGGTCTGGGCGATCTCGAACCATCTCAAGGGCCAGGCGGTCTGCGACGACCCGATCGACCAGCGGCACCGCGACATCCTGCCCGACGTGGTCTGGGGCGACGGCGATCCCGAGGGCGTGCGCCAACGGGCCGCCGAGGAGATGAAGAACACCGCCCGCCTCGCCGCCAAGCTCGGCGTGAAGACGGTCGTGGGCTTCACCGGTTCGAGCATCTGGAAGTACGTCGCGATGTTCCCGCCCGTCTCGCAAGAGCTGATCGACGCCGGCTACCAGGACTTCGCCGACCGCTGGAACCCGATCCTCGACGTCTTCGACGAGGTCGGTGTGCGGTACGCCCACGAGGTGCACCCGAGCGAGATCGCCTACGACTACTGGACGACCGTGCGCACGCTGGACGCCATCGGGCACCGGAAGGCCTTCGGCCTGAACTGGGACCCGAGCCACTTCGTCTGGCAGGAGCTCGACCCGGTCGGCTTCATCCTCGAGTTCGCGGACCTGATCTACCACGTGGACTGCAAGGACGTGAAGATGAACACCGGCAACGGCCGCAACGGCCGGCTCGGCTCGCACCTGGCCTGGGCCGATCTTCGGCGCGGCTGGGACTTCGTCTCGACCGGCCACGGCGACGTGCCCTGGGAGAAGAGCTTCCGCGCCCTGAACGCGATCGGCTACGACGGCCCGATCTCGGTCGAGTGGGAGGACGCCGGGATGGACCGGCTCGTCGGGGCGCCCGAAGCGCTCGAGTTCGTGAAGAAGCTCGCCTTCGACGCGCCCGCTGCGGCGTTCGACGCGGCCTTCAGCGCTCGCTGAGCAGCCCATGTCACTGACCGAACCGCCCGTCTTCGGGGCGGCGAGTTCTGCGACGAGCAACGACCAGACCCGGCGGACGAACCTCTCGCTGGTGCTCTCGCTCGTGCATCACCGCGGAAGCCTCACGCGCGCGGAGCTCGCCAGGGTCACCGGGTTGAACCGGTCGACCGTGGCGAACCTCACGAGCCAGCTCAGTGATCTCGCACTGCTCTACGAGACCTCGCCGACCGCGAGCACCAACGTCGGCCGGCCCAGCCCCGAGGTGCACGCGAACGCGTCGACCGCCGCGCTCGCCATCAACCCGGAGATCGACGCGATCACCATCGGGCTCGTTGGACTGGGCGGCCGGGTCATCCGCCGCATCCGCTACGAGACCGACCGGGTACCCACGGCGGGGGAGGTCGCTCGCGTGTCGGCGGCGGTCATCGACGGGATGCGCGCCGAGCTCGAGCACTCCTACCGGATCGTGGGCATCGGGATGGCGGTGCCCGGCCTGGTGAGGGCCGAGGACGGCGAGGTGAAGTACGCGCCGCACCTCGGCTGGGTCGACGAGCCGATCGCGCAGATGGTGGCGCTGGCGACCGGCTATCCGACCTGGGCGGCCAACGACGCCTCGCTGGGCGCAGGCTCGGAGATCATCTTCGGAGCCGGTCAGGGCTCGCTCGACCTGCTGTACCTGAACGGCGGCTCGAGCGGGATCGGCGGGGGAGTGGTCGCGGGCGGGACGCTGCTCACCGGCACCGACGGGTACGCCGGCGAGCTCGGGCACACCCTCGTCAACTCCGACGGGGAGCGCTGTCACTGCGGGGCGATCGGCTGCCTCGAGGTCGAGGTCGCGAAGAAGCGGCTGCTCGCCGTGGTCGGGCTCGAGAGCGCCGACAACGACGAACTCGGCGAGGCGCTCGCCGCCTCGCCGGATCCGGCGGCGATGGCGGAGGTGCGACGGCAGCTCGACTTCCTGGCCGTCGCCCTCCGCAACGCGGTGAACGTGCTGAACCCGGAGCGGATCGTGCTCGGCGGGTTCCTCGCCACGGTCTACGCGCTCGATCCCGAGCGACTGAACGACCGGGTGAGCGGGGAATCGCTCGACGGATCGGCCCAGGTGGCGCAGATCATCACCGCCCGGCTGGGAGCCGATCTGCTGCTGATCGGCGCGGCGGAACTCGCCTTCTCGGGGGTGCTCGCCGACCCGGCCGGCGTCATCCTCGGCCGTGGATAATTTGTTGCACGGACCCTGCTAATATCGAGTCCTTGTTCAATGAGGCGACGAGGGACCTCGATCTTCGCCGCCCCCCGGCGGAGAGGATGGCGGGTCAGATGGCGCACGACACGACGGCGATCTCCGCCAAGGCAGGGCCCCGGGGCAACAACCTCGACGACGTGCGGCGGAACAACCTCTCCACGGTGCTGAAGCTGGTGAACGCGGCCGGATCGCTGACCCGCGCCGAGCTCACCCGGGCCACGGGCCTGAACCGCAGCACGATCGGCGCCCTCGTCGCCGAGCTGGTCAGCCTCGGCCTCGTGACCGAGTCCGAGCCGGACACCAAGCGCCAGGTCGGGCGCCCCAGCCTCGTGATCGCCCCCGGGCGCCACACGGTCGCGCTGGCGGTCAACCCGGAGCTGGACGCGGTGTCGATCGCGCTCGTCGCCCTCGGCGGCCAGGTGGTCAAGCGCATCCGCTACTCCACGGTGCGGATCCCCGAGGTCGACGAGGTGGTCAACATCGTCTCGGCCGTCGTCGCGGGCATGCGCGGCGAGCTCGATTCGGCGTACTCCACCGTCGGCGTGGGACTCGCGGTGCCCGGTCTCGTGCGCGCCGGCGACGGCCTGGTGAACCTCGCCCCCCACCTCGGCTGGCACGACGAGCCGCTGTCGCAGAAGCTCTCCGCCGCACTCGGCCTCCCCGTCTACGCCGCCAACGACGCCGCGGTCGGCGCCCTCGGCGAGAGCATGTTCGGTGCGGGCCGGGGCGTGCGCAACCTGGTCTACCTCAACGGCGGGGCCAGCGGCATCGGCGGGGGAGTGGTGAGCAACGGCTCGCTGCTCACCGGCCAGAACGGCTATGCCGGCGAGCTCGGCCACACCCTCGTGAACAGCAACGGCATCCTCTGCCACTGCGGTGCGCGCGGCTGCCTCGAGACCGAGGTGACCCGGGCGGCGCTGCTGGATGCACTGGGCCTGCCCGGCGACCGCGCGGTCGAGCTCGACGAGGTGCTGCGACAGCGCTTCGCGGACCCTGACGGGGTGGACCCGGCGCTCGCCGAACTGGTGAGCCGGCAGGCGGAGTACCTCTCCGTGACCATGCGGAACATCGTGAACCTCTTCAACCCGGAGCTGATCGTGCTGGGCGGGTTCCTCGGGTCGCTGTTCGAGGTCGCACCGGAGCAGATCACGGACGCCGTGCAACGCTCGGCGATGATGGGCTCGCGCGAATCGGTGCGGATCACGCGCTCCTCGCTCGGCCCGGATCTGCTGGCCATCGGCGCGGCCCAGTTGGCCTTCGCGCCCGTGCTGGCCGACCCGGCGGGAGCCACCCTCTCGATCGGTGCTTGACAAACCAGTTAATCTGGCCTATCAACAAACCGCCTTTTTGCGACCCTGCTGCTGCGCTCTGCGTCGCTCTTTGACGCCTTTGCGCGCACAATCGCCGTATTCTCTCTATTTGGCTTGACGGACAACAAAAGCCTCCGTACCATCGGCACCAGTGTCGAGCGCGCATCGCAGCGCGCACGTGAACCGAGGGGTGGATCCACGTTGAACAGAGTCGTCCAACACAAGCCGTCGTGGCGTTCGAGGCTGGTCGCCTCGTTCGCCGCCTTCGCCATGGTCGCCGGTGGCGCCCTGGCCGCCGGAGGGGCCGCGAACGCGAGCACGGTCGCCGCTCCCGGCGATCCCGTGCTCGCCGCCGAACCGGGCTTCAAGGTCCTGGTCTTCTCCAAGACCGCGGGCTTCCGCCACGGCTCGATCCCGGCGGGTATCGCCGCGATCCAGAAACTGGGCACGGAGAACGACTTCCAGGTCGACACCACCGAGGACGGCGCCTCCTTCACCGAGGCCAACCTCGCGCAGTACGACGCGGTGATCTGGCTCTCCACGACCGGTGACGTGCTCGACGCGACGCAGCAGACGGCCTTCGAGGAGTACATCGAGGCCGGCGGCGGGTACGCGGGCGTGCACGCCGCATCCGACACCGAGTACGACTGGCCCTGGTACGGCAAGCTCGTCGGCGCCTACTTCGCCGGCCACCCCGCCGAGCAGAACGCCACGGTCGAGATCGAGGACCACGCGCATCCCTCGACCGCCGGTCTCGGCGACACCTGGGACCGCTTCGACGAGTGGTACAACTTCCGCTCGAACCCGCGTGACACGGTGCACGTGCTGGCCTCGCTCGACGAGAGCTCGTACACCGGCGGCACGATGGGCATCGACCACCCGACCACCTGGTGCCAGAACTACGACGGCGGTCGCAGCTGGTACACCGGCGGCGGCCACACCGACGCCTCGTTCGCCGACCCGGCCTTCCTCGGACACCTGCTCGGCGGCATCAAGACCGCCGCGGGCGTGCAGTCGGCCGACTGCAGCGCGAGCCAGACGGGCAGCTACGAGCTGGTGCCGCTGGACACCGAGACCGGCAACCCGATGGCGCTGGACGTGGCCTCGGATTCCACCGTGTTCTACGCCGAGCGCAACGGCCGCGTGCAGCGGATCGACCCCGTCTCGCGCGAGACCAGCACGGCGCTGGCGCTCCCGGTGACCCAGGCGAACGAGGACGGGCTGCTCGGCATCGTGCTCGACCCCGACTTCTCGACCAACAACTGGGTCTACGTCTACTGGGCGCCAGCAGACGTCGGAAGCGACGGGCCGCACAACCGCATCTCGCGCTACACCTACAACCCGGCCTCGAAGACCTTCGACCCGGCCTCCGAGAAGGCGCTGCTCAAGGTCACCACGCAGCGGAACACCTGCTGCCACGCCGGCGGCGACATGCTGTTCGACAACGACGGCAACCTGGTGCTCGCGGTCGGTGACAACACCAACCCGTTCGAGTCCGACGGCTACGCGCCCATCGACGAGCGCGGCGGACGCCAGGACTACGACGCCCAGCGCAGCGCGGGCAACACCAACGACCTCCGCGGCAAGATCCTCCGGATCACGCCGACGGACGCCGGCGGCTACACCGTCCCCGAGGGCAACCTCTTCGCCGAGGCGAGCGACTCGACCGGCAAGACCCGCCCCGAGATCTACGCCATGGGCTTCCGGAACCCGTTCCGCATCGGGCTCGACCCGTACACGAACAACCTGATGGTGGCCGACTACGGCCCCGACGCCGGCTCCGCCAGCACGGCCCGCGGGCCCGGTGGCACCGTCGAGTGGAACATCGTGAAGCAGCCCGGCAACTACGGCTGGCCCTTCTGCGTCGGCGTGAAGTGCTACAAGGACTACAACTTCAGCACCGGCACCTCCGGCGCAGAATTCAACCCGGCCGCCATCGTCAACAACAGCCCGAACAACACGGGGCTGACGAACCTGCCCCCGGTGATCGTGCCGGAGTGGTG
Organism: Herbiconiux sp. 320_LB; assembly: GCF_059691755.1. Lineage (NCBI taxonomy): Bacteria > Bacillati > Actinomycetota > Actinomycetes > Micrococcales > Microbacteriaceae > Herbiconiux > Herbiconiux sp. 320_LB. The sequence continues at coordinate 384,109 of NZ_JCAWAD010000005.1, read as the reverse complement.
GACCGAGAACGGCCAGACGGCCATCTACCAGGAGATCGGCAACAGCGGCGCCCCGATGGGCGGCCCGGTGTACCGGTACGACGCCGACAACCCCTCCGAGACCAAATGGCCGGAGTACTGGGACGGCAAGGCGATGTTCGCCGAGTGGAACCAGGGCAAGATGTACTCCTTCCAGCTCAACGAGGACACCGACACCGCAGCGCGTCACACGCAGATCCAGGACATCAACCGGATGCTGCCGGGCATCTTCGACCCGTCGAAGGGCTTCAACAAGCCGATGGACTTCGAGTTCGGTCCCGACGGTGCGCTCTACGTGATCGACTGGGGTTCGGAGTTCGGTGGCAACAACGCCAACTCCGGCGTCTACCGGGTCGACTACGTGCAGGCCAACCCCTCGCCGATCGCCCGCGCCTCCGCGGACGTGACCAACGGACCCGGTCCGTCGCTCGCGGTGCAGTTCTCCTCGGAGGGCACGCGGCATCCGATCTCGAAGCCCTTCACTCTCGAGTGGGACTTCGGAGACGGCTCGGCGACGACCACCGAGGCCGACCCGGCGCACACCTACACGACGAACGGCGACTACACCGCGCGTCTCACGGTGACGGATGAGGACGGCAAGACCGCGATCGCCAACGTGCGCATCGTGGTCGGCAACGCCACGCCCCAGGTCTCGATCGAGTTCCCCGAGAACGGCGGCTTCTTCACTTGGGGTGACGACATCGCATACAAGGTGACGGTCAACGACCCGGATGCGAGTGGTCCCGTCGACTGCGAGAAGGTGACGCTGATCCCGGCCCTGGGCCACGATTCGCACAACCACGACTTCGGTGAGATCCACGGCTGCGAAGGGAGCTTCCCGACCGCCCGCGACGCCGGCCACGGCCTCGAGGCGAACCTGTTCTGGGTCGTCAACGTCAACTACACCGACGACGGCGGAGCGGTCGGTGTGCCGCAGACCGGCTACGCCACCCACGTGCTCAACTCCACCCACATGGAGGCCGAGTACTTCGACCAGACCGGCCGGGTCAACGGAACCGGCGGGCCCGACGACGGAGTGAAGGTCGAGACCACCGGCGACAGCGCCGGCGGCGGCAAGAGCCTCGGCTTCGTCGAGGAGGGCGACTGGTGGTCGTACTCCCCGATCAATCTGAAGGGGATGGACAGCGTCACGATGCGTCTGGCCAAGGGCTTCGACGGCCCCGGCACGATCCAGGTGCGCTGGAACGACCCGGTGAACGGGCAGCTGCTCGCCACCCTGCCGTTCACTCCGACCCTGAAGGCGGGTGTCGCCGACTGGCAGACGTACTCCGACTTCACCGCGAACTTCGACGGCGGACTGCCGGCGGAGACCGGGACGGTGTACTTCGTGCTCACGCAGGGCGGCGTCAACGTCAACTACCTGAATTGGGGCGGTGACGGCGTCGACTCGAACTCGCCGCCGGTCGTGACCCTCGCGGCGACGCCGACGAGCGGCAACGCCCCGCTGGTGGTGGACGCGACGGTGACCGCGACGGATCCCGAGGGGACCGCTGTCAGCTACCGCTGGGACGACGGACTCGGCGGCGGCTTCGTCGCCGGCGAGGCGACCCGACAGGTGCTGTACACCGAGCCGGGGACCTACGAGCTGCGGGTGCGCGTCTACGACGAGCAGAACGGCTACACCGAGAAGAGCCAGACGATCACCGTCTCGGTGCCGGGCGACACCCTGTGCCTGACCGGTCGTTCGGACGGCTTCGACGGAACCACGCTGGACACCTCCCGGTGGACCAGCATCATCCGGCCCACGCAGGACATGCGGGTGGAGGACGGCGCGCTGGTGATCCCGGCGTCGAAGACCGACATCTACGGTGCCGGTGCCGGAACCGTGCCGAACATCACGCTGCAGGATCTGCCCTCGGGCGCCTGGCAGGCCACCACCAAGGTGACCTTCGAGGCCCGTTCGCAGTACCAGCAGGCCGGTCTCATCGTCTACGGCGATGACGACAACTACGCGAAGTTCGTGATGCAGAGCCGCGGCACCACCGGTGATGCCGCACAGCGGGTCTTCCAGTACATCAGGGAGGAGAACGGAACCCCGAACGAGGTGGCGGCCTCGAACTCGGCCAACCTCGGTGCGGCGTTCCCCGACACCTTCTTCGTGCGGATGACCAGTGACGGCACCAACCTGAACGCCTCGTACTCGGCTGACGGGACCACCTGGATCGCCATGGCGGAGACGAAGTCCCTCGCGGGCATCGTGAACCCGAAGATCGGCCTCGCGTCGTTCGCCAACTCGGGATCGACCCCCGCGGTCATCAATGCCGAGTTCGACTGGTTCAGCATCACGCCCGATGACACCGCTGTGGCCGAGACCCCGGACGACGAGTTCGACGGTTCGACGCTGAACGCCTGCCGCTGGACCGTCGTGAACGAGCAGCCGGCCGGCTACCGCGTCTCCGATGGAGCGCTGCGGATCGACACCACGCCGAACGACATCTACGGCGGCGACGCCGGAGTGCCGAACTTCGTGCTGCAGCCCCAGCCGGCCGGCGACGAGTGGACGGTGGAGACCAAGGTCGACGCCGCCGACCTCGACCGCCGCTACCAGCAGGGTGGTCTGATCCTCCACGGTGACGACGACAACTACGTCAAGATCGACATCGTCGCGACGAACGAGGGGGGATCGGCGATCACCCGGAACCTCGAGATGCGCAGCGAGATCGGCGGAGTCGTGCAGAACCCGCAGCCGAACGCCCCGGCGCCGGCGAACGGGACCGTGTGGCTGCGGCTGTCGAAGGCGGCCGACGTCTACACCGGCTGGTACAGCTCGGACGGGGTGACCTGGACGCAGATCGCGGACACGCTCACCAACCCCGGACTGGGCGGGGCCCGCGTCGGGCTCTTCGCACTCGGCAACTCCGCGCAGGGCCAGGTCTCGAACACGGCCGCGTTCGACTACTTCCACGTGGTCGGGGCGGACGTGCCGGAGGAACCGGTGACGGTCTCCGCGACGGTGACCCCGGCGGCGCCGAACGGCCTGAACGACTGGTACACCCAGGCGGTCACGGTCGCGGTGCAGACCGAGGGCGGCGGGACCAGCACGGTCTACCGTGAGTACAACGTCGACGGGGCCGGCTGGCTGGAGTACACCACTCCCGCCATCGTCACCACCGACGGGACCCACACGGTGCAGTACCGCGCCTCGGCCCCCGGGCACACGACGGTGACCGGATCGGTCAGCTTCAAGGTCGACAAGACGGCACCGGATGCGGCGGCCCAGCTCGTCGTGGACGGCACCGCCCGCACCGTCTCGATCACCGCGACGGATGCGACCAGCGGCATCGACAGCATCCAGTACCGGATCGGGGAGGGTGCTTGGCTCACCTACTCCGCGCCGGTCGCGGTCGACGGCACCGCCCAGACGGTGACCTATCGTGCGACGGACAAGGCGGGCAACGCCGGAGCGGAGGGGACCCTCGAGGTCCCGGCCGTGCCGGTCGACCCCGAGGAGCCGGTCGTCACGGTCGGTGCGGTCGTCTCGCCGGAGAACCCGACGGGCCTCGCCGGCTGGTACACCGGAGCCGTGACCGTCACGGCCACCGGCACCAGCACCGACGAGGCCGCCGAGGTCGTCGTCGAGTACTCCACGGACGGCACGGCCTACACGGCCCTGACCGGACCGCTGGTGCTCGACGCCCAGGGTGAGACCACCCTGCGGCTCCGTGCGACGGACGGCGACGGTCACTACTCGCCCATCGCCACCCGGGTGCTGCGGATCGACACCGTGGTGCCGACCGCGACGGGAACGGCCGACGGCCGGACTGTCACCCTCTCGGCCGAGGACGCCACCAGTGGCGTCGACCGGATCGAGTACCGGCTGAGCGGCGACACCGAGGGCGCCTGGCGCACCTACTCGGCGGCCATCGCGGTCGCCGGCACGGCGGCGGAGACGGTCTCGTACCGGGCGGTCGACCTGGCCGGCAACGTGGGGACCACCGGCTCGGTGCAGGTGGCGGCGGGCGAGCAGCCCCAGCCGGTTCCGACGGTCGTGCTGGATGACAGCTCGGTGCGTCAGGGCGAGCTCGTCACGGTGACCGGTACCGGGTTCGCGCCCGGGGCGTCGCTGCAGGTGTGGCTCTACTCCGAGCCGATCCAGGTCGGGGCGGTGACCGCGAACGCGCAGGGTGGCTTCACCTTCACCTTCGCCGTCCCGGCCGGGTTCGAGACCGGTGAGCACCACGTGGTGATCCGCAGCGGCGAGACCGTGCTGGCCACCAGCCAGGCGCTCACCGTGACGGCGGCGGCCGTCGACCCGGGTCAGGGCAACGGCCAGAACCCGGGCACGCCCGGCAACCCGCTGACGCCGGCCAAGCCGGGTGTCGCGGGCCAGCCCGGATCCTCGGTGGGCAGCGGTCTCGCCAACACGGGTGCGGATGGCTGGGTGACCATGCTGCCGCTGGCGCTCATCCTGCTCATCGGCGGGCTCGGCGGGCTGCTGCTCGTCGACATCCGCCGCAAGCGGATGAGCGAGTGACCGGCCGATCAGGGCACGGCGGCGCCGGGACTTCGGTCCCGGCGCCTGCCGGCGTCCGGAACCGTCTCCGCCCTGTGGGCGCCGCCGTGGCGGGGTTCGTCGCCGCGATGGTGCTCCTGGTGCTCTCGCTGGTCTCCGCCGCACCCGCGTCGGCGCACGGCGGGCCGTTCGAGCTCTCGATCGCCCCGGACGGGGCGGGCGGGCTGAGCGTGACGGCCACCTATCTGGAGGACGGGCACGCGGTCTCGGGCATCATCGATCCCGTGGCCACCGCGGTCGCGCCCGACGGCACGACGGCCGGGCCGGTGGCGCTGATCTCCTCGCCCGAGGGCGAAGGGGTCTGGGTCACGCCCGAGCCGTTCCTCGCCGAAGGGCAGTGGGCGGTCTCGGTGAGCACGACGACGCCGGAGTCGGTGACCTCGACGCTGGACGTGACGGTGGCGCCGCTGGCGCCGCCGATCCAGCCGGGGGAGTCGATCGTCTCGGAGGACGGGGATGGGGACGGGGCGTCCACTGCCGAGGACGCGTCCGCGGCCACGTCGGCCGAGGCCGGCGCCGACGCCGAGGCGGGATCCGGGGAGCCCGCGTCATCCGGTGCGGAGGGCTCGTCGACCGGAGGGGTCTCGGGCCTCGCGGTCGCATTGTGGGCCGGGGTGGGCGTCGTGGTGATCGCCGCCCTGGTCGTCGGTGCGTTGCTCTGGCGGAGAAGGGCCGCCGCAGGCCGCTGAGGGGGATCGCAGCCGGTCGGGACGCCAGTGGGTGGGTGTCCCGGCCGGCTGCGGCGCGTCAGCCGATGTCGAAGCGCACGGGCGGGGCCGTGTGCTCGCCGCCGCACTCCGGGGTTCCGCCCACCTGCTTCCAGGTGAGGGCCACCGTCTTCTCCATCAGGACGTGCCCGACGGAGTCGTAGGCGCGGACGGTGACCGTGTCGGGGGTGTCGGTCTTCGTCGTGATCCGCCAGTCGTGGTCGTCGATCCGCGTGGCCGTGTAGGGCGTCTTCGAGGCGTCGGCACCGGGCGAGGGCGTCGGTGTGCCGGTGCCGGCGTCGTAGGCCGAGCAGGAGTCGCCGGCGCACAGCTCGACGTGGTCGACCGAGGTCACGTCGCCGTCGAGGGTCACCGAGGCCTGGTTCGACCAGGTGGTCTCGGGGCAGTCGGCCGAGGTCATGCATCCGGACAGCGTGAGGATCGACCCGAGCGCGATCGCGCCGAGGAGGGCGCCCGCGCCGTGCCTGTTCACCGTTCCATCATGCCCGGCTGAGGCGGTCTGCCCAACCTCGGGCGGTCTGGGCCGGCCGCTGGGGGTCTGCCCGACCTCAGGTGGTCTGGGCCGGCCTCAGGCGGTCTCGGCCGGAACCGCGCTGGAGGGCGCCCAGAGGTTCAGGTCGCGGTCGCCCGCGAACTCGTCGATGCGGGCGAGCTCGTCGTCGGTGAAGTCGAGATGCTCGACCGCCGCGAGGTTGTCGTCGAGCTGCGAGACCGAGGAGGCGCCGATCAGCACCGAGGTCACCCGCTCGTCGCGCAAGGCCCAGGAGAGGGCGAGCTGGGCGAGGGTCTGTCCGCGGCTCCCGGCGATCTCGTTCAGGCTCCGCACCCGCTGGAGCGTCTCGTCCGAGATCATCGAGGTCGACATCGACCCGCCCTTGGCGGCCCGCGAGTCCTCGGGCACACCGTCGAGGTAGCGGCTGGTCAGCAGGCCCTGGGCCAGCGGCGAGAAGGCGATGCAGCCGACGCCGAGCTCGCCCAGGGTGTCGAGCAGGCCGTCCTCGATCCAGCGGTTGAACATCGAGTAGGAGGGCTGGTGGATGAGCAGGGGCGTGCCGAGGTCGGCCAGGATCTCGGCGGCCCGGCGGGTGCGCTCCGGGGAGTAGCTCGAGATGCCGGCGTAGAGGGCTCGACCCGACTGCACGGCGGTGTGCAGCGCGCCCATCGTCTCCTCGAGCGGGGTGTCTGGGTCGGCGCGGTGGGAGTAGAAGATGTCGACGTAGTCCAGGCCCATCCGCTCGAGCGACTGGTCGAGCGAGGAGAGGAGGTACTTACGCGAACCGAAGTTGCCGTAGGGGCCGGGCCACATGTCGTAGCCGGCCTTGGTCGAGATGACGAGCTCGTCGCGGTACGGCCGGAAGTCCTCCGCGAAGACGCGGCCGAAGTTGGTCTCGGCGCTGCCGTAGGGCGGGCCGTAGTTGTTGGCGAGGTCGAAGTGGGTGACGCCGCGGTCGAAGGCGCGGCGGAGGATCGCGCGCTGGGTGTCGAGCGGCGTGACGTCGCCGAAGTTCTGCCAGAGGCCGAGGGAGACGGCCGGCAGGAGGAGGCCGCTCTTGCCGGTGCGGCGGTAGGGGAGGGATTCGTAACGGGTGTCGGCGGCGAGATACGTCATGACCCGAGTCTTCCGCATCCGCGGCTCGGTCGCACGGTCGCGCTCGCACGGCCTCGCTGTCGCGGTCAGCGGGTGAGGGCGATGGTGACCAGCAGGGCCGTGCCCGCGAGCAGGCAGGCGGCCGCGAGGATGCGGAGGATCGCGAGGGCGGGGACGCGCGCGCGGCGGGGGGTGCGGCGGGGCGCGCGCGGCGGGCGGGCGTCGGCGACGGGCGGGGCGGTGTCGGGTGGGGCGGAGACGGGCGGGGCAGCGACGGGAGGCGCGGAGACGGGAGACGAGGGGGCAGGAGGAGTGGCGACGGGAGGGGCCGTATCGGGCGGTGTCGCGACGGTCCAGGAGCGGGTGGAGGGGGAGGCGGTGCGGAGACGGGGATCGGGGCGGTCGGGGTTGGCTCGGGTGACGTCGAGTTCCCAGAGGAACTGCTCGAAGGTCTCGTCGTCGGCGGGGCCGACGGCACCGGATCGGGTCATCGTTGCGCGTCCTTCCGTCCCAGAGGGGAGCCCCCTTCGCGATGAGGAGTTCCCGTGGATATCGAGGCTAGGCGGCGGGGCCGGGGCGGGCGATGGGGAGAAGTCCCCATGGTCGCCGAGGGAACGGTGGGTGCTCGGCGTGGGCGCTTCCAATGTCGGAGGTGCGGCGGACAATGGCCGCATGAACGAATACGACACCTGCGACCGCTGCGACGGGTCCGGCGCCGACCCGGTCCAGTCCTTCGAGATCGACGAGGTCACCCTCTGCACCGAGTGCCGGGGCGACGGGCTCGTGGTCTCTTTCGACATCCGTCGTGACGAGCTTCGACTGACGGCGTAACCCGGGCCCGACCAGGGCCTTGAATGAAACGAACAGGTAACGAAACGCCCTCGGTGCTGCAAATCGAGCCTGTTCAGGGGACGATTCTCCCAGGGAGGAAGCGATGGCGTTCAGACAGTACCGTCGATCGTCTCCTCAGAGCGCCTCTCTGCAGACCGCGGATCCGTCGGATCCCTATACGGCGTACCTCGGCTGGATCGCGAGCGGGCGACCGTCCCTCGCCCCCGAGGCGCCGTTCCGCAGCGAATCCGGTGCGCTGATCGTCGAACCCGTGTTGGTAGATGCGATCCGGGTCGAGCAGCACGTCCAGGTGCAGGAGCGCGGCGGCGAGGCGGATGCGGTGGGTCGGCCGTCGGCCTGGCGCCGCCTGACCGAGGTCTTCCGCCGAGGCTGATCGACCGTCAGGCCGTTCGACGGGAGTCGGCCGAGTGCGCGTCGAGCTCGCCGATCAGGCGCCAGACCGAACGGGTCAGCCCCGGGTGGTCGAGCGCGATCTGTCGCAGCACCCGGTAGTCGCGGGCCGAGGTGGGCCGGGCGCCGCCGTTCTCGGTGATGGAATCCGCGCGCAGCAGATAGACCACGAGCTCGTCGACGGTGGGCAGTTCTTCCATGAACTCCCATGGGTCCTCGCCCGCCAGCAGTCGTTCGTGCACGATCGTCTCGAGCTCGTCGGCGGCCTCGGCACGCAGCACCTCGAGGCTCGCCCGCCCCCGCGGGGGATGCTCGAAGTCGTTCACGTCTCGAGCCTAGGCGTCTGATCTGTGAAGCTCGAACCGGAGGAACTCTCAGGCTCTGTGTATACAGCGCACTGCAAAATCCGCTTGAGGTGGGTCCGAGGCGGGAGTATCCTGACCTCACTGTATACATGAGGATCGGAGCGTGATGGCGCGGGCAAGTGAGACGGCCTACTCGGTGCTGCGATCCGAGATCCTGGCGTGGGATCTCGCGCCGGGCACGATCCTCGCCGAGGTCGAGCTCTCCAGCCGCCTCGGCATCTCGCGCACCCCGGTCAGGGAGGCGCTCGCCCGGCTCGTCGCCGACGGCCTCGCCGAGCCCCAGGGCGGCCGCGGTCTGATCGTCTCGCCGGTCTCCGCCGAGAACGTCACTGAGCTCTTCGAGCTCCGCCAGGCGCTCGAGGCCCAGGCCGCCGCTCTCGCGGCCCGGCGGCGCGAGCTGCCGCCGTTCCTCGAGCTGCAGGACCAGCTGCGCGAGGTGCCGGCGCTCCTGGCCGACCCCGATCCCGGGCGGCACGCCTACTACGACCTCGTCGCGCGCTTCGACGGAGCGGTCGACGTCGCCGTGCAGAACCCCTTCCTGGTGCAGGCGCTCGCCGGGGTGCGGACGCACCTCGTGCGCATCCGGCGGCTGTCTCGTGACAACCCGGCCCGACTGCTCGAGGCGGCCCGGGAGCACCTGCTGATCATCGACGCTATCGTCGACGGCGACGCGGCGCTCGCGGTCGACGCGACGCGGGTGCACCTGCACCGGAGCCTCAGATCGACGCTCGGCTCGCTCGTGCAGCTGCCGGCGACGCCGATGAGCCCGACCCGATGAGCCGCACCGGGCCCGATGAGCCGCTCGCCGAACCGGACTGCCCGACCCCGACCCACTGAGCCCGCCCCCTGACCTGCACCACCGACCACCGCCCCACCCGACGACCGGCCCCGCCGATGAAGGAGACCACCCCGATGGAACAGCACGAGGTGCGGGTTCACCGCAGCGATGAGAACCTGGCCCGCGAGGACCAGCTGGCCTGGAAGATCGCGGAGGTCGCGACCGACCCCGTGGCCGTGCCCGACGACGTGACCGAGATGGTGATCAACCGGATGATCGACAACGCGGCCGTCGCGACCGCCTCGATCACCCGGGCCCCCGGTATCGCCGCGCGGGCCCAGGCCCTCGATCACCCCTACACCCCGGGGTCGACCGTCTTCGGGGTCGGCGGGCGGTACAGCCCCGAATGGGCCGCCTGGGCCAACGGCGTGGCGGTGCGCGAGCTCGACTACCACGACACCTTCCTGGCCGCCGAGTACTCGCACCCGGGCGACAACATCCCGCCGATCCTCGCGGTCGCCCAGCACCGGGGCTCGGCCGGCGCCGACCTGGTGCGCGGCATCGCGACCGGCTACGAGATCCAGGTCGACCTGGTGCGCGGGATCAGCCTGCACAAGCACAAGATCGACCACGTCGCCCACCTCGGCCCCTCGGCCGCGGCCGGGATCGGCACGCTTCTCGGGCTCGACACGACCACGATCTTCCAGGCCATCGGCCAGGCGCTGCACACCACGACCGCCACCCGCCAGTCGCGCAAGGGCGAGATCTCCACCTGGAAGGCGCACGCCCCCGCCTTCGCCGGCAAGATGGCGGTCGAGGCCGTCGACCGGGCGATGCGCGGCCAGACCAGCCCCACCCCGATCTACGAGGGCGAGGACGGCGTGATCGCCTGGCTGCTCGACGGCCCCGAGGCGCGGTACTCCGTTCCGCTGCCGGCGCGCGGCGAGGCCAAGCGCGGCATCCTCGACACCTACACGAAGGAGCACTCGGCCGAGTACCAGGCACAGGCCTGGATCGACCTGGCCCGGAAGCTGCACCACGAGCATCCGGAGCTCGTCGACCCGGCCAACGTCGGCAGTGTCACGATCCACACCAGCCACCACACCCACTACGTGATCGGCTCGGGGGCGAACGACCCGCAGAAGTACGACCCGACGGCCTCGCGCGAGACGCTGGACCACTCGATCCCCTACATCTTCACGGTCGCGCTGCAGGACGGCGCCTGGCACCACGTCGATTCCTACGCGCCCGAGCGGGCGGGCCGACCCGACACGGTCGAGCTCTGGAACCGGGTGCGCACCCTGGAGGACCCGGAGTGGACCCGGCGCTACCACTCGGTCGACCCGGCCGAGAAGGCCTTCGGCGGTCGGGTGGAGATCATCCTGCACGACGGCAGCACGATCACCGACGAGATCGCGGTCGCCGACGCGCATCCGCTCGGTGCTCGGCCGTTCGCCCGAGCCGACTACGTCACGAAGTTCCAGACCCTCGCCGAGGGTGTGGTCGAGGATGCCGAGATCGACCGCTTCCTGACGCTGGTGCAGCGTCTGCCCGAGCTCGGCCCCGACGAGCTCGCCGGGCTCACGGTTGCGGCCCGGCCCGGCCTCCTCGAGCAGTACCCGACCCCGAAGGGCCTCTTCTGATGTTGTACTCCACCGTTCCCGCCGCCGAGAAGCGCGCCGCGTTCCGCGCGGCGCTCTCCTCCGGCCGCCTGCTCCGGATGCCCGGGGCCTTCAACCCGCTGTCGGCCCGCCTGATCCAGGAGAAGGGCTTCGAGGGGGTCTACATCTCCGGCGCCGTGATCGCGGCCGACCTCGGCCTGCCCGACATCGGGCTCACCACGCTCACCGAGGTCGCCGGCCGCGGTGCCCAGATCGCCCGGATGACCGACCTGCCGGCCCTGATCGACGCCGACACCGGTTTCGGCGAGCCGATGAACGTCGCCCGCACAGTGCAGACCCTCGAGGACGCCGGGCTCGCCGGCCTGCACATCGAGGACCAGGTGAACCCCAAGCGATGCGGCCACCTCGACGGGAAGGCCGTGGTCGACTCGGAGACGGCGGTCAAGCGCATCCGGGCGGCGGCGGATGCGCGGCGCGACCCGAACCTGCTCATCATGGCGCGCACCGACATCCGCGGGGTCGACGGGCTCGGAGCCGCGATCGACCGGGCCAAGCAGCTCGTCGACGCCGGAGCGGACGCCCTCTTCCCCGAGGCGATGGCCGACCTCGCCGAATTCGAGGCCGTGCGTGCGGCGGTGGACGTGCCGATCCTGGCGAACATGACCGAGTTCGGCAAGAGCGAGCTGTTCTCCGTGCAGCAGCTCGAGAGCGTCGGCGTCAACCTCGTGATCTACCCGGTGTCGCTGCTGAGGATCGCGATGGGCGCCGCCGAGCGCGGGCTCGACGCACTCGTCGCCGAAGGTTCACTCGCGAGAGAGGTGCCCGGCATGCAGACGCGTGCGAGGCTGTACGAGTTGCTCGACTACGAGTCGTACAACGCCTTCGACACCTCCGTCTTCAATTTCGACGTCCCGACCGCTCGCTGAGGAGTGACCTGACATGACCGACACGCAGGAGATCAAGAAAGGGCTCGCTGGAGTCGTCGTCGACTACACCGCGATCTCGAAGGTGAACCCCGAGACCAACTCGCTGCTGTACCGGGGGTACCCCGTGCAGGAGCTGGCGGCCTCGCGCAGCTTCGAGCAGGTCGCGTACCTGCTCTGGAACGGCGAGCTGCCGACGGATGCGGAACTCGCCGCCTTCGAGGAGACCGAGCGCTCGCAGCGGGCGCTCGACCCCGCCGTCAAGCGGGTGATCGACGAGCTGCCGCTCACCGCGCATCCGATGGACGTCGTGCGCACGGCGGTCTCGGTCATCGGAGCACTCGACCCGGAGTGGGAGGACGCGTCGCCGGCGGGCAACCTGCGGAAGTCGGTCGCCCTGCTCGCGAAGATCCCCGCGATCGTCGCCTACGACCAGCGACGCCGACGCGGCCAGGAGCTCGTGGAGCCGGACGACTCGCTCGGCTACTCGGCCAACTTCCTCAAGATGACCTTCGGCGAGGTACCGTCGGAGGTCGTGGTCAAGGCCTTCGACGTGTCGATGATCCTCTACGCCGAACACTCCTTCAACGCCTCGACCTTCACCGCCCGCGTGGTCACGTCGACCCTGTCGGACCTGTACTCGGCGGTCGTCGCGGGGATCGGCGCGCTCAAGGGCCCCCTCCACGGCGGCGCGAACGAGGCCGTCATGCACGTCTTCGACGAGATCGGCTCGGCGGACCGGGCCGAGGCCTGGCTCGAGGACGCGCTGGCGTCGAAGAAGAAGATCATGGGCTTCGGGCACCGGGTCTACAAGAACGGCGACTCGCGCGTGCCGACGATGAAGGCCTCGCTCGACACCCTCGTCGCAGAGTACGACCGCCCCGACCTGCTCGAGCTCTACGTCGCCCTGGACGAGGCGATGCAGTCGCGGAAGTCGATCAAGCCCAACCTCGACTACCCCTCGGGCCCGGCGTACCACCTGATCGGGTACGACACCGAGATGTTCACGCCCCTGTTCGTCGCCTCCCGGGTGACGGGGTGGACCGCGCACATCATGGAGCAGCTCGCCTCGAACGCGCTCATCCGGCCGCTGTCGGAGTACAACGGGGTCGACGAGCGGCACCTGGAGGACTAGTCCGCCGGTAGTCTGCCTGTCAGCGGCGACGCCCGGGGGGCGGGGCCGCGGGAGGGGGTCTCGTGGACGCATCCGATCCGATCGCGGTCGTCGTGGTCGCCGGGCTCGCGGTGGTGGCCCCCATCCTCGCCGGACTCATCGGCCGGGTGGCCAAGGTGCCGCTCGTGGTCTTCGAGATCCTGCTCGGGGTGCTGGTCGGCCCGAGCGTGCTGGGCTGGGTTCCGGCGGGCCCGTTCCTCGACGCGCTCGCGAACCTCGGTCTCGCGATGCTGTTCTTCATGGCCGGCAACGAGATCGACTTCGTGGCCATCAAGGGCCGGCCGCTCGGGCGGGCCGGCCTCGGCTGGCTGATCTCGCTGGTCGGCGGGGTCGTGATCGGGGTGCTGCTGGCCCCCACCGTCGAGGCCGGGGTCTTCATCGGCATCGCGCTGACCTCGACGGCCCTCGGCACGATCATGCCGGTGCTCCGGGATGCGGGCGAGCTGACGACCCCGTTCGGCCGGGCCGTGACCGCGATCGGCGCGGCGGGCGAGTTCGGGCCGCTGCTGGCGATCTCGATCTTCCTGAGCGGGCGCGATCCGGGGGCCGCCACGATCGTGCTGATCGGCTTCGCCGTGATCGCGGGGCTCGGCATCTTCCTGGCCTCGCGCGGCCCGCACCGGCGCCTGCACGCGCTCGTCGCCGCCACCCTGCACACGAGCGGGCAGTTCGCGGTGCGGCTCGTGCTGCTGATCGTGGCCGCGCTGGTCTGCCTCAGCATCGCGCTGGGGCTCGACATGCTGCTCGGGGCGTTCGCGGCCGGCATCCTGTTCCGGGTGCTCATCTCGGGCGCCGACCGGAGCGACCACGAGGTGATCGAGACCAAGCTCGAGGCGGTGGCCTTCGGCTTCCTCGTGCCGATCTTCTTCCTCTACACCGGCATCACCTTCGATCTGGACTCGCTGCTGACGGAACCGAGCGCCCTGCTGCTGCTCCCCGTGTTCCTCGTGCTGCTGCTGGTCGTGCGGGGCCTTCCCGGGCTGCTGGCGGCACCGCCGGGATCGACCGGGAACGACCGGGTGGCGATCGGGCTCTTCAGCGCGACCGGGCTGCCGATCATCGTCGCGGTGACCGCGATCGGGCTCGACGAGCGCATCCTGCAGCCCGGCACGGCCGCCGCGCTGGTCGGGGCGGGGATGCTCTCGGTGCTGCTGTTCCCGCTGATCGCGCTGTGGCGGCGGAAGGCGAGTCTCGGTGGGCGGTTGCGGCCGCCGGATGCGGGCGTGCTCGTCCCCGAGGAGGGGTAGCGCCGGTCAGGCCGGCGGGAGGGCCGCGATCGCCTCGATCTCGATCAGCGCCTCGGGTCGGCCGAGACCGGCGACGCGGAGCATCGAGACCGCGGTCGGGACCTCGCCCCACACCTCGCGCGACGCGCCGAACGCGGCCATCAGGTCGGCCGACTCGACGATCATGATGGTCATCTTGGCCACATCCGTCTTCTCGCCGCCGGCCGCCTCGAGCACGGCGATCAGGTTGCGCAGGGCCGTGCGGGTCTGCTCGGCGATGTCGCCGGTGATCGCGCCGTCCGGGCCGACGCCGTTCTGGCCGCCGATGTAGAGCGTGCGACCGGCCTCGGCGACCACGCCCTGCGAGTAGGCGGGGTGGCCGGGGATGCCGGGCGGGTTGATGTGGGTGAGGGGCATGATCGCGGTCCTTCCGTCGGCGGTGCGCCGGATGACGCAGTCGCGTCGCGCGGGCGGGGTTCCGTCGCCCGTGCCCGGCGTGCATCCAGTGTCGCGCCGGCACCCGCGGGAGGGGAAGGGGTGGGGTGTGCCAGGGTGGGGGCATGGAGAACTCAGCCCTCGCCCCGCAGGATCTCGAGCCCACCGACCTCGCCCACCTCGAGCGGGCCATCGCGCTCGCCCAGGCGGCGCGCGCTCGCGGCGACCACCCGTTCGGCGCCGTGCTGGTGACGGCCGAGGGCGTGGTCGTCGAGGCCATGAATACCGTGAACACCGGGCACAACCCGATCGGGCACGCCGAGACCAACCTCGTCTACGACTCCGGGCAGCGGCTCGAGGTCGCCGAGCTCGCCGGCAGCACGCTGTTCACCAGCACCGAGCCGTGCGCGATGTGCACCGGGGCGATCTACTGGGCCGGGATCCCGCGGGTGGTGTTCGCGCTCTCGGAGGCCGACCTGGGGGCCATGGTCACCGAGCAGTCGGGGGTGCCGACGCTCGCGCTGCCGAGCCGCGAGGTGCTGGCGCACGGCGGGCGGCCGGTCGAGGTCGTCGGGCCGGTCGCGCTGCCGGCCGCGACCGAGGTGCACCTGGAGTTCTGGGACTAGACGGTCCGGTCGGGGGTCACGCCCTGCGCGCTGCGCGGGGGTCGGTCACGCCGTCGCGCACCTGGGTCCACGAGCCGCCCTCGGCCATGTGGTCGACGCCGATCAGGTGGTCGAAGACGATGTTCGTCTGCGTCGAGGCCACCGAGTTGTCCATGCTGAGCTCGCTCGCCACGAAGTCGCGCAGCTGCCCGGTCGAGGTGCAGGCGACGTGGATGAGGAAGTCGTCCGCCCCGCCGAGGAAGAAGACGTTCAGCACGTTCGGCAGCGTGATCACCCGCTGCGCGTAGGTCTTGATCTCGGCCCGGGCCTGCGCCTTCAGGCGCACCGCGACGATCGCCTCGATCGGCAGCCCCAGCGAAGCCCAGTCGGGCTGGGCGTGGAAGGCGCGCAGCACACCCTTCTCGAGCAGAGCACGAACCCGCACCAGGCAGGTCGACGGCGCGATGCCGACGCGCTCCGCGAGCTCCTTGTTCGGCAGCCTCGCCTCGCGGCACAGCTCCCAGACGATCCGCTCGTCGACCTCGTCGATTCCTTCCACGGTGCTCTCCATCCTCCGGTGCCGAATTCTCAGGCAAATCTGCGCATCTCTACCGAATGATATTCGGGATCAGTGACAGACCTACGAATCCGATCGATAATCGTTCCCGACGCGGCGAACGGGCCTAAACGACGAAGGAGACGTACACGTGATCATCGGTGTTCCGAAGGAGATCAAGAACAACGAGTTCCGGGTGGCGATGACGCCGTCCGGGGTGTTCGAGCTGGTCAGGCACGGGCACACCGTGCTGGTCGAGGCGGGCGCGGGCGCGGGAGCCGCCGTCACCGACGCGGAGTACGCCGCCGCCGGCGCATCCGTCACCGACGTCGACGCCGTCTGGGCCGCCGAGATGATCGTCAAGGTCAAGGAGCCGATCGCGCCCGAGTACGGCCGGATGCGCGAGGGCCAGCTGATCTTCACCTACCTGCATCTCGCCGCCGCCGAACCGCTGGTGCAGGCACTGCTGGACTCGCGCGCCACCGCGATCGCCTACGAGACCGTGCAGCTGCCCGACTGCACGCTGCCCCTGCTCGCCCCGATGTCCGAGGTGGCCGGCCGGCTCTCGGTCATGGTCGGCGGCTACCACCTGATGGGCTCCCAGGGCGGCCGCGGGGTGCTGCTCGGCGGGGTGCCCGGGGTCAGGCCCGCCAAGGTCACGGTCATCGGCGGCGGGATGGCGGGCGAGAACGCGGTGCAGCAGGCCGTCGCCGCCGGGGCCGACGTCACCGTGCTCGACCTCAGCATCCCTCGGCTGCGGCACATCGACGAGGTGTTCGCGGGCCGGGTGAAGACCGTCGTCTCGAACGCCTTCGAGGTCGAGCGCTCGGTGCTCGAGGCCGACCTCGTGATCGGCGCGGTGCTCGTGCCGGGAGCCGCCGCCCCCAAGCTTGTGTCGCACGACCTCGTGCTGCGGATGAAGCCGGGCTCGGTGCTCGTGGACATCGCGATCGACCAGGGCGGCTGCTTCGAGGACTCGCGGCCCACCACGCACGACGACCCGACCTACCGGGTGGGCGACGCGATCTTCTACTGCGTCGCGAACATGCCGGGCGCGGTCTCGTCGACCTCGACGGCGGCGCTCACGAACGCGACGCTGCCCTACGTGGTGAGGCTCGCCGACCTGGGGTGGCGCGCGGCGGTGGCGCGCGACGAGGCGCTGGCCCTGGGGGTCTCGACCGTCGACGGGCGGCTGACGCACCGGGGCACGGCCGGGGCGTTCCCGCACTTCGGGTACACGCCGCTGGAGGAGATCATGGCGGCGGGCACCGTCGAGGTCAGCTGAGCAGGCTCCGCAGGTCGTCGGCGGTGAGCTGCTGCGAGAAGAGCTCGTCGTCGTCGAAGACCGCGTCGAACAGCTTCGCCTTCTGCTCCTTGAGCGCCATCACCTTCTCCTCGATCGTCTCGGTGGCCACGAGGCGGTAGACCGTGACCGGGCGCACCTGGCCGATGCGGTGCGTGCGGTCGATGGCCTGGGCCTCGCTGGCCGGGTTCCACCACGGGTCGAGCAGGTAGACGTAGTCGGCCTCGGTGAGGGTGAGGCCGAAGCCGCCGGCCTTGAGGCTGATCAGGAACACCGGCGCCTCGCCGGCCCGGAAGCGGTCGATCACGGCCGGGCGGTCGCGCGTCGATCCGTCGAGGTACTCGAACGCGATCCCCTCGGCCTCCAGGCGCTCGGCGACCTTCGCCAGGTAGGTCGTGAACTGGCTGAAGACCAGGCAGCGGTGGCCCTCGGCGATCACCTCGGTCAGCTGCTCGACGAGGGCGTCGAGCTTGGACGAGGGAATGCCGGCGTGGGCTTCGTCGATCAGCGACGCATCCAGACTCAGCATTCTGAGCAGGGTGAGCGAGCGGAAGACGATGAAGCGGTTGCGGTCGAGATCGTCGATCAGACCGAACAGCTTCTGCCGCTCGCGTTGCAGCACGGTGTCGTAGAGACGTCGGTGGGCCGGGGCGAGCTCGACCGGGAGCACCTGCTCCTGCTTCTCGGGCAGCTCGGGCGCGACCGACTCCTTCGTGCGGCGCAGCAGGAACGGGCGGATGCGGCGCCGCAGTCGCGGGAGCAGGCGCGGGTCGATGCCGCGCTCGATCGGGCGCTGGTACAGCTCGGCGAAACGCCGGGCCGAGGGGAGCAGACCCGGGGCCGCGATGTCGAACAGCGCCCACAGCTCGATCAGGCTGTTCTCGAGCGGGGTGCCGGTGATCGCGAGGGTGAAGTCGACGTCGAGGTCGCGGGCGGCGCGGTGGAGCTGCGAGGTGCGGTTCTTGACGAACTGCGCCTCGTCGAGGATCAGCCCTGACCAGGGGATGGCCCGATAGGCGTCTTGGTCGAGGCGGAAGAGGGCGTAGCTCGTCACGACCACGTCGGCCCCGTCGGCTCGCGCCGCCAGGTCGGTCGCGGTGCTGCCGACCGTGCGGATCACGAGCCCGGGGGTGAAGCGGGCGGCCTCGGAGGCCCAGGTGCCGACGACGGAGGTGGGGGCGACGACGAGGAAGGGGGGTGGGGGCGGGGTGGGTGCCGCGGGCGCTGCGGGAGCTGCGGGAGCCGTTCGTGCTGCGGGGGTCGCCGAGGTGGAGAGGCGCGCCGGGGTGGAGGGGCGTGCTGCGATTGCGGGGTCTGCATCCGGATGCTGTCGGGCGTGGGCGAGGAGGGCCAGAGTCTGCATGGTCTTGCCGAGGCCCATGTCGTCGGCGAGCACGCCGCCGAGCCGGTGGCGCCAGAGGAAGGCGAGCCAGTCGAAGCCGGCCTTCTGGTAGGGGCGGAGCACCGCATCCAGCCCCGCCGGCAGCGCGGTCGGGGGCACGGTGTCGGTGCCGTCGAGCGCCTCGGCGGCCGCGCGCCAGGCACGGGCCTCGGGGGTCTCATCGGCCGGACCCTCGGAGTACTCGGCAGCCAGGTCGTCGAGGTCGGCCCAGAGGCTCACCTGGTGTCGGCTGAGGCGGAGCCCGGTCTCCCACTCGTCGAGGGTGCCGGCCTCCTCGAGCAGGTCGCGCAGCCGGTCGAACGCGGGGTGCGCGAGCGACAGGTAGGTCTTGTCGACCATGAGCAGGCGGCGTTCGCCCTTCGCGAGGGCCTTGAACAGCGGGCCGAAGGGGATGCGGTAGCCGTTCATGTTCACGACGATCCCGAGGTCGAACCAGTCGCGCTTGAGGGTCTCGACGGTGGTGATCGAGATGTCCGGATGCCCGGTGAGTTCGCGGTAGGCCGGTCGCGGCCCGATCACCTCGACGCGCACGTCATCCCGCTCGCCGAGCATCGGCAGCGCCTTCTCGGCGAACGCGGCGGTCGTCACCCCGCGGAGCACGAGCGTCGGCGCCAGCAGGTCGATGTTCGCGGGGAAGCGGGTGAGCACGGCGTCGAGCTCGATCGCGACCTCGGCCAGGATGCGGCGTTCGGCCTCGGGGTCGCGGTGGCCCACCCAGTCCCAGTCGAGCTGCAGCACGTCGTCGGCGTGGAAGCGGGCGGTGAGGGAGAGCACGGGCGGGGGCACCTCGGGGAAGGCGACCGACGCATCCGGACTCGTCAGCTCGACGCCCTGGCGGAGCGTCGGGAAGTACTCCTCGAAGAACTGCGCGGTCTCGGCCGCGGGCACGAGCACCGGGCCGGTGCCGAGCAGGTTCTGCTGCTCTGTCGTGAGCGGGGCCGCGGTGGGGGCGAGGAGGATGCCGGCGTGCGGGGGCGGGGACTTCGAGGTGGCGCTGCTCTTCGTCTTCGCGCCGCCGCCGCGGGTGGGGCCGAGCGTGTAGGTGTAGAGGCCGTGGTCGCCGACCGGGCCCGCATCGAGGCCGGGGTGCTCGGTCGGGTCGTGCGCAGCCACGTCGGCGGTCGAGAGGCGGACGACGGGGGTCAGCAGGATGCCGGTGCCGCTGCCCGTTCTGTTGTCGGTGCCGGGCGATGTCGCGCGCGTGGCCTGGAGCTCGAGGGAGGCGGAGCGGGCCACGGTGACCGAGCCGGTGCGGCCCGAGGGGACGAGCTCGATCCCGAGCCGCTGCGCCTCGGCCAGCAGCTGCCAGAGCAGGGGGCTGGTGAAGTCGTCGAGCGAGATCCAGTCGGTCTCGGGTGCGGTCAGGCCCGGCCGGCCGGCGCGGTGCAGGGCGGCGAACTGGGCGAACCAGCGGTGGTGGGCCGGGTCGAGGTTGAGCCGGTTGACCTGATGGGTGAAGGAACCCCAGGTGACGTCGGCCTTGACGAAGGCTCCGGATGCGCTGCGGATGACGGGGCGTACGGCCAGCCGGCGGGGGCCGCGGGCGGCGGCGGCATCGGGGTCGCTGGTGCCGGTGCCGGGGGTGCCGGTGCTGGTGCCGGCGTCGGGTCGGGCGGTGGCGGAGGTCGGCCCGCGCCAGCGGTCGTGCGTGCGGGGTGTGAGCTCGCGGATCTCGAACTGCAGGCCCATCGGTGTGGTCGGCTCGGAGCCGCTGGGTGCCGGGGCGGAGAGCCCGCCGACCACGGCCTGCCAGCTCCGCGGGCGCGGGGCGGGCGGGCTGGACGGCATGCCTCCATCGTCTCATCGGCCCCCGACACCGGGGCTGGTTTTGACAGCCCCGAACCGCATGCTAGGCTCTGTTGTTCGTGCGGTGTTCCACTGCACTTGCGCCCTTAGCTCAGCTGGATAGAGCGTCTGACTACGGATCAGAAGGCCAGGGGTTCGAATCCCTTAGGGCGCACATCAGAAAGCGACTCGCGAAAGCGGGTCGCTTTCGTCGTTAAGCGGTCGAGTCCGATCCGGGGCGGAGGTGGGCCGCGACGTTCACGACGAGGCCGGTGGGGTCCTCGACGAAGAAACGGCGGATACCCCAGGGTTCGTCGCGCAGGCCCCGCACGATCGGCAGGCCGCGGTCTGAGGCCTGGGCGAAGACGAGATCGGCGTTGGGGACCTCGATCGAGATGTCGACCTGGAGCAGCTCGGGGTCGAGGGCCGTCGGGCTCGGCCAGGTGACGATGACCTGCGTCGTCGGCGTGGTGCGGGAGGCGAACATCAGCATGCCGTCCTGGTCCATCGCGACCCGCATCCCGAGCAGGCCCTCGTAGAACGCTCTCGCCGCGACCGGGTCGTCGCCGTGGACCACCGGGATGGCTCGACGGATGTCGAGGCCGACGCTCTCGTCCGGGTCGCCCGGGGAGGACATCAGTCGTCGATGTCGGGGTTCGGGTTGTCGGGGTGCTCGTCGGCGCCGGGCGCCGGGTCGGAGTTCTCGTAGGCGGTGTCGGCCGGATCGGGATCGGCGGCCGCGGACTCGGTCGACTGGTCGGCCGCAGGCACGTCGGGGTCGTCGGGGGCGAGATCGGCGTCGGGGTCGCTCACCGCCCGGTCGGCGCCGGGCGCGCCAGAGCCGGAGCCGGAGGCGTCGTGGCCGTTCGAGGCCCCGGCCGGGCCGACGCCACCGAGGGCCGTGCCGGCGGCCGCGTCCACGCCGGGCGCGCTCGCGTCGCCGCGGGGCTGGCCGTCGGCACCCGAGGCCGAGTCGGTCTCGGGAAAGGAGTAGTCGTATTCGTCCATGTTGGGGTCCATTTCGCGTTCGCCGGACATCTGGGCTCCACTCTGCTCCGCCGCGACCGGCCTCGCCGGCGGCGCGGCTCCGGTGCCTGAGCCCATGGTGCGCTCACGAGGGGCATCCGCACAGGGTTCGGGCCGAAATCGACCCGGCGGGGCGGCCGGGAAAAAAAGATCGAAAAAATCCGGGGGCAGTGCATCCGCAGAGCCCGATGCGCCGGAAGTGGGGGTGTAAGTCGTTTTCCCGCTGCTCCTCGGAGCTGATCAGGAGGTACTCATGCGCAAGACCCTCATCGCCGGCATCGCCGCCGGCGCCCTCATCGCGGTCGCCACCGCCCTGCCCGCGTCCGCCGCCGACGGCGACGCGAAGCTCTCCGTCCTCCACGCCGTGCCCGGCCTCACCGTCGACGTCTACGTGAACAACGCCCTGACGCTCGACGACTTCACCCCGGGCACCCTCGCCGGCCCCCTCGACCTGCCGGCCGGCACCTACTCGGTCGCCATCACCGCGGCGGACGCGGCCGACGCGAGCGCCCCGCTGATCGGGCCCATCGACCTGCCGCTGACGGCCGGTGGCAACTACACCGCCGTGGCCCACCTCGACTCGGCCGGCAAGCCGACCGCGACGCTCTACACGAACGACACCTCGACGCTGGCCGCCGGTCAGGGCCGACTCACGGTGCGTCACGACGCGGCCGCTCCGGCCGTCGACGTGCTCGCCGGTGGCTCCGCCGTGATCACGAACCTCTCGAACCCGGGTGAGCAGTCGCTGACGCTCCCGGCCGGTACCGTCTCGGCCTCGGTCGCGGCGACCGGAACCACGGCACCCGTCATCGGCCCGGCCGACGTCACGGTCGCCGAGGGCACGAACACGATCGTCTACGCCTGGGGCAGCCTGGCGGACGGCAACCTCGCGCTCGCCACGCAGACCATCGACGGCCTGCACTCCAACCCGGGCGGGGTGCCCGCCGGCAACGCGGGCCTCGTGGCCACCAACCGCCCCGCCGACGCGGGCCTCGTGGCCACCAACCGCCCCGCCGACGCGACCCCGCTGTGGGCCGGTGCCGCGATCATCCTGCTGATCGGCGCCGCTGTCGGCGGTGTGCGACTGCGCCGCCTCGCGTCGGCCAAGGCGGACCGCTGAACCTGATCCGCTCCCTCCGCTCCATCCGTCCCCGGCCGGGATCCATGACCCGGAGATCCCGGCCGGGGACTCCCGAGCGCACGGCCGGGGCCCCTGCAGCCCCGGCCGTGTCCGGCGTCGCCCTCGCGGCGGCGACCCTGCTCCTCCTCGCCGGCTGCGCCGGTGGGGCGGATGCGGGTGCCGGCGACCCGGGGACCGGTGCGACGGGCGCGTCGCCGACCGTCACCGCGACGGCCACCCCCACGCCGAGCCCGACCCCCGCATCCGCAGCAGCGCCGGCGGTGCCCCAGGTGCCGCGCACCGACGCCTCGCTCGGCGCCGCGGCACCCGCAGCGACGGTCGTGCCCGCGCGGGTGGAGGTGCCGGACCTCGGCATCGACGTCTCCGTCGCCCCCGAGGGGACGGATGCGGATGGAGCGCTCGCGCTGCCGTCCGACCCGGGCATCGCCTCCTGGTACCGCTTCGGACCCTCGCCGTGGAGCGCCGCGGGCAGCAGCGTGATCGCGTCGCACGTCGACTCGCTCGAGTACGGGATAGGCCAGTTCGCGCGCCTGGCGAGCATCACGCCCGGCACCGAGGTGCTCGTGACGGCTGAGGACGGACGGGTGCAGCGGCTCCTCGTGCAGACCGTCGACGTCGAGGCCAAGACGGGCATCGACTGGGACACGGTGTTCGACCGCACCGGCCCGCCACGGCTCGCCCTGATCACCTGCGGCGGCGAGTTCGACTACTCGACCGGCCACTACCTCAGCAACGTCATCGTGACGGCCGTCCCGGCTCCGTGAGAGGAACGCCCCGCTATGCTCGACCCAGCGGTCGATCCCCGCACCCGACGCGCCACCAGGCCGGCGCTGCGCGGTGGTGGGCCGGGCAGGAGGCGGCACGCTGACGTGGACGACGAGCTGATGGACGAGACAGCGATCGCCGACGCCTTCGCCGCCGGGGACGAGTCCGCTCTCGCGGCGGCCTACGAACGCTGGTCGTCGCTCGTGCACACCCTCGCCGTGCGCTCGCTCGGCGATCACGGGGAGGCCGAGGACGTGACGCAGAAGGTGTTCGTCGCGGCCTGGCGCAGCCGGGAGCGGTACGACCCGGCACGCTCGCGGCTCGGGGCGTGGCTGGTCGGGATCACCCGGCACTGCATCGCCGACGCCCATGAGGCGCGGAGCCGGGTGCGCCGCGCCGAGGAGGCGGCGGCCGCCGAGCGCCCGGTCGCTGTGATCGACCACTCGGACGACCTGATCGAGCGGCTCACGATGGCCGAGGAGCTCGATCGGCTCGAACCCGTGCCGCGCGACGTCATGCGACTCGCGTTCTACTCCGACCTGACGCACACCGAGATCGCGGATGATCTGGGGTTGCCGCTCGGTACGGTGAAAAGTCACATCCGTCGAAGTCTGAGTCGGCTCCGAACACGTCTGGAGGTGAACGATGAGGCATATTGACGACGAAGCGCTCGCGCTGATCGCTTTAGGCGACCTGGCGCCTGACGCCGACGAGCGCGCTCACCTGTCCTCCTGCGCCCTCTGCGCCGAGGAGCTGGCGGCGCTGACCCGCACGGTCGGAGTCGGTCGCGCGGCCGAGGGGATCGAATTCGTGGCGCCGCCGGCCGAGGTCTGGGCGCGCATCCGGGCGGAGCTGGAGCTGGGGCCGGAGGGTGCGGCGGACGGGGTGGGTGAGGCAGTGCCCGATTCGGTGCGCGGCCCGGTGCCCGCTCCGGTGTCTGGCCCGGTGACTGGGCCGGAGTCCGATCCGGCGCGTGGTCTGGCGCCGGGCTCGGCGTCCGATCTGGTGCGCGGCCCGGTGCCCGCTCCGGCACCCGTCGTCGACCTCGCGGCCGAGCGCCCGCGCCGCCGGCGGCTGCGGCCGCGCTTCGTCGTGCTGGTCGCCGCCTCCGCCCTGCTGTTCGGGCTGATCGCGGGCGCCGGCATCGGCGTCTGGCTGCAGGTGGGGCGGCCCGCCGACACCGGGGTCGTGCTCGCGGGTGCCGACCTCTCCCCGTTCCCCGACTGGCCGGATGCGCGCGGCAGCGCCGTGATCGAGGAGAACACCGACGGCAGCAGGCAACTGGTGGTCGACGTGGATCCGGCCACCAGTGCCGGGCCCGCCGCCGACGACCTGCGCGAGGTCTGGCTGATCCGGAGCGACGGGACCGCACTGGTCAGCGTCGGCTACCTCGACGGCTCGGAGGGCCGCTTCGACGTGCCCGAGGGGATCGACCTGACGCAGTACTCCCTCGTCGACATCTCGGCCGAGACCGACGACGGCAACCCGGGCCACTCGGGCAACTCGGTCATCCGCGGCGAACTGCACCCGATCTGAGCCGGGCCGGTGGGCGCCGCCAGGTCTGGTGTGGCCCGGCGCGGCCCGGTGCGGCCCGGTCAGCGGGCGAGAGGCCGCAGCGTCTCGGTGGTGACCGGGAAGGCCACCGAGTAGTAGATCTGCGTGGCCGTCATGTCGCCCCAGTCATCCTTCTTGACCCGGATCGTGGTGGGCGTCGCCTCGGCGATCCGCACCCTGAGCCAGGATCCGTCCTCGAGACGCAGTTCGTAGGGCTCGGCGAGGTAGCCGAGGCCGAGCGCGTCGAGTGTCTCCTCGGCGGTCAGCCAGTCGACCGGATCGGTGCGCCGCCGGCCGAGGAGGTCGATCGCGACGAACCCGTCACCATCGGGCTCCATCCATCCCACCCGTTCGCCGTCGTCGGAGCGCCGGTGCTCGATCCAATCCGTTCGCATGCGGCCAGGGTACCGGCGAGCCGGTGAGGGCGACGGAGCGTGGCGGGCCGGACGGCGTCAGACGGCGTCGACGTAGAACCAGCGGCCGTCGGCGCGGACGAAGCGGCTGAGCTCGTGCTGCTCGCCCGCCGGACCACCGGGCGACTTGTAGCGCGCGGTGAACTCGACCGTGCCCTCGCGCTCGCCGAGGCCGCCGCCGGTGCGGGAGAGGATGTCGAGGCGATACCAGCGGATGCCGTCGTCGAGGTCGAGCGAGGCCGGCCGGGTCGACGGATGCCAGGTGTGCAGCAGGTAGTCGGCGTCGCCGATCGCGAACGCCGAGTACCGCGACCGCATCAGACGCTCGGCGGTGGGGGCCTCGGCCGTGCCGCGGTGGAACGGGCCGCAGCAGGATCCGTAGGTCTCGCCGCTGAGGCAGGGGCAGCGGGCCGAGTCGTCGGGGGCGGCCGTGGTCATGGGTCCATTATCGATGGGCTGATCACCGGTTCCGCCGCTGGGACAGGCTCGGCCGGGGGTGCTTCGCCGTCACAGGCCGGCGGCCGCTCGACGTAGGGTTCTCGGGTGGATGGGATGCGGGCGGACGGGGTGCGGGTGGACGGGAAGCCGGTCGCTGGGATGCAGGCCGGCGGGATGCGGGTGGACGGGATGCGGGCCGGCGGGATTCGGGCGGACGGGATGCGGGCGGTGCTCGTCGGGGGCGTGCGGGTGGCGTACGAGACCGCGGGCGACCCCGCGCATCCGGCCGTCATGCTGGTGCACGGCTTCGCCTCGGACCGGTCGGCGAACTGGGTGCGCGCACGGTGGACCGGGCCGCTGACCGACGCCGGGTTCTTCGTGATCGCGCCGGATCTGCGGGGTCACGGCGAGAGTGACCGGCCGCGCCGGCTTCGCGACTACGCTCCGGCGCGGTTCCGTGACGACCTGCTCGCGGTGCTCGACGACCTCGGGGTGGCCGCGGCGCACCTGGTCGGTTACTCGCTCGGCGCGCGACTGGTCTGGGATCTGGCGCTGCGGCATCCCGACCGCGTGCGATCGCTCGTGCTCGGGGCGCCGGCGGTGACCGGATCGTTCGCGGGCTTCGACCTCGAGGCCGCCCGAGCGGCCCTCGCCGCTGCCGAGTCCGAACCCGGGGCCGATGCGAGAGCTGGCGCGAGTGCCCGTGCCGGTGCAGGTGCCCAGTCCGGGGCCGGCGCCGAGGCCGGTGCTGATGCGAGTGCCGAGGTGCGTGCTGGTGCCGCACGTGCCGGTGGCGGTGTCGATGCACTCGCCGGTGGCGGTGCAGGGGCGAGTGCCGGCGCCGGGCGCAGCGAGGGCGAGGTGGATGCGGTGACCGGGCGCTACGTCGCCATGATGGGCGGGCTCGCCGGGAACGATCCGCGCGCCCTGACGCGGCTGGCCGAGGCGCAACGGCGAGCGGGCTTCCGGCCGCGGGCGCAGACGCCCCGGCAGCCGATGCTGTTCGTGGCCGGCACGGAGGATCCGCTCGAGCCCGCCGTGGCCGAGCTGGCGGCCGAGATCCCGCACGCCTCGTTCCTCGCGCTGCCCGGACGCACCCACGTCACCGCGGTGACCTCGCGCGAGTTCAAGGCCGCCGTCGTCGATTTCCTGACGGCGCTCGACTAGAGCCGCCGCCTCGCAGCCGCGCGACCGGCGCGCATCCGGTCGATCAGGCGGGCGCGGTCTCGACCGCCAGGCCGCTGGCCCGGAAGCGGGTGCGCTCGGTGGTGAGGAAGGCGATCAGGCGGGCGTCGGTCTCCCGGATGTGCCGCTCGATCAGGGTGGCGGCCCCGTCGGCATCGCCGGCCAGGAGGGCGTCGAGCACCATGCGGTGCTCGGCCCAGGCGCGGGCGCTCGACTCCGGGGTGCGCGCCTCGAGGTAACGGGTGCGGGCGAGCCGGGTCATCGCGCCCTGGATGGCCTCGGTCATCGGGTGGTTGCCCGAGAGCGCCGCCAGCTCGACGTGGAATCGGCTGCCCGCCGCCAGGGCGGCGGGGGCGGTCGCCTCGGATGCAGAAGATTCTTGCTCCGCCTCGCGGGAGATCTTGCCCGGCCGCACCTCGCCGGGCCGCGCGTCGCCCGGCCGCACCCCGTCGAGCTGCTCGGAGAGCGCGGCCAGTGCCGTCGCCGTCGGGACCTGCCCCTCCCGCAGTCGCGCCCCGGCGAGCCGGAGCGCCGCCGGTTCGAGCGCGGCGCGCAGCTCGGCGAGCGCGTGCACCTCGGCGATGTCGATCGGCGACACCCGCCACCCGCGCCCCTCGCGCCGCACCAGACCCTCGCCCTCGAGCCGGGCGAGCGCCGCCCTGACCGGGGTGCGGGAGGCCCCGAACTCCGCCTCGACACCGCGCTCGGTCAGTCGCTCGCCCGGCAGCAGCTCGAGCGTGAGCACCGCCGTGCGCAGTCGTTCGAACACCTGAGCGGCTCCGGACGAGGTGGCGACCTCGGAGGATGCGGCGATCTCATTCATGCGCTTTCCGATCTTGGTATCCCAAAGTGGTGTACCGTCACTCTAGCGCCTCGACCGGACGCCCACCCCGCCGCGCTCGACGACAGCCAGACGAAAGCCAGACGAAGGAAGGAGCCGCGATGCCCGCCCGATCCCGCGTAGCACGCGCGCCCGTCCCGAAGGCGGCGCGCGCCCCCATTCCGCAGGCCGCCCGCGCCTGGACCGTGCTCGCCCTCGGACTCGGCGCCCAGATCTCGGGAACGGTCTTCGTCAGCACGCCGGCCTTCCTCATCCCGCTCCTGCACTCCGAGCGGGGCCTCAGCCTCGCCGAGGCGGGGCTGCTCTCCTCCGCCCCCTCGGTCGGACTCGTGCTGACCTTGATCGCCTGGGGCGCCCTGGCCGACCGCATCGGCGAACGCTGGGTGATCGCCGGGGGGATGGCGCTGACGGCGCTCGCCGCGGCCGGCGCGATGCTGGCGGGCGGCTACGTGGGGCTCGGCCTCTTCCTCCTGCTCGGCGGCGCCGCCTCGGCCAGCACGAACGCGGCGAGCGGCCGGGTGGTCGTGGGCTGGTTCCCAAAGGATCGCCGGGGGCTGGCGATGGGCATCCGCCAGATGGCCCAGCCGCTCGGCGTCACGATCGCCGCCCTCGTCGTCCCCGGGGTCGCCGCGACCGCGGGCATCGGCGCGGCCCTCCTGGTTCCGCTGGTGCTCACCGCGGTCTTCGCCGTGGCCTGCGCCGTGGGCATCAGGAACCCGCCCCGCCCGGCACCGGCCGCCGCGACCGCGACGCACACGCAGTTGCCGACCACGTCGACCGAGACGCGCACGCACACGCAGCCGCCAGCCAAGGGGCCGACCCCACCGCCACCCGCCAACCCCTACCGCGCGAGCGGTTTCCTCTGGCGCATCCACGCCGTCTCGGTGCTACTCGTCGTGCCGCAGTTCACCCTCTCGACCTTCGGCCTGGTCTGGCTCATCACCTCGGTCGGACTCGATCCGCTGCTCGCCGGCGTGATCGTCGGCGTCGCGCAGTTCGTCGGGGCGATCGGCCGCATCGTCGTGGGGGTGTGGAGCGACCGGATGGGCAGCCGGGTGCGCCCGCTGGCCATCGTGGCCGTGCTCGCCGCGGCGGTGATGCTGCTGCTGGCCGCGACCGGCGTGCTCCCCGAACCCGGCTTCGCGGTCGCGGCGGCGGTGGTCTTCATCCTCGCCACGACGGTGTCGGTCGCCGACAACGGGCTCGCGTTCACGGCGGTGGCCGAGACCGCCGGCTCGGCCTGGGCGGGCAGGGCGCTCGGCGCCCAGAACACCGCCCAGTTCCTCGCCGCGGCGATCGTGGGCCCGGGCGTCGGCGCGCTGATCGGCCTCGTCGGCTACCCGGCGGCGTTCGCGGTGGTCGCGCTGTTCCCGGTCGCCGCGACCCCGCTCATCCCGCGGCCGTCGGCCGAGCTCGATCGTCTCTGAGCCGGAGCAGCCACGAGATCGGACCCGTCAGGGCGACCGCGAACAGGGCGAACAGCCCGACCGAGGGGACCACCAGGGCGATCAGCAGCGCCAGCACCATCAGGGAGAGGGCGATCAGCGTCGGCCGCATCCGGATCGTGCCCCTGACCTCCTCGCGCTGCAGTCTCGGGTTGCGCACGACGATCCACTGGAGCCACGAGGCGGTGACGGTCGTGAGCACCATCGTGCCGATGTAGAGCAGCACGGTCGTGACGGAGGAGCCCCCGTCGGTGGCGATGAGCTCGGTGGGGAAGGGCAGGAAGACGATCGTCAGGAGCCAGGCGAGGTTCACCCACATGAGCCCCGGCGTGTAGTCCTGCAGGTTCTCGAAGATGTGGTGATGGGTGAGCCAGAACCGCCCGATCACCGCGAAGCTGATCACGAAGACGAGCAGCTTGGACGCGTCGCGCTGCAGCAGCTCGATCACCGAGATCTGCGTGAGCTCGGTGGCCGTGTCGACCAGCGGCAGGATCAGCAGCGTGATCGCGATCGCGACCACCGCGTCGCTGAAGTTGACGAGCCGATCGAAGCCCCGCTCGGTGTGCATGGTTCATTATCCCGACGGATGCGCCACCGCCGGGAATACCCGCCGGACCCGGCGGGTTGGAGAAGCGTAAACTTATTTCACAGGGGGTAACTATCATCAGCGCCAACGACACCTGGCTGAGCGAAGCCGAACGCGCACGACTGCGGAAGCCCGTGAACCAGCGGGCCGTGGTGTTCGCCCTGGCCTTCACCGGTCTGGTGGCCGCGTTCATGATGACGCTGCTCACCCCGCTCGTGCCCGAGCTGCCGGAGATCCTCGGCGTCTCGCCGGAGGACTCGCAGTGGGCCGTCACCGTGACGCTGCTCGCCGCGGCCGTGGCCACGCCGATCACCGGGCGACTGGGCGACCTCTACGGCAAGCGCCGGATGGTGCTGGTCGTGCTCGCCCTCGTCGTCGTCGGTTCGGTGGTCGCCTTCTTCGCGACCTCGCTCATCCCGCTGATCATCGGGCGGGGCCTCCAGGGCGCCGGCATCGGCGTCATCCCGCTGGGCATCAGCATCCTGCGCGACGTGCTGCACCGCGACAAGCTCGGCGGCGGAGTCGCCCTGGTCAGCGCCACGCTCGGCGTCGGCGGCGCGGTCGGCCTTCCGGTCGCCGCCCTGATCTCGCAGTACCTCGACTGGCACTTCCTCTTCGTGCTCTCCGGAGTGCTCGCGCTGGTCGGCCTGCTGCTGGTCTGGCGCCTGATCCCGGTGAGCACCCTGCGGAGCGAGGGCAGCTTCGACTTCCTCGGCGCCATCGGTCTCGGAGTCGGGCTCACCGCCATCCTGCTCGCCGTCTCGAAGGGCAACAGCTGGGGCTGGGGCAGCCCGGTCACGCTCGGGTCGCTCGCGGCCGGTCTCGTCGTGCTCGTGCTCTGGGGGGTGTTCGAGCTGCGAGTGGCGAGTCCGCTGATCGACCTGCGCGTCGCCGCCCGCCGCACCGTGCTGCTGACGAACCTCGCCTCGGTCACGGTCGGCTTCGCCTTCTTCGCCAGCACCGTCGTGCTGCCGCAGCTGCTCGAGGCGCCCACCGGCACCGGAGTCGGGCTGGGTCAGCCGATGCTGATCGCGAGCCTCTGCCTCGTGCCGAGCGGCCTGGTGATGTGGGCGATGTCCCCGGTCGCCTCGCGGCTGACCCGCGCCCGTGGCGCCCGGACGAGCCTGCTCCTCGGTATCGCGATCATCGCCGTCGGCTACGTCGTCGCCCTGTTCCTGATGAGCGAGGTCTGGCACACGGTGGTGATCGCCACCGCGATCGGTTTCGGGGTCGGTTTCGCCTACGCGGCCATGCCGACGCTGATCATGGCCGCCGTTCCGGCGTCGGAGACCGCCGCCTCCAACGGGCTCAACTCGGTCATGCGCACCCTGGGTTCGACTGTGGCGAGCGCCGTGCTCGGCGTGGTGCTCTCGGCCAACCTGGTCACCGCGAACGGGGTCACGACGCCGAGCGCGTCGGGGTTCCAGATCGCGTTCCTGATCTCGGCGATCGCCGCGGTGGTCGGCGTCGTCTTCGCCGTGTTCCTGCCGCGTCATCACAGCCGTTACGACCGCGCGAGCATCCCGGATGCCGACGACCTCGTCGCGTCCACGCCCGCGGAGACGGTCTCGCCGAGGGCCTGAGCCCGGTCGGTCCGCCGCCCCGATCGCGGCCCTCCGCCCCAATTCCGGGCCATCGGGCCGGCTTCGCGGTACTCTTCGAAGCGCCTTTGGTGCATCCAACGAGAGGGGACGTCCGATGACAGACCAGAACCAGCCGCCCGTGAGCGGCGAACCCACGCCCGCCGCACCCCAGTACCAGGCGGCACCGCCCGCTTCGGGTTACGGGGCTCCCGCCGCCGTGCCCGGCAAGACGCTCGGCATCGTCGGCCTGATCCTGGCGTTCCTCGCGCCGGTGATCGGCCTCATCCTGAGCATCGTCGCGAAGGTGCAGTCGCGGAAGGCCGGGGTCCCGAACGGGATCGCGACCGCCGGCATCATCATCGGTGCCATCCTGACGGTGCTCGGCATCATCATCGTGATCGTCTCGATCGTCGCCGCCGCCGCGGTCGTCGGCCAGTGCGCCGACCTCGGCCCCGGCGAGCACATCGTGAACGGCGTCACGTACACCTGCACCAGCAGCTACTGATCACTCGCCCGTCCGTCGTGTGGTGACCACCACGCGCCGGGCGGCGATCGAGAGCCCCGTCCGCCCCTCAGGGGCAGGCGGGGCTTTCGTCATCCGGAGGCGCGGCACAGCGGCGCCGAACTAGAGTTGGACAGACGCTCCACCCGAATCGCCCGCTCGCAGAAAGCCGCCATCGCATGTCAGCTCGCATCTACAACGACGTCACCGAACTCGTCGGGCGCACCCCGCTCGTGCGGATCAACAAGCTCGCCGACGGCATCGACGCCACCGTGCTCGGCAAGCTCGAGTTCTACAACCCCGCCAACAGCGTCAAAGACCGGATCGGCGTCGCCATCGTCGATGCCGCCGAGAAGGCCGGCGCCCTGCAGCCCGGCGGCACCATCGTCGAGGGAACCAGCGGCAACACCGGCATCGCGCTCGCGATGGTGGGTGCGGCCCGCGGCTACCGCGTCGTGATCACGATGCCCGAGACGGCCTCGACCGAGCGCCGCGTCGTCATGCGGGCGTACGGCGCCGAGATCGTGCTCACCCCCGGATCCGAGGGCATCCGCGGTGCGCTCGCGAAGGCGACCGAGATCGTCGACGAGACCCCGAACTCGATCCTGGCCCGCCAGTTCGAGAACGAGGCGAACCCCGCGGTGCACCGCGCGACCACGGCCGAGGAGATCTGGGAGGACACCGACGGCGCCGTCGACATCTTCGTCGCCGGCATCGGTACCGGCGGCACGATCACGGGTGTCGGGCAGGTGCTGAAGGAGCGCAAGCCCGGCGTGCAGATCGTCGGGGTCGAGCCGCTGGACTCCCCGCTGCTCACCCAGGGCACGGCGGGCCCGCACAAGATCCAGGGCATCGGCGCGAACATCGTGCCCCCGATCCTCGACCGCACCGTCTACGACGAGATCGTCGACGTGAGCCTGGACGACGCGCTCCGGGTGGGCCGCGAGCTGGCAAGCGAGGAGGGCATCATGGCCGGAATCTCCTCGGGCGCCATCATGTACGCGGCTCTCGAGGTCGCGAAGCGCCCCGAGAACGCGGGCAAGACGGTCGTCGCCGTGGTCTGCGACCTCGGTGAGCGCTACATCTCGACCCCGCTCTGGGCCGGCTACGGCGACTGAGCGGGCATCCGGAGTGGCACCGGCCGGCAGCCTGCTGTCGCGGCTGCGCGAAGACGTGCGCGCCGCGCGGCTCCGCGACCCCGCCGCGCGGAGCTCGCTCGAGATCGTGCTGGCCTACCCCGGGGTGCACGCGGTGTGGTTCTACCGCGTCGCTCACCGGTGGTGGCGGGCGCCGGGGCTGAAACTCCCGGCCCGGCTGCTGTCGCAGTGGGCGCGGTTCCTCACCGGCGTCGAGATCCACCCGGGTGCCCGCATCGGCCGGCGGCTGTTCATCGACCACGGGATGGGCGTGGTGATCGGTGAGACGGCCGTGATCGGCGACGACGTCATGCTCTACCACGGGGTCACGCTGGGCGGGAAGAGCGTGCGCAGGGAGAAGCGGCACCCGACGCTCGGCGACCGGGTGACGGTGGGCGCGAACGCCACCGTCCTCGGCCCGGTGACGGTGGGGTCGGACAGCAGTGTCGGGGCGGGCGCGGTGGTGGTGCGGGATGCGCCGGCCGGTTCGGTGCTCGTCGGCATCCCGGCGCGGGACCTGGCGCACCGGCCCGAGGGGATCGAGTCGCTGACCGATCCCGCGTTCTACCTCGATCCGGCCATCTACATCTGAGCGGATCCCGGGTGGACCCGGCGTGATCGCCCCGGCCCCCGTGCGGGTGCGCGACGGTCGTGTCAGGGTGTACGGATGCGCTGCATCACCTATGCCGGAGGAACCCTGATCACCACCGACGACGTCGCCGAGCGACTGATCGACCTGACCGCCGCCCTCGCAGACCGCGGCAAGGCCCAGGCCGTCGAGATCCCGATCGTTCAGGCCGGGGGAGGCGGGCCGCACACCGCCGAGCTCGTGATCGGCGTCGGCAACGACGTGCTCTCCGTGCCCGAGGAATGGGACGAGGAGGAGCCTGACTTCTCCGAGGCCGCCGACGGGCTCGAGCGCCTGCTGCGCCGCCAGACCCCCGTGGCCTCGGCGGTCGTCATCCCGGACGACGACTCGGGCGAGCTCTACACCGAGGACTACCCGGTCCAGTAGCGGGCCGGTCGACGAGCAGGGAGGATCCCGCGATGGAGAACGCGTCACGGCAGCAGGGTCCGGATCCGGACCACACTCGACCCGACGGTGTCGACGACGCGACCGTCGCGGCTCTCGGCAAGCTCTCCGAGGCGCTCGAGGTGGTGGAGCAGGCTCGCGGCTTCCTCTACGGCTTCCATCGATTGACGGGGAAGGCTGACCTGGCGCTGGGCGAAGCCGTCGACGCCCTGCGGGAAGCCGGTCACACCGAACGGGCCGACGAGATCGAGCAGCGCCTGATCGGGCGGAACGTGATCGAAGGGCGCTGGACGTTCCAGCTCGTCGAGGAGTTCGACGACGGCTACTACGCCGCATTCAGGGCCCAGGAGGAGGCGACGCGGAACGACCTCGCCGAGGGCAAGCGGCACCTGTTCGAGGCCGAGATGAAAGAGGATCGGCGGACACGAGGCCGGAGGCACCACGAGGCGGTGCCCCCGACGTCGTGAGAGCCGGCCACCGGTAGAACCGGCGGCGGGCTACTCCTCGTAGCCGAAGTTGTCGTGCAGGACCTCGTCGTCGTCGTCGAAGACCGGGTCGATCGCGACCTCGTCGGTCGCCTCGGGGTCGGCGTCGATGTCCTCGGTGTCGTCCAGATCGACGTCCTCGAGCTCCTGGTCGGAGAGCGAGAACTCCTTGGTCTCGTCGGGCTCGTTGATGCGCTCGTTCAGGTCGGCCATTGCTGCTCCTCCGGGTGGTGGGGACGCCGCGACAGGCGGCGTCCGACTGGTGTGAGTCAACCGTAGGCACGAATCGGGCGCGCTGTCGACAGACCGCTGTCGAAGCCCCTACCGGGAAGCAGCGCGCGGGGGTCAACTGGACCATGACCTCCTTGTGGCGAGCAGGCCGGGCGCCGATCCCGGGCACACCCTTCGAACCGGGACGGGCCTACGACGACGTGGTCGTCGGGGCCGGCCTCACCGGTCTCACGACGGCGCTGCTCCTGGCGGAGGCCGGGCGGAAGGTCGTCGTGCTCGAAGCCCAGGACGTCGGGGCCCTCGCCTCGGGCAACACGACCGGCAAGCTCTCGCTGCTGCAGGGGAGCCGGCTGTCGACCATCCGGAAGCACCACTCCCGTCGCGTCCTCCGCGCCTACGTCGACATGAACCGCGACGGTCAGGACTGGCTGCTGGAGTTCTGCGACCGGGCCGGGGTTCCGGTCGAGCGGCGCACCGCGTACAGCTACGCCCAGCATCCGGATGCCGCCGGCACCGTCGACGCCGAGCACCGCGCGGCGCGCGAGGCGGGGCTGCCCGTCGCCCTGATCGACGGGGACGCGGTCGACGTGCCCTTCCCCTTCGCCTTCGGGGTCGCGCTTCCCGAGCAGGCGCAGTTCGACGCGATGGACGTGCTGGACGCCCTCGCCGCGCGGTTCGTCGCCGCCGGCGGCGTGCTCCACCTGGGCGCCCGCGTCGTCGGCGTGCGGGCCTCGGATCCCGCGGTCGTGCGGGTGGAGGGCCGGTCGGGCGGATCGGCGCAGGGCGGATCGGTGCCCGGCGGCGTGGTGACCGGCCGCTCGGTCGTGCTGGCGACCGGCACGCCCATCCTCGACCGCGGTCTCTACTTCGCCAAGCTGCACGGGATGCGCAGCTACGCGACGTCGTTCGTCGTGCCCGGCGACGCGTCGAGCCCCCTCCCGGACGGCATGTTCCTCTCGATCGGGGACCCCGACTCGGGCGGCCCCGCCGCCTCCCGGTCGATCAGGTCGGCCCCGCACGAGGAGGGCGGCACGCAGCTCGTCGTCGGGGGCAACGGCCACGAGGTGGGGCGCGCCGGGCGGATGAGCGAGGAGGAGCGGGTCGAGGATCTCGTGGCCTGGACCGCGCGCTTCTGGCCGGGAGCGCGGCTCACCCATTCCTGGTCGGCGCAGGACTACGAGTCGCACAACCTCATCCCGTTCGTCGGCGCCCTGCCGCGCGGCCGGGGCCGCGTCTTCCTCGCCACCGGGTACGCGAAGTGGGGGCTCACGAACGGGGTGGCCGCGGCCCTCCGCCTGCGGTCAGAGATCCTGGGCGAACCGCGCTCGGAACGCGCCGGCTGGCACCAGGTGCTGGGCACCCGGCTCACGAAGCCGGCCGACCTCGGTCGGGGCGCGGGCGCGGGCGCCGCGGTCGGGCTGGAGGCGGCCAAGGGCTGGCTGGGCGCCGAGCGCCGCTCGGTGCCGGTGCCGCGGCCGGCCGAGGGCGAGGGCGTCGTGGCGAACACGAAGGGCCGGCCGGTCGGCATCTCGACGGTCGACGGCGTGACCTGCGCGGTCGGAGCGGTCTGCCCGCACCTCGGCGGCGTGCTCGAGTGGAACGATGCCGAGCGATCCTGGGACTGCCCGCTGCACGCCTCCCGGTTCGCGGCCGACGGCACGAGGCTGGAGGGGCCCGCGGTCGAGGATCTGCCCGTGCTGCCCCGGGTCGGGGCGCGTCGCGGCGCCCGCTGAGGGAGAGTCCAGCGGGGGCCGCTAGCATTCGGGCATGACGCTCGTGGGGCCGGAGTCGCTGATCCGTCAGACGCGCGCGGGCGCGGTCCGCGGATCGCGCGAGGACGGCGTGCTCAGCTGGAAGGGCGTGCCGTTCGCCGCCCCGCCCGTGGGCGAGCGCCGGTTCCGGCGCCCGGCACCGCCCGAACCCTGGCCCGAGCTGCGGGACGCGACCCGCTTCGGCCCGATGGCCCCGCAGCGGGTGCTCCGCTCGATGGAGGTCGTGCCGGGGGTCGGCATCGACGAGGACTGCCTCACCGTCAACGTCTGGGCCCCGCCTGCCGACGGGCCGAAGCCGGTGATGGTCTGGATCCACGGGGGCGGCTACTTCCAGGGATCGACCGCCCAGCGCTACTACGACGGTCGGAACCTCGCCCTGAACGGCGACGTGGTCGTCGTGAGCGTCAACTACCGGCTGGGCGTGCTCGGCTTCGTCGACTTCAGCAGCCTGGACGACGCCGACGACGCCGACGACGCTGACGGAGGCGACGGCGCCGGTGAGGGCAGCACCGGCGGCGCGAGCTCGTTCTCGCACGGCTTCGACTCGAACCTCGGCCTCCGCGACCAGATCGCGGCCCTGGAGTGGGTGCGCGAGAACATCGCGGCCTTCGGCGGCGACCCCGACGACGTCACCCTGTTCGGCGAATCCGCCGGTGGCGCCTGCGTGATCGCGCTGATGGCCTCGCCGCTCGCCGCGGGCCTGTTCCACCGGGCCATTGCCCAGAGCGCACCGGTCACCAGCATCTACGGGCGCCATCGCGCGCGGGCGGTCGCCCGGCGCTTCCTCGAGATCGTCGGCATCGACCCCGCGGAGGCCCACCGGCTGCGCGACCTCGACGCCTTCGACCTCGTCGACGCGGGGGCCGAACTCATCCACGAGGTCTCCTCCGGCACACCGGGCACGCTCGCGATGGCCCCGATGCAGGGCGACGACGTGCTGCCGGAGTACCCGCTCACGGTGTTCCGCGAGGGGCGCGCCCCGCGCATCCCGCTGATCATCGGCACGAACCGCGACGAGTCGTCGTTCTTCAAGCTGATGCGCTCGCCGCTGCTGCCGATCACGGGGGAGTCGGTCGAGCAGATGTTCGCCGAGATCGCGGCCGACCGGCCCGAGTTCGAGGGGGCCGGGCGCCGCATCACCGACGCCTACCCGGCCTATCCGCGCCGCCGCACCCCGGCCGAGGTCTCCCGCGACGCCGGGTTCCGGATGCCGTCGATCTGGCTCGCCGAGGCCCACAGCCGCTTCGCCCCGGCCTGGATGTACCGCTTCGACCACGCGACCCCGCTGCTGCGGGTCACCGGCATCGGCGCGACGCACGCCGCCGAGCTGGCCTACGTCTTCGGCTCCTTCGCCCCCCGGGGCAAGGACATCGTGTTCGGGCTGGGCGGTCGCCCCGAGGCCCAGCGGGTCTCCGAGCGGATGCAGGCGCGCTGGCTGGCCTTCGCGCGCGGCGGCGACCCCGACACGACGGTTCAGGATGCTCCGGGTTGGCCCCGCTACGACGAGACGCTCCGCAGCACGCTGATCATCGAGCGCGACGACACGGTCGTGGACGACCCGGACGCGGAGATCAGGGAGGCCTGGGGCACGGAGGTGCTTTCCTTCCGCTGAGCGCGGCTG
Source organism: Herbiconiux sp. 320_LB (assembly GCF_059691755.1). NCBI lineage: Bacteria > Bacillati > Actinomycetota > Actinomycetes > Micrococcales > Microbacteriaceae > Herbiconiux > Herbiconiux sp. 320_LB. The sequence goes on along the minus strand of NZ_JCAWAD010000005.1, from coordinate 346,068 downwards.
CCCGCTCCGCCGTCTCCGCCGACTCCGCCGGCCCCGCCGGCCCCGCCGCACCGTGATAGGAATTGACCATGGTCGCCGAGCAGTTCGTCACGCCGTTCTGGATCGACCTCGCCGCGACCGGGCTCGGCAGTGTGCAGGGCGCGATGTTCGCGGCGCAGTTCAAGGACAAGCGGCTCGACCTGCTGGGTGTCGGCGTGATCGGGGTCGTCGCCGGCTTCGGCGGCGGTGTCATCCGCGACCTGCTGCTCAACCAGGTGCCCATCGCGCTCGAGACCAACTGGTTCATCCCGGTCGCGATCGTGGCGGCCCTGCTCGGCATGCTGCTCGAGCGGCTCTTCACCCGGCTCAACGTCGTCATCACGATCCTCGACGCCCTGAGCCTCGGCCTCTTCGCCGCGATCGGCACGAGCAAGGCGCTGTCGGTCGGGCTCCCGGTGGTTCCGGCGATCTTCGTGGGGCTGGTCGCCGCGGTCGGCGGCGGCATGCTGCGCGACATCCTGCTCGGGATGCCCATCGGCGTGATGCACGTCGGCTCGCTCTACGCGGTCGCCGCGGGCGCCGGGTCGACCGTGCTCGTGCTGATGGTGGCGCTCGGCGGCGGGGTGACGATCGCGGGGATCGGCTGCGTCATCGTGACCACCGCCATCCGCCTGCTGGCCGTGCGCTACGGCTGGAGCCTGCCGGAGCAGCGGACGATCAGCACCCTCCGCCGGCTGCGCCGTCAGCGCACTGCGCGAATCCGTGACGACGGGTTTTGAACGTTTCCCGGCACGCTCCCGTTGACCCCAGATGAGGCCGACGGGCGTCCTCGAGCCGCCGCTCGCCTCACACGGGGCACATCGACGACTCAAGGGAATCCGCCAGGCCCGATCCATACATTCGACATCAACTGACCGTCTCCACGGTCTCGTGTCCACGAGATCCGCCCCAGACAGGGAGTCCACATGAACACTCGTCAGAAGAAGTTCGCCCTCGCCACGATGACCGGAGTCTCGCTCTCCGTCGCGCTCGCCGGATGCGCGACCGGCACCACCACCGCCGACGCCGAGGCCGGCGCCGCGGCCCCGACCGCCGCGGCCACCCCGACCGCCGGAGCCCCGACCGGCTCGACCGGCTCCGACTCCGCGGCCGGCTCCTCGTCCGGGACGAGCACCTACGCCGACGGCACCTACGACGCCAAGGGCGGCTACACCTCTCCGAACGGCAAGGAGGAGATCGACGTGTCGATCACCCTCGCCGACGACGTCATCACCGCCGTCACCGTCACGCCGGAGGCGACCAACCCCAACTCGGTCAACTACCAGACCCAGTTCGCCGACGGCATCTCGTCGGTCGTCGTGGGCAAGGACATCGACGAGATCGACGTCTCCCGTGTCGCGGGCTCCAGCCTCACCAGCGGCGGCTTCAACGCGGCCGTCGAGACCATCAAGGGCGACGCCGCCGCGTGACGGCGGGCAGCGCGATGACCGTGCAGCAGCCCGCCCCGGCACCCGCGACCGAGCCCGCGCCCGCGGTGCTCGAGTTCGAGGCCATCGGCACCCGCTGGCAGATCGAGACGCCCGAGCCCCTCGCCCCCGAGGTGCGCCGCGCCGTCTCGGCCCGCATCGCCGACTTCGATCGGACCTACTCGCGCTTCCGTGACGACTCGGTCGTCGCCGAGGCCGCCCGCGGCGCGGGTCGCCACGAGTTCCCGGCCGACGCCGTGCCGCTCTTCGCGCTCTACGACCGGCTCTCCGCGGCGACGGGAGGAGCGGTCGACCCGCTCGTCGGGCGCGAGCTCGAGCTGCTCGGGTACGACCGCGACTACAGTCTGGTGCCGGTGCCCGCAGCCGGGCGAGCCGATGAGGATGCGCTGCCCCGGCCGTCCTGGCCCGTCGACGTCGAGCGCGACGGGCCCGTCGTCACCACCCGGCGCCCGCTCGTGATCGACGTCGGGGCGGCAGGCAAGGGCTACCTGGTCGATCTGGTCGCCGCACTGCTCCGCGAGCACGGCGTCACCGGGTTCGTCGTGGATGCCTCCGGCGACCTCGTGCACTCCGGCCCGGCGGGCGGCGACCCGCTCCGGATCGGCCTCGAGCATCCGTCGCAGCCCGGCACCGCGATCGGCGTCGCCCTGCTGCAGAACGCCTCGCTCTGCGCCTCGGCCGTCAATCGGCGGGCCTGGGGCGAGGGCCTGCACCACGTGCTCGACGCGCGCACGGGTCGGCCGGCCCGCCAGGTCGTGGCGACCTGGGTGGTCGCCGGCACGACAGCCCTCGCCGACGGGCTCGCGACCGCGCTGTTCTTCACCGGCGCGCACGAGCTCGCGAAATCCTTCCACTTCAGCTGTGTCCGCATGTACGCCGACGGGCGAGCCGAGATCTCGCGCGACTTCCCAGGAGAACTCTTCAGATGAGATCACGCATCGACACCCTGATCGGGCGCGTCACGATGTACAACCTGCTGATCATCGTGCTCGCGGTGATCGCGGCCGTCGCGCTCGTCGCGAGCCTCGCCGACCAGCTGTTCTACACGCCGACCGCCCTGCTGCTGAGCCTCGCCACCGCCCTCGTGGCGACGGTGGCCTCGAGCTGGCTCGCCGCGCGGCTGTTCCGCACCCGCGCCCACCTGCCCTCTGCGGTGATCTCCGGGCTGCTGATCTTCTTCGTCTTCCTGCCGAGCGGCACGTTCCCGGGCCTGGGCTTCATCGCCCTGGCCGGGGTCATCGCCTCGGCGTCGAAGTACCTCCTCGCCATCCGCGGCCGGCACGTGCTGAACCCCGTGGCGGTGGCGGCGGTCGTGCTCTCGGTGACCGCCCTGTACCCCTCCGGCTGGTGGGTCGCGACGCCGGTGCTGCTGCCCTTCGTGGCCGTCGGCGCCCTGCTCGTGCTCTACCGCACCCGCAAGCTCGGGATGGGGGCGGTGTTCGTGCTCGTCGCCGCCGTGGTGATCGTGGTGCGGGTCACCGCGGGCGGGCTCGAGCTCGGCGAATCGGTGCAGCTGGCGTTCGCCTCGTTCCCGATCGTGTTCCTGGCCGGGTTCATGCTGAGCGAGCCGCTCACGCTGCCGCCGCGGCGCTGGCAGCAGCTCGTGGTCGCGGCGCTGGTGGCGGTGCTGTTCGCGATCCCGTTCCAGCTCGGGCCCATCTACTCCAGCCCCGAGATCGCGCTGGTGATCGGCAACATCGTGGCCTTCGCCTTCGGACAGCGCCGCAGCATCCGCCTGCGCTACCTCGGCGTGCGCGATCTCACCCCGACGGCCGTGGCCTTCGACTTCGCGCCGGCCTCCCCGGTGCGGTTCCGGCCCGGGCAGTACCTCGAGCTCGGCCTGCCGCACCGCGGTACCGACTCGCGGGGTACCCGCCGTGCCTTCAGCATCGCCTCGGCCCCCGGCGCCGAGGTGCTCAGCCTCGGCGTGAAGCTCTCGCAGCCGTCGAGCTCGTTCAAGAAGGCCCTCGTGGCGCTCGAGCCGGGCACGACCGTGCGGTCGACCTGGGTCGGCGGCGACTTCCTGCTGCCGGCCGATCCGAGCACGCCGGTCGTGCTGGCCGCCGGCGGCATCGGCATCACGCCGTTCATCAGCCAGCTGCTCGACGGCGGGCGGATGCGGGACGCCGTGCTGATCTACTCCGTCTCCTCCGCCGACGAGCTGGCCTACCTGCCCGAGCTCGTCGCGGCGGGCGTGCGGGTGCTCGTCAGCGCTCCGCAGCCGCCCGCCGAGCTGCCGCCGGGCTGGCAGTACCTCGGCGCCGGCCGGCTGAGCCCGGACGTGCTGGCGGGCGCGGTGCCCGACATCTCGTCGCGGCGCGGCTACGTCTCCGGCCCTCCCGGGTACGTCGACCACGTCTCGACGGTGCTGCGTCGCGCGGGTGCGCACAGCATCCGCACCGATCAGTTCGCCGGGTACTGACGGGCGGCCGCGGAGCGGCGCGGACGGCGTGAGCCGCGGGTCGGCCGACGTCAGCGGATCGTGGCGTAGGCGTCGAGCGCCTGGCGCCGGGACTCCTTGAGGTCAACCATCGGCTCCGGGTAGGCGTCGGTGCCGAACTCGGGCACGTAGCGGCGGATGTACTCGCTGTGCGGGTCGAACTTCGACGCCTGCAGCTCCGGGTTGAAGACACGGAAGTACGGCGCCGCGTCCGGCCCCGAGCCGGCCACCCACTGCCAGTTCAGCGCGTTCGAGGCCGGGTCGGCGTCGACCAGCGTGTCCCAGAACCAGGCCTCGCCGACCCGCCAGTCGACGCGCAGGTTCTTGATCAGGAACGACGCCACGACCATCCGCACCCGGTTGTGCATCACTCCGGTCTGCCAGAGCTCGCGCATCCCGGCGTCGACCAGCGGGATGCCGGTGCGGCCCTGCTGCCACCGCTCGAGCTCGTCGTCGCTCGGCGTGTGCCAGGGGAAGGCGTCGAACTCGGAGCGCATGTTCTCGGTCGTGATCGAGGGCAGGTGGAAGAGCAGGTGGTACGCGAACTCGCGCCAGATCAGCTGACGGATGTAGGCGCTCGCCCCCGCGGCGTCGCCCGGCACCTTCGCCCGGTGCTCGTCGACCGCGTGCCAGAGCTCGAAGGGGCTGAGCTCGCCGAAACGCAGGTAGGGGGAGAGGTTCGAGGTGCCGTCCTCTGCCGGCAGATCCTGCTCGTCGGGGTAGGCGCCGATGCCGTCGTCGAGGAAGGCGTCGAGGCGGCGGTGCGCCGCGGCCGATCCGGGCTCCCAGCGCTCCCGCATCCCGCCCGCCCAGTCGGGGTGGGTCGGCAGCAGGCCCCACGACGAGAGGTCGTCGCTCTCGGCCCGGCGGTGGTGGAGCCCCGCCTCGGCCGCGGGGGCGGGCAGCGGATGCCGTGGCTCGGGCCGCGAGGTGACCGCGCGCCAGAACGGGGTGAAGACCTTGTACCAGCCGCCCTGGCCGGTGAGCACGGTCCACGGCTCGGCGAGGAGGGCGGCCTGGAAGCTCTCGACCGTTCGGCCCTCGTCGCGGAGCGCCGACTTGAGCGCCGTGTCGATCCGGCGCTCGGCCTCGCCGTACCGGCGGTTCCAGAACACGGCCGTCGCCTCCACCTCGTCGACCACCGCGCGCACGACGGTCTCGGCCGGGCCGCGGCGCAGGGTCAGGGTGAGCCCGATCGACCGGAGCTCGTCACCCAGGGCCTCAAGGCTGCCGTGCAGCCACCAGCGCGAGGCGGCGCCGAGCGGGCGGATGCCTTCGCTCTCGTCGTCGAGGACGTACAGGCAGACGATCGGGTCTCCGCGACGGGCGGCCTCGTGCAGGGCGGGGTTGTCGTGGATGCGCAGGTCGTCGCGGAACCAGACGAGGGTCGTGGGAGTGCCGGTCACCTTGTCAGTCAACCACGGTGCCGCCCGGCGTCACCGGCCGGAGATGCCCGCCCGCAGTTTGTCGCAGAGCCGGGCGAGATCGTCGAGCTCGTCGGGCGAGAGGTGCCCGGACATGTGAGCGGTGATCGAGGCCGCGTGCAGCACGGCGGCCTCGCGGTAGACCGCGACGCCGTGGTCGGTGAGCCGCACCAGTGTGCCCCGGCCGTCGCTCGGGTCGTCGGCCTTCTCGATGATGCCGCGGCCGACGAGCCGGTCGACCAGGCGGCTGATGCTCGGCTGCGTGAGCAGCACCTTCTCGCCGAGGTCGCGGATGCGCAGCACCTTCCCGGGCTGCACGAAGAGGTTGAACATCACGTCGTACTCGTTGAAGGAGACGATGTCGGTCGGGAACTCGGCGGCGAGCTCGCGCATCACGCTGACCTGCGCGCGGAAGAGGGATTCCCACGCGGCGACGGGTGAGACCTCCGGGGCCATGCTGCTCCTGACTGGGAACGGAAAAGGTGAAGATCATCATGGCACGATCCGGCGACACCGCCGTCGGGCCGCCACACCAGCGACCGTCCGCTGCGCCGGCCCGCCGGCTCTCAGGCCGGGAACACCCTCTCGCCCGCGAGGTAGGTCGCCTCGACCCGCAGCGACGGCAGCGCCTCGGGCTCCACGGTCGCCGGGTCGGCCGAGAGCACCACGAGGTCGGCGAGCTTGCCCACCTCGAGGCTGCCCACCTCGTGGTCGCTGAACAGCTGCCACGCGGCGTCGAGGGTCTGTGCGCGGAGGGCCTCCTCGAGAGTCACCCCCTCGGCACCCGGCAGCCGCCGGCCGCCGCGGGTCGTGCGGGTCATCGCGACGGCCATGTTGCGGAGCGGCTCGGCCGGGGTGACGGTGCCGTCGTTGTGCAGCGAGATCCGCAGCCCCGCATCCAGAGCCGCCCGCGCGTTCGCCCACGGGCCCCCGTGCTCGGGCCCGAACAGGTCGTCGACCAGCACCTCGCCCCAGTAGTAGACGTGGTCGATCAGCAGGCTCACCGTGACGCCGAGGCGCTCGGCACGGGCGAACTGCTCCGGCGACATCGCGCCGACGTGCTCCATCCGCAGCCGGTGATCGGCGCGCGGATGCCGTTCGAGCAGCGCCTCCCAGGCGTCGAGCACGCGGTCGACCGCGAGGTCGCCGTGCACGTGGCAGGCGAGCTGCCAGCCGGCGGGGAAGTACTCCTCGACCACCGCATCCAGCTGGTGGCGGCTGTAGTTCGCCGAGCCGTGCGATCCCGGCTCCACCCCGATCGAGCGCGTGCCCGCGGTGTCGAGGTAGGGGAAGGAGATCAGGATGTTGCCGACCCACGGCGACCCGTCGGCCCAGGTCTTGATGCCCACCTGCCGCACCAGCTCGTCGCCGTTGTCGACCGGCACGCTCGCGGGCCTGCCGGTGCCGGACATCTCGTAGAGGCGCAGGCGCGCGGTGAGCCCGCCACCCGCGCGGGCGGCGTCGACGGCCGGCCGCTTGGCCGCATCCCAGCTCATATCGCTCACGGTGGTGATGCCGACGGCGTTGAGGCTGCGGAGGTAGTCGCCGAGCAGAGCCGGCAGCTCGGCGGTCGCGGGCCCGAGCGTCGGCCCGAGCATCGTGAAGACCGTGCCCACCTCGAAGCCCTTGCCGGTGAGGGCGCCCGTCGCATCCTTCTCCCAGTGCGAGCCGAGCGGATCCGCCGTGCTCGCGTCGACGCCGGCCCGCGCGGCCGCGGCGGAGTTGAAGTACACGACGTGACCGGAGTTGTGCAGGATGACGACCGGCGTCGCTCCGCCGATCTCGTCGAGCTGCTGGATCGTGGGGTCGTCGAGGCCCTTCTGCAGCAGGCCGTCCCACCCGTTGAACGCGATGCCCTCGGGATGCGCGGCGACGCCCGCGTGGATCGCCGCCATCACCTCGTCGGCCGTCGCGAGGGTCACCGGCCGGGTGTCGATCATGAAGTGACTCAGCACCACCGCGCTGTCGCTCGGGTGCCCGTGCGCCTCGACGAAGCCCGGCAGCAGGGCGCGCTCGCCCAGCCGCACCTCCTCGACCGTGCCGGCGGCGCGCGCCTCGGCGCTCACGGCCGAGCGCACGGTCTCCTCGCTGCCCACGGCGGCGATCCGCCCGTCCCGCACCAGCAGGGCCTCGGCGCGCGGCGCCCCGGCGTCGACGGTGATGATCGTCCCCAGGAAAAGAGTCTCGCTGCCCACGCCCTCACCGTAGCGGCGGAGCCGCCGCCGGCGCGCGGGGATTGCAGCCGTTAAATGATTGAGGGCCCGTCGTAGAGGCTAACGACGGGCCCTCTCCCTTGCACCAAGAGTGTCCTGCAATCACATTCCGCGGAACCTGCCACAGCAAACAACTTCCGCTCTTCGAATATATAACGGTCAGGTAACGGCGCGCTAGTTACCGAATCGTTATTTTCCTGGGAAATAGCTGTGGACCCCGAACGGGGGGCATCGGGAAAGGTGCGGCGAAGGGAGCGGTGGCTCAGCCCAGGCCGCAGCTGGCGCTCACGGCCTCGCCGCACATGACGCCGAGCGCGGCCCACCCCCGGCGGTAGACGGTGAGGTGGAGGAACACGCAGGCCAGAGCGAGCACCCAGAGCGGGCCGGTGATCGTCGCGAAGAGCCCGAGGGTTCCGCCGGCCCCGTCGAGCGCGGCCAGGGTCGGGCTCAGAACAGGTCGGGCGACGGCGTGCTGGTGTGGCGCACCGCGACGTCCGCGTGCCGGTCGAAGCGGTAGCCGACGCCGCGCACGGTGCGCACGATGTCCTCGTAGTCGCCGAGCTTCGAGCGCAGCCGGCGCACGTGCACGTCGATCGTGCGCTCGTTCGGCACCTCGTCGTCGCCCGCGCTCCAGAGCGACGAGATCAGCTCGGCGCGCTCGATCGTGCGGCCCTCGCGGAGCACGAGGTACTGCAGCAGCTCGAACTCCTTGTAGGTGAGGTTCGCAGCGATGTTGTCCAGCAGCACGCGCTTGCGGGAGAGGTCGACGACGACGCCGTCGCGGGCGCGGTCGGCCGCATCCGGAACCTGGCGGTGCTTGGCGAGGGCTGCCGGATCCTGCAGCGCGAGCCGCACGACCTCGACGTCGCTGCCGCCGACACCGCGCGGGGCGAGGGCGACGGCCGCGTAGGTCTCGGAGGAGGGGGCGAGCTCGGCGGCGAGGGCCTTCAGGGCCTCGACGATCCGGCCGAGGTCGGTGCCGTCGGCCGCGGCCTTGATCTCGTCGATGCCGACGTAGAGCACGAAGCCGCGGGCCTCGGTGCCCTCGGGCACGGCGCGGATGCGGGAGGTGGCGACCGGCGCGGGAGCCGGGGCCGGGGCGACAGCGGTGGCCTGTCCGGCGGCGCTGATTCGGGTGACGCGGGTGGGGCGGGTCTGGAGAGGGGCGATCGACATGGGAGGAGTTGTCCTTGCGGAAGCGGCTCGTGTTCGACGAGCCGGGATGTGCGTGCTGTTCTCGGGATCCGGGTGCGGATCCGCAGGGAAGGCATCCGGATGATCTCCGGATACGGGAGCACCGCGCTCTTCGTAGCTGTGGGCGGATGGCTTTCAGCGGCTACGGGCGCAGGTGCTCGGCGAGTGAATTCTCGTCAGGCACACATTCGACAACACATGACGACGCTGCCGGTCATCATCATGCCGGCATCCCCAGGGGCCTCAAAGGAGGTCAGGGTGTGCACGTTGTCAGTCATGAAGCAAAGCTAACCGGATGCGCGGCGGATTTGTCAAGGTCTGCGACTCCCGTCCGAAGCCGTCGTCGCAGGCCGGGGGTAGCGTGTGGGCATGTCTCAGGATTCCGCAACGCCGACCGTGACGGGCCGCGCCCGGTGGCAGGCCTTCGCCGTCTGCGTGGGGGTGGCGGCCCTCACCATCCTCGACCTCTCGAAGGTCAACGTCGGCCTCCCCTCGATCGAGAAGTCGCTCGGCGCCGACTCGACCGCGCTGCAGATCATCGTCGCCGGGTACGCCCTCGCCTTCGGTCTGGCCCTGGTGCCCTCGGGCCGGCTCGGCGACCTCTACTCGCGGCGGGTGATGTTCATCGTGGGCCTCAGCGCCTTCACCGCCGCCAGCGCGCTCTGCGCCCTCGCGCCGACGATCGAGACGCTGCTGATCGCGCGCATCCTGCAGGGCATCGCGGCCGGCGTGCAGATGCCCCAGGTGCTGGGTCTGGTGCAACAGCTGTTCCAGGGCGAGGAGCGAGGCCGCGCCTTCGGCCTCTTCGGAGCCACCATCGGTGTGGCCACGGCCTTCGGGCCCACGCTGGGCGGTCTGCTGATCGCGATCGGCGGCCCGACCGACGGCTGGCGCCTGCTGTTCTGGATGAACGTGCCGCTCGGCATCATCGCCCTCCTGTTCGCGTTGCGGCTGCTCCCGAAGAAACAGCCGCACCAACCCGGCCCGCGCAATCTCGACCTGGTGGGCATCCTGCTGCTCGGCATCAGCGTGTTCACCTTCATGCTGCCCTTCGTGCTGACCACGGGTGGGCCGGACGACAATCCGTTCCGCTGGTTCTGGCTGGCGGCCACCGTCGTCGCGGTGTTCGCGTTCATCCGGTGGGAGCGCCGGTACGAGGCCGCGGGCAAGTCACCCGCCATCCACTTCGCCCTGTTCCGGTTGAGCTCGTACCGCAACGGTCTGCTGCTGGCGACCGCCTACTTCGCGGCGATCCCTTCGGTGTTCCTCCTGACGACCCTGTTCCTGCAGCAGGGGCTGAAGTTCGAGCCGGTGTTCGCGGGCATGGTGAGCATCCCGTTCGCCCTCACCTCGGCCATCGCCTCGCTGATCGGCGGTCGGCTGGTGACGAAGTACGGCCGATCGCTCGTGGTGCTGGGCCTCGTGATCGCGTTCGTCGGCTTCGTGCTGCTCTTGCTGGCCGCGGTGCTCCCGCCGGCCGAGGACGCGATCTGGTTCATGGCCGGGGCGATGGCGATCGCCGGGGCGGGCGGTGGGCTCGTCATCTCGCCCAACCAGACCCTGACGCTCGCCGAGATCCCGGTGACGGAGGGCGGTGTCGCGGGCTCGATGGCCCAGGTCGGCCAGCGGGTCGGCACGGCCATGGGGGTGGCCGCCGCCTCGGCGATCTTCTTCTCGACGCTCTACCGCGAGGGCCCCGGGTCGAGCGACGACGTGATGCTGTACCACGACGGGTTCCGCAACGGCTTCCTCGTCACACTGGGCATCCTGGTCGTGGCGCTGGTCATCGGTCTGCTCGATCTGCGGCGCCGGAAGGTGCAGGCGCAGCAGGGGGATGCGGACGAGGGCGGTGCCGACGCCGGTGCGGCCGACGGTGCGGGGGCCGGGGCTGGTGCCGGTGCGGGTGCGGGTGCGGGTGCTTCCGCCGGTACCGAGTCAGGGGCCACCGGGTCGAGCGAGAAGCCGGCCGGCGCGTGAGCGGCGAGGCGCCGCGGGCCACGCTCGAGGGCTGGGTGAGGTCGCCGTTCGAGGTCGCGGGCATCCGGCACGACTGCTACGAGAAGGGGTCGGGGCCGGGCGTGGTGCTCATCCCCGAGCTGCCCGGCATCACGCCAGAGGTGCTGGGCCTGGCCGAGCACCTCGTCGACGAGGGCTTCACGGTGGTGGTGCCCTCCCCGTTCGGCACGCCGGGAAAAGAGCAGTCGGGCGGCTACGTCCTGCGGTCGGTCGCACGCATCTGCGTCAGTTCGGAGTTCCGCGCCTTCGCGCTGAACTCGCGTCGCCCGCTCACCACGTTCATCCGTGCCGTGGCCGCCGACCTGAACGCCCGCACGCCGGGCCCGGGCGTCGGCGTGATCGGCATGTGCTTCACCGGCGGCTTCGCGCTCGCCGCCGCGGTCGACGACGCGGTGCTGGCCTCGGTGGTCAGCCAGCCCGCCGCGCCGTTCCCGCTCGGGGCGGCCCGCAGGGCCGACCCCGGGGTCTCGGAGGCCGAGCTCGAGGTGGTGGCCGACCGCGCCGACGCGGTGGGCTTCTGCGCCCTGGGCCTGCGTTTCTCGGAGGACGGCAACTCGCCGCGCCCGCGCTTCGACGCGATCGCGGCTCGGCTCGGCGACGCCTTCGAGATCATCGAGCTCGACTCGTCGCCGGGCAACGTCGGCGGCTTCTCACCGCGGGCGCACTCGGTGCTCACCAGCGAGGTGCGCGAGGTGCCGGGCCACCCGGCCCTGGCCGCCCGCGAGCGGGTCGTGGCATTCCTGCGGGAGCGGATCGCCTGATTCCGCCCGCGTAGCGCCGCGCTCAGTCACTACAGCCGAGCCAGGCCGTCCCGACGCCGGCTCCGCTCAGGGCCGGAAGACCGCGCGCACGCAGCCGTCCTCCTTCGTCTTGAACATCTCGTACCCTTTCGGCGCATCCGCCAGGGGCATCACGTGTGTGGCGAGGTGCTCGGTCGGGATCTCGCCGGCCGCGATCCGCTCGAGCAGCATCGGGATGTAGCGGTGCCCGTGCTGCTGCGCCGACCGGAGGGTCAGCCCCTTGTTCATCACCGCGCCGAGCGGGAACTTGTCGACCAGCCCGCCGAAGACACCGAGCACGAAGACGCTGCCGCCCTTCCGGGTGGCCATGATCGCCTCCCGCACGGCGGTCGGACGGTCGGTCTCGAGCTTCAGCGCGGTCTTCACCCGGTCGTAGAGGTAGTCGGGGCGCTCGCTGTGCGCCTCCATCCCGACCGCCTCGATGCTCACGTCGGGGCCGCGGCCGCCGGTGCGCTCCCGCAGCTCGGCCATCACCTCGGTCTGGGAGTAGTCGAGGGTGTCGGCGCCGATGATCGAGCGGGCCTGCTCGAGGCGCTCGGGCAGCCGGTCGATCACGATCACCTTCTCGGCGCCGAGCAGCATGCTCGCGCGGGCGGCCATCTGGCCCACGCCGCCGGCACCCCAGACGGCCACGACGTCGCCCGGCTTGACTCCGCCGAGGTCTGCGCCCATCCAGCCGGTGGGCACGGCGTCCGAGGCGAAGACGGCCTGCTCGTCGCCGACACCGTCCGGGATCGGGAAGGCGCCCGTATCGACGTGCGGCACCCGCACGTACTCGGCGTGACTGCCGGCGTAGCCGCCGGTGATCTGGCTGTAACCGAAGCATCCGCCCGTCGATGCGCCGAACAGCCCCTCGCCGAGACCGGGGTGCGGGTTGGTGTTGTCGCAGAGCGAGGTGAGACCGTTCCGGCAGTACCAGCATTCGCCGCAGCTCATGAAGGAGCAGACGACCACCCGTTCGCCGACCGAGCGCTTCTGCACGCCCGGGCCGACGGCGACGATCTCGCCCATGAACTCGTGGCCGAGCACGTCGCCGGCGCGCATCCCGGGCACGTACCCGCCGAGCAGATGGAGGTCGGGGCCGCACGAGGTGGACAGGGTGACCCGCACGATGGCGTCGCCCGGTTCGAGGATTCCGGGCTCGTCGACGTCTTCGACCTGCAGCTTGTTGATTCCGGTCCAGCACAGGGCTTTCACAGCACTCCTTCTTCGGGGGAACGGCGGGAGAGGGTGTCGACCACGAACCCGGCCGGGGTGGCAGGGCGATGACCTTCGGGCTGCGGCTCGTTCGTGGCCAACTCGCCCACTTCGACGAGCTGCTTCGACTCGCGGAGGGCGCGCCGGATCATCCGGGCCAGGTCTCTCCGGTCGTCAGGATGCGCGGCGGCGTCACGGGGCCGGGCCGCGAGCTCGGTGCCGCGATCGCCCGGGGCCGGCTCGAAGCGAACCTCGACCAGGTCGTGGAGGTCGGCGAGCGGCGCCGGAAGGCGGCCCTCGGGGGCGATCCGCTCGGGGTCGGCCGCGATGGTGACCACGCGCCAGCGGTCGGGGCCGCCGTCGGTCTGCTGGTCCGGTCCGCTCTTCAGGAGTCGGCGGGCTGTCGCTGCCGCGGCGACCGCGGCAGCCGCCACGGCGGCGATCGTGAACACACTCTTCTTGCTCATGGGTCGAGCGTGCGGTGGTTCGTGCCGGGCGGCACGGGGGTTGACGCCGCGCCCGGAGCGGCGTATCCGACGGATCGCGGGGGCGCGCGGCGGAGCCCGGCGCCGGCCGACCGGTCGGACCGGCCGTTCTGCCGCTGGGCAGTTCAGCTATTCAGCAGTTCAGCCGCTCTGCAGGACAGCCGCTCAGCGGTTCAGCGGGGCAGAACCCCGACGGGTCAGACCGTGCCGTAGAGCCGGTCGCCGGCGTCGCCGAGACCGGGCACGATGTAGCCCTTCTCGTTCAGTCGCTCGTCCAGCGCCCCGAGCACGAGGGTCACGTCGCGACCGTCGACCGCCTTCTCGAGCGCCGCCACGCCTTCGGGGGCGCCGAGCAGGCAGATCGCCGTCACGTCCTGCGCCCCGCGCTTGAAGAGGAACTCGATCGCGGCCGACAGCGAGCCGCCGGTGGCGAGCATCGGGTCGAGCACGAAGCACTGCCGGTCGCTGAGGTCGTCCGGCAGACGCTCGGCGTAGGTGGTGGGCTCGAGGGTCTCCTCGTTGCGCACCATGCCGAGGAAGCCGACCTCGGCGGAGGGCACGAGCTTGACCATGCCGTCGAGCATCCCGAGCCCGGCGCGGAGGATCGGCACCACGAGCGGCCGCGGTTCGCTGATCGCCACACCCGTCGTCTCGGCGACCGGGGTCTGGATGGTGACGGGCTGCACGCGCACGTTCCGCGTCGCCTCGTAGGCTAGAAGGGTCACGAGCTCTTCGGCCAGGGCGCGGAAGGTCGGCGACGGGGTCGTCCGATCCCGCAGAACCGTCAGCTTGTGGGTGATGAGCGGGTGATCGGCAACGTGAACTCGCATACGGTCAATCTACTGGACTCGGGAGGGCAGCTCATGGGGCCGATCCGACCGCTTCCGGCCGCGGCCGTGCTCGACGAGTGGATGCGCGGTGCGCTCGCCGAGGCCCGCGCGGCCCGTGCGACCGGTGACGTGCCCGTCGGCGCCCTGGTGCTCGACGACGCGGGGGTCGTGATCGGGATCGGTCGCAACCGCCGTGAGGAGCGCCACGATCCCACCGCCCACGCGGAGGTCGTCGCGATCCGCGAGGCCGCGGCCGCCCTCGACGACTGGCACCTGACCGGCGCGACCCTCGTGGTCACGCTCGAGCCGTGCGTGATGTGCGCCGGCGCGATCCTCGCCGCCCGCATCCCGCGGGTGGTCTTCGGCGCGTGGGACGAGAAGGCGGGCGCGGCCGGATCGGTCTACGACGTGCTGCGCGACCGGCGGCTGAACCACCGGGTCGAGGTCGTCGCGGGGGTGCAGGCCGACGCGGCGGGGGAGCTGCTGACCGACTTCTTCCGGGATCCGGACCGGGTGCGGGACGCAGGCCAGGGGCCCGAGCGCCTTTAGCGTCCGGCGGCCTTGACGGCGTCCGGGTCTTCCGAGCCCTCCGCGATCCCGTCGAGGTACTCGGCGAGCATCCGCCGCGAGGCCTCCTGCATCCCGTGTTCGTACCGCTCCCGCTCGCGCCGCAGCGACTCGGGGTCGTAGCCGGCCGCGGCGACGTACTCGCTGTCGCCGACGAGCCAGCCCTCGTGCATCGCATCCGTGAGCTCGGGATGGAACTGCACGGCCAGCAGCCAGTTCCCGATCCCGAACGCCTCGTTCTCGTACGCGGCCGAGCTCGCGAGCCGGGTGGTGGCCGGCGGCAGCGTGAAGGTGTCGCCGTGCCACTCGGCGGCCGGGACGCCGGAGAAGTGCCGCACCGGCGACGTCAGGCCCGCCGCGGTCGGGCTCACCTCGCGGTAGCCGATCTCGACCAGGCCGCCCGGCCGCACCTCCTCGCCGAGCGCGGCCGCGATCGCCTGGGCGCCGAAGCAGACGCCGAGGGTGGGTCGCCGACGGGCGAGGCGTTCGCGGAGCGCCGCGAGCTCGACCGGGATGAACGCGTGATCCTCGTAGACACCGGCCGTCGACCCGAGCACGAGCAGCAGGTCGGCGGCGGCGCTCGCCGCGAGCGCGGCGCCGAACTCCGGGTCGCGGGCGTCGATGACCGTGACCTCCCAGCCCCGCTCCTCGAAGACGGGCTCGAAGTTGCCGAGGCCGACCGCGCTCTCGTGGCGGATGACGACGACGCGTCGCGTCATCCGGTCAGTCCGCGCTCTTGATCACGATGGCCGAGGTGTTCGTCTCCACGTCGAGCGGAGGCAGGTAGACGTCCGGCTCGAGGTAGATCACCCGCGCGATCGGCACGGCCTCGCGGATTTTCACCTCGACGTCGTTGATGGTGTCGGCCACGTCGCGCAGCGCCGAGTCCGGCGCCAGGGCGATCTTCGCGCCGACCAGCAGCTCGTCGGGGCCGAGGTAGAGGGTCTTGATGTGGATGAGGCGGTCGACCTTGGGGGTCGACTCGATCGCGGCGACGATCTTCGCGTGGTCCGCATCCGTCGCCCCCTCACCGACCAGGAGGCTCTTGGTCTCGATGCCGAGGATGATCGCGACCAGCACGAGCAGCGAGCCGATGAAGAGGGTGCCGATGCCGTCCCAGACGCCGTTGCCCGTGATCACCGAGAGGCCGACGCCGACGAAGGCGAAGAGGAGGCCGGTCAGGGCCGCCGTGTCCTCCAGCAGCACCACGGGCAGCTCGGGGGCCTTCGCGCGGCGCACGTACTGCACCCAGGTCTGCTTTCCGCGGGTGTGGTTGCTCTCCTTGATCGCGGTGCGGAGGGAGAAGCCCTCGAGCGCCATCGCGATCACGAGCACGGCGAGCGGGATCCACGGCGACTCGATCGGGTGCGGATGGGCCAGCTTCTCGATGCCCTCGTAGATCGCGAAGACGCCACCGACCGAGAACAGGATGATCGAGACGACGAAGGCGTAGACGTAGCGCTCGCGGCCGTAGCCGAAGGGATGCTCCTTGTCGGCCTGCTTGCGCGACTTGCGGCCGCCGAGCAGGAGCAGCAGCTGGTTGCCGGAGTCGGCGAGCGAGTGCACGCCCTCGGCGAGCATCGAGGACGAGCCGGAGATGAAGAACGCGATGAACTTGGCGATGGCGATCCCGACATTCGCGAGCAGCGCCGCGATGATCGCCCGGGTTCCGCCTGATGTGCTCACGTGCTGTCCTCTTCCTCGCTGGCGTTCCGGCTTCGTCCTGCCGCCAATCCTAGGATGGAGCGATGACCGACGCGGACTCGACCACCAGCCTCCCCCCGATCGCCCTGCTCGGCGCCGGATCGATGGGGCGGGCCATCCTGAGCGGCCTGCTCGCGCCGGGCGTCGAGGTCGAGGGCGGCATCCGGGTGACCAACCGCAGCGCGGCCAAGGCGGCGGAGTTCGCCGGCACCGAGGGCGTCACGGCCTTCGCCACGGAGGACGACCCCGAGGCCAACCGCCGCGCGGTGGCCGGCGCGGGCATCGTGCTGATCGCGGTGAAGCCCGCGATGGTGCCCGACCTGCTCGACGAGATCGCCTCGGCGCTCGAGCCCGGCACGGTCGTGGTGAGCGTGGCCGCTGGTGTCACCGTCGCGACCTTCGAGGCGCACCTGCCCTCGACCGTCTCGGTGCTGCGGTCGATGCCGAACACCCCGGCCGTGGTGGGCCGGGCGGTGACGGGGCTCTCGGCAGGAACCCGCTCGACCGAGGTCGAGCTCGCCCTCGTGCGCTCGCTGTTCGAGACCGTCGGCACGGTCGTCGAGGTGCCCGAGGAACAATTGGATGCGCTGAGCACGATCTCGGGGTCGGGGCCGGCCTACGTGTTCCTCTTGATCGAGGCGCTCACCGCGGCGGCCGTCGAGGAGGGCTTCACCCCGGAGCAGGCGGCGGTGCTGGTGAACGGCACCTTCGCGGGCGCCTCCGAGCTGCTCGTGGCCTCGGGGGAGACCCCCACCGACCTCCGCATCAAGGTCACGAGCCCCAAGGGCACCACCGAGCAGGCGATCGCCGTCCTCCAGTCGGCCGACCTCCCCGCCCTCTTCACCCGAGCCACCGACGCAGCCCTCGCCCGCGCAAGAGAACTGGCCCGCGGCTAGCTGCAGGCCGTACCCGACGACCCAGGGTGAGCGCGCGGCCGCGCCAGCGACCGCACGCGAACATGTCGCGTCGCGCCGGGCGGGGACCGGTGCGACCCGGGAACGCCGCGCGCAGCACGGCGCTCCCGGCAGCTAACTCAATTTCCTAGCGCGGCGAACGTCTCTATATCCGACGAGTTGCCCGAGACGATGATCAGGTCGTGGTTCGAGACCACGGTCGACTCGGTCGCGTAGGTGAAGGGTTTTCCCGGGCTCTTCACCCCCACCACCGTCACGTGGTACTTCGAGCGCACGCCCGACTCGGTGAGGTTGAGGCCGCGGATCGGCTTGGGCGGGTACATCTTCACCAGCGCGAAGTCGTCGTCGAACTCGATGAAGTCGAGCATCCGGCCCGACACCAGGTGCGCGACGCGTTCGCCGGCCTCGGCCTCGGGGTAGATCACGTGGTTCGCGCCGATGCGCTCGAGGATCTTGCCGTGCGAGCGCGAAATCGCCTTCGCCCAGATCTGCGGCACCTTGAGGTCGACGAGGTTCGCGGTGATCAGCACCGAGGCCTCGATCGACGAGCCGACCGCGACGACCGCGATCTGGAACTCCGAGGCGCCGATCTGCCGCAGCGCCTCGACGTTCTTCGCATCGGCCTGCACGGTGTGCGTGACCCGCTCGGACCACTTCTGCACCAGGCGCTCGTCCTCGTCGATCGCGAGCACCTCCCGGCCCAGGCGGTCGAGCTCGCCCGCGGTGGCGGCGCCGAAGCGGCCGAGGCCGATCACCAGCACCGGGGCGTCGTGTTTGATCCGGTCAACCAACGATGGGCCTCTCTTCCGGGCGCTTGTAGAGCTGCTGCCTCTGGCTCGCGGCGAGGGCGGCGGCGAGTGTCACTGTACCAACGCGGCCCATGAACATGGTGGCTGCGAGCACGTAGACCCCGGCGTCCGGCAGCGACGCGGTCAGCCCCGTCGTCAGGCCCGAGGTCGCGAACGCCGAGATCACGTCGAAGAGCACGAAGTCCAGCGGCGCCTTCGAGATCTGCAGGATGAGGATGCTCGACACGGCGACGGTCGTCGCGCCCCAGAGCACCACGCTCACCCCCAGTCGCAGCACGTCGCTCGGGATGCGGCGGCCGAACGCCTCCATGTCCTGCACGCCCCGCGCCTCGGCGAACGCGGCGAGGAAGAGCACGGCGAGCGTCGTCACCTTGATGCCGCCCGCCGTCGACGCCGAGCCGCCGCCGATGAACATCAGCATGTCGGTCACCAGCAGGCTCGAGCCGTTGAGATCGGGGATCGAGATGGTCGAGAAGCCGCCCGATCGCGTCATCACCGAGAGGAAGAAGCTCTGGAACACCGTGTCGCCCGCGTTCAGCCCGCCGAAGGTCTCGGGGTTGTCGAACTCCAGCACGATGTAGAGCACGGCGCCGACCACGATGAGCAGGAGGCTGGTGACGAGGGTGAGCTTGACGTGCACCGACCAGCGCACCCGGCCCGCCGTGCCGCGCGGGTGGCCGCGCCGCTTCCGCAGCCGCCACGCCCCGAGGCTCCGGGACAGCGTGTAGATCACCGGGAAGCCGATGCTCCCGAGGAACACCCCGACCATCAGCACGCCGAGGAAGAAGTAGTCGTTCGCGAAGGGCGCGAGCCCCTCGGCGTTCGGGGAGAAGCCGGTGTTCGTGAAGGCCATGGCCGAGTAGTAGAGGCTGTACCAGACTGCGTCGCCGATCGGGATGCCATCCAGCAGCATCCGGGGCAGCAGCAGCGCGGCCAGCACGGCTTCGATCACCACGACGCTGATCGCGACCGTCGCCAGCAGCGAGCCGATCTCGCCGAGGCGCACGGCCTGGCCCTCCGCGACCGGGCCGTGGTGCATCCGGAGCGGGTTGGTGTCGCTCGCGGCGATCAGGCGGGCGCGCAGTCCGAGTCTCCGCGAGATCACCAGGCCCAGGATGCTCGCCAGGGTCAGGACGCCGAGCGCGCCGATCTGCACGCCGAAGTAGATCAGCACGTGGCCGAACACCGACCAGTGCGTGGCCATGTCGACCGTGGAGAGGCCGGTGACGCAGATGACCGAGACGGCGGTGAAGAGGGAATCGGCCAGGCTCGTCGCGGTGCCGCTCGCGCTGGAGACGGGGAGGGAGAACAGCACCGTGAACAGCAGCACGAGTCCGGCGAAGATCAGGATGGCGAAGCGCGAGGGGGAGTGCTCGGAGGTCTCGCGCACGGCCTCCCGGATCTTGCCGAAGACGGAGGCGCTGCGACGCAGGGGGTTGCGACTCGCTACGGTGCCTCGCACGCTCATCCCTAGTCCTAGCTTCGCGGGTGTTCGGGGTGCATCCGGCGGGTCACCCGGCGAACGATCGCAATGCTACCGGGGGCGGCGCGGATCGGTGGGCTCGGCGTTCGCGCGGATCGGTGCCGCATGGGCGGCGCGGATCGGTGGCGCGGATGCGGGGGCGCACCGCTAGCCTGGTCCCATGGCCGACATCTTCTCCGTGATCGCCGACCCCACCCGGCGTCAGTTGCTCTCCCTGCTGCTGGATCGCTACGTGTCGGCCGACCCGGCGAGTGCCTCCGGAGCGGGGGAGGGCGAGTTCAGCGTCTCGGAGCTGGTCGCCCAGCTCGAGCTGAGCCAGCCGACGGTCTCCAAGCACCTCAAGGTGCTGCGGGACGCGGGGCTGGTGGCCGTCCGCGAGGAGGGCCAACACCGCTACTACAAGATCGACGTCTCGCCGTTGGAGGACGTGGAGGACTGGATCATCCCGTTCCTCTCGGCCGACTTCGACACCGCCGAGGAGGACGCGCTCTGGGACAACGCCTCGGATGCGGTCAAGTCGGCGGCCGCGACCTTCGGCCAGAACGTGGGTCGCCGGGCGGCCGCGACCTCGCACGCGGTGAAGTCGGTGGCCGACGACCTGGTGTCCAAGCTCCGGCGCTGAGCATTCTTGCCGCTTTCGCCCAGGAAGCCCTATAGTTTCGCCATGGCTGCCGATCTGAGTGACGTGCGCTTTCTCACCGTCGCCGAGGTGGCCGAGATGATGCGTGTCTCGAAGATGACCGTGTACCGGCTGGTGCACGCGGGCGATCTGCCCGCGATCCGCTTCGGGCGCTCGTTCCGGGTGCCGGAGTCGGCGGTCGCCGAGGCGGTCGATCGGCACATCGCCGATTCGGCCTAGCCTGGGCTGCTACACTTCTCCGAGGCTCTTTGCTCCTGACCGCCGCATCGGCGCGGTCTTCCCAATCACGTGTGAGGTATTCGTGGGTTCCGTTATCAAGAAGCGTCGCAAGCGCATGGCGAAGAAGAAGCACCGCAAGCTGCTTCGCAAGACTCGCCACCAGCGTCGCAACAAGAAGTAGTCCGAGACTCCGGTCTCGCGCTGCGAGCAGAGCGCCAGGATGTGTCCTGGCGCTTTTTGCTGTTAATCTCCGTTCATGACGCCCCTGTTCTGCGCGACCCTGATCGTGCGAGACGCCGTCACCAAGCTCGACGCGCTCGCGATCGTGGCGCTCGCCGTCGACCGCCCGGTGGAGGGTTCGGGAACGATGCGTCCGTTCATCCGCCTCGAATCCGGGGCCACCGTCGAGATCGAGATCCCGAAGTTCGGCGAACCGCCGCCCCTGGCGCTCGACGTCTACTCGACGACGAGCGACGACCACGCGAAGCTGAGCGCGCTGGGCCTGCTCGGCGCCCTCGAGGAGTCGACGGCGTGGACGGTGAAGCCCGACTTCGTGCTGTGAGGGCTCGCTAGGCTGGTGGCGTGTCCACCGATCCCATCCCCCTCACCCTCATCGGGAAGCCGGGCTGCCACCTCTGTGACGAGGCGCGCGACGCCGTGCGCGGGGTGCTCGACGATCTGGCCGCCGACAGCTCGGTGCCGGATGTCGACGTCGTCGTGACCGAGCTGTCCATCCTGGACAACCCGGCCCTCCGCGACGAGTTCGCCGAGGAGATCCCGGTCGTGATGATCCACGGCCGCGTGCACACGATCTGGCGGGTCGACCCGGCACGGCTGCGCACGGCCCTGGTGGAGGCCGCCGGCCGCGAGGTCTGACCTGCCGAGGTCTGCCCTACGGGGTCAGGCGGGTCGGTCCGCGGAAGAGGTAGACCACTTCGCGCAGGTTCGTCTGGTGCAGCATGAGCATCAGCACGCGCGAGAGCCCCATGCCGAATCCGCCGTGCGGCGGCACGCCGTAGCGGAAGAAGTCGAGGTAGAACTCCAGCTCCTCGGGGTCGAGCCCCTTCTCCTTCGCCTGCTCGATCAGCACGTCGACGCGGTGCTCGCGCTGGGCGCCGGTGGAGATCTCGACACCGTTGTAGACCAGGTCGTAGCTGTTCGTGATCGTCTCGTCGGCGGCGTTCCGCATGTGGTAGAACGGCCGGATGCTCGAGGCGTAGTCGGTGAGGAAGACGAAGTCGTGCCCGAACGTCTCCTTGACGTAGGCGGCGATCTGGCGCTCGCCCTCCGGGTCCATGTCGTCGTCCTCGCGGGGCACGACGTAGCCGCGCTCGGCGACGATCCGCTTCGCCTCGGCGAGCGGGATGCGCGGGAAGGGCTGGGTGGGGATCTCGATGTCGACGTCGAAGAGCGCCTTGATCTCCTCGCCGTGCTTCTCCTTCACCGCGGTGATGCCGGCGACCATGAGCTCTTCGTGCAGCTGCATGACGTCTTCGTGCGAGTCAATCCAGGAGATCTCGGCGTCGACGCTGGTGAACTCGGTGGCGTGACGGCTGGTGAAGCTCGGGTCGGCGCGGAACGCCGGGCCGACCTCGAAGACCTTGCCGAAGCCCGCGGGCTGCGCCATCTGCTTGAAGAACTGCGGGCTCTGCGAGAGATAGGCCTTCGTGTCGAAGTACTCCACCTCGAACAGCTCGGCGCGCGACTCGCTCGCCGAGGCCATCAGCTTCGGGGTGTGGATCTCGATGAAGTCGTGCTCGACCCAGTAGGTGCGCCAGGCGTGCTCGAGCGTGGTCTGCACGCGGAAGACGAGGTTCATCTCCGGGCGGCGCAGGTCGAGGAAGCGCCAGTCCATCCGCTTGTCGATGCCGGAGTCGGCCGCGATGGGCGTCTCCGGAATGGCGGCGGTCTCGACCTCGAGCGTCGCGAGCTTGACCTCGATGCCGCCGAGCTTCACGCGCTCGTCGTGCTTGAGCTCACCGGTCACCGTGATGAAGGAGCCCTGCGCGAGACCGGAGATGGTCTCGGCGACGGCCTCGGTCTCCTCGGTGCGCGGGTTCACCAGCTGCACCGCCCCTGACTCGTCGCGCAGCACGACGAACTGCACCTTCTTCTGATCGCGAACCGTGTCGACCCATCCGGAGACGGTGACGGGGCCGTCTTCGAGGGCGGCGAGGTTCTTGACGAGGGTGCGGGGGCTCTGTTCGGTCACGGTAGAGGAGTCTACCCGCGCCGATCAGGCGCGGCGGGCGGGAACCGTGCGGGTGGGGATGCGGCGGTAGCCGTCGGTGCGCACGGCGCGAACCGTGGCGACGACGCCGGCGAGGGAGACGAGGGCGAATGCGGAGAGGGTGATGAGGGTCATGGGTAAGCCTTTCTGTCCTCTATTCCAGCCGTCACGACTGTTCAGCACAAGTGCAGAGTTCTACACCCCTGGTGTAGCTCGCCTTCACGATTCAGGCCCTCTCGGCGGATACACGGCAATCCCGCTCGTACACTTGATTCCGTGCCTGCCCGCCAACTCCACCTCGTCCGTCACGGTGAGGTCTACAACCCCGACGAAGTGCTCTACGGGCGACTCCCGCACTTCGGTCTCTCCGACCTCGGCAAGCGGATGGCGTCGGCCGCGGCCGACGACCTGATGGCCCGCGACCGCACGGTCGCCGCCCTTTACACGTCGCCGCTGCAGCGTGCCCGCGAATCCGGCGAGCCGATCGCCGCCGGCCTCGGTCTCGTGCCGAGCATCGAGGACAGGATCATCGAGCCGACGAACGCCTTCGAGGGTCGGCGGATGAAGGGCCCGGGCGGTGCGCTCCGCGACCCGCGGATGTGGCGCTTCCTCTACAACCCGTGGCGGCCCGCCTGGGGCGAGGCCTTCACCAGCATCTCGGCCCGGATGCTCGCCGCGATGACGGACGCGTACGCCGCGGCCGCGACCATGGCCGCCGAGGGCGGCGTCGACGGCGACGTCGTGATGGTCAGCCACCAGCTCCCGATCTGGATGGCGCACCGCACGGTCGTCGGCGAGCGTCTCGCGCACGACCCGCGGAAGCGCCGCTGCGCACTCTCCAGCATCACGACCTTCGAGCGTCGCGACGGGCGGTTCGTCGAGGTCGGCTACAGCGACCCGGCCGCGCCGCTGGCCGCCTCTGCCCTCGACGTGGGAGCCGTATGAGGTCCCGACTCCGCATCGCTCTGGCCGCGACCCTGGCCGCGACGGCGCTCGCGCTCGCGGGCTGCACCGCCGACCCGCTCGCACAGCAGTACCTCGACGGCAGCAACAAGGGCTACATCTCCGGCGACGGAACGGTCACCGAGGTCAAGGTGCCCGATCGCGGCGAGCCCGTCTCGTTCACCGGCACGGACGAGAAGGGCGACACCGTCTCCTCCGCCGACTACGCCGGCCAGGTGCTGGTGCTCAACTTCTGGTACGCCGGCTGCGCGCCCTGCCGCGCCGAGGCTCCCGACCTCGAGAAGCTGAACGGCGAGTTCGCGGGCAAGGGCGCGGAGTTCCTCGGCGTCAACGTGCGCGACCAGGCCGCCACGGCCACCTCGTTCTCCGAGACCTACGGCATCAGCTACCCCTCGATCATCGACACCGACGGAGCCATGCAGTACGCCTTCGCCGGCACGGTGGCGCCGAACGCGGTGCCGACCACGCTGGTGCTGGACCCCGAGGGGCGCGTCGCGGCGCGCATCCTGGGCCGGGTCAGCGACCCGTCGATCCTCGAGACGCTGATCAAGTCGAACCTGCCGGGAGGCGAGGCGGGCTCCGGCGCCACCGCGCCCGCCCCGACCCCGACGGCCGGCTGACCCGGTGGGCAACCCCTTCGCCGAGGTGGTGCTGAGCGGCCAGCTGCTGCTCGCGATCCCGATCGCGCTGCTGGCCGGGCTCGTCTCGTTCGCCTCGCCCTGCGTGCTGCCGCTCGTGCCCGGCTACCTCGCGTACGTGGGCGGCATCGCGGGCGTGGGCACGGAGGCCGACGACTCGGCGCCCGCGGCGGTGCGCGCGAAGAAGGCGGCCCGGCGGCGGATGCTGCTCGGCATCGCCCTGTTCATCCTGGGCTTCTCGGTCATCTTCCTGGCCTACTCGGCGGCGTTCGGCGCCCTCGGCACCTGGCTGCTGGTCTGGCAGGACTGGATCACCCGGGTCATGGGTGTCGTGGTCATCGCGCTGGGGCTGGTCTTCATCGGCCAGTTCAGCTTCCTGCAGCGCACCTTCAAGCCCTCCTGGCGGCCCGCGACCGGGCTCGCCGGCGCCCCCATCCTCGGCATCGTGTTCGGCCTCGGCTGGACCCCGTGCATCGGGCCGACCCTCGGCGCGATCCAGGTGCTGTCGCTGACCAGCGGTTCGGCCTGGAGCGGCGTGCTGCTCGGCCTGTTCTACTGCATCGGGCTCGGCGTGCCGTTCCTGCTGGTGGCGCTGGGGCTCAACTGGGTCACCGGGTCGGTGCGCTTCCTCAAGCGCCACATCCGCACCATCAACATCGTCGGCGGTGCGCTGCTCGTGGCCATCGGCATCCTGATGGTCACCGGACTCTGGTCGATCTGGATCTACCAGATGCAGGCGGTGATCAACGGCTTTGTCTCGCCCATCTGATCACTACGAGTCGACCGCGGCTCCCGCTCCGGCGCCCGGCAGCGACGACGTCACCCTGCCCAAGCTCGGCCCCGTGGGCTGGCTGCGCTGGTTCTGGCGTCAGCTCACCAGCATGCGCACGGCGCTGTTCCTGCTGCTGCTGCTCGCCTTGGCGGCGGTTCCGGGTTCGCTCGTGCCGCAGCGGGCCGCCGACCCGAACGGCGTCACCCAGTACTTCGTCGACAACCCCGACCTCGCGCCGGTGCTCGACAAGGTGCAGGCCTTCGACGTCTACACCTCGGTCTGGTTCTCGTCGATCTACCTGCTGCTGTTCATCTCGCTGATCGGCTGCGTGATCCCGCGCACCAAGCACCACTTCGACGCGCTGCGGGCCAAGCCGCCGCGCACCCCGGCCCGGCTCTCGCGGCTCGCCGGTTTCACGACCCGCGACCTCTCCGGCGGCACGACCACCGCGGCCGCGGTCGTCGACGACGCCCGCGTGCTGCTGAAGAAGCAGCGCTACCGCACCGTCGTATTCAGCGGGGTCGACGCCAGGACCGGCCGCGAGACCGTGTCGGTCTCGGCCGAGCGTGGCTACCTGCGTGAGACCGGCAACCTGGTGTTCCACTCGGCGCTCGTCGGCATCCTGCTCACCGTCGGGATCGGCGGGGGCTTCGGCTACACGGGCCAGCGCGTCGTCGTCGAGGGGCAGACCTTCGTCAACACCCTGCTCGCCTACGACTCCTTCAGCCCCGGCCGGTTCTTCAGCGACTCGCAGCTCTCGCCCTACTCGATCACCCTCGACTCGTTCTCGGCCACCTACGAGACGCAGTCGCTCAAGGCCTTCGGCCAGCCGCTGGACTACAACGCCGCGGTGACGACGACGGATGCCGACGGCACGACCGCGCAGAACGACATCACGGTCAACGGGCCGCTGGACATCGGCGGCACCAACGTCTACCTGCTCGGCAACGGCTACGCGCCGACCATCACCGTGCGGAACCCGGCCGGTGACGTCGTCTTCACTGACTCGGTGCCCTTCCTGCCGCAGGACGCCTCGCTCACCTCGCTCGGCGTGGTGAAGGTGCCGGACGGCCTGCCCGCCCAGGTCGGGATGATCGGGTTCTTCTACCCCACCCAGGCGGTCTCGTCGTCGGGTTCGTTCTACTCGTCGTTCCCCGACCTGCAGTACCCGGTGCTCACCCTCAACGTCTACGACGGCGACCTCGGGCTCGACGCGGGCGTGCCGACCTCGGTCTACTCGCTCGACACCGACGGCATGACCCAGCTCACCGGCGGGGCCACGGGCGTCGACTCGGTCGAGCTGAAGCCCGGCGAGACGGCCGACCTGCCGAACGGACTCGGCACGGTGACCCTCGACGGCGTGAAGCGCTTCGCCTCGTTCGACGTGCACCACGACGCGACCCAGGGCTGGATGCTGCTGTTCTCCATCCTCGTGCTGGGCGGTCTGCTCACCTCGCTGTTCATCCCGCGCCGCCGGCTCTGGGTCAAGGCGACCGAGCGCGCCGACGGCACGATCCACGTCGAGTACGCGGGCCTGGCCCGCGGCGACGACCCCCGGCTGGTGGATGCCGTCTCCACGCTGGCCACGCGGCATTCCGCCGATTTCGACTCCTCCTCCGCCGCCCTCGACACCAAGGTTTAGGCTCTACCCGTGACGCAAACCCTCGACGAGATCTCGATCATCCTCATCTACTCGGCCATGGCCGTGTACGCCATGGCGTTCGTGTCGTTCGCGCTCGATCTCGCGCGGCGCTCCTCGACGGTCAAGCGGGTCGTCACCGCCGAGGCGATGGTTCCCGAGGTCGTGGGGGCGGCGCCCCGCTCGGGGTCGTCCTCGGCCCCCGTGCCGTATTCCGCCCCGGCCGGTTCGGGTGGTCCGGGCGATGCGGGCGGCGAGCGTCCCGACCTGGTCTCGCTCGACGGGCGCGATGAGAACGGCAAGCGCTCGATCGCGCTGCGCCTGGGCGTCTCGTTCACGATCCTGGCCTTCGTCATCCAGGTCGTCGGCGTCGTGCTCCGCGGCATCGCGGCCGCTCGGGTGCCGTGGGCCAACATGTACGAGTTCTCGATCACCGGCACCGTGCTGATCGTGGCGGTCTTCCTCCTGCTGCTCCTGCGACAGGACCTGAGGTTCCTCGGCACCTTCGTCACCGGCCTCGTGCTCGTGCTGCTCGGCATCTCGTCGGTCAACTACTACGTGGCCGTCGCCCCGTTGCCGCCGGCGCTGCAGTCGGCGTGGCTCGTCATCCACGTGCTCGTCGCCATCCTCGGCACCGCGTTCTTCGCGCTCGGCGGGGCCCTGTCGGTGCTGCAGCTGCTGCAGACCCGCGGCGACGCCGTGTCGCGGATCGGGTCGGCCCTGCGCCTGCGGTTCCTCAAGACGCTGCCGGACGCCGAGACCCTCGAGCGGCTCGCCTACCGGGTCAACATCGTGGGCTTCGTGCTCTGGACCTTCACGCTCATCGCTGGCGCCATCTGGGCCGAGCGCGCCTGGGGCCGGTACTGGGGGTGGGACACCAAGGAGGTCTGGACCTTCATCATCTGGGTGATCTACGCCGGGTACATCCACGCCCGGGCGACCCGCGGCTGGCGGGGGTCGCGGTCGGCATGGCTCGCGGTCATCGGGTTCGCGGCGGTGCTGTTCAACTTCGGGGTCGTGAACGTGTTCTTCAAGGGGCTGCACGCTTACTCGGGGCTGTAGGCCTTTGGGTCTGTAGGCCTGGCGTCGCGCTCTAGGCGCGCAGGAGGGCGTGGGTGCGGGTGACGCGGTCGCGCCACCAGGCCTCGCGGTCGGGGTTCGCTCGGAACCGCTCCAGGTGCGCGGGGTCGACGACCGGCCGCTCCACCGGGATCCGGCCGTCGCGCGGCACCAGGCTCCGCCCTTCGGCCACGACGTCGCCCTCGAACAGGTCGACGGTCGCGAGGCCGCAGTCGTAGTCGAGGGCGGGCAGCGCGGCAGCGAGGTGCGCCCCGATCGCGATGCCCACCGAGCTCTCCAGCGCCGACGAGACCACCGCCGGCAGGCCCGCCTCGGCGACGACGGCCATGGCGCGGCGGATCCCGCCGAGCGGCTGCGCCTTGATCACGATCAGGTCGGCCGCGCCGGCCCGGGCGACGGCCACCGGATCCTCGGCCTTCCGCACGCTCTCGTCGGCGGCGACCGGGATGCCGAGGTAGTGGATGCGCTCCCGCAGCTCGGCGAGCTCCTCGACGCTGGCACAGGGCTGCTCCACGTACTCGAGGTCGAATCCGGTCAGGCGGTGCACGGCGTGCTCGGCCTCGTCGACGTTCCAGCCGCCGTTGGCGTCGATCCGGATGCGGCCCTCCGCTCCGAGGATCTCGCGCGTGCGGCGCACCCGCGCCACGTCGTCGTCGAGGGTCTGGCCGCGTTCGGCGACCTTGACCTTGACCGTGCGGCAGCCGTCGTAGTGGGCCAGCACTTCGGCCACCCGCTCCGCCGCGACGGCCGGGAGGGTGGCGTTGACCGGGATCTCGGTGCGGAGCGGATCGGGCACCCGGCTCCAGCCGAACTCGATCGCAGCCCGCAGCCAGGCGGCGGCCTCGGCGTCGTCGTACTCGGGGAAGGGGGAGAACTCCGTCCAGCCCTCGGGCCCCTCGATCAGCGCCAGCTCGCGCACGGTCTGACCGCGGAACCGGGTGTGCAGGGGGATCGCGACCACGTGCATCCGCTCGAGGAGGTCGTCGGAGGAGGGGAGCGGGGCCGGGCTGCTGTCGTCGATCACTCCACAAGTCTCCGGTTCGGCCCGCTTGTCCACAATCTCGGACCCCACGCAGCCGCCCCGGAGCCCGGGCGTAGGCTTTGAGCATGACCGATCGCACCACCGTCTCCGAGATCTTCGACCCCGCCGAATGGGTGGTCGCGCCCGGTTCCGAGAACTTCACCGACATCACCTACCACCTCGATGTCGAGGGGCGGGTGGCGCGGATCGCGTTCAACCGGCCCGAGGTGCGCAACGCCTTCCGGCCCAAGACGGTCGACGAGCTCTACGCGGCGCTCGACGACGCCCGGCAGAACCCCCGCGTCGGGGTCGTGCTGCTGACCGGCAACGGCCCGAGCCCGCGCGACGGCGGCTGGGCGTTCTGCAGCGGCGGCGACCAGCGCATCCGGGGCCGTGACGGCTACAAGTACTCCGACGAAGAGACGGCGGCGGGCATCGATCTCGCCCGTTCGGGTCGGCTCCACATCCTCGAGGTGCAGCGGCTCATCCGCTTCATGCCGAAGGTCGTCATCGCGGTCGTGCCCGGCTGGGCGGCCGGCGGCGGGCACTCGCTGCACGTCGTCTGTGACCTCTCGATCGCGAGCGAGGAGCATGGGCGGTTCAAGCAGACGGATGCCGATGTCGGTTCGTTCGACGCCGGCTACGGCAGCGCGTACTTCGCCAAGCAGGTGGGGCAGAAGTTCGCGCGCGAGATCTTCTTCCTCGCCGAGGAGTACAGCGCGCAGCGGGCCTACGAGATGGGGGCCGTCAACGCGGTCGTGCCGCACGCCGAGCTCGAGACCGAGGCGCTGCGCTGGGCGCGGGTGATCCTCGGCAAGTCGCCGACGGCGATCCGGATGCTCAAGTTCGCCTTCAACGCCACCGACGACGGGCTGGTCGGCCAGCAGGTCTTCGCGGGCGAGGCGACGCGACTCGCCTATGCGAGCGACGAGGCGGTCGAGGGCCGCGATTCCTTCCTCGAGAAGCGGGCTCCCGACTGGTCGTCGTTCCCGTACCACTACTGATGGGCGCGCGGGGCGGCCGGGCGGCTGCCGTGGGTGCTGAAGTGCGTGCTGCTGCGCCTGCTGCGGCGTTTGACGCTGCGGGTGCGGCTGCGGCTTTGGCTGCAGTGGTAGCGGAGGTGGCTCTGTGAGTCGGCCGCTGCGGGTGCTGCGGGGGGCGAGCCCCGAGGCGA
This sequence comes from Herbiconiux sp. 320_LB, assembly GCF_059691755.1. Classification (NCBI taxonomy): domain Bacteria; kingdom Bacillati; phylum Actinomycetota; class Actinomycetes; order Micrococcales; family Microbacteriaceae; genus Herbiconiux; species Herbiconiux sp. 320_LB. The sequence goes on along the minus strand of NZ_JCAWAD010000005.1, from coordinate 316,150 downwards.
TGTCGGCGGCGCTGCGGGCGGCGATCGCACACGACGGTCCCGCCATCCTGCCGCGTGAGCCGCTCGGTCACGGAAGTCGAGGATCGGACGAGCTGCTCGGCGACCCGGCCGTGGTCGAGGCCGGTCGGGTGCCCGACGAAGTGGCGCCGGCGGTGGCGCTGGTGATCGAGACCTCGGGCAGCTCCGGGGTCCCGAAGCGCGTCGCGCTGAGCGGCGACGCACTCCTGGCGTCGGCCGCGGCCTCGGAGGGTGTGCTCGGCGGGCCCGGGCAGTGGCTGCTCGCCCTGCCGACCCACTACATCGCCGGCGTGCAGGTGCTCGTGCGGTCGATCGCCGCCTCGACCAGCCCGCTCGCCCTGCCGCGGGGGCACTTCTCGGCCGCGCAGTTCGCCTCCCTCGCGCAGGAGCTGACGGAGCCGCTGCGGTTCACCTCGCTCGTGCCCACGCAGCTCGCGCGGCTGGTGGAGGCGGCAAAGGACGACGACGGGATCCGGCGGGCGGTGGCCCGCTTCGACACGATCCTCGTCGGGGGTCAGGCGCTGCCTGAGATCCTGGCGGCGCGGGCGGCCGACCTGGGGTTCCGTGTCGTTCGCACCTACGGATCGAGCGAGACCGCGGGCGGCTGCGTCTACGACGGCCGGCCGATCGGTCGAACGCGCGCTCGAGTGGTCGGCGGCGAGCTCGAGCTCACCGGGCCGTCGCTGGCCGAGGGCTACCTCGACGACGCGGCCCTCACGGCCGACCGGTTCGTCGTCGACGACGGGGCGCGCTGGTACCGCACCAACGACGGCGGCACCGTGACAGGCGGCATCGTCGAGGTGTCAGGCCGACTCGACAACGTGATCATCTCGGGCGGTGTCAAGGTGTCGCTCGACCGGGTGGAGCGCATCGTGCAGACCCTCCCCGGCTTCGAGCAGGCCGTGGTCGTGGGTCGCCCGAGCGAGGCCTGGGGCCAGGTCGCGGTGGTCGTGCAGGAGCGGGCAGCTGGTGCGGCGCTCGCGGAGCCCGCGGCGGTCGCTGGGTCCGCGGCGCTCGCGGCGCCGGGTGCCGGCGCTGAGCTCGAGCGCGTGAGGCGGGCGGTGGTCGAGGCGGCGGGACGCGCGGCGGCCCCTTCCGCGATCGTCGTGCTCGACCGCATCCCCCGTCTGAGCTCGGGCAAGCCCGACCGCGTGGCCCTGGCCGAGCTCGCCGCCGCCCCCCTCTAGCCCTCCCCGCCCGCACCCCTTCGCCGAGAAGTCACCTTCACGTCCAAACCCGCGCGGGTAGACGTAAAAGCGACTTCTCGCTGCACTCGTGGCCACCTTCAACCGACGCGCCCACCTCACCCATCTCGCCGAGAAGTCACTTTCACGTCCAAAGGGGCGCGGGTTGACGTAGAAGTGACTTCTCGGCGAGAGGGGGTGGGGCGGGAACGGGATCGGGAGGGGACTCGCGGGGGCGCTGGGTAGAATCGGGGCCGATGTCCAAAACGAAGAAGCGCCCCTCGGGTCACCCCGCGCGCACCGCCGCGCGCGGCCAGAAGTCCCCCGCCCCCGCCGGCCCCCGTTCGGCGGCCGGAGCCTGGATCGCCGGGGCGCGTCTTCGCACCCTGACGCTGTCGATCGCCCCCGTCATCCTCGGGGCCGGCGCCGCGAAGGTCGAGCTCGACGACGTGTCGCGCTGGCTCTTCGTGCTCTGCCTGCTCGTCGCGATCTTCCTTCAGATCGCGGTCAACTACGCCAACGACTACTCCGACGGCGTGCGCGGCACCGACGACGTGCGGGTCGGTCCGCCGCGCCTCACCGGCTCCGGCCTGGTGCCCGCCAAGCGCGTGCTGGTCGTCGCCCTGGTCTTCTTCGCGCTCGCGGCGGCCGCTGGCCTCGCCATCGTCGTCATCACCGGTCACTGGTGGCTGCTCGCCGTGGGTGCCGCGGCGATCGCGGCGGGCTGGTTCTACACCGGCGGCAAGCATCCGTACGGCTACTACGCGCTCGGCGAGGTCTTCGTCTTCGTCTTCTTCGGGTTGGTCGCGACCGTCGGCACCACGTTCATCCTTCTCGGTGAGGTCAACACCGAGAGCTGGCTCTCCGGCATCGCCGCCGGGGCGATCGCCTGCGCGGTGCTGATGGCCAACAACATCCGTGACATCGACCAGGACAAGCTGGTCAAGAAGCGCACCCTCGCCGTGCTGATCGGGCGCACGGCCTCACGAGTCGTCTACGTGCTCTGGATCGCCGTCGCCTACGCGGTGCTCGGCTTCTTCGCGCTGCTGTTCCCGCTCGCCGTGCTGACCTTCTTCACGCTGCTGCTGACGCTGCCCGCGATCGTGATCATGCTCACGGCCAAGCGGCCGAAGGAGTACATCATCGTGCTGCAGCTGACCAGCCTGTTCGGGCTGCTCTACGCGATCGGACTCGGGGCGGCGTTCGCGTTCTGAGCCAGCGGCAGTGCCCGTAACGGGAGCGCTACTCGGTGCCTGAGACGCGGGATGCGCTCGGGGCCGAGCTCGGCCGCTCGACGGCATCGACCTCGACGGGGTCGTTCGCGACAGGCCGGTCGACGGCGGCGGTGGGCGCTCCGGCCTCGCCGGGCTGCGCGCCGAGCTGCTCGCCTGCCCCGGTAGTGGCCGCGGCAGCCTCGGGCTCCACGGCCTGGTCGACCGCCTGGTCCTCGATGTCCTCATCCTCGGTGCGACCGGTCGGCGCCGGGCTCGACGCCCGACCCCGGTTCTCCCGCGCCTCGTAGAGGGTCTGCGACGCCGCTTCCCGCGGCCGGCGGAGGAAGATCACCGAGACGCAGAGGGCGATGATCGCCGCGACGACCGCCGCGATCCACTGCTCGATCTGCAGCAGGAGCAGCACCGTGAGCGCGACCGCGAAGATGCCCAGGCGGATGAGCGTGTACACGAGCCAAGTGCGTCCAGGTTTCACGGAACAGAGTCTAATTCGTGCTTCCTGACCGCCCACCGGGGCCCCGGCGAACACGCAGTCGGCTCCCGGATCCCGGGGGTACAGTTACTGCATGGCTCGCGTACTCCTTGCCCTCGTCATCATCGTCGTGGCGTTCACCGTGTACGCGCTCGTCGACTGTCTGATGCTCCCGAAGGCCCGGGTGAAGGCTCTCCCGCGGATCGCCTGGGTGTTCATCATCCTGCTGTTCACGCCCATCGGCGGCATCCTCTGGCTGATCCTCGGTCGTGGCCGGCCGGTCACCTCGCCGCCGCGGCGGGCGATGGGGCCCGACGACGATCCCGACTTCCTCGGCACGATCCGCCCGGTTCACGATCCCCTCGAAGACGAGCGGATCCGTGAGCTCGAGAAGCGCCTCGCCGAGACCGACGACGAGCCCGACACCGGCAGAACCGAGCGGTGACCCCGAGCCCGGCGGCGACGTTCTCCGCCCGGCTGCTCCGGGAGTTCGTCGCTCTCGGCGTGCAGCATGTGGTGGTGTCGCCCGGATCCCGGTCGCAGGCCCTCGCCCTGGCCGCCGCCGCGGCCGAGGAGCGCGGCTCGATCGCGCTGCACGTGCGTCTCGACGAGCGCGACTCGGCGTTCACGGCCCTCGGCCTGGCCCGTGAATCGGGGCTGCCCGCCCTCGTGGTGACGACCTCGGGCACGGCGGCCGCAAACCTCCTGCCGGCCGTGGTGGAGGCCTCGCACTCCGGGGTGCCGATGATCGTGCTGACCGCCGACCGGCCGGCCCGCCTCCGCGGCACCGGCTCGAACCAGACGACCTGGCAGCCCGGTCTCTTCGGCCGCTTCGTGCGGGCCGAGGCCGACGTCGAGGCGCCGGTGGCGTCGGCGATCCCGGATGCGCGTGAGTGGGCGCGCTGGGCGTTCGCCGCGGCGACGGGCGCGGGTGCGGGGCCGGCTGTGGGCTTCGGTGCAGGCACTGCCTTCGGTGCGGGCTTCGCTGCGGGCGCAGGCTTCGGTGCGGGGCCGGTGCACCTCAATCTGCAGTTCGTCGAGCCGCTCTCCGGCGCGGTGATCGACGACGACGACCCCGAGGGCGAGGGCGAGCTGGAGGTGCTCGCGGCGGAGGTCGCGGCCGACGCGGGCGTTGACGGTGGTGCCGGTGTCGGTGCCGGAGGCGACGGCTCACGGGAGAGTCGGGTCGATGGCGCGCGGGACGGCGTGGCCGCGGATCGCGCAGCAGCTGCTATTCGCGGCGTGGGCGCGGGTGAAGCTTCTGCCGCCCGGGACGGCGTGGCATCGAATGGCGGAGTCGCTGCGATTCGCAGCGCGGACGCGGGTCGCGGCTCGGCGGCGCGGGAGGGTACGGTCTCGGATGGCGGCGCGGGACGGCCGACCGCATCCACGTCGCTGCATCTGCCGCGCGGGCCTCGCACGATCGTGATCGCGGGGGCCGACGCGGGTGAGGCCGCCAACGGGCTCTCGCTCGAGGCGGGGTGGCCGCTGATCGCAGAGGTGTCGAGCGGGTCGCGCTTCGGCCCGACGCTGGTCGGTGCTTACCGCACGCTGCTCGACGACGACGAGTTCGGCGGCCGGGTCGAGCGCGCGGTCGTGTTCGGGCATCCGACCCTCAGTCGCCAGGTGCCGGCCCTGCTGGCGCGCGAGGGGGTCGAGGTCGTCGTCGTGCGCGGGGCCGGCGAGCCCGTCGTGCCTCGACCGGGAGTCACGGTCGTCGATCAGGTGACCGCCGATGCCGACGACCGCTCCGACCGGGCCGCCCGCGCCTGGACCGGCCAGTGGATCTTCGCCGGACGCGAGCTGCTCGCCACCGAGGAGGCGGCCGACGAGGTCGCGCCCCCGCTGGTCTCGGCGGGTGGGCCGGGCGACCTGGTGGGCTCCCGCGACTTCGCGCGGGCCGAACTCGCCGCGCTGCGTGCCCCGATCACCCGCCGCTCGCTCGCGCGCGCGGTGTGGCAGGCCAGCTGGCCGCACGACCGGCTCGTGCTGGGGGCCTCCCGCCTCATCCGCGAATTGGATGCGGTGGCGCCCGGGAAACGCATCCGCGTGCACGCGAACCGCGGGCTCGCGGGGATCGACGGCACGGTCGCCACCGCCCTCGGCATCGCGATCGCAAGCCAGTTCGGCCCGAAGTGGGGTGGTGCCGCTGGTGCTGGTGCTGGTGCTGGCCCTGGTGCTGAGTCGGGCTCGGCTGTTCGGAGGGGTGCGGCCGGCCGGTCGGAGCAGGCCGCCGACCGTGGACGCACCGGCACGACCCGCGTGCTGCTCGGCGACCTCACCCTGCTGCACGATGCCGGCGGGCTGCTGCTGCCGCCCGGCGAGACGCGACCGCGGGTGCAGCTGATCGTGGGCAACGACGGCGGCGGAACGATCTTCGACGGCCTCGAGGTCGCCTCCACCGCGGAGTCCTCCTCGTTCGACCGCGTCATGTTCACCCCACAGCAGGTCGACCTCGCCGCGCTCGCCGCCGCCTACGGCTGGCAGCACCGCACGGTGACGACGCGGGGCGACCTCGACTCGGCGCTCGCCTCGCCGCCCGCGGGCACGAGCATCCTCGAGGTGCCGCTGGACCGGTGAGGCCGCCAGGCGCGCCCACGCGTCCACCGGTGCGCCCACCCGGGCCGTCGCCTGCCCGCCCGGTGAGTCCGCCGGGCCTTCTTGAGCCGGCCCGGTGGGCCTGCCGGGCCTTCCCGAGCCGCCTCGGTGCGCCCACCTGCCCCTCCCGTGCCCGCCCGGTGCGCACGCCCGGCCCTCCCGGGTCGGCCCAGCGCGCCTGCCGGGCCCGTCGGCGGTGCATCGGGTTCTGCACAGGCACGGGCGGCCGTCGATCCCCTCACAGCTTCCGGTGCCGCGGCCGGGGTGTCGGCCGGGCGAACTAGGCTCGACTCGTGACCCAGACATCCGCATCCGTTGCCCTCGACACCCTGAGCCGGGTCTTCGGGTACGACTCGTTCCGCGGTGACCAGGCCGAGGTCATCGACCATGTGATCGAGGGCGGCGACGCGGTGGTGCTGATGCCCACCGGTGCCGGCAAGTCGCTCTGCTACCAGGTGCCCTCGCTCGTGCGGCCCGGCACCGGCGTCGTGGTGTCGCCGCTGATCGCGCTGATGCACGATCAGGTCGAGGCGATGAAGGCGGTCGGCGTCAAAGCGGCCTTCCTCAACTCGACGCAGGATGCGGCGGAGCGCGCCGAGGTCGAGTCGGCCTACCTCGCCGGCGATCTCGATCTGCTCTACGTCGCGCCCGAGCGCCTGTCGTCCGAGGCGACCAAGCGGTTCCTCGAGAACGGCGAGATCGCCCTGTTCGCGATCGACGAGGCGCACTGCGTGTCGCAGTGGGGGCACGACTTCCGGCCCGACTACCTGGCGCTGGCCGAGCTGGCCGAGCGCTGGCCGACCGTGCCGCGCATCGCGCTGACGGCCACGGCGACCGAGGCGACCCACAAAGAGATCACCCAGCGCCTGTCGATGGGCAAGGCCCGGCACTTCGTGGCGAGCTTCGACCGGCCGAACATCCAGTACCGCATCGACCCCAAGAACGAGGTGCGCAAGCAGCTGCTCTCGTTCATCACGGGCGAGCACTCCGGCGAGGCCGGCATCGTCTACGCGCTCTCGCGCAACACGGTCGAGAAGACCGCCGAGTTCCTCGCCGCGAACGGGGTCGACGCGATGCCGTACCACGCGGGGCTGGATGCGCGGGTCCGCGCCCGCACGCAGGCCCGCTTCCTCCGCGACGAGGGGGTCGTCATCGTCGCGACCATCGCGTTCGGCATGGGGATCGACAAGCCCGACGTGCGCTTCGTCGCCCACATCGACCTGCCGAAATCGGTCGAGGGCTACTACCAGGAGACCGGTCGCGCGGGCCGCGACGGCCTGCCGTCGACCGCGTGGATGGCGTACGGGCTCAACGACGTCGTGCAGCAGCGACGCATGATCGACGAGTCGCCGGGCGACCTCGCGCACCGTCGCCGTCTCTCGGCGCACCTGGATGCGATGCTCGCCCTGTGCGAGACGGTGCACTGCCGCCGGGTCAACCTGCTCGCCTACTTCGGGCAGAAGAGCGAGCCCTGCGGCAACTGCGACACCTGCCTCACCCCGCCCGAGTCGTGGGACGGGACGGTCGCCGCCCAGAAGCTGCTGAGCACCGTCGTGCGACTCGATCGGGAGCGCAACCAGCGCTTCGGCGCGGGTCATCTCGTCGACATCCTGCGCGCGAAGCGCACCGACCGCGTGGCGCAGTGGGGGCACGACACCCTCACGACGTGGGGGATCGGGGGCGACCTCAGCGAGCAGCAGTGGCGCGGGGTCGTGCGCCAGCTGCTCGCGCAGGGTCTGCTCGCCGTGAACGACGACGGCTACGGCACGCTCGTCATCACCCCGGAGAGCGGTGCGGTGCTCTCGGGCGCGCGCCAGGTGTCGCTGCGGCGCGAGCCGGAGCGGCCGGCGCGTTCGGGTTCGGGTTCGGGCTCTGGTTCGTCCGGCGGGCGCGGGGGTCGGTCGGCAGCGAAGGCCGAGCTGTCCGAGGCCGACGGCGAGCTCTTCGAGGCGTTGCGGGCCTGGCGCGCGGCGACGGCGCGCGAGGCCGGGGTGCCGGCGTACGTGGTGTTCCACGACGCGACGCTCGCGGCCGTGGCCTCCCTGAGGCCCACGAGCGTCGAGGGCCTCGCGGGGATCCCCGGCATCGGAGACCGCAAGCGCGAGTCGTACGGAGAGGGCCTGATCGCCACGATCGCGGCCGGCGAGTACGTGCCGGCCGAGGGTTCCTCGGCGGGTGCGGGTGCCGGCTCGGGTTCCGGTGCTGGAGCGGGTGCAGGATCTGGCTTCGGTGCGGCGACCGGTTCTGGTGCGGCGTCCGGCTCGGGTGCCTCCGGCGCCGGCAGGTCGGGCTCCGGTCGGACTGCCGGTCGGAACGGGACCTCGGCGGGCCGTGGACGAGGGGGCCGCTCGACCCGGGGCTTCTCGGAGGAGGCCCCGTCATTCCCCGTGGACGCGCCGCCGGACGACGAGGCGCCGCCCTACGAGGAGTACCCGCCCTTCGACGACCTCCCCTTCTACGACGACGCGGACGCACCCCCCGAGCGCTTCTGACCGCCGCCGCCGGCATCGCCGCGCCCGGGCCGTCAGGCCGTCTTCTGACCACCGCCGGCTTCGCCGCGCTCAGGCCGTCTTCTGACCACCGGCGGTTTCGCCGCGCCCAGGCCGTCAGGCCGTCTTCTAACCACCGGCGGTTTCGCCGCGCCCGGGCCGTCAGGCCTTGGGTCGCGGGCTAGGCGGGGAGGGCGTCCAGGAGCGACTGCATGTAGGTGATCTCGCCCTGCTGGGCGAACACGATCGAGTTCGACAGGGCCAGCACCAGGGGGTTGGTGGTGCGCGCGATCGCCGCCTGGGCCATCTCGACCCCGCCCCGGTGGTGGGCGATCATCAGCTGCAGGAAGAGCCGCTCGGCGTCGACGCCGGTCAGCTCGGAGAGGCGGGTGAGATCCGCATCCGTCGCCATTCCGGGCATCGGCTGGCCGGGGACCATGTCGGCGGGCGTGCCGTCCGCGGGCGAGGCGCCGTTCGTCGCCGGAGCCGCCTGGCCCATGTCGTGGCCGTGGGAGCCGCCGGATCCGTCGAGGGTGGGCTGCAGCATCCACGTCATCTCGGGCTGTGACGACGCCTGCGGGAGGCCCCAGAGGTTCAGCCACGCGAACATCTGGCCCGACTGCTGGGCCTGGGAGGTCGCGATGTCGTAGGCCAGCTGACGGATCTCGGGGTCGTCGGTCTGCGTGCGGATGATCATCGCCATCTGCACGGCCTGGTCGTGGTGGGTCTGCATGTCGCGGGCGAACCCCGCCTCGACACTTGTGTCGGAGGGGGTCGCCACACGCGGGGCGGCGAGCCAGCCCGCCGCGAAGGCGCCGACGCCGAGCAGCACCGCCGCGACGATCGCCGCGAGCACCACCCGGCCGCGGTTGCGCGGGCGGGCGGCGGCGGCGGCCGAGCCGTCCGTCACCACAGCAGTGTCGGCCGTGCCAGCCGACCGACCAACAGAGCCAGCAGAGCCGGCACCCGAGCCGGCCGAGCCGCCCGAACCGCCGGCCAACCCGCCAGTCGAGCCAGCCGACCCGCCAAGACCATCCGCTCCCTCAGAGCGCACGGGGCTCAGGAGACCTTCCCGGGCCCGTCGACCCCGCCCGTGCAGGCGGCGCCGGGCTCCGGAGCATCGTTCGACCGCCAGAACTTGGTCACGAAGTCGTCGAGGCGGGTGTCGTCGACCCCGTCGAGGTAGACCTGGTTGCCCCAGGCCGATGCCACGACCGGAGCCGGGAGGCCCGGGTACGGCGAGAGCACGATGTACGTGCTCGGCAGCTTCGACCGCAGCGTCTTCACGCCGGCCTCGTCGACGATCGAAGGGTCGTAGGTCACCCAGACCGCGCCGTGCTCGAGGTCGTGCACCGCGTTCTCGTTGGGGACGGGCTCGGAGTAGACGCCGCAGTTCATCCAGACACCGGCGTGGTCGCCGCCGGCCGGCGGCGTCATCGCGTAGTCGACGGTGCCCGAGACGTGGTTCGCGGTGAGGTTCGGGTAGGTCTTGAGGTCACCGATCGAGATCGAGGCGGGGTCGACCTTGGGTGCCGCGCTCGACACGACGAAGGTGATGATGAGGCCCACGGCGAGCACCGCGGCGGCTCCTCCGCCGATCCAGGCGATGCGTCGGTTGCGCGTCTGCTTCTTCTGCTGGGCGACCATCTGGGCCACCTTCTCGGCACGGCGCGCGTCGCGCTCCTGCTTGACGGAGAGCTTCTTGGCCTGATCCTTCGCCTTCGGCGGGACGGGCGAGGAGGGCGAGGAATCGGAACGCGGAGACACGCTTCTCATTTCGATAGGAGGGTTGACGCTACAACTATTGCCAGGATGCCTGGAAGATCCATGTGCGCGCAACGAGCCGCGCCCGCATAGCCGCAGACGCATATGACTCATGTGAAGATCGGTGGATGCTCAAAGCAGTGGCGAAGACGCTGGCCCGGCCTCTCGCCAAGGTCGTCTACCGCCCGTCCGTGATCGGCCGCGAGCTGATCCCGCGCAGAGGTCCCGTGCTCTTCGCGAGCAACCACCTGAGCTTCATGGACAGCGTGGTGATCACCGTCATCGCCCCTCGTGACGTGCGCTTCCTCGCCAAGGCCGAGTACTTCACCGGCTCCGGCGCGAAGGGGCGCGCCTCGAAGGCCTTCTTCGAGGCGATCGGCGCCATCCCGGTCGACCGCGAGAGCGCGACCGCCGCCCAGGACTCGCTCGAGAGCGGCCGCGAGGTGCTCGAGAGCGGCGGCGCGTTCGCGATCTACCCCGAGGGCACCCGATCCCGCGACGGCCGCCTCTACAAGGGACGCACCGGGGTCGCCTGGCTCGGCCTCACGACCGGCTGCCCGATCGTCCCGGTCGCGCTCACCGGCACGGAGGACCTGCTGCCCGGCGACGCCCGCGTGCCCCGCATGGTCCCGGTCACGGTGCAATTCGGCGAGCCGATCGACTCCACCGTGTTCGGCGACGCCGACTCGGCCCGGTCGAGGCGCCGCCTCACCGACGAGGTGATGACGGCGATCGGCACCATGTCGGGCCAGGAGCTCGCGAACGCCTACAACGAGCCCCCGGCCGCGAACGTGGTCGAGCGGATGCGCCGGGTCCTGCACCGCAACGACCCCGTCTGACGCGCCAGATGCGCGCCGACCGCCCGCGCGACTACGCGCTCAGGCGCGGGTAGTCGGTGTAGCCCTCGGCGCCCGAGGCGTAGACCGTCGGCTGGTCGACCTCGTTCAGGTCGTGCCCGCCCTGCCACCGCTCGACCAGATCCGGGTTCGCGATCGCGGGGCGGCCGACCGCCACCGCATCCGCGACGTCGTCGTTCACGATCGCGTGCGCCTCGTCGGCGGTGGTGACCTCGCCGAAGCCGCTGTTGACGATCACGGTGCCGCCGAAGCGCGAGCGCAGCTGCTGCACCAGCTGTCCCGCGGGCTCGGCGTGCAGGATGCTGAGGTACGCCAGCCCGAGCGGCGCGATCGCGTCGACGAGGGTGCCGTAGGTGGCGAGCACGTCGTCCGCGTCGGTCTCCAGCGCGTCCTGGATGTTGTGGCTCGGCGAGATGCGGATACCCACGCGCCCCGCGCCGACCTCGGCCGCCACGGCCTCCGTCACCTCGATCACGAAGGCGGCACGGGCCGCGGGCGAGCCGCCGTAGGCATCCGTGCGCACGTTCGAGGCGGGGGAGAGGAACTCGTGCAGCAGGTAGCCGTTGGCCGAGTGCAGCTCGACCCCGTCGAAGCCGGCGTCGACCGCGCGGCGTGCGGCGGCGACGAACTCGCCTTTCACGGTGGAGAGCTCCTCGGTGGTCAGCGCGTGCGGCAGCCCGTAGGCCGCCTTCGAGCCGTCGGCCAGCCGGGTCTCGCCGTCGATCGCGATCGCGCTCGGCGCGACGATGCGGTCGGTGCCCGTGATGCCGGTGGTGGTCACGCGGCCGCCGTTCATCAGCTGCATGACGATCCGGCCCGAGGCGGCGTGCACGGCATCGGCGACCAGGCGCCAGCCGGCGGCCTGCTCGTCGTTCGTGATGCCGGGCTGGCCCGGGTAGGCGCGCGACTCCGCGCTCGGGAACACGCCCTCGCTCACGATCAGGCCCATGCTCGCGCGCTGCGCGTAGTGCTCGGCGATCAGGGCGTTGGGCACCCCGCCCTCATCGGCGCGCAGTCGTGTCATCGGCGCCATCACGAGACGGTTCGTCAGTTCGAGATCGCCGGCGGCCAGAGGGGAGAACAGCTTCACGGGGGTTCCTGTCGTTCGGGTGGTGAGGCCGCGACGGTTCCGCGACCTCAGGGGCGAACTCCGGATGCGCGTGATTGATTCCGGGTCTCAGCCGATTCCCACAGGCGCCGCCCCATCAGACGCCGCCTCCGCTGTGGCCCCCGCACCCGCCGCCGCCACGGCCCCCGGCCCGCGCCGGAAGCGCACCTCGCCCGCATCCGTCTCGTCGCCTGCCGCGTCGACGAACCGCAGCGACAGGTCGCGGCCCTCCGCATCCTGCACCAGCCACGCCGCCCCGCCGTCGTAGGGCGCGAACTCGTCGCCCCACTGCACCATCGCGGCGAGCACGACCGACAGGCCCCGGCCGCTCTCGGTGAGGTGGTAGCTGAAGCGCTCGCGGGAGCCGGCCTCGCGGTAGCCGCGCTTCTCGAGCACGCCCGCATCCACCAGCTTCGCCAGCCGTGCCGAGAGGATGTCGCTCGGCACCCCGAGCGACGATCGGAACTCCGAGTACCGGGAGCTGCCCCGGAACGCGTCCCGGATGATCAGCAGCGACCACTTCTCGCCGATCACGTCGAGGGTGCGCACGACCTGGCAGTGCGGCTGTCGCGCCGTCGCGGATCCCGTGGTCATGACTCCGATCCTACCGTCTGGGTTGGAAAAGCCAAGCCAGACCTCTAGAGTCGTCCCATGACCTCCTCCTGGCGCTTCGCCCGCCGCGGCACGTTCTGGTCGGCCTCGGCCGTGCTCGCCCTGTGTCTGTGGGCGAGCGGCGCCCCCAGCGTGCTCTACCCGGTCTACGCGGCCGACTGGAACCTGCCCTCCGTGGTCACGACCTCGGTCTTCGCGACCTACCCGGTGGCCCTTCTGATCGTGCTGCTCGCCTTCGGCTGGCTCTCCGACAGCATCGGCCGCCGCCGGGCGATGCTGCTCGGGGTCGCGCTGATCGGCCTCGCCGCCCTGCTGTTCGCCGCCGCCCCGAACGTCGGCTGGCTCTACGCCGGCCGCGCGCTCCAGGGCATCGGCACGGGGTTCGCCCTCGGGGCCGCCAGCGCCGCTCTGGTCGAGAACAACACCTCCTCGAACCCGCGGGTGGCGAGCACGCTCACCACCGCCTCCACCGCGACCGGGCTCACGGCGGCGCTGCTGGTCTCCGGCGTGCTGGCGCAGTACGCGCCGCTGCCGCTGGTGCTCTCCTTCGGGGTGCTCTTCGTGCTCTCGGCGGTCGCCTTCGTTGCCGTCTTCCTCACCCCGGCCGATACCGTCGGGCTCGGCCGGCCCGACTGGCGGCCGCGCCCGCTCCACCTGCCCGGCGGCATCCGGATGGCCTTCGCCGCCGCCGCGGTGTCGGTCTCGACGGCCTACAGCGTGGGCGCGATCTTCCTCGGCCTGGGCTCCCAGATGGCCCGCACCCTCACCGGCACCAGCGACCTGTTCGTGATCGGCGCCCTGCTCGGGGTCTCGTCGATCGTGATCGGCGTGACCGCGGTGTTCCTCCGCGCGGTGCCGGCCCACCTGTCGATCATGATCGGCGGCATCGTCTCGCTCGGTGGGCTCGCCCTCATGGCCGCCGCCGCGTCGACCGGGTCGATCGGGCTGTTCCTGGCCTGGTGCGTCGTGGGAGGGGTGGGCTACTCCTTCGCCTTCAGCGGCGGCCTCGGCGTCATCAACGCGGCCGCCCCGCGCGAGCACCGCGGCGCATCCCTCTCGCTGGTCTATCTCGTCTCCTACCTGCTGCAGGCCGCCACGGCCGTGGGCGCCGGAGCCCTGGCGACCGCGCTCGGGCTCGGGCCCGCCGTCGACATCGCCGCGCCGGTGGTGGGGGTGCTGGCCGTGGGGGCGATCGTGCTGGCGGCGGTCGACCGCCGCATCCGTCGCCGCATCCACCGCCGCTCCGACGCGAGCGGAGGCCCGGCCTCCACCGACCCCGCTTTGTCGCCCTCGGCAGTTGTTTCGGGCAGCTGACTGTGGGATGTCCACAGCCGACGCCAGAGCGCGTCGGCCGAGAGTTGTAGGCCGGTCACGGCCCGTTTCCGCCCCGCCGGGACCGTTCTTATCGTGGAACGACCACGAGGACGATGAGGACGAGGACGAGGACGACCAGATGACCGACACCATCGACACCACGAACGCGCGCGACGACGAGGCCTCCGAGGCCCGGGCGATCGAGAAGGACCTCGACGCCTCGGCCCAGCTGCCCGCGCGGGAGCCGAGCGGTTCGAACGGTCCGAACCGGATGACCGGCAACGGCGTGGTCGTCGCCCGCACCGACGTCGAGTGGCTCGGCCGCTACCTGCTCGGCACCTGGGCCGAGGTGCGGCTCGCCGCTCGCGACCTCACCGCCACGCCCGCGATGCAGCGGATCGAGGGCCAGACGCTCGACGAGCACCGCGAGCGCGTCTTCGGTCAGCTCAAGCTGCTGGTCGAGAACGGACAGGTGCACCGCGCCTTCCCGAAGGAGCTCGGCGGCGACGACGACCACGGCGGCAACATCGCCGGCTTCGAGGAGCTCGTCACGGCCGACCCCAGCCTGCAGATCAAGTCGGGCGTGCAGTGGGGGCTGTTCGGCGCCGCCGTGCTGCACCTGGGCACCCGCTACCACCACGAGACCTTCCTGCCGGCGATCATGAGCCTCGAGGTGCCCGGCGCCTTCGCGATGACCGAGACCGGCCACGGGTCGGATGTCGCGGCGATAGGCACCACGGCGACCTACGACGCCGAGACCGGCGAGTTCGTCCTCCACACCCCCTTCCGCGGCGCCTGGAAGGACTACCTCGGCAACGCGGCGGTGCACGGAACCGCCGCCGTCGTCTTCGCGCAGCTGGTCACCCAGGGCGTGAACCACGGCGTGCACGCCTTCTACGTGCCGCTCCGCGACCCGGCCACGGGCCAGTTCCTCCCCGGGATCGGCGGCGAGGACGACGGGCTGAAGGGCGGCCTCAACGGCATCGACAACGGCCGGCTGCATTTCGACGCGGTGCGCGTCCCGCGACTGAACCTGCTGAACCGCTACGGCGACGTGGCGGAGGACGGCACCTACTCCAGCCCCATCCAGAGCCCCGGCCGCCGGTTCTTCACGATGCTCGGCACGCTGGTGCAGGGCCGCGTGTCGCTGGACGGCGCCTCGGTCGCCGCCGCGAAGATCGCGCTGACCATCGCGGTCACCTACGGCAACCAGCGCCGGCAGTTCACGGCCGGCAGCGACACCGACGAGGAGGTGCTGCTGGACTACCAGCTGCACCAGAAGCGGCTGATGCCCAAGCTCGCCACCACCTACGCGGCGAGCTTCGCGCACGAGCAGCTGCTGACCACGTTCGACGGGGTCTTCTCCGGCGCCCACGACACCGACGACGACCGGCAGGATCTCGAGACCCTCGCCGCCGCCCTCAAGCCGCTCAGCACCTGGCACGCCCTCGACACCCTGCAGGAGGCCCGCGAGGCCTGCGGCGGGGCGGGGTTCCTGGCCGAGAACCGGCTGGTGGGCCTGCGCGCCGACCTCGACGTCTACGCCACCTTCGAGGGCGACAACCACGTGCTGCTCCAGCTCGTGGCGAAGCGCCTGCTCTCGGACTACGGCCGCAAGCTCGCGAAGGCCGACTTCGGGGTGCTCGCGCGCTACGTCGCAGGTCAGGCCGCCGACCGCACGATGAACGGCTCGGGGCTCCGCTCCCTCGCGCAGACGGTGGCCGACTTCGGCTCGACCGCCCGCTCGGTCGGCCAGCTCCGCGACGCCTCGGCCCAGCGCCAGCTGCTCACCGACCGCGTCGAGACCATGGTGGCCGAGGTCGCTGCGAAGCTCCGGCCGGCGTCGAAGCTGTCGAAGAAGGATGCGGCCGACCTGTTCAACCTGCACCAGTCCGAGATCATCGAGGCGGCCCGCGCGCACGCCGAACTGCTGCAGTGGGAGGCCTTCACCGAGGCGGTCGACGGCGAGCAGGGGCTCACCAGCGGGATGGACGACGGCACCCGCGTGGTGCTGACCTGGCTGCGCGACCTGTTCGGCCTCGGTCTGGTCGAGAAGCACCTCGCCTGGTACCTGATGAACGGTCGCCTCTCGCCCAAGCGGGCGCAGGCCGTGGGCCTCTACACCGAGCGGCTCTCGGCGCGGATCCGCCCGCACGCCCAGGACCTGGTCGAGGCCTTCGGCTACGGGCCCGAGCACACCCGCGCGGCCATCGCCTCCGGCGCCGAGAAGGCCCGACAGACCGAGGCCCGCGACTACTACCGCGCGGCCCGTGCCGCCGGCACCCTGCCCGAGCCGGAGAAGAAGCAGCCGGCGAAGAAGCAGGATGCGAAGACCCAGCCGGCGAAGAAGCAGGACGGCTCGAAGAAGCAGCGCTAGCCCGCACGGCGGAGCGGTGGGTGGTACCCCGGTACCACCCACCGTCGCCGCATCGGCCCGGAGACGGCACCCCGGTCGGATGGCCCGGACCGGCCGCCTCCGTAGCGTGAGGAGTGCGCAGAACGCGCACCAGCCCACGCGAGGAGAACCGATGATCGAGGCCACGTCGTTGACCAAACGCTACGGAGCGAAGACGGCGGTCGAATCCGTCAGCTTCACCGTGAGGCCCGGTCATGTCACCGGGTTCCTCGGCCCGAACGGGGCCGGCAAGTCGACCACCATGAGGATGATCATGGGGCTGGACCGCCCGACCAGCGGCCAGGTGCGGGTGAACGGCCGGCCCTACGCCGAGCACCGTTCGCCGCTGCACGAGGCCGGTGCGCTGCTCGAGGCGAAGGCCGTGCACACCGGCCGGAGCGCTCGCAACCATCTGCGCGCGATCGCGGCGACCCACGGCATCCCGAACCATCGCGTCGACGAGGTCATCGACCTCACCGGTCTGCGCTCGGTCGCGGGCAAGCGGGTCGGCGGCTTCTCGCTCGGCATGGGCCAGCGTCTCGGCATCGCGACCGCCCTGCTCGGCGACCCGGCCACCCTCATCCTGGACGAGCCGGTCAACGGCCTCGACCCGGAGGGCGTGCTCTGGGTGCGCGGCTTCGTGCGCCAGTTCGCCGCGCAGGGCCGCACCGTGCTGCTCTCCAGCCACCTGATGAGCGAGATGGCCCTGACGGCCGACCACCTGATCGTGCTCGGCAAGGGCCGGGTGATCGCCGACGCGCCGATGTCGGACATCGTCAACTCGACCCAGACCTTCGTGCGCGTGCGGAGCCCGCGGATCGAGGAGGTCGCCCGCCGGCTCTCGCAGCCCGACGTCGACGTCACCGAGCTCGGCGACGGCGTGATCGAGGTGCGCGGGCTCACCTCCGAGGTGATCGGCGACACCGCGCTCTCGCTCGGGATCGCGCTGCACGAGCTCAGCACTGTGAGCGGATCCCTGGAGGACGCCTACATGAACCTCACCCGCGACGAGGTCGAGTACCGCACCGAGCTGCCGCCCGGCGCCGGCCCCGCATCCGCCGGCCCTGCATCGACCGCGCCGGCATCCGCCGCGACGTCCCCGACCACCCAGAACACCCAGGAGGTGGCCCGATGAGCGCCGCGACCGAGACCCCGACCCACGCCCGCGCCTCGCACCAGCCCCTGCCGCCCTCGCGGCTGCGGTTCTCCGGCGTGCTCAAGTCCGAGTGGATCAAGCTGACCACCCTGCGCTCGACGGTCTGGGCCTACCTGATCATCGTGCTGCTGCAGATCGGCATGGGCGCGCTGTTCGCCCTCACCGTCGGCCTCGGCGGCCCGGGCGGCCCCGGCGGCTCGGGCGGTCCGGGCGGCGGCGTGGACGTCACCGTCACCGGAGCCGCCGCCGCCCAGACCGCGGTGCTCACCGCCTCGCTCGGGGTCATGCTCGGGCAGCTCGTCGTCTCGGTGCTGGGCGTGCTGGTGATCAGCGGGGAGTACGGCACCGGGCAGATCCGGTCGACCTTCACCGCGGTGCCCAAGCGGCTCCCCGTGCTCTGGGCCAAGGCCCTGGTCTTCGCCGTGTCGACCTTCGTCGTCGGCCTGGTGGCGGTCTTCGCGACCTACGCCGTCACCTGGGGCATGCTCCAGAGCCGGGGCGTCACCAGCGACCTCGGCGACCCGGATGTCTGGGGTCGCCTGGTCGGAGCGGCCGGCTACCTCGTGCTGGTCGGCCTGATCGCCTACTTCCTGGGCGCGATCCTGCGCCACACGGCCGGCGGCATCGCGGCGGCGGCCGGGCTGGTGCTCGTGGTGCCGATCGTGCTCGGCTTCATCAACGCCGACTGGGCCACCGTGCTCGGCCAGTGGCTGCCGAGCAGCGCCGGGCAGACGCTGTTCCTGGGCGGCGGCGTCTTCGAGCCGTGGCAGGCGGTGCTGGTTATGCTCGGGTGGATCGCGGTGTTCGCAACGAGCGCCGCCGTGCTGCTCAAACGGAGGGACGCCTGACGGTCTCGACAGCCGGCCCGCTCGGGCCACCCGGAACGGCCTCGGCGCCGGCGGCACCGCCGTCCGGCGTCGAGGATCTCCGGCTGCCCAAGCCGCCGGGATTCATCCGGGCCTACTTCAACCGGCACCCGTGGCTGCTGGACGGCTTCATCGCCGCCGGCTACGCCGTGCCGATGGGCACGGTCTCGCTGATCGCCCTGGCCGGGTCGTTCCTCGGCTTCGGACCCTACGACGGCGACCCCCTCCGTGGCTCGCCCGTCTACGCCCTGCTGCTGTTCTACGTCACCGGCGCGGTGACGGTCGGTCTGCTCTTCCGTCGTCGCGTCCCGGTGCTGACGGCGGCGATCTGCGCGGCCTCGCTGTTCGCGATGCCGAGTGCGCCCCAGCAGCTCGACGCCGTGCCGATGATGTTCGCGCTCTACGCGCTCGCGGTCTACCGATCGGCGCGCTCGGCCTGGTTCTGGACGGCGATCGCCGTGGCGGCCGCGGTCGTCTCGATGACCATCCTCGATCCCACCGACCTGGCGGGGATCGTCGGCACCGCGGTCCTCTTCGCGCTGTTCATGGTGATCGCCACCCTGGTCGGCATCACCTTCGGCAACCGGCGGCGGTACATCCAGGCGCTGCTGGACCGCGCGGAGCAGCTCGCGCGCGAGCGCGACCAGCAGGCCCGGCTCGCCGCCGCGGGGGAGCGTGCCCGGATCGCGCGCGAGATGCACGACATCGTCGCGCACAGCCTCACCGTGATCGTCGCGCTGAGCGACGGTGCCGAGGCGAGCCTGGACCGGTCGCCGGAGGCGGCCCGGGAGGCCGTAGCCCAGACCGGCGCCACGGCCCGCCGGGCGCTCGCCGACATGCGCCGTGCACTGGGCGTGCTGGCCGAGGCCGCCGAACCCGCCGCCGGAGTCAGCACCGGAGGGGCCGCCGCCGGAGGCTCGGCCGCCCTGGCCCCGCTCGCCCCCCAGCCGGGGCTCGACGACCTCGGCGACCTGATCGCCGCGACCCGGGCCGCCGGGCTCCCGGTGCGCTACACCACGAGCGGCACCCCGCCGGTCGACCCGGTGCTCCAGCTGACGGTCTACCGCGTCGTCCAGGAGGCCCTGACCAACGCCCTCCGCTACGCGGTGCAGGCGACCGTGGTCGACGTGGTCGTGCGCTTCGACCCCGAGGGCGACCCCGGCGGCATCACGATCGACGTCGTCGACGACGGCCTCGACCCCGCCCGCGGCGCCGACAGCGTCGGCTCCGGACGGGGCCTGATCGGGATGCGCGAGCGCGTCGGCGTGCACGGCGGCTGGGTCTCGGCGGGTCCGGCCGGCGCGAGAGGATGGCGGGTGCACGCCAGGATGGAAGGACCACGATGAGCGACGAGACCACGATCCGGCTGCTGCTGGTCGACGATCAGCAGCTGATCCGGCTCGGCATGCGGATGGTGCTCGACGCGCAGCCCGACTTCGAGGTGGTCGGTGAGGCCGGCGACGGCCGTGCCGCCGTCGAGGAGGTCGCCCGGCTGAACCCCGACGTGGTGCTGATGGATGTGCGGATGCCCGGGATGGACGGGATCGAGGCGACCCGGGCGATCGTGTCGGCCAACCCGCGCAGCCGCATCCTCATCCTCACCACCTTCGACCTGGACGAGTACGCCTTCGCCGGGCTCGAGGCGGGAGCGAGCGGCTTCCTGCTGAAGGACGCCCGGCCCGCCGAGCTGGCCGCCGCCATCCGCGCGGTGGCCTCCGGCGATGCCGCGGTGTCGCCGCGGGTGACCCGCAAGCTGCTGGAGCTGTTCGGGCCGCAGCTGGGCGCATCCGCGGGCAAGGCCCCGGCCTCCGCCTCCGCCTCCGCGCCGGCGACGACCGCGCCGCAGACACCCTCCGTGCTCGGCACCCTGACCGAGCGCGAACGCGAGGTGCTCGTGGCGATGGCGGAGGGGCTGACGAACTCGGAGATCGCCGCCCGGTTCCACCTCTCCGAGTCGACCGTCAAGACGCACGTCGGCCGGGTGCTGATGAAGCTCGAGCTGCGCGACCGGGTGCAGGCGGTCATCTTCGCGTACTCGGCCGGGCTGGTCTGAGCGGCCGGCGACCGGCGCCCGTACGGCGACCGGCCAGGACCACCGGGTACGATCCCCCCATGAGCACGCAGCGACCCGCCCGCCCACCGCGGGCCGTGGTCGCGATCGGGGCGGCTCTCGTCTCGGCCGCGCTCGTGCTCGGTCTCGCGGCCTGCGGCCCCGCCGCGGCGCCCGTCGACGCCGGCGGCACCTCGTCGCCGGCGACGGATGCGGCCACCGAGTCGCCGACCCCCACTCCCACCCCGACGCCCACCTGGGCCGCGGGGGTGGTGAACCCCCTGCCCGCGAACCCCGTCTTCGACTACCAGCTCGGCGGCGCCTACGATCCGCCGCCCGGGGTCACGGTCGTCACCCGCGACAGCTCGGCCGACCCGGTCGAGGGCGTCTACTCGATCTGCTACGTCAACGGCTTCCAGAGCCAGCCCGACGGCTACTGGCCCGAGTCGCTCAAGGTGCACGACGCCAAGGGCGAGACCGTGAACGACCCGGCCTGGCCGGACGAGAGCGTGCTCGACATCTCGACGCCCGACAACCGGCAGGCCATCGCCGACCGCACCGCCGTGACGGTCGCGGGCTGCGCGGGCAAGGGCTTCCAGGCCGTCGAGTTCGACAACCTTGACGCCTACACGCGCTCCGAGGGCGGCACGACGCTCTGGGACACGATCGCCTACGCGAAACTGATCACCGAGTTCGCCCACAGCTCGGGGCTCGCGGTCGCCCAGAAGAACACCCCCGAGCTGCAGGCCAGGGGCAAGACCGAGATCGGTTTCGACTTCGCGGTCGCCGAGGAGTGCCAGCGCTACGGCGAGTGCAGTGCGTACACCGAGGTGTACGGGGCAGACGTGCTCGACATCGAGTACGCCGGCGCCCTGGGCGCGGCCTGGTCCGACGTCTGCGCCGATCCCTCGCTGCCGGTCGGCACGGTGCAGCGCGACCGCAAGCTGGTGCCCGCCGGCGAGGCCGGTCACGTCTACGCCCGCTGCTGACGGTCGTTCTTCACCCGCCGTTCACCTCCGGTTCGCGCGCCCCGGCGATCCCCGGCCTCTCGCGCGCCGGAAGATGGATCGCACTACCCCGCCGTCGCGCATCCGCTGATCCGCTCCGCCGGGGCCGAGCGGATGGGGCCATCGGTGACGAGCGACGTGGATCGGCGGATCGCCGCCCGTGAGCTGCCGGCGGTGCTCGAGGACACCATGGTGCTCTTCGACTGGAACGGCGCGGTCGTCGTCGACGCCGACCGTGCACGGGCCGCGGTCAACACCGTGCTCGCACGCCGGGAGCTCCGGCCGCTCGGCGAGACCGAGTTCACGGCGAGGTTCCGGCTCCCGCTCTCCGAGCTCTTCGAGCAGCTCGGGCTCGCCGAGGGCGACCGGGAGGACGCCGAGCGCGAGTGGAGCGAGGCGCTCGCCGACACCCGGGCGCATCTGCGCGACGGCGCCGCCGACGCACTGACCGCGCTCGCCGCCGCGGGGGCCTGGCTCGGGATCGTGTCCGCCGCCTCGGCCGCGGCCGTGCGCTTCGACCAGCGCGCCCTGGCCGTGCCCGCCGTCTGGGCCTCCGTCGACGCCGGGGTGCCCGACAAGTTCGAACTCCTGCTGCGGCACCGGCCCCTCCGGCCGAACGCCTACTTCGTCGGCGACTCCACCGCCGACCTGCGCTGCGCCTCCGCGGCGGGGTACACCGCGATCGGGGTGACGGATGCGGTCGCCGCCGACCCCCGCACGCTGCGGGCCGCGGGTGCGGTGCACGTCATCGCGTCGCTGGACGAGCTGCTCCCGCTCGTCGTCTGAGCCAGCGCATGTAGCGCAACTACCGGGAACGGGCAATCCGACCGGGCAATTTGCGATTTCCGGACGCGCATACATACAATCGCGTAGTATCACTACACGCCTCGCGGCAAGATGTGCGCGCAAAGGAGCCCACCGGACATGACCGATCCGTCATCGACGAAGACCGTCGCCTTCGAGGCGGTCGACGTCTCGAAGAGCTACCCCGGCGTGACCGCTCTGGACGGCGTCTCACTCACCGGATACGCCGGGGAGGTGCTCGCGATCTGCGGCGCGAACGGTGCGGGCAAGTCCACACTCGCCCGGCTGCTGGCCGGCCAGGAGCAGCCCACGAGCGGTTCGATCCGCATCGCGGGCTGGGACAAGCCCATCACGGGGCCCGCGGATGCGCAGGACGCCGGCATCCTGCTCATGCACCAGGAACCGATGATCATCGACGACTTCACCGTCGCCGAGAACGTCTTCATCAAGGGCATCAGCTCGGCCGGCTCGGTGCGCGGCTGGAAGACGGTGCCGCGCAACCGTGCCGAGGCCACCCGGGAGGTGCTCGCCGCCGTCGGGCTGCACGGTGTCTCGCCCGACCGTCTCGGCCGCGAGCTCGGGCCCGGCCTCCGCCAGATGCTCGCGCTCAGCCGAACCCAGGTCAACGAGCACACCGTCCTCCTGCTGGACGAGACCACCGCCTCGACCACCGAGGAGCACTTCAAGGACGTGCTCGCCCTGGTCGATCGCGAGCGCGCCGCCGGTGTCTCGGTGATCTTCGTCTCGCACCGCATGCCCGAGGTCTTCTCGATGGCCGACCGGATCGCCGTGCTCCGGAACGGCCGGCTGGTCGACGTCGTGACGACGAGCGAGACCAGCCCTGCCGAGGTCATGACGCTCATGATCGGCGAGGCCGTCAGCGCGATCGAGGCCCCGGCCCCGGTGGCGACCACGACGCGCCCGGTCCTGGAGGTCTCCGGACTCAGCTCGGGATCGGCGACCGACGTCTCGTTCGACGTGCGCCCCGGTGAGGTGCTCGGCATCTACGGGCTGGTGGGCAGCGGACGGAGCTCGATCATCCGCTCCATCTCGGGCAATCAGACCCGCGACGCGGGCGTGGTCACCCTGAACGGTCGCGAGGTCCACCCGAAGAGCCCGGGGGAGGCCGCCGCCAAGGGCATCGCGTACCTTACCGAGGACCGCCGCAGGGAGGGCTTCGTCAAGGACTTCACCAACGGCGAGAACATGACCCTCGCCACGATCAAGAACTACTCCCGGCTCGGGGTGGTGAACCGGCGCAAGGAGAACACGCGCATCGGCGAGCTGATCTCCGAGTATCAGGTCAAGGGCGGCCCGTCGACCCTGACCAGGACGCTCTCCGGCGGCAATCAGCAGAAGGTCGTCATCGCCAAGTGGCTCGAGGCGCGGCCCGAGGTGGTGCTGCTGGACGAGCCGACCAAGGGCATCGACGTCGGTGCCCGGATGAACATCTACCAGATCGTGCACGGACTGGCCGACGAGGGCAAAGCCGTCGTGGTCGTCACGAGCGGGGCCGAGGAGGCGCTCATGCTCTGCAACCGCATCCTCGTTCTCAAGGAAGGCCGCTTCGTCGGCGAATTCACACCCGCAACCAGCACGACCGACGACCTGATCCGGGCGTCCCTCGCAGGAGTAACCGCATGACTCAGACATCCACCACCACCGCACCGACCGGCCGCGCCGGTCTCGACTGGGGGCGCGTCGGCGCCTGGGCGAAGGAGCAGTACCCGCTCTACATCCTGATCCTGCTGCTCGTCATCGCGGGCATCTCGACGAGCGCCTTCTTCACTCCGCAGAACCTGACCAACCTGGTGCTCCAGGCCTCGGTGATCGGCATCGTGACGCTCGCCCAGTTCCTGGTCGTGCTCACCGGCGGGATCGACATCAGCGTCGGATCGGTCGTCGGGCTGGCGGGCGTGCTGGCGGCAGGCCTCTTCTCCGGTGCGAGCATCCCGCTGGCCATCCTCGTCGCCGTGCTGACCGGCGCCGCCATCGGTGCGGTGAACGGCTGGCTCGTGGCCTTCCGTGGTCTCGAGGCATTCATCGTCACGCTCGGCATGCTGGCCCTCGCCCGCGGTCTCGTCTACGCCTACACCGAGGGCGTGCCGGTGACCCCGCAGGCCGACGACTTCCGCGCGATCGCCTCCTCCACCCTGTTCGGGTTCCCGGTCATCGGCATCCTCTGGCTCGTACTCGCGATCGCCGTCGCCTTCCTGGTGCGTCGAACGGTGTTCGGCCGCCGGGTCTACGCGGTCGGCAGCAACAAGGAGGCCGCCCGGGCGGCCGGCATCCCCGTGCGCTCGACCCTCTTCCTGGTCTACGTGATCGCGGGCGTGCTCTCCGGCTTCGCCGGCTTCCTGCTCGCCTCGCGGGTCGGGGTGGGCACGCCGACGGCCGGCACGGGCTACGAGCTCAACGCCATCGCGGCGGTCGTCATCGGCGGTACCAGCCTGGTCGGAGGCAAGGGCCGCGTGTTCGGGGCCCTGGTCGGCACGCTCATCTTCGCTGTGATCAGCAACCTGCTCGTGCTGCTGAACGTCTCCACCTACCTGCAGGACGCCTTCCGCGGTGCGCTCATCCTCGTCGCCGTCCTGCTGACCACCATCCAGTTCGCCAAGAGGAAGAAGGCGCGCCAACTCTCCTGACGCTTCACCACCCGTTCCATCACAGCCACACACCATCCGCAATCACTCTCGAATGAGGTCAATGATGACAATGAAGAAACGAGTTCTCGGGGCAGTCGCAGCGGCGGCGGTCCTCTTCTCCCTCGCCGGCTGCGGCACCGTCGGCGGCAGCACCTCGGGCTCCTCGAGCACCGAGGCCGCGGAGACCAAGGACGTCAAAGATCTGACGATCGGCTTCCTGCAGCGCCAGCTCGACGCGCCCTACTACTCGGCGATGCAGTCGATGGCCGAGGACCTCGCGAAGAAGGAGGGCTTCAAGCTCCTCTTCCAGAACGCCAGCGGCGACCCGGTTACCCAGCTCGACCAGGCCCAGACCATGCTCTCCCAGGGCGCCGACGTGATCGTCGTCAACGCCATCAGCCCCGACACCGAGAAGGAGCAGCTGGCTCAGATCGCCGACCAGGTGCCGCTCCTGTTCATCGACACGGGCATCCCGGACGTCGGCGTCACGTCGGTCTCGTCGGACAACTCGGCCGTGGGATCGCTGTCGGGCGAACTGGCCGCGAAGCGCTTCACCTCGGGCCAGAGCATCAAGGTCGGCGTGCTGAACGGCGGACCGAACGACGTCATCGTCGGCCCGGCACGTCAGCAGGGCTTCCTCGACGGGCTCACGAAGGCGGGCGTGAAGTTCGACGTCGTCGCCGAGACCGAGGCCGACTACGCGCAGGACAAGGCGGTGCCGGCCACCGAGTCGATGCTGGCCGCGAACCCGGACCTCGACCTGATCCTGGGCCTGAACGACTCGATGGCCCTCGGTGCTCTGACCGTATTGAACGACCAGGGCAACACGAAGACCCTCGTCGCCGCCTCGGCCGACGGCCAGAAGCAGGCACTCGAGCAGCTCATGAAGGGCTGCGACGCGCAGTACGTCTCGACGGGCCTCAACTCCCCGTCGCTGGCCACCGAGCGGGCCTTCGAGATCGCCGTGCAGCTGGGCACCGGTGAGAAGGCCGCGAGCGACTTCGAGCCGAACGAGTACACGGATGCGGCGGGCATCGACTGCAACAACGTCGCCGACTACTACGACGCGAACAGCATCTTCTGATCCGTCGGACACCGAGACCGGCCGGTAGCCCCTCCCGGGACTGCCGGCCGGTCCTGTTCCCTCTCTCTTCCTCCCGTTCTTCCGCACGACGAAAGGAACACCGATGAGCCAGAGCACCCGCCGCCGAGTGATCGTCTCCGCCCCGGGACGGGTCGAGGTCGTCACCGAGGCCGTGCCCGAGGTGCGCCCCGACGAGGCCCTGGTCTCGCTGCAGGTGGCCGGGGTCTGCGGCTCCGACCTCCACGGGATGCACGGCACGCACCCGACGATGAAGCCGCCCTATTACCCGGGCCACGAGGTCGTCGGCGTCGTCGAGGCGCTGGGCGCCGACGTGACCGGGCTCGCGATCGGTCAGCTCGTGACGCCGGAGCCGCCACTGCCCTGCGGTCACTGCAAGATGTGCACCACCGGGCGCTCCAACATCTGCGAGAACCTCGAATTCTTCGGCTGCGGCTTCCGCGAAGGCGGCATGGCCGACCTCTTCACCGTGCGCGCCGACCGGTTGCATGTGGTGCCCGATGGCTTCGACCTCAGGATGGCGTCGCTGATCGAGCCGTTCTCCACCCCGCTGCACGCCGTGCGCCTCGCCGGCGACATCGCGGGGAAGGCCGTGGCGATCATCGGCTGCGGCACGATCGGTCTGCTCATGCTCGCCGCGGCCCGCGCCAAGGGCGCCCGCCGGATCGTGATGACCGACGTGCTCGAGGCCAAGCGCCAGGGCGCGCTCGAGCTCGGCGCCGACGCGGTCGTCGACGCGGCGGCCCCGGATGTCGCGGCCCTCGTGCGGGCGGAGCTCGGCGAGTCGGCCGACGTCGTCTTCGACTGCGTCTCCATCCAGCCCACCGTCACCTCGGCGATCGACATGGTGCAGCGCGGCGGGACCGTGGTGATCGTCGGCGTCCCGTCGAAGCCGGTGGAGGTGCCCGCCTTCATCCTGCAGGACCGCCAGGTGCGGTTGCAGGGCGCGGCCACCTACCTCAGCGAGGACTACGCCGATGCGATCGCGATCATCTCGGCCGGCGGAGTGGACGCGAGCCGCATGATCACCGCGAGCTTTCCGCTGGAGGAGACCCCCGCGGCCTTCGCTGCGGCGGCCGGCGGCGATCAGATCAAGGTCCTGCTGACCGGTCCGGGAGTCGAACTCGACTGACCCGGTCGGCCGGTGACGAACCGGGAGCGGGCGGCCTGTGGTGGTGCCGCCCGCTCTCCTGTCTCCGGGTCGCGACCGGCCGGCTCGGCGCTCAGCCGTTGCGGCGGAAGCGGGCCAGGCCCTCCTTCATCGCCGTGAGGTTCTCCATGTGGTCCTCGCCGCGGCGCAGCGCGACCGAGGTGGCCAGGATGTCGATGACCACGAGTCCCGCCAACCGGCTGACCGTGGGGGTGTACATGTCCGTGTCCTCGATCGTCTTCACGATCAGCGGGATGTCGCAGTGCTCCAGGAGCGGGCTGTCCTCGCCCGAGATCCCGATCACGGTGGCTCCCCTCTCCTGAGCCGTCTGCGCGACCTGCACGACCTGCCGCGTGCGCCCCGTGTTCGAGATCGCGACGATCACGTCGGTGGGCCGCGCGGTGGAGGCGGCCATGAACTGCTGGTGCGGGTCCGACGGTGCGGTCGACGGCACCCCGAACAAGGCTGCCTTCTGCTCGGCGTCGAGCCCGATGATGGCCGAGGCGCCCAGACCCGCGAAGGTCAACGACGTCGACTTGAGGATGGCCTCGACCGCTCGCTCGATCTGGGCCGGGTCCAGGAACCGCCGGGCACGGTCGAGGCTCGAGATGGTGTGGTCGAAGATCTTGGTGGTCAGCACCTCGATCGAGTCCTCGCGGCCGATCGTGGAGAGCGTCGCCGGGATTCCGAGGGCGAGGGTCTGCGCGAGCGAGATCTTGAACTGCTGGAACCCGCCGAAGCCGAGCGACGTGCAGAACCGCATGACCGTCGGCTCGCTGACCCCGGCCGCGTCGGCGACGCCGGCCATGGTCGCGTTCATCACGAACGAGGGGTTGTCCGCCACCAGCTGGGCGACCTTGCGCTCGGAGTTGCGCAGGGTGCCGATCACGTTGCTCAGGTGCTCGAGCAGCGGGGCGTTCGTGGGCGAATAGCTCTCGGGCTTCATGGGCACGTCTCCCCGCCGCGCCACGGTGGCGCGATTACAACCCCAGCGTAGCGATCAGGTTGCCCACCGACTGCTCCGTGGCCCGTCGCGTGCTCGCGCCGGTGAAACCGCCCAGGTGCGGTGTGAGGATCGTTCGGTCGTGCCGGAGGAGGGGGGTGAGCGCGGGGGGCTCCGTGTCGAAGGCGTCGACCGCGTAGGAGGAGAGCTGCCCGGACTCGAGCGCCTCGAGCACCGCGCCGTCGTCGACCAGGGCCGAACGGGCCGTGTTGACGAGCACGGCATCCCGTCGCATGGTGGCGAGCACCTCGGCGGTGACGAGCGGTGAGCCGTCGGCCGGGGGTGGGCTGTGCAGCGAGACCACGTCGCTCAGGGCGAAGACCTCGGCGAACGAGGCGCTCTCGGCACCGGAGGCCGGCTCGACCTCGGAGAAGGCGTCGTAGGCGAGCACGCGGGCGCCGAGTGCGCCGGCGAGACGCGCGACGATGCGGCCGATGGCTCCGAAGCCGACCAGGCCGACCGTCACATCGGGCATCTCCCGGCCGAGCGAGCGCGACCAGCCGCCGGACTTCATGGCGGCGTCGGCGCGCGGGAGGTCGCGGAGGCTCGCCAGCATCAGCAGCACGGCGAGCTCGGCGACCCCGCGGGAGTTCGCGCCACGCGCGAGCTCCACCCGGACGCCACGGGCCTCGGCGGCCCGCA
Source organism: Herbiconiux sp. 320_LB (assembly GCF_059691755.1). Taxonomy (NCBI): domain Bacteria; kingdom Bacillati; phylum Actinomycetota; class Actinomycetes; order Micrococcales; family Microbacteriaceae; genus Herbiconiux; species Herbiconiux sp. 320_LB. Next base: position 287,682 of record NZ_JCAWAD010000005.1, on the reverse strand, counting down.
CGTCGACCGCGTCCGCGCCGACGCCGTTGCGGCTGATCACGCGCAGTCGGTCGGCCGCGTCCAGCACCCGTGCAGAGACCGTCTCGACGCCCGCGAGCCAGCCGTCGACCCCCGGCACGAGGGCGAGGAGTTCGTCTTCGCTCGGCAGTCGGCCGGCGGGTCCCGGCACCAGTTCGGCGCCGAGGTCGCGGAGCGGCTGCAGCTCGGACACGGCGTCCAGGCCCTGGGAGGTCATGGAGCGGGGCGTGACGAGGATGCGCATCGGTCAGGCCCTCGTGCGTGCCGCGATGGCCGACAGTTCGTCGAACACCGGCCCGCTGGTCGGGATGGCGATGTCGAACACCTCCGCGATCACCTGGGTCCACCCGTGGATGAAGTAGATCCAGCCGTCCTCGACCTGCAGCGAGCGCTCGGACTCGGCCGCGCGGGCCTGGTCGAGGAAGACGAGGTCGCCGCGGTAGTTCAGGTCCCAGACCACGGCCCGCTCGGGGAAGACGACGGCGTCGGAGAGCGGCGAGCCCGGAGCATCCTTGCCGAGCCCGGTCGCATTGACCACGACGGCCCGCCGGCTCGCCGAGGCGAGCACGGCGTCGTTGTCCTCCGGCGTCGGCGCGAGCGCCGTCTCGAGGCGCACCTCGGCCGAGGCCTCGTCGTGGATCGCGCGCAGGGTCTCGAGCCGGGCGCCGCTGCGGTTGGTGACGACGATCCTGGCGGGCCGGTCGGCGCCGCGCTCCGGTCGGGAGAGGTACCAGTCGATCGCGATCGCCGAGCCGCCGGCGCCGAAGACGACGACGTCGGTCGGGGCCTCCGTGAAGTAGCCGGCAGGAAGGAAGGCGTCGAGGGCGAGCCCGGAGGAGATCGGATCCTTCGCGTGAGCCCGGAACCGTCCGTCTCGCTTGGAGAGGCAGCTCACCTCGTCCATCAGTTCGGCCAGGGGGTCGATCTCGTCGAACAGCTCGCGCGCGGCCCGGTAGAGGTCGATCTTGTGGGTCGTCACGAGCGCACCGAGGCTGAGCGGGTCATCCTTCAGGAACGACACCACGGTGCGGTACTGCTCGTCCGGGGCGTGCAGCGGCAGATCGATCCCCACGAGCTCGACCTCCCCCAGACCGAGTGCTTCGGCCCAGGCGGGGAACACGGTGCGGATCGACGAGCCGCCCGTCGTGACGCCGATGAAGTAGAAGGTGGGGACCGACGCCGCTTCGAGCGTGTCGGGGGTGAAGGTGCGGGGCACGAGGCCTTCTTTCTCTGTGGTCTGCGAGGAGCCGGGGCTGGATGCGGTTCGGCGGGTGCGGAGGCCGGCTCAGGCGCCGTAGGCGGCGACCGTCGAGACGGCGGTGCGGGCGGCCCGGTCGATCTCGTCGAAGCGCCCCTCGGAGATCTGGTCGCGCGGGGCGATCCAGGTGCCGCCGATCGCGAAGACGGTGGCGAGGCCGAGGTACGCGTCGAGGTTGGCGGGGCGGATGCCGCCTGTGGGCATGAAGCGGATGCCGAGGGCCGCGAACGGAGCAGCGAACGCCCCGACGGCAGAGGCCCCGCCCGACTGCTCGGCGGGGAAGAACTTCAGGTGGGTGTGCCCGAGGTCGGCTGCGGCGAGGATCTCGGAGGCGGTGACGGCGCCCGGCACGAACGGCAGGTCGGCCGCCGAGGCTGCGCGGGAGAGGTCGGGGGTGAAGCCGGGGGAGACCCCGAAGTGGGCGCCGGCCTGGACCGCATCCTCGACCTGAGCCGGCGTCAGCAGCGTTCCCGCCCCGACCAGGAAGCCGGGCACCTCGTCGGCGATCGCGCGGATCGCCTCGAGGGCGGCCGGGGTGCGCAGGGTGACCTCGGCGACCGGGAGACCGGCGTCGGCGAGCGTGCGGGCGAGTTCGACGCCGCGGGCCGGGTCGGTGATCTCGACGACGGGGACGATACGCGCGAGAGTCAGACGCTCGAGAGGTGAGCCGGTCATGCCGTCACCGTCCGGTAGCCGCGGTGGCGGGGGTTCGGGATCGTGGTCCAGCCTCCCTCGCCGTCCGAGACGACGAGGGTCTTCATCCCGCCGGCCTCGGCGATGATCGCGTAGTCCTGGCCGGCGTCGGCGGCGTAGGAGAAGAGGGTGACGAACGGCTCGTCGCCGACGTTGACGCTGCGGTGGATCCAGTGGCCGGGCACGTTCACGGCCTTCCCCGGGGTGAGCTCGACGGCGGCGGTGCGACCGTCGACGGTGTCCAGCAGCATGACCCCGCGGCCGCTCAGGCAGTAGTAGAGCTCGGCGCGGTCTGAGATCGCGTGCAGGTGGCCGCGGGTGACGGCGTATTCGTCGCCGTAGGAGCCCGGCAGGAGCGTGCTGGTGCCGACGATCAGCGCGCCGGGGCCGTCCTGGTACTTCTGTTCGTCGACCGAGTAGATCAGGGCCCCGGTGCCCTCGCGCTCGACCGCGGAGGTCCAGGCCCGCTCATCGAGGTAGACGCCGGCCATGTCGCCCAGCTGCTTCTCGTAGTGCCGGGTGGCGCCCGTGAGCTCGCCGGACGGAGATATCTCGATCAGGGTGGGGTGGTCGATTGCCGGTGCGGCGGATGTCATGCGTCTCCTCCTCGAGAGTCGGTAGTCATACTACAAGCATCGTGCCATCACGTCCCCTCAACGGCGAAATCGAGCCCATCGAGGGGGCTGACCGCGGGTGGGATGCGACTGGAGGTCGAATTGATGTAGTTTTACTAGGCGATGCCTCGCGATGCTCGCGGACTCAATGGAGACTCAGGGAGAAGATCAGAGTGGATACGACACGTTTCACCGGCCGCCGGGTGGCAGTGACGGGTGGTGCCGGAGGGATCGGGCAGGCGATCGCCCGCCGTCTGGTCGCCGAGGGAGCGGAGGTCTACGCCCTCGATCGTGCCGGCCTCGACACGCTGCCCGAGGGGGTCCGCGGCTTCGAGCTGGATCTCGCGTCGCCCGAATCCGTCTCGGCCGTCGTGGCGACGCTCTACGCCGACGACCCCCGACCGGTCGACCTCGTCACCAGCGCCGGGATCGTGGAGGACGACGTCGCCGTCGTCGACATGCCGGTCGAGCAGTTCGATGCGGTGCTCGGCGTCAACCTCCGCGGCGTCTTCCTCACCTGCCAGGCCTTCGGCCGGGAACTCATCGCCCGCGGCGGAGGCGCGATCGTCAACATCGCCTCGATGTCCGGCAACGCGGTCGTCAACTTCCCGCAGAAGCAGACGGCCTACAACACCTCCAAGGCCGCGGTCACCGCCTTCACCAAGTCGGTCGCCGTCGAGTGGGGAGCCGCGGGGGTGCGGGTCAACGCGCTCTCGCCCGGGTACGTCGATACCCCGCTGAACCACCTCAAGGCGCACATGCACGACACCTGGAAGCGGGACATCGTGGTGGACCGCTTCGCCACCCCCGAGGAGGTCGCCGCCTCGGTCGCCTTCCTGCTCAGCGACGACGCGCGCTACTACATCGGCGCCGAACTGCTGATGGACGGCGGCTACTCGCTGCGCTGACCGGCGACCGGCCTGCGGCCGCGCCCAGCCACGCCCGCCGCATCCGCCCGACAGCCCTCACTCGCTCCACCCCGCTCGACCCCTCGGAGGACAATCCCGTGATCATCTCGCACGACCTCGGCACGACCGGCAACAAGGCGACTCTCGTCTCGAACGACGCCCGTCTCATCGCGGCGGTCTCGGTGGGCTACGGCGCCGACTTCGGCCCAGGTGGCCGGGCGCAGCAGGATCCCCACGACTGGTGGGACGCGATGGCCGCAGCCAATCGCGAGCTGCTCGCGAAGGGCGGGGTCACCAGCGCCCAGATCGACGCGGTCTCCTTCTCGGGCCAGATGATGGGGGTGGTGCCCGTGGATGCCTCGGGCGAGATCGTGCGCCCCGCGATCATCTGGGCCGACACCCGCTCGGGCGCCCAGTGCGACACGCTGATCGAACGCGTCGGCATGGAACGCGCCTATGCGATCACGGGCCACCGGCTCAACCCGACCTACTCGCTCTCGAAGGTGATGTGGCTCCGTGACAACGAGCCCGAGGCCTTCGCGCGCATCGACACGGTGCTGCAGGCGAAGGACTACCTGGCGTACCGACTCACGGGGATGCGGGTGACCGACCCCTCCGACGCCTCGAGCACCAACGCCTACGACCAGGCCGCGAAGGGCTGGTCCGAGGAGTTGATCGCGGCAGCAGGTCTGGATCGCGGTCTCTTCCCCGAGATCGTCGAGTCGACCACGGTCATCGGAACGGTCACGGCCGAGGCCGCCCGCGAGACGGGCCTGGCCGAGGGCACGCCCGTCGTGATCGGCGGCGGCGACGGACCGATGGCCGCCCTCGGTGCCGGCATCATCGACGCCTCCTCCGGCGCCTACGCCTATCTCGGCTCGTCCTCCTGGGTCTCGGTGAGCGCGGACGCCCCGCTGCACGACCCCCTGATGCGCACGATGACCTTCAATCACGTCATCCCCGGGTGGTTCGTGCCGACGGCCACGATGCAGACCGGCGGGGCCGCCCTCTCCTGGGTGACCTCCCTGCTCGCACCGGACCGCGACGACCGGTACGAGGAGCTCCTCGGGGCCGCCGCCTCGGCACGCGCGGCGGAGGACGGCCTGTTCTTCCTTCCGCACCTACTCGGCGAGCGCTCGCCGTACTGGAACCCGGCGGCCCGCGCGGCCTTCGTGGGCCTGCTGATGCACCACGGCCGGGGCGAGCTCACCCGTTCCGTTCTCGAGGGCGTCGCGTTCAACCTCTACACGGGGCTCCGCGCCTTCGTCGAGAACGGCACGACCATCGATTCGATCGACGCGATCGGGGGCGCCGCGAACTCCGGACTGCTGCTGGACATCTTCGCCGACGTCTGGGGGGTGCCGGTCAGCGCCCGCGACCTGGTCGACGAGGCCAACGCCATCGGGGCCGCCGTCGTGGGCGGTGTCGGCACCGGGATCTTCGACGACTTCGACGTCGCCCTGCGCTTCTCGACCCGCACCGAGGAGCGCCGCCCCCACCCCGATCAGCACGCCCGCTACGGCCGCGAGTACGGGACCTTCCTCGACGCCTACCGACGGCTCGAGCCGTGGTTCGACGGGCTGGCGCGGTGAGGCGCGAGCCCGACCCCGCGGTCATCCGAACCGTTCTCGGCGACATCGACCCCGCCGGGCTCGGCGTGCTCGACTACCACGAGCACCTGTTCCAGGTCTCCCCGCTGCTGGCGGGAGACGAGCTCGACGACGAGGTGCTCTCCGGCCGCGAGGCCCGCTCGCTGGCCGAGGCCGGCGTGCAGGCGATGATCGACGCGACCCCCACCGGGCTCGGCCGCGACGTCGAGGCGACGGCGCGCATCAGCGCCGAGACCGGGCTGGCCGTGGTGCACACCACGGGGGCGCATCACGGCGGTCATTACGGCCCTGGTCATCCGCTGCTCGACCTCTCGGTCGCGGAGCTCACCCGCCGGTTCACCGACGACGTGCGCACCGGCTTCCGGCTCGAGGGCGGCGCCGCGGCGACCGCACCGGAGGGCACCCCCATCCGCGCCGGTATCGTCAAGGCCGGCATCCGCTACTGGGCGATCGGCGACTTCGAGTCGCGCGTGCTCGAGGCCGCGGCCGCGACGTCCACGGCAACCGGATGCGCCGTCATGGTGCACCTCGACCTCGGTTCGGCGACCCACGAGGTGCTCGACCGGCTCGAGCGCGAGGGCGTCGCACCCGAACGGGTCGTGCTCGCCCACGCCGACCGCAACCTCGACCCCGGGCTGCACGCCGACCTCGCCGCGCGAGGGGCCTACCTCGGTTACGACGGGATGGCCCGGCATCGCGAGGCCCCGGACTCCGCCATCCTCGAGTGCCTCGTGGAGGTCGTGGAGGCGGGCGGCGCATCCCGGCTCCTGCTCGGCGGCGACGTCGCCCGGCGCAGCCGCTACCGCGCCTACGACGGGATGCCCGGACTGGCCTATCTGCCCGAGCGTTTCCTGCCCCGGGTCCGTGACCGACTCGATCCCGCCGACTACCGGCTCGTCACCGTCGTGAACGGCGCCCGCCTGCTCGCCATGCCCGCCTGACCCGAAAGGCCCCCATGAAAGCCATCGTCTACGACGAGCCCGGTCGCTTCGCTCTCGCCGAGATCCCGGTCCCCACCCCCGGACCCTTCGAGGTGCTGATCCGCGTGATCGTCGCCGGGGTGTGCGGCACCGACCTCCACCTGCACGACGGCGAGTTCGGCCCCACCTACCCGCTCACCCCGGGCCACGAGATCGTGGGCGAGGTCGTCGGGCGCGGAGCCCTGGTCACGAGCCCCCAGCCCGGCGACCGGGTCACCTTCGACAACACCGCCGCCTGCGGTCACTGCGACGAGTGCCGTCGCGCGCGCCCGGCGTTCTGCCGCCGGCTCATCGCCCAAGGGGTCAACGCGCCGGGCGGGTTCGCCGAGTTCGTGCTCGCCTCCGCCGACCGGTGCTTCGTGGTGAACGACCTCGATCCTGAGGTCGCGGTCTTCGCCGAGCCCACCGCCTGCGTGGTGCACGGTCTCGATGTGCTCGCGCTCACGCCCGGGGCCGAGGTGCTGCTGTTCGGCGCCGGACCGACCGGCCTGCTGCTCGCCCAGATGCTGCGGAGCTCCGGAGCGGGATCGGTGACGGTGGCCGCCCCCACCCTGGCCAAGCTCGACCTGGCCGCCGCCCACGGCGCCGACCGTACGGTGCCGATCGAGCGCGGTGCGGATGCCTCCGGCGAACTGCTCGCGCTCACCGGCGGGGTCGGCTTCGACGTCGTGATCGACGCGACCGGCGCCATCCCCGTGCTCGAGCACGCGATCGCACTGACCCGCACCGGCGGCACGGTCTTCGTCTACGGGATGACCGGAGAGAAGGCCGAGCTGCCGATCCTGCCGTACGAGGTCTTCCGGCGCGAGCTGACGATCAAGGGCTCGTTCGCCCAGCAGTTCTCGTTCGACCGCGCGCTGGCGGCGCTCCGCAGCGGCAGGATCGACACCGACGGCATGATCACGCACCGCTTCGACCTCGAGCACTACGCCGACGCGCTGGCCGCCGTCGCCGACAGCTCGTGCATCAAGGCCGTCATCCGTCCGTAACGGAGCCGTAGCCGGAGCTCGAGCCCGAGACCCCCGGCCTCAGCCCGCGGCCGGGATCGCGAAGACCGTCCACGACCGCGCGGCCGTCGCCCCCGGCTCCAGCACGATCAGGTCCTCGCCCGAGTTGAAGGCGTCCGGCGGGCAGGTCATCGGCTCGACGGCGAGGCCGCGGCGACCGGCCGCCTCGTCCTCGGGCAGGTCCGCGGTGTGCACCTGCACCCAGGGCATCCCCTCGGGCCAGCGGATGCCGGCGCCGGAGCCGGCCCGGTCGGTGACGGTGACCGTCGTGGTGCCGTCCGCATCCGGTTCGAGACCGCCGAAGGCGTGGTCGATGAAGGTCGTGCCGACGGGGCGCGGCGCCCGGAAGTCGAGGGCGCCGTCACCGTCGGCCACGCTCCGGGTGCGCCCGGGCAGCAGGCGCTCGCCGACGATGTCGACCACGATCCGGGCGGGCAGCCGCAGGGTCCACTCGTCGACGCGGCCCGCGCCGCCGATGAGATACGGATGCGGCCCGACTCCGTACGGGGCGGGCAGGTCGCCGACGTTCGTCGTGCGCACCTCGGTCGTGAGCCCCTCGGCACTCAGCCGGTAGGCGACGGAGACCTCGAGCGGGAACGGGTACCCGGCCTGCGCGGGGATGCCGGTGCGGAGCGTCACCGCATCCGGAGCGGTCTCGACGACCCCGAAGTCGAGCCAGCTCGCCAGGCCGTGCAACGCGTGCCCGCGCGCCGGCTCGGTCAGCGCCAGCCGGTGCTCGGCGCCTGCGAAGCGGTAGCGGCCGTCGACCACCCGGTTCGGCCAGGGCACCAGCACCGCACCGCGGTAGTACGGGCGCAGTTCGTCGGCCCCGAAGTGCTGCACCAGGTCGCGCCCGTCGTGGCTGAGCCGTCGGAGCGTGGCGCCGACGGTCGCGACCGTGGCCCGGTAGCCTCCGGCGACCAGGTCGAGCTGGTCGCCGGAGAGCGGCCGGCCCACTCAGAGCCCCTGCGCGAGCCGGTAGTAGGCCTGGTTCCAGCGCACCTCGTTCTGGAAGGCGCGGAGGGTGGTGTCGGCGTCGATGCGCAGCAGTTCGGTCTTCGCGATGGCCGCGAAGTCCTCGAAGACGTCGATGCCGACGGCCGTGGACATCACCGTGTGGTGGGCGGCGCCGGCCGTGAGCCAGGCCGCGGCCGAGACCGCGAACGAGGGCTCGGGGCGCCAGACGGCCCGGCCGACCGGGAGGTTCGGCAGCGGGGCGCGGGGCTCGACGACCTCGACCACGTTCGCGACCAGACGGAACCGGTCGCGCATGTCGCTCAGCGCGACGACGACGGCGGGGCCGGGGTCGGCGGTGAAGACCAGGCGCACCGGGTCGTCCTTGCCGCCGATGCCGAGCTCGTGGATCTCGAGGGTGGGGCGTGAGGTCGTGAGCGACGGGCTCACCTCGAGCATGTGGGCGCCGAGGATCGTCTCCGCACCCTCGACCAGGTCGTAGGTGTAGTCCTCCATGAGCGAGGCGCCGCCGGGCAGGCCCGAGCCCATCACGTTGGCGGCCCGCACCAGGATCGCCGTCTTCCAGTCGCCCTCGGCGCCGAAGCCGTAGCCCTCGGCCATCAGCCGCTGCACGGCGAGCCCGGGGAGCTGCTTCAGGGCACCGAGGTCTTCGAAGCTGGTCGTGAAGGCGCCGAAGCCGCCCTCCTCGAGGAAGGAGCGGAGCCCGAGCTCGATCGCGGCCCCGTCACGCAGCGACTGGTGGCGCTCGCCGCCGCGGCGGAGCTCCGGCACGACGTCGTACTGCTCCTCGTACTCGGCCACGAGGGCGTCGACGGCGGCGGTGTCCTCCTCGAACCGGGCCACGGCCTCGGCGAGCTCGTTCACGCCCCAGGTGTTCACCTGCACGCCGAAGCGCAGCTCGGCCTCGGTCTTGTCGCCCTCCGTGACGGCGACGTAGCGCATGTTGTCGCCGAAGCGGGCGAGCTTGAGGGTCTTGGTGGCCTGCCAGCCGGCGGCCGCACGCGACCAGTCGGCGATCTGCTTCTGCACCAGCGGGTTGGTGGCGTGGCCGACGACCGTCTTGCGGGCGACGCCGAGCCGGGTCTGGATGTAGCCGAACTCGCGGTCGCCGTGCGCCGCCTGGTTCAGGTTCATGAAGTCGAAGTCGATGTCGGCGTAGGGCAGCTCGACGTTCGCCTGGGTGTGCAGGTGCAGCAGCGGCTTGGCGAGCGCGTCCAGGCCGGCGATCCACATCTTGGCGGGGCTGAAGGTGTGCATCCAGGCGATCACGCCGATGACGCGGTCGTCGGCGTTGGCGTCGAGGGCGGCGCGACGGATCGACTCGCTGTCCTTCAGCACCGGCTTCCAGACGATCCGCACCGGGACGACGCCGGCGGAGTCGATGGTCGAGGCGATGACCTGCGACTGCTCCGCGACCTGGCGGAGGGTTTCCTCGCCGTAGAGGTTCTGGCTTCCGGTGAAGAACCAGATCTCGTAGGGGCTGAGGTCGGTGCTGAGCGTGCTCAATTGAGGGATCCTGTCGGCTCTTGTCCGTAGACGTTCTGATAGCGGTTGAAGAGGGAGTCGATCGCCGCCGGGTCGATCGGGGTCGGCGTGCCGAGCTGACGCGAGAAGTGCACCGTGCGGGCGACGTCCTCGACCATGACGGCCGCCTTCACGGCGTCGCGCGCGTCGCGGCCGATCGTGAACGGGCCGTGGTTCTTCATCAGCACCGCCCGCGAGCGGTGGCCGGCCAGGGTCTCGACGATCCCGCGGCCGATGGAGTCGTCGCCGATGATCGCGAAGGGGCCGATCGGGATGTCGCCGCCGAACTCGTCGGCCATCGCGGTCGTGACGCAGGGGATCGGCTCGCCGAACGCGGCCCAGGCCACGGCGTAGGGGGAGTGGGTGTGCACCACTCCGCCGACCTCGGGCATGTTGCGGTAGACGTAGGCGTGTGCGGCCGTGTCGCTCGAGGGCGAGCGCTCGGAGCCGGGGGTGCCCTCGACGACCTGCCCGTCGAGGGTGCAGAGGATCATGTTGTCGGCCCGCAGCTGGTCGTACATCACGCCGGAGGGCTTGATCACGAACAGGTCGGCGCCGGGCACGCGCCCGGAGACGTTGCCTCCGGTCCAGACCACGAGCCCGTACCGGACGAGCTCGGCGTGCAGGGTCGCGACCTGCTCGCGGGTGCGGGCGATCGCGTCGCGGAGCTCGGGCGACAGGGCGTCGGCGGTGGGCTCCGTGGTGGGGTCGGTCATGCGGATGCTCCTTCCAGGGGGAGGGCCAGGACGGCGGCGCGCTCGGCGGCGAGCCCGTCGCGGTAACGGTCGAGGTAGGCGGCGAACCCGGCCACGTCGGCCGGGTCGGGGTCGACGACGCTCGAGTCGGAGCGGGCGAAGACCGTCTCGTGCAGGTAGCGGTCGAGGGTGGTCTCGGAGGTCGTGGCGCCCGCCGCACCGCTCGCGCCCGCCGCCTCGGCCTTGGCCGCGGTGAAGGCCGCGAGCACGGCCATGCCCCAGGCGCCCCCCTCCGACGCGGTGCGGGTCACGGCGACCGGAGCGCCGATCGCTCCGGCGAGGAAGCGCTGGGCGACGCCCGCGGTGCGGAACAGGCCGCCGTGGGCGAACATCCGGTCGAGGGCGACCCCCTCCGAGTCGAGCACCCGCATGCCGAGTGCGAGGGTGCCGAAGACGCCGTAGAGCTGGGCGCGCATGAAGTTGGCGAGGGTGAAGCGGCTGTCCGGGGTGCGCACCACCAGGGGCCGGCCCTCGTCGAGCCCGGCGATCGGCTCGCCGGAGAGCTGGTTGTAGGCGAGCAGGCCGCCCGCATCCGGATCGCCCGCGAGCGCCTCGCGGAACAGGATGTCGAAGACGGCGTCGGGATCGGTCGCGGCCCGCCCACCACCCGCATCCGCTCGCCCCGCCTCGGCGAAGCGCACGAACAGCCCGGCCCACGCGGCGAGCTCGCTCGCGCCGTTGTTGCAGTGCACCATCGCGACCGGGTCGCCCGCGGGCGTGGTCACCACGTCGATCTCGTCGTGCGGGCGGGAGAGCGGATGCTCGAGCACGACCATCGCGAAGATGCTTGTCCCGGCGCTGACGTTGCCGGTGCGCGGGGCGACCGAGCAGGTCGCGACCATGCCGGTGCCGGCGTCGCCCTCGGGCGGGCAGAACAGCGCGCCGGGTCGGAGCAGGCCGGAGGGGTCGAGCAGGAGCGCGCCGTCGGCGGTCAGCTCACCGGCCGGCTCGCCCGCGACGAGCACCTCGGGCAGCAGCTCGGCGAGCCGGAGGCCGGGGGCGTCCTCGGCCACGAGCCGGTCGTACGCCGCGATCATCGCGGCGTCGAAGCCCCCGGTCGCGGCGTCGATCGGGAACATGCCCGAGGCGTCGCCCACGCCGAGCACGCGGCGGCCGGTGAGCCGCTCGTGCACGTACCCGGCGAGGGTGGTCAGGTGACGGATGCGCGGGACGTGCTCCTCGTGGTCGAGCACGGCCTGCTGCAGGTGGGCGATCGACCAGCGCAGCGGGATCGTCACGCCGAACAGGGCGCCGAGCTGGGTCGAGGCGGCCCCGGTCGTGGTGTTGCGCCAGGTGCGGAAGGGCACCAGCAGCCGGTCGTCGGCGTCGAAGGCGAGGTAGCCGTGCATCATCGCCGAGATGCCGATCGAGCCGTAGCCGGTCGGGCGCACGCCGTAGCGCGTCTCGGCGTCGGCGACCAGCGCGGCGTGCGCGGCTTGCACCCCGCTCCACACGTCCTCGAGCGAGTAGGTCCAGAGACGGTCGACGAACTCGTTCTCCCAGTCGTGGCTGCCGACGGCGAGCACCTCGCCGTCGGGGCCGATCAGGCACGCCTTGATGCGGGTCGAGCCGAACTCGATGCCGAGGGCGGTGCGCTCCTCGAGGATCGTCCAGGCCGGGCCGCTCCTGGCCGGTTCGGCGAGGAGCGAACCCAGGGGGACGGCAGGCTCGCTCATCGGACGGGACTCCTTCGGCTCGACATGTGAGCGATCACATGATCGATCACAACGGAAGTGTACGACAAGCCGGGGCCGTCTGTCATCCGACGGGTCCGCGTCAGCGGTCGGTCGATGCGCCCACCCGCGGGGCGTCAGCGGCCGGTCGGGGCACTCACGCCCGGGCCGTCAGTGGGCGGTCGGTGCGCCCTCACTCGCCGCGTCGCCAGAATCCGCCGAGTCGGCAGCCCGGCGCCGGGAGGCGCCGACCGGGGTCGCCGACTCCCGCACGATCAGCACCGGCTTGACCGACGGCGCCACCTCGCTCTCGCCGAGCAGCAGGGCGACGGCGCGCCGGCCCGCCTCGGCGAAGTCCTGACGCACCGTGGTGAGCGCCGGGCGGTAGAACGCCGCCTCGGGCACGTCGTCGAAGCCGACGACGCTGAGGTCGGCGGGCGGCTCGAGCCCCGCCTCCGCCGCGGCCGCGAGGGCGCCGAGCGCCATCTGGTCGTTGCCGGCGAAGATCGCGGTCACCCCCTGCGCGATCAGCTCGCGGCCCGCGCGGTACCCGGATGCGGCGCTCCAGTCGCCGCTGGCCACCAGGTCGGCCTCCAGGCCCCGGGAGATCAGCTCTTCGCGGAAGCCGCGGACACGCTGGGAGGCCTCGATCGAGTCGGCGGGGCCGGCGATGTGCCCGATCCTCCGGTGCCCGAGCTCGGCCAGGTGCACGGTCGCGAGCCGCGCGCCGACCACCTGGTCCAGCGAACGGTCGTCGCCAGCCGGCGCGACCGAGCCCACGCCGCCGTGCGCCGCATCCGGGTCGTCGTCGGCCTGAAGGGTCACCCACGGGATGCCGAACGAGCGCTTGGAGAGGATCTCGAGCACGCTGACCTGCGGTGCGACGACGACCAGGCCCTCGGCCGAGAGCGCGGCGAGATGGTCGACGGCCTCGTCGATCGACGCGAGCGACAGCCCGTCGGCGTTCGCGATCGTGACGCTGTAGCCCCGGGCCCGGGCGGCCGACTCGACGGCGGCGACGCTGGAGGCCGGGCCGTACTCGCCCGCGGCGGCCGTGGAGAGGATGCCGATCATCCGCGACCGGTTCGACGACAGGGCGCGCGCGGCGGCGTTCGGTCGGTAGTCGAGCTCGGCGATCGCGTCGAGTACGCGCTGGCGGGTGCTGGGCCGGAGGCTGGGGTGGTCGTTCAGCACTCGGGAGACGGTCTGGTGCGAGACGCCGGCCGCGCGGGCCACATCCATTACGTTGGCCGGGCGCTGACGGCGAGCGGGGGCCGGGGGAACGGGGTCTGCACTCATCTGACGATTATCGGGGGACGGGGCCCCACCCGTCAGCACCACCCCGCGGACTCGCATTCGCGCTCGCCGCCGACGGGCGACATAATCGACTCACGAACGCGATGTGACCGTGCACATGACTGGTCCGCGCTCGTCACGCGAAGGTGCGGGCGGTGCCCCGCCGCACGGCGGGAGTGGAGCGGGCAGATGGCGGAAGACGACACCCGGGCGACCCGGGCGCCGAGCATCCGCGACGTCGCCCGCCTCGCGGGGGTCTCCCACCAGACCGTGTCCCGCGTGCTCAACAACCACCCCAGCATCCGGGTCGAGACGAAGGCCCGTGTCCAGCGGGTGATGGACGACCTGCAGTACCGGCCGAACCGGGCCGCCCGGGTGCTCGTCACGAGCCGCTCCCGCACGATCGGGGTCCTGGCCTACCAGGCGGCGCACTACGGGCCCGCCTCGAGCATCCTGGCGATCGAGCAGGCCGCCCGCGCCGAGGGCTACTTCGTCAACACCGTCAACCTCGAGGCCACCGACGCCGAGTCGATCGGGCAGGCGCTCGGCCACCTGCTCGACCAGGCCGTCGAGGGCCTGGTCGTCATCGCGCCTCAGGTGCGGGTCTTCGAGACCTTCGACGAGCTGAACCTCTCGGTTCCGTTCGTCACGCTGCAGAGCACGGGGGCCTCGCGCAACACCCTGTCGGTCGACCAGGTGACCGGGGCGCGATTGGCCACGCGTCACCTGATCGATCTCGGGCACCGCCACATCCATCATCTCGCCGGACCCCAGGACTGGATCGAGGCGGAGGCCAGGATGCACGGCTTCCTGACCGAGATGAGCGATCGCGACCTGCCGGCGACCGCGCCGATCCTGGGGGACTGGAGCGCCGACTTCGGCTACCACGCGGGGCGCGAGCTGCTGAGGGTGCGGGACTTCACGGCGATCTTCTCGGCCAACGACCAGATGGCGCTGGGCTTCATCCACGCCGTCCGTGAGGCGGGCCTAGACGTGCCGCGGGATGTGAGCATCGCCGGGTTCGACGACATCCCGGAGGCAGCGCACTTCTGGCCACCCCTGACCACGGTGCGGCAGGACTTCCCCGAACTCGGGCGGCGCGCGGTCGCCCTGCTGCTCGGCCGGCTCGCGGACGACGACCGCCCGGAGGTGAGCCTGGTGCCCGATCTCGTGGTGCGCGGGAGCACCGCTCCGCCACCGTTCTGACCCGATTCGGTGACGATCCGATGCCGATCCGGCCCGCCCGGAAAAGTCGGGTTGACATTTTTCGGGAACGTGAGGCACCATTGCCCAAGTCGATGTGACCGTTCACATTCAGCTCGAACCAAACGAAGGAGTTTGCCGCGTGTCCACCTCAGCCGCATCAGGAGCCGTTCTCAGCACGGCACCCGCGGCGCGAGCCCGGCACGACCGCGACTGATGCCGAACCGGCGCTCACGGGCGTCCCCGATTCCGCACGCCACCGCGCGACAGCGTCCTACTCCCTCACCGCACCACCTGCAGACAACGAAGTCATCTCACACAGAAAAGGACACACCGTGAAGAAGAAAATCGCACTCTCGATCCTGGCCGCCGGGGCCATGGTCGTCTCGCTCGCCGGTTGCGCGGGCGGCTCGAGCACCTCGGGCGACAGCGGCTCCAGCAGCGGCGGCGACGGCAGCCTGATCGGCGTCGCGATGCCGACCAAGTCCTCCGAGCGGTGGATCGCCGACGGTGACAACATCAAGAAGCAGCTCGAGGACGCCGGGTACACCGTCGACCTCGAGTACGCCGAGGACGACATCCCCACCCAGGTCTCGCAGATCGAGAACATGATCACCAAGGGCGCCAAGGCCCTGATCATCGCCTCCATCGACGGCACGACGCTGACGAACACGCTGCAGAACGCCAAGGACAACGACATCCCGGTCATCGCCTACGACCGCCTGATCCGCGACTCCGACAACGTCGACTACTACGCCACCTTCGACAACTACAAGGTGGGCGTCGAGCAGGCGACCTCGCTGCTGACCGGCCTCGGTGTCGTCGACGCGAGCGGCGCGAAGACCGGCACGAAGGGCCCGTTCAACATCGAGCTGTTCGCCGGAAGCCCCGACGACAACAACGCCACCTTCTTCTTCAACGGCGCGATGGACACCCTGAAGCCCTACATCGCCGACGGCACGCTGGTCGTCAAGAGCGGTCAGACCGACTTCAACACCGTCGCGACGCTGCGCTGGGACCCGGCGACCGCCCAGGCCCGCATGGAGAACATCCTCACCTCGACCTACTCGGACGGCTCGAAGGTCAACGGCGTGCTCTCGCCCTACGACGGCATCTCGCGCGGCATCATCTCGGCGCTGACCTCGGCCGGCTACACCACGGCCGACATCCCGATCATCACCGGTCAGGATGCCGAGCTCGACTCCGTCAAGGCCATCGAGGCCGGCGAGCAGTACTCGACCATCTACAAGGACACCCGTGAGCTGGCCAAGGTCGCCGTCGAGATGGCCACCGCGCTGCTGACCGGCGGCACCCCGGAGACCAACGACACCGACACCTACGACAACGGAAAGAAGGTCGTGCCCTCGTACCTGCTGCAGCCGGTCGTGGTCACCAAGGCCGACATCCAGAAGGTCCTGGTCGACGGTGGCTACTACACCGACGCTCAGGTGAACGGCTGATCCGCACACCCACGCGGATCTGAAGACGGGTCTGCCCGGTCGCCTCTCGGTCGACCGGGCAGACCTTCCGCGGTGACCAGGTCCGACCGGCCGCACCGCGAACCCCGTCCATCCACTCGCACCTCCACCGCCTCCGAGGAGAGACCGTGACCACCAACATCCTGGAAATGCGAAACATCACCAAGACGTTCCCCGGCGTCAAGGCTCTGCAGGACGTGACGCTCGACGTCGCGCGGGGAGAGGTCCACGCGATCTGCGGCGAGAACGGGGCCGGCAAGTCCACCCTCATGAAGGTGCTGAGCGGGGTCTACCCGTTCGGGACCTACGAGGGCGACATCGTCTTCGAGAACGAGACGATGGAGTTCCGCGACATCCGCGACAGCGAGGCCAAGGGCATCGTGATCATCCACCAGGAGCTGGCGCTGAGCCCCTACCTGTCGATCGCGGAGAACATCTTCCTCAACAACGAGATCAAGGGCCCGCTGGGCCTCATCGACTGGAACAAGACCAACCTCGAGGCCTCGAAGCTCCTCGCCCGGGTGGGGCTCCGCGAGAACCCGACCACCAAGGTGATGGACCTTGGTGTCGGCAAGCAGCAGCTGGTCGAGATCGCGAAGGCGCTCTCCAAGCGGGTCAAGCTGCTCATCCTCGACGAGCCGACGGCCGCCCTCAACGACGAGGACAGCGACCACCTGCTCGATCTGATCCTCTCGCTCAAGGGCCAGAACATCACGTCGATCATCATCAGCCACAAGCTGAACGAGATCAAGAAGATCTCGGACACGGTCACGGTCATCCGCGACGGCAAGGCGATCGAGACGATCCCCAAGCAGGAGGTGACCGAGGAGCGGATCATCAAGGACATGGTGGGCCGCGACCTCGAGCACCGGTACCCGGACCACACCCCGCACATCGGCGAGGAGATCCTCCGGGTCGAGGACTGGACCGCCTACCACCCGCAGGACCCGACCCGGGTGATGGTCGATCACGTGAACATCACCGTGAACCGCGGCGAGATCGTCGGGATCGCCGGCCTCATGGGGGCGGGTCGCACCGAGTTCGCCATGAGCCTCTTCGGCCGCTCCTACGGCACCCGGATCTCGGGCCGCGTCTTCAAGAACGGCCAGGAGATCAAGACCCGCACGGTCTCCGAGGCGATCCAGAACGGTCTCGCCTACGCGACCGAGGACCGCAAGTTCTACGGCCTCAACCTGATCGAGGACATCAAGCGCAACATCTCGATGGCGTCGCTGAAGAAGCTCGAGCACGCCGGCCTCGTCGACGACAACGAGGAGTACAAGATCGCCGACGGCTACCGGAAGTCGATGAACATCAAGGCCCCCTCGGTGCTGGCCAAGGTGGGCAAGCTCTCCGGCGGCAACCAGCAGAAGGTCGTGCTGAGCAAGTGGATCTACTCGGATCCGGACGTGCTCATCCTCGACGAGCCGACCCGCGGCATCGACGTCGGCGCCAAGTACGAGATCTACACGATCATCAACCGGCTCGCGGCCGAGGGGAAGGGCGTCATCGTCATCTCCAGCGAGCTCCCCGAGCTGATCGGCATCTGCGACCGGATCTACGCGATCGCCGAGGGCCGCATCACGGGCGAGGTGCCGATCAGCGAGGCCACCCCCGAAACGCTCATCAAGTACATGACCATGGAAAAGGAACGTCACGATGTCTGATCTCGAGACCAAGCCGGCCGACGACACGGCCGCCGGAGGCCGCGTCGACCCGGTCGACAACCGCTTCACCCGTGCCCTCAGCCACGTCGTCTCCGACCTGGGGAAGAACGGCATCTTCATCGCGCTGATCCTCGTGGTCGTGGTGTTCGAGATCCTGACGAACGGGGTGCTCCTGCGCCCGCAGAACGTCTCGAACCTGATCGTGCAGAACGGCTACATCCTGATCCTCGCGATCGGCATGGTGATGGTGATCGTCGCAGGCCACATCGACCTGTCGGTCGGATCGGTCGCGGCCTTCGTCGGCGCGGTGTCGGGTGTCTTCGCGGTGAACATGGGGATGCCCGCGTGGCTCGCCGTCGTGCTGTCGCTCCTGATCGGCGCCCTGGTCGGCGCCTGGCAGGGCTTCTGGATCGCGTACGTCGGCATCCCGGCGTTCATCGTGACCCTGGCGGGCATGCTGATCTTCCGCGGGCTCACGCTCGTGGTGCTCGGCAACCAGAACATCGGCTCGTTCCCCGACTTCTACCGCGCGCTCGGCAACGGCTTCATCACCGACGTCTTCGGCGCGCTGGAGATCGACCCGCTGACCATGGGCGTCGCCGTCATCGCGATCATCGCGCTGATCGTGCAGTCGGTCCGCACCCGCCGCGGCCGTCAGAGCTACGGGCAGGAGGTCGAGCCCGCCGCCTGGTTCGTCGGCAAGCTCGTGCTCGTCTCGGCCGTCGTGCTGCTGTTCGCATACGCCCTCGCGACCTTCAAGGGCATCCCGGTGACCCTGATCGTGCTGGCCGTGCTCATCCTGATCTACGGTGTGATCATGAACCGCTCGGTCTTCGGTCGCCACGTCTACGCGATCGGCGGCAACCTCCACGCGGCCGAGCTCTCGGGCATCAAGACCCGCAACGTCACCTTCTGGCTGTTCGTCAACATGGGCTTCCTCGCCGGTCTCGCCGGTCTGGTCTTCACCGCCCGCCTCAACCTCGCCGGGCCCAAGGCCGGTGACGGCTTCGAGCTCGAGGCCATCTCGGCCGCCTTCATCGGCGGCGCGGCGGTCACCGGTGGTGTGGGCACGATCGGTGGAGCCATCGTCGGTGGTCTGATCATCGGTGTGCTGAACAACGGCATGTCGATCATGGGCATCGGCATCGAGTGGCAGCAGGCCGTCAAGGGCCTCGTGCTGCTGCTCGCGGTCGCCTTCGACGTCTACAACAAGCGCCGCTCGGGCGGGCGGTAGCCCGTCACGGGCTGACGGACAGCGGATGCCCGGAGCACGCGCGACTCTGACACTGGACTCGGTGTCGGCACGGTCGGGGGCGGGCACGGGCATCCGCTCCGTCACGTTCGGGGTCGCCCGCGGCCGGATCCACGGGATCCTCGGCGGGCCGCGATCCGGAGCGTCGGAGACGCTCGCCGTGATCGGTGGCTACCTGCGGCCCGAGAGCGGCCGGATCGAGTTCGACGGGGTCGAACCGGCGGTCGTCGCTCCCGGCCGCGACGGGGCCGAGGCGGCCGGGATCGTGGTGCTCCGGGGGGAGCCGGCCATCGTGCCGGGGCTCTCGATCGGCGAGAACGTCACCCTCGGCAACGAGCGCCCGGTGGCCGGGCTGATCCGGTTCGGCTCGATGTACGAGCGGGCGGCGGAGCTGCTCGCGCGGGTCGGACTCGAGTCGGTCGACGTGCGCGCCGCGGGGGCGACCCTCGGGCGGGCCGAGCGGCACGTGGTCGGCTTCGCGCGGCAGCTCGCCTCGGGCCGGAAGGCCGTGCTGATCGACGAGCCCTTCCGAGGGCTGGATGCGGCCGGCGCCGACACGGTGGTGCGCGGCATCCTCGGGCTCGCGGCGGCGGGCCTGGTCGTGGTGGTGGCCTCGGCGCGCGTCGAGCTGCTGCTCCGCGTCGCCGACGCGGGGACGGTGCTCGCGGGCGGGGCGGTGTCGGCGGTGTGGCCTGATGCCGGTGCGGCGGGTGGAAGTGGAGCCGACGCGCTCGGCGCTGAGCTCGTCGGGCCGGAGGACGCTGCGGTCGGCGCGATGGGCGCTACCGGTGCGGTGGGGGATGCGGGCGCCGCTCGCCTGATCGGGGCGATGGTGGCCGACGTGGTGGTGGAGCGCAGCGCGGTGCGCGCACCCGGCCCGGGCGGAGAACCCGCTCTCGAGGTGCGGGGCTGGACCGCATCCCACCCGCTCGACCCGAGCCGCGCCCTCGTGCGCGACGCCGACCTCACGGTCGCGGCCGGCGAGATCGTCGGGCTCGCCGGGCTGGAGGGCTCGGGCGCGGGAGAGCTGCTGATGGGCCTGTTCGACAGGTCTCGCGGCTCGTCGGTCGAGGGCTCGGTGAGAGTCGGCGGCACCCCGCTGACCGCGCGGAACCCCGCCGAGTCGATCGCCGCCGGCCTCGCGCTGGCGACCGAGCGCAGCACCACCTACGATCTCGGGCTGATCGGCGGGGTGCCCTCGCGGATCTCACCGGGCATGCTCGGCCGGCTCGCGCGACTCGGCGTGATCGACCGTGACCGCAGCTACCCCGAAGCCGCGCCGGTCGCCGGTCTCGGCGGGATCGCGGCGCTGTTCGCCGGACGGGGTCGCCGCGGTGACGGCTCGGCCCTGTCGCGGGCCGCGGCGAGCGGGGAACCGGCCGGCACGAGCATCCGGAACGCCCTGGCCGGCTGGCTGGCCGGCACGGGTTCCGAAACCGGCCCCGGCCCCGGCGCGCGGCCGACGGTCGTGCTGCTCGACCACCCGACGGCGGGGGCGACGGATGCGCTGGCGCGCGAGATCCACGGCCTGATCCGGCGGCTCGCTGAGGCCGGCACCGGCATCCTGATCGCCTCGGACGACCTCGCCGAACTGCTCGGAACGACCGACCGGGTCTACGCGATGCACGACGGGCGGATCACGGCCGAGCGGCCCGCCGCGACGACCGGCCCGGCGGAGCTGCTCGCACCGATGGTGCTCGGGCCCCGCCGGTAGCGGTCGATCTCGGGACCGGGGCTCAGCTGCCGCCGGTGATGATGCCGTAGACGCCGCTGATCAAGAAGTAGAGGGCGACGGCGCTGACGCCGATCCAGACCGCGATGCGGCCGTTGGAGGGTCGCTTGCGGCGGTTCGGGTCGTCGGAGGGGTCGGTGGGAGGCGTGTAGCTCATCGCCGGGCTCAGGTGTAGCTGCCGTAGGTCGCCGCGGCGCCGAAGGCCGAGGCGATGAGCGACACGGTCCACACGATGGTGACGACGATGCTGAGCGCGCAGAGGCCGATCGACACCCACATCGGGGCGATGCCCCGGCCCGAGCGCCGGCGCACGACGACGGAGCGGCCGATCGGGTAGACGATCGAGAGGAACGCCCAGGCCCAGTGGAACGGCTGCACGTAACCGTGGCGGAGCAGCCACTTGTGGTCGAAGTACGACAGCACCACGATGGCCGCGTAGAGCACCAGGCTGATCAGCGAGCCGATCGCCTGCACCCCGAACAACGAGGCGCTCATCGTCGTGCCGTAGCGGTAGGTGGAAGTCATCGACTGCTGGATCGAACCCGAGTAGAGCGGGAGGATCAGCAGCGAGACGACCGGCATCAGCGTGACGAGCCAGATGAACGCGTTGTAGACGGGGGTGCCGGGCGCGACGGGCGGCGGGGTCTGTGGGGCGTAGAGGCCCGCGGGGGCGGAGCCGTAGGCGGGCTGCTGGGCGTAGCCGCCCTGGGAGTACCCGGGCTGCTGGCCGTATGGGGGCTGGGGCGCCTGCGGGTGCTGCGGCTGGGCCGGCTGCGGCTGGGCCGGCTGGTGCTGCGCCGACTGGTGCTGCCCCGGCTGCGGCGGGGTGGCCTGCGTGTGCTCGGTCCAGCGGGTGCCGTCCCACCAGCGCTGCCCGGGTGCACCCGAGGGATCGGCGTGCCAGCCGGGCGGTGTTGACTGGTTCCCGTTCGAATGGCTCACAGCGGCCCCTTCTCGTTCTTTACGGCAAGCATACGGTCGCGCGGTATCCTCGATGGGGGAAATCGACGGGAACCGCATGACCACTACAGCCGAGAACGCCCCCGCCCTCGACGACTCCGTGCGGGTCGACGACGGGGCGGTGCGCATCCTCGACCGCCGGGTGTTCCCCGAGCGCCTCGAGTGGGTCACCGCGCGGAACGCCGACGAGGTGGCCGCCGCCATCCGCGACATGGTCACGCAGAGCTCCGGGCCGCTGTTCGCCGCCTACGCCGGCCTCGAGATCACCGCCGTGCAGTCGGCGGGCCTCCCACCCGAGCAGGTGCGGCAGCGGATGCACGCGGCCGGCGCCGTGATCGAGGCCGCCCGGCCCACGAACAACCACCCCCGCGAGGCCGTCGGCCGGGTGCTCCGGGCGGTCGACGCCGTGGCCGCGGAGGCGGCGGGTACCGACCCGTCCGTCACGTCGGCGCGGATGATCGAGGCCGCTCTCGAGGCCGCCCGCGCCGGCGCCGAGCTCTACCGCGCGCGCAGCCACCGGCTGGCCGCCGAGACCGTCGCCCTGCTGCCGGACGGCTCGCGCATCCTCACCCACTGCTGGATGGACACCTACCTGATCGAGCTCGTGCGCGCCGCCCGGGCCGCCGGCAAGCGCTTCGACTGGGTCGCCACCGAGACCCGCCCCTACCTGCAGGGCGCGCGCCTGACCGCGCACACCCTCGCCGAGATGGGCGAGCACGTCACCCTGATCACCGACTCGATGGGTGCCGCAGCCCTGGCGCCAGGGTCGACGATCGGGCCGATCGACGCGCTCGTGACCGCGGCCGACCGGGTGTCGCTCGACGGCAGCGTGGTCAACAAGGTCGGCACCCTCGGGCTCGCCGTCGCGGCCTCGGCGTTCGGCATCCCGTTCTACGCCCTGGTGCAGGCCCCCGACGACGAGGCGCCCACCGCCGCCGACATCGTGGTGGAGGAGCGCGACCCGGTCGAGGTGCTGCACACGCTCGGCCGCCGCACGGCGTCGACGCGGGTGACGGATGCCTGGTACCCCGCCTTCGACGTGACCCCGGCCCGCTTCGTGACGCGCATCGTGACCGACCGCGGCGCCTTCGAGCCCGACCGCGTCGCCGACTACTACGGGATCGACGCGGCGGTGGCGGCCGCCTCCGCCGCCCTGGGGCCCGAGTCGACGACGGCCCCCGCCGAGGGCGACGGGGGAGCGCGATGACCGCCGAGGGTTCTGGCTACGAGCTGCTCGTCACGGCGGAGGACGTGGTCGCGTACCTCGCGACGACCGGGCTGCTCGCGCGGGTCGCCGGCCGCGCCGACGAGGTCGAGGCCGTCGAGGTCACCGCGGGCAACATGAACCGCGTGTTCCTGGCGCGTGGTCCGCACGGCAGCCTCGCGGTCAAGCAGGCGCCGCCCTGGGTGCAGGTCGTCGGGCCGGAATGGCCGGTCGACCCGTCCCGGATCGCCTCCGAGGCGCGCACCTACGAACGACTGGCCGAGCGGGTGCCGGACTCGATCCCGACCATCCTCGCCTTCGACGAGGCGCGGTACGTGCTGGTGATGGAGGATCTGTCGGACCTCGACGTACTCCGCGACGTGCTCGTGCGCGAGCTCGCGGGGGAGGCCGGTGCCGGGGACGGCGCCGCGGCGGATACCGGGAT
Source organism: Herbiconiux sp. 320_LB (assembly GCF_059691755.1). Taxonomy (NCBI): domain Bacteria; kingdom Bacillati; phylum Actinomycetota; class Actinomycetes; order Micrococcales; family Microbacteriaceae; genus Herbiconiux; species Herbiconiux sp. 320_LB. Next base: position 264,430 of record NZ_JCAWAD010000005.1, on the reverse strand, counting down.
CGATTTCGGGGGTCTGGGCACGGTCGTGGGGCGGTTCGTCGGCGAGCTCGCCGCATCCACGTCGCGCCGGGCGCTCGGCGACCAGGGGCACGACGCGCTGATCGAGGTCGCCGCGAACCCGGAGCTGTGCCGCATGACGCTCGACGTGGTGCTCGACGAGCCCTACCGCGAGCACGAGCACAACCACTGGCATCCCGTGCTCGAGGAGCGGGTGCGCGCGCTCTACGCCGACGAGGCCGTGGCGGCCGCCGTCGACGGCGTGCGCCTCGTGTTCGAGACCCGGCACGAGGCGCTCGTGCACGGCGACCTGCACAGCGGCTCGGTGATGCTCGGGCGGCGCGACGGGGCGCAGACCGTGAAGGTGTTCGATCCGGAGTTCAGCTTCGTCGGGCCGATCGGGCTCGACCTCGGACTGTTCTGGGCCAACCTGGAGATCGCGGCGATCGCCGCCTTGGCGCTGGGCCGGCACGACCTGGCCCGGGAGCGCTACTCGGCCGTGGCCGCCTGCCGCGAGGCCTTCGCGCTCTCGTGGGACGACCCCGCGACCCTGGCCGCCATCGAGGCCGACGCCTGGCGCTTCGCGGGGGTCGAGCAGCTGCGTCGCGCCGTGGGCTTCTCGCACGCGGCCGACATCGAGACCCTGCCCGAGCCGGCGCGCGCCGAGGCCTCGGCGCGGCTGTTCGACGTGGCCCGGCAGCACCTCCTGACGGGCGAGGCCGCGCCCGCCGACGCTGCGCCCGCGGGCGCCGCGCTCGCTGACACCGCGCCGGCCGACACTGTGCCGGCTGACACCGCGCCGGCCGACACTGTGCCCGCTGACACCGCGCCCGCCAGCCCCACGAACCACCGCCCCACCGACCACCGGAGGACACCGTGAGCACCGAGACCCCCGCCCCCGCCCCCACGCCCGATCCGCTCGCCGTCACCGCGCGCTACCTCGTGGTCGACCTCGAGGGCACGACGAGTGCCGCCGGGTTCATCCTCGGCGACCTCTACGACTACGCCCGGCCCCGCCTGGCCGGCTGGCTCGACGAGCACGGGGCCGAACCCGCGATCGCCGAGGCCCGGGAGCAGGTCGTGCACGACGCCTCCCTGCCCGCCGACGCCTCGACCGACCAGATCGTCGCCGTGCTGCACGAGTGGATGGAGCGCGACGTCAAGGCGACCCCCCTCAAGACGATCCAGGGCCAGATCTGGGCCGAGGGCTTCGCGCGCGACGAGATCTCGTCGCACTTCTTCGACGACGTGATCCCGCGGCTGCGCGAGTGGCACGAGCACGGCGTCGGCATCGCGGTGTTCTCCTCCGGCTCCGTCGCCTCGCAGGTGCCCTGGTTCCGGCACTCCCCCGGCGGTGACCTGACGCCGCTCATCACCGACTACTTCGACACCGTCAAGGCCGGGCCCAAGAAGTTCGCGTCGTCGTACGAGGCGATCGCCGCGGCGCTGGACGTGCCCGCAGCCGAGATCGTCTTCTTCACCGACAACCCCGGTGAGGTGACTGCCGCGCTCGAGGCCGGCTGGCAGGTCGTCGCCTTCTCGCGCGAGGGGGAGCCGTTCTTCGAGGCCGACTTCGGCGCCGCATCCGTCGTCTCGTCGTTCGACGAGGTCGAGGTCGTCGCTCCGTGAGCACCGGCACGGGCAACTGGGCACCGAACGTGTTCTCGCCGGCCGGAGTCACCGCCGCGACCGTCACCGAGGCGGGTGGCCTCCTGGCCGCCGAGTCGGCCCGGTTCGCCGCCCGGGGGTGGATGCCGGGCACCGCGGGCAACCTGTCGGTCACGCTCGGTCGCGACCCCCTGCGGCTGGCCGTCACGGCCTCGGGCCTGGACAAGGGCGAGCTGACGGCGTCGGACGTGGTGCTGGTCGACGGCGAGGGCGAGTGGATCGGGGAGGGGGCGGATGCCGGACCCGGCGCCGACCTCACCGCCGCGCTCGGTCTCGCGCGGAAGCCCTCCGCCGAGGCGGGGCTGCACGCGCGGATCGCGCGGGTCACCGGGGCCGGGGCGTGCATCCATGTCCACGCCCTCACCGCCGTGCGGGCCGGACACGCCTGGCCCGAGGGGGTCGTGCTGCACGACCTCGAGATGCTGAAGGGCATCGGTCACAGCGCGCACGGCGAGCGCGTCGTCATCCCCGTCGTGCAGAACCACCAGGACATGCGGGTGCTTGGCGACGACTTCGAGCGCGTCTACCGGGGGCGCACGGCCGAGGTCGGCGAGGTGCCCGCCCTGATCGTGGCGAGCCACGGCATCTACGCCTGGGGCGCCGACCTGCGTCAGGCGCGCTGGCATCTCGAGCTCACCGAGGCGCTGCTGCAGATTGCGCTCGCGGTCGCGTAGCTCAGGCCAGTAGCTCAGGCCAGGCGTCTCGCGAGCGCCGCCGCCTGGTGCTTGTGGCCGAGCAGTTCGTAGCCCACGACCACGACGTACGGCGAGAGCGTGATCAGGATGATCGACACCCCGAGCGACGCGCCCGCTGCGGCGGCGGCCACCGCGAGCGCCAGCAGGGCGACGGTGCCCGCGATCAGGCCGAAGTGGAACGGGTCGACGGTCATCAGCAGGTGGTCGTAGAGCGCGAAGATCGTCAGGCACAGCACGAGCACCGGGATCGCCACGCAGAGCACGGCCCCCACCGTCCCGATCTCGGCCTCGCCCTCGATGACGTAGGCGGCGACGTGCAGGCCGGCGCCGGTCGCCGTGATCGAGGCGAACACGAGCAGGTGCCCGTAGCCCCAGACGAAGGCCTTGCCCCGGTAGCGCTGCAGGATCCGGGCCGAGGGCGCGATGAAGTACGACCACCACAGCCCGAAGGTCAGCCCCACCCCGGCGATCACCAGCAGCACCGCCTCGACCGACCAGCCGCTGTGCTCGATCACCGCCGACACCGCGGTGACGGTGCCGAAGACGCCCTCGCCCAGCGCGATGATCGTGAGCAGCCCGTAGCGTTCGGCGATGTGGTGGGCGTTCCACGGCGTGCCGCCCTCGCCCACCCGGCGCTCGGCCAGGTAGGGCCCCGCGAGCTCGACGGCCCACAGCAGCGCCGCGAAGGCGACGGTGGCCCCGAGCGTGGTGTGGGCGACGGCCAGGGCGACCCAGCCGACCTGCGCCAGCGAGACGCAGGCCACGTAGGTGAGCGCGGTGCGGCGGCGCGCGGTGTCGTCGTGCGCGACCCGGAGCCACTGGGCGACCATGGCAACCCGCATCACCACGTACCCGGCCACGAGCACGCCGTTGTCGAGGTGGTCGCCCTGGTCGATCGAGTGGAACACCGCGGGGATGCCGAGGACCAGGATGACGACGCCGATCATCTGCACCATCGTGGTGATCCGGTAGAACCAGTCGTCGGTGTCGTAGGCCGAGGCGAACCAGGAGAAGTTGATCCACGCCCAGGAGACGGCGAAGACCACGAAGGCGAAGCCGGCGATGCCCGCCCCGATGTGCCCCTCGGCGAGGGAGTGCGAGAACTCGTTGCCGGCCGCGCCGAACGCCACCACGAACGCCAGGTCGAACAGCAGCTCGAGGGGTGTCGCGGCGCGGTGCGGCTCGTCCGGGTCGCGCCCGGTCAGGCGGCGCAGCCGGTGCGCGAGCGTCGGTGGTGTCGGGACCATGCGCCCATGGTGCCAGACCCGGCGCCTCAGCAGAGGTAGCGGAGGTTCTCCACGTCGTCGCTCAGCGTGTTGGGGCCGCCGAGGAGGATGAAGTCGATCGGGTCGAGGGCGGAGGCGCTCGACCACATCGACTCGGGGAGGCAGTCCTTCTGCACGAGGTAGAGGGGGGCGTCGATCGTGGCGGCCGAGGGTCCGCCCGAGAGTGCGTCGGCGAACACCTCGCCGGAGGCGAGCAGCACGGTGTCGTAGGTGCCGCGGAACACCAGCCGGTTCATCTCCGCCGCGACCTCGTAGCGGTTGGCCCCGTTGTAGCGGTCGACCCGCCCGGGCAGGGCGATCTGCAGCCGGGTCTCCATCGCGCTGTTGACCGAGAGGTAGCCTCCCGCGATGTGGGCGTCCGCCGTGCCCAGCCGCGAGAGCAGCTCGACGGTCGGCGTGCCGAGCTCGTTCGCGGTGCCCGGGACGAGCAGTACGGCGCCGTCGACGTGGGCGGCGGCGGGGCCGGCCGCGAGGGCGTCGGGGAAGTTCGCGCCCGTGGCCACGAACAGGGTGCGGGCCCCGCCCTCGCAGGGTGCGGAGCTGCGCGGGGCGCCGGGCAGCAGACCGCAGAAGGCGTAGTCGACGATCAGGCGCGACGACTCGTACCGGTCGGCGCCGGCCACGCGGATCGTGTCGGGCTGGAGCTGGGCCAACTGCTGCAGCACCGAGTCCTGCACGGTCGACGTGCCGCCGACGACCACGATCTTCTGTGGCTCGAGGGCGAGGATCGCCGCACGCGTGGAATCGGGGATGCGGTCGTGCATCACGAGCAGCAGCGCGCCGTCCTGACGCGCCGCCGCGGGGCCCGCGCTGAGGGCGTCGGGGTAGCTCTCGCCGCTCGCGATGTAGAGCACGGGCACCCCGGGCGCGAAGGCGTCGAGCGAGATGTTCGCCGCGACCTCGTACCGGTCGGCGCCGCCGTAGCGGTAGGTCCAGTAGGTCTTGGGCTCGAGGTCGACAGCGCCGAGCTCGACGGTCTGACCGGCCGTGACCGAGACCAGGGTGGCCTCGTCCTCGTACAGCGCGTCGTCGTAGTACTCGTTGCGGATGCCGCGGTAGCTCTGGTCGACGAAGTGCACGAGGTAGTCGCCGGGCTCGAGGAGCTCGGAGGTGAAGTCCGAGCCGGAGGCGGGTGCGGCCGGCACGAACTCGCCGGACGCGGGATCCCGTCGCGAGAGCTCGATCAGCACCTGCTCCTCGGGCTCGCGGACGCCGGTCGAGCGGTCGAGGTAGAAGACGATGCCGTGGATGCGGCCACCCGCGGCCTCCTCCGCCGTCGCGGCCGGGTCGCCGGTACTCGTGCCGGCGCTTGAGCCGGTGTCGGTGCCGGTGCCGGCGGCACTGCGGTCGGTGGCCTGGCTCAGCAGCGGGGCCGACGGAGCCGCGAACGGCGACCGCGGGGCCGAGGCGTCGGGGGTGGGTGCCGCCGTCGCTGCATCCGTCCCCTCATCCGGGCCCGGGAGGGCCGGGCCGGTGGCGGCGACCGGCGTCGGTGCGGCATCCACCCGCTCGTCGGCCTGCGCGGGCAGGGCCGTGACCATCAGTGACAGTGCCAGCAGGGCGGCGCCCATGGTGACCGGTATCGTGCGCAATTCGTTCTCCCCCAGCTCGTGCCCCGTCTCCCCGACGGCTGTAGCACAGGGCAGAGCCTAGGGCATCGAAGCGTCGTCTCCGTGCCGCTGGGCTGCGCCGGGCCAGGCCGATCGGATCGCGCGGGTCAGGGTGCGGGTCAGGCCGTGGCGTGCGGGAGGCCGAAGGCCTTGTCGAGGAGGGTGGCCGTGAACTCGGCGTCGACGGGGAGGGGCGCGCCGTCGAGCTCGCGGACGGGGGCGACCAGGCGACCGCTGGAGAGCAGCCAGAGGCCGTCGGCCGAGGCGAGGTCGGCGGGGGAGAGGAGGGCTTCCTCGGCCGCGAAGCCCATGGCGTCGAGGGTGTCGAAGACCGCGGCCTGGGTGGTGCCGGCCAGGATGCCGAGGTCGGTGCGCGGGGTGCGGAACCGGTCGCCGTGCCGCACCAGCACGTTCGCCGTCGGCCCCTCGAGCACCACGTCGTCCGAGCTGATGAAGATCACGTCGTCGGCCCCGCGCCGGGCGGCCTCGCGGAGGGCCGCCTTGTTCAGCGCGTAGGAGAGCGTCTTGGCGCCCTGCAGCAGCCAGGGCGCGGTCTGCGCGATGTCGTGGCGGTAGCCCCGGTCGAGCGTGACGACGCGGATGCCGTCGCGTCGCGCATCCGTGTGGTCGGCCCCGGTGAGCACCTGGATCCAGCCGCTCGGTGCGTCGTCGCCCTCGATGCCGCGGCTGTGGAACAGCTTCACCAGCAGCTCGGCCTCGGGGCGGTGCGCCGAGACGCCCCGGCGAGCGGCCGCCTCGAAGGCCGCGAGGTCGGGCTCGGGCAGGTCGAGCATCGCGGCCGAGTGCGCCAGGCGCGCCAGGTGCCGCTCGAGCTCGATGAAGCGGCCGTCGAGCACCCCGATCGACTCGAAGACGCCGTCGCCGCGGGTCACGGCGAGGTCGCCCGCGTTGACGGCGGCCGAGGCGAGGGGAACCGGGACTCCCTCGTCGAGGAACACGACCAGGTCGCCGAACGACCCGTCGTCAGGAGCAGTGTCAGTCACGCCTTTCACAGTACCCAGGTCTGGCTCGGGTCGCGGCGGAGCGGTGGCCCGGCGGCGGGCCGCGGCGCGGGCGACGGCTCGGCCGAGGGTCGGCAGGGCGGGCAGGGGTCAGCGGGCGGCTCGGAGGGTGGCGAGGGACTCGGCCGCGAGGGCGTCGACGTCGGCGATGCCGTGGCGGGTGAGGGCGAGCGACCGCCCGGCGTGCAGCAAGCCGCGGGCCGCGCGCTCCCGGAGCTCCGGGGGGAGTGTCTCGATGTCGCTCGCCTTGGCGAAGCCGACGATCCGGCGGATCGCCTTGGCCGCCGCGAAGATCGCGGCGTCGTCGCGGATGCTCGCGAGCAGCCCCTCGAGCACGTCGTCGCCCCAAACCCGCGGGTCGACCCGGGAGGGCCAGAGCGCGCGGTACTCCCGCTCGAACGCGCCCCAGAGGCGGCCGGGGAGCGACAGGACGAGCTCGGCCCGCTCCGGCTCGCCGAGCGCCTCGGCGCGGGCCGCGGCGATGATGAAGTTGGCCCACAGGGCGCCGAGATCGAAACCGGTCGGCCCGACGAACCCGAACTCGCTGTCGAAGGCCCGCACCGATGCCGGAGAGCCGCCCCGCGCATCCTCGACCGCCGCCCGCACGAAGACCGAACCCGTGTGCAGGTCGCCGTGGATGAGCGACTGCGCCGTGGTCATGAAGCGCCACTTCGCCAGGCCCATCTCGCGCACGAGGGCGGTGTCGGCCTGCAGCTCGGCGACATCCGCCTCGTTCGCGGGCAGCACGGCGTTGTGCGCGTGAGCGATGTACGGCTCGGTGAACACGAGGTCTTCGGTGATCTGGGCGAGCTCGGGGTTCACGGCCCGCGCGATCAGGCGCTTGTGCTCGAGCGGATCCATGCCGAGCGGCGAGGTCGCGAAGGCGGTGCGGGCCACGTAGACGCCGAGCTCGTCGGCCGCGTAGTCGTGCACCCGGCCCTCGTTGAGTTCGTTGCGCCACACCCGGTGGTCGGACAGGTTCTCGATCGCCAGCACGTAGTGCTCGGGGTCGTAGTCGTAGAACCCGGGCACGTGACCGGGGTCGGCGAGCACGTGCTGCCCGAGAACCGTCGCCTCGCGGGCCGAGCGCTCGCGGGTCATCGGCCACGAGGGGTCGGTGCGCACGTGCGGCAGCGACTGCTTGAGTACCACCGAGGCCCGCACCTCGTCGTGGATGATGAAGACGAGGTTGAGGTTGCCGTCGCCCACCTCGCGCACCGAGGCGATGCGCGAGGCGTCGATCCGGGTCGCGAGGGCCGGGCGGCTCGCGAGGTAGGCGGCGACCGTGTCGGCACGCAGCTGACCGAAGTCGGCTGCGCCGGTGTCGGACGCACCGGTGCCGGATGCGGGGGAGTCGCTCATCGCCGCCCCTACGAGCTCGAGGTGGTCGAGCCGGCGGTCACGACCGTGCGCCGGCGGGAGAAGGTGAAGCTGAACAGCAGCGCGATCAAGAGGACGATGCCCTTCCCGAAGTCCTGCGCGTAGTAGGGCAGGCCCAACATCGTGAAGCCGGTGACCATCACGGCGATCAGCACCGCGCCGAGCGCCGTGCCCCAGGCGTTCGGCCGCCCGATGCCGAGCACCGAGACGCCGACGAGCGCCACGGCCACCGCGTCGAGCAGCAGCGAGTTGCCGGCGCTGACGTCGCCCTGCCCGATGCGGGCGGCCAGCAGCAGCCCTGCGACGGAGGCGAGCAGCCCGCAGCCCATGTAGGCGGCGGTGCGGTACCACTGCACCCGGATGCCGGACAGCCGCGCCGCCTCGGAGTTCGTGCCCACCGCGAACAGCGCCCGCCCCCAGCGCGTGCGCTCGAGCAGGAACCACAGCAGCACCGTGATCACCAGGAAGAGCAGCACCGGCACCGGCACGGGGCCGATGCTGCCCCGATCCAGCCAGAGGAAGTCGGCCGTGAACTTGCCCGGCGCGGTCGTGCCGTTCGACAGCGTCATCTGCGACGAGATCGACTTGCCGTCGACGATGATCAGCTTGAGGCCGACGATCACGAACATCGTGGTCAGCGTCGCCAACAGGTCCGGGATGCGCGCGATGACGATCAAGAAGGCGTTCAGCGCCCCGATGATCAGCCCGCACACCAGCACCACCGACACGGCGACCCCGCCGACCTGGTTGCCGATCACCATCGTCCAGGCCGCGATGGAGACCGCGAAGCCCGCCGAGGCGCCGACCGAGAGGTCGATGCCGCCGACCGTCATGGCGAGCATCACGCCGAGACCCGCGATCGCGGTCGGCGCGATGAACTTGAGCATGCCGAAGATGTTGTCGACGGTGCGGAAGTTGGGTTCGGTGATGACGAAGAACAGGATGAGCGCCACGGTCACACCGACGAAGCCCCACTTGACGACGAAGGCGGAGATGCGCTCGCCGGGAGTCGACGTGACGGCGACCGCGCTAGGGCTGGACATGGGAGGGCCTTTCGGGAGGGGCTTCGGGGGTGGTGGGCGCCGGGGCGGCCGAAGAGGGCGGGGCGGCCTCCGGCACAACGGGCGACGGCGAATCGGGCGCCGGCGCTTCGGGCGCGGGCGACGACACCTCGGGCGACGGCGAGTCGGGCGCCGGCGCGCCACCGACGGTCTGGCCGAGGAAGGCCCCGATCACCGTGCCCCGATCGACCTCGTCGGCGTAGCGGTCGAGCTCGACCGCGCCGGCGACGAGGACGACGATGCGGTCGGCGACCTCGAGGATCTCGTCGACGTCGCTGGAGAGCACGACGGCGGCCGCGCCGTCGGCGGCGAGCCCCGCCAGCCGGGCGCCGATCTCGCGGCGGGCGGCGATGTCGACCCCGCGGAACGGCTCGTCGAGGATGGCCAGCGTCGGGCCGGCCGAGAGCCAGCGGCCGACCACGACCTTCTGCTGGTTGCCGCCGGAGAGGTCGTCGATCGAGGCATCCGGCCCGCTCGCGACGACCTGGAGCGTGTCGATCACGGTCTCGGCGCGCGAGCGCTCGAAGCGCCGGCGCACCAGCCCCGCCACGCTGGACTCGCGGAGGAAGGGCAGCGTGATGTTGCGGAGCACCGACCAGCCCGGCAGGATGCCCTGACGCTGCCGATCCTCCGGCACCAGCACGACCCCGGCGGCGATCGCGTCGCCCGGTCGTCGCGGAGCGTAGGTCTCGCCCCGCAGCCGGAGCGACCCGGCACGGGGACGCCCGAGCCCGCCGAGCAGTTCGGCGATCTCGGTCTTGCCCGCCCCGATCAGGCCGAGCACGCCGAGCACCTCGCCGCGGCGGATCTCGAGCGAGACCGGCAGCGACTCCGGGAACAGCTGCACGCCGATCAGCTCGGCCACGACCTCGGTGCCGCGCTGGGTGCCGCCGCGGTCGTGCTCGACGTCGGTCGCGCGGCCGAGCATGTCGTGCAGGATGCCGTGCCACGCGAAGGGGCGCACCGACTCGCTCTGCACGATCCCGTCGCGCAGCACGACCACCCGGTCGGCCAGGGCCTCGATCTCGCCGAAGCGGTGCGAGACGTAGACGATCGACAGGCCGCGGGAGCGGAGCCCGCGGAGCACCTCGAACAGGCGCTCGGCCTCGGCCGCGGTGAGGGCCGAGGTGGGTTCGTCGAGGATCAGGAGCTGAGGGGTGCTGCGCAGGGCGCGGGCCAGCACGAGCAACTGCGCATCCGAGATCGCGAGGTCGGCCGCATCCTGCGCCAGCACCGAGTCGGGCCAGTCGAGGCCGAGGGTCGCCAGCGCCGACCGGGCGTCGGCCGTGGCCTGGCGGCGATTGCGCAGCGGGTGCCGCGAGGCCTGGGCGAGATCGTCGAGCGTGAGGTTCTCGGCCACCGTGAGACCGGGCACGATCCCGTCGGCGACCTTCTGATGCACGGCCGAGATGCCCAGCTGGCGCGCCGCGACCGGGGAGCCGAGGTGCACGACGGCCCCACCGATCCTGATCTCGCCGGAGTAGCGCGAGTTCGCGCCCGAGAGCGCCTTGATCAGCGTCGACTTGCCGGCGCCGTTCGCGCCGAGCAGCGCCAGGATCTCGCCCGCACGGAACTCGAGGTCGACGTCGGTGAGCACGACGTTCGAGCCGTACGCGACGGAGACGCCGTCGAGGGACACGACGACGTCGTGCCCCTCGAGCGGACGGGTGGGAAGAGAGGTCATTCGGAGACCGCGGGCAGCCAATCCGCGACCACGACGTCGTCGAGCTTCAGGCTCGGCTGCGCCGCGCGGAGTTCGGCGACGTTCGTGACCGAGTTCTCGGCCAGGAAGTCTTTCGTGATGGTGATCGCGGGGAACTGCACGTCGGTCTCGTCGAGCTGGCCGGCGAGGCTGAGGGCGAGCGAGCGGACCACGCCCGCGCCGACCGCGGCCGGGTCGGTCGCCGAGGTGGCGACCCAGGGGCTGCCGTCGGCGGTGATGACCTCGATGTCGGCGTTGGAGATGTCGATGCCGTACACCTTCACCGAGCTCTGCAGATTGTTGTTGATCACAGCCTGAACAGTACCCTTGGTGATCTCGTCGTACGGGGCGAAGATCGCCTGCACGTCGGGGTTCTGCTTCAGCGCCGCGTCGACCAGGGGGATGTTGTCGGTCGCGGTCGACTCGCTGACCTTGCCGGTCGAGAAGAGTACGTCGAGCTTGTGGTCGGTCACGTATTTGTTCCAGACCACCGCGCGCCGGTCGAGAGCGGCGAAGCCCTCGGCCGAGACGTAGCCGACCTTCGCGCCGTCGCCGACATCCGTGATCAGCTGGTCGAGCACGCCGCTGGCCATCGACTCGTCGGACTGGCTCGTCGTGATCACGCCGGTGGTGTCGGTCAGCGCCAGGTCGTAGACGACGACCGGGACTCCGGCGTCGACCGCCTCGGTGATCAGCGGCTGCAGCGTGTCGGTCTGGCCGTGGTCGACGATGATGGCGGCCGGCTTGGAGGCGATGGCCTGCTCGAGGTCGCTGGCCTGCTTGGCGTTGTCGTTGCGCGCATCCGTCACCTGCAGGTCGATGTTGGCGAACGCGGCCTGGGCCTGGGCACCGGCACCCCAGGCCTCGAAGTAGTCGCCCGCCCCGCTCTGGCGCACCAGCGCGACCTTGACCGGCGCGCCGTCGAAGGGCGCGGGCAGGGCGGCGGATGCGGTGGGTGCGGCGGCGGAGGGGCCGGCCGAGGAGGACCCGCCGTCGGACTGGGCGCAGGCGCTGAGCGCGAGCACGGAGGCGGCGGCGAGGGCGGTGACGACCGCGGCTCTGCGGATGAGGGCCATGAGGGATCCTTCGGGACGGGGAAAGAGGTGCGGGCTGTGGGTGATCGTGTTCAGATTCAACCCCGCGTGCGGGACGCCGGCCGAATCATGTGTCGCTCTGTTACTTGTTCGGAGCCGGCCGAGGATTGTGCAGGAGTCGAGGTCTACCATGTTGCACATGACCCTCCTGACCGTGTGGAACGACAACGACCCCTCGACCCCCGAGCTGCAGACGCGGGACGCCGACACCATCCGCGAGGTGCTCGCGGGCCTCGGCGCGCGCTTCAGCCGCTGGGAGCTGCAGGAGCTGCCCGAGAACCCGACCCAGGAGCAGGTGCTCGCCGCCTACCGCTCCGAGATCGACGCGGTGAACGCCGAGCACGGCTACACCCTGGTCGACGTGGTCTCCATCACGCCGGAGGACACGGAGGAGTACCGCGAGACCTCGGCCGTCGCGCGCCAGAAGTTCCTCAGCGAGCACCAGCACGACGACGACGAGGACCGCTTCTTCGCTCGCGGCTCCGGCGTCTTCTACCTGCACGTCGACGGCAAGGTGCACGCGGTCTTCTGCGAGGCCGGCGACCTGCTCTCCGTGCCGAAGGACACCACGCACTGGTTCGACATGGGCACGCGGCCCGACTACGTGTCGGTGCGGTTCTTCCACGACGACGACGGCTGGGTGGGCAACTTCACCGGCAGCGACGTCGCGACGAAGTTCGCCACGTACGACGAGCTGGCGTCGGTTCCGGCTTAGCCGATCCCTCCGCCGGCGCCGAACTCAGCGCCGGAGGCCGTCCGGGCGGCGGCGGTCAGCACCTAGCCGATCGCCGCGCCGAAGAGCAGACCGAGCAGGTAGGTCACCGCCGCCGCGCCGAACCCGATGGCCAGCTGCCGCAGCGCGCGCTTGAGCGGCGGGCCGCCGGAGAGCAGCCCGACGACCGCGCCCGTGCCGAGCAGCGCCAGGCCGACCAGGCCGGCCGCGATCGCGATCGCGACACCGCCCGAGAGCCCGAACGCATAGGGCAGTACCGGGATGATCGCGCCCGAGGCGAAGAAGCAGAACGACGAGATCGCCGCCTGCCAGGCCGTCCCGATCTCCTCGTGCTCGTCGCCGTCGCCCCCGGTGATCTCCGGCGCCGTCAGGCCGGCGTCCCCGGCCCGGATGATCCGGATCGCCGAGGTGGTCGTCGACACGCCTCCGAACACGTCGGCCGCACGGGCGTCCGCCTCCGCCTCGCTCATCCCGCGGGCGCGGTAGACCAGGGCGAGCTCGTTGGCGTCGACGTCGAGCTGCGGCACCGCCGTGTGCGCGTCCGGGTCGGGCGTGGATGCGGCGAGCAGCTCGCGCTGCGACCGCACCGAGACGAACTCCCCGGCCCCCATCGAGAGCGCGCCGGCCAGGAGGCCCGCCACGCCCGATGCGAGCACGACCGTGTGCGAGACGCCGGTCGCGCTCATCCCGAGCACGAGCGCCAGGTTCGAGACGAGACCGTCGTTCGCGCCGAAGACGGCGGCGCGGAAGGTGCCGGAGAGCCGGCTGCGGCCCCGTGCCGCGAGCCCGCGGACCACCTCGCCGTGGATGCGCTCGTCGGCGGCCATGGCGGGCGTCGCATCCACGTCGGTGCCGTAGGGCGAGCGCGCCTCGGCGCGCTGCATGAGCGCGAGCACGAACACAGAGCCGAAGCGGCGGGCGAGCACGCCGAGGAAGCGGGTGCGGATGTCGGCACGGCGCGGCGTGCCGACGTCGTCGCCCAGCAGCTCGAGCCAGTGGGTCTCGTGGCGACCCTCCGCCTCGGCCAGGGCCTGGAGGATCTCACGCTCCGAGCCGGTGCGCCGGGCCGCGAGTTCGCGGTACACCTTCGCCTCGGCCCGCTCGTCGGCCAGGTACTTCCGCCAGCGGCGCAGCTCGCTGCGAGTGGGTTGCATGGGCCTATTCTCCCATCCCGCCGGGCGGGTTCTCCCCTCCCGCCGGGCGGCGCCGATGCGGCTCAGCTGTAGCCCGAGGGCTCCGGGTACCCGCCGGTGAGGGCGTTGTCGCCCACCTCCTGCGCCTTGTAGGCCACCGGGTCGTGCAGGGTGATCGTGCGGGCGTTGCGCCAGAACCGGTCATAGCCGTAGGCCTCGCCCGTGGCGCGGGCGCCGGTCAGCTCGAACAGGCGCGAGGTGACGTCGAGCACCGTGCGGGTGCTCACGACCTTCGCGGCGGCGATCTCGACCGCCACCTCGCCGCGCTCCGCATCCGTCAGCGCCCAGCGCTTGTCGACGGCCGCGACGAGCGCGTCGGTGGCGCGCCAGGTCAGCGCATCCGCCGCGCGGGTCGCCGCGGTGAGCTCGCCGATCAGCTCGCGGATGTACGGGTCGTCGACCGCGCGCGCCACCCCGCTGGTCGACCAGGGCTTCGTCGTGCTGCCGACGTAGGCCGAGGCCGCCTCGAGCGCGCCCTCGGCGAGGCCGACGTGCAGGTGGTCGAGCGCGAGCTGGAACTGCAGGATCGACAGCGAGGAGTACGGCTTGTACTTCGGCCCCGACTGCTCGCCGTAGCCGAGCACGTGCTCCTCGGGCACGGCGGCGGCGTCGAACGATACCGAACCCGACGCCGAGAGCCGCTGCCCGATGTTCGCCCAGTCGTCGTGGTGCACGACCCCGGGCTGGGTCGCGTCGATCACGATCGCGAGCTTCTCGCCCGTGTCGACCCGCGTGCCCGAGGCGGTGACCCGGTCGGCCACCTGGGCGCCAGTGGCGAAGAACTTGCGGCCCGAGACGGTGAAGCCGCCGCCGGCGACCGGGGTGAGCTCGAGCCCGGCGTCGCGCGGATTGCCCGCGCCGCCCCAGAACAGGTGGCGCGCCGCCAGCTCGCGCTGGAGGTCGTCGATGCGCGGCTGGTACTCGTTGAGCTGCAGTCGCCAGGAGTTGACGAAGTGGTAGGCGAAGACGTGGCCGAGCCCGGCGTCGGCGCGGATGATCGGCCGCAGCCCCTCGAACACGGTGTGCCAGTCGAGGCCGCCGCCGCCGAAGCCGCGGTCGACCAGGGCGGGCAGGATACCGGTGGCCCGGAGCGCGGCGACCTCGGCGAAGGGCGCGGTGCCCTCCTTGTCGCGGGCGACGGCCACGCGGGCGATGTCGTCGGCGAGACCGGCCAGGGCGTCGATCGCGGCGGCGCGCTCGGTGATCACGGCGGGCTGGGTCACGCTGCTGCTCCTTCGGGACGGATTCAGAACGGTTTCAGAACGTACGGCCTCGGGTCACTCGGTCCAGGGCGTCCGGTTCCACGACCGGAGCACCTGATTGCCGTGCTCGAAGCCGAGCACGCTGATCGAGGCGGTGTCGAGCACGAGCAGTTCGCCGGCCGCGATCGGCAGGCCGAGCCAGGTGGCCGAGAAGGTGCGCAGGAAGTGGCCGTGCGAGAACAGCAGCACGTCTTCTCCGCCGTTCAGGGTCGCGCGGGCGCGATGGATTATCGCGGTGTTGCGGGCCAGGAGGTCGGCCGCCTGCTCGCCGCGCCCCGCCTCGTCGGGCTCGATGCCGTCGCGCCACAGGTTCCAGTCGTCGCCGTAGGCCTCGGCGATCTGCGGGCTGGTGAGGCCCTCGTAGGCTCCGTAGTCCCACTCCGCGAGGCCCGCATCCACCTGCACCTGATCGCCGAAGCCGGCGATCTCGGCCGTGTGGCGCGCACGCACCCGGGGGCTGGAGAGCACGAGCCCGAAGGAGCGACCCGCGAGCACCTTCCCGACCTGGGCAGCCTGCTCCTCGCCGCGGGAGGTGAGCGGGATGTCGGTGCGGCCGGTGTGCTGGCCGCTGAGGCTCCACTCCGTCTCACCGTGGCGGACGAGCACGATCTGCGGGGGACGGGTCATGGCATCCAGAATATCGGCCGCGCGGACGGGTTAAACGCGCCGGGCAAACTGTGGAAACCTGACCGCAATGTGCAGGAGTGATGATGGCGGCATGACGCTGCTCGTGGTGAACGCCGTGATCCTCCCGATGGCCGACGGGGTCGACTGGTTCCGGGGCTGGCTCGCCGTCGGCGACGACGGTCTGATCGAGGCGATGGGCGAGGGCGAGCCCCCGACCGACGCCGGCGGGATCGGGGCGCGGGCCGCCGGTTCGGCCGCGATCGGCTCCGGCGAGGTGCTCGACGTGGGCGGCGCCTTCGTCGCCCCGGGCTTCATCTCGGCGCACAGCCACCTCTTCACCTCGGGGATGCGCGGCATGACGCCCGGCGACACCCTCTACCCGTGGGTGGGCGAGCAGAGCGCCTTCATCTCCGGGGCCGACGAGGAGGACATCTACTGGTTCACCCTGCACGGCTGCCTCGACTTCCTCGGCAACGGGGTCACCTCGGCCTACAACTTCACCGACTCCCGGATCGTCGGCAGCTATCACGCCGACACCGACACCCGGGAGATCTTCGCGATCCGGCCCGAGGGCTACCTGCACCGCCAGATCGACGCGGCCCGGGATGCCGGGCTCCGCACGATGAACGCCATCCGCCTCGACAGTGAGTTCCAGCCGGTCGAGGAGGCCTTCGAGGTCTTCGGGCGTGCGGTCGAGTATCTGAAGACGACGGTGCCCGCGGAGCTCGACCTCGGGGCCTCGGTCTTCGGGGCGGTGCAGTGGTCGGCCACCCCTCAGGCCGCGCGGGACGAGGTGCGGGCGATGGATGCGCACGGCATCGGCAACCAGGCCCACTTCCTCGAGACCGGCGAGGCGCTCGACCAGCAGCGCGAGAAGTTCCGGTGGTACGAGGAGGCGGGGGCGCTGCGGCCGGGGTTCCTGTTCGGCCACTTCGTGCATCCCGACAGCTACATGAGCCGCACCGCGGCCCAGAAGGGCGCCGGCATGGTCTGGCAGCCGACCTCGAACGGGCGGCTGGGCTCCGGCGTCGCCGACATCCCGGCCTACCGCGCCCTGGGCATGCCGATCGGCGTCGGGCTCGACGACCAGTCGTGCACCGATGTCTCCGACCCGTTCCAGAACCTCCGGATCGGCGCCTACACCCAGCGCGCGGTGAACCAGGACGCCTCGATCGTGATGCCGTACGACATGATCCGGATGCACACCCTCGGCTCGGCCGAGGCGCTGGGCCCCGAGGTCGCCGCCCGCGTCGGGTCGCTGGAGGTCGGCAAGCACGCCGACTTCCTGGTGGTGGATCCGCTGACGCCCGACACCGGTCCGGTCTGGGACGTCTACGCGCACTACGCCTTCGCCTGCGGCCTGCGGAATCTGGTCCGGGTCTACTCAGGAGGCGAGCTGGTCTCGGAGAAGGGCGTCAGCACGCATCCGCTCGCCGCGCGTGCGTCGATCGAGCTGCACTCGCGGGTGCGCGAGGTCGCGTCGCGGGTCGCCGAGCGCAGCACCGAACGGCTCGCCTGGTAGTACGCCGGGTGCTGATCCGGCGCTCTGGTGGGGGCGCATCCGCGGGGCTACGGTGAGCAGCAGAGCGCAACAGCGCGCTCATGGACGCGACACGGTGCACCGCCGGCGACAGTTCCGGCCGGGCCCCGCCCGCAGCGGAGGGAACTGAGATGTCCGAGACCACCACCACCGATCCATTCGCCTCGGCCAGCGGGCCCGAGGGGCGATCCATCGCCGACTGGACCGACCTCGGCCGCGAGATGTGGTCGTACCTGACCGGTCGTGGCGCGGCCGTCAACTACACCTTCGTCGACATGACCGTCGAGGTGCCCCGGGACATCGGGCCCGACGCCCCCCGGGCGACCTGGAAGATCGACGGCACGCTGCGCGTCACCACGAGCGACGACCTGGCCCCCGGTTCCGATCCGCTCCGCCGCAGCTGAGGCGCGTGCCGCCATGGTGCGTTTCGACATCGACCTGGCCTTCTCGGCGGCGGTGCCCGGCAGCCCGGACTTCACCGGCCGGATGACCGCGGCGGGGCCCGAGATCCACATCGAGGTCTCCGACCCTGCCCGGCTGCCCGGCGGCCGGCGCTCGCTCGCCGACCTCCGCGTGCTCGCGGCGGCGCTCGCCCGTCGCGGCGTGATCGTCTCGCTCGACGGGCCGGCCGGCTCGGTCGTGCGCTTCGGGGCGGTCAGGGCCACCGGGTTCCGGCGGCTGGTCTCGGGCTCGCCGCACATCCGGCTCGGTTCGCCCGCGGCGGTCTGGCCGATGCTCCGGCGGAGTCGGGCGCAGTCGGCGGAGCTGAGCATCCCGGCTCCGCCCGCGACACCGTTCCCGCTCACGCCGACCGTCGCCCGCGTGGTGCGGCGGAGGGTGACCACGACCCACTACACCCCGGGCTCCGGGCGCCCGCGGTTGATCTTCGTGATCGGCTCCGGGCCGTGGGACGGCCGGCCACCCCGGGAGTTCGACCTCCTGCCCGGGCGGACCACCATCGGCTCGGGGCCGGACGCCGATCTGCAGCTGCCGGGGCTCGCCGACCTGCACGCCGAGATCAGGCACACGGAGGACGACGAGTACGTGCTCTACGACATCGAGCCCACCGGCGGCGGGGTCGACACCGGGATGCTCGGTGTGGCCGACGGTCGCACCGCCGGCGCGCGAGCGGGGGCGACGGATGCGGGAACCGGTCGCTCTTCCGGCCAGGCCCAAGCCCGGGCCCGGTCCCGGCCCCGGGGCCGGGTGCTGCGCACCGGGGCGCGGATCGACCTCGGCGACTGGAAGCTGGCGTACTTCCGCGAGGAGTTCGCCGACCACGGGCGGCCCTACGGAGGGCGGCTCGGGGGCGAGCTGTCGGTGCAGAAGCGTCAGGCGCCGCGCCCGGTGCCGCCGGGGGCCCGGCGCCGGGCGAGCGACGACCCGAGCTGAGGCGGGGGCGCGGCCGCGCGCCGGTCGCGCCCCCGCACTATCCTGGGCTGCATGACGCTGAGGCTGGTGGCGATGGGCGACGACGCGCTCGCCGAGTTCATCGCGGCCAGCAACGCCGGGTACCGGCAGGAGCGGATCGACTCCGGCGACTCCGAGGCCTACGCCGACGAGCGGGTGGCCGAGTCGAACGCCCAGTACTTCCCGGGCGGCCGGCCGGCCGAGGGACAGCAGATCTTCGATGTGCTCGACGACGAGACCCCGGTGGGGTCGCTCTGGATCGGGCCGCTCCCGGAATCCCGGGCCGGCGAGTGGTGGGTCTTCGACATCGAGATCCGCCCGGAGCACCGCGGCAAGGGCTTCGGGCGCGGGGCGATGGTGCTGGCGGAAGCCGAGGCCAAGGCGCGCGGGGCCGAGAAGCTCGGGCTCAACGTCTTCGGGCACAACACGATCGCCCGGGGGCTGTACGAGTCGCTCGGATACCAGGTGACCTCGCAGAACATGGCGAAGCCGCTGTGAGCCGCGCCGCCTGACCCGCCACCCGCGCCGACCCGCCCATCCGCTCCGACCCGCCCATCCGCTCCGACCCGCGAAGCCGCACCCAAGGAGACCCCGATGACCAAGCACACCCGCACGTGGAGCGACCGCCTCCGGCTCGGCGACCCGGGCACCGCGCTCGATCTCGCCGGGCGCGACACCGGCGCGACCAAGGGCGCCGCCGACAAGACCGCCGGCGAGGGTCTCTTCGACGCCACCGCCCGCTCGCTCTCCACCCTGCAGGAGATGCTCTTCGCCGCCAGCACGGCCGGCGGCACCCGCTCGGTGCTGCTCGTGCTGCAGGGCATGGACACGGCCGGCAAGGGCGGCGTCGTCAAGCGCGTCGCCGGCGCGATGGACCCGCAGGGCCTGACGCATCACGCCTTCAAGAAGCCGACCGAGGAGGAGCTCGCGCATCCGTTTCTCTGGCGGGTCGAGAAGCAGGTGCCCGGGCCCGGGATGATCGGGATCTTCGACCGCTCGCACTACGAGGACGTGCTCGTGCCGCGCGTGCACCGAACCATCGGCTCGGAGGAGCTGCTGCAGCGGTACGAGGAGATCAACGCCTTCGAGCAGCGGCTCGTCGACGCGGGCACGGTCGTGGTCAAGGTCTTCCTGCACCTAGGGAAGGACGAGCAGCGCAAGCGCCTGCTGCGCCGGCTCGACCGGTCGGACAAGCACTGGAAATTCTCGACCGGCGACGTCGACGACCGCGCGCTCTGGCCGCTGTTCCAGGACGCCTACGAGGCGGCGCTCCCGGCGACGAACACCTCGCACGCCCCCTGGTACGTCGTGCCCGCCGACCACAAGTGGTACTCCGCGCTCGCCGTGCAGCAGCTGCTCGAGGAGGCGCTCCGGTCGCTCGAGCTCGAGTGGCCGGCGGCGCAGTACGACGTCGAGGAGCAGCGGGCCCGGCTGCTCGCAGGCTGACACCGGGAACACCCCGGAGCGGAGAGTAGGGTGCACTCGTGGGCACCCTGCAGACCCTCTCGCTCCCGGACGGACGCACGCTGGCCTACCGCGTCTACGGCGACCCCGACGGCTTCGTGGTCGTGAACTGCCACGGCGGCATGATGAGCGGTCTGGATGCCGAGCTCTCCGACGACGCGGCCCGCGCGCGCGGCCTCGCGATCGTCTCGCCCGACCGGCCGGGGGTCGGCGGCACCTCGCGGAACCCGGGTCACACCATGCTCCGTTGGGCCCGCAACGACCTCGTGCTCCTGCTCGATCACTTGGGTTCGACGGGCTTCTCCGTCGACAGGTTCGGGGTGATGGGCTGGTCGGAGGGTGGGCAGTACGCGCTCGCGATCGGTCACGTGCATCCGTCTCGGGTCACCGCGATCGCACTCGTCGCGGGCGCGCTGCCGCTGGACGACCCGACGACCTTCGCCGAGCTGAACCGCACCGATCAGCGGCTGGGCCGGCTCTCCGAGCGGGCACCCGTGGTCGCCCGTGCGGGCTTCGCGGCCACGCGCGTCTTCACCCGGGTGCTGCCCCGGATGGCCGCCCGGATCTCCGCCGGAGCCCTCGACCCCCGCGACGCCGCCGTGATCGAGGGCCGCGCCGACTGGTTCTCGCGCACCGTCGTGGCGGGGCTGCGCGACGCACGCGGAGCCGTCGACCAGTACCTGGCGTTCGTGGGGCCGTGGGGCTTCACGCCCGAGCAGGTTCCGGTGCCCGTGGTCGTGCACCAGGGCGGAGCCGACCGGATGGTGCCGGCCGCCTGGGCCGAGACCTTCCTCCGGCGGCTTCCGTCGGCGCGGCTGCGGCGGTATCCGGAGGACGGGCACTTCATCCAGATCAGCCGCGGCGGTGACGTGCTCGACACCTTCACCGAGCGCTGAGCGACGGCGACCTGCCCGACACGCCCGACACGCCCGACACGTCCGCCACGTCCGACGCGTCCGCCACGTCCGCCACGTCCGATACGTCCGACGCCGTCAGGACGCGCTGAGGGCACGCGCCGGGCGCCGCACGCAGGCCAGGAGCAGCACGCCCCCGGCCACCGCGCAGCCGAGGTAGATGAGCCCGAGCGGTGCCTGCGTGTCGTCGGGCAGCACCGCGGCGGCACCCATCGTCACGGCGACGAACAGGTAGCAGACCGCGCTGGTCAGCCCGCCGATCAGACCGAGGTTGCGCTCGAACAGGCCCAGGGCGAGACCGTAGGCCAGCGGGCAGAGGGCGCCGCAGCCGAGCATCACGAACATCCCGCCGACCGTGATGAGCACGAGGTGAGCGCCGAGCGCGAGACCGCTCACCGTCAGCACGACCGCGCCGACGGTGAACGAGGCCAGTGCCGCGACGCCGAGGGTGCGGGCCGGGATGCGCGTCGCGAGCGACCCCGTGGCGAGTTCGCCGCCGAGGTTCGCGGCACCGACGAGCAGCGCGATGATCCCGTAGGCGGCGGGCGGGAGCCCCAGCGCCGTCTCGTAGAGCAGCGGAGCGACCACGCCGAAGAGCAGCTGCGCGCTCGCGAACACCGCGAAGACCAGCGTCAGGCCGAGGAACAGGCGCCGCCGGAGGGTCGCGCCGAGCACCGCGGCGATCGCCCTGGGTCGAATGGGCTCGGCCTTCGCGGGGTCGAGCGTCTCGGGCAGGAGCCGCCAGACGACCAGCGTGGCCACGGCCGCGAGCACGGCGATCAGCACGAAGATGCCGCGCCACGAGAGGTACTGCACGAGCAGGCCGCCGACCGCGGGGGCGAGAACCGGCGCGAGCCCCCAGGAGGCGCCGAGCCAGCCGGAGAGGCTGGTCAGCTTCGAGCCTCGGGAGGTGTCGGCGGCGATCGCGTAGATCAGGACCATGCAGGCGCAGCCGCCGAGGCCCTGCACGAAACGGAGGACGAGCAGCACGGCGATGTCGGTGGTGGCGGCGATGCCGAGACTCGCCAGCACCAGGATGCCGAGGCAGACCAGGAGGGTGGGCTTGCGGCCGCGCGAGTCGGCGATGATGCCGACCGGGAGCAGACCGATCGCCATGCCCAGCACGTAGGCCGAGACCGAGTTCTGCACGAGTGTCGCGCTGGTGCCGAACTCCCGGATCATCTCGGGGATCGCGGGCGTGTAGATGTCGATCGGCACCTGGCTGAGCGGGATCACGCCCAGCAGGATCGCGACGAGCAGACGCCTGTCCGGTACCCGCACGGAACCCCCCTCGCTCTTGCCCCGGCGTCAGTGTATCCAGGGGGATTCGCGGGCGGGGGCCCCTATTCGGGTCAGTGCACCGTGAGCGGGCTCCAGCCCCAGGCCGGCGCGACGTGGCGGGCGATGTTCTCGAGCAGGGCGGCGTTGTAGTCGACGCCGAGCTGGTTCGGCACGGTGAGCAGCACCGTGTCGGCCGCCTGCACGGCCGCGTCATTGCGCAGCTCCTCGGCGATCGCATCCGGTTCGCCCGTGTAGCTCTTGCCGAAGCGCGCGGTGACGCCCTCGAGCGTCGCGACCTGATCGGCCGCGTCTGAGGAGCGGCCACCGAAGTAGGCGCGGTCGAGGTCGGAGACGAGCGGGATGATGCTGCGGCTGACGCTCACCCGTGGCTCGCGGTCGTGGCCAGCTGCCTTCCAGGCCTCGCGGTAGAGCGCGATCTGCTCGGCCTGGAGGTCGCCGAACGGCACCCCCGTGTCTTCGCTCAGCAGGGTCGAGCTCTGCAGGTTCATGCCCTGCTCGGCCGCCCAGACGGCGGTCTGACGGGTGCCAGAACCCCACCAGATGCGGTCGGCGAGACCCGGCGACTGCGGCTGGATCGCGAGCGGCACGGACTGCCCGGTCATCCGCGGGTCGGAGACGGCGACGCCGGCGCCGGAGATCGCGGCGCGGAACAGTTCGGTGTGCTGTCGGGCGAGATCCGCATCCGTCTCACCGGCCTCGACGTCGGCTCGGTAGCCGAACGACTCGGCCCCGCGCAGCGCCGTCTCGGGTGAGCCGCGGCTGACGCCGAGCTGCAGGCGGCCGGCGGCGATCAGGTCGGCGGAGGCCGCGTTCTCGGCCATCGCGAACGGGTTCTCGTACCGCATGTCGATCACGGCCGTGCCGATCTCGATGCGGCGGGTGCGGGCGGCCATCGCCGCGAGCAGCGGGAAGGGGCTCGCCAGCTGCCGGGCGAAGTGGTGCACCCGCACGTAGGCGCCGTCGATGCCCAGGTCTTCGGCGGCCTGCGCCAGGTCGATCGACTGGAGGAGGGCGTCGGCGGCTGTCTGGGTCTGCGACCCCGGGACGGGCTGCCAGTGGCCGAAGCTGAGGAAACCGATGCTCTTGTGCATACTGGTCTCAGCGTCGGCGGGGCCCGCGATATTCCGCGAGTCCGGAGGCGGGAGCGAAGGGATTCGTCATGGCTCAGAAGATCTGGTTCATCACCGGGACATCGCGCGGCTTCGGCCGGGAGTGGGCGGTCGCCGCCCTGGAACGCGGGGACAGCGTGGCCGCCACCGCCCGCGACACCGCGAGCCTGGCCGATCTGGTCGACCGGTTCGGCGACCGCATCCTGCCGCTGCAGCTGGACGTGACCGATCGGGAGGCCGACTTCGCCGCGGTCACCGAGGCGGTCAACTACTTCGGGCGGCTCGACGTGGTCGTCAACAACGCCGGTTACGGCCAGTTCGGTTTCATCGAGGAGCTCGACGAGCGCGAGGTGCGCGACCAGTTCGAGACCAACGTGTTCGGTGCCCTGTGGATCACCCAGGCCGCGCTGCCCTACCTGCGAGAGCAGGGATCGGGGCACATCATCCAGGTCTCGTCGATCGGCGGGATCTCGGCGTTCCAGAACATCGGCATCTACAACGCCTCGAAGTGGGCGCTCGAGGGCTTCTCGCAGGCCCTGGCCCAGGAGGTCGCGCCGTTCGGGGTGAAGGTGACGCTCGTCGAGCCCGGCGGCTTCAGCACCGACTGGGGCGGGGCCTCGGCGCGGCACGCGAAGCCGCTGCCGGAGCTCGAGGCCGTGCACGCCGCCGCCGCCGAGGCGCGCAAGTCGCGGGTGGCCGACCCGGGCGACCCCGCCGCGTCGGCCGCCGCCATCCTGATGGTGGTGGATGCGGAGGAGCCGCCGCTGCGCGTCTTCTTCGGCACCCAGCCGATCCAGGTCGCGAAGGCCGACTACGCCTCGCGGATCGCGGAGTGGGAGAAGTGGAGCGACGTGTCGGAGATCGCTCAGGGCTGACGGTCGGGTTCGGCCGAGTCGGCCGGGTCGGTCGGGTGGGCTGGTTCGGCTTATTCGGCCGGGCGGGCCGCCGCGAGGGCGATCCGGGTGTCGTCGGCGACCAGGTCGGCGTTGATCGCGGCCGCGGCCATCACTCCGCCGGCCGCCGCCACGATCACGAGCGCCCCCGGGTTCGCCGAGTTGCCGGCGACCCAGACGCCCGGCACCGAGGTGCGGCCGGTGGGATCGGAGTCGATCCACTCGCCCATCGGGCCCGCCGCCCGCGCGGCACCGAGCTGGTCGAGCAGCTCGTCGTGCGCGGCCGGCCGGGAGCCCACGAAGAGCGCGTCGAGCTCGATCACCGAGCCGTCGACCAGTCGCAGGCCGGTGAGCACGCCGTCGGCATCCTCGAGCACCTCGGCCGCATCCGTCTCGACCACCCGGGTGCCGCGCGCGGCGAGCCCCGCCCGCACCTCGGGGTCGAACTCGGCGACCGCGCTGCCCACGACCGTGACGTCGGCCGACCACTGGCGCAGCAGCATCGCCTGGTGCACGCTCATCGGGCCCGTGGCGAGCACGCCGATGCGGCGGTCGCGCACCTCCCAGCCGTCGCAGTAGGGGCAGGCCACCGCGCCGCGGCCCCACTGGGCGGCGAGGCCCGGCAGGTCGGGGAGCACGTCGCGGAGTCCGGTCGCGACGATCAGCCGGCGCGCGTGCACCGCGGTGCCGTCGTCGAGCTCGACCGTGAAGTCGCCGGCGGTTCCGGAGGCCGTCGTCGCTCTCGCCTCGACGATCCGGGCGCCGTAGCCGAGCACCTCGGCGCGACCCAGCTCGAGCAGGTCTTTCGGCGAGAACCCGTCGCGGGTGAGGAAGCCGTGCATGTGGGCGGCGAAGCGGTTGCGGGGGAGCCCGGCGTCGATCACCAGCACCGAGCGGCGGGCGCGAGCGAGCACGAGGGCGGCGTTGAGGCCGGCTGCGCCGCCGCCGACCACGACCACGTCCCAGGTGGAGTCGGGCAGCGGGGTCTGGGGGGTCGGGGTGTCGTGCGGGGTCTGCTGGGTCTGCGGGGTCTCGTCCATGGGTCAAGCCTCGCGGCGGGGGTTCCGATCTGCAAAGCAGTGTGCTGGAATGGCAAGATGGACGACTCGCAAGGGGCGCGGATCGGCGCCCGCCTCCGCGCCGCACGCAGCTCGCGGGGGGTCACGCTCGCGGCGCTCGCCGCCGAGACCGGCATCTCGGCCAGCACGATCTCGCGCCTCGAGGCGGGGAAGCGGCAGCCGAACCTCGAGCTGCTCATCCCGCTGACGGCGGCGCTGGAGATCACGCTCGACGAACTGGTGGCCGACGTGGTGCCCGACCCGCGGATCCGGTCGCGGTCGAGCCACCGGCCCGGGCGCGAGATGCAGCTGCTGTCGAAGGAGAACTCGCCGATGCAGACCGTGCGGATGGTTATCTCGCCGGTCGGCGAGGAGCCGGTGCAGCGCACGCACGACGGGTTCGAGTGGCTGTACGTGATGAGCGGTCGGCTGCGGCTGCTGCTCGGCGATCACGATCTCGTGCTGAAGCCGGGCGAGGCGGCGGAGTTCGCCACCCGCATCCCGCACTGGCTGGGCAATGCCGACGACGATCCGGTGGAGCTGATGGCGATCTTCAGTCGCGACGGGGAGCGGATCCACGTGCGGGCGCAGACCGAGCCGGGCCGGAGGGTCGGGCGGTGAGCGGGGGTGCGGGTGCCGCGGGCGCGGGCGAACTGCTGGGGCGCTCGGTGCGGTTCTCGGGCCGGATCGCCGGCTTCGGCACGGCCTCGGGAACGCGGATCGTGGTCGGGATGTGGCGCCGGTCGCCGTTCGGATCGTTCGCCGATCTGATGGTCGAGGATGCGTCGGGTCACCGCACCCTGCTCGCCCCCACGCCCGAGGTCGCCGACTTCATCGCCTCCACCTACCGCTTCGACGAGGTGCGGGTCGTGCCGGTGCGGCTCCGCGGTGTCGCGGGCGGACTCGCCGTCGATGCCGGGCCGGGGGTCGTCGGTGTCGGGCCGGGTGCCGTCGCCGGTGCGAGCGAGGGGATGCTGCGTGTGCGCATCCAGGTGGGGGAGGTGTCGGGGTTGGGGCGGCTGCTGAGGGCGGTGCCCGCGCCGGTCGCGACCTCGCCGGTGTGGTTGTCGGCGATCGATCCGATCGCGCGGCGGGTGATGGCCGGGGTGCGCACCGCGGGCACCGCCGGGGCCGGACGCCGCGAGTTCTACGGCGTCACCGTCGTGCGCCGGATCGCCTGGGCCTCCGCGACCCTCGACGGCGTCGACCTCGGAGCCTTCGCCCCGCTCGACCCGCCCGTGCGCTTCGGGTTCGGTTCGGCGCCCGTCGAGCCCAGCATCGTCGATGTCACGACGACCATCCGTCCGTCCTGAGCCGGTAGGGCCGGCTTGGCCTGGCCAGGTCTGACCTGCGGTGCGTGGCCTGCCGCGTTTGCCTTGGCCCGCTGCGTCTTCCCTGACGCGCTGCGCCTGGCCGACGCCGCTGTCACTGTGGCCGCAGAGGCGGGGGGCGGCGCGGGATCAGGCGGGGTCGCCGTCGCCGGCGAAGACGTAGACCCACGCATCCTCACCGGTGTCGAGGCGCACGCTCACGCGCACGTAGTCGTCGACCTCGTACTCGTCGGCGGCGTCGAGCTCGGCCGCCGTGATGCGGAAGACGGTGCCGGTCACTGCGCCTGTCAGCGCGCCGGTCCCAGCATCCGTCGCCGCGCCGGTCCCTGCATCCGTCGCCGCGCCGGTCCCTGCATCCGTCACCGCGCCGGTGCCCGCATCCGTCACCGCGCCGAGCACCGCATCCGTCGCCGCGCCGGTCTCCGCATCCGGGTCGGCGGCAGGTTCGGCGAGCGGAATCAGGACGGGGTGCAGGTCACTGCCGCTCGTGGCGATCACGGCGGGGTCGGTGATGGTCAGCCACTCGAGCCGGAACCCCGGCACCGCCGCCTCGCGCCCCTCGAGCAGCCGCCCGAAGGTCGCGAGCTGCACCTCGGGCTGACGCAGGGTTCCGTAGGAGAACAGGAGCACCTCGGCCGGATCGGTCATCGCCTCAGCCTAGGGAGCCGACCCCGCAGGCGCACCCCTCGGGCGCACCCCGCAGCCGCACCCCGGTGACGCATCCCGCCGGCGCTTGCGGGTTGGCCGGATGGGCATCGCCTGTCAAGGGGTTGGGAGGCTTCGGGCGGGGGAGTTGGGTGGAGGGCGACCGTTCCGGAACGAAGTGTCTGGGCGGGCCGGTCGCCGGGGTCGGCGGGTGCGCTGGGCGCGGCCGACCACCGAGGGCTCGTTCGTCCACGACCCCGACCGCTCGCCGAGCGGCCGGAACGAGAGTGGATGGTGACGATGGAACGCGCGGCTGTGACCCTCGACGGGCGCGACGATCCTGCGCTCGCCGCCCTCTTCGAGGCCGCCGTGGCGGCCGGCGCCCCCGCCGATGCCCCCGGTGGACGTTCCGATTCGGCGCACGCGACCGACGCGTTACGCGGGGCGGACTCGGCTGACCGGGCGGACGGACCCGACACTGCTCGCGCGGTCGACGGGGCTTTGTCGGTGGGCGGCGACGTCGTCGAGCGGGCGCTCGACCTCGCACGGCGGGTGGGTGCGACGGCGCCCCGGCCCGCGACCGGCATGGCCGGGTACCTCGAGACCCTCGCCACCCTCGGCTCGGCCGACGTCACCGTCGCCCGCATCGTCGAACCCCACCTCGACGCCCTCGCCATCCTCGACGAGTGCCCCGACCCGATCGACCTGGCCGCGATCGGCGCCGACGCCGAGAGCACCTGGGGCGTCTTCGCGGCCGAGGGGCCGGGGGTCAGGCTGACCGCGGTTCCGGATGAACGGGGCTGGCTCCTCGACGGCACCAAGCCCTGGTGCTCGCTCGCCGGCCGGCTGAGCCACGCGTTGGTGACCGCGCACGTCGACGGCGACCGACGGCTTTTCGCGGTGGCGCTCGGGGATGCGGGGGTCACCGCGCACGACGAGGCCTGGGTGGCGCGCGGGTTCCCGCACGTGCCGAGCGGCCCCGCCGACTTCGACCGGGTGCGGGCGGTTCCGGTCGGGGAGAGCGGCTGGTACCTCGAGCGCGCAGGCTTCGAATGGGGCGGGATCGGCGTCGCCGCCTGCTGGTTCGGTGGGGCGCTCGGGGTGCAGCGGAGCATCCTCGCGGCGGCCGCGCGCAAGGGCGACGACCTCACGGCGCTCCATGCCGGTCGCGCCGAGGCCGCGCTCACGGCGGCCCGAGCCGTCCTGGCGCAGGCTGCCCGAGCGGTGGCCGCCCCCGTAGCGCCCGACACCGCGGCGCCCGCGCCTGAATCGACAGCGCCTCGAGGCCCCGCGAATGATGGGGCCGACCCCGCGACGAACGCGCATGAAGGCGCCGCTCCTGAGGCGACCGACGCTGCAACGGCCCCGGCATCCGTGAGAGCGGGCGACGAGGAGAGGCGGCGGGCCGCAGCCGCGCTGCTCGCCCAGGTCACGCGCACCGTGGTGCGGCAGTCGGCCGAGACCGTGCTGCGCGAGGCCGCCCACGCCCTCGGACCCACACCGCTCGCCACCGACCCCGCCTACGCCGCGCGGGTCGCCGACCTCGAGCTCTACCTCCTCCAGGATCACGGCGCGCGCGACGAGGCCCGCCTCGGCCGCCTGGTCGTGGCCTCCCTCCGCGACCCCGACATCCATGCCGAGGGGGAGGCGCGATGACGTTCCGGCACCACGACGACGGCACATCCGAGTCCTACTGGGCCGATGCGATCGATCGGCGGCGGGGGGAGCTGCGGGACATCGACTCCGCGTTCTTCGCCGGGCTCGCGCACCTCGTGGTCGTGTCGGCGCATCCGGATGACGAGACGCTCGGCGCCGGCGGCCTGCTCGCCACGGCCTACGCCTCGGGCGTGCGCACCAGCGTGATCGTGGCGACCTCGGGCGAGGCCTCGCATCCGGAGTCGTCGACGCACCCGCCCGACCGCCTCGCCCACCTGCGCGAGGCCGAGACCCTCGCCGCGGTGGGGGTGCTCGACCCGGGGGCGCAGGTGCTGTTCCTGCGGATCCCGGACGGGCGGCTCAGCGAACCCGCCCACCTCGAGACCCTCCGCGTCGCGATCGCGGACGCGATCGGCGCGCCCTCGGGCGCCGCCCCCGACACCACCCTCGTGGTCGCCCCGTGGGCGGACGACC
The DNA here is from genome assembly GCF_059691755.1 of Herbiconiux sp. 320_LB. Taxonomy (NCBI): domain Bacteria; kingdom Bacillati; phylum Actinomycetota; class Actinomycetes; order Micrococcales; family Microbacteriaceae; genus Herbiconiux; species Herbiconiux sp. 320_LB. Next base: position 235,304 of record NZ_JCAWAD010000005.1, on the reverse strand, counting down.
GCCACCCCGACCACGCCACCGCCGCGACCGCAGCCATGACCGCGGCCGCAGACGCCGCGACCCCGAGCGCGGCGCTCGTCTGGGGGTACCCGGTGTGGGGATGGCACTGGGGAACCGAAGCCGACCTGCCGTGGGCCGACGCCGCCGTCGTGCCGCTGGGCGAAGCCGCCCTCACCGCCAAAGAGCGGGCTCTCGCGCTGCACGTCACCCAGGTCGAACCGCTCAGCGGACTCCCCGGCGACGAGGTGCTGCTGCACGACCGCATGCTCGCCCACTTCCGCCGCCCGCACGAGATCTTCTTCGCGACCGACCCCGGGCGACTCGATCCCGACCCCGACCCCGCCACCGCGGCCCCGGCCGCCACCTCCGACCCTGCCGCCACGTCCGGCCCGGCCGCCACCGCCGACCCGGCCGCCGTCACGTCCGACCCGGCCGCCGCCACCACCGGCCCGGCCACCACCGACCCCACCGCCCTCGACGCGTGGTTCGAGCAGCTCCACACCCGCACCGACGACCCCTGGGGCTTCGAGACCCGGTGGTACGAAGAGCGCAAGCGCGCCGTGCTGCTGGCCTCGCTGCCCGACCGCGACTACGCATCCGTTCTCGAGCTCGGCTGCTCGACCGGCGTGCTCTCGCGCGAGCTGGCACGGCGGGCCCGCGACCGCTTCCTCGGCGTCGACGTCTCCGAGCGCGCCCTCGAACGGGCCCGCGCGCACAACGCCGACCTCCCCCAGGCCCGCTTCGAGCGGATGCACGTGCCCGCCGAGTGGCCGGACGGCCCGTTCGATCTCGTGGTGCTCTCCGAACTCGGCTACTACCTCGACCCCGCCGAGCTCGACCTGCTCGCCGACCGCGTCGCCGCGACCATCCCGCCCACCGGCGCCTTCGTGCTCTGCCACTGGCGGCATCCGGTCGACGGGCGCCCGTTCTCCGGCGACGGCGTGCACGCGCGCTTCGCCGCCCGCCCCGAGTTCGAGCGGCTCGTGCGGCACGAGGAGGAGGACTTCGTGCTCGAGGTGCTCGTGCCCCGCCCCGCCGTCTCGGTCGCCCGGCGCGAGGGGATCGTATGATCGCCGCCGTCGACGTCGTCATCCCGGTCCGCGACGAGGAGCAGCGCCTCGAAGCGACCCTCGAGGCCGTGCTCGCCAGCCGCCGCGCCCTCCAGCGCCACGCCCCGATCTGCAGCCGGGTCGTCGTGGTGCTCGATCACTGCACCGACGGTTCGCGCGAGATCGCCCTTCGGTACGCGGCCGACGACCTGATCGACGTGATCGAGATCGACGTGCAGAACGTCGGCCGCGCCCGCGCCGCCGGATTCGCCCGGGTGCTCGAAGAGGTCGAGAACCCCGGCGAGCACTGGATCTGCAGCACCGACGGCGACAGCCTCGTGCCCCGCCCGTGGCTGCTCGACCACTACGAGGCCGCGAAGACCGGCGCGCTCGTGGCTCTCGGCGCCGTCGAGCCCGCCGACGACGGCGCGCCGCGCTCGGTGCTCGAGTCGTGGCGGCACGCCCATGAGCGCGGATCGCGTCACGTCTACGGCGCGAACCTCGGCGTGCGCGCCGACGCCTACCTCGCGGCGGGCGGCTTCCCGCCCCTCCGCGACGGGGAGGACGTGGCGCTGGTGCGCGCGATCGAGACGATGGCGGCCCGGGATGCGGCAGCCCAGCATGCGCCGGCCCGGGATGCGACGGCCTGGGATGCGGCGGCCCCGGATGACCAGGCCCGGACAGCTACGACCCCCGAGGTGCCGGTGATCGCCGACGTGCCCGACTCGGTCGTCGTCACCTCGTCGCGGCTCACCGGTCGCACGCCTGGCGGCTTCGCGGGCTACCTGAGCAACCTGGTCGACGGCCCGATCCCCACCTGAGCCGCGGAGGCGCCCCCAGCGAACCGCCCCGTTCCGCTACGGCGTCGCCATCGACGACCCGGAACTCGCATCCGGAATCGCCGGATCCACCGCGTTCAGCAGCGCCTTCACGATCTGCTCCCAGTCGCTGCCCTCGACGTTGCCGATCGTGCCGTCGGGCAGTCGGGTCGTGTACACCGGCTCGCCCTCCTCGCCGGCCACCGAGCGGATCACCAGGTACCCGAACAGCACACCGTCGCGCCCGATCGCCCACTCGGGGGCGCCTCCGCTGAGGGTGTACTCCAGGCCGCGGTGCGGCAGCACGAGGTCGTCGGCTTCGAGGGCCATGGTTCGTCTCCTTCGTCGGAACTGCGGATGTCCCCTCCAGCATGCGACCGAGCGACCGCCCCCGCACGGTGCGCCGTGAATCCGGCACAGGGGGTTGCGCTATCCGTGGATCAGCGTAGGCCGGAGGTATGAAAGCACTCACCTGGCAAGGCACGATGAAGGTCCGCGTCGACGAAGTACCCGATCCGGTGCTGCAGGATGCGACGGATGCGATCATCCGCGTCACCTCCACCGCGATCTGCGGTTCCGACCTGCACCTGTACGACGTGCTCGGGCCCTTCCTCGACAAGGGCGACGTGCTCGGCCACGAGCCGATGGGCATCGTCGAAGAGGTGGGATCCGGCGTCACGTCGCTCTCGGTCGGCGACCGCGTCGTCATCCCCTTCGTGATCGCGTGCGGCTACTGCTACATGTGCCAGAAGGGCCTCACCACCCAGTGCGAGACCACGCAGAACAAGAAGTCCGGCACCGGCGCCTCGCTCTACGGCTACACCGAGCTCTACGGCTCCGTGCCCGGCGGCCAGGCCGAACGGCTCCGGGTGCCCTTCGCCGACTTCAACGCGCTGAAGGTCGGCACCGAGCTGCCCGACGAGCGCTATCTCTTCCTCTCCGACATCCTGCCGACCGCCTGGCAGGGCGTGCAGTACTGCGACCTGCCCGAGGGCGGCGTGCTCGCGGTGCTGGGCCTGGGCCCCGTCGGCCAGTTCGCCTCGCGCATCGGCAAGCACCTCGGTCACCGCGTGATCGCCGTCGACCCGGTGCCCGAGCGCCGGGCGATGGCCGAGCGCCACGGCATCGAGACCTTCGACCTCACCGACGACGTCGTCGACCGGCTGCGCGAGGCCACCGACGGCCGCGGCCCCGACGCGGTGGTGGATGCGGTGGGCATGGAGGCGCACGGCAACCCGGTCGCCGCGTTCGGCCAGTTCGCCACCGGGCTGCTGCCGGATGCGCTGGCGAAGAAGGCGGCCGAGACCGTCGGCGTCGACCGGCTGGCCGCGATGATGCTGGCCTTCGACGCGGTCAAGCGCGGCGGCACGGTGTCGCTGAGCGGTGTCTACGCGGGAGCCGCGGACCCGGTGCCCTTCATGACCATCTTCGACAAGGGCATCACGCTGAAGATGGGCCAGTGCAACGTGCACCGGTGGCTCGACGACCTGCTGCCCCTGGCGGAGGACCCGGCCGACCCGCTGGGCATCGACGACCTGGTGACCCACGAGGTGCCGCTGGAGGACGCGGCCCGGATGTACGACGTCTTCAAGAAGAAGGAGGACGGCTGCATCAAGGTCGTCCTCAAGCCCTGACCCGATCCGAGGGGAGAACCGGATGTCCGAGAAGCTGAACACGACCGCGGTCGGCCACGCCCGTGAGCTGATCGAGGCGGGGAAGGTCGTGCGGGATGACCGCGACGACTGGAGCGAGGCCGCCCCGACCGCCGAGCAGGAGAACGCCTTCATCCAGGAGCACGGCTGGGGCGAGTACGCGAAGTGGCACCTCGGGGTCGACTCGGAGAAGTCCGAGGAGACCAAGGGTCGCTACAGCTTTCCCTATGGCGACTTCACGAAGGTCAGGCGCGGCGGGGTGATCGCGCTCGAGAGCCGGGCGGCCCAGTTCGGGCACGACGACATCGCGAAGGCGGCGAAGAAGCTCCTCGACCAGATCGACGCCGACTGAGTTCGGGATGCCGCGGGTGCCGCGGCATCCGGCTTCGGGGCGGCTGATGGCCTCCGAGCGCGGCTGACGGCCGGATGCGGCAGGCCGCCCCGGGTGCTGATCAGAACGCGCCGAGTGCCGCCGAATAGACCAGCCCGCTGAGCACCTCGACCAGCGTCGCGGCGCCGAGCGCGAGGCCCGCGGCGGCCAGGGTCTTCGAGCGCCCGCGCCGGGTCAGGGCGACGGCGCCGAGCACGACGGCCGCGATGCCGAGGATGGCCGAGAGCACCGCGTTCAGGCTGCTCAACGCACCGAGCACGGACGGCTCGCCGGTGCGGAAGACGGCCGCCTGCGCGAGCAGGAAGACGATCCCCAGCACGGAGGGGATCGCTCCGACGATCAGCGCGGCGAGGCCGAGTGGGTTGCGCTCGGAAGCGGAGCCGGCCCCGGCGTCGGACTGGGCACCGGGGTATCCCGAGGGCTGCCCGTAGCTCGGCTGCTGGCCGTAAGGAGCCTGCCCGTACGGCTGCTGCCCGTATGACTGCTGACCCTGAGGCTGCTGCCCGTATGACTGCTGACCCTGAGGCTGCTGGCCGTAGGACTGCTGACCCTGGGGCTGCTGACCGTACGGCTGCTGGGGCGGGTACTGCTGCGGCTGGCTCATGGGGATCCCTTCGACCGGTCTTTCCTCATACCTACCGCATCCGGGAACCCACCGCACCCGCCTCCGCATCCGCATCCGCACCCGACGGTCACCCGTCAGGCGAGCGGGCGCCCCTCAGGCGAGCGGGCGCCCGTCAGGCCAGCGGGTCAGGCGTGATCGGCTCCGGCAGCGGCGGATCGCGCTGCAGTCGCACGAAGACCACGCCCGCCACGATCAGGGCCCCGCCGAGCGCCTGCACGATCGTGGGCACCTCGCCGAGCAGCAGCCAGGCGAAGAGCACCGCGAACAGCACCTCGACCAGCCCTACGAACGAGGCGACCCGCGAGCCGAGCCGGATCGCGCCGAGCAGCCCGGCCAGGTACGCCACCGCGGTGGCGATCACGACCACCACGCCCATCGGCACGAACCACGGCACGGAGCCGACCAGCGGCATCGTCACCGGGTCGAACGAGAACGCGAGCGGGATCAGCCCGGTCGCCCCGACCAGGCCCAGCGCCGCCGCGCCCACGAGGAGCCCGACACTCACGAGCGTCACCGGCGGCAGCCCCCCGGTCGGCAGCGCCGAGATCAGGTAATAGCCGGCCAGGCAGACCGCGGCGGCCAGGGCGAAGACCACTCCGAGCACGTCGAGCCCCGCGGATCCGGAGGGGTTGATCACCAGGGCGAGCCCGGCGATGCTCAGCACCGCGCCGATGATCGTGAGCAGGGCCGGGGGGATGCGGGTGCGCGCCCAGGCGAGCAGCACCAGCAGGATCGGGGCGCTGTACTCGATCAGCAGCGCGATGCCGACCGGCAGCCGCTCGATCGCGGCGAAGTAGAAGACCTGGGCGCCGATCACGGCCACGAGACCGTAGGCGAGCACGAGTCTCCAGGCGGCGGCGAGCATCCGGAACCGCCCGTGCAGCGCCACGAGCGCGGCCGGCAGGAGCAGCAGCCCGCCCGCGCCGGCGCGCACGGCGACGGCGGCGGCCGGCGACCAGCCCGCGTCGAGGAGGGGCTTGATGAACGGGCCGCTCGTGCCGAAGGCGGCCGCGGCGAGCAGAGCCAGCGCGAGGCCGGAGGCCTTGTGCGAGGCGACCGTCGACGAGAGAGCGCCGCCCGAGACGCGGGCGCCGCCCGAGTTGCCCGAGTTGCCCGAGCCGCCCGAGCCCCCTGAGCTCCCTGAGCCCCCTGAGCCGAGGGTGGGCCGTACCGGAGCGCTCATCGGGTGCCCTTCGCCTGTCAGGAGTGAAATGCCATTACGATGATGACACTAACCGCGCGGGATGTCAGGAGTCAACATGGTCTTTGCCTATGACACCGAGGCGACTCTCGCGTTCACCTCGGCGCTGGTGAACTCGGGGGAGCGCGTGGCGGGTTCGGATGAGGACACGCTCTCCGACCTGCCCTCCCTCGTCGCCCTGCTCGACGAGAACGACTACTCGGGCCGCCGCGACGGTGACACCGCCGAGCTCGACGCCGTCCGGGCGCTGCGCCCGCTGTTCCGCCGGTTCTGGGAGCTCGAGCGCGACGACTCGGTCGCGCTGGTGAACGGCATCCTCCGCGACGCGGACGCGCTGCCCCAGCTGGTGCGGCACGGCGACTGGGACTGGCACCTGCACGCCACCGGATCCGAGGCGCCCCTCGCGACCCGCATGGCCGTCGAGGTCGCCATGGCCTTCGTCGACGTGATCCGCGGCGACGAGCTCGACCGGCTCAAGCGCTGCGCCGCCGACGACTGCGACGCCGTGCTCGTCGACCTCTCGCGCAACCGCTCGAAGCGCTTCTGCGACGCGGGCAACTGCGGCAACCGGATGAACGTGCACGCGTACCGCGCCCGCCGCTCGTCGGAGTCGTAGCGGCTAGAGCAGCTTCCGCAGCGTGCGCAGGTTCCGCGTCGTGGTGGAGGACTTGAACCGCGCCTTCGCCAGGTACTTCGAGAACGGGGTGTCGGTGCTCGACCCCTTCGGGCACTGCCAGTAGACGACCCCGGGCTCCAGCCCCACGGGGCCGGGGGCGGCCTGCTCGCCGCCCGAGGGGTCGAGGCCGGCCGCCGTCTCGGCCACCTCGGCGAGCACTCCCGCATCCGTGCTGAACACCACGTAGGGATGCGTCTCGTCGGTCTCGGGGAATGGGTACCCGTCGACGACGGCGGCCAGGTCGTCGTGCACGATCAGCACGATCCAGGCGTCGTAGCCGAAGCGGTCGCCGAGCGCCTTCTCGATCGTCGCCTTCACCGCCGCGCGATCCTTCGCCGTCGCCTTCTCGCCGGCGGTCTCGAAGACCACGTTGCCGGAGGCCAGGACCGTCTTCACTGCCCCGAACCCGAGCGAGCGGAACAGCTCGGCCAGGTCGGCGCTCTTGATCGTGATGCCATTGACGTTGACGCCCCGGAGCAGCGCTGCGTACCTCATGCGCCCACCGTACAACCGGCCGCCGACGCTGCGAACCCCGACGGCGCGAACCCCGAAGCGGGCCCACCCTGAGGATGAGCCCGCCCCGATCGACCGCGTCGCGGTCTAGTGCTGCTGCGCCTGACGACGTCGCTGCATCACCATCACGGCGCCGGCCGCGAGGAGCAGCGCGCCGAGCGCCGCGAACGGTGCCACGACGGCGCCGGTCGAGCCGAGCGCCGAGGCGCCCGAGCCCGCGGTGGCCGAGGAGCCCGATCCCGAGCCGCCCGTTCCGGCGCCCGCACCCGCACCGGCTCCGCCGGCGGGCGGGTTCGAGGTGCCGGTGCCCGCGGCGACGACGGTGAACTCGGCCGTGACGACCTTGCCGCTCTGGCGCCCGGTCAGGGTCACCGAGTGGGTGCCCGGCTCGGTCGGGGCGGTGAAGTCGTACGAGGTGCTGCCGTCGATCACGTCGTTCGAGCCGAGGTCGACCGGGGTCGAGGCCACGACGGCCCCGAGCTGGCGGTCGCCCTGGAAGCCCTGGCCGGTGACCGAGAGCTGCTCGCCGGGAGCGACCGTGGTCTTCGACAGCGTCGCGGTGGCGGTGCTGCTCAGCGAAGCCGTGTTGCGGTTCAGCTTCAGCGCGTTCGCCATCGTGAAGAAGTTGTCGGTCTGGTCGGTGAGGCCGACGACCTGCGCTCCACCGGGGCCGTACGCGGCGATCCGCAGCTGGGTGCCGGTGTGCTGCTGCGAGCCGCCGGCCGCCGCGGTGCCGTAGGCCACCTTCATGATGGTGCCGTCGGCCGTGGTCAGCGCGGTGCTGAGCGTCGCCGGCGGGGTGCTGTCGACGATCTGCGAGGTGTGCGCGTGGTCGGCGGTGACGATGACGAGGGTGTTGCCGTCCTTCTCCGCGAAGGCGAGTGCGGCCTGCACGGCCTCGTCGAGGTCGAGGGTCTCACCGATCTGACCGCAGGCGTTCGCGGCGTGGTCCTGCTTGTCGATCGAGGCGCCCTCGACCTGCAGGAAGAAGCCCTTGTCGTCGGCTCCGGTGCCGGTGTTCAGCAGGTCGATCGCCTTGTTCGTCAGCGACGACAGCGACAGGCCGGACTCCAGGCGCGCGGGGTTGGGCTGGCAGGTGACGGGAGCGAGGCTCGCTCCGCCCACGGTCGCCTCAGAGGGCGCGTAGCGGGTGGGGAAGTTGCCGGGGGTGAAGAGGCCGAGCAGCGGTGCGCTCTGGTCGGCCGTCTTCACCGCGGACAGGCCCGCGGCGTCCGACACGACCTGGTAGCCGCGGTCCTGAGCCTGCGCGAAGAGCGTCTGCCCGTTCCACTGACCGGCCTTGGCCGTCTGGCCGAAGGCGGTCGAGCCGCCGCCCAGGGTCAGGTCGGGGCGGGTGTCCAGCAGCTGCTCGCTGATCGAGCCGAGGCCGCCGGCGGCGAGGGCGTCGTCGCCGCAGCTGGTGCTGTCGGGGCCGTAGCAGCTGCGCGCGTCGACGTGGGCGACCTGCACGGCCGGGGTCGCATCCTGGATCTCGGCGGTCGAGACGTCACCGGTCTTGAGGCCGTTCGCCTTGGCGATCTCGATCAGGGTCTGCTGCGGCTTGCCGTCGATGTCGACCGAGATGGCGTTGTCGAAGGTCTTGGTGCCGGTGGCCCAGGCCGAGCCGGTCGCGGCGGAGTCCGGCACGTAGTCGGGCTTGCCCTTGGCGTCGCCGTCGCGGTAGAGCGAGTAGGTCGTGTACTGGCCGGTGAGGGGGAGCGCGTCGATACCGGGCAGTTCGCCGGCCGCGCCGTAGGCGTAGTTGCGGGCGACGGTGATCTCGGAGTCGCCCATGCCGTCGCCGATCAGCAGGATGACGTTCTTGGCCGGTCCGTCGACGATGGAGGCGCGGAGGGCCGCGGTCTTGTCGCCGGTGTTGCGGGTCGCGCCGCCGTTGACCGACAGGTCGTCGCCGGCGTCGGCGAACGCGGCCACCGGGAGGCTGATGCTCGCGGCCGTCAGGAGGGCGGCTGCCGCGATCAGCGTGCGCCGTCGGCCTCCGCGGGAGGGGGAATGTGACTCCATCGTGTGCTCCGTGCTCGAAGGGGATGCACCCCGTGCCGGGTGCGGTTCCCAGCAGAGCCGCCGCGGGAAGAACGCCGCTGAACCGACGGTGACCACCGGGTGAACGACGGGCATCCGTCAGCTGTACCCCGAACGGGGGTCGAAACATCTGCGCGAGCTAGGAATGCCCGATGAGCGGTGGAGGGCGGGCTCGCCGTCGAGCGACAATGGACCGTGACGAACGCCCCGACCCCCGATGAGCTGCACTCGACCGGGCGTCGGCGTGCGGTGCTGGCGAAGCTGCCCCGGATGTACCGGCCGGACGGATCGCCGATCCGGGTGCTGCTGGTCGACGACGAGCAGGTGCTGACCAGCCTGGTCTCGCTCGCCCTCGGCTACGAGGGCTGGAGCGTGGAGGTCGCCCACGACGGCGAGACCGCCCTCGAGAGCTACCGCACCCGGCGGCCCGACGTGGTCGTGCTCGACATCATGCTCCCCGACATCGACGGCATCACGCTGTTGAGGCGGATGCGCGAGGTCGAGGCGACCTCGCCCACCCTGTTCCTGACCGCCCGCGACTCGATCGACGACCGGATCATCGGCCTCACCGCGGGCGGCGACGACTACATGACGAAGCCGTTCAGTCTCGAGGAGCTGGTCGCACGGCTCCGCGGACTGCTGCGCCGCTCGATGATGGTGACCTCGGACGAGGACTCCCGGATCATCGTCGGCGACCTGCTGCTGGACGAGACGAGCTACGAGGTCAACCGCGCGGGGGTGGCGATCACGCTCACGACGACCGAGTTCGAGCTGCTGCGGTTCTTCATGCGCAACCCGCGCCGGGTGCTCTCGCGCGCCCAGATCCTCGACCATGTCTGGAACTACGACTTCGCGGGCAAGGCGAGCATCGTCGACCTGTACGTCTCCTACCTGCGCAAGAAGATCGACGCCGAGCGGCCGTCGATGATCCACACGGTCCGCGGGGTCGGCTACGTGCTGAGGCCGGTCGAGTGAGCGGCGAGCCCTCGGGCGCCGGCGCGTCGGAGGTCGGCCGCCCGGCCACCCGGCGTCCGTGGTCGCTGGCGAACAGACTCGTCGTCGGGGTGGTGGCCGTGGTCGCGGCCGTGCTGCTCGCGGTGGGGATCGTGAGCGTCGTGACGGTGACCTCCTCGGTGACCGCGGTGGTCGACACCCAGCTGACCGGGTCGATGTCGGCGTTCCGGCACTCGGTCGAGAAGTTCCACTACGGCTCTGGGGTCGGCGGGGCGGCGGGCTCGGGCGCGGGTTCGGCGTCGGGCGCGGGCGCCGGCGCCCCCTCGCGCGGCGACAAGCCCTTCGTCGACTTCGTCGGGCACGGCCCCGGGGCGATCATCGCGCTGATCCAGGGCGGCCGGGTCGTCGACTCGGCCGAGTTCTCCGACTCCGACGCCCGCCCGCTCGACCCGGCGGTGACCGCGGCGCTCGAGTCGCTCACCCTCACCGACGGCCAGCGGCAGAGCATCCCTCTCCCCGACCTCGGCGGCTACCGGGTCGCGGTCGAGAGCGACGGGCACGGCGGAACGCTCGTCGCCGGCATGTCGATGGCGACAGCGGACGCGGCGGTGCGGCAGCAGACACTCATCCTGGTCGTGCTGGCCCTGCTCGCCCTCGCGATCATCCTCGTCGGCACCGTGGTGGTGGTGCGGCTCGGCCTCCGCCCGCTCGCGCGCGTGGTGGGCACGGCGGTCGAGGTGACGACGCTGCCGCTGGATCGCGGCGACGTCGGCATCACGACGCGGGTGCAGGCATCCGACACCGACCCGCGCACCGAGGTCGGCAAGGTCGGCGAGGCCCTGAACCGGCTGCTCGCCCACGTCGACGACGCGCTCGCCGTGCGCGCCGCGACCGACCGACGGATGCGCCGCTTCGTCACCGACGCCAGCCACGAGCTGCGCACCCCGCTGGCCGCCATCCAGGGCTACGCCGAGCTCACCCGGCAGGACAGCGCCGAGCTGCCCGAGGTCACCGAGTACTCGCTCGCCCGGATCGAGTCGGAGGCCCGCCGGATGAACTCGCTGGTCAGCGACCTGCTGCTCCTGGCGCGGCTCGACGAGGGGCAGGACCTGCACCTCGACGCGGTCGACCTGGGCGAGGTGGTCGAGAATGCGACCAGCGACGCCCGCGCCACCTGGTCCGGCCACCGCTGGTCGATCGTCGTCCCGGACGAGCCGGTCGTGGTGACCGCCGATCGGGAACGCCTGCACCAGCTCGTGCTCAACCTGCTCTCCAACGCCGCCGTCCACACCCCGGAGGGCACCTCGGTGACCGCGCGGGTGCGGGTGCCCGGCCCCGGGGTCGCCGAGCTCGAGGTGGCGGACGACGGGCCGGGGATCGCCCCCGAGCTCGTGCCGGAACTCTTCGAGCGCTTCGCCCGCGGCGACTCCTCGCGTTCGCGTCGCGCCGGCAGCTCGGGTCTGGGGCTCGCGATCGTCGCCTCGATCGTCGAGGCCCACGAGGGCGCCATCACCGTGGACTCGAGCCCCGCCGGCACCGCGTTCACCGTGCGGCTGGCGCGCCTCGACCCGCGATCCGGATGACGACGGTCGCCACGACCACGGCGGCCGCGGTGATCCAGGCCGTCGTCGCCACGGGCGCGCTCACCAGCTCACCCGTCGTGCGTGACACCGCGAGCCACGCCAGGCCCCAGGCGAGCGAGGCCGCGGGCGCGAGCCGGCCGCGACCGTAGGCCGCCAGCCCGATCCCGGCGAGTCCCGCCACGATCACGATCGCGATGCCCCACCCCTCCGCCGGCAGGCCGAAACCGTCGAAGCCGCCCGCCTGGAGCGCCGCCGTCACGTTCGCCGCCGTCGCGATCGAGACCCAGCCGAGGTAGAGGCCGATGGTGCCGTCGAGCACGATCGACTCGATCACGCCCTGGCCGGGCCGCCGGGTGCGGATGACGAGCACGAAGGTGACCAGGAGCGCCGCCAGCAGCAGCACGATCACCACGACGCTCAGGGCGAGCAGACCCGCCTGCACGCTGAGGATCCAGGCCGCGTTGAGGATGAGGGTCACGGCGACCGGATAGCCCAGCCGTCGCTGCCGCGGCGAGGCCGTCTGGCGCGGAAGGAACTGCCACACGGCGTAGGCGATCAGGCCGAGGTAGATCACCGACCAGATCGAGAAGGCGGGCCCGGCCGGGGCGATCAGGGTCGAGTCGGCGCCGAGGGCGCCACCGGCCGCATCCTGGATCGGGGTGCCGCCCGCGGCGCCCGAGCCCACGAAGGAGCCGATCACGGCGAAGACGGCGCTCGCCGCCACGACCACCTGGCGCACGCGGTCGCTCCCGGTCGCCGCGCGGGTCGAGCTGAGGGGGTGGGTCGCGGTCATGGTCGCCTCCGGCTGGTCGTGACGGATGTATTTCGCTAACCAGCTTAGTTACTTTCCGCTTCAGTCGCTTTACCCGCTTCAGCCGCCTCAGCCGCTTCAGCCGCTTCAGCCGCTTTACCCGCTCGTCTCCGCGAGCGCCATCGCCCCCACGATCTCCGCGCGCCCCCCGGTCTCGGCGGCCAGCACCCGCAGGGCGCCCGCCACGGCGGGCTGAGCGTACCGCTGGATCGAGGCCCGAACGCCGTCGACGAAGGCTGGACTGTTCGCACCCAGCTCTCCGCCGAGCACGACCGCGTTCGGGTTGAGCAGGTCGCAGCAGGCGGCGAGCACCCGGCCGAGGACCCGGCCGGACTCCTCGAGCACGCGATAGCCGGGCGATCCCGGACGGTCTTCGGCGAACAGGTCGATCGAGGGATCCTGGCGGGTGAGGGCGATCTGCGCGGTGACCGCGCCGACCGAGACGACGGCCTCGAGGCAGCCGCGGTTGCCGCAGCGGCACACCTCGGTGCGGTTCGGCAGGCCGATGTGCCCGATCTCGCCCGACAGGCCGCTGGCCCCGCGGAACGGCTTGCCGTCGATGACGAGGCTCGCCCCGACGCCGTTCGAGACCTTGACGTAGAGGAAAGTGTTCGCCCACCGTCCGGCTCCGTGGCGCAGCTCGCCGTAGGCGCCGAGGAAGGCGTCGTTCTCGATCCGGATCGAGGTGCCGAGCCGCTCGCCGAGCGCTGCGGCCGGCGCCATCCCGATCCAGCTCGAGAGGATGGTCGGGGATCGGACCAGCCCGGTCCGCGAGTCGACGGGCCCGGGGATGCCGACCACCAGGGCCGGGGGCATCTGCTTGCCCGACTCGGCGAGCAGGTCGCTCAGCAGCGTCGCCGCACCCTCCATCGCCTCGGCCCCGCGGAGGTCGACGTCGATCAGGAGCTCGCGCTCGGCCGCGAAGCCGTCCCGTTCATCCGCCACCGCCACCCGCACGTGGTTGTGGCCGAAGTCGATCGCCGCCGTGACCCCCGACTCCCGGGCCAGCGCCAGCCGCGCCGCCGGGCGTCCGCTGCCGGATCCCGCACCCTTGGGGCCGGTGGTGATCTGCCGCAGCAGGCCGCGGCGAAGCAGCCGGGAGACGGCCTGATTGACCGTGCTCTGCGCGATGCCGGCGGTCGCGGCGAGCTCGGCCCGGCTGGTGTCGCCGGCGGCGGCGACGAGTGCGAGCACGGCGGCATCGGTGCGGGTGTTCGCGAGAGGGTCGCCCTGGGTCATGGCTCGCACGCTAGCGGCTGCACGGACGCTGGAGCTCCTAATTCGGACGCTTTTCAGCAAAAAAACCCGAATCGCGATTTTAAAACGGATTGACCGTTTCATAGGGCCCTCTTAGGGTCGACCACGGGGGCGATAGCTGTCCTCACGGGTAATTAGGCCCATCGACGTTGTCAGAGAGGACAGCGAATGCAAATCCTGAGAAACAGGCTGGCGAGCGGTGTGGTCGCCGCCGCCACCGTCTGCGCATCCCTAGGGGCGTTCGGGGTGGGTGCGGCCAATGCCGCGACCACCGACCCGAACCCGGGGCAGCTCGAGCTCGCCCATGCGCAGCTCGCACGACAGGCCGCGGCCGACGGCATGGTGCTCCTGAAGAACGACGGCGGAAGCCTGCCGCTCGCCGACAGCGGCCCCGTGGCCCTGTTCGGCGTCGGCAGCTACAAGACCGTCAAGGGCGGCACCGGTTCCGGTGACGTGAACAACCGCTACACGGTCTCCGTGCGCCAGGGCCTCGAGTCCGCCGGCTACACGATCACCACCAGCCCCGGCTACTACGACGCCATGAAGGCGGCGTACGACGCCAAGTACGCGAACGCCACCGGCGGTTTCGGCAGCCCCACCGTGGACTACTCCTCGGTCGAGCAGGTGCTCACCACCGACACGGTCGCGCCGACCGCGGCGACCGACACGGCCGTGTTCGTGCTCGCGCGGAGCTCCGGTGAAGGTGCCGACCGCAAGTCGGGCGCCGGCGACTACCTGCTCACCGACGTCGAGCGCAACGACATCGCCCTGCTCGGGCAGACCTACAAGAACGTGGTCGTCCTGCTCAACGTCGGCGGTGTCGTCGACACCTCGTTCGTCGAGACCATCAACGCCTCGACCACCGACCCCGCGGGCGGGGAGGCCATCGACTCGGTGCTCCTGACGAGCCAGGGCGGGCAGGAGACCGGCAACGCCGTCGCCGACGTGCTCGCAGGCAAGGTCACACCGGCCGGCAAGCTCACCGACACCTGGGCGTCGAAATACTCCTACTACCCGGCTTCGAGCACCTTCGCGAACAACGACGCCGACTCGGCGACCGAGCAGTACAGCGAGGGCATCTACGTCGGCTACCGCTACTTCGACTCGAAGTACACCACCATCGACCCGGCCGACCCCGCGGGCGTGGTCAACTACCCGTTCGGCTACGGGATGTCGTACACCGACTTCCAGGTCGAGCCGGTCTCGGTCACGGCCGACTCCGGTCAGGTGACCGTGCGCGCCCGTGTCACGAACACCGGCGACACCTACTCGGGTCGCGACACCGTGCAGGTCTACTACTCGGCCCCCCAGGGCGGCCTCGACGAGCCGTACCAGGAGCTCGCCGCCTACGGGAAGACCGATGTGCTCGCCCCGGGTGAGTCGCAGACGCTGACCCTCTCGTACACGACCACGCAGATGTCGTCCTACGACACCACCCGCGCGGCCGAGGTGATGGGTGCCGGCGACTACGTCGTGCGCGTCGGCGACTCCTCGCGCGACACCCACGTTGCCGGAGTGGTGCGCCTCGGCGACGAGCTCGTCACCGAGCAGCTCGCCAACGAGGTGACCGACCAGGCGCCCGCGAGCGAGCTGACCAGCTCGCCGGCGGAGTTCTACTCCTACGAGGGCGAGGCCGCCGAGGTCGCCGCCGCCTCCGTCATCACGCTCGACACCACCGGATTCGTCACGCCGGACAACTCCTCGGAGTACCAGCAGGATGTCGCGGTCGACCCGAGCTCGCCCTACGCGGCGATCGACGGCTCGATGATCTCGAGCGTCGACGCGCACGTCGACCCGTCGGTCACCGACTGGGAGGGCACCGGGGCGCCGTACCAGGCCAAGACCGGTGAGACCGTCACCCCGACGACCCCGGTCGCCGGCGCGACGCTCTTCGACGTGGCCAAGGGCACGGTGAGCATGGACCAGTTCGTCACGGGCCTCTCGCTCGTGCAGCTGGCCACGATCGCCGAGGGCTCCTCGGGCCGCGGAAGCATCGCGAGCGCCGTGGGCGCCGCCGGCTACACCACCTCGAAGTACGAGGGACAGGGCATCCCGGGCATGACGCTCGCCGACGGCCCGGCCGGACTCCGCATCACCAAGGAGATCGCCGGCCCCACGCCGACGTACCAGTACGCGACCGCATGGCCCATCGGCACCGCTCTCGCCCAGACCTGGGACCGCGACCTGATCCAGCAGGTCTCGGCCGCGGTCGGCGCCGAGATGGCCGAGTACGGTGTCACGCTCTGGCTCGCGCCGGGCATGAACATCCACCGCGACCCGCTGAACGGCCGCAACTTCGAGTACTACTCGGAGGATCCGCTCGTCGCCGGTCTCACGGCGGTGTCGACGACGCTGGGCGTGCAGAGCGTTCCCGGTATCGGTGTCACGATCAAGCACTACGCCGCCAACAACCAGGAGACGGCGCGCACCTCGTCGAACTCGGTGATCGGCGAGCGGGCGC
Source organism: Herbiconiux sp. 320_LB (assembly GCF_059691755.1). Lineage (NCBI taxonomy): Bacteria > Bacillati > Actinomycetota > Actinomycetes > Micrococcales > Microbacteriaceae > Herbiconiux > Herbiconiux sp. 320_LB. Next base: position 219,270 of record NZ_JCAWAD010000005.1, on the reverse strand, counting down.
TGCGCGAGATCTACCTGCGCGGCTTCGAGATCGCGGTCAAGGGCGCCCAGCCGATGGCCGTCATGAGCTCGTACAACAAGATCAACGGCACGTACACCTCCGGTTCGTACGACCTCGACACCGACATCCTGCGCGGTGAGTGGGGCTTCGGCGGCCTGGTGATGAGCGACTGGGGTGCGGGACCGCGCACCGGCGCCACCGCCGTGATGTACGCCGGCAACGACCTGATCGAGCCCGGTGGAAACCCCGGCGAGATCGTCAACGCCTCGAAGAAGACCGCCCCGAGCATCGACTCGACCGGGCTGCCCGTCTACACCAAGACGGTCACCCCGACCCGCACGTCGTGGTCGTGGCAGTTCAACGGTCTGGCCCCCTCGGCCACCGGTGTCGACACGGTCAGCAAGACGGTCGACGCGAGCACCGACTTCGGTGCCGCCCGGGCCTCGGGAACGATCACGCGTGACGCGATCAACAACGAGGTGTTCGCCGCGACGGCGCAGCCGACGAGCGTGCAGGCCGCCTACGACGAGGTGCAGTCCTACCTCACGGGGGCGAACAGCTCGGCGCTGACCGCGACGCAGCGACCCGCCATCACGGTGTCGGACGTGGTTCGTCAGAACCCGGCCGATGCCACGAGCCCGGTGGTCTCGTACACCGTCACGGTGCGCGGCAACTACTCCACGACGGGGTTCAACCTCCGTCTGGGCGACCTGCAGCGCAGTGTCTCCACGATCCTCGACGTCGCCATCCACACGGCCGGCTTCGAAGAGCTCGCGGGCATCAAGGGCGTCTCGGGCATCGACGTCGGACCGTACTCGGCCGGCTACCCCGACCTGCAGAACCTCGTCTCGGTGACCCGCAGCTCGGTCTCCGACGGCACGACGGCGCGCATCGACGGCGCCGACCGCTACGAGGTCTCGGTCAACACGTCCAAGGCGGGCTTCCCCGACGGTGCCGGCACGGTCTACGTGTCCTCCGGCGAGGTGTTCCCGGATGCGCTGTCGGCCGCCCCCGCGGCGACCATCAGCGGCGCGCCGATCCTGCTCACCCAGGGTGCGGCTCTGCCGGCCTCGGTCGAGGAGGAGATCAAGCGCCTCGACCCCGAGTCGATCGTCATCGTCGGCGGTGAGGGATCGGTCAGCGCGGCTGTCGAGACCGAGCTGGCCACGATCGCGACCGTCAGCCGCGTGAGCGGTGCCGACCGGTACGAGACGTCGCGGGAGATCGCGGCCGCCTCGTTCCCGACCGGAGCCGGAACCGCCGTGCTCGCCACGGGGACCAGCTTCCCGGACGCGCTCTCGGCGGGAGCCGCGGTCGACGGCAAGGCGCCGGTCATCCTCGTCGACGGCTCCGCCCCGACGCTGGACGACGCCACGGTCGCCCTGCTGGAGAAGCTGGGCGTCGACGAGGTGCTGATCGCCGGTGGTGAGGCCTCGGTCTCGGCCGGCATCGCGACCCAGGCCGCCACGATCGGGTCGACCACCCGTCTCGCGGGTGCCGACCGGTACGCGTCGTCGCGGGCCATCAACGCGCACTTCTTCACCTCGGCCGACGACGTCGTGATCGCGACCGGGGAGAAGTTCCCGGATGCGCTCTCCGGCTCGGCGTTCGCCCCGCGCATCGATGCTCCGCTGTTCACGGTTCCGGGCACCTGCGTGCCGGCCGAGACGCTGGCGCAGATCGAGGCGCTCGGCGCGAACAAGGTCACCCTCCTCGGCGGCGAGCTCACGCTCTCGCCCGCGGTGGCGAGCCTGACCCCGTGCGCGGCGGGCTAGCGTAAGCCGGCGGCGGCCTCCGGTCGGGATCTCGGGTGTACCCGGGGTTTGGCCGGAGGCCTTCGTGGTGTCCGGGGGCGGGGCTCCGCTAGCGTGATCGCATGGCCGATCACGATCGTGGTTCCGACGCGGGGTCTGCGTCTGGTGCTGGGTCTGCGTCTGGCGCTGGTGCTGGCGCTGGCACCGGCTCTGGCTCCGGTGCTGGTGCTGGCTCCGACTCCGCGATGCACCGCTCGATCGTCGCCGTGCGGCGGGTGGTGACCGGGCCCAACCGTCCGGCGCTGGTCGTCTCGCTGCTCGTCTCGGTGTTCGCCGCCCTCTTCGTCACCTCCTACAGCCTGGCGATGGGCAACCCCCAGCCCCACGACGTGCCGATCGGCGTCGTGTCCGAGACCGTCGCGCCGGTCGCCCTCGACCAGAGCCTGCAGTCGGTCACCGGCACCTCGTTCGACGTGCGCGCGTTCCCCAGCGAGCAGTCCGCCGAGGCGGCGATCCAGCAGCAGGAGATCTATGCCGTCGTCGTGGTCGAGCCCGGCGCCGGGGCCCGGCTGCTCATCTCGAGCGCGTCCGGCGCCTCCGTCGCCCGGCTGATCGAGAGCGACGCGACGCAGTTGGGCAGCGCGCTGGGCGTGACGTTCACGGTGACCGACCTCAACCCGCTCAGCCCGAGCGACCCGGGTGGGCTGGTGCTGTTCTACCTCGCGCTGGCCTCGACCATCATCGGTTTCGTCGGGGCGATCCAGACCCGGGTGAACGCCGGCGGGTTGACACTCGGCGGCGAGCTGGCGTGGGATGCGGGCCGGGCGGTGCTCGTCGGGCTGGTCGTCACGCTGACGGCCGGGCCGGTGCTCCGGTTCGAGAGCTTCCCGTTCCTGCCGGTCTGGGGTGTGCTCTCGACGAGTGTGTTCGTCGCCGGAGCCGTGTACAGCTTCTTCCGGGTCGTGATCGGCGGGAAGTGGGCGCTCCTGCCCACCTGGGTGCTGTTCATCCTGATCAGCAATCCGTCCTCCGGTGGCGCGGTGGCCCCGCAGCTGCTGCCGCCGTTCTACGAGTTCATGGGCCGGTGGCTGCCGACCGGGGCGACGGTGCGGGCGCTGCGCGACCTCACGTATTTCCCCGACGCCGTGCATCCCGAGCCGTACCTGGTGCTCGGGGTCTGGCTGGTCGCCTCGACGGCCGGGTTCGTGATCGCGCGCCGGATCAAGTACGGCGCGGGGCGCGTCGACGCGGTCGAGATCAGCGTGGCGGGGGAGAAGACGGGGGCGATCGACGTCGTGGAGCTGCCCAGCTCGGCCGAGCGGCGGATCGCCCCGGACCGCCCCTCCGCCGAGCCCTGACCCGCGGTGCCGCCACCTCGTCGGCGTTCCTCCTCGTCAGGCGGGGCAGCGTTCGCTGGGGATGGTCTTGACCGAGCGGTTCTCCGGCGGGAGGACGGCCTCGTTGGCGATCTGGATCGTGCCGACCTTCCCCTGGAGCAGCGCAAACACGATCCACGCGCCCTGGCCGTCCGTGATGCCGTAGTACGGATAGTCGTCGGACTGGTACATCCCGGTCTTCTCGATCCCCGGGTAGGCGGCGAGCAGGTCGTCGAGGGTCGAGTCGATCCCGATGCCCTCCGGGGTCCTCGGCGTCGTCGCGGCGGTCTCGGGCCCCGTGCCGCCGCCGTTGCCGAAGGTGACCCCGGACGTCGTCTGCGGTTGGGCCGCGCCGCCGAGCAGCAGGATCGAGAAGCCCGTCGGCGCCTCGAGATCGAGGTAGTACTCGGTGCAGCTCGGGTCGGTGATGTCGGTGAAGTCCGGGAGCACCGCGCGCTGGTCCTCCATCGGCACCCCGATCGTGACCGGGCCGACCCCGTCGAAGCGGATGGTCCAGGTGCTCGGGTCGGACGGGTCCTCGGCCGCTCCGCCCGGATCCCCGGGAAGCGCGGGTGCCGGCGACGCTGCGCCCGGGGTCGGCGCGGGTGTCGGTGCGGCGGATCCCGGCGCGGTCGGGGTCGGGGCGGGCGTCGGGGTCGCCGCGCGCGTGGCGCTCGGCTGCGGGGTCGACGTGGTGCCCGCGGCCGACGTCGCCGTCCCGGCCGTGGGGGAGCTCCCCGGCAGCACGACCGTGACGGCCACGACGACGGCGACCACCACGGCGGCGGCGAGTGCGACGATCCCCACGATCGTCGCCCGACGACGGGACCGCGGCTGCTCAGGGGGTGTGATCTCGCTCATATCCTCTAGTGTCCGTTCCCCCGATCCGGTTCCCTCCCGTGCCGGCGGGGTCAGGACTCGGGGGCCTCGAGGGGGGCGATCAGGGTGGGGTCGTCCTTCGCGACTGTGGTGTCACGCACGTTGTTGACCCGTTTCGAGACCGGGTAGGTCGTGATGGTGCTCGCCACCGCCAGCGAGGAGCGGTCGAGCATCGCCACGTACTCGTCCTTCTGCCCGGTCGAGTCGAGCTTCAGCGGCTCGATCCAGGCATCCCAGGTGTCGGGGGTGAGGAAGACGGGCATCCGGTCGTGCACCTCGCCCGAGGCGTCGGCCGCCTCGCGCGTGATGATCGTGAAGGTCAGCTGCCACTCGTCCTTCTCCTTCCGCACCTCGTAGAGACCGGCCGCGGCCAGCAGCGTCTCGGGAGCGTGGATGAAGTGGGGCTGCTTGCCGTGCTCGGTCGCCTCCCACTCGTAGTAGCCGTTCATCGGCACGATGCACCGGCGCTGGGCGAAGGCGTTGCGGAACAGGCCGTTGCTCGCGACGCTCTCCAACCGCGCGTTGATCGGCGACGGGCCGCCCGGCTTGGCCCAGGCGGGTTTCAGGCCCCAGCCCGCCGCATCCAGTTCTCGCACGATCTCGCCGTCGATCAGGCGGTCGCGCACGATCGGGGCCTCCTCGGTGGGGGCGACGTTGTAGGAGGGCCGCCAATCCTCCAGCCGTCCGCCCCTGGCCACGAACTCGGAGATCAGCTCGTCGGTCTCGGCGCTCATCGCGAAGCGTCCGCACATGGCATGTCCTTTCGTCGGGTGGGGTGGTCGATGACCAGACCGGGATGCGGGCCCGCGAGTCGCAGTTCGGGCGCCCATGCCGCCATCCGCTCGCTCCGGGAGGCCGCGATGACGGAGTTGCCCGCCCGGTCGGCCTCCAGCACCGAAGTCGGCCCGAGGAGCATCAGGTGCGGGAAGACCTGCTCGAGGGCGGCCAGCTGGGCGCGGCGGGCGGGAGCGCCGTCGTCGTCGGCGACGTTCACGAGCAGCACCCCGTCGTCGGCGAGCAGATGATCGACCTCGGCGAAGAACGCCGCATTGCGCAGGTACGGCGGGGTGGTCGTGCCCTGGTAGAGATCGGCGACCACGAGGTCGGCGTTCAGGGGGCCGGCGCCCGCGAGCAGGTGCACGACCCGGGCCGCATCACCCGTGTGCGCCGTGAGCCGCGTGCCTTGGGGGAGGGGGAGATGCTCGGTTACCCAGCCGATCAGCTCCGGCTCCAGCTCGATCACGTGCTGGTCGGAGTCGGGGCGGGTGGCCTGGAGGTACCGGGCCAGCGTGAGCGCCCCGGCACCGAGGTGGATGGCGGTCACGGGCGCACCCGGCATCCGGATGCGGTCGATCACCGACCCCATCCGCCGCACGTAGTCGTAGAACGGCGCACCGGGATCGTCGAGGCGCACGTGCGACTGGGGCGACCCGTCGACCGCCAGCTCGAAGCCGCCGGGGATGAGCGGGTCGGCCGTGATCTCGACCCGGGTGCCGCTCGTCGGCAGCGTCGCGGACCAGCTCATGGCGCGGCTCCGCTCGCCTCGTCGATCCGAACCGGCAGCCCGAGGAACCGGCCGTAGCGCGCGAATTCGCGCTCGAGCGCACGATGGGCGGTCGCGGGGAGCGGCTCGAAGGCGTCGAGCGTCACGATCGCCGTCGAGCTCGTCACCCGCCGGCGCCAGGTGCCACGGATGACGCCGCCGACCACGAGCATCGGCAGGAAGATGCCGTTGTTGCCCGGCACGATCCGGTCGGCGTAGGCCTCCGAGAGGGCGGGCTGCCGCGAGGGGTAGCCGAGCAGGTACTCGTCGAACCCTGGCAGCACCCAGGAGCCGAGGGCACCAGCCGTCGCGTCCGGTCCGGCCGGGTGGGCGGTGACCGGTCTCGGGTCGATCGTGACGAGGTATTCGCTGCCCGCGATCGACACCTCCTCGACCTGCTCGCGCACCCGCGCCAGCCCCTGCGACGCCTCCGCTACCGTGACCTTCGACCACCAGCAGAAGTCTTTGAGCGTGGCCGGGCCGTGACCGCGCAGGTAGCGCAGCACGAACTCGCCGAGCGCCTCCTCCCGGGTGAGGATGCGCGTCGCCGGCGCCCATTCGTCGAGCAGCACCAGCGCCTGTTGCGACCCCCGGGTCGGCCCCCAGCAGAGCAGACCCTCGTGCGCGAGCCGCCCGATCAGGTGCACGCCGCGCTGGCCGCTGGTGTCGACCCCCGCGCCCTCGAGCAGCGCGGTGAACTCCTCACGCGAGGCCTGCCCGCCCCCGGCCAGCTCCCGCGCCGCCACGGCCCGGGCGCGGGCGAAGTCGTCGTCGCCGAGACCGAGCGCGCGGTAGCGACCGGCGATCGAGGCGATCGTACGGGTCGCGGTGACCGCGAGCATCCACCTCAGGTCGTCGGGAGTCGTGACGTGCAGGGTGCCCCGCATGGGCCACGACCGCACGATCAGGCCCCCGTCGTAGGCACGCGCCACGTCGTCGCGGGTCGTGCCGTGCGCGCGCACCCCGAGGGCCCAGAGCGACTGGCCGAAGTCTTGCGCCTGGAGGGCCAGCAGCTGCGAGGCGACGGCCGCGACCCGGGATGCGCCGTCGCCGGCCGCCGCGCCCGTCACCGCAGCGCCTGCCGCCGCAGCACCGCCCGCCTCCGCAGCGCTTGCTGCAGCAGCGCCCGCTTCGGTAGCGCCGGGCTCGGGCGCGGCGCCGGATGCCCTCGAGCCCGCCGCACCGCCCGACTCCGCGGCCCCACCCGCCAGCACCCACTGCGACTCGAGCCGCCGGCGCAGCAGTTCGCGCTGACCGGGCGCGAGTCGACTGCTCATGCGCCCAGTATGCCGCGCACCACCGACGCCCGCGTCGCTCGCTATCGTTGTGCACGGCCGGCGCATCCGTCGCGGCCGAGGGGCGGAGGAACCGACATGGAGAAGGACCTGCTGATCGAGGCCGACCGGATCGTGGCCGGCCTCACGCCGGGCAAGCAGGAGGCCGTGCGCGAGATCATGGTCGCGGCCAAGCGACGGGGATTCCTGGATGCGGGCGCGCGCGGGTTCCTCGACCGGGCCACGCAGGGCACCCTGGTCGCCGACGTGCTCGCGCAGGCGCTCGCCGAGACCGCAGACGCGCCCGACGCATCCGCGGCCCCGATCGAGGCCCCTCTCGACGCGCCGGTCGCGGCACCTCTCAATGCGCCGGCCGAGGCGCCGATCGAGCCCCCGATCACAGCTCCGGGCGGCGCGCCCGAGGGCGGCCGCCCGGAACTCGGCTGACGCCGACCCGACCCGAGGTCTCGATCACGATCAGCGCAGCGGCGTGATCCCCTGCGTCTCGCGGGGGAAGGTCGCCAGCACCGCCTCCGGGATGTTGAGGTGCGCCGACACCAGCGCCGGCGGCACGTGGCTCAGCCAGTTCGCGAGCGAGACCTCCTCGTAGCGCGAGCTCTTGAACGTCTCGATGAAGATCGCGAGGTCGTCGCCGGTGTTCTCGATGTAGTGGCCGAAGTTGCGCCCGACCACCCCGACGTCGCCGGCGTTGAAGTCGGTCGTGTTGGCGTGCGGTCCCGTGTTGAACACGGTCATCCGGCCCGATCCCTTGAGCCAGTACTGCCACTCGTCGGCGTTCGGGTGCCAGTGCAGCTCGCGCATCGACCCGGGCTCCAGGGCCACGAGCGCGGCGGCCACCGTCTGCGACATCGGGAAGTTGCCGCTGTCGGCGATCTGGATCTTGCCACCGCTGTTCTGGTGCACCGGCTTCGACTGCGAGAGCCGGAAGATCACCGCGCCGGTGTCGGGCTGGACCCTCGCCGCCTTGCGGTCGGCCTCGAGCTCGCCGGGTACGTCGCCCGGGAAGATCCAGAGGTTGTGCAGCGGGATGTCCTTGAAGACCTCCTGCGCGACCCCGAAGTTCTTCGCCAGGATCTCCGGCGGGGTGTGGGCGAACCAGTCGGTGAGCAGGAGGGTGTTGCTCTCGGACTGCGCGCCGTCGTCGAAGGCGAGCACGAACTCGGCGCCATCCGGGCCCAGCCCCTGCAGCGAGTGGGGCAGCCCGGGCGGGAAGTACCAGAGGTCGCCCTCGTGCACGTCGTCGACGCTCGGCATGCCCTCGCGGCTGAGGGTCGTGATCCGGCAGCTGCCGCGGGTCATGACGGCCCACTCCGCGGTCTGGTGCCAGTGGAGCTCTCGGATGCCGCCGGCCTCGAGGTACATGTTGACCCCGGCGATCTCGTCCGAGATCGCGAAGTCCCGCTGCGTCAGTTCACGGGCCCAGCCCCCGCGCTGCACCCGGCGGGGGGAGATGTTGAACGACGACCAGAAGAAGGGCTGCGTCGAGATGTCGGTGGGCGGCGCATCCATCTGGTTGGGGAAGAGCTTCTCCAAGGTGGGGTTCTGCGGCCCGGTCATCGTCAGGCTCGTCTCGTCGCCGACCGTGTTGACCTCGCCCTCGGCGGGGAGATCGGGGTTCCCGACCGTGGGCACCTCGTGGTTGGGTGCGCCGTCGTTGCTCGCGTCCATCAATGACTCCTTGTCGTCCTCGGCGGGTGTCTTGACCCGATAGAACGTCAGGGCCTGGCCGGCGCGCTACTCGGAATGTCGAGACCGGGTCGGGCGGACCCTCCCGCCCCAGGTCACCGCCCGAGGTCTCAACAAACGTCGCAGGTGGCCTCGACTCCGGTCCGGTCCGGCCCGCCCGATCCCTGCGTAATCTCGCAGGCACCCCACCCCAGGAGGACCAGATGAGACGACTCCACCCCGCCCTCGTGCTGCTGTCGTTCGGAGCGGGGGCGGCGGATGCGTTCGCCTTCCTTGCGCTCAACGGCACCTTCACGGCGAACATGACCGGCAACCTCGTGCTCGCCGCGATGTTCACCCGGCCCGGCTTCGAGAAGACCTTCGTCTGCGCGGTCGTCGCCGTCGCGGTCTTCGCGCTCGTGCTCTACTCGGGCTTCCGGCTGACCAGGGCTGTCGGCCACGGCCCGGAGTCGTCCCGCACCGTGATCGGCGTGCTCCTCGTGCCGTCGCTCGTGGCCCAGGCGGTGGTGGTCGTGATCTGGCTGATCGGCGGGGCCGGCGCCTCGCTGCTGCTCGTGTGTGTGGTGATCGCGTTCTCGGCGGCGGCCCTGGCGCTCCAGACCGTGGCGGCGAAGAAGCTGAGCGACGTCGACGGGATCACGACCACCTACGTCACCGGCACCCTGACGACGACCATGCAGGCGCTCGCCGAACGCAAGGAGAGCGGGCAGGGCATCCGCGTGCTGTCGATCCTGGCGCTGCCGGCGGGCGCGGTCGCGTGCACCGCGCTCTACCAGGCGGCGGGGTGGGGCGGGCCGGTGCTGCCGTTCGTGGTGTCGGCGGTGGCGACGGCGCTCGCGGCGAGTGCGCGGCCGGGGGCTGCCCCGGATGCCGGGGCGGGGGCGCGACCGGCTTCAAATCCGGCGACCGGGGTCTGACGGGCCCGGGTCGATGTCGTTCCGCGCCGCCGTTCTCGACCTGGTCGCGATCAGAGACGGATGCTCGTGAAGCTCTCTAGTTCGCGCCACGGCAGCGGCTCGGGGATCCCGAGCGGGCGGACCCCCGTCTTCTCCGCGGGCGGCTCGAACGAGTCGGCGGCCGGCAGCGGGCCGAAGTCGAGCCCCGTCAGCCCGGTCAGGTCGGCGACCGGCACCTGGAACGTGCGGAACGGCCCCAGCGGGGGCGGTGCATCCCGAGCGATCGCGGTCGCCCGAGCCGTCGACAGGTCGATCTCGTCGAGCTGGGGCGACTGGTCAAGCACGAACCCGGCCGACCGCAGCTCGCCGGACGCCTCCCAGGCCGCGACCTTCCAGAACCCGAGCGGGATGCGGACCCCGCGGTACTCCGGGTCGTCGTCGCCGCACACGGGGCCGGTGAACACGCTCAGCCGAAGCCGGTTGGTCTCGGCGTAGGCGAGCACGTGGTCTTCCAGCCCGTTCCAGAGTTCTTTCGACTGGTTGAACTCGGCCACCTGCGGAGCGGCGTTGGTGTACGAGAAGGTGTCGTAGTTCGCCGTCTGCGCCTCCTCGCCCCAGACCGGATCCCGCCGGCGCACGAGGTGCCCCCGGTCGAGGTCGTTGCGGGCGTACACCTCGGGCCCGGTCTGCTCGCTCGCCGGGATGCGCTCGTCGAGGTGCCAGTCGTCGCCGCGCGCCAGATCGACCGCCGTCGCCCCGTCGATGTTGACCGCGGTCACGGCGGCCAGCCGCCGCTCCGGATCCAGATGCACCGAGAAGTGGGTATACGGCAGCACTCGTATCGCCCGCCCCGCCGCGGCGCCCGGCACCGGGCACGCGGCCCCCAGGAATCCCGAATCGAACCCATCCGAAGTAGCCATGCCCCCAGCACACCACCCACCCCCGACATCTGCCCCCCGACGAACGCGCAGCCGGGAACGACCTCTGAGTCATTCTGCTTACTGTCTATTGTGTGCTAGACACTGGCGTCTAGCGCTGGCTAGAATTACACTGTGAAAAAGGCGGACCTCGAGAAGCGCATGGCTGCGATCGCCCGCAACCATGGCGTCGAGATGGTGTCCGATGGAGGAACGAAGCACGACAAGTTCCGCATCAACGGCATCACTGTGATGGTTCCTCGCCACAATGAGATCGGCGAGATGCTCGCGAAGACGATTCTGAAGCAGACCGCCAAGGCAGCGGAAGGGGAATGACAATGGCTACGTTCAAGATCACCGTCAAGAGGGATCGCAAGTTCTGGTACATCGAGATCCCTGAGCTCGATGGCGCGACGCAGGCTCGCAATCTGGCCGAGGTCGACGAGATGGCCCGGGACTACATCCACGAAGCGACCGACCTGCCCCTCGACCAGATCGACCTCGACGTCGAACGCGAGCTGCCGGACGCGGTGCGCGGTTATCTCTGTCACGAGAAGGCCTTCCGAGATGCGTCCGACCTGCTGCTTCACGCTTCGTGGGCCGAATCGCGCAAGGCGGCGCTCGCGCTCAAGGAGAGCGGGATCTCGCTGCGTGAATCGGCGATGCTCCTCGGCGTCTCGTACCAGCGGGTGCACCAGATGCTGAATCTGCCGGAGGCTCCCGAGGAATGGGAGGACTTGTCCGGCGTGTTCGAGGCCGCGGTGGAAGCGACGCGGGCGAGGCGTTCGAGTGCCGCCTGACATGGACTAGGAACAACCTCGGCGCAAGCAACCCGACCCGGTGTCTGGAGGAGGTGACGCGGACTCTACTCGGTCATAGCCAAAGCGCACAGGTGCAGCAATTGGTAAGGGGCTTCCTAGTCAATGGCAAGACGTCACGTTCGCTGCGCCCGGTCCCCGTACGTCGTCGGTCGGATCAGGCGTCGAGGTATACCGATCAGATCCGAGTTCGGTACATTCTGCTCATGGAGATAGTTGCAAAAGCCTTTCTGAGCTACGCCCATGCGGACAACGAACGTGAGGGTGGCCGGATTCTCCACTTGGCGGACCTCATTCGCGCTGAATTTGAGTCGCTAACTGGAACCACAATCAAAATATTTACGGATAGCACCGAAATCTTATGGGGTCAAGACTTTCGGGCGCGTCTGGATGAGTCGCTTCAGGAGACCACGTTCTTCATCCCTGTGCTCAGCCCGACCTACTTTCTACGGGATGAATGTCGCGCGGAGCTTCGAAAGTTCGCGACATCCGCAACGTCTCTCGGCCTAGAGCAATTACTTTTGTCCATCCGGTACTTCCCGGTGCCGGACCTTCGCGAGGGCAGCTCTGACGAACTTAAGGATCTAGCTGCTCGGATGCAATTTGAGCCCTGGGATTCATATCGTCTGCTAGACGAGAGCGGCGAGCGGTATAGAACCGCGGTAAACAAGTTGGCCACGCGACTCGTTCAGCTGACTGAGAACCTTGAGGGCCCATCTGACGACAGCGTCCCAAGTGCTAGAGGTGCCCTCCTAGTGCCGGCACAATCCGACGAAGCGGAAAGCGATGATTCGTCAGCGGCCGCGCCAAAGGATATGGGTGACGACGACGAAGAGGATGATGATGCTCCAGGACTAATTGATCTCGTGAGCGATGTGGAGCCCGCGATCGCCGATTGGGGCGAGACTGTGGGGAAGCTGGGCCCCGCTACGCAGGATTTCAACGCCCTGATTTCGGCGGCTGCGGAAGAGATGACTGTTGCCAACTCTCGCCCAAATAGCTTTGCCGCCAAATTGGTGATCTCCAAGAATCTGGCGGCCGCCGCACAGGGGCCGCTCTCCGTAATCGAACAGATTTCGAAGGATTACTCCGTCGGTTTGATGAGGCTCGATCCGGCATTGCGGGCGCTCCTCGAACTTGTCGGTGCGCAAGCTCGAACAGAGGAAACCACGCTATTCATAGACAATCTCCAGGGCTTGATTGATGGCGCGATCGACGCGGCTGGGAAGATTCGGGTGGCCGCAGAGGCAGCTAAACAGAATGCCGGGATGAGCAGAGACCTCCGTCCAATCCTTCGGCGGTTCGAGACTGCCCTTCGAAACATTGCGGACGGCGACTCGACGATCGAGGAGTGGCAACCGTTGCTTGACGCCGCGAAATCCGTCGGGCCAAAGTAAGCACGCAGGATCCCAGCCGGGACGGCGTCGCCGAAGTCGCAGCGCCGGAACTTGGAGCCCGAACGGAGGAAACCCCCGCCATGTAGAAGCTAGGCGAGGGTTTCAGTGGCTCCGACGGGCGTCGATCCCGTGACCTCACGATTTTCAGTCGTGCGCTCTACCAACTGAGCTACAGAGCCGAGCGAGCTTGCGCCGCTCTAGCGAAAAGCCCTTCCGAATGGAAGGGCTTCGCGCCTTGCGACCCTGACGGGACTTGAACCCGCGACCTCCGCCGTGACAGGGCGGCACGCTAACCAACTGCGCTACAGGGCCTTACTGGTATTCCTATTGTAGTGTTGCCGACCCGATGCTCGAGACGTCGGGATCGTGACCCCAACGGGATTCGAACCCGTGCTACCGCCGTGAAAGGGCGGCGTCCTAGGCCGCTAAACGATGGGGCCAGCGGCGACAACTCATCGAGTATGCCACATCTCCTCCACAGTCTCCAATTCGAGGCCGTTCGTCCACATGCGCGTGAATGTCCGGGCCTTCCGAGCGCCCAGCGATTAGATTCGCAGAGACATGAGCAGCACGAGACACGTCCGGATTCGAACGCGATCCCGGCGCATCAGAGACCGGATCGCGACGGTCGTGGCCACGGTGGCCCTCGTCGCCGCGACGGCCTTCGTCGCGGGCCCGGCCCCCGCGTTCGCCGACGACTACCCGTCGTGGGACGACGTGAAGAACGCCCAGGCCGACGAGACGGCGAAGAACGACGAGATCACGCGCATCCAGGCTCTGATCTCGTCGATGAACGCCGAAGTCGCCGAGGCCCAAGACCTCGCCTTCCAGCGGGGCGAGGAGTATCACGCGGCCCAGGAGTCGTACGACACCGCGAACTTCGTCGCCGGTCAGCTCGACGCCCAGGCCGCCGAGGCCACCACGAAGGCGGATGCCTCGAACCGCCAGGCGGGCCAGCTCGCCGCCCAGCTCGCCCGCAGCGGGGGCAACGACCTGTCGCTCAACCTCCTCGTCGGGGGCGACAAGGTCTCGAGCGATCTGCTCTACCAGCTCAGCGCGATGTCCAAGCTCGCCGAGAAGACCTCGCAGATCTACGCGCGGGCCGAGCAGGACAGCAATACCGCCACCGCCCTCACCGCCCAGGCCACGATCGCCCGCGATGAGCTGAAGAACCTCGCCGACGCCGCACAATCCCGTCGCGACGAGGCCGTCGCGGCCCAGCAGCAGGCCGAGACCGCCCTGCAGGAGCAGCAGGACCACCAGGTCGAGCTCTCGGCACAGCTGCAGGTGCTGCAGGAGAACCGCGTCGCCACCGAGGCCGACTACCAGAAGGGCGTCGACGCGCGAGCCGAGGCGGCCCGCGCCGCGGCCGCAGCCGGGCTGTCGACGCTGCCCTACATCGCCGCCAGCGGCTGGACCAGCCCGTTCCCCGGCGCCTACTCCTCCGACGAGTACGGGATGCGGGTGAACCCGGTCTCCGGCGCCTACCTGCTGCACTCGGGCATCGACCTGGTCTATTCCGGCGGCACCTGCGGGGCGACGGTCTACGCCGCGGCCGAGGGCGTGGTGAACTTCGCCGGCTGGAACGGCGGGTACGGCAACTTCATCCAGATCGACCACGGTGGCGGGATCGCGACGGCGTACGGCCACAACACCCGGCTACTGGTCGCGAACGGCGACTACGTGCAGGTCGGTCAGCCGATCTCGCTCGCGGGCACGACCGGTAACTCCACGGGCTGCCACCTGCACTTCGAGGTGCGCCAGAACGGCACAGCCGTGAACCCACGCCCCTTCATGGCCGACCAGGGGGTCGACTTCGGATGAGTCGCGCGAACGGCACGAGGAACGAGGGAACATGACCAGCCCCAGCACGATGCGCCCGCGCCGGTCGCTGTCGTCCCACCCGTCATCCCACCCGTCGTCCCGCACCCCGCCGACGCGTCGGGGCCGGTCGCTGCCGCGGTTCGCGGCGGCCATGGTGCTCGCCGCCGGTATCGTCGCGGTCGACGTCTTCCGGGGCGCCGAGGGGGCTTCGGCCGTCGACTACCCGAGTTGGGAAGACGTGCTGGCCGCCCGCAGCAGCGAGGCGACCAAGCAGGCCGAGGTCGCGCGCATCCAGGGGTTCATCGATCAGCTGCAGAGCGACGTGGTCGCCGCGCAGTCGCTCTCGCAGCAGCGTGCCGACGAGTACGCGGCGGCTCAGGATGCGTACGACTCCGCCGCCTACCGGGCCGACGAGCTCGCCCTGCAGGCGGTCGAGGCGCGCGAACGGGCCGAGCTCTCGAACGGGCAGGCCGGCCAGCTCATCTCGCAGCTCACCCGAGCCGGCGGGGGAGACCTCACACTCAACCTGATCGTGGCCGGGGAAGACACCGACGACCTGCTCTACCAGCTCGGCGCGATGAGCCAGCTCTCGCAGCAGACCAGCCGGGTCTACGAGCGCGCGGCGCAGGACAGGAACACGGCCGACGCGCTGACCGCCCAGGCCGAGGTCGCCGAGTCGGGGCTCGAAGAGCTCAAGATCGCGGCCGAGGCGGCGTTCCAGGTCGCGGTCGACGCACAGGCGCAGGTCGAGGCGGCCCTCGCCGAGCAGCAGGCCCAGGGCATCGTTCTCGAAGAGCAGCTCAAGGCGCTCACGGCCGCCACGGCGACGACTGAGGCCGAATACCAGAAGGGCGTCGAGGAACGGCGCCGCGCCGAGGAGGCGGCTCGGGCGGCGGCAGCAGCGGCCGCAGCGGCTGCGGCTGCGGCGGCGGCCGAAGCCCGGGCGAACGCCGGCTCGAACGCCGGTGGCGGGGGTGGCTGGTCGGTCGGTGCCGGTGGCCAGGGCTGGTCGAACCCCTTCCCGGGTTCGGTCGTGAGCGACGAGTGGGGGATGCGCTTCCACCCGATCGACCGGGTCAACCGGCTCCACGCCGGGATCGACCTCGTCTACGGCGGCGGTCGCACCTGCGGCGCCCCGGTCTACGCGGCCGCGGCCGGCACGATCAGCCAGGCCGGCTACAACGGCGGGCTCGGCAACTCGGTCACGATCAGCCACGGCGGCGGGGTCACGACGGTCTACGGCCACAACTCCCGGCTCAACGTCGGTCGTGGTCAGTCGGTCGCCGAGGGCGAGCCGATCGCCTGGGCCGGCACCACGGGCGCCTCCACCGGATGCCACCTCCACTTCGAGACCCGCGTCAACGGCGGCTCGCAGAACCCCCGCGCCTTCCTCGGCGGCTACGGCGTCGGCTTCTGACCGTGCCCAGCGGTGGGAGCTCCCGCAGTCCGCGACCGGCGGGGCCCGGCCGTGTCGCGGGGGGCGACGACGCTGATGCGCCCGATGTCATCGCGGCGACCGCGCCTGCCGGTGACACGGTGCCGGCCGTGGATTCCGATGCGGGTGTGGGGCGCGACCTCCCGGCCCTCCTCGGCTGGCAGCCCGAGACGGTCGAGGCCGGGCCCGGGCGGGCGCGACGGACGCTCGGTCAGCTCGCGGCCGCATCCGCAGTTCTCGTGGTCGTGGCCGGTGCGCTGATGACCGGTGCCCTCGTGCTCGCGGGCCCCCTGCTCCCGCCGAAGGACGCCTCGCAGCCCTATTGCAACCCGATCACCGAACACTGCGTCAACACCCTCGACCTGGCGGCCGTGCAGACGCAGACGGGCTACGAGTTCCCGCCCGGCAGCGAGCTGGTCGAGTCGAGCACGCGCACCGGGGACATCCTCCATCCCGCGTACCGCAGCCTGACCGCGACCGTGCGGATGCCGGTGGGCGCGGCCCTGCCGAGCTCGCCCGACCCGCTCAGCAGCATCCGGGTCACCGGGGAGGACCCCGACGGATCCCGCCTCGTCGAGGTCGGCACGAGCAACGGTCGCTGACCGCACGCACACCGCACGCACACCCCCCCGCAAGGGCACCGGGCACCACGGGCCGCGCGGAAGCCGATCTATCGAGCGGCGCCCGGGGTGATGCGCACGGTCTGCGCCGAGTCGATGCAGATCGGCTTGCCGTTGTTCGTGATGGCGAAGGTGCCGGCCACCAGCGGCTGGGTGAGCTGCACGACGAGCTGCCCGGAGGTCGAGGTGATGGTGCTCGAGATGAGATGCCCGATCTGGATCGACGCGTCGTTGGGCGTCGTCTTGGAGAAGTCGAGCACGACGAAGTCACCGGCGGATCCGTAGAGCCTCGGGATCGAGATGCCGGAATCGGTCGTGCACTGACCCACCGCGACCTCGGGCGCGAGCGGCTGCACGACGGCCGGCCCGGCGGTTCCGTCGGCACCGACGACCCACGCCCCGTCGAGCTCATCGGTGGTCGGGGTGCCGGGGTGGATGAGCGGCAGGATGATCCCGGTCGTGTTGTACGGCGCCATGCCGGTGATCGCCACGTAGGTGGGCACCACGGTGTCCAGGAACGGCGGGGTCTCACCGGCCGGGAAGGTCTCGTCGAGCCGGTCGACCCAGGCGCGGGTGTCGACGCCGTTGTTCAGCCGCACCACCTCGAAGGTCGTGGGGATCCACACGGCGATGGAGGCGACCACGACCACGAAGGCGGCGACCAACGCGAGCCACCCGCCGACGATCCCGCCGCGCGACCGCTCGGCCGAGGAAGGCTCAGCCGACGACGGCTCAGAAGACACTGACTCAGCCGACGACGGCTCAGACGACAATGGCCCAGAAGACGATGGCTCAGCCGGCGACAAGTCAGCCTCAACCAGCGCCGCCCCCGCACGCCGCCCCCGCCCCGCCAGCACACTGAACGCCACGACCCCCGCGGCCAGCCAGAACAGCGCCGTCTCCTCGAGGTCGTACCGCAGGATGCGCGACCCGTCGATGCCCAGGAGATCGGCCCGCCGGGACAGCACCCCGGTCGTCGCGAGCGCGACCAGCGCGACGAAGACCCACACCCACGCCACGCTCCGCCGCCGCACGATCGAGACCACGATCGCCACGAGCAGCACGGCGTTCGTCGCCACGATCGCGGCGAACTCCCACGGCGGCCGGGTCTGCCAGAGGTCGAGCCCGAACAGCGAGGGCACGAAGCCGCCGACGATGCCCCAACCGACGAACAGGGCGGAGGTCTGCAGCGACGCGGCCTCACCCGACTCGTCGACGTAGGCGCCGTGCACGAACACCCAGACGACGATGCCACCGAGCACGGCCATGCCCAGCCAGACCGGCCAGGCGCGCACGAGCAGCAGCAGGCGCCGCCCGATCCGCTCGTCGCGCCAGACCACGAACAGCACCCAGAGCACCGCGAACGCGGCGAACAGCAGCGACTTCTCGCTGAGTGCCAGCGCCAGCGCGAAGGCCGCCAGGGTCCCGACGAGGTACCACCAGCGCTTCCGCGTGACCCACCGCGTGAGGCTGCCCATCATGGCGAGGCAGAACGCGAGCGCCAGCATGTTGTTCAGGGTCGCGGCCCACCACAGCCGCGTCACGAACACCCCGGTCGAGAGGGTGAAGGCGAGGCCGAAGAGCAGGTTCATCCGCACCCGGCCGACCGCCGCATCCAGACACCGCACCAGCGCCACGTACACGCCCGTGTGCACGAGGGCGATCACCGCTCCGGCCGCCGCCCAGTTGAGCCCGAGCAGCTTCATGAAGACGCCGTCGGCGGCGATGTACCCGGGCATCAGGTGCCCGAACCACGACCGGGTGAGGATCTCGACGTTCAGCGGGTTCTTGATCAGGATGTCGGCGAGCAGGTAGTCGTCGGCGAAGAAGTACGACAGCGTCGTGAACGCCCAGGTGCCCGCGAACAGGAGCACCGCCACGACGACGAGCGACCACACCGAGCGGCGGCTCGTCAGAGCGGCCGCGACGCGGCTAGGGAAAGTGGTCACAGTCAGCCTGGGTAGGGAGCGATCGGGGAAGCTGGGGAGCGATCGGGGAAGCGACACGGGGCGGCCGAAGCCGCCCCGTCCGGCCTAGTGGCCGCCCTCCTCCGCGAGCTTCTTGAAGCCGGCCTGCACGATGGCGTCGGCCTCGGCGGCGTCGCCCCAGCCCTCGATCTTCACGAACTTGTTGGGCTCGAGGTCTTTGTAGCGCGCGAAGAAGTGCTCGATCTCCTTGCGGGTCTGCTCGGGCACGTCGGTGATGTCCTGGATGTGGGCCCAGCGCGGATCCTTGTGAGGAACCACGACGACCTTCGCGTCGGAGCCGGCCTCGTCGCTCATGTTGAGCACGCCGACCGGGCGCACCTTCACGCCGACGCCCGGGAACACCGGGTACTCCAGCAGCACGAGCGCGTCGACCGGGTCGCCGTCCAGGCCCAGGGTGTTCTCGAAGAAGCCGTAGTCGGTCGGGTAGACGAAGCTGGTGAACAGCACGCGGTCGAGGTAGACCCGGCCGGTCTCGTGGTCGACTTCGTACTTGTTGCGGCTCCCCTTGGGGATTTCGACGACGACGTCGTACTCGGCCATGTTGTGCTCCCTGAAATTGAGTCCGGTCACGCCACAGATGTCGATGCCTGCGCGCTGCAATAACGTTATCGGATGCACATGGACGACCGCCGACCGCGCCTCACCCCCGCCGTGGCCGATGTCCGCCGGGCGGTCCGGGAGGGCCTGGAGGCGCGCGGGCTCGAGCCGGGCGCACTGGTGCTGGTGGCCCTGAGCGGCGGCCCCGATTCCCTGGCCCTGGCGGCGGCGACCGCCTTCGAGGCGCCGCGGGCGGGCCTCCGGGCGGGTGCCGTGGTCATCGACCACGGGCTGCAGGCCGATTCGGATGCGGTCGCCGCGCGCGCCGCCGGCCAGGCGTCTGCCCTGGGCCTCGCCCCCGTGCTGATCTCCCGGGTCGAGGTGGCCACGGGTCCCGCCTCGATCACCGGCGGCACCGAGGCCGCCGCCCGCACGGCGCGCTACGCGGCGCTCGACCGGGCGCGGGAGGAGACGGGGGCCGCCGCGATGCTCCTCGGCCACACCCTCGACGACCAGGCCGAGACCGTGCTGCTCGGCCTCGCGCGGGGTGCCGGCGCGGGCAGCCTCCGCGGGATGGAGCCGGTCTCCGCCGCGGGGACCCGCCTGCGCCCGCTGCTCGGCATCCGTCGGGCGACCACGCTCGCCCTCTGCATCGACTCGGGGCTCGAGCCGTGGCACGACCCGCACAACCTCGATCCCTCCTTCACCCGGGTGCGGGTGCGCGAGACCGTGCTCCCGCTGCTCGAGCGCGAGCTCGGCCCGGGCATCGCCGACGCGCTGGCGCGCACGGCCGAGCAGTTCCGCGAGGACGAGGACACCCTGCACGACATGGCGACCGAGACGATCGAGGATCTGGTCGAGCACGCGGAGGCCGGCATCGCGATCTCGGCCCCGGCGCTGGAGGCGAACCCGCCCGCGCTCCGCAACCGGATCATCCGCTACGTCGTCGACAGCGAGTTCGGGGTCTCGCTCTCCCGCTCCCAGACCCTGGCGGTCGCGGCCCTGGTGACCGGGTGGCACGGCCAGAAGGGGGTCGATCTGCCAGGGATTAGAGTGGTGCGGCGAGGAGCGCGGATCGTGTTCTCCCGAGCGGTGCACGAGACGATCGACGACTAGGAACGGCAGCCATGGACATTTCAGACATCGAATCCGACATCACCGAGGTGCTGCTCACCGAGGCGCAGATCGCCGAGAAGATCGCCGAGCTCGCCCGCTCGATCGAGGCCGACTACACCGACGACGACGACGTGCTCCTGGTGGGCGTGCTGCGCGGCGCGGTCATGGTGATGGCCGACCTCGCCCGCGAGCTGCGGCTGCAGATCAACATGGACTGGATGGCCGTGAGCTCCTACGGGTCGGGAACCCAGTCCAGCGGCGTCGTCCGCATCCTGAAAGACCTCGACACCGACATCACCGGCCGCAAGGTGCTGATCGTCGAGGACATCATCGACTCCGGCCTCACCCTCTCCTGGCTGCTGGCGAACCTGCGCTCGCGCGGCGCCGCCTCGGTCGAGATCTGCGCGCTGCTGCGCAAGCCCGAGGCCGTGAAGGTCGAGATCGACGTCAAGTACGTCGGCTACGACATCCCGAACGCCTTCGTGGTGGGCTACGGCCTCGACTACGCCGAGCGCTACCGCAACCTCAAGTCGATCGGTGTGCTCGCCCCTCACGTCTACGCCTGAGCCCACGGCGTCGGCCGCCCCCGACCGCCCGCGTGCCGGGCATCGAGCGGGAGCGCCGGGGCGGTTACGCCCACGGGGAACATGGAGGCGGCGTCCAGTCCGCGACGGGTACCCTTGCAGCACCACATAGGCACCGTGCTGCACCCCCGGCACACGAGCGATGAAGAGACATGAACGCGAAACGCATCCTTCGATCTCCCATTCCGTACATCCTGCTGGGCGCGATCGCCCTCTGGATCGGGTTCACGCTCATCACCGGCGGCACGACCAAGCAGATCACCACGGATCAGGGTCTCAACCTCCTGTCCACGGGCAAGGTCTCCGAGGCCACGATCATCGACGGCGAGCAGCGCGTCGACATGACGCTGACGAACCCGGATGACGAGTTCGGCTCGAAGGTGCAGTTCTACTACGTCGCCCCGCGCGGCACCGAGGTCGTCAACGCGGTCACCGACGCCAAGCCCGCCGACGGCTTCGACGACCAGGTTCCCCAGCCGAACTGGTTCCTCTCCGCTCTCGGCCTCTTCCTCCCGATCCTGCTGATCGGCGCCTTCTTCTGGTTCATGCTCTCGGGCATGCAGGGCGGCGGCAACCGGGTCATGCAGTTCGGCAAGTCGAAGGCGAAGCTCGTCTCCAAGGAGTCGCCGAAGGTCACCTTCGACGACGTGGCCGGCGCCGAGGAGGCGCTGGAGGAGCTCGAGGAGATCAAGGACTTCTTGAAGGAGCCCGCCAAGTTCCTCGCCGTCGGCGCCCGCATCCCGAAGGGTGTGCTGCTCTACGGCCCTCCCGGTACCGGCAAGACCCTGCTGGCCCGCGCCGTCGCGGGTGAGGCGGGAGTGCCGTTCTACTCGATCTCGGGTTCGGACTTCGTCGAGATGTTCGTCGGCGTCGGCGCGAGCCGCGTGCGCGACCTGTTCCAGCAGGCCAAGGAGAACTCGCCCGCGATCATCTTCATCGACGAGATCGACGCCGTCGGCCGCCACCGCGGCGCCGGCATGGGCGGCGGTCACGACGAGCGCGAGCAGACCCTCAACCAGCTGCTGGTCGAGATGGACGGCTTCGACGTCAAGACGAACGTCATCCTGATCGCCGCGACCAACCGTCCCGACATCCTCGACCCGGCGCTGCTCCGCCCCGGCCGTTTCGACCGCCAGATCGGCGTCGACGCGCCCGACCTCAACGGGCGGCGCAAGATCCTCGAGGTGCACGGCAAGGGCAAGCCCCTGGCGGCCGGTGTCGACCTCGAGGTCGTCGCCCGCAAGACGCCGGGCTTCACCGGCGCCGACCTGGCGAACGTGCTGAACGAGGCGGCCCTGCTCACCGCGCGCAGCAACGCGCAGCTGATCGACAACCGCGCCCTCGACGAGGCCATCGACCGCGTGATCGCCGGCCCCCAGCGCCGCACCCGCATCATGCGCGACCAGGAGAAGCTCGTCACCGCGTACCACGAGGGCGGTCACGCTTTGGTCGCCACGGCGATGAACTACACCGACCCGGTCACCAAGGTCACGATCCTGCCGCGCGGCCGGGCCCTCGGCTACACGATGGTGCTCCCGCTGGAAGATCGGTACTCGGTCAGCCGCAACGAACTGCTCGACCAGCTCGCCTACGCCATGGGCGGCCGTGTCGCCGAGGAGATCGTCTTCCACGACCCGACGACGGGCGCCTCGAACGACATCGAGAAGGCCACCGGCACCGCCAAGAAGATGGTCACCGAGTACGGCATGACCGCCTCGCTCGGTGCGGTCAAGCTCGGCAGCGCCTCGGGCGAGATGTTCCTCGGCCGCAACATGGGCCACGAGCGCGACTACTCCGAGAGCCTCGCCCAGCAGGTCGACGCCGAGGTGCGCGGCCTGATCGAGGCGGCGCACGATGAGGCCTGGCAGGTGCTCAACGACAACCGCGAGATCCTCGACAAGCTGGCCGCCGCGCTGCTCGAGAAGGAGACGCTCGACCACGACCAGCTGGCCGAGATCTTCCAGGGCGTCAAGCGCCTGCCGCTGCGCCCGCAGTGGCTCTCGAGCGAGAACCGCCCGGTCTCCGAGCTCCCGCCGGTGGAGTTCCCGACGGCCAAGGCGCCGATCGACGCCGGCGCCGTCGACGGCGGCGTGGGTTCCGAGCCGGAGCCCGAGCCCGAGTCGAAGCCGAAGCGCGCCCCGCGCATCAACCCCCGCCCCGCCACCGCGTAGGGCTCGCGTGAGCTCCGTCGACCGGGAGAGGATCGAGGCCGCGGTCAGTGAGATCCTGGCCGCGATCGGCGACGACCCGGAGCGCGAGGGTCTGGCGCAGACGCCGCATCGGGTCGCCGAGCTCTTCGCCGAGCTGTACGGCGGTGTGGGCACGGATCCTGCGGAGGCGATCGGGTCGACCTTCGCGGCTCCGGATGCCCAGCCCGTCATCCTGCGCGACATCACCTTCCGTTCGGTGTGCGAGCACCATCTGATGGTGTTCGAGGGGGTGGCCCACGTGGCCTACCTGCCGGGCGAGCGGATCGCGGGGCTCGGCGGGATCGTGGCGGTCATCGAGTCCGCGTCCTCCCGCCCCCAGCTGCAGGAGCGGCTCGGCGACGAGATCGCGGCCGCGATCGAATCTGCGCTGGAGTCGCCGGGTGTGCTCGTGGTGCTCGACGCCAAGCACGGCTGCGTGAGTGCGCGGGGGCCACGGCAGACCCGCAGCACCACCGTCACCCTCGCGTCGCGCGGTGTCTTCGCCGATCCGGCGGCCCGGGCCGAGGTGATCGCGCTGATCGGCAGCCCGTCGGCTGCCCGGCCGTCGGAGACCGCGGGGGAGGAGCGATGAGCGCCCCCGCCGCGATCCTCGGCATCCTCAACGTCACGCCCGACTCCTTCAGCGACGGCGGACTCTGGCTCGACCGCGACGCGGCCGTGCGGCACGCGATCGAGATGGTCGAGCAGGGCGCCGACGTGATCGACGTCGGCGGAGAGTCGACCCGGCCGGGAGCCGGCCGCATCGCCGTCTCGGAGGAGCAACGGCGGGTGCTGCCCGTGGTGCGCGACCTCGTCGGCCGCGGCATCACCGTCAGTGTCGACACGACCAACGCCTCGACCGCCGCGGCGGCCATCCAGGCCGGTGCCGCCATCGTCAACGACGTCTCCGGCGGGCTCGCCGACCCGGAGATGGACGACCTGATCGTCGCCTCCGACGCCCGGTTCGTGGTGATGCACTGGCGCGGGCCGAGCGACGAGATGACCGGGGTGGCGCACTACCGCGACGTCGTGTCCGAGGTCGTCTCGCACGTGGCGCTGCGGGCGGCCGAACTGGTCGTCAAGGGTGTCGACCCCGACCGGCTCATCCTCGACCCCGGCCTCGGCTTCGCGAAGGACGCCGGGCACAACTGGCAGCTGCTGCGGCACCTCGACCGCCTGGTCGCGCTCGGCCCCCCGGTGCTCATCGGCGCCTCGCGCAAGCGCTTCGTCGGCGGCCTGCTGCCGGAGGGCAAGTCACCCACCGCACGCGACCTCCCCTCCGCGGTCATCGCGGCCCTGGCGGTGCACGACGGGGTCTGGGGGGTGCGGGTGCACGACGTGCCGGTGACCCGGCAGGCGCTCGACGTGGTGGCCGCTTGGCAGGGCAACGAGGGGGTCCCCGCATGACCGACCGGCTCGACCTCCTCACCCTCACCGGGCTCGAGGTCTTCGCCCACCACGGCGTCTTCGACTTCGAGCGCGAGAACGGCCAGCGCTTCGTGATCGACGTCGATGTCTGGCTCGACACCGCCCCGGCGGCCTCGGGCGACGACCTCGGCCGCACCGTGCACTACGGCGAGCTCGCGGTCGAGATCTCCGAGGCGGTCGCGGCCGACCCCGTCGACCTGATCGAGACGCTGGCCGAGCGCATCGCCGCCGTGGTCCTCGCGCACGAGCCGGTCGAGCGCACGCGCGTCGTGGTGCACAAGCCCGACGCCCCCATCCCGGTGCCCTTCGCCGACGTCAGCATCACGATCACCCGCACCAGGCCCCGAGCACGATTGGCTTCCTCATGAACGCGAACGCCCGCCCGATCCCGAGCGTCGAGCGCCGGATCGTCCGGCTCCCCGCCGTGCTCGCCTTCGGCAGCAACCTGGGCGACCGCGAGACCACCATCCTCGCGGCGCTGCGCGAGCTCGACGAGACCGAGGGTGTCGACGTGGTGGCCGCCTCGCGTCTCTACGAGACGACGGCGGTCAAACCGGATGGCGTCGACCCCGACGCGCCCGCCTACCTGAACGCCGTCGCGCTGATCCGCACCAGCCTGCATCCCGAGGAGCTGCTCGGCGTCGTCAACGCGATCGAGCACGCCCACGGCCGGGTGCGCGCCGAGCGCTGGGGCGACCGCACGCTCGACGTCGACATCGTGAGCTTCGCCTCGGTCATCCGCGACACCCCGCGGCTCACACTGCCGCATCCGCGGGCCGCCGAGCGCGACTTCGTGCTGGTGCCGTGGCTCGAGGTCGATCCGGAGGCGACCCTGCCGGGTCTCGGCCGGGTCGACGCGCTGCTGGCGCGCATCCCGGAGACGACCCTGCGCCCCTACGCGGGGGAGCCGCGGTGAGGCACACGCGACCGGTCACCCTGATCGTCTTCGGCCTGGTCGGGGTCGTCGCCGGCTACGTGCTCGAGATCGTGCTCGCCGCCGCCGGATCCCCGGTGCTCGTGCCGCCGGTGACCCTCACCATCACCCTGCTCGCGGCCGCAGCGATCGTCGTGGTGCTGGCGATCCCGATCCGGCGCGCCATCCGTGGCACCTCGGCGACCCGGGTCAACCCGTTCCGCGCGATGCGCACGGTGGTGCTCGCGAAGGCCTCCGCCCTGGTCGGCAGCCTGATCGGCGGGTTCAGCATCGGGGTGCTCGTCTTCCTGCTGACCCGGCCGGTGATCGCCGACATCGGCTCGCTCTGGTCGGCCATCGCGGCCGCGGTCTCCGGGATCACGCTCCTGATCGCCGGCCTCGTGGCCGAGCGGCTGTGCACGCTGCCGCCCGACGAACCCGACACCCCGTGACCGACCCGACGCGAGACGAGGATGCCGTGGCCGACGCCCCGCCGACGGCCACCGCGGAGTGGCGCGGCGTCAGCCCGCGCTACGTCGGCGTCGAGGTGGTCTCCAGCGTGATCGGGGCGCTCGTGCTCGCCGCGGTGACCGTGCCGTTCATCCTGGGCGGAGCCTGGTTCGGCTGGCCGGCGCTCGCGGTGGCCGTCGTGATCGGGCTGATCCTGCTCGTGCTCGCGCCCCGGCGGGTGCGGTCGATCGGCTACCGCTTGCGGGAGGACGACCTCGAGTTCCGCCGCGGCATCATGTTCCACCGGGTTGTGTCGGTGCCCTACGGGCGGATGCAGCTGATCGACGTCAACCGCGGCCCGGTCGCCCGCGCGCTCGGGCTCGCCGAACTCAAGTTCGTCACGGCCGCCGCGGCGACCGGCGTCACGATCCCCGGGCTGGTCGACGCCGACGCGACCGCGCTGCGCGACCGGCTCGTCGCCCTGGCGGAGTCTCGGCGCGTGGGGCTGTGACCGGGCCGACGGGCCGCGTCGGAGCCGATCTCACCGACGGGCAGTGGCACCGGCTGCATCCCGCCACCCCGCTGCTGCGCGGCGGAATCGTGCTCATCGCGGTGCTCGGCTTCGTGGTCAGCAACTTCCGCGAGCGACTCGTCGACTGGGTCTTCGGGGCGCCCGACCTGCCGGGCGACCCGCTGCAGACCGCCTACGAGCGCGGCCAGATCGGCTGGCTCGGGCTCATCGTCGTCGGCGCCCTCGTGGTCGGGATCGCGGGGTTCTACCTGTCCTGGCGCATGCACACCTTCCGGGTGGGCGACGACGTCGTCGAGGTGCGCAGCGGCGTGCTCTTCCGCACCCACCGGCGGGCCCGGCTCGACCGCATCCAGGGCATCGCGATCGGCCGGCCGGTCTTCGCGCGGCTGTTCGGGGCGGCGCGGCTGGACATCAGCGTCGCCGGTCAGGATGCGAAGGTGCAGCTGGCCTACCTGGGCGGTGCCGACGCCGACCGCCTCCGTCGCGACGTGCTCGTGCTCGCCTCGGGCATCCAGGCGACCGAGCAGGTCGCCGTCGACTCCCCGCCCCCCGAGCAGCGCGAGCGCCTGATCAACCAGCGGATGCGCGAGCTCCTCGCGCCCGAGCTCGACCCGGCGCTGGCCGTCCCCGGGTCGGTCGTGCGCATCCCGCCCGGCCGGCTGATCGCCTCGCTCGTGCTGAGCGGCTTCACCGTCGGGCTCCTGATCGTCGCCGCCGTGCTCGTCACCACCTCGATGCTCGGCCAGCGGTTGTTCGTGGTCGTCCTGCTGCTGCCCGGGATCGCCGCCGCGCTCGGCTACTACGGGCGCCGCTTCACCAAGTCGCTGCGGTACAGCATCGCGGGCACGCCGGACGGGGTCCGGGTCGGGTTCGGGCTGCTCTCGACCAGCAACGACACCCTGCCGCCCGGGCGCATCCACGCGATCGAGGTAAGTCAGCCGCTGCTCTGGCGGCCGGCGGGCTGGTGGATGATCCGGATCAACCGGGCGGGCGCGGCCGGGGAGGGCAGCGCGCAGTCGAGCACGACGATGCTGCCGGTCGGCACGGTCGACGACGTGCGCCAGGTGCTCGGTCTCCTGCTGCCGGGGCTCGCGGGGGAGCACACGCGCGGCCTCGTGCTCGCCGGCCTGCTCGCCCGGGGCGGCGAGGGCTTCGACGACGCCCCGCGCCGGGCCTGGCCCATCCGGCCGCTGTCGTGGCGGCGCACCGGCACCGCGCTGACCGATGACGCCATCCTCATCCGTTCGGGCTTCATCTGGCGCCGGCTGGTGGTCGTGCCACTGGCCCGGGTGCAGAGTCTGCGGCTGTCTCAGGGCCCCCTGCAACGGATGCTCGACCTCGTCGGTCTCACCGCCCACACCGTCGCGGGGCCGGTTCGGGCGAGCATCGACGCGGTGGACCGTGCGCGCGGCAGCGCCGCGTTCGAGCGGTGGACGGCGCGGGTCGACGCCGCGGGGGCCGCCGACCGCACCCAGAGGTGGGCGGCGCCGGCCCCGGCCGCGCCCGCCGCGCCGGCACCGGCCGCGCCCGAGTCCGCCCCGCCGGCGCAGCCCGCACCCGTCCCGCCCTGGCCCGCGCCGGCCCCCGAAGCCCCACCCACACGCTCAGAAGGAGACCACGCATGAAGCCCTCGGAACGCACCGGCCGCCTCGGCGTCGGCATCGTCGGGGCCGGCCGGGTCGGCCCGGTGCTCGGGGCCGCCCTCGCCAACGCCGGCCACGCGATCGTCGGCGTCGCGGCGATCTCCGAGTCGAGCCGGGAGCGCGCCGAGGCGATGCTGCCGGGCGTGCCGGTGCTCACCATCCCCGAGCTCGTCGAGCGCAGCGAGCTCGTGGTGCTGGCCGTCCCCTCCTCCGAGCTCGGCAGCCTGATCGCGGGCCTCGCCGAGACCGGCACCTGGCAGATGGGGCAGCTGGTGCTGCACACCGCGCCGGAGTACGGCACCGACATCCTCGCCCCGGCCCGCGCGGCCGGCATCATCCCGCTCGCGGTGCACCCGGCGATGTCGTTCACCGGCACCAGCATCGACCTCGGCCGGCTCGCCGGCACCTGGTTCGGCGTGACCGCCCCCACCCCCGTGCTGCCGATCGCCCAGGCGCTGGTCGTCGAGATGGGCGGCGAGCCCGTGGTCGTCGCGGAGGCCGATCGGCCCGCCTACGCCGAGGCCATCGAGACCGCGACCACGTTCTCGACCGCCATCGTCGACCAGGCCGTCGGCCTGCTCGCCTCGATCGGGGTCGAGGCGCCGGGGCGAGTGCTCTCGCCGCTCATGCTCTCGGCCGTGCAGAACGCGCTCGCCCGCGCCGGCGGAGACGTGCCGGGCTGACCCGCGCCGCCGGCACCCTTCCGGCACCCGGTAACATCGTCGTGGCGGTCGCCCCTGGCCCGCCGAGCACAGCGCAACAGCAAGGAGTACCCGGTGGCAGCAGCCGAGTCGGAGGCTCTCGCAGGCCAGGTCCCCGTCGTCGTGACGACGGTGGCCGATGTCCGCCGCGAGATCCGGGAGGCCGCCGAGAGCGCGGGCGCACGCCCGGTCGTCGCCCTCGTCCCCACGATGGGCGCCCTGCACGCGGGGCACCTCGCTCTGGTCGAGCGGGCGGCCGAGATCGCCGACCTCGTCGTGGTGTCGATCTTCGTCAACCCGCTGCAGTTCACCGACCCGGCCGATCTCGAACGCTACCCGCGCGACCTCGACGGCGATGTGGCGCTGCTCACCGGCCGCGGCGCCGATCTCGTCTTCGCCCCCGAGGTGCAGGAGCTCTACCCGACCGGAGACGTCGCGACCCGCGTGACCGCCGGCCGCGTCGGCACCCTCTTCGAGGGCAGGAGCCGCCCGGGCCACTTCGACGGCGTGCTGACCGTGGTGTCGAAGCTGATCAACTCCGTCGGCCCCGACGTCGTGCTCTTCGGGCAGAAGGATGCGCAGCAGGTCTTCCTGGTGCAGCGGATGCTCACCGACCTCGACATGCCCACCACGGTCGAGGTGGTCGAGACGGTGCGCGACGACGACGAGCTCGCGCTCTCCAGCCGCAACCGCTTCCTCGACCCGCGCGAGCGCCGGGCCGCCGCCACGCTGCCGCACGTGCTCGAGGCCGCCGCCTCCGCCTCCGACCGGGGGATCGACGCGGTGCTCGCCGCCGCGCAGGCCGCGGCGATGGGCGAGCAGCTGGTCGAGCTCGATTACCTGGCGGTCGTGCATCCGGACACCTTCCTGCCCGTCGACGACGACTACACCGGCAAGGCCCGGGTGATCATCGCCGCCAAGGTCGGCAGCACCCGCCTGATCGACAACACCGCCATCTACCTCGGGCGCTGACCGCCGGAGAGCGGGAGGCGGCCCGGCGCGCCCGGTACACTGGGCGCGACCTCAAGGAGACCCGTTCCGCATGACCGACGCATCCGCGCTGAACCCCACCGCCCCCGCCGAGCTGACCGACGACGAGGTCTCCGAGCAAAAGGCCGTGCGCCTGGCCAAGCGCGACAAGCTCAACGACTCCGGCGTCGGCGCCTATCCCGTCTCCGTCCCGGTCACCACCACGATCCCCGCCGTCCGCGCCAAGTGGGGTCACCTGGCCGCCGACGAGGTCTCGGGCGAGACCGTCGGCATCGCCGGGCGGGTCGTGCACCTCCGCAACACCGGCAAGCTCTGCTTCGTCTCGCTGCAGTCCGGCGACGGCACCCGCATCCAGGCGATGATCTCGCTCGCGGTCGTCGGCGAGGAGTCCCTGGCCGACTTCAAGGAGCTCGTCGACCTCGGCGACCACCTCTTCGTCTCGGGCGAGGTCATCTCCTCCCGCCGCGGCGAGCTCTCCGTGATGGTCGCGGAGTGGGCGATCGCCTCCAAGGCCCTGCTGCCCCTGCCGAACCTGCACTCCGAACTGTCGGAGGAGACCCGGATGCGCAGCCGCTACCTCGACCTGATCGTGCGCGACCAGGCGCGCCAGGTCGTGCGCACTCGCGCGCTCGCGACCGCCTCCCTCCGCGCCACCTTCGCCGACCGGCACTACCTCGAGGTCGAGACGCCGATGCTGCAGACCATGCACGGCGGTGCGGCGGCGCGACCGTTCGTCACCCACTCCAACGCTTTCGACACCGAGCTCTACCTGCGCATCGCGCCCGAGCTCTTCCTCAAGCGCGCCGTCGTCGGCGGCATCGACCGGGTGTTCGAGATCAACCGCAACTTCCGCAACGAGGGCGCCGACTCGACGCACTCGCCCGAGTTCGCGATGCTCGAGGCCTACGAGGCGTACGGCGACTACACCAGCATCGCCGAGCTGACCCAGACGCTGATCCAGAACGCCGCCCTCGCGACCTCGGGCTCGCACGTGGTGACCTGGGCCGACGGCACGGAGTACGACCTCGGCGGGCAGTGGGACCGCATCAGCATGTACGGCTCGCTCTCCGAGGCGGCCGGCGTCGAGATCACCCCGCAGACCTCGGTCGCCGACCTACAGGCGCTCGCCGAGCGCGAGGGCGTCGAGGTGCACCTGCCCAACCACGGCAAGCTCGTCGAAGAGCTCTGGGAGCACTTCGTGAAGGGCTCGCTCGTGCGCCCCACCTTCGTGCTCGACTTCCCGGTCGAGACCAGTCCGCTCACCCGGGCGCACCGCACGATCGAGGGCGTCGTCGAGAAGTGGGACCTCTACATCCGCGGCTTCGAGCTGGCGACCGGGTACTCCGAGCTGGTCGACCCCGTCATCCAGCGCGAGCGCTTCGTCGAGCAGGCCCGCCAGGCGGCGGCCGGCGACGACGAGGCCATGCAGCTCGACGAGGAGTTCCTGCGGGCCCTCGAGTTCGGCATGCCGCCCTCGGGGGGCATGGGGATGGGCATCGACCGCCTGCTGATGGCGCTCACCGGTCTCGGCATCCGCGAGACCATCCTGTTCCCGCTGGTGAAGTGACCCTCCCAGGTGCGTGACGTAGGATTCGGGCGATGAACGACTTCCTGCCCGCGATCGCCGCCCTGGCACCGACCGTCCTGATCGGCCTGGTGTTCTGGTTCATCATGCGTGCGCTCCTGCGGTCGGACAAGTCCGAGCGTCGCGCCCTGGCGAAGATCGAGGCCGAAGAACGCCGCAGGCTGGGGCTCCCGGCCAAGACCGCGTCCGAATAAGCGGGCGTGCCCCGACCCGATACGGTATCCCTGAGGGAATCGCTAGAAGGGGTGCCGCAGTGGGGAGTTCCGACATCGCCGTCATCGTGGTGCTCGTCCTTCTGGCGATCGACTTCGTCATCCGTGTCGTCGCCGTCATCTACGTGCCGCGCAACCGCCGCCCGTCGACGGGGATCGCCTGGCTCATGGCCATCTTCGTGCTGCCGTACGTCGGCTTCCTGCTCTTCCTCCTGATCGGCAGCTACAAACTGCCGAAGTCCCGGCGCGACAAGCAGCACGCGATCAACGAGTTCATCATCGAGACCACCGAGGGCATCGAGCGGGTCAGCGACGACCACCCGTGGCCGCCGTGGTTCCGCAGCGTCGTCGAGCTCAACCGCAACCTGGGCGCCATGCCCCTGGTCGGCGGCAACAAGGCCACCCTCGTGGGCGACTACGACGACTCGATCCGGCAGATGACGGCCGACATCCAGAACGCGCACCGCTACGTGCACGCCGAGTTCTACATCCTCTCCTACGACGCGACCACGAAGCCGTTCTTCGAGGCCCTGGAGGCGGCGGTCAAGCGCGGGGTGACCGTGCGCGTGCTGCTGGACCACATCGCCTCGGTGCGGGCCCCCGGGCACCGCGCCACCGTCAAGAAGCTGAACGCCATGGGGGTCTCCTGGCACTTCATGCTCCCGGTACAGCCGCTGAAGGGCAAGTGGCAGCGCCCGGATCTGCGCAACCACCGCAAGGTGCTCGTGATCGACGGCGACGTGGCCTACATGGGGTCGCAGAACGTGGTCGACCGCAGCTACAACAAGCGCGGCAACTTGAAGCGCGGCCTGAAGTGGCAAGACCTGATGACCCGGCTCGAGGGCCCGATCGTCGCCGGCATCAACGCGATCTTCATCACCGACTGGTTCAGCGAGAGCGGCGAGCTGCTGCTGCGCGAGACCCGGGCGATCACCGACGACGTGATCGAAGACGATCCGGATGCCCTCGACATGCAGGTGGTCCCCTCCGGTCCCGGGTTCGATGGCGAGAACAATCTGCGCCTGTTCCTGGCCCTGCTCTACAACGCGCAGCGCAAGATCATCATCACCAGCCCCTACTTCGTGCCGGACGACGCGATGATGTATGCCATCACGACCGCCACCGAGCGCGGGGTCGAGGTGCAGCTGTTCGTCTCCGAAATCGGTGACCAGGCCCTGGTGTACCACGCACAGCGGTCGTACTACGAGCTGCTGCTGCGGGCGGGGGTGCGGATCTACATGTACCAGGCCCCGTACATCCTGCACTCCAAGCACTTCACGATCGACGACGACGTCGCCGTGATCGGCTCGTCGAACATGGACATGCGCTCGTTCAGCCTGAACATGGAGGTCTCGCTGATGGTGCGCGGCCACGAGTTCGTCGAGCAGATGCGCCTGGTCGAGGACGGCTATCGCGCGGTCAGTCGCGAGCTCACCCTCGAGGAGTGGCGCAAGCAGCCGCTCCGCTCCACCATCCTCGACAACCTGGCCCGCCTCACCTCGGCCATCCAGTAGTCGAGCATCCAGCAGTCGCGCCCGTCAGGGGCGGTGCTTGAGGCGCACCGTGGGGAGTTCGGGGGCCGGCAGTGGCGCTCCCTCGTAATGGTGGTCGCTCGCGCCGAAGCGACGCGGTGCGGCAGCGGTGGGCGCGCCCGACTCCTGCTGCCAGGCCGCGCGGTAGGCCACGATCTCCTCGTGGCTGCGGCCGACGAAGTTCCACCACATCAGGATCTGCTCGTCCAGCGGCTCCCCGCCGATCAGCACGACCCGCACCGGCTCGTCCTCGGCGGCGAGCACCAGGGTGTCGTGCCCGACACCGGTGTACGCGAGCTCGGTGCGCTCGACCCGCGCGCCGTCCACCCGCACGGGCCCCGCATCCACCAGCACCCCGTACTCGAAGCCGGGTCGCACCGGCAGCTCGGCCCGGCCGTGGGCGGGGAGCGCGATCTCGGCCGCCACGAGCGGGCTGAAGGTCTTCGCACCCACCGACGCCCCGCCGAGCTCGCCCACGAACACGGCGACGGCCGCGTCGCCGACCCGCAGGCGCACGGCCTCGTGGCTCTCGAAGAAGGGGGCCGTATTCCGCGAAGCCGCCGGCAGGGCGACCCACAGCTGCACGCCGTGCAGGGTGGTGGTCTCGGCCGTCGAGACCTCCGAGTGCGAGATGCCGCGACCGGCGGTCATCAGGTTGAGGGTGCCGGGGCGCACGAAGGCGTGGCTGCCGACGCTGTCGCGGTGCTCGATCTCGCCCTCGAAGAGCCAGCTCACGGTCTGCAGTCCGGTGTGCGGATGCGGCGGCACGACCATGCCCCCGGTCTCCGAGACCGGCGACGGCCCGTAGTGGTCGGCGAAGCACCAGGCGCCGATCAGCGTGCGCTGTTTGCTCGGCAGGGTGCGGTGCACCATCATCGCCCGCGGCCCGCCGAGCGGCACCTCCCGCGCCTGGAGGATCGTCGTCATGCCCGCCATCCTACGATCGCCGTCCCGCCGTCCCGCCGTCCCGCCGTCGCGCCGCACCGCCGGTCGCCGGGGACGGCAGAGGCCCGGTCCCGTGGGGAGACCGGGCCTCACCGGCTTTCGCTCGAGTCGAACATCCTCCACCTGGGGCGAGGAGTCAACCCGTTGCGGCACGAAAGCCCGGAAACCGGTAGTCACGCCCAGGGCGAACAGGGGCTGTCCGGGCCCCTCCGCCTGGTTAGTCTCTTCCTATCGGTCGCCATCCACCGGCCCTGGCGACCAAGGAGACAGACATGTTTGAGAGATTCACCGACCGAGCCCGTCGTGTCGTCGTCTTGGCGCAAGAAGAAGCCAAGATGCTCAACCACAACTACATCGGTACCGAGCACATCCTGCTCGGCCTGATCCATGAGGGCGAGGGAGTCGCCGCCAAGGCGCTCGAGTCGCTGAACATCTCGCTCGACGCCGTGCGCGAGCAGGTGCAGGACATCATCGGTCAGGGACAGCAGCAGCCCACCGGGCACATCCCCTTCACGCCCCGCGCGAAGAAGGTCCTCGAGCTCTCGCTGCGCGAAGCGCTGCAGCTCGGCCACAACTACATCGGCACCGAGCACATCCTGCTCGGCCTGATCCGCGAGGGCGAGGGCGTCGCCGCCCAGGTGCTCGTCAAGCTGGGCGCCGACCTGAACCGCGTTCGGCAGCAGGTCATCCAGCTGCTCTCCGGCTACCAGGGCAAGGAGCAGGTCGCGGTCGGCGGCAACGACCAGGCCCCCGACAAGGGCTCGCAGATCCTCGACCAGTTCGGCCGCAACCTCACGCAGGCCGCGCGCGACAACAAGCTCGACCCGGTGATCGGGCGCGAGAAGGAGATCGAGCGGGTCATGCAGATCCTCTCCCGCCGCTCCAAGAACAACCCCGTGCTGATCGGTGAGCCCGGCGTCGGCAAGACGGCGGTCGTCGAGGGCCTGGCCCAGGCGATCGTGCGCGGCGACGTGCCCGAGACCCTGAAGGACAAGCAGCTCTACACGCTCGACCTCGGCTCGCTCATCGCCGGTTCCCGCTACCGCGGCGACTTCGAGGAGCGCCTGAAGAAGGTCACCAAGGAGATCCGCACCCGCGGCGACATCATCACCTTCATCGACGAGATCCACACGCTCGTCGGCGCCGGTGCGGCCGAGGGCGCGATCGACGCCGCGTCGATCCTCAAGCCCCTGCTGGCCCGTGGCGAGCTCCAGACCATCGGCGCCACCACGCTCGACGAGTACCGCAAGCACTTCGAGAAGGATGCGGCGCTCGAGCGCCGGTTCCAGCCGATCCAGGTCGCCGAGCCGTCGCTGCCCCACGCGATCAACATCCTGAAGGGGCTGCGCGACAAGTACGAGGCGTTCCACAAGGTGTCGATCACCGACGGCGCGATCGTCGCCGCCGCGAACCTCGCCGACCGCTACGTGCAGGACCGCTTCCTCCCGGACAAGGCGATCGACCTGATCGACGAGGCCGGCGCGCGCCTTCGCCTGTCGATCCTCTCGGCCCCGCCGGAGCTGCGCGAGTTCGACGAGCGCATCGCCGCCGTCCGCGGCCAGAAGGAGGCCGCGATCGAGGATCAGGACTTCGAGAAGGCCGCCTCGCTCCGCGACGAGGAGAAGAACCTCCTCGGCGAGCGTCTGCGTCTGGAGAAGCAGTGGAAGTCGGGAGACATCCAGACCTCCGGCATCGTCGACGAGGGCCTGATCGCCGAGGTGCTGGCCCAGGCCACGGGCATCCCGGTGTTCAAGCTCACCGAGGAGGAGTCCGCTCGCCTCGTGTTCATGGAGAAGGCCCTGCACCAGCGGGTCATCGGCCAGAACGAGGCCATCGCCGCGCTGTCCCGCACGATCCGCCGCACCCGCGCCGGACTCAAGGACCCGAAGCGCCCCTCGGGCTCGTTCATCTTCGCCGGCCCCACGGGTGTCGGTAAGACCGAGCTCGCCAAGGCGCTCGCCGAGTTCCTGTTCGACGACGAGAACGCGCTGATCTCGCTCGACATGTCGGAGTACGGCGAGAAGCACACGGTCTCGCGACTGTTCGGTGCCCCTCCCGGGTTCGTCGGTTTCGAAGAGGGCGGCCAGCTCACCGAGAAGGTGCGCCGCAAGCCGTTCTCCGTGGTGCTGTTCGACGAGATCGAGAAGGCCCACCCGGACATCTTCAACTCGCTGCTCCAGGTGCTGGAGGAGGGACGTCTGACGGATGGTCAGGGTCGCGTCGTCGACTTCAAGAACACGGTCATCATCATGACGACGAACCTCGGAACCAAGGACATCACGGGAAGCCCCATCGGCTTCCAGGTCTCCGGCAACGAGTCGACCTCGTACGACCGCATGAAGGCGAAGGTGTCGGAGGAGCTGAAGAAGAACTTCAAGCCCGAGTTCCTCAACCGCGTCGACGACACGATCGTCTTCCCGCAGCTGAACAAGGTCGAGCTGCTGCAAATCGTCGATCTGTTCATCAAGCGCCTGCGCGACCGCCTGCTCGACCGCGACATGACGATCGAGCTCACGCTCGCCGCCAAGGAGCGCCTGATCGAGGTCGGCTTCGACCCCTCGCTCGGTGCGCGTCCGCTGCGTCGCGCGATGCAGCACGAGGTGGAGGACCAGCTGTCCGAGCGCATCCTGCAGGGTGAGCTGAACGCCGGTGACCACGTGCACGTCGACTTCGAAGACGGCAAGTTCACCTTCGTGCAGACCTCGCGCGAGCCCGTGGCGGTCGGCGCGATCGGCGCCGGCGGCGACGAGCAGCAGGCCTCGGCGGCTGCGGCCGCGGCGGCCCTGGGAGACCTCGACTAACCACCGCACCACCTGTCCGCGACCCGTCAGTCGTCGTCGCTATTCCTCCGGGATGGCGACGACAACTGACGGGTCGTCGGCGTTTCGGGCGGGAAGGCGGCATTTCAGGGCCGGGGAGGCGGCGTCCCGGGGCGGGGCTCGGCGTTTCGGGGCGGGTACGCTGGAGGGATGAGTTCGAGCGAGACGCCCGTCACCGTGCGGCGGGCGCGCACCAGCGATGTCCCGTGGATCCAGGCGCTCGTCGAGCCGCTGGTGCAGCGACGCATCCTGCTCGGCAAGGATGCGGTGGTCTTCTACGAGGCCGTGCAGGAGTTCCGCATCGCGGAGACCGCCGACGGCGTGCCGGTCGGCTGCGGCGCCCTGCACGTGTTCTGGGAAGACCTCGGCGAGGTGCGCACCCTCGCGGTCCACGACGAGTGGCTGGGCCGGGGGATCGGCCGCGCGCTCCTCACCGCCCTGGAGGCGGAGGCGCTCGAGCTCGGGCTCTCGCGCCTGTTCTGCCTCACCTTCGAGGTGCCGTTCTTCGAGCGCAACGGCTACACGGCCTCGCCGCTCGCACTGGTCGAGCCCGAGGTCTACGCCGAGCTGGTGCGCTCGCCCGACGAGGGTGTCGCCGAGTTCCTCGACCTGGCGCGCGTGAAGCCGAACACGCTCGGCAACACCCGCATGCTGAAGCACCTGCGATGAGCGAGGAGATGCGGATGAACGACGAGACGCGGGTGAACGACGACGGGTCCGACCGCAAGACCTTCAACGAGCGGCTGCGCGACCGCTACTTCGGCCGGCGCCGTGCAGGCGAGACCGCGGCCGAGGAGGCGGTGGCGGAGTCATCGCTGCCGAAGTCGAACCAGATGGGCTTCTTCGGCCGCGTGCAGCGCCCCGGCGGCTTCGACACCCCGCCGGACGAGCCGGTCGAGCTGGAGGGCCCGCTGCCCTGGGAGCTCGGCGGCGACGACGACGGTACGCGCCGCACGGACGCGTCTTCGGGCGAGCGGTAGCCTCGGGGCAATCCGTGGGTGGCGCCGCTCAGGCCGCGCAGTCGACGCAGAGCGCCGCCGTGGGCCGGGCCTCGAGCCGCCCGGGCGCGATCGGCCGCCCGCAGGTCAGGCAGGTGCCGTAGCGCCCCTCGGCGACGCGCTCGAGTGCGGCATCCGCCTCGTCGCGCCGCACCTCGGCGGCCAGCATCAGACCCCGGATGCGTGACCACTCGCTCGAGAGCGTCGGGCCCTCCGGGTCGTGCTCGTCGTCGTCCGAGGAGGACTCGCGGGTGATGCGGAGCGCGCGCATGTCGGCGTCGAGGCCGGCGATCTCGGCGAGCGCCGCATCCCGGAGCGCGGTGAGACGCTCGGCGGAAGAGGGCGTCTGATCAGTCGTGGGTCAACCCGCGGGAGCCGGGCCGTCGGTGGGCTCGGCCTTGCCGACGAGCGTCTCGAACTCGTCCTCGACCTGCTTGTCGAACGAGTCCTGCTCCTCGCCCTTCTCGTCGTCGACCTCGGGGTGCTGGCCGTTGTGCTCGAAGGACTCGGGAGTGGGCGGATCGATGAAAGTGCTCATGCTTCGAGATTACGCCCGAAACATCCCGAACACATGGGCGGGCTATCATCCTCGGGTGTCTCCCGTCTCGCCGTACCAGGTCTGCGTCGTCTTCCTCCTGCGCGACGGCGCCGACGGTCGCGAGGTGCTGCTGGGGCGCAAGAAGACGGGCCTCGGCTCGGGCAACATCGTGGGCCTCGGCGGCAAGATCGAACCGGGCGAGTCGGCGCTGGAGGCGATCGTGCGGGAGATCGAGGAGGAGTCCGGTCTCGTCGTGGCCCCCGGCGACCTCCAGGAGCGCGGGCTGGTGAAGTTCGCGTTCCCGTTCCGGGAGAACTGGAGCCAGGACTCGACGGTCTTCGTCGGCCCCGCCGGCCTCGCGGAGCCCCAGGAGTCGGACGAGGTCTCGCCCGGCTGGTACCCCGTCGACGCCCTGCCGCTGGACCGGATGTGGGATGACGCGAAGTACTGGCTGCCCGCCGTGCTCCGCGGTGAGCGGGTGCTCGGCGACTTCACCTTCGGCCCCGACTGCGCGACCGTGTCGGAGTACGAGCTGCACGACCCGCGGGCTCCGCGGGGCTGAGCCGCTTCGAGGGAATGGGCGGCTCCGAGGTCGCTGAGACGTCGCCGGGCGGAATTGGTTGTGCGCAATTGAATTTGGTACAGTGGGGTTCATGGCACCCGAGACGACCTCCCCGCCCTCGCCGCTGGACGACATGGCGTGCTTCGCCCTGTACTCCGCGTCGAACGCGGTCGCGCAGGCCCATCGCGCCGCCCTCGCCCCCTGGAACCTCACGTACACGCAGTACATCGCCCTGGTCGAGCTCGCCGCCGACCGCACCGGCCTCACGGTCGGCGACCTGGGCTCGCGGTTGGGTCTGGACTCCGGGACCCTGTCGCCGATGCTGCGCCGGCTCGAGGAGCGCGGCCTGCTCACCCGCACCCGTTCCCGCGACGACGAGCGGGTCGTCTCCGTTATCCTCACCGAGCAGGGCCGCACCGTGCGGGCCGAGCTCGCCGAGGCGGTCAGCTGCCTCACCCCGGCCTACGGCCTGGGCTCCCTCGACGAGCTGCGCGCCCTGGTCGCCAGCCTCCACGGCATCGCCGAGGGGATGCGCGGACTCACCGCTGCCACACGCGCCTGACGCGCCCCACCTCCTTCTCCGACCCGACATCCCGTCCGCTCCATCGAAAGGCATCATCATGACCGCTCTCTACACCGCCGAAGCCCTCTCCACCGGCGACGGCCGCAACGGACACGTGCGCAGCTCGGACGGCCGGGTCGACCTCGACCTCGCCATCCCGCAGTCGATGGGCGGCTCGGGCAACGGCTCGAACCCCGAGCAGCTCTTCGCCGCCGGCTACTCCGCCTGCTTCCACTCCGCGCTGCAGGCCGTCGCCCGCCAGCAGAAGGTCGCGATCTCCGACTCCTCGGTCGGCGGCCGGGTGGAGATCTCCTCGAACGGCGAGGGCGGCTTCCAGCTCGCCGTGCTGCTCGAGGTCGTCCTCCCCGGGCTCGAGCACGACGTGGCCCAGGCGCTCGCCGACGCCGCCCACCAGGTCTGCCCGTACTCCAACGCGACCCGCGGCAACATCGAGGTCACAATCACCGTCTCGGAGGACTGACCTCCGACAGGGTCCGCGCAGGATCCCCGATAGTCCCCCGAAGGGGCCGCCCAGGCCGAGTGCCGGTGGCGGCCCCCTTTCGCGTCCGGAACGTCTTTCGCGTCGGGAACGTCCTAGGCTCGGGAGGATTACGAGAGGAGCGGACACGTGAACGAGGACTCGATCGTCGGACTCACGGACCAGGACCTCAACGGCGACCTCGTCGCCTGGTCGGCCCGGGTCGCCGCCGAACTGCGGCTGGAGGGCTACCAGGTCGACGCCGGCGCGCTCCTGGCCGCTGCGACCGCGACCGCGACGTCGCTCCGCCCGCCCGCCGCCGGGCTCACCGCCTACCTCGTCGGGTTCGCCGCCGGACGCGCGGCCGCCGCGGGTGAGGACGTGGCCGCCGCGGCCGCCACCGCGACCGACGTCGCCACCCGGCTGGCCGCCTTGAGCGCCGCCGAGTCGTCGTTCTCCTCCGACCTGCCGCCCACCGCACCGGTCGAGGAGCCGCGCCCGGCCACGGAGGACTGAGCCGCACCGGGCCTCACCGGGGCAGCCACTCGCACTGGAGTCTCGCCGTCGCGCGAGCGATACTGGACGCGCGGCCCGCGCCCCTCTCCGGCAGCCGGCCGCCACGGTTCGATCGACGGCGATTGGCGGCAACGGATGGGCAGTCCCTGGCTCGCACTCCCGGGCATCCCGAGGCCGAGACGCCCGCGCCCGGTCGTCGCCCAGTCGTGGGAACGGTCCCGTCGCCGCGCGCTCGACCCGGAGCACCTGCTCCCGCACCTCGAGGTCGCGGAGGACCTGCTGGCGGAGTACCGGCTTGCGCATCCGCTCTCCGCCGTGCTCCCGGTGATCCGGCGGCTCCTGGTGCGCGACGCCGAGGGCTCGGGGCTGCTCGTCGCGGTCGGCGACGAGATGGGGCGGCTGCTCTGGGTCGAGGGCGATCCCGAGTCCAAGCGCCTGGCCGAGCGGATGCGCTTCGTCGAGGGAGCGGGCTGGTCCGAACGCGAGGTGGGCACCTCGGCACCGGGGACCGCGCTCGAGCTCGACCACGGCATCCAGATCCACGACGCCGAGCACTTCAACCGCCTGGTGCACGGCTGGAGCTGCACCGCGGTGCCGGTGCACGATCCGGAGACCCGCCGCATCCTCGGGGTGATCGACATCACCGGCGACGCCCGCGCGGTCGACCCGCACACGCTGCCGCTGATCGAGGCGACCGCGGCGGCCGCCGAGGCCGACCTCATGGTGCAGCGGCTGCGCGCGGGTCAGGACCGCGGGAGCGTCGAGGCCGCCGCTGCCGAACGGGCGGGGTTGCGCGTGACCGGCTTCGCGGGGCGTTCGGCCACGGCGACCTCGGCGGCCCCATCGACCCCACCGGCCCCGACGGCCAGGGATGCGGCGGCGGGTACCGGGTCGGAGGCCGGGCCCGATTCGGACCCGACCGCCCGGGCGGGCCGTGGCCCAGGCACCCTCGTCGCGGCCAGGCGCGGGGTCCCGATCCGGATGCACGTGCTCGGTCGCGACACCGGTGACATAGGCGGGGGCGTCGAGCTGAGCACCCGGCACTCCGAGATCGTGACCCTGCTCGCTTGGCATCGCGAGGGGCTCTCGGCCGCGAGGCTGGCCCAGCTCGTCTACGGCGACGACCGGGTCGCGGTCACGCTCCGGGCGGAGATCGTGCGACTGCGCCGCATCCTCGAACCCACCGGCCTCGGCCTCGAGTCGCGCCCCTACCGGCTGACCAGCCCGGTCGAGCTCGACGCGCACCACGTGCTCTCGCTGCTGGACCGCGGCGCGCACCGGGTGGCCCTCGCGGCCTCCCCGGGGCCGCTGCTGCCGGGGTCGGATGCGCCGGGGATCGAGGAGATCCGCTCCGTGCTGCGCGGCCGGCTGCGCGAGGCGATGCTGACCGACGCCTCGGTCGACGTGCTGCTCGACTACGCCGCGACCGACGACGGGCGGCTCGACGCCGAGGTGTGGACGGCGGCGCTCCGGCTGCTCCCGCCGCGCTCACCGCGGCGGGCCGGGGTGGTGCTGCAGCTGGAGCAGCTCGAGCGGCGCGAACCCGGGCCGCTCGCCGGACGATCGGTCCACCCCGGGCGACGATCGGTCTGATCGAGGGGGCCGCGCCGGCGTTGACCCCCGTATGACCGACACCAGTTCCCTCCGCGCGATCCCCGTCGACGCCCCCGTGGCATCCGGATCGCCGTCGTCGACCGCCTCGATCCCGTCGGGATCGGGTCCCGGATCTTCCTCCGGCTCCAGCTCGGGCTCCGGCTCCGGCTCCAGCTCGAGGTCCGCCTCCGGCTCCGCGCCGGCGCCGGCCGGGGCCTCCTGGGCCGGGGTCGTCTCGCTCGGCCTGGGCGTGTTCGCCCTGGTGATGGGCGAGTTCCTGCCCGCGAGCCTGCTCTCCCGGATCGCCGGCGACCTCG
Organism: Herbiconiux sp. 320_LB; assembly: GCF_059691755.1. Lineage (NCBI taxonomy): Bacteria > Bacillati > Actinomycetota > Actinomycetes > Micrococcales > Microbacteriaceae > Herbiconiux > Herbiconiux sp. 320_LB. The sequence continues at coordinate 177,102 of NZ_JCAWAD010000005.1, read as the reverse complement.
CGGTCTCGGAGGGTCTGGCCGGGCAGTCGGTCAGCGTCACCGCGATCGTCGCCGCCGTGGCCGGGCTCACGGTACCCGTGCTGCTGCCGCGGCTCGACCGGCGCCGGGTGATGCTCGGCCTGACCGGCCTGGCGATCCTCTCCGACCTCTTGGTCGCCCTCGCGCCAGGCCTCGGCGTGCTCCTGGCCGGTCGCGTGCTGCTCGGCATCTCGATCGGCGGCTTCTGGGCGCTGGCGGTGTCGATGACGGCCCAGCTCGTCTCACCCGCACGGCTCGGACGCGCGATGACGGTCGTGAACACCGGCGTCTCGCTCGCCACGGTCGCCGCGATCCCGCTCGGCACCTGGCTCGGTGAGCTCTGGGGCTGGCGCTGGGTGTTCGCCCTCGCCGCCGTGGTGGGGCTCGCGGCTCTGGTGACCCAGGCCCTGCTGCTGCCGTCGGTCGCGCCGACGGGGGCGCCCGGGTTCCGGCCGCTCGCCGCCACGCTCCGCTCACCGCTCATCATCCTCGGGCTCGTCGCCACCGCCCTGATCGCCGGCGGCCACTTCACCGGCTTCACCTACATCCGGCCCGCCGCCGAGGGCATCGGCGGGTTCGACCCGAGCGGGATCGCGGCGCTGCTGCTGGTCTACGGGATCGCCGCGTTCGCGGGCAACGTCGTGGCCGGGCCGCTCGCCGACCGGCGGATCGGCGTCTCGGTGCTGATCTTCCCGGTCGCCCTCGGAGCGGCGATGCTGGTCTTCGTGGTCGCGGGCGCCTCGGCGGCCGGAGCGATCGTGGCCGTCGCGCTCTGGGGGCTGGCGTTCGGGGCCATCCCGACCACGCTGATGACCTGGATGGCGCGAGCCGAACCCGATCGCCTCGAGAGCGTCGGCGGGCTGCAGGTGGCGGCGTTCCAGGTCGCGATCGCGGCGGGCGCCGTGATCGGCGGGGTGCTCACCGACGGGGTCGGGGTCGGCGCGGCGCTGGCCGGAGGCGGGGTCGCGGCACTCGCAGGCGGGATCCTGCTCAGCGTGCTCCGGCGCCGCTGAGGGTGCCGGAGCGGGCGCCGGTGCTGATGCCGGCGCGGGCGCCATTGCTGATGCCGGTACTGCCGCGCAGGGCCGGGCCGGGGGTCACGCCGGTGCCTGCCCCGGCGCCCCCGGCCGCGACCTGCCGCCAGGCGGTCGGCGACGACCCGGTGAAGCGGCGGAAGGCCCGGCTGAACCCCACGTCCGAGCAGTAGCCCAGAGCGGCGGCGGTCTGGCCCACGGTGGCGCCGTCGCGGCCGAGCAGCTCCATCGCCCGCTCCATCCGCACCCGGGCGAGGTAGGTCAGCGGGGGCAGGCCCACCGCCGCCTTGAACTGCTCGGCGAAGCTCGACCGCGACGACCGCGCCACCCGCGCGAGGCCCGCCACGGTCCAGCGCCGGCCCGGCTCGGCGTGGATGGCGTCGACCGCCCGCGCGATGTTCTCGTCGCGCAGCACGACGAGCCACGACGATCCGTCCCCGCCGCCGTGCTCGATCCAGGTGCGGAGCGCGGCCGCGGCGACCGCGTTGCCGAGCGCCGAGACGACCGGGCCCGAACCCGCGCGACCGGCGAGGCCCGCTCGACGCTCCTCGCGCATCCCGGCCAGCAGGGCGCCGACCAGCGGTTCGCGCACGACGAAGCGGCAGGCGACGAGCAGGCCGGGCAGCCGGCCGGTCAGGGCGGTGGGGCCGGGCTCGGCGCGGAGGGTGCCGCTGAACAGCTCGAGCGGTTCCCGCGCGGTCACGGTGTGCGAGCCGCCCCGGGGCAGCAGCACGAAGTCGCCTTCCGACACATCTGCCGCCTCGCCGACCCGGTGGATGCGGGCGGAGCCGCTCACGATCTGGTGGAAGGTCACCTCGTCGCCGGCGAAGCGGATGCGGTCGCCGAGCGCTCGGGTCGCCTCCTCGGTCGACGTCACGCTCCAGCGCAGTCGGCCGAGCAGGTCACCGATCGGATCCGCGGTCGACGTGCCCGCATCCGCGGCCGCGGTGCCCGCATCCGTCGTCACGACCGAGGCCCGATCCGTGCCCGTGCCCGCGCCCGTCTGCGCATCCGTCACCACCGTGGGATCCATGTGCCCTTCAAGCGCCGCGCGCCGCGCGGCATTCCCGCGCAACCGTCTGCAACCTCCGCCGACGTAGCCTCGCTGCCACGGACACCTGTCACCGACACCGTCGTCGAGAAGGAGCACTCATGACCATCATCGATCGTCCCGAGACCGAGACCGAGACCGCCCAGCCGGCGGCTCCGGCCTCCACCGTGTACGCGAACCCCGGAACCGAGGGTTCGGTCCTCACGTTCAAACCGCGCTACGACAACTACATCGGCGGCCGGTACGTGCCGCCGGCGAACGGCCAGTACTTCCAGAACCCCACCCCGATCACCGGGAAAGTCTTCACCGAGGTCGCCCGCGGCACCGCCGCCGACATCGACCTGGCCGTCGAGGCCGGCTGGAAGGCGTTCGACGACTGGGGCAGGACCAGCGTCGCCGAGCGTGCCGTCATCCTCAACAAGATCGCCGACCGCATGGAGCAGAACCTCGAGCTGCTCGCCGTGGCCGAGACCTGGGAGAACGGCAAGCCGGTGCGGGAGACGCTCGCCGCCGACATCCCGCTCGCGATCGATCACTTCCGCTACTTCGCCGGCTGCATCCGGGCCCAGGAGGGCGGGATCTCGGAGCTGGACCACGACACCGTGGCCTACCACTTCCACGAACCGCTGGGCGTCGTGGGGCAGATCATCCCGTGGAACTTCCCCATCCTCATGGCGGTCTGGAAGCTCGCACCGGCGCTCGCCGCCGGCAACTGCGTGGTGCTGAAGCCCGCGGAGCAGACGCCGGCCTCCATCCACGTGCTGCTGGAGCTGATCGAGGACCTGCTGCCGGCCGGTGTGCTCAACATCGTCAACGGCTTCGGCATCGAGGCGGGCGCTCCGCTCGCGAGCCACCCGAACATCCGCAAGATCGCGTTCACCGGCGAGACCACGACGGGCCGCCTGATCATGCAGTACGCCAGCGAGAACCTGATCCCGGTGACCCTGGAGCTCGGCGGCAAGAGTCCGAACGTGTTCTTCGCCGACGTCGCCGACGAGCGCGACTCGTTCTACGACAAGGCGCTGGAGGGCTTCACCTTCTTCGCCCTCAACCAGGGCGAGGTCTGCACCTGCCCCTCGCGGGCGCTGGTGCAGCGGTCGATCTACGACGGCTTCGTCGCCGACGGTCTCGACCGGGTCGCGAAGGTGAAGCAGGGCAATCCGCTCGACGTCTCGACCATGATCGGCGCGCAGGCGAGCAACGACCAGCTCGAGAAAATCCTGAGCTACATGGACATCGGGAAACAGGAGGGCGCGAAGCTGCTGACCGGCGGCGAGCGGGCCGACCTCGGCGGCGAGCTCTCGGGCGGCTTCTACGTGCAGCCCACCGTGTTCGAGGGCCGCAACGACATGCGCATCTTCCAGGAGGAGATCTTCGGGCCGGTGCTCGCGCTGACGAGCTTCGACGACTACGACGACGCCATCTCGATCGCGAACGACACCCTCTACGGTCTCGGCGCCGGCGTCTGGTCGCGGAGCGGGTCGCAGCTGTACCGGGCGGGCCGGGCCATCCAGGCCGGCCGGGTGTGGTCGAACACCTACCACCAGTACCCGGCGCACGCGGCTTTCGGCGGCTACAAGCAGTCCGGCATCGGGCGCGAGAACCACCGGATGATGCTCGACCACTACCAGCAGACGAAGAACCTCCTCGTCTCCTACGCCGACGGGCCGATGGGCTTCTTCTGATGCCCGAGGCCGTCCTCCCGCGGGTGGCGGTGACGGAGGCCGCAGCCGACATGCTGCGCCACCTCGCCGCCACCAACGGGCCCCTGATGTTCCACCAGTCCGGCGGCTGCTGCGACGGCTCGTCGCCGATGTGCTACCCGGTCGGGATGTTCCGCATCGGCGGCTCGGACGTGCTCCTCGGCGCGCTGGACGTCGAGGGCATCGACCCGGTCGAGGTGTACATGTCGCGTTCGCAGTTCGAGTACTGGAAGCACACCTTCCTCACCATCGACCTGGTCGACGGCCGGGGCAGCGGGTTCTCGATCGAGGCGCCCGAGGGCAAGCGGTTCCTGATCCGCTCGAGGCTGCTGGACGACAGCGAACTCGAGGCGTTCGGGTCGGCGACACCCGGGCTCGCGACTCACGGCGGCGACGGCGGCTGATCCGCGCCGGTGGTCGCTACCCTGTGACCATGTCGACCATCAGGCATCCCGTCGGGCCGCAGCCGAAGAAGGTGTATCTGCGCCGCAGGCTCATCGTCCTCGGCGTGCTCGTCGCGATCATCGCGATCGTCGTGCTCATCATCGTCAGGCCCGGGTCGGGTGCCCAGGGCGAGGTCCCGGCGGCCGCTCCCTCGGAGTCGGCCGCCGCGACCGGTGACGGTGCCGCGGGGGCCGCGGGGGGTTCGGATGCGGCCGGGTCCGCAGGCGCCGCCGATCCGTCGGCCGCGCCCGGCACGGTCGACACCTCCTCCCAGACCCCGCCCGGCGAGGTCGCCGCCTGTGCCGCCGGCAACATCTCGATCACCCCGGTCACCGACGCCGACACCTACGCCGCGGGGGTCATGCCGAAGCTCTCGTTCACGATCACCAACACCGGGGCCGAGGCCTGCAAGCTCAACGCCGGCACCTCGCAGCAGGTCTACACGATCACCAGCGGCTCGGAGACCTACTGGGTCTCGACCGACTGCCAGACCGACCCGACCGACACCGAGGCCGTGCTCGAGCCCGGAGTCGCCGTCTCGTCGACGCCGTTCTCCTGGGACCGCACGCGCTCCGCGAAGGACACCTGCATGTCGTCGGCCCGCCCGGCCGTGCCGGCCGCCGGCGCCTCGTACCACCTGACCGTCTCGGTGGCGGGCATCCCGTCGGCCGACACGAAGCAGTTCATCCTCAGCTGATCGCGGGTCGGCCACACCGGAAGCCGGGTCGGCCGCACGGGATCGCGCATCACCCACACCTGAACCCGGGTCGGCCGGGCTAGCATTCGGACGTGACCGCACTGCCCGATCCCGCCCTGCCTGATCCCGCTCGGGCCGATCCGCTCGGGGTGCCCGATCCGCTCGAGGTCGCCGTCGACGGCGGAGTCGTGCGGGGCATCCGGCTCGGCGGCGCGCGGGACGCGCTGCTCGCCTGGCGCGGCATCCCGTTCGCGGCACCGCCGGTGGGCGAGCTGCGGTTCCGGTCGCCGCGGCCGGTCGTCCCGTGGGTCGGGGTGCGGGATGCGAGCGAATTCGGTCCGGTCGCGATGCAGTCCCGAGACGGCAACTTCATCGGGGTCGCGCGCAGCACGCCGATGTCGGAGGACTGCCTGACCGTCAACGTGCTGCGCAACGCCGGCCCGCCGGCAGGGGGCCGGGCCCGGCCGGTCATGGTCTTCATCCACGGCGGTGCATACGCCGTCGGATCCTCGGCCGAGCATCCCGAGAACGGCGAGGCCCTCGTGCGCGAGGGCGACGTGGTCTACGTCAGCTTCAACTACCGGCTCGGCGCCCTGGGCTACCTCGACCTCACCCGGTACGGCACGCCCGAGCGCCCGATCGAGTCGAACCTGGGCCTCCGCGACCAGGTCGCGGCGCTGCGCTGGGTGCGCGAGAACATCGCTGCGTTCGGCGGCGACCCCGACAGCGTGACGGTGTTCGGGGAGTCGGCCGGCGGCAACGCGGTCACCACCCTGATGGCGACGCCCTCGGCCCAGGGACTCTTCGACCGGGCGATCGCCCAGAGCTCGCCGGCGAACGCGATCTACCCGCCCGAGGTCACGGCGGTCTGGGCCGAGGAGTTCGTCGAGCTGCTCTCCGAGTCGATCGACGCCGACGGCGTCGACTCCACGTCGGACGACGTCGCGGGCGCGCTGCTGGCAGGCGCTCCCGCCGACGCGCTCGTCGGCGCGGCCGTGACCCTGACCCTCCGCACCCCGGATGCGTACCCAGGCACCATCGCTCTCTCTCCGGTGATCGACGGCGACCTGCTCCCCGAGCGGCCCCTCGACGCGTTCAAGGGCGGCCGGGCGGCCCGGTTGCCGTTGATCATCGGCACGAACGACCGCGAGGGTTCGGTCTTCACCGGCCGACTCGACATCCTCGCGACGACGCCGAAGCGCATCCGCGCCATCTTCGCCCGCACCAAGAAGGGGGCGCGGAAGGCGATCACGGCCGAGTACCCAGGACTCCCGGCCAAGCGGCCGGCCGCCGACTTCGGCGGGGACTACGCGTTCTGGTACCCGACGGTGAAGGTCGCCGAGCGGCACTCGCGCTTCGCCCCCGTGCACTTCTACCGCTTCGACATCGCGCCGCGGCTCGTGCGGCTGGCCGGGTTCGACGCCACCCACGGGCTCGACCTGTACGCGGTGTTCGACCGGATGGACGGGTGGTTCGGCCGCACGATGACCTCGCTCGGCGGGCGGCGAGACTTCCTGCGCACCAGCCGACGGATGCGCGCGCACTGGCTCGCCTTCGCCCGCGACGGCGTCGTCGACCCGGGGTCGTGGCCGGCCTACGAGGAGACCGAACGGAAGACCCTGATCATCGACGTCGTCGACCGCGTCGAGTCCGACCCGCGGTCCTCCCGTCGCCGCGCCTGGCAGTCCTTCGTCCCCCACATCTGACCCGGCCCCCGGCCTCCGCCCGGCCCGCGGCCCCTGCCCCCGCAACCCGGCACCCGACTGCCCCCGACCCGTCAATTGTTGTCGCTATTCCGCCCTTTTAGCGACAACAAGTGACGGGTCGAGGACCTTCTTCGCGGCACGGGTCGGTGGCCTTCGAGGAGGGGCGGGGAGGGCGGGTGCGGGCTAGCGGGCGGAGTCGGCGAAGGCGCGACCGAGCGCCTTCACCAGCTGCCGCGACTCGTCGTCGAGGATCGTCGTGAAGCCGAGCCGACGCGCCTCCGAGGCCCGCACCCGGGAGGAGGAGACCGGCCGCACCTCTCCGGCCAGCGAGATTTCGCCGAAGGCCGCGAGATCGTGGGGGAGCGGGCGGTCGTTCGCCGCCGAGGCCAGGGCGAGCGCGATCGCGAGATCGGCGCCCGGCTCGGTGAGCTTCACCCCTCCGACCGTGGAGACGTAGACGTCTTGCTCACTGAGCTTGATGCGGGCCCGGCGCTCGAGCACCGCCAGGATCATCGCCACCCGCGACGAGTCGACCCCGTTGGTCACCCGACGGGGGTTCGGCGACGGGGTCGACACCACGAGCGCCTGCACCTCGACGGGCAGGGCGCGGCGGCCCTCGAGCGCGACCGTGACGCAGGTGCCCGAGACCGCGTCGCTGCCCCGGGAGAGGAAGAGGCCGCTCGGGTCGGGCACCTCGGAGATGCCGTCCGACGTCATCTCGAAGCAGCCCACCTCGTCGGTCGGCCCGAACCGGTTCTTGAGCGCCCGCACGAAGCGCAGCGAGGTCTGCCGGTCGCCCTCGAACTGGCACACGACGTCGACCAGGTGCTCGAGCACACGCGGCCCGGCGATCGAGCCGTCTTTCGTCACGTGCCCGACCAGCAGCACGGGCAGCGACCGCTCCTTCGCGACCCGGATGAGGGAGGACGCGACCTCGCGCACCTGCGTGGGCGAACCCGCGGCCGAGTCGAGCGAGGCCGACGACACGGTCTGCACCGAGTCGACGATGACCAGGTGCGGCTGCACGGCGTCGATCTGGCCGAGCACGGTCGCCAGGTCGGTCTCGGCGGCGAGCATCAGCGTGGGCGAGAGGGAGTGCGTGCGCTCGGCGCGCAGCTTGACCTGCGAGACCGACTCCTCGGCCGACACGTAGAGCACCCGCAGGTGCTCTTCGGCGGCCTTCGCGGCGACCTCGAGCAGCAGGGTCGACTTGCCGACCCCCGGTTCGCCCGAGAGCAGGATCGCCGCGCCCGGCACCAGCCCGCCGCCGAGCACCCGGTCGAACTCGCCGATGCCGGTGGCCCAGTGGGCGGCGACGTCGGAGGAGATCTCGGTGATCGGCCTGGCGATCCGCGCCGAGTCGAGCACGGTGGCGCGCACCGCTCGGGTGATGCCCTCGTTCTCGGCCGCCGAGACGACCGTGCCCCACGACTGGCACTCGCCGCAGCGACCCACCCACTTCGCGGTCTGCCAGCCGCACTCGGTGCAGCGGTACGCGTTGGTGGATTTCGTGGCCATGTCCTCACGATAGGGCCGGCCGCCGACATCCGGCCCCCGCCCTAGGGCTGCTTGTCCTTCAGCGCGAACACCGCCGCCTGCGTGCGCCGCTCGAGCCCCAGCTTCGCCAGCAGCGACGAGACGTAGTTCTTCACCGTCTTCTCGGCCAGGCCCAGCTCTTCGCCGATCCGCCGGTTCGTCAGCCCGTCGGCGATCAGCGACAGGATCTGCCGCTCGCGCAGCCCCAGGGAGGCCAGCCGCGGGTCCTCGGCCCCCGCCCCGCCGCCCGCGCGCATCCGCTCGGTCACCCGGCGACCCAGGGCGGGGTCGATCAGCGACCGGCCGGCGGCCACGGCCCGCACGGCGTCGGCGAGCCGGGTGCCGCGGACGTCTTTCAGCACATAGCCGGCCGCCCCGGCGACGACCGCCGAGAACAGCGCGTCGTCGTCGTCGTAGGCCGTGAGCATGAGGCAGCGCACGGCGGGGAAGCGGGAGAGCACGTCGCGGCACAGGTCGATGCCGCTGCCGTCGGGCAGGCGCACGTCGAGCAGGGCCACGTCGGGCCGGGTCGCGGCGATCCGGGCGAGGGCCCCGGCGACCGTGCCCGCCTCGCCGACGACCTCGAGGTCGGGCTCGGCCCCGAGCAGGTCGGCGACGCCGCGGCGCACGATCTCGTGGTCGTCGACCAAAAACAGCCTGATGGGGGCGGCGCTCATCGTTCCGGCCCCTCCGGGTAGGGCGCGGTCCAGGTCACGGTCGTGTCGCCCGGCGCCGAGACGACGCGCAGCCCTCCGCCGTGATCGACCGCCCGTCGTTCGAGGTTGCGCAAACCACTCCTCCTGCCCTCTCCGGGGATGCCGATCCCGTCGTCGTGAACCGCGACCGTCACGCGGCCCTCCGCCACCGTCACCGCGATCGAGACCCGGGAGGCCGAGGCGTGCCTCACGACGTTGGTGACGCACTCGCGCACCACCGCCGCCACGTCGTCGGCCAGCGGCCCGACCACCACGAGGTCGACCGGGCCGGCGAAGCTCACACCGGGCCGGCGCACCAGCCCCGCCGAGGCCTCCTCCACAAGGTCGAGGATGCGTCGCCGCGCGCTCGCCGTCTCCGTCTCTCCCGACGACTCCAGCGCGAAGATCACCGTGCGGATCTGGGCGATCGACTCGTCGATCCGGCCCACGGCGGTCGAGACCGTGTCCGCCGCATCCTCGGTGTCGCCCGTGCCGAGCCGGCGCACGAGGCTCTGCAGCTGCATCCCGGTGCCGAACAGCTGCTGCACCACGTGGTCGTGGAGGTCGCGCGAGATCCGACCGCGGTCTTCGATCAGCAGCGCCCGCTGCTGCACCTCGCGGGCGCGGGCGAGCTCGAGCGCGATGCCGGCGCGGCCCGCGAGGTCGCGGGCGACGGCCTGCTCCTCGGGGGTGAACGCGGGGCCGCCGGCGGGGCGGGTGATGACGAGTTCGGTGCGCCCGGCTCCGGATGCGGTGAGCGGCACCGCGAGCACGGCACCCACCCCCGCGGTCGCAGCTGATCCACCCGCATCCGCCCTGCCGACCGCGTCGAGCTCGACGACCTCGACCCGCTCCGCGCCGGCGACCTGCGCCACCCGCTCGACCACCAGCTGCAGCGCCTCGTCGCGGCCGCGCGACAGCACCGCCTCGGCGATCTCGGCCGACGCGGCCAGCCAGGCCTCGCGCATCCGGGCGTCGGCGAGCAGGCGGGCGTTCTCGATCGCCGCCCCGGCCGTCGCCGCGAGGGCCTCGACGAGCTCGGTGTCCTCCTCGGTGAACGGTCCGGCACGCTTCTCGGTGAGGTAGAGGTTGCCGAAGACCTGGTCGCCCACGCGCACCGGCACGCCCAGGAAGCCGTCCATCGCGGGATGGCCGGCCGGGAACCCCGACGAGCGCGGGTCGGCGGAAAGCCGGTCGAGGCGGATCGGGCGCGGATCCTCGATCAGCGCCCCCAGAAGGCCGTGGCCCTCCGGCAGTCGGCCGATCGCCGCCTGCTCGTCGGGGGTCAGGCCGACCGAGATGAACCGTTCGAGGCCGCCGTGCGGGGCGATCACGCCGATCGCGCCGTAGCGGGCGTCGACGAGCTCGACGGCCGCATCCACGATCCGCTGCAGCAGCACCGGCAGCTCGATCTGGCGCGAGACGAGCTGGGTGGCCCGGAGGAGTGCGCGCTGGCGCTCGGCAGCGGCGCTCTCGCTTCTGGTCCCGCGCCCGGTCCCGCCCACGGTCCCGTCCACGCTCCCGCTCAGGGCGTCAGGCCTCGGGGTCGCGCGAGCCGAGCCCCGCCTTGCCCTTGGCGGCGAGGATCGCGGCGCGCTCGGCGAGCCGGCGGCGCACCTCGGACTGGGCGTGGTCGACGAAGCCCGGGTCCAGCGGCACGGTGGCGTAGTGCGGGTCGCCGTGGTGCTTCTCGATGTACGCATCCAGTTCGGGCCCGGACTCCCACGACGTGATCAGGCAATAGCGGGGCTCGGGGCCCTTCTGCCAGACCGCGTGCCAGAACCGCTGCGTGTCGACGATCACCTGGGCGCCCGCGGGGAGGGCGATCCGCACCTCGGTGTCGGGGTCGAAGCGGTCCTCCCGCAGGATCAGGAACGACTCGGGGTCGTCGGAGAGGTTGAAGAAACCGCGCACGATCCAGCCCGTGCCGTCGGGGTTCAGGCGGTTGTTGTCGTCCTGGTGCAGGTTGTAGAGCGCCTCGGAGTAGGTGTTCGGCTGCAGCTCGATCACGCGGCACCGGCCGATGTTCGCGCCGGGCTCCTCGGCACGTGCCTTGAGGATGGGCGCCTTCTCGACGTTGGCCTGCACCCAGACGCCGTCCTTGTCGGTGCGGGGCGGGGTGTGGTTCCAGAACCCGTTGCACTCCATCTCGCCGAATGCGCTGGCAAGAGGGGCGAAGCGGGTGTCGCCCGAGGACTTCCAGTCGACGTATTCGAGGTCCCGCCACTCCGCCGGATCGGCGGCCTGGTCGTAGCGGTCGAGAACGACGTAGCCGGTCTCGTCGAAGGCGTGCGAACGGATGTAGCTCATCGGGGGAGTGGCCCTTTCACGGACACGGGCGAGCGCGTCTTCACCTGCCCGGCTTAGGCAAGGCTAACACCCGGCCCCTTCCGCGCCACAGGTCCAAGGTCCCGTCCACGGGCCCGAGATCCCGCCCACGGGCCCGAGATCCCGCCCACGGGCCCGAGGTCCCGCTCCCGGACGGAGTCCCAGGCAGAGGGCGTAAAGTAAGGAGACTGGCGACGACGGCAGGAGATCCCACCGCACGCGCCCCTCGAGGGCATCACGCACCCGCACCATCGACAAGGAGGCGACTTTGACCAATGACGTACCAGGAGCCCCCCACCTCGAAACGGTCCTCCGTGCGGCCACCTCGCATCCGATCGCTCTGGATCGCGACGACCTCGTCCTCCGCAAGGGCCAGCTGACCCTTCTCAACGGTCACGAGACTCCCCGGGAGTCGATGATCGAAGACCTGCTCTTCATCGCAGACGCCTTCGACGCCGCCGGCGTGCCCTTCCTGCTCGTGCGCGGCAACGACGACCGGCCCGTGCTCGCGGTGCACTGGAAGCACCGCAAGCGCGCCCGCGCCGCCCTGCTCGAGAGCATGGCCGGCGAGCCCTTCTACTCCAAGGCGCCCGGGGCCCCCGCCCTGCTGGTCGCCGACGGCAAGCTGGCCCGCGACCCCAAGGCCAGGGTCATGCGCCTCTACCGGCCGCGGGTCGAGCCGATCGGCCGCCTGCGCTACGGCGCCGGCCTGGCCGTGCAGCTGGAGTTCTGGCGTCGCAACGGCGACGTCATCGAGGCCCCGGTCGAGAACTCGCTGACCCGGCGCACCATCCCGGTCGACGAGGTCGTCGAGACCACGGTCGACCTCTACGGCCGCACCTGGAAGACGATCGAGGGCATGTTCGACCAGCTCGCGAGCGACGTCGACTTCGACATCGACCTCGTCTTCTCCTGGGTCGACGGCACCGCGATCGAGTTCCAGCGGGCCCGCGCGAAGCGCATGGCCAGCTACGTCGTCGGCGACGGCGACGACTCCGAGGCCCGCTACCGGCAGATCGACGAGCTGAAGTACGCGCTCCGCAGCGTGTACATGTTCGCGCCCTGGGTGCGTCGCATCTTCATCGCGACCGACTCCCCGCGCCCGACCTGGCTGGCCGACGACCCGCGGGTCACGATCATGCCCAGCGAGAAGTTCTTCAAGAACCTGAGCGACCTGCCGACGCACAACTCGCACGCCGTCGAAGCGCAGCTGCACCACATCCCGGGCATCTCGGAGCACTTCCTCTACTCCAACGACGACATGTTCTTCGGGCGCCCGGTGCGCCCCGACCTGTTCTTCTCACCGGGCGGTATCTCGAAGTTCGTCGAGGCCGACACCCGCATCGGGCTGGGCTCGAACGCGGTGCACCGCAGCGGCTTCGAGAACGCGGCTCGGGTCAACCGCGAGCTGCTGCAGCAGCGCTTCGGCCGCATCACGACCCGGCACCTAGAGCACTGCGCCGCGCCGCTGCGCAAGAGCGTGCTGTTCGAGATGGAGCGCGAGTTCGCGGCCGAGTTCGCGCGCACCACCGCGAGCCCGTTCCGCTCGGCCACCGACATCTCGGTCACCAACTCGCTCTACCACTACTACGGGCTGATGACCGGTCGTGCGGTGGTGCAGACGGATGCGCGGGTCAAGTACATCGAGACCACGCTGGCCGACTCGCTCAAGGAGATGGACACGCTGCTGAAGAAGCGGTCGATGGACATGTTCTGCCTCAACGACGGTTCCAAGCCCGAGATCAGCGTCGAGACGCGCACGAGCGCCGTGATCTCGTTCCTCGAGCGGTACTTCCCGTTCCCGGCCCCGTGGGAGAAGACCGCGGCCGACGGCGTCGACGCGGGGCCCGAGGGCCGGGCGTCGGTCACACCCCCGACGGCAGAAGGATCGGCATCGTCATCGGCGGCTCTGGTGATACCCGCGAGCTGACCGCATCGGCGATGACCACGCCGTTCGCCAGCAGGCGGCGGCGGGTCTCCTCGGCCGAGACGTAGTCGAGGGTCGGGTAGGTGCCCACCGGAACCACCGAGTGCAGCACCGTGTGCTCGTAGACGTGCACGAGGTTGAAGGCCTGGGCGCCGGCTCGGGGCTTGGTGCCCCCGGCCTGCACGTTGAGATCCTGCGTGTAGCAGGTGGCCGAGGCGACCGAGACCGGGATGCCCGCGAAGGTCGCCGTCGTGGAGTAGTGCAGGTGCCCGGCGATGATCGAGCGCACGTCCGACCCCTCCAGCACCTCGGCGAGGCCGCGCTGGTCGCGGAGCTCGACGGCGACCGCGAGGTCGAGCACGCTCGGCACGGGCGGGTGGTGCATGGCCAGGATCGTGCCGTGCGGCGCGGGGGAGGCGAGCTCCTCGGCCAGCCAGTCGAGCTGGTCGCCCGTGACCTCGCCGTGGTGGTGGCCGGGCACGGTGGAGTCGAGGGTGATGACGCGCAGTCCGTTGATGTCGTAGACCCGGTCGACCGCGCGGTCCGTGGCGACCTCGCCCAGGAGTCCCTCGCGGAACGATGCCCGGTCGTCGTGGTTGCCCATGACCCAGATCACCTCGGCGCCGAGCCGCGCGGCGGCCGGCTCGACGATCGCGCGGAGCCGGGCGTAGGCATCCGGTTCGCCCTTGTCGGCCAGATCGCCGGTGAACACGATGGCTTCCGGGCGCCCTCCCGAGGCCTCGAGCTCGTCGAACACCTCGCGGAGGTGGGTCTCGCTGTCGACGCTGCCGTAGAGCTTGCGGCCCCCTGCGAGCAGGTGCGTGTCGCTGAGGTGCAGGAGGAAATGGTTCGGCCTCGGGTACTCGGCCGTTCTGATAGTCACAAGACTTCCGTTCGGATGAGGTGCGGGCTCCAGGGTTGTCGCCCGTCCGTGGTGCTGCAACGACTCAAGCACGCGAATCTGAACGGGAGGCGAACTTCGGCCCGCGAGTCGCTCAGTTCCGGTGACGTTCCGGTGTCGGGGTCGGCGCCCCCGGATCCTCGTGCCGTCGGTGCGAGATTCGTTCGCTGAGATACGACACGATCGTGGCCGTCGCTATTCCCACGATCACGATCCCGCCGGCCATCAGCACGACGGCGAGCAGCCGGCCGAGCGCGGTCACCGGATACACGTCGCCGTAGCCGACCGTGGCGACCGTGACGCAGGCCCACCAGATCGCGTCGCCGAAGTCGGTGATGTTCGCGTCCGGCGCATCCCGTTCGACGGCGAGCACCGCGAGCGAGATCGAGTAGACGAAGAGCACGACGACGAGAGCGGCCTGGATGAGGAGCGTCGTCCGAACGGATGTGCCGCTCCGCGACCGGAAGAACGGCAACTTCTTGAGATGGCTGAGCAGCAGGAAGGGGCGGAACACCGGGACGACGACCGACAGCAACTCCGGCACCGTGGAGCGGACGTACCTCCCGCGCTCGGGCGAGAGCAGCAGACGGATCAGGTAGTCGGCGGCGAAGGCGGCCCAGATGACGATGATCACGACCGCCAGGGCGACCCGCGCCTCGGACGGGAGCTGCGTGTCGAGCACCTGGATCGAGTAGGCGGCGATGAATACGAGCGACAGGGCGACGAGCGGGAGGCTCGTGGCGGTCTCGTAGCGCAGGCGCCGCGGATCCTCCGGCATGGTGCCCCTCCCTCCTCGACCGGTCCAGGATGGCACGTCCCGGCGCCGATTGGCGGGAGCGGCCCGGCTCGCGTACACTCGTCCCCGGTACCGTGTCCGAGCGGCCGAAGGTGCAACTCTCGAAAAGTTGTGTGGGGGAGACTCCACCGTGGGTTCAAATCCCACCGGTACCGCCACGAGAAAAGCCCCGCACACCTGTCGACCAGGGGTGCGGGGCTCTCTTATTTCGCCCCGATCGGCGGTGACGACATCGTGAGTTGCGATGGTTCCCGCGCCGGCTGCTCCTAGGCGCGCTCGATGGGGAGCCACAGTTCGCTGGTCGCGGTACTGAAGTCATCCGCGCGGTCGATAATCGCGACGATGGATGGCCCGGGGCGAAGCCGCCACGGGTTCGACGGGAACCAGTGCGTCGCGGTCGCGGCCCATGTCTGCTGCAGCGCCGCCGGGTACTCGCCCTCAGTGCGGAACACGGCCCACGTACCGGCCGGCACCTCGATCGTGTCGAGATCGTCGGCCACCGGGGCTGCGCCCGTGACGGCCACCCCGTGCACGTAGGTGAGTTCGCTCCCCTCGGCGTAGTCCGGGTCGACGTCTGCGGTCACCTGGAGCAGTCCGCCTGGTTCGGTGTCACTCAGAGCCTTCAGACGGGCGTGCTCCGCTGCCGTCAGAGAAGCGATGAAAGAGTGGATGTGGGGGTTGATGCCCTCATGGATGAGGGGCACACGGGTGGCGTGGCCGACGAGCCGAAAGGTCGGTCGATCGGTGATTCGGGTGTCCATGGAGCTGTTCCCTTCTACGGTCAGGCGGAACCTGAGTTGCGATTGCGTTCGAAGGGGGCCGCCGTTCAGCTTGACGTCGCCGACGCTGACGCCGTGCACCGAGCGGAACGCCCGACCGAACGCCTCGGTCGAGCCGTAGCCGTATCGCACCGCGATGCTCAGCAGGTCGTCGTCGGCGAGGACGTCTGCCGCTGCGACTGACATACGGCGTCGGCGGATGTACTCCGACAGCGGCATCCCGGCGAGCGACGAGAACATCCGCCGGAGGTGGTACTCCGTCGTGCCGACCGCACTCGCCAGCGACACCAAGTCGATGTCGTCAGTGAGATGGTCCTCGACCAGTTCGACCAGTCTGTTCAGCTCCGCGATCATGCCGCCTCCTTCGACACCCACACTTCCGGGCCGTCACGATCGGCACCCTACTATCGCGGTCCGATCCGATCGCCTTCGTCTTCGCCTTCGACGACCTAGCCGCGACCGCGGCTGCGGCTGCGGCTGCGGCTGCTGATACTGCGCCTCACGCGAGCGGGAGGGTGAGGAGGAAACGCGCGCCGGGATGGAGCGGGGCGGCGCAGACGAGGTCGCCGGCGTGGGCGCGGGCGATGCCCCGGGCGATCGGGAGACCGAGGCCCGAACCGCCGCCCGCGGCACCCCGCGAGTCGTCGAGGCGCACGAGCCGGTCGAAGATGCGCTCGCGGTCGGCGACCGGCACGCCGGGGCCGGAGTCGGCGACCTCGAGCCTGGCCGTGCGGCCCTCGGAGCCGAGGGTGATCGCCACCGGGCCGCGGTCTCCGGTCATCCGGCCCGCGTTCTCGACGAGGTTCGCCAGCACCTGACCGAGGCGCCCCGGGTCGCCCTGCACGGGCAGCTCGTGCTCGGGCGTGAGCACCCGCAGGTCGAGGCCGGGGCGACGGATGCGCAGCCGCTCGACCTCGGCCGCGATCACCGAGCGCAGGTCGATCGCGCGCAGCTCGACCCCGAGTCCCTCGTCGAGCCGGGCCATCAGCAGCATGTCGTCGATCAGCCGGCTCGCCCGGGTGGCCTCGCGCCCCACGTGCACCGCCAGTCGTTCCCGGGTGGCGGGATCCGCGGATCCGCGCACGAGCGTGTCGGCGGCGGCGCGCATCCCGGCCACCGGCGTGCGGAGTTCGTGCGCCGCATCGTTCACGAAGGCGCGGACGCGGCGCTCGGCCTCCTGGGCCACCCGCTCGGCCTCCTGGGCCAACCGCTCGGCCTCGCGGGCGGCGCGTTCGGAGGTTCGGGCCGAGGCCTCGGCGCCACGGGCCGTCCGTTCGGCGCCTTCCACGCCGTCGAGCATCTCGTCGAACGCCACCGCGGTGCGGCCGATCTCGGTGCGCGGTCGGGTGGGCTGCAGCCGCCGGCCCCGGTCGCCGCGGGCGATGTCGCCGGCCAGGTCGGTCATCGTGCGCAGCGGGCGCAGGGATGCCCGCACCACGACGAGCAGCAGACCGGCCGCGAGCACGAGGAAGGCGCCCGACGCGCCCAGCATGATCCAGCGCAACTGGTCGAGGGTCTGCTCGACGCTCGCGGTGTCGGCGGTGAGGGTGAGCACGCTCCCGTCGCTGAGCCCGGTGCGCAGGGTGATCAGCCGCGGGTCGGAGGTGTCGACGGCTGACGAGGTGATCGTGACGGCGGGATCGGCTGCCGACGTGCCGTCGGCGGGGGCGCTCGCCGGGTCGCTCGAGGGGGCGCTCGCGGGGTCGTCCGACGAGGCGCCCGGTGCTCGCTCGGGCGCCGGCTCACCGGCCGGCGGCAACCCGGCGGGATCCGGCCCGCGGCGCAGCTCGTCCGGGGTGGGGCCCGCGACGACCGCGCCGCCGTCGGGGCTCTCGATCAGCACGGAGACGCCCTGGGCCGAGAGGCGGTCGGCCAGGTCGTCGTTCGAGACGGTGCCGATCAGGGCTGCGGCGGCGGAGGCGCGATCGGCGAGGCGTTCCTCGATCTGGGCGCGCAGGCGCTCGCCCAGCAGCAGTTGCACGGTCAGGGCGAGCCCGACGAGCAGGACCGCGAGCATCCCGAGCACGGCGAGCACCGTGCGGGTGCGCAGCGAGCCGGTGCGGAGTCGCGCCGGGCGTGCTCCGGTCGTACGGAGTCGCGCCGGGCGTGCTCCGCTGGCGTGGGCCGGGGCCACGGTCACACGCTCATCCGGTAGCCCATGCCGCGCACGGTATGGATGAGCCGGGGGCCGTTCTGCTCCATCTTGCGGCGGAGCGAGCTCAGATGCACCTCGACGACATTGGGGTCGACGTCGTCGTAGCCCCAGACCTGGGTGAGGATCTGCCCCTTCGACAGGGTGCGGCCGCGGCTCGCGGCGAGGAAGCCGAGCAGCCGGAACTCGGTCGCGGTCAGCTCGAGGTCGAGACCGGCCCGGCGCGCGCGGGCGCCGTCGATGTCGACGACGAGGTCGTCCAGCTCGATCACGCCCGGGATGCGCCCGCGCCGGCGGAGCACCGCGGTCACCCGGGCGACCAGCTCGGCCATCGCGAAGGGTTTCACGAGGTAGTCGTCGATGCCCTCCGAGAAGCCGCGAAGCCGGTCTTCGACGGCGTCGCGAGCGGTGAGCATGAGCACGCCGCAGTCGGTGTGGATGCGGGCGGTGGCGGCGAGCTGGATGCCCGAGCGGCCGGGCAGCATCCAGTCGAGCACCACGAGATCGGGCACGAGGGTCGTGAGCAGCGCGCCGAAGTCGTCGCCGTCGGCGCGTTCGTGCACGATGAGCCCTTCGTCGCGGAGGGCGGCCGTGACGGCCTCGCGGATCGTCTCGTCGTCCTCCACCAGCAGGATGCGGGCAGGGGTCGTCATCGTCCGACGGTAGGCGGCGACGTTATCGGCCGGCCATCACCCGGCTGGGAGGACCCTGGGCTTAAGCGGAGCTTCAGATTCGCTTTCGACAGTGGAGAAGCCGAGGTCGGACGACCCGGCCGGCGCTCCGGCGTCGACACCGAACGGAGACACCCATGTCAGACCTCGACCCCCGCTTCGACGAAGCGACCCGACCCATCCCCACCGCGCCGACGCCCCCGCGCAGGCCCTCGATCGCCCGCCGCGTGGCGATCGGAGCCGTCTGCGGCGTCGTCGGCCTCGGCGTGCTCGGCGGCACGGCGGCGTTCGCGGCGCAGGGAGGGGGAGGGGGGACTGCGGTACCGACCGTTGTCGCGACCTCCTCGGCGACCCCTGCGCCGAACCCTGCCCCGACCGACGGCGCGACCGATGGTGCGGCCGGCGGCGCGGCGCCGACCCAGCCCGGTGCATCCGGTGCGCCGGCGGACGGCGCCGCGCCCGTCGCGCCCGTAGCTCCGGGGGACGGGACCGCCCCGCCCGCGACCGCCGCCGGCCCCGCGGGCGAGTGCGGCCCCGGAGTCGCGGCGGGTGGCCCGGCCGGTGGCGTGCTGCCGGCCCCGCCCGCCCCGCTGGCAGACGGCTCGGCGCCGACCCCGCCGGCAGACGGCTCGTCACCCACCCCGCCCGCAGACGGCTCGGCGCCCACCCCGCCCACTCCGCCGACAGACGGCTCAGCCCCCACCCCGCCCGACGGCACCACCCCGCCCACCGCCGCCCCCCAGGTCGAGGGCTCCTGACGCACGGCCCACTGGGGTCCCAGCGGCGAGCCGGGGCCCCACCGGGCCACGTCTGCCATCGTGACCGAAGCCCACCTGCCACCCCTCGAGCCGGGTGAGGGGACGCCGTCCGTCAGTCTCGGGACGGGCCCATCGGGTTCGGGGTGGGCGCGTCGGTCTCGGGACCGGCCCGTCGGTCTCGCGGTGGGCGCGTCAGCCTCGCGGTGGGCGCGTCAGCCTCGGGACGAGGCGGACGAAGACCACCATGCCGACCAGCTCGACGAGGGTCTGCGTGACCACCGCCAGCGGTGCGAGAGCGAGCGACGTCGGCAGGGCCAGGGCGAGCGGCAGCACGACGAGGGAGTTGCGGGTCGCGCCGGAGAAGATCACCGCGCGCGTCGCCGGCGCATCCAGTCGCGCGGTTCGGCCGGCGACCAGACCCACGCCGAGCATGATCGCCAGGAACGCCGCGTAGATCGGGACCACGCCGACGAGCGCCAGGGCCTCGCCCCCGACGGCGGCGATCTGCGAACCGATGACGACCGCGAGGGTGAGCATCATCAGCGGCACCATCGCGGCCGCCGAGATGCGTTCGACGGCTCGTCCCGAGCGGTGCCGTCGGGCGACCGCCTGCACGACGGCGGCGGCGACCAGCGGCGTCACGATCAACACGAGGAACGCTTCGACGAAGGGCCCGATCGCGATGAGTCGCACCGCCTCACCGCCGGCGAACAGCAGGAGGTACAGCGGCAGGAGCACGATCTGAAGCAGCATCAGCAGAGGCGCCGCGGCCAGCAGGCGCGCCTTGGCGCCACCGGCGAGACCCGTGAACACGATCACGTAGTCGACGCAGGGGGTCAGGAGGACCAGCAGCACCCCGAGCAGCAGCCCCTGGTCGCCGGCGACGAATCGCGACAACCCGAACACGATCACGGGCACGACGACGAAGTTCACCAGGAGGACCGTCGAGAGGAATCGCAGGTCGCGGAACGACCTGCCGACCTCGATCAGCGGCACGCCGAGGAAGGTGGCGAACAGCAGCAGACCCAGGGCCGGATCGATGGTGGCCGTCAGGGCCGGGGCGAGGCCGGGGGCGAGAAGCCCGACGACGGCGCCCAGGATGATCGCGGCGAGATAGAGGGGGACCTGCCGTCGATCCCACCATGCAACGGCAGCGCCCACCGTCTCAGTCTAGGAGTGGGGTGTGCGACACCGGGGAGACCGGGTTCTGGGGCCTGCCGGGGGTCGCGGCCATGCTGGCGAAGCCGCCGCCGCCCTTCCAGACGGTGGTGTTGACCAGTCGGACGATCCGCAGGCCGGCCGACTGGGGCGTCGGCGTCGAGGTCGGTGTCGGCGTCGAGGTCGGTGTCGGCGTCGAACCAGGTGCCTGCGTCGCCGCCGGCGCCTCGGCCCCCGTCACCTCCGCCGTCGACGGGCGTAGCGTCGCCGTGATCACGGCCCCCGCCACGAAGACGTCGTCGGGCCCGCTGATCACCCCGCTCGAGTTCTCGCCCCAGAGATGAACGGCGACCAGGTTGGCCCGCACGGTCAGCTCCTCGCCCTCCGCCTCGACGTCGTGGCCGGTCAGCAGGTGCTGAGTCGCAGCGAACCGCGCGAAGCTCGCTCGGTGGCTCTCCACGATCTGTTCCGGGCCGACCATGGAGGTGCCGTTGGGCCGCAGAACCACCCCGTCGGGCGCGAAGACCTCGGCGAACGGCTCCGTCTCGAACACCCGCTCATCCAGCAGCCGGAAGTACCGGTTCAGCACACGCACGGCCTCCGCCGCCAGCCCCGAGTCGATCATGCCGACACCCTAGTCGCCCCGCCGACGCCGACGAAGGAACACTCGGACGACAACCCACCCGCTGGCTCGTCGCGATGGCGCTGAGCGCGGAACGCTGTAGACCTCCTGGCGGATGTCCTGGTCTGCCGCCTCCGCGTGCCATGGAGTCCCCGGTGCCAGGTTAGCGCGGCGGGATGCGGTAGTCCTCGTCGCGGACGTGCTCCGACCAGGTGGTCGTGGTCGCGGGGTCGTCGGCGTTCTCGAGCATCGCGAGGTGCTCCATGTACTGATCGGGGGCGGCGCCGTGCCAGTGCTCCTCGCCGGGCGGCGTGTAGACCGTCTGTCCGGGATGCACGGCGATGACGGTCCCGTCACGGGTGCCCATCAGGGCCAGGCCCTCGGTGACGTGCAGGGTCTGGCCGTGGGCGTGCGAGTGCCACGCGGTGCGGGCACCGGGCAAGAAGCGCACCTTCGACACGATCATCCGCTGGCCCTCGTCGTGCGGGGTGGCGATCAGGTCGAGGTAGACGTCGCCGGTGAACTGCTCCGGCGGGTTCTTGGTGGTCGGCTTCCGGAGTTCGATCTGCATTCGGTTCTCCTGGTTCTGGTGGATGCGGTCGGTTGGTGGATGCGGCCGGCAGATGGATGAGGCCGGCGGATGGTTGCGGCCGGCGGGCGGATGTGGTGGGCGGATGTGGTGGGCTGATGCGGCCGGCCGACGGACGCGGGCGGTCGGTGGATGCGCTCAGTCGGTGCTGACCCGCGGCCGGGCCGCGGGGTCGCGCGCGATGTCGGCGATGCGCTCGGTGGCCGCCCAGCTCGCGAGCAGGCGCAGGCCCTCCGCCGAGGGGCTGCCGGGCGCCGGCGTGTAGACGGTCAGGGTGTGGCCGGGGTCGTCCTCGAGATCCATCACGTGGTAGGTCAGCTCGAGCAGGCCCACCACCGGATGCTGGAACTGCTTCGCACCGGAATAGTGGCGACGCACGTCGTGCGCGCCCCACAGCGTGCGGAACTCCTCGCTCCGCACCGACAGCTCGCCGATCAGGCCGCTGAGCTCCTTGTCGTAGGGGCTCCGCCCGGCGTCGCGGCGCAGGATCTGCACGTTCACGTCGGCCGCCCGCCGCCAGTCGGGGTAGAAGTCGTGCGAGCGGGGGTCGAGGAAGATGAACCGGGAGTGGTTCGCCGGGCGCGCCGAGCCGCGGTACATCTCGGAGTAGAGGGCGAAGCCGAGCTCGTTCGCCGCGACGAGGTCCATCCGGTTGTTGCCGACGAACGCGGCGGCCCCCGTGATCGAGTCGAGCAGATCCTGCGTGGCCGGCCGCAGGGCGTGCGCCGGGGCCTTGGGCGCGCGGGCCCTCGTTCCGAGGTTGGCGGTGCGGGCCAGGTCGTGGAGGTGGTCGTGCTCGGCACGGTCGAGGGAGAGCGCGCGGGAGACGGCGTCGAGCACGTTCTCCGAGACGCCGGTGAGGTTTCCGCGTTCGACCCGGGTGTAATAGTCCACGCTCAGACCCGCGAGCCTGGCCACCTCGTCGCGACGCAGGCCGGGCACCCGCCGGCGCCCACCGGTCGGTTCGACGCCGGCCTGCTCGGGGCTGAGGCGAGCCCGGCGCGACACCAGGAACTCGCGTACTTCGCTGCGATTGTCCATGACCCCACGGTAGGTCTGTCGCGCGTCACGAGGGAGGGTTTGTCAGAACCCGTTTAGACAGCCCCCTCCCTCCGGCCGCCGACACGCGTTTGGATCGGTCTGTGAGCACAGAAACCGATCTCGGAAGGGGAGCCGCATGACCGCGATCACCTCCCTCGGCCGCACCCGGGCGCTCGCCGGGGTCGTCGCTCTCGGGCTGACGCTGGCGCTGGCGCTGGCCGGATGCGCGCCCGGCGGCACCGACACCGGCTCCGGCGACGAGGCGGCTCGCCACACGCCCGCCGCCATCCCGACCGTGTCGGCGGGGCCGGCGACCCCGGCGCCCGCCTCCGCGGCCCCAGCGACCGCGAATCCCGGCACCACCCCATCGCCCACCCCGGCACCCGCGAACCAGGAGGCTCCCGTGACCACCGACGTCCTTCTCCAGATCACCGTGAACGGGGCGACCGTCGCCGCCGTTCTCCCGCAGAGCGCCGCATCCACGTCGCTCGTCGCCCAGCTGCCGCTCGACCTGTCGTTCACCGACTTCGGCGGTCAGGAGAAGATCGCCCGCCTCCCCGCTGCGCTGGACCTCGCCGGGATGCCCTCCGGCAGCGCCGCCGAGCCCGGCACCATCGGGTACTACGCCCCCGATCAGGCGCTCGTCCTGTACTACGACTCGGTCGGCTACTACGAGGGGATCATCCCGCTCGGCACCTTCGACGACGTCGCCGCGGTGCGCGAGGCGCCCGCGTTCACCGGCTCTGTCACCGACCGCTGAAGCCTCAAATTCACCGGCGCCGCGGATCCACCGCAACCCCCGCATCCACCGGTCCCGCACCCACCGAACCCCCGCATCCACCGAAGGAGAACCACGATGACCGAACAGCCTCGCCAGATCGGCGGCGGTCGCCGCAGCATCGGCGACGTCGCACCGAAGCTCGCCGCCCTCACCGACGACGTGCTCTTCGACGACGTCTGGAACCGCCCCGGTCTCAGTGCCCGCGACCGCAGCCTGATCACGGTCGCCGCCCTCGTGCGCGGCGGCGACACCGAGCAGCTGCGTTTCCACGCCGGGCGCGCCCTCGAGAACGGGGTGACCGGCGACGAACTCGTCGAGGCGGTCACCCACCTGGCGTTCTACGCGGGCTGGCCCAAGGCGATGTCCGCGGTCGCCGTGCTGAAGGACGTGCTCGCCGACGCCCGGGACGGGGCCGAATGAGTACCGCCACCGCGAGCCTCCCCGTCGCGCCGACGACCGAGGACCGCCGACTGCCGGTCGCCGCACTGGTCGCGCTGGCCCTGATCGGTTTCATCCTGATCGCCATGGAGACCATGCCGGCCGGCCTCCTGCCCGACATCGCCTCGGGAATGGGCACGAGCGAGGGCACCGTCGGTCTCTTCGTCAGCGCCTACGCCCTCGGCACGGTCATCGTCACCGTGCCGGCGATCTCGCTCACCCGCGGCTTCCGGCGCAAGCCGCTGCTCCTCGCGGGCGTGGCCGGGCTCGTCCTGGCGAACGCGGTCACCGCCGTGTCGCCCGACGTGACGCTCTCCCTCGTCTCCCGGTTCGTGGCCGGGTCGTTCTCGGGCGTCATCTGGGGGATGCTGGCCAACTACGCGATCCGCATCTCCCCGCCGGCCCGTTCGGGTCTCGCCCTGTCGATCATGTCGACCGGGGCGCCGCTCGGCTTCGCGTTCGGCACGCCGCTCGGAGCCTTCATCGGTGGCCTCACCGACTGGCGCTGGTCGTTCGCCGGGGTGAGCCTGCTCGCCCTCGTGGTAGGGCTCGTGATCCTCGCCGTCGTGCCCGATGCGCCGGGACTCCCCGCCGCCGGCCGACTGCCCCTCCGCCGGGTGCTGGGGCTGCGCGGCGTGCCGATCGTGCTCGTCGTGATCGTGGTGTGGATGCTCGCGCACAGCACCATCTACACCTACGTCGCCCCTTACCTCCGCGCGACCGGCACGGGCCTCGGCCCCGACCTGATGCTCCTGGTCTACGGCGTCGCCTCGCTCGGCGGGGTCGCGCTGGTGGGGGTCTTCCTCGACCGGCACCCGCGGGCGCTGCTCCACCTCTCGGCGGCCACCTTCACGGTCGCCGGAGTGGTGCTGCTGGTGGGCCACGCCTCGGTGCCGGCCGTGCTGATCGCGGCCGTGCTCTGGGGCGCGAGCTTCGGCGGCACCGCCCCGCAGCTGCAGCACGCCCTCACCCGGGCCGGCGGCGACAACGCCGACATCGCGAACTCGTTCCTGCCGGTGGCGTTCAACCTGGCCATCTTCGGGGCCGGGATCCTCGGCGGGCTGCTGCTCACCGTCGCCGACGGCCTGATCCTCCCCGCCGCGATGGCCGTGCTCGGTCTGGTCGCCTTCGGGCTCACCCTCCACGGTCGCCGCTCGGCGTTCGCCGCGTCGCGCTGACCCCGGTCACACCTCCGACGCATCCCGCTGATCCGTGCGACAGCCGCGGACCCCACCCACCCGTCCACCGCATCCCCCCCCATCAACCCCAGAGAGACACATCATGCGCGCAGCACTCATGTACGAAGCCGGCGACGTGCGGATCGAGACCGTACCCGACTCCCGCATCCAGCAGCCCACCGACGCCCTGGTGCGCATCACCGCCGCCTGCATCTGCGGCAGCGACCTGCATCCGTACCACTCGATGACCCGCGACCAGGGCCCGGCGCGGATGGGCCACGAGTTCATCGGCATCGTCGAGGACATCGGATCGGCCGTCACCACCGTGAAGAAGGGCGACCTGGTCGTCGCTCCCTTCGCCATCTCGGACGGCACCTGCGAGTACTGCCGGGAGGGCCTGCAGACCTCGTGCGTGCACGGGTCGTTCTGGGACACGCTGCCCGACGAGGGCGGCCAGGCCGAGGCCGCGCGCGTGCCCTGGGCCGACGGCACGCTCGTGAAGCTGCCCGTGGCCGCCGACTCGGCGCTCATCCCGTCGCTGCTGACGCTCTCCGACGTGTTCGGCACCGGCTACCACGCCGCCGTGCGGGGCGGCGTGGAGCCCGGCTCGACCGTCACCGTGATCGGCGACGGCGCGGTTGGCCTGCTCGCCGTGCTCTCGGCGAAGCGCCTCGGCGCCGAGCAGATCATCCTGATGGGCCGCCACGAGGCCCGCACCGACCTCGGCCGCTCGTTCGGCGCGACCGACGTCGTCGCCGAGCGCGGCAAGGAGGGCATCGAGAAGGTGCGCGAGCTCACCGACGGACAGGGCACCCGGATCGTGCTCGAGGCCGTCGGCCACCGCCCCGCCTACGAGCAGGCATACGGCATCGTGCGCGCGGGCGGCACCATCAGCCGGGTCGGTGTTCCGCAGTACGAGGAGGCTCCGGTCGGTTTCGGCAGCCTCTTCGGCAAGAACATCACCCTGACCGGCGGCCCCGCACCCACCCGGGCCTACATCGACGAGCTGATGCCCGACATCCTGAACGGCACCATCGAACCGGGCCGCGTCTTCGACCTGACCACCGACCTCGACGGCGTGCCCGACGGCTACCGGTCGATGGACGACCGCTCGCGCCTCAAGGTGCTCGTCACCCCGTGAGCGTGACGGTGAAATCGACCTCGACCTCGACCTCGACCTTGACCTTGACCTTGACCTCGACTGTGATCGTGACCGAAACCGCACCGGAGGACCGACTGACATGACCACGACCATCACCCTGAACAACGGAGTCGCGCTTCCTGCCCTCGGGCTGGGCGTGCTGCAGAGCGAGGGCGGCGAGGCGACGGCCGCCGTGTCGACGGCGCTGGCCGCCGGCTACCGCCTGATCGACACCGCCGCGGCGTACTTCAACGAGCGCGAGGTGGGGCAGGGCATCCGCGACTCGGGCGTCGCGCGCGACGAGGTGTTCCTCACGACGAAGCTGTGGATGACCGACTACGGCTTCGACAGCGCCCTCCGCGCCTTCGACACCAGCACCGCCAAGCTCGGCGTGGACCACGTCGATCTCTACCTGTTGCACTGGCCGTGGCCGGCGGACTTCGAGAGGACCCTCGCGGCGTACCGGGCCGCCGAGCGCCTGCTGGCCGAGGGCCGGGTGCGGGCGATCGGCGTCGCCAACTTCCTGCCCGAGCACCTGTGCGCACTGGTGGGCCAGACGGATGTGGTGCCCGCAGTGAACCAGATCGAGCTGCACCCGAACTTCCAGCAGCCCGAGCAGCTCGCGGTGCACCGCGAGCTCGGCATCGCCACCCAGGCTTGGTCGCCGATCGGCGGCGTCTACGGCTGGGCGGGCGACAACGGCGCGGTGCCGCCGCTCCGCAACGAGACGATCCTCGCGATCGCGGAGGCCCACGGCCGCACGCCGGCCCAGGTGATCCTGCGCTGGCACCTGCAGGAGGGGCGCAGCGCGATCCCGAAGTCGGTGAAGCCCGAGCGGATCGCCGAGAACATCGACGTGTTCGGCTTCGAGCTGTCCGACGACGAGCTGAGCGCCATAGACGCGCTCGACACCGGCGTGCGCGGTGCGATCGATCCCCAGATCGTGACACCCGAGGCGATCGACCTCACGATCGACGCGGCCTGACGGGTCCGCGAATCCCGAACCACGAACCACGAACCACAGGGAGTACTCATGAACCCGCACCTGACGCTCAACAACGGCGTCCGCATCCCCGCCATCGGCTTCGGCGTCTTCCAGAGCGCCCCGGAGGAGACCGCGGCCGCCGTCGAGACCGCCCTCGCCGCCGGCTACCGCCACATCGACACGGCGGCCGGCTACGCCAACGAGCGCGAGGTCGGGGAGGGCATCCGGCGCTCCGGGCTCGACCGGGCCGACATCGTCATCGAGACGAAGGTGTGGGTCAGCGACTACGGCTTCGACGAGACCCTGCACGCCTTCGAGAAGAGCGCGACGAAGCTGGGGGTGGACCGGATCGACCTGCTGATCCTGCACCAGCCGATGCCGCAGCACTTCGAGCGGACGGTGCAGGCCTATCGCGCGCTCGAGAGACTGCTGGCGGAGGGACGGGCGAGCGCCATCGGCGTGAGCAACTTCATGCCCCACCACCTGGCGGCACTCCGGGAGCAGACCGAGGTGGTGCCGGCCCTCAACCAGGTGGAGCTGCATCCCTACTTCAGCCAGCCCACCGTGCAGGCGGCTGACGCCGAGCTCGGTGTGCTCACGCAGGCCTGGTCGCCGATCGGCGGCATCACCTTCTACCCGGGCTGGGGCGACGACAGCCGCCGCAGCGTGCTCGACGACGACACGATCGGCCGGATCGCCGCGGCGCACGGCAAGTCGCCGGCGCAGGTGATGCTGCGCTGGCACGTGCAGGAGGGGCGCTCGGCCATCCCCAAGTCGACGAACCCGCAACGCATCGCCAAGAACATCGACGTCTTCGACTTCGAACTCACCACCGAGGAGCTCGCGGCTCTCGACGGTCTGGACCGCGGGGTGCGCGGCGGCCCCGACCCTGACGAGGTCGATCCCTCGACCTGGGATGTGACGATCCCGGAGGCCTGACCTGCGGGCATGCGGCTGGCCGTGCATCCGGACTCTCGATGGTCAGGTGGCGGTCACTGGCCGGAGGGTCGACATCGCGGTGTCGAGGTAGCTGCCGAAGGGCGCCGTGCGGTCGGAGGCGTACCAGGCCTGCTGCGCGGCCTGCAGGCAGGCGAACGCGGCACCGACGATGGATGCGGGGCGCGGGTCGGCGGGGTCGATCTCGCGCCCGCTCTCGGCCTCGTCGGCGGGGTCGATCTCGCCGAGGCGCTCGGCGACCCGGCCGATGAGGAGCTGCTGCACGCGCTGCAGCTTCTCCAAGTACCGGGCGTACAGCTGGGGCGTGCTGCGGACGATCTCGTCCATGGCCTCGTTCCGGGCGCGCTGGTGGTCGTCCTGCACGTAGTCGAGCGTGATGTCGAACACGCGCCTCAGCGACTCCCACACCGGCTCGTCGGCGGGCCGGTCGTCGAGGGCCTCCGCCATCCGATCC
The DNA here is from genome assembly GCF_059691755.1 of Herbiconiux sp. 320_LB. NCBI lineage: Bacteria > Bacillati > Actinomycetota > Actinomycetes > Micrococcales > Microbacteriaceae > Herbiconiux > Herbiconiux sp. 320_LB. Next base: position 148,562 of record NZ_JCAWAD010000005.1, on the reverse strand, counting down.
GCGAAGAGGTCGTACTTGCCGATCACGAGGTCGTCCTTCGACGGGAAGTACCGGAAGAAGGTTCGCTTGGACATGCCCGCCGCGGCCGCGATCTGATCCACGGTCGTGGCGTCGTACCCCTGCGCGACGAACAGATCCTGCGCCACCGAGGTCAGCTCGGTCTGCGCGAGACGCCGCGTGCGTTCGCGGATCGGCACCGGGGGCGTCTCGCTCATCTCCTCATCATATCCCCAGGATGCAAAGTTGACACCCGGTGACAGAAGAGGCATATAGTCTCCCTGTGGCGTCAGAGAGGCGCCCGTATCGGAAGGTCATCATGAGCAAGGTTTGGTTCGTCACCGGGTCGTCGAAGGGGTTCGGCCGCGCGTTCGTGCTCGCCGCGCTGGAGCGAGGGGACAAGGTCGCCGCGACCGCCCGCGACACCGCCACACTGAACGACCTGGTCGAGAAGTACGGCGACGCGGTGCTCCCGTTGCAGCTCGACGTCACCGACCGCGACCAGGTGTTCGACGCCGTCGCGTCGGCGCACGACACCTTCGGTCGGCTCGACGTCGTGGTCAACAACGCCGGCTACGGACTCTTCGGCGCGGTCGAGGAGATCACCGAGCAGCAGCTCCGCGATCAGCTCGAGACGAACCTGTTCGGCGTCGTCCACGTCACCCAGGCCGTGCTGCCGATCCTCCGCGAGCAGGGATCCGGTCACATCATCCAGATCTCCACCGTCGGCGGCGTCGCGGCGTTCCCGACCCTCGGCGGCTACCACGCCTCGAAGTGGGCCCTCGAGGGCCTGACCGAGTCGCTGGCCCAGGAGGTCGCCGGGTTCGGCATCTCGGTCACCCTGGTCGAGCCCGGCGGGTTCGACACCGACTGGAGCAGCGCATCCGCCACCGTCGCCGACCCGCAGCCGCAGTACGCGCCCCTGCACGAGGCGATGGCCGCGTGGGCCGAGGGCCCGCAGCCGCAGCCGGTGGGGTTCGGCTCCGCGATCCTCAAGGTGGTCGACGCCGACAAGCCGCCGCTGCGCGTCTTCTTCGGCGAGCAGCCGACCCAGCTCGCCCCGCAGCTCTACCAGCAGCGCCTGGCGGAGTGGGCCGAGTGGGCACCCGTCTCCCGCGAGGCGGAAGGCAAGTAGTCAGCCGGCGCCCGGTGCCCGGCGCCAAGCCCCCGTCAGCTCGAGGCGACCGGGTGCAGCATCACCCGCATCGGCGGCTCGGCGAGCAGGGCGATGAGCTCGTCGTGGCGCTGCTCGACCGCGGCGTTCGATTCGGCGTAGTGCCGATCGAACGACGCCTGGTCGCGGTAGAACTCCGTGGTCCAGATCACCTCGGGGGTCTCGTCCTCCTGCGAGACGAGCCAGTCGACCGGGCCGTCGGGGTCGTCGACGTAATGGAGCTCGGTGATCACCTTCGCCAGCGCGTCTCCCTCGCCCTCTCGGGCTCGCATCTTCAGCAGTACTCCGGGCTTGGTGCTCTCGAACATGGCATCTCCTTCCATCATCGGGCGCGACTGGAGCGCGCACTGGAACGGCGTTCCAAAGAGATTATGGAACGCTGTTCCAGGATGTGTCAAGATGAGCCGGTGACCGAGAGAGCGCGAGCGGGCAGGCGATCGGATCCCCTGTCGAGGGACCGCCTCGTGCGGGCGGCGATCGAGATCCTGGATGCGGATGGTGCGGATGCGCTGACCTTCCGTCTGCTCGCCGGCCGCCTGGCGACCGGACCGGGTGCGATCTACCACCACGTCGCGAGCAAGGACGAGCTGCTCCGAGCAGCCACCGCGATGGTGATCGGCGGTGCTCTGGAGGGCGTCGGTGACGACTCGGACCCGGCGGCGGCGATCCGGGCGCTCGCACTGACCGCGTTCGACGCCATCGACGCGCATCCGTGGATCGGCGGTGAGCTCGCGCGCGAGCCGTGGCAGTTCGCGGTCACCCGATTGTTCGAGGCCATCGGTCGGCAGCTGGATGCGCTCGGTGTTCCCCCGGGCGCCCAGTTCGACGTCGCCACGGCGTTGCTCGGCTATATCCTGGGCCTGGCCGGGCAGTACGCGGCCGGCGTTCGCGTCGTCAGCCGGGGCGCCGATCGACAGGCTTTCCTCGACGACGTCGCGCGCGAGTGGGAGCGCCTCGACGATGACGAGTTCCCGTTCATGCGCGGGATCGCCTCCGAGCTCCGCGATCACGACGACCGGGCGCAGTTCATCGCGGGCGTCGAGTTGATCCTCGCGGGGATCCAGGCCGCGCACGGCGGCCGCGCCGTAAACGAAGAACGGCCCTGACCTGGGTGGGATCAGGGCCGCTCGAAGCTCTCGCTTCCGGGTCAGCCGCCTCAGAGATGGGGATCTTTTTGGCGGCCTGCAGACAACCGTAGAACGATCCCGCCCCCGATCAGGGGCCGTTCCCCGGTTTCACCCGGCGTTTCACCCGGGGTTTAACCCGCGTGAGAACAGAGCAGGACGGGACTAGAGCGGGATCGGTCGGGTGGTGCCATCATGGGCGTCATGATCGGTTTAGCAATCGGCGCGTTCATCGTCGGCCTCATCCTCCTGTTCATCGGACTGTTCGTCGAAGCGGCGAAGTTCCTGCTCTGGATCGGTGTCGTGATCCTGATCGTGGCGATCATCGCGGCGCTGCTGCGGTACATCCGGAGACGTGCCTGACGCTTGGGCCACAGCCTGGATCACGGTCATCCAGCGGGGTGTGAGCGCTTCCTGAGATCTGGCTGAGTGCGGGACCAGACGGGGCAGAACGCGTGTTCTCTTCTATGACCGCCGCAGCCAGCGGTGCACAGACCGAGGAGTTCTCGTGACACAGGAGTACCGCAAGACCCCGGAGGCGCTCGCCCGCCTCACCCGCCAGCAGTATCGCGTGACCCAGGAGGACGTGACGGAGCCGGCGTTCCGCAACGCGTTCTGGGACGACCATCGCGACGGCATCTACGTCGACGTCGTGACCGGCGAGCCGCTGTTCGCCTCCACCGACAAGTACGACAGCGGATCCGGCTGGCCGAGCTTCACCGTGCCGATCGATCGCAGCAACGTGATCGAGAAGACCGACCGCACCTGGGGCATGGCGCGCACCGAGGTGCGTTCCGCATCCGGCGACAGCCACCTGGGGCACGTGTTCCCGGACGGCCCGCGCGAGGCCGGAGGGTTGCGCTACTGCATCAACTCCGCCGCCCTGCGCTTCGTCGCGCTCGAGGATCTCGAGGCCGAGGGGTACGGCGACTACCGTGCGCTGTTCGCGCCCGTCGCGACGCCCGCATCGGCTGGAGCCCACGCATCCGCTGGCACCACCGCATCCGCTGCTACCACCGCATCCACTGAGGAGACCGTACGATGATCACCGAGAAGGCCATTCTGGCCGGAGGCTGTTTCTGGGGCATGGAGGATCTGATCCGCCGTCGTCCCGGAGTGCTCGACACCCGTGTCGGCTACACCGGCGGAGACACGCCGAACGCGACCTACCGCAACCACGGCAGCCACGCCGAGGCGATCGAGATCAGCTACGACCCGGCTCGGACGAGCTACCGCGAGCTGCTGGAGTTCTTCTTCCAGATCCACGATCCGTCGACGAAGAACCGCCAGGGCAACGACATCGGCACGAGCTACCGCTCGGGCATCTACTACACCGACGACGCCCAGCACCAGGAGGCCATCGACACGATCGCCGACGTGGATGCCTCGGGCCTGTGGCCGGGGCCGGTCACGACCGAGGTCGCCCCCGCGGGCGATTTCTGGGAGGCCGAGCCCGAGCACCAGGACTACCTGGAGCGCTACCCGAATGGGTACACCTGCCACTACGTTCGCCCGGGCTGGAAGCTGCCGCGGCGCGAGCAGGTCTCGGCGGAGTAGTCCGTTCTCGCGACCGGGTGATCCGGGCCCCGGCCCGGTGACCCCGGTCGTTTGAGTTCGTGACCCCGGGCCTCGACGTTTGTATCCCTGGCCTCGTCGCGTGCGCGGCGGGATTCAGGGCCGCTCGACCCACCAGTCGGTGAAGTCCCTGGCGCGGCCGTCGGGCGCTCGTTCGACGACCCAGAGGTTGTCGTAGACGTTGCCGCTCCGGTGGTAGGTCGACACGGCCCGGACGATCCCGAGCTCCGGGGTGTCGACGACCGGCGACCAGGTGAACGTGGTGTCACCGGGTTCGTCGCGGGCGCGCAGCCAGCCGGCGACGATGCCGTCGTGGCCCGTCCACGGCTCCTCCGCCGGAGCGGGGTGGTAGACGGCGTCCTCGGTGAAGAGGGCGCGGATGTGCTCCGGGTCGTTCGATTCCCAGGCGCGGCGGTAGCGGTCGATCCAGGCGGCGATTCCCTCGGTCATGAGACCAGTGTCGGTCGGCATCCTCCGGGCGGCAAGGTTCCGATCATCCGGAGCCGTCTTGGCGTGTCGTGCTCGACGGGCGCATAGTAGACATTCGAACACGTATTCGAATGTCTGGAGGCCGCATGAGCATCATCGATCTGACGGAGGCGGCGACCCTGTGGTTCGCCGACGACCTACCCGTGCGCATGCGCTGGCGCGGTGAGCGCTGGCGGGTCACCGACCGGCCGACCGAGCCCGAGGGGCTGTACTGGTCGACCCACGCGCCGGACTTCGCGGCCTGGCGGTTCCAGGCCACCAACGAGGCCGGCGAGAGCCGGGTCTTCGACCTCGTGCGGGGCCATGGCGGCCAGCACTGGACCGTGGCGCACGTCTACGACTGAGCGCGATCCTTCGTGAGGCTGACGAAGCGGTACCGGATGCCCGTCTTCGACTCGAGCCAGCCCGATTCGGGCGTCACGATCTGCGACCAGCCCGCGGTCTCGGCGTCGATGTCCGGCGCGCGAGTGTCGCCGGCGACGTCGAGATCGACTTCCGTGATCTCGATCCGATCCGCGAATGGCAGGGCCTGGCGGTAGAGCTCACCGCCGCCGATAACCCAGAGCGGGCCTTCTGTGCTGTCGGTGCCGCGGGCGGTGCTGCGGTCGGTACTGCGGTGCAATGCTTCGTCGACCGAGCCGGCGCGCTCGGCGCCCTCGGCAGACCAGTCCTGCTGGCGGGTGACGACGACGTTGGTGCGGCCTGGCAGCGGGCGGAACCGATCGGGCAGCGAGTCCCAGGTCTTCCGGCCCATCACGACCGTGGGGGACGTGGTGCTGGTGGTGCCCGTGGTCAGTTCGCGGAAGTGAGCGAGGTCTTCGGGCAGATGCCACGGGATGCTCCCGCCGTCTCCGATCACACCGCTCGTCGTCTGGGCCCAGATGAGCGAGACCGGCGGCCCGCCGTCATGCGTCGGGCGATCGGTCATACGGCGACGGCGGCGCGGATGGCGGGGTGGTGCTCGTAGCCGACGATCGCGAGGTCGTCGTACTCGTAGTCGAAGACGCTCGCTCGGGGGCGCGTGATCTCGAGGGTCGGCAGTGCGAAGGGCTCGCGGCTCAGCTGCTCCTCGACCTGGGCGATGTGGTTGTCGTAGATGTGGCAGTCTCCGCCGGTCCAGACGAAGTCGCCGACCTCGAGTCCGGTCTGCGCGGCGATCAGGTGGGTGAGGAGGGCGTAGCTGGCGATGTTGAACGGCACGCCGAGGAACAGGTCCGCGCTCCGCTGGTAGAGCTGGCAGGACAGCTTGCCGTCGGCGACGTAGAACTGGAACAGCGCGTGACACGGGGCCAGCGCCATCTCCGGGATCTCGGCGACGTTCCAGGCCGACACGATCATCCGGCGCGAGTCGGGGTCGGTCTTGATCGTCTCGATCACCTGGGAGATCTGGTCGATCGTCTCGCCGTCGCGGGTGGGCCAGGAGCGCCACTGCACCCCGTAGACCGGGCCGAGCTCCCCGTTTCCGTCGGCCCACTCGTCCCAGATCGAGACACCGTTCTCCTGCAGCCAGCCGACGTTGCTCTCGCCGCGGAGGAACCACAGCAGCTCGTACGCGATCGACTTGAAGTGCACGCGCTTGGTGGTGATCAGGGGGAAGCCCTCCGACAGGTCGAACCGCAGCTGTCGGCCGAAGACGCTGCGGGTGCCGGTGCCCGTGCGGTCGCTCTTCGGGGTTCCGTTCGCGAGGGTGTCGCGGAGGAGGTCTTCGTACGGCGTCGCGATCGTGCTCATCGCTTCGAGCGTAAGCCATGGGCGCGGGTTCAGGGGAGCGTTCTCGCGCTCGGCCCAGTACCCTGAGACTGAAGACGGAAGGGCGCCGATGAAGCGGATCAACATCCTCTACGGGGGAAAGCAGTACTCGATCTCCGGTCGCGACGTCGACGAGGTGAAGGAAGAGATCCGGGCAGCCGTCGAGAAGGCGATCCCCTCGTGGCTCGAGGTCAACGTCGGCGAGGGCCGGTACAAGCAGGCCTCCATCCTCCTCTCGCCCGGTGTGGATGTCTCGGTCATCGGCATCGACGCCGACGACTGACGTGTCCGGCCCCGCCGCGCCGCTCGATGGCGGCGCGCCGCTCGATCGCGCCGCTCCGCTCGATCGCACGGCACCGCTTTATCCCCCGGTAGATCGCGCCGCGCCGCTGGTTCGCTCCGCGCCGCTCGACCGCACCGCACCGGCGATGCCCGGCATCCTCCACGAGCAGGACTGGCAGTCGCTGACCTTCCTCCACTGGCGGGTGGATCCCGCCGTGGTTGCCCCCCACCTGCCTCCGGGAACCCGGCCCGACGTCTTCGACGGCTCATCCTGGGTGGGCCTCATCCCGTTCCGTCTCGCCCACGCGACCGCCCCCGGCTTCCGGGCCCTCGGCCCGATCCCGTACGCCGGAACCTTCCCCGAGATCAACGTGCGCCTGTACTCGGTCGACGAGACCGGTCGCCGTGGTGTCGTGTTCTCCTCACTCGAATCCTCTCGTCTGGCCGCGGTCTCGGCCGCGCACGTCCTGTTCGGGCTGCCCTACCGCTGGGCGCGGATGTCGATCTCCACGGACGCGGACGGTGTGATCAGCTACCGGTCCGAGCGTCGGGGGGACCAAGGCTTCGGCGGCCGGCCCGGGCCGCACTCGCGCGTCGACGCACGCCCCGGCACCATCGATCGCTCCACCGACGAGCTCGCCGTCTTCCTCACCGCCCGCTGGGGGCTCCACATCGCCCGTGGCGGACGCACCCGCTTCATCCCGAACGAACACGCCCCCTGGCAGCTCGTCGACGCCGAGCTCACCTTCCTCGACGACGAACTCCTGGCGGCGGCCGGCTTCCCGCAGCTGGCCTCCCGCCCGCCGGACTCCGTACTCTTCTCGCCCGGCGTCCACACCGCATTCGGCCGCGCCCTCCCGTCCTGACCCCGATCATCCCCGAGCCCGGCGTCCGAAATGGCTAGCAGTCCACCTGCCCAGCCCGCCATCTGGCAGCACGCCACACTGTCCCGCACTTCGCACCGGCACTCCGACCGAGGCGCCCACGCCGCGGCAGCCATAATTGAGCGGTGACCTCTGACACTGTGAATCTCGGACTCCTGCTCGACGTCGACGGGCCGATCGCCAGCCCGATCACGCGCACCATCGCCATCCCCTCGATCGCGTCCGATCTCGTGGAACTGGCCGATGCCGGCGTGCCCGTGGTCTTCAACACCGGGCGGTCGGACGAGTTCCTCCGCGGCGAGGTCGTCGGCCCGCTGATCGCGGGCGGGCTCGGGCCCGATGCCCGGGTGTACGGGGTGTGCGAGAAGGGGGCGGTCTGGTTCCGCATCACCCCCGACGGGGTCGGCGAACTGACGGTGGACGACACGCTGGTTCTCCCTCCTGCGCTCCGCGAGGGCGTGGAGCGCCTGATCGACGAACGGTTCGCCGATTCGATGTTCTTCGACCACACGAAGCGCACCATGATCTCGGTGGAGCAGCGGACGGAGGTCGACTCCGATCACTATCTCGCGGTGCAGCCCGAGCTCGACCGGGCGGTGCAGGATCTGTGCAGAACCCTCGGACTGGGGACTCTGTGGAGGACGGAAGCGGTCCCGAACGACTCCGGTGCGATCGAGGTCAGGATCGATCCGACGATCATCTCGACCGACATCGAGTCGGTGCGGGTCGGCAAGGATCTGGGGGCCGAGCGCGCCCTCGAGCTCGTGGCCGCGGCCGGTCCGCTGCCGACCCGGTGGCGCACGGTGGGTGACTCCCGCAGTGATTACGCGATGGCCGACTGGCTGCACCGAGCCGGCTACGACGTCGCCCACGTCGACGTCCGTCCGGCGGACGGCGTCCCCGAGACGCCCTACGACGTGCTCACGGCGCCGGCGGAGGCGACCAACGACACGGCGGGAGCGGCGTTCCTCACCCGCTGGACCGACTCACTCGCGACCGGCGCCCTGACCGGCCGCGGCATCATCGAGCACCGCGCCGGCCGCGCGTGACAGCTCGAGCCCCACAGCCCGAGCCTGACAGCCCGGGCAGCCCGCGCCTGAGCGCCCCAGAACGCTCTACCCGCGCCGGATCCTCGCGCTCCGACCGCCGACGATCGCCAGCAGATCCTGCGGCGCCAGCTCGATGTCGAAGCCGCGGCGGCCACCCGAGACGAAGATCGTCCCGAATTCCAGGGCCGCGTCGTCCAGCACCGTGTCGAGGCGCGTCCTCTGCCCGATCGGGCTGATCCCGCCCACGACGTAGCCGCTCTTGCGCTCGGCGACCGCCCGGTCGGCCATCGCGGCCTTCTTGGCGCCGAGCTCGCCGGCCAGTGCCTTGAGGTCGAGCTGGTCGCGCACGGAGACGATCCCGATGCCGAGCCCCGCATCCGTCTCGACCATCAGGGTCTTGAAGACCCGTGCGGCGTCGACGCCGAGCTCCCGGGCCGCCTCGGCGCCGAAGTCGGTGGCGGATGCATCGTGCAGGTAGCTGTGCGGCACGAACGGCACGCCCGACTTCGCGAGCGCCTGGGTCGCCGCCGTGGTCGGGCCACCCGCGCCGGTCGCCTTCTTAGCCATCGTCCGTCCCTCCACCCGTCTCAGACGCCGTCGGCGGGGATCTGCCCTCGGGTCTCGAGCGGCAACACCTCCTGCAGGAACCGGCTCACGTCGCCCAGCTCGGCCGGCGAGATCGAGTGGGCGATCCCGTCGTACCGCCGTTCGGTCACGGCGAAGTGGGTGGGCGCGAACACCGCGGTGCGCTCGATCCCCACGGTCGGGATGACGGGGTCGGCCAGGTCGTACCCCCAGAACAGCGGCGGCCGGCGACGGGCCAGCTCCTCGTCGCCGGCCCGCTCTCCGCGGAGCGCCGTTCCCGAGAGGTTCACGGCGGCCGCGAAACGGTGCGGCTTCGCCCGGTGCAGTTCGATCGACATCATGCCGCCCTGCGAGAACCCGAGGGCCGCGACCGCCGGGGGAGCACCGTACTCCTGCTCGATCCGGTCGAGCCAGGCGAGCACAGCGGATGCGGCGGCTTCCGCTGCGGCGGGGGTGGGACCGTCGACCTCGTCGAGCGGGAACCAGGTCCACCCGCCCATTCCCCAGGGTGCGCCCGAGATCGGCGCGCGGAGGGAGGCGTAGACGACCCCCTCGGGCAGCAGCGGGAAGAGGGCCGCGAGATCGTTCTCGTGCGACCCCCGGCCGTGCATGACGATCACCAGGGGCTCATCGGCGAGTCGTTCGGAGCGCTCCTCGCGCGCGACCGACCAGACCACGGCGTCGTCGTCGATCCGGAGGGAGGCGGGGGCGGAACCCGAGGGCACGGACGCGTGGGAGGACGTTTCGCTCACCAGCCGAAACTATCATCGCGGACCCGACGCGCGGAGGTCTACCATGCCTGCATGGAGCATCCCCGGCTCTTCGAACCGGACGACGCGGTGGTCGCCCGTCTGCGCGAGCTCTGCGCGGGGTATCCCGAGTGCGTCGAGATCGAGTCCTGGGGTCGCCCGAGCTTCCGGGCCGGCAAGAAGATCTTCGCGCTCGCCGGAGCGATGATGGATCGGCCGCATTCGCTCGTGTTCAAGCCCGACCCCTTCGAGCACCCGGCACTCCTCGAGATCGAGGGGGTCTTCGTGCCGCCGTACTTCGGCCCGTCGGGGTGGTTGGCGATCGATCTCGACGACCACACCGACTGGACGCTGGTGGCCGAGCTCGTCGACACCTCCTACCGGCAGGTGGCGTTGAAGCGGCAGCTCACGGCACTCGACTCCTCGGTTCGCGTCGCGGCGGGAGAGGGCCGCGGCCCTCGCTGATCTCAGGTCTGGCAGTGGGGGCACCAGTAGGTGTCCCGCAGGGCCAGTTCGTTCGCGCCGAGCATCCCGTGCCTGATCTTGGTGCCGCAGCGCCGGCACGGCTTGCCCTCACGGCCGTAGACCCAGGTCTGCTTGCCCGGGCGCAGATCACCCGTCGTGGTGCGCTCGACCCGGTCCCGGTTGGCCGTGATCAGCCGGTGGGCCAGTGCGACCACCGCCGGCAGATCGCGCACCTCATCGACCGGTCGCTGGGGGAGCACCCCGCGGAGGAAGCAGAGCTCGTTCGCGTAGACGTTGCCGAGACCCGCCAGATTGCGCTGGTCGAGCAGGGCGACATCGATCTCGCGCGACCCCTCGGCCGCGAGCCGCCGCACCGCCTCCTCCGCGCCGCCGTTCGTCCACTCCGGGCCGAGGACGTCGGGCCCGAGATGCCCGACCGCCTCGTCCTCCCGAGCACGCTCGACGATCTCGACCGTCCCGAGATCGAAGCCGACGGTCACCCAGTCGGCGTTCTCGAGCACGATGCGGGCCTGATGGGCGGGGCGACGCCAGGGTGTTCCGTGGCGGTAGATGTGCCACGAACCCTCCATCTTGAGATGCGTGTGGATCGACCAGTCGCCCACCCGGGTGAGCAGGTGCTTGCCCACGGGCACGACCTCGTCGACCACCTCGCCGCGCAGGTCGACGGATGCGTACTTCGGCACCCGCACATCGCTGACGGTCAGCGGGCGCCCGCGAAGGGCCTGATCCAGATGCACCGCGGTGCGGTAGACGGTGTCGCCCTCAGGCATCCCGGCCTCCTCGCCCGCAGACGCTCGACCCCGCAGCACTCGGCCGGGTGGCGCCCGACCCGGCGACGCTCGCGCCGACCGACCCCGCCCTACGCACGAAGCCTCAACCCCCTCGGCGTCCCCGTGAAGCCGGCGGCCTCGAGAGCCGTGCCGACCGTGGTGCCGAGCACGAAGTCGCCGTTCACCTTCTCGACGGCGATCTTGTCGACGTGGCCCGCGGTGACGGCGGCGGCCACCGAGCGCGCGGCGGGCGCGAGCACCGCCTCGTCGTCCGTGAACGCCAGCGCCGACTTGCCGCCCCGCTCGAGGTAGAGTGCGAGTTCGCCGTCGACGATGCACACCAGCGCGCCCGCCTTGCGGCCGGGTTTGTGGCCCTCCACAGACGGCCAGGGCAGTGCAGCACCGTAGGGGTTGGCTGGGTCGGTGGCCGCGAGGGTGAGCGCCTCGGGTGGTCGGTCGCGCCCGCTGTCGCGACCCACCGCATCCGGAGCGAACCCCCGCAGCCGGTCGACCGTGCCCCCGGTCGCGAACTGCGCGGCCCCCAACGTCTCGACGAAGTACCCGCGGCGGCAGCGCCCGGTCTCTTCGAACTGGCTGAGCACGCGGTAGATCAGGGCGAAGCTGCCCGGGATCCGCTCGTTCACCACCGAGCCGCGGGTCACCACCCCGTAGCGGTCGAGCAGCATCTCGGCGATGGCGTGCGCCCGCAGCGTGGGGTCGTCGACCGGGTCGGGGAGCAGTGACCAGCGGCCACCGGCCGTCGGCGGACCGACCCGGGTCTGCATCGACTGGCGCGCGAAGGCCCGGCCGCGGTACATCCGGGATCGCGGTGCGGCCCGCTTGGTGGCGTGCGCCGCCTTGCCCGAGCCGGTCAGGATGCGCAGCGGCGCCACGGTGTCGTTCGTGACGAGCCCCGCCCACACCAGATCCCACAGGGCGTCGACGATCGCCGCGTCGTCCGGCGGCCCGGAGACGAGAGCAGCCGCCCTCCCTGGGGCGCCAGCAGCCGCCCCCGCGACCTCGCTCCCGGCCCCCACGGCCAACGACGCCGTGACCTCGTCGGCCAGCGCCCGGAAGAAGTACGCCCCGCCCCGCGACAGTGCCGCCAGCACGGCTCGGTGCAGCTCGGTGTCGTCGAACGGTTCGGCCGGCACGGCGGAGACCGGGAGCGTGTCGAGCGTGTGGAAGGCCACCCACCCGTCACTGCCCGGCAGGCTCCCGCGCCCCGACCAGACCACTTCGCCCGACGCCGTCAGCTCATCGAGCATCGCGGGGCTGTAGTCGCGCACCCGGGCCGGGAACACGAGGTTCTCCCAGGCCGAAGCCGGAACGGGCACACCGGCGAGCTGCTCGATCACCGTCAGCACCCCGTCGACGCCACGGAGCGAGCCGCCCACGTGCTGCCACGACGGCAGGAAGCGGGCGAGCGTCGGAGTCTGCACGGGCTCGACCTCGTGCCGGAGTGCGGCGAGCGACCGGCTCCGCAGGCGCCGCAGCACCTCGGCGTCGCACCACTCGGTGCCGCTCGCCTGACCGAGCAGCGCCGTGTCGACCGCCAGGCCGCTCGGGCGGAACTCGCCCTCCACGACCCTCCGATCCGACGCGAGGCGCCGCAGCGCATCCGTCACCACCGCGATGCCGAGGCCGAAGCGCTCGGCGACCTCGCTGGCGAGGAACGGGCCGTGCGTGCGGCCGTAGCGGCTGACCAGATCGATGACCGGATGCTCGACCGGTGCGATGAAGGCGTCGGGCACGCCGAAGGGGATCGGCACACCCAACGCGTCCCGCAACCGCCCGGCGTCTTCGATCGCCGCCCACCACTCCCGTCCCGCGAAGCTCACGCGGAGCGCGCGCCGCGCGGTGACGAGCTCGGCCAGCGCCGCGTCGACATCGAACTCAAGCGACCGCTCCCGCACCTCGTCGGTCGTGAGCGGCCCGAGCATCCGCAGCAGATCGGCCACGCCCTCGAGATTGCGCGCCTTGCGGTCGGGCGCGAGGCGCTGCAGCTCGCGCTGGGTGTCGATGATGACGCCCGGGTCGAGCAGTTCGCGGAGCTCGGCCCGGCCGAGGAGCTCCGACAGCAGGGTCGGGTCGAGCGCCAGTGCCGCCGCCCGTCGCTCGGCCAGCGGGCTGTCGCCCTCGTAGACGAACGACGCGACGTAGCCGAAGAGCAGCGACCGGGCGAAGGGGGAGGCCTGCGGCGACTCGACCTCGACGACACGGATGCGCCGGGCCTCCAGGTCGCGGGCGATCGCCAGCAGCGCCGGCAGGTCGTAGACGTCTTGCAGGCACTCGCGGACCGTCTCGAGGATGATCGGGAACGACGGGTACTTGCGGGCGACCTCGAGCAGCTGGGCCGAGCGCTGGCGCTGCTGCCAGAGCGGGGAGCGCTTGCCGGGATTCTGCCGGGGCAGCAGGAGCGCGCGGGCCGCGTTCTCACGGAATCGCGAGGCGAAGAGCGCCGAACCGCCGACCTCCTCGGTCACGATCTGCTCGAGCTCGACCGGGTCGAAGAGGAACAGGTCGGCCGAGGGCGGCTCGCTCTCGGTGTCGGGGAGCCGCAGCACGATGCCGTCGTCGCTCGCCACCGCGTTGGCATCGACGCCGAACCGTTCGCGCACCCGTGCGTTGATCGCCAGGGCCCAGGGGGAGTGCACCGGCATGCCGTAGGGGGAGTGCAGGATGACGCGCCAGTCGCCCAGCTCGTCGCGGAACCGCTCGACGACGAAGGTCGAATCGCTCGGCACCTGCCCGGTCGACTCCCTCTGCTCGGCGACGAAGGCCACCAGGTTCGCGGCAGCCCACTCGTCCAGGCCTGCCGTGGACGCGCGCTCGAGAGCATCTGACGGCGAGGCGGCCGCGACCTCGCGGGTGAACGCGCCGATCGCCGCTCCGAGTTCGGCCGGACGCCCGAGCCCTTCACCGCGCCAGAACGGCAGTCGCCCCGGCTGACCGAACGCCGGCGTGACCAACACCTGGTCGTGGGTGATCTCGTGGATGCGCCAGCTGGTCGCCCCGAGCGCGAAGACGTCGCCGACCCGCGACTCGTAGACCATCTCCTCGTCGAGCTCGCCGACCCGCCGCCCCGGCCCGGAACGGCCCGCACCCGTCGCGGGATCCGCATCCTTCGGCTCACCGCCCACCATGAAGACGCCGAAGAGACCGCGGTCGGGGATCGTGCCACCGCTCGTGACCGCGAGCCGCTGGGCGCCCGGTCGCCCGGTCAGGGTGCCGGCGTCCCGGTCCCAGACCAGGCGCGGGCGCAGCTCGGCGAACTCGTCGGACGGGTAGAGGCCCGAGAGCAGATCGAGCGTGGCGTCGTAGGCCGATCGCGGCAGCGCGGTGAACGAGGCGCTCCGCCGCACCACGTCGAACCACTCCTCGACGTCGATGGGTTCGAGGGCGCAGGCCGCCACCGTCTGCTGCGCGAGGATGTCGAGGGGGTTGGCGGGGATCGACAGGGTCTCGATCAGGCCCTCGGTCATCCGCATCGACACGACCGCCGAGTGCAGCAGATCGGCCCGGTGCTTGGGGTAGAGCAGCCCCTTCGAGACCTCGCCGACCTGGTGCCCGGCTCGACCGACCCGCTGCAACCCGCTGGCGACCGACGGCGGCGCCTCGACCTGCACGACCAGGTCGACCGCACCCATGTCGATGCCCAGCTCGAGGCTCGAGGTCGCCACCACGCAGCGGAGGCGCCCGGTCTTCAAGTCGTCCTCGATGATGGCCCGCTGCTCCTTGCTCACCGAGCCGTGGTGCGCACGGGCGAGCAGCGGCTCGGCCCCGTCGGTCTGGCCGGCCTGCCCCATCGACTGTGCGAGCGGGCGAGTGGATGCGGCCGCCACGACCTCGCCCCCACCGTCGTCTCCGCCCTCACCCGCCGTCGCCATCCGTTCGGCGAAGATCTCGTTGAGCCGCGCGGTCAGCCGCTCGGCCAGCCGCCTCGAGTTGGCGAACACGATGGAGGAGCGGTGGCCGAGGATCTGGTCGACGATGTGGTCTTCGACGTGCGGCCAGATCGACCCCTGCTCCGGAGCATCCGCCCCCGCCGCCGAGCCCTCGAGCGAGTGCGACTCGGTCGGCGGGATCTGAGTCATGTCCTCGACCGGCACGACGACCCGCAGGTCGAACTTCTTGGTCGAGGGCGGCGCCACGATGCTGACCGGTCGCCCGCCCGCCAGGAAGCGCGCGACCTCCTCGCGCGGGCGCACGGTCGCCGAGAGCCCGATCCGCTGCGCGGGCTCGGCGAGGAGGGTGTCGAGGCGGTCGAGGCTGACCGCGAGGTGGGCGCCGCGCTTCGTGGCCGCGACGGCGTGCACCTCGTCGACGATCACCGTCGTGACCTCGGAGAGCGACTCCCGCGCGGACGAGGTCAGCATCAGGAACAGCGACTCGGGGGTCGTGATCAGGATGTCGGGCGGCGTCTTCGCGAGCGACCGGCGCTCGTTCGCGGGGGTGTCGCCCGATCGCACGCCGACCGTGATCACGGGCGGCGACTCGCCCAGGCGCTTCGCGGTCTGGGTGATGCCGACCAGTGGCGACCGCAGGTTGCGCTCGACGTCGACGGCCAGCGCCTTCAGCGGCGAGACGTAGAGCACCGAGGTCTTGCGGGGTTCGCCGTCGGTGACGGTCGTGGCCAGCCGGTCGAGCGCCCAGAGGAACGCGGCGAGCGTCTTGCCCGAGCCCGTCGGCGCCACGACGAGGGCGTGCGCGCCGGTCGACACCGCCCCCCAGGCGCCCTCCTGTGCCGCGGTGGGCGCGGAGAAGGCACCCAGGAACCATTCGCGGGTTGCGGGGGAGAAGCTCTGGAGCACGTCGCTCATGGGAACAATCCTCACCCAAGCCTCCGACAACGGCACCGCGCCTGCGCGAACTCCCGGGAGAGGTCGAGTAAGAATGGACTATGAGCGTGCGCACCCCTGACCCCAACTCCGGCTGGTTGAGCGATTCCGAGCTCGCCGACGTGCGGCGTCGACTCCCGCTGCTCTACGTCGAGGCGGTCCCGGTGCGGGTCGACGGTCTGGGGCAGGTCGTCGAGGTCGGTGTGCTGCTCCGCGTGGGGTCCAGCGGCACCATCACGCGCACCCTGGTCTCGGGCCGGGTGATGTACGGCGAGACGCTCCGCGACGCCCTGTTCCGCCACCTCGAGAAGGATCTCGGGCCGATGGCCTTCCCGCAGCTGCCGGCCAGCCCCATCCCGTTCCAGGTGGCCGAGTACTTCCCGCTGCCCGGGGTCTCGCCGTATTACGACGAGCGTCAGCACGCAGTCTCGCTGGCCTACGTCGTGCCGGTGACCGGCACCTGCGAACCGCGTCAGGATGCGCTCGAGCTCACCTGGATGACGCCTCAGGAAGCGGCCGCCGACTCCATCGCCGAGGAGATGGAGGGCGGTCGCGGCGGCCTCCTCCGCTCCGCCCTCGCCTCCGTGGGCCGGCTCCACTAGGCCTGGACTCCCCGGATGGCCGAGCACTATCCCCAGCTCCAGTTCGACGACGCGGTCGCCTGGGAGGCGTGGCTGATCGAGAACGCGGCCGCATCCGACGGCCTCACCGGGGTGCAGCTGCGCATCGCGAAGAAGGGCAGCGCCCACCGCACCGTCTCGCACGCCGAGGCGCTCGACGTGGCGCTCTGCCACGGCTGGATCGACGCCATCCGCCGCTCGCTCGACGACGACTTCTTCCTCCAGACCTTCACGGCGCGACGGCCGAAGAGCCTGTGGTCGCAGGTCAACCGCGTCAAGGTCGCCGCGCTGATCGACGCGGGCCGGATGCGCGAGGGCGGTCACCGCGAGATCGAGCTGGCGAAGGCCGACGGGCGGTGGGATGCGGCCTACGCCTCCCAGCGCACCATCGAGGTCACCCCCGAGCTGGCCGCGGCCCTCGAGGCCTCGCCCGAGGCGGCGGAGTTCTTCACCACGCTGAGCAGTCAGAACCGGTACGCGATCCTCTTCCGCATCCACAACGCGAAGCGGCCCGAGACGAAGACCCGGCTCGTGGCGCAGTTCGTCGACATGCTCGCCCGCCACGAGACCGTCTACCCCCAGAAGCCGCCCCGCCCCACCCCCTGAGTGCGCCCCCTCCATCCCCACCCCGCCGAGAAGTCATCTTTACGTCCAAAACCACTCGTTTGGACGTACAAGCGACTTCTCGACGCCCCCGAGGGCGCAGGCGCGGGCGCGGTACGCCGAACGGCCCGCCTCGCGAGGAGACGGGCCGTTCGATGAACTGCGGATGCGCGTCAGGCGCGCACCGGGCGACTAGCGCGAGCGGCGACGCCCGCCGTCGGAGCCGGCCGAGAACGAGGCCGCCGAGCGACGCGCGCCGCCCTGACCCGACCCCGAGGCGCCCGAGCCGGAGCCCTGGCCGCCGCGGCGGTTGCCGCCCTCGCCGCCCGCGGGGCGGTCGGAGGAGGTGCTGTAGAACGAGCGGCTGCCGCCGACGGGAGCGCCGCCGCCGTTGCCGCGCGATCCGCGCCCGTTCGAGGAGCCGCCGCGACCGGCGGACGATCCGCCGGCACCGACGGGCTCGCCCTGGCCACCGCGACGCGCACGCTTGCGCTGCGCGTTCGCACCCTGCGACTGCCCGCCGTTGCGGCCCACGCCGTCGTTGCCGGTGCGGCGCTGGCCGGAGGCCGGAAGCTGGTTGACCGTGCGCGGAGCCGGCTTCACGTACGCGGCCACCTCGCCGACGAGGGCGTTCACCGACGCGGAGTCGGCGTTCACGACCTCGGGGGTCACGGTGATGGCGGCCTTGCGGAGCAGGTCCTTCACGTCCTTGCGCTGGGCGGGGAGCATGATCGTGACCACGTCTCCGGCCGAACCGGCGCGGGCGGTACGGCCCGAGCGGTGCAGGTACGCCTTGTGCTCCGCCGGCGGGTCGACGTGGATGACGAGCTCGATGTCGTCGACGTGCACGCCGCGGGCCGCGACATCCGTGGCGACGAGCACCTTGACGTCACCGGCGCTGAACGCGGCGAGGTTGCGGTCGCGGGCCACCTGCGAGAGGTTGCCGTGCAGGTCGACGGCCGGGATCCCCGCATCCGTCAGCTGCTTCGCGAGCTTCTTGGCGTGGTGCTTGGTGCGCATGAACAGGATGCGGCGCCCGGTGCCCGAGGCCAGCTTCTCGACGAGGACGCGCTTGGACTCGACCGACTCGGTCTCGAACACGTGGTGCGTCATCGCGGCGACGGGCGAGTTCGCCTCGTCGACCGAGTGCAGCACCTCGTTGTGGAGGAAGCGGCGGACCAGCTTGTCGACGCCGTTGTCCAGCGTCGCCGAGAACAGCAGGCGCTGACCCGACTGCGGCGTCTTGTCCAGGATGCGCGTGACGACCGGCAGGAAGCCGAGGTCGGCCATGTGGTCGGCCTCGTCGAGCACGGTGATCTCGACCGCGTCGAGCGAGACGAAGCCCTGCTTCATCAGGTCTTCGAGGCGGCCGGGGCAGGCGACGACGATGTCGACGCCGGCCTTGAGCGCGGTCACCTGACGGCCCTGTGAGACACCGCCGAATATGGTCGTGGTGGTCATGTTGTAGGCCTTGGCCATCGGTGCCAGGACCGCGTCGATCTGCGTCGCGAGCTCACGGGTGGGGGCCAGGACGAGGCCGACCGGGCGACCCGGGCGACGCTTGCCGCCGGAGAGCGCGCCGGCCAGGCGGGCGACCATCGGGATGGAGAAGGCCAGGGTCTTGCCGGAGCCGGTCTTGCCGCGGCCGAGCACGTCGCGGCCGTTCAGGGTGTCGGGGAGGGTGTCGACCTGGATGGGGAACGGCTCCGTGATGCCGCTCGCGGTGAGCGAGGCGACCAGGGGAGCGGGCACGCCGAGCGCGCTGAAGGATGAGGGGGTGTTGGACAAAGGTGTCTGCCTTTCGGGCACCGTCCGAGTGAAGCGTCTGACGCGATCCCACTCGGATATGGAGGCGAACGCACCGACGGTGCATCCGTTCGCCGCAAGAAGTATCTGCAAATGGTGAGGCAGCCAGTGCCTTCGCCAGAGAAGAGGGAGCGTTCTTTCGACGCACGGGGCTCGTAATCGAACCCTCGAGTTCCTCTAGTCTAGTGCACGTCTGCCTGATAGCTCTCGCCGACCGGGATCTCCACAGGTACGCGGTTGCCCGGTTGGGCCAGCGGGCAGGCCCAGGCCGGGTCGTAGGCGCAGCTCGGGTTGTAGGCGAAATTGAAGTCGAGAACGAGGGTCGAGCTGGTCTGCACGCCGAGGATGACCGTCTCGTCTAGGCTCGCACCCTTGATCGTGTCGACGAGGTAGCGCCCGCCGCCATAGGTTCCGCCCGGGCGGCCGGCCAACGCATCCTTCACCGGAACGAACAGGCCACCGCCGTATCCCGCCAGCCGCCACACGTCGAGCGTGCCGACGCCCTCGAGGCGCGCGATGCCGAGCAGGGCGAACGGCACGACACCGTCCGTCCCGGTTTCGAAGTCGAAGCTCCGGGGCCGCGGGTCGTCGTCCGCGACCGGCTCGATCTCGACCTCGAAGCTCCAGGCGGGGTCGTAGGGCGCGATCGGCAGCCCGGTGAATCCGGCCGCGTCCTCCGGAAGGAGGGGGGAGGCGGGATGCTGGGCGAAGAGGTCGTCGCGCATCTGACGCCAGAACTCGTGCGCCTCGACCGGATCCTCGCCCCGCAGGCGGCGCACCTCCTCGTAGATGCTGAAGACGCGGCGGCGCCAGTCGGCGGTCTCGAGGGCGGTGGTGGCGGGCGCGTTCATCGGTTCTCCTTCAGGGGGTCGTGCTGGTCGTCGGCCTCCTCGACCGCTTCGATCGCGGGGTCGTAGGCCCAGGTGGGGGCCAACTTCTTCAGCTTCAGCCCGCGCAGCTGCCAGAACGCCCAGAGGCTGTACCAGGCCATCGGGGTCAGGAGCCCCGCTCGGACCACGAGCTGATCGCGGTACAGCGTCTTGCCCGTGCCCGCGGGGTCGGGTGCGATCGCCATTTTGTGGTCCCAGAGACGGATGGCGCTGACGGCGCCCGTCACGCCCTGCCCCGAGTCGTGCACGATGCGCACCGACCCCCGCCGGGCGGTCTCGAAGTTCAGCCGGATGATCTGTTTGCCCATCGGGATCACCCCGCCCCCGCGCATCTCGACCGGGTGCTGACCCGGCTCCCAGACCGTCGGGAACCCGTCGGCCTCGAGCGACTCGACGTGGACGAGCGGGGAGGAGACCTCGCGGAACACCGCGGGGCTCCGGATGGCGCGCCACGCGGCATCCGGGTCGCAGTCGAGGATGAGCTTCAGCAGCACGCGCATCTCCACAGTCTCGCCTGAGCGCCGCCTGGGGCCAAGCTCTGTGGACGGATGCGCAGCCAGCGCCGCCTGTGCAGAAGGCGTAGCGTGAGATCGAAATCTCGTGAGATCGACACTGGAGGTCAGTACATGAAGGCAACACTGGACGGCACGGTCATCGCCGAGGCTCCGAAGGAGGACCTGATCGCCATCGAGGGCAACTGGTACTTCCCCCCGTCGAGCGTCAAGTCGGAGTTCCTCGAGAAGAGCCCCACGCCCTACACCTGCCCCTGGAAGGGCGAGTGCCAGTACTTCAGCGTGAAGGACGGCGACACGGTGCTGAAGGATCGCGCCTGGAGCTACCCGCACCCCTACCCCACGGCCTTCGACCGCGTCGGCAAGGACTTCACCGACTACGTCGCATTCTGGAAAGAAGTGCAGGTTACCGACTGAGTACGAATTACTCGTCACACCCCTGAGAAGTCCTCGCCTACGGTGATCTCGGGCGGCGCGTTTCCCCCCTTACGCGCCGCCTTTCCATCGTCCGTTCCGAGGAGTTCTCCGTGTCACGCCGTCTTCGTCAGATCGTCACGTTCGCCGCCGCACTGGCTGCGATCGTGGGCGCGGCGATCGTGGGCGGCGGGATGCTCGGTGCAGCACCCGCCGGAGCCCTCGAGCCCCGTCCCGGCGGCTTCGCCAGCTGGCACGAGTACGACCCGGCGACGCCCGGCGGCAGCCCGCAGACCATCGCGATGGACTCGTCGGACAACGTCTGGTACGCCGACTCGCTGAGCAACCAGCTCGTCCGGGTACCGAGTGGCGCACCCGCGACGGCGCGTGCCTACGACCTCGGGCCGAGTACACCGGGGATCGGCTCGATCGCCTTCGGCGCCGACGGCTCGGTCTGGTTCAGCGACACCGCGAACGGAGCGATCGGCCGCCTCGACGCCGCGAGCGGCGCGATCGACACCTTCGCGCTCGGCGGCCCGTTCGACTGGGCCAGCTCGCTGGTGGCCGGCCCCGGCGGAGACATCTGGTTCGGCGACCCGCAGAACTACGGGATCGGCGCGATCGCCCCTGACGGGCACATCACCCGCATCCCGGAGCCCGCGGGCACCGAGATCGCCATTCTGGTCGCGGCTCCCGACGGCCGCCTGTGGTACCCGAAGAGCCGCACCGGAGAGCTGGGGGCGTACGACCCGCGCACCGGTCTCTTCGAGAGCGTCTCGGTCCCCGGCGGCATCCGCGAGTTCACCGGTCTCTCGCTGTCGAACACGGGCGACCTGTGGGTCGGTGGCGTCGATGCCCTCGTCCGACTCGGTCTCGACGGTGCGGTGAAGGCCTCCGTCGCGCTGCCGCCCTCGCCCGCGGGCTACACCGCCCCGAGGCGGCTCGTGCCCGGCGTCGACTCCGAGCTGCACTTCACCGATCCCACGATGGGAATCGGAACGGTCACCGCGGCGGGCCGAGTCACCTACTCCCACCCGCCTTTCGCCGGTGCCACCCCCGATCGCCTGGCAGTCACCTCCTACGGCTCCCTTTGGTACACCGACGCCGCCCGCTCCACCCTCGGCAACATCTGACCGGTGCCAAGACGGCAGGCCGGTCAGGCCGAGGCGGCGGAGCGGACCGAGCGGCGGGCGGCCGTCACGTCGCGGCGGGTCCAGGTGATCAGGTGCGCGGGTGAGAAACCGCGGGCGCACAGGCTGCAGGAGAGTCGCGCGGTCGGGCGACGGTGGCGGTAGAACTCGTGGCCGGCCGGGCAGCGGCCCACCCAGGGCGCGAGCTCGTCGGCGCGGTCTCCCTCGTGCAGGCGCTTGCCCTCGTAGCCCAGCTCGCGCGCGATCGCGACCCAGCGCGGACCGTGACCGGCGCCCGAACCCGCGAGCGCGTGCGCGACCTCGTGCAGCAGGATCTGATGGATCTCGTCGTCGTCGTACCGAGCGGCGAGGTACCGCGACACCGTGATCCGGTGCGCGGTGTAGTTGCACTGACCGGCGCGGGTCTTGGCGTTGTCGTACCCGAAGCTCCAGACCGCCGGGTCCAGGTGCATCCGAATGAGGGCGTCGGCCCAGCGCGTCACGCGCGCGAGGTCAGCCACGAGAGCACGCCCTCGCCGCAGCACCCACACCGACCACCGTCACCGAAACCGCCCCGCCACCGCTACGCCGCGAGGAACGATTCGGTCACGGCGACGGCCACGAGCGCGCTCTCGAGCTGGTCGATCGACGCACCCTGGCGCTCCATGAGGAAGACGGCGGCCTTGAAGTCGACGAGCGCCGGCTCGAACTCGCCCATCTCGAAGTGCACCTTGCCGCGGCTGAGCGTCGCGATCGACTCCAGCGACGCCCACTCGTGCGTCTGCGCCTCCTCGACGCAGAGCCCGAGCTCCTGCAACGCCGCGGGGTACTTGCCCTGGTACTGCTGAACCTGCGCGCGTCGGATGCGCGCCCCCAGCGCCATCTCCCGGTCGCCCGAGAAACGTGCCTGGCGAACCGCCTCGTTCGCGATCGTGAAGGCCTCGTCGAGACGGTCGAGAAGGCGCAGCAGCACGACCTTCTCGTTCAGCGCCGAGAGGCTGCGGAGCTTGCCGAGCTCGTCGAGACGTGCGACCGCGGCCTGCAGGTCGACCTTCTCCCGCAGGGTTGTCATGTCGTAACCGGTGATGATGCTCAGTGCGTGCTCCTGGTGGTGCTACTCGGGCGTTCGGGTCCCGTCGATCAAGGGTACCCATCCGCCCCGACAAGCGGGCCCGCCGAGCGCGGCAGTTCGCGAACCGACCACCCGCTCAACCCCAAACCGCCTCAGCCCGCCGACACCAACTGCACCGAGTACAGCCGATCGTCCCCCGCCCGAGGATCCCCGCGTCCGTCCGTGTTGTTCGTGATCAGGTACAGCGTCGATCCCGGCCCCCGCACCACGTCCCGGATGCGCCCCAGCTGCCCGCCCCCGTACCACTCCGCCGCCGCGCCGTCGAAGCCCACGGTCCACAGCCGCTCCCCGCCGAGGCCGGCCATGAAGATCGTGTCGCCGACGACCGCGATCCCCGAGGGCGACGCGTCGTCGGTCGGCCACTGCTGTACCGGGTCAAGGTACCCGGGCGCGCCCGCGATCCCCTCGACCTCGGGCCAGCCGTAGTTGCCGCCCGGCACGATCCGGTTCATCTCGTCCCAGGTGTCCTGCCCGAACTCCGCGGCCCACATCGTGCCGTCGGCCGCCCAGGCGATCCCCTGCGGATTCCGGTGCCCGAGCGACCACACCGGCGAGCCGGCCGAGGCGAACGGATTGTCGGCGGGGATCCCGCCCTCCGGAGTCACCCGCAGGATCTTGCCGCCCAGCGAGTCCAGCGTCTGCGCGTTCGCCCCCCGGCTCGCGTCGCCGGCGGTGATGTAGAGCATCCCGTCCGGTCCGAACGCGATGCGCCCGCCGTTGTGGTTCGAGGCCTTCGGAAGCCCGGCGATCACCACCTGCTGGTCGCCGACCGTGTGCGCTCCGGGCCCGCCCGACAGCGGCATCCTCACCACCCGGTTGTCGGATGCGCCGGTGTAGTACGCGTAGAGCCAGTCACCGGATGCATCCTCCCGCGTCGCGATCCCGAGCAGCCCGCCCTCGCCGGCCGGTGCCGCACCGCCCACGGTCGTGACCAGAGCGGTGGACGACCCGACGACCTCGACGATCGCCGCCTCGTCGCGCTCGCTGACGAACAGAGTCCCGTCGGTCAGCGAGGCGATCGACCACGGCGCCGGGAGGTCGCCGACGAGCGGGACCGGGTCACCGGACGGGACGAGCGGCCCGAGATCCTCCACGATCGGCGAGGGCGCGGAGGCCGATGGCGCACCGGAAGACGAGGGAGAAACAGGAGAAGAGGGAGAAGCAGGAGAAGACGCAGAGGGTGCAGGAGACGGAGCCGCAGAGGAAGACGCTCCCGCCTCCGACGGATCCGAGGCCGCGCACCCCGCCAGCAGCACCCCCACCACGCCGAGCGCCCCCGCGCCCAGCCCCGACCTCACCGCGTGCCGCCTCATTCCCCCAGTCTGCGCCGGTCGACCTGGAAAATGCTCCGAGCCGGTGCCGGGGACTTCGTCGAGGTCTGGTCGGTCGCGACCGGCGCGCCGGCGATGAAGTTCTGCAGCTCGCGGCCGGTGACGACCTTCGCGGCCACCGGGTCGCCGGCGAGGAGCCGGGGCAGTCCGTCGAACGCGGCCGGGAAGGGCGACGGCGACGCGAACGCCACGACGTTGCCGAACCGCCGCGCCTTGAGCATCTGCGGGTCGACGGCGAGCGACACAGCCGGGAACACGTGCGAGAGGGTCGCTGCCTGGCCGCGGGCGAAGGCAAGCCCCGCGCCGTCGGCGATGTTCACGGCGACCAGGCCGCCCGGTCGAAGGATGCCGCGCACCGCCTCGTAGAACTCCGCACTCGTGACGTGGGCCGGGGTCCGCGCGCCGGCGAAGACGTCGACGACGACGAGGTCGACCGTTCCGCGGAGGCCGGCCGGGAACTTCTCGAGCACCGCCCGCGCATCCCCGTGCCGCACCCGGATGCTCGCCCCGCGCGGGAGCGGCAGTTCGGCTCGCACGAAGCCCACGAGGTCGCTGTCGATCTCGACGACCTGCTGCCGGGATCCCGCCCGGGTCGCCTCGACGTAGCGGGGGAGCGTGAAGGCTCCGCCGCCCAGGTGCACGGCGGTGATGGCCGTGCCGGCCGGTGCGAGCAGGTCGATGCCGTGCCCGATCCGCCGCACGTACTCGAAGGAGAGGTAGGTCGGATCCTCGAGATCGACGTGCGACTGCGGGGTGCCGTCGACGATCAGAACCCGGGAGCCGGGGCGGAACCGGTCGTCCTCGATCGTGGCGAGCAGTCCGTCCGTCAGGCGGAGCGATGGGGGAGGAGAAGAGGCAGCCACGCGGTTATACCTGAGAAAACCAAACTGGTCAAGAATTCGACTGGACAGGCGTGTCGTAGACACATATGATTGTTCTTTGCGCTCCCAGAACAATCATGCCTTCATATTGTGGTCGGCAGCCGCGCGGAGGAATTCACACTCTACCGCGCAGCAACACTCTAGAACCATATTGCGGGTTCGGACCATATCTCGGGAGTTCTCGACACACATCGACCGTAAGTAACGCATGGCCCGACGGGGCCCACGGAGGTTATTTCCTTGGCTGCTGCGCGCAACGCAACCACCACTTCACCCAAGAACGGCCGGGCCGCATCGCGGCTCTCGTTCGCCAAGATCACCGACACCCTGACCGTTCCGGATCTGCTCGCTCTGCAGACCGAGAGCTTCGACTGGCTGGTCGGGAACGACGTGTGGAAGGCACGCGTCGCCGATGCCAAGAAGGCCGGTCGTCAAGACCTGCCGAGCCGTTCGGGTCTCGATGAGATCTTCGAGGAGATCTCTCCCATCGAAGACCTCGGCGAGACCATGCAGCTCAGCTTCACGAGCCCGTTCCTCGAGCCCGAGAAGTACACCATCGACGAGTGCAAGGAGCGCGGCAAGACCTACGCGGCTCCCCTCTACGTCGAGGCCGAGTTCATGAACCACCAGACCGGTGAGATCAAGACCCAGACGGTCTTCATGGGCGACTTCCCGCTCATGACCGAGAAGGGCACGTTCATCATCAACGGCACCGAGCGTGTCGTCGTGTCGCAGCTGGTCCGTTCCCCCGGCGTGTACTTCGAGCGCACCCCCGAGAAGACGTCCGACAAGGACATCTACTCCGCGCGCATCATCCCGAGCCGCGGTGCCTGGCTCGAGTTCGAGATCGACAAGCGCGACCAGGTCGGCGTCCGCATCGACCGCAAGCGCAAGCAGTCGGTCACCGTGTTCCTGAAGGCCCTGGGCCTGACCTCCGAAGAGATCCTCGAGGAGTTCAAGGGCTACGCCTCGATCGAGGCCACCCTGGAGAAGGACTCGATCCTCACCAAGGAAGAGGCGCTGAAGGACATCTACCGCAAGCTCCGCCCGGGCGAGCAGGTCGCCGCCGAGGCCGCGCGTGCGCTGCTGGACAACTTCTACTTCAACCCCAAGCGCTACGACCTGGCGAAGGTGGGTCGTTACAAGATCAACCGCAAGCTCGGCATCGACGCGCCGCTGTCCGACTCGGTCCTCACCAACCAGGACATCATCGCGACGATCAAGTACCTGGTCGCGCTGCACGACAACCAGACGCAGCTCCCGGGCGTGCGCGACGGCAAGAAGGTCGACATCCGTCTCGACGTGGACGACATCGACCACTTCGGCAACCGTCGCATCCGCGCCGTCGGCGAGCTCATCCAGAACCAGGTCCGCACGGGTCTGTCCCGGATGGAGCGCGTCGTCCGCGAGCGCATGACCACGCAGGACATCGAGGCCATCACCCCGCAGACCCTGATCAACGTGCGCCCCGTCGTCGCCGCGATCAAGGAGTTCTTCGGAACCTCGCAGCTCAGCCAGTTCATGGACCAGAACAACCCCCTCGCGGGTCTGACGCACAAGCGTCGTCTCTCCGCGCTGGGCCCGGGTGGTCTGTCCCGTGAGCGTGCCGGCGTCGAGGTCCGCGACGTCCACCCGTCGCACTACGGCCGCATGTGCCCGATCGAGACCCCGGAAGGCCCGAACATCGGCCTGATCGGCTCGCTCGCGTCCTTCGCGCGCATCAACTCCTTCGGTTTCATCGAGACCCCGTACCGTCGCGTCGTCGACGGCGTGGTCACGGCGAACATCGACTACCTCACCGCTTCCGAGGAGGACGAGTACATCGTCGCCCAGGCGAACGCCCCGCTGACCGCGGACGCGAAGTTCGCCGAGGGCCGCGTGCTCGCCCGTAAGAAGGGTGGCGAGGTCGACCTGTTCCCCGCCGAGGACATCGGGTACATGGACGTCTCGCCGCGCCAGATGGTGTCGGTCGCGACCTCCCTCATCCCGTTCCTCGAGCACGACGACGCGAACCGCGCCCTCATGGGTGCGAACATGCAGCGTCAGGCCGTGCCGCTGCTCCGTTCGGAGTCGCCGCTGGTCGGAACCGGTATGGAGGGCTTCGCAGCCATCGACGCCGGTGACGTGGTCACCGCGAACGGCGCCGGTGTCGTCGAGGAGGTCTCGGCCGACTCCGTCACCGTGATGCTCGACGAGGGCGGCTCGGAGACCTACTACCTCCGCAAGTTCGACCGCTCCAACCAGGGCACGTCGTACAACAACCGCGTCATCGTCTCCGAGGGTGAGCGGATCGAGGTCGGTCAGGTCATCGCGGATGGCCCGGCCACCGAGAACGGCGAGCTCGCGCTCGGCAAGAACCTCCTCGTGGCGTTCATGCCGTGGGAGGGTCACAACTTCGAGGATGCGATCATCCTGAGCCAGAACCTGGTGAAGGACGACGTGCTGTCCTCGATCCACATCGAGGAGTACGAGGTCGACGCCCGCGACACCAAGCTCGGCAAGGAGGAGATCACCCGTGACCTCCCCAACGTCAGCCCGGAGCTGCTGGCCGACCTCGACGAGCGCGGCATCATCCGCATCGGCGCCGAGGTCCGCCCCGGCGACATCCTCGTCGGCAAGGTCACGCCGAAGGGCGAGACCGAGCTCTCCGCCGAGGAGCGCCTGCTGCGCGCCATCTTCAACGAGAAGTCCCGCGAGGTCCGTGACACGAGCCTCAAGGTGCCTCACGGTGAAGAGGGCACGATCATCGCCGTCAAGGAGTTCTCCGCCGAGAACGACGACGAGCTCGGCTCGGGCGTCAACCAGCGCGTCGTGGTCTACATCGCCCAGAAGCGCAAGATCACCGCGGGCGACAAGCTCGCCGGCCGTCACGGCAACAAGGGCGTCATCTCCAAGATCCTTCCGGTCGAGGACATGCCGTTCCTCGCTGACGGGACCCCGGTCGACATCGTCCTGAACCCGATGGGCATCCCTGGCCGGATGAACTTCGGCCAGGTGCTCGAGACCCACCTCGGGTGGATCGCGAAGCAGGGCTGGGAGGTCGACGGCAAGCCGAAGTGGGCCGCGAGCCTGCCCGAGCAGGCGCGTTCCGCTGCTCCCGGCACCAAGGTCGCCACCCCGGTGTTCGACGGTGCCTCGGAGGAGGAGATCGCCGGTCTGCTCGACTCGACGACCCTCACCCGCGACGGTGAGCGCCTGATCGACTCGACCGGAAAGACGCAGCTGTTCGACGGCCGCTCCGGCGAGCCGTACCCGGAGCCGGTGTCGGTCGGCTACATGTACATCCTGAAGCTGCACCACCTGGTCGACGACAAGATCCACGCGCGTTCGACCGGTCCGTACTCCATGATCACGCAGCAGCCGCTGGGTGGTAAGGCGCAGTTCGGTGGACAGCGATTCGGCGAGATGGAGGTGTGGGCGCTCGAGGCATACGGTGCCGCCTACGCCCTGCAGGAGCTCCTGACCATCAAGTCGGACGACATCCTCGGCCGCGTGAAGGTGTACGAGGCGATCGTCAAGGGCGAGAACATCCAGGAGCCGGGTATCCCCGAATCCTTCAAGGTGCTCATCAAGGAGATGCAGTCGCTCTGCCTGAACGTCGAGGTGCTGTCGGCAGACGGCACCGCGGTCAGCCTCCGCGACACGGACGACGAGGTCTTCCGTGCCGCCGAAGAGCTCGGCATCAACATCTCCAGCCGCTTCGAGTCGTCGTCCATCGACGACATCTGAGCCGGCAACCACTAGAAGACTTTTTCCAGGAGAGAAGGAAAATTGCTCGACGTAACAACTTTTGATGAGCTGCGGATCGGCCTCGCAACGGCCGACGACATCCGCAAGTGGTCGCACGGTGAGGTCAAGAAGCCCGAGACCATCAACTACCGCACGCTGAAGCCCGAGAAGGACGGCCTCTTCGGAGAGCAGATCTTCGGACCGAGCCGTGACTGGGAGTGCTCCTGCGGCAAGTACAAGCGAGTGCGCTTCAAGGGCATCGTCTGTGAGCGCTGCGGTGTCGAGGTCACGAAGTCGTCGGTGCGCCGCGAGCGCATGGGCCACATCGAGCTCGCCGCCCCGGTCACGCACATCTGGTACTTCAAGGGCGTCCCGTCGCGCTTGGGCTACCTGCTCGACATGGCGCCGAAGGACCTCGAGAAGGTCATCTACTTCGCCGCGTACATGATCATCTCGGTGGATGAGGACGGCCGTCACGAAGACATGCCCGGCCTCGAGAACGAGCTGCGCCTCGAGATCAAGACGCTGGCCGACCAGCGCGATGCCCGCATCGCCGACCGTCTGTCGCGTCTGGAGACCGACCTCGCCGACCTCGAGAACGAGGGCGCCAAGGCCGACCAGAAGCGCCGCACGAAGGATGGCGCCGAGAAGGAGATGTCGCAGACCCGCAAGGCCTACGACGACCAGATCTCCCAGCTCGAGCGCGTCTGGGAGGACTTCCGCAACCTCAAGGTCGGCGAGCTCAAGCCCGAGGACGCGATCTTCCACGAGCTGCAGGACCGCTACGGCATGTACTTCGAGGCCTACATGGGCGCCGAGGCCATCAAGAAGCGCCTCGAGGCCTTCGACCTCGCGACCGAAGGCGAGAACCTCCGCCTGCAGATCGCCGAGGGCAAGGGTCAGAAGAAGATCCGTGCCATCAAGCGTCTGCGCGTGGTGAGCTCCTTCCTGGCCACCGGCAACTCGCCGGCCGCCATGGTGCTCGACGTCGTCCCGGTGATCCCGCCGGAGCTGCGCCCGATGGTGCAGCTGGACGGTGGCCGCTTCGCGACCAGCGACCTGAACGACCTGTACCGCCGCGTGATCAACCGCAACAACCGTCTCCGTCGACTGCTCGACCTCGGCGCTCCCGAGATCATCGTCAACAACGAGAAGCGGATGCTGCAGGAGGCCGTCGACGCCCTGTTCGACAACGGCCGCCGCGGTCGTCCCGTCACGGGTACCGGCAACCGCGCCCTGAAGTCCCTGAGCGACATGCTCAAGGGAAAGCAGGGTCGTTTCCGCCAGAACCTGCTCGGAAAGCGCGTCGACTACTCGGGCCGTTCGGTCATCATCGTCGGTCCGCAGCTCAAGCTGCACCAGTGCGGTCTGCCCAAGCAGATGGCGCTGGAGCTGTTCAAGCCGTTCGTGATCAAGCGCCTGATCGACCTGAGCCACGCTCAGAACATCAAGGCCGCGAAGCGCATGGTCGAGCGCAGCCGTCCGCAGGTGTGGGACGTGCTCGAGGAGATCATCCGCGAGCGCCCCGTGCTGCTGAACCGCGCACCGACGCTGCACCGCCTCGGCATCCAGGCCTTCGAGCCTCAGCTCGTCGAGGGCAAGGCGATCCAGCTGCACCCGCTCGTCTGCGCCGCGTTCAATGCGGACTTCGACGGTGACCAGATGGCCGTCCACCTGCCGCTGTCGGTCGAGGCCCAGGCCGAGGCCCGCATCCTGATGCTCGCGTCGAACAACATCCTGAAGCCGTCCGACGGCCGCCCGGTGACCCTGCCCACGCAGGACATGATCATCGGTCTGCACCACCTGACGACGATCAAGGAAGGCGCGATCGGCGAGGGCCGTGCGTTCTCCACCGTGTCCGAGGCGATCCTCGCCAAGGACCAGGGTTCGCTCGACCTCAACGCGCTGGTCAAGATCCGGATGAACGACGTCCACTTCGGTGAGGGCGAAGGCCCCGAGGGCTACACCGGCGGGCCCGTGCTCGTCGAGACCACCCTCGGTCGCGCGCTGTTCAACGAGGCGCTGCCGGCGGACTACCCGTACATGCAGCAGGTCGCCGACAAGGGCGCGATCTCCGCGATCGTCAACGACCTCGCGGAGCGCTACCCCAAGGTGGAGGTCGCCGCGTCGCTGGACCGCATCAAGGACGCCGGTTTCTACTGGGCCACGCGTTCCGGTGTGACCGTCGCGCTCTCGGACATCCTGACGCCTCCCACCAAGCGGGAGATCGTCGCGGGCTACGAGAAGCAGGCCGCCAAGGTCCAGGCGCAGTTCGAGAAGGGTCTCACGACCGACCTCGAGCGTCGCCAGGAGCTCATCCAGATCTGGACGAAGGCCACCGACGAGGTCGCCGCAGCCATGCGCGCGAACTTCCCGGTCGACAACACGATCAACCGCATGGTCACCTCGGGTGCTCGCGGTAACTGGCTGCAGGTGCGCAACATCGCCGGCATGCGAGGCCTCGTGAACAACCCGAAGGGTGAGATCATCCCTCGTCCGATCATCTCCTCGTACCGCGAGGGACTGTCGGTGGCGGAGTACTTCATCGCGACCCACGGTGCTCGTAAGGGTCTGGCCGACACGGCTCTCCGTACGGCCGACTCGGGCTACCTGACCCGTCGTCTCGTCGACGTCTCGCAGGATGTCATCATCCGCGAGCCCGACTGCGGCACGACGCGTGGTCTCGACCTGCCGATCGCGATCGAGGGCGCCGACGGCGTCTGGACCCGCGACGACAACGTCGAGAACTCGGTCTACGCCCGCTCGCTCGCCGCTGACGCGGTGAACGAGGCCGGCGAGGTCGTGGCCGAGGCCGGAGACGACGTCGGAGATGTGCTGATCGACAAGCTGGTCGCCGCGGGCGTCCGCACCATCAAGGTGCGTTCGGTCCTGACCTGCGAGTCGGCCGTCGGTGTGTGTGCGGCCTGCTACGGCCGCTCGCTCGCCACGGGCAAGCTCGTCGACATCGGCGAGGCCGTCGGCATCATCGCGGCCCAGTCGATCGGTGAGCCCGGTACCCAGCTCACGATGCGTACCTTCCACACCGGTGGATCGGCTTCGGCCGACGACATCACGCAGGGTCTTCCCCGCGTGCAGGAGCTCTTCGAGGCCCGTACCCCCAAGGGTGCGTCGCCCATCGTCGAGGCCGCCGGTCGCGTCACGATCGAAGACACCGACCGCAGCCGCAAGGTGATCCTCACGCCCGACAACGGCGACGAGCCGATCGCCTACCCGGTGCTCAAGCGTGCGACCCTCCTCATCGAGGACGGGCAGCACGTCGAGCTCGGGCAGCAGCTCATCGTCGGCGCCGTCGACCCGAAGGAGGTCCTTCGTGTCAAGGGCGTCCGCGAGGTGCAGAAGCACCTCGTCGGCGGTGTGCAGGGCGTCTACCGCTCGCAGGGTGTCCCGATCCACGACAAGCACATCGAGGTCATCGTCCGACAGATGCTCCGCAAGGTCACCGTCGTCGAGCACAGCGACACCGATCTGCTGCCGGGTGAGCTCGTCGACCGGTCGCGGTACACCGAGGTGAACCGCGCCGCTGTCGCCGAGGGCAAGAAGCCCGCATCGGCTCGCCAGGAGGTCATGGGTATCACCAAGGCGTCCCTCGCGACCGAGTCGTGGCTGTCGGCCGCGTCGTTCCAGGAGACCACGCGTGTTCTCACGCAGGCCGCCATGGAAGGCAAGTCCGACCCGCTGGTGGGCCTGAAGGAGAACGTGATCATCGGAAAGCTGATCCCGGCCGGTACCGGTCTCCAGAAGTACCGCGACGTCACCGTCGAGGCGACCGAAGAGGCCAAGGCCGAGCGCTACCCGAACCGCATCTTCACGGATGACTCGGTGTTCTCGGAGGCGGATCTCTCGTTCGTCGACTTCGACAGCTTCTCGAGCGACGACTACACCCCCGGTACCTACAACTAGTAGGTGCTAGCTGCGTCAAAGGGCCTCTCACCTGCGGTGAGGGGCCCTTTGCCGTTCGCGCCGGTCCCCGCCCGGCGCGAAGCGACATGTTCGCGTGCGGTCGCTGGCGCGGCCGCGCGCTCACCCTGGGTCGGCGAGTACGGCCCGCCGCTCTCAGTCCCGCCCGGCGCCGGTCAAGAGGGCGAGGACCTGGGCGGCTACCAGGCGGCCGGCGCGGTTCGCGCCGATCGTGGAGGCCTGGGGGCCGTAGCCGGCCAGGAAGAGGCGGGGCTCGCGCGTCACGCGGCCGCGCTCGACCGCGATCCCACCCGCGTGCTCGCGCAGGTGCAGCGGGGCCAGGTGCTTGAGCTCGGCCCGGAACCCCGTGGCCCAGATGATGTCGTCGGCGGGCACGAACGAGCCGTCGGCGAATCGCACGCCCTCCGGCTCGACCGAGGTGAACATCGGATGCGCGGCTAGCGCCCCGCGATCGATCGCGGCCCGGATCGCGGGTGTCGCCACCAGCTTCGTGCCGCTGACGATGCTGGGCAGGGGAAGGCCCTGGCGGGCCGCCTCGTCCTGCGCCGCGACCGCCGCGATGCCGTTCTCCTGAGCGAGCCCGTCGCCCTCCACGAACTCCACGGTGCGGCGGGTGACCCACGTGGTCGCCGCGGCCACGCCCTCCAGCTCGCGCACGAACCCGACCGCCGACGTCCCGCCGCCGACCACGACGACCCGGCGGTCGCGGAAGTCCTCGGCGTCGACGTAGTCGACCGTGGTCCACTGCCGGCCGAGGAAGGTCTCGTCGCCGCGCACCCGTGGCCGGAAGGGCGCCCCCCAGGTGCCGCTGGCGTTGACCACGGCCTCGGCCTCGATCACGCCCTGGTCGGTGACCACGCGGAGCCGGTCGCCGGCATCCTCCACGGCCGTCACGGCGACCGGACGACGGACGTCGAGCCCGTAGGCCTCCTCGAACCGGCGGTAGTAGTCGGCGACGACCTCGCGGGCCGGCACCGACGCATCCGCCGTCTCGAAGCTCAGGCCGAGCTCGGCCATGCCCGGGAGGTCGTTCACGCGGTGGGCGTCTCCGAGTCGCAGCGACTCCCAGCGGAACTGCCACGCGCCACCGGTGCCGGGCCCGCGGTCCAGGATCACGAGGTCCTCTCCGGGGCGGAGCCCCCGGCGCTGCAGGTGGTACGCCACCGAGAGGCCGGCCTGGCCCGCGCCGATGATCACGACCCGGGTGCGGCGGGGGAGGGGACTGTCCATGCCGATCAGAACGTCCGGAGCGGTCTGCGTGTTCCCCGGCCCCGCATCCCCGACCGCGGCCCGACCCGTTGTTAGAGTGTCGCCAGCACCCCTCCGGGGCGCGGACAGGCCACCCGGGCCGTGAGGAGCAGCCAGATGAGCACCGACGACCGTCAGAGCGATCAGCCGGAGTTCCCGATGCGGGATTCCGAAGGGCGCCTCATCGACCCCGAGCGGTCCGCGGACGAGCACGAGGCCCGCGAGGGCGCCGCCGGGTCCGTCGAGCCCGCCACCGGTCAGCGTCTGCCCGACATGCCCGCGTGGGATGCCCCGGCCGGCCCGGCCGTCGTCATCCCCGAGCCGATCCGGATGCCCGCCGACGACGCCGCGATCGAGCGTGCGGAGGCGGCGTCCCGCGACGAGGATCGCGCGGAAGAGCGTCGCGAGGAGACGTCCGGCGCCACGACCCGCGACCCGATCGGCGGCCCGTACGTCGTCGGAGAGAGCGGATCCCCGATCTCCGACCCGGACGTCCAGGCCTACGACCGCCAGCCCCAGGGCGGCCCCTACGTGACCGCTTCCGAGCCGGCCGAGGAGTCCCCTCGCGAGGCTCTGCGTCCCTCGGAGCCCGAACCCGAGCGCACCCCCTACCCCGCGGCCGCCTACGCCCCCGCCGCGGCGGCGGCCTACGGCTCGACCGCACCCGTCGGTGCCGACGGCCGTGCGGCCACGGGCCCGACCGCGCCCGGTGAGACCTTCCCCGCCTACCTGGCGGCGCCCCAGCCCCTCGTCGCGCCCGTCCCGCCGCGGGCGAAGGGCAACCGCGGCGCCGGCAGCCTGATCGCCCTCGCCGGCACCGTGCTGTTCGGCATCGTCTACGCCGGCGTCGCGTTCCTCATCATCCTGGCCAACCTCAGCGGTTCGGCTGCGGTCTCGGCCTTCACCTCCTTCCTCCTGAGCGCCGCCTTCATCGTCCCGGTCGTGGTGTTCGCGCTGGCCCTCATCCTGATCGTGCTGATCGTGAACCGGGCGGGCTGGTGGGCCTACGTGCTCGGCGGCTTCCTCGTGGCCGTGCTCGTCTACTTCGGCTCCCTCGCCGGCGCCCTCATCCACGTCCAGGCCTGGGCCTGGCAGCCCCAGGAGCAGTACGACTTCGTGCGCTCGCTCACCATGGATCCGCTCACCCTGGCCGCGGCGATCGTCGCCCGCGAGGCCGCGATCTGGACGGGAGCGTTCATCGCCCTCCGCGGCCGCCGGGTCAAGGCCCGCAACCTGACGGCGCGCGAGGAGTTCGACGCCGCGCAGCGCGAGGCGCGGGAACGCGAGGAGGCGCTCCGCGATCCTGCGGCGCCCAGCACGACCTGGTAGCATCACCAGGTCCCGTCCCCTCGTCATCCGACCGGGCGTCATTTGACCGGGACGGTTTCAGAAGCTATTATTTTCCGGGTGTGTGCATACTTGCATGCCCAGATTTTCGAGCAAAGTAAGACTGAAAAGTCTCCACCGCTCTTCCAACCAGCGATACCAGAGCCATTTTGTACCGCCGGTGGGTCCAAACGAACCCGACACGCCACCAACGGCGTGCGCAGGGCGTGAACGAACGGGTTCCGGATGTCCGTGCCCGACAGACACTGAGCGTGACGAATACAAGGAGTAAGTAGTGCCAACCATTCAGCAGTTGGTCCGCAAGGGTCGCACCCCGAAGGTCACCAAGACCAAGGCGCCCGCCCTCAAGGCCAACCCCCAGCAGCGCGGCGTGTGCACCCGTGTGTACACCACCACCCCCAAGAAGCCGAACTCCGCGCTTCGCAAGGTCGCCCGCGTCAAGCTGTCGAACGGCACCGAGGTCACCGCTTACATCCCCGGTGAGGGCCACAACCTGCAGGAGCACTCGATGGTGCTCGTGCGCGGCGGTCGTGTGAAGGACCTCCCCGGCGTTCGCTACAAGATCATCCGCGGCGCGCTCGACACGCAGGCCGTGAAGAACCGCAAGCAGGCTCGCAGCCGTTACGGCGCGAAGATGGAGAAGAAGTAATGCCTCGCAAGGGTCCCGCCCCGAAGCGTCCCGTTGTCGCCGACCCCGTCTACGGCGCCCCGATCGTCAGCCAGCTGGTCAACAAGATCCTGCTCGACGGCAAGAAGGCCACCGCTGAGCGCATCGTCTACGACGCGCTCGAGGGTGTCTCGGCCAAGAACAGCCAGGACGCGGTCGTCACGCTGAAGAAGGCGCTCGACAACGTGCGCCCCACGCTCGAGGTCCGCAGCCGCCGCGTCGGTGGTTCGACCTACCAGGTGCCGATCGAGGTCAAGCCTCACCGCGCCAACACCCTCGCGCTCCGCTGGCTCACCACCTACGCCAAGGCCCGCCGCGAGAAGACGATGACCGAGCGTCTCACCAACGAGATCCTCGACGCGTCGAACGGTCTGGGCGCCGCTGTCAAGCGTCGCGAAGACACCCACAAGATGGCCGAGTCGAACAAGGCCTTCGCGCACTACCGCTGGTAGTCCGAACCTCGTTCGTCGCCTCAACTCTTTACCTTTCGGAGGAAATCCGTGGCACAGGACGTGCTCACCGACCTGAACAAGGTCCGCAACATCGGCATCATGGCTCACATCGATGCCGGCAAGACCACCACGACCGAGCGCATCCTGTTCTACACGGGAATCACGCACAAGATCGGTGAGGTCCACGACGGCGCTGCCACGATGGACTGGATGGCGCAGGAGCAGGAGCGTGGCATCACGATCACCTCTGCTGCGACGACCTGTTTCTGGAACAAGAACCAGATCAACATCATCGACACCCCCGGTCACGTCGACTTCACCGTCGAGGTGGAGCGCTCGCTCCGCGTCCTCGACGGCGCCGTCGCCGTGTTCGACGGCAAGGAGGGCGTCGAGCCCCAGTCCGAGACGGTGTGGCGTCAGGCCGACAAGTACAACGTGCCCCGCATCTGCTTCGTCAACAAGATGGACAAGCTGGGCGCCGACTTCTACTTCACGGTCGACACCATCATCAACCGTCTGGGTGCCAAGCCCCTCGTGATCCAGCTCCCGATCGGTGCCGAGTCGTCCTTCGAGGGCGTCATCGACCTGGTCGAGATGCGTGCGCTCACCTGGCGCGGCGACGCCAAGGGTGACGTGCAGATGGGTGCCAAGTACGAGATCGAGGAGATCCCGGCCGACCTCAAGGAGAAGGCCGACGAGTACCGTCAGCTCCTCCTCGAGACCGTCGCCGAGACCGACGACGCTCTGCTGGAGAAGTTCTTCGGCGGTGAGGAGCTCACGGTCGCCGAGATCAAGGGCGCCATCCGCAAGCTGACCGTCAACAGCGAGATCTACCCCGTGCTCTGCGGCTCGGCGTTCAAGAACCGCGGCGTGCAGCCGATGCTGGACGCGGTCGTCGACTACCTGCCGTCGCCGCTGGACGTGCCGGCCACCGAGGGTCACGACATCCGCGACGAGGAGATCGTCGTCGAGCGTCACCCCGACCCGAAGGACCCGTTCGCGGCCCTCGCGTTCAAGGTCGCCGTGCACCCCTTCTTCGGTCGTCTCACCTACATCCGCGTGTACTCGGGTCACCTCGACTCCGGCGGACAGGTCATGAACTCGACCAAGGGCAAGAAGGAGCGCATCGGCAAGATCTTCCAGATGCACTCCAACAAGGAGAACCCGGTCGACTCGGTCACCGCCGGTCACATCTACGCGGTCATCGGCCTGAAGGACACCACCACCGGTGACACCCTCTCCGACCCGTCGAACCAGATCGTGCTCGAGTCGATGACCTTCCCGGAGCCCGTGATCGAGGTCGCGATCGAGCCGAAGACCAAGGCCGACCAGGAGAAGCTGGGTGTCGCCATCCAGAAGCTCGCTGAGGAGGA
The DNA here is from genome assembly GCF_059691755.1 of Herbiconiux sp. 320_LB. Lineage (NCBI taxonomy): Bacteria > Bacillati > Actinomycetota > Actinomycetes > Micrococcales > Microbacteriaceae > Herbiconiux > Herbiconiux sp. 320_LB. The sequence continues at coordinate 110,734 of NZ_JCAWAD010000005.1, read as the reverse complement.
CCCGACCTTCCGCACGGAGCAGAACCAGGAGACCGGCCAGACGGTCATCAAGGGAATGGGCGAGCTCCACCTCGACATCCTGGTCGACCGCATGAAGCGCGAGTTCAACGTCGAGGCGAACGTCGGAAAGCCACAGGTGGCCTACCGCGAGACGATCCGCAAGACCGTCGAGCGTCACGACTACACGCACAAGAAGCAGACCGGTGGATCCGGCCAGTTCGCGAAGATCCAGATCGCCATCGAGCCCCTCGAGGTCACGGCGGAGACGATCTACGAGTTCGTGAACAAGGTCACGGGTGGCCGCGTGCCGCGCGAGTACATCCCCTCGGTCGACGCCGGTATCCAGGATGCGCTGCAGGTCGGCGTGCTCGCCGGATACCCCATGGTGGGCGTCAAGGCCACGCTGCTCGACGGTGCTTCGCACGACGTCGACTCCTCGGAGATGGCGTTCAAGATCGCCGGTTCGATGGCGTTCAAGGAAGCGGCCCGCAAGGCCAGCCCCGTGCTGCTCGAGCCGCTGATGGCCGTCGAGGTCCGTACGCCCGAGGAGTACATGGGCGACGTGATCGGCGACCTGAACTCCCGTCGTGGCCAGATCCAGTCCATGGAAGACGCTTCCGGCGTCAAGGTGGTCCGTGCGCACGTCCCGCTGTCGGAGATGTTCGGCTACATCGGCGACCTGAGGTCCAAGACCTCCGGCCGCGCGGTGTACTCGATGACCTTCGAGAGCTACGCCGAGGTCCCGAAGGCTGTGGCCGACGAGATCATCCAGAAGAACAAGGGCGAGTAACACCCGAGTTCTGCGGGCCTCGTAGGTTCGCGTAAAGTATCAACAAACCCCCGCCTGATCCCGGATGCAATCCAGCACCCGGTGTCCGGCATGAGAGTCCTGAGGAGGACCTAGTGGCTAAGGCCAAGTTCGAGCGGACCAAGCCGCACGTCAACATCGGAACGATCGGTCACGTTGACCACGGTAAGACCACTCTTACCGCTGCCATCTCGAAGGTCCTGGCGGACAAGTTCCCGTCGGCGACCAACGTTCAGCGCGACTTCGCGTCGATCGACTCCGCTCCTGAGGAGCGCCAGCGCGGCATCACGATCAACATCTCGCACGTCGAGTACGAGACGCCCAAGCGTCACTACGCTCACGTGGATGCCCCTGGTCACGCCGACTACATCAAGAACATGATCACCGGTGCTGCTCAGATGGACGGCGCGATCCTCGTGGTCGCCGCCACCGACGGCCCGATGGCTCAGACCCGTGAGCACGTCCTGCTCGCCAAGCAGGTCGGCGTGCCGTACCTGCTCGTCGCCCTGAACAAGGCCGACATGGTGGATGACGAGGAGATCCTGGAGCTCGTCGAGCTCGAGGTCCGCGAGCTGCTCGCCGGCCAGAACTTCGACGAGGACGCACCGGTCGTGCGCGTCTCGGGCCTCAAGGCCCTCGAGGGTGACGAGAAGTGGACCCAGTCCATCCTCGACCTCATGGACGCCGTCGACGAGTCCATCCCGGACCCGATCCGCGACAAGGACAAGCCGTTCCTGATGCCGATCGAGGACGTCTTCACGATCACCGGTCGTGGAACCGTCGTGACCGGCCGCGCCGAGCGTGGAACCCTCGCCATCAACTCCGAGGTCGAGATCGTCGGCATCCGCCCGACGCAGAAGACCACGGTCACCGGTATCGAGATGTTCCACAAGCAGCTCGACGAGGCCTGGGCCGGCGAGAACTGTGGTCTGCTCCTCCGCGGCACCAAGCGCGAGGACGTCGAGCGCGGTCAGGTCGTCGTCAAGCCCGGTTCGGTCACCCCGCACACCGAGTTCGAAGGGACCGCCTACATCCTGTCGAAGGATGAGGGTGGCCGTCACAACCCCTTCTACACGAACTACCGCCCGCAGTTCTACTTCCGTACCACGGACGTCACCGGTGTCATCACGCTGCCCGAGGGCACCGAGATGGTCATGCCCGGCGACACCACCGACATCTCGGTCACGCTGATTCAGCCGATCGCGATGGAGGATGGCCTCGGCTTCGCGATCCGTGAGGGTGGCCGCACCGTCGGTGCCGGTACCGTCACGAAGATCCTCAAGTAGTACCTGCAACACGTAGTACCTGCAGTTCAGAGAAGGGCCGCACCTCCGGGTGCGGCCCTTTTCGTGTTCCCCCTTCTGCTCGACGTGGCGGAGGAGCACGATGGTGTCATGGCTGGATTCGACGACATCACCAAGAAGGCCCAGGAATTCCTCAACGACGACAAGGTCAAGGACGCCCTGAAGAGCGAGAAGGCGGAGGACGTCAGCGACAAGCTGCTCGACGCCGTCTCGGGCGCGGCGAAGAAGGTGACCGGGGGCGCGCACGACGACAAGATCGACTCCGCGCGCGAGGCCGCCGACAAGCGCGTCGGCAACGAATAGCCTGATCGGCGCATCCGTACTTAGATGGGGAGATGCCCCGCCTTCGCCGCTCTGATTCCTCGGGACGGGGGATCCGCCGCCTGAAGTCCGGCCGGGGGTTCACCTACCGCGACGACGCGGGGGTGACCGTCACCGACCCCGAGCTCCGGGCCCGGATCGAGCACCTCGCCATCCCGCCGGCCTGGACGGACGTCTGGATCGCCCCGTTCGCGAACGGCCACATCCAGGCCACCGGGGTCGACTCGGCGGGCCGTCGGCAGTACATCTACCACCCGACCTGGCGCGAGCAGAAGGACCGGATCAAGTACGACCGGGCCCTCGCCCTCGCCGAATCCCTCCCCGCGGCACGCCGACTCGTGACGATCGACCTGCGGAAGGACGGCTATCCGCGTGAGCGCGTGCTGGCCGCCGGCTTCCGGATGCTCGACACCGGCTCGCTGAGGGTCGGCAACGAGCGCTACGCCCAGCAGCACGGCAGCTACGGCCTGACCAGTCTGCTCTGCGAGCACGCCACGGTCTCCGGCACCGTCGTCAAGCTGGAGTTCCCGGCCAAGAGCGGCGAGGAGTGGTCCTCCGAGATCACGGACGAGGATCTCGCCCACGTGGTGCGGAGCCTCAAACGCCGGGGGCCGCTGGCCCGGCTGCTCGCGTGGAAGAACGAGGGCACGAAGACCTGGCACCCGGTCGACCCGGCCGAGATCAACGAGTACGTGCGCGAGCGCACCGGCGGGGACTTCACCGCGAAAGACTTCCGCACGTTGCACGGTACGATCGCCGCGGCCGTGAGTCTCGCCAAGCACGGGCCGGAGGAGAAGAAGACGGCTCGGGCCCGCGCACTCACCCAGGCCATGCGCGACGCCTCGGCCGTGCTCGGCAACACCCCGGCCATCGCGAAGAAGAGCTACGTCGACCCCCGGGTCGTCGACCACTACGCGGCGGGCGAGATCATCGATCCGCGGCGCCCGGAATCCGAGCTGCGCGCCCTGCTGTTCGAGTAGACGACGATCGTGGAGCCCCTCCTCGTCGGAACGTCTTCTGGGCGACACGTGTGCGAAACGTGGGGAGCCTAGCGTGGAGTCCGTGTTCACCAAGAGCGACCCGGCGGCACCCGAGGGCTTCTACGAGGCGGAGGCCGCGGGCCTCGCCTGGCTCGCGGACACCGGGGGAGTGCCGTGCGTGGAGGTCGTCGACGTGCGACCCGGCGCCATCGAGCTGGCCGAGCTGCGCGAGACCCGCCCGAGCCGGGAGGCGGCCCGCCGGTTCGGGGAGCTGCTCGCGCGGACCCACGCCGCGGGTGCGCCGGCGTTCGGCTCCCCGCCCGCGGGGTGGGACGGGCCGTGCTTCATCGGCCGACGGGAGATGTCGGTCACGCCCTGGTCGGAGTGGAGCGAGTTCTACCCTCGGGAGCGGGTGCGCCCCTATGCCGAGCAGGCGGTCGCGCGCGGCAACCTCTCCGCCGACGGCTTCCAGACCGTGGTCCGGGCCTGCGAGCTCATCCGGTCCGGGATCTTCGACGACGGCGAGCCGCCGGCCCGCCTGCACGGCGACCTCTGGTCGGGCAACGTCATGTGGACCGGGCACGGCGTCGTGCTGATCGACCCGGCGGCCCACGGCGGACACAGGGAGACCGACCTGGCGATGCTGGTGCTCTTCGGGGCGCCCTTCCTCGACGACATCCTGGCGGCGTACGACAAGGCCGCGCCCCTGAAGCCGGGCTGGCACTCGCGGGTGCCGCTGCACCAGCTCTTCCCCCTGGCGGTGCATGCCGTCGGCCATGGTCCCTCCTACGGCGACGAGCTCGAGCGGGCCGCGGAAGCGGTGCTCCGGGGCGCCGCCGGAGACCGGCACTGAGCCGCGACACGCCCGGGTTGCAACTGGGCCGTGGATGTGGCAAACTCGTCTAGTTCAACATTTCGGGCCGCCTTGCGCGTGCCTTGATCACTGTCTTGGCAGTGCATAGTCCTCGAGATTAGGCCGCAGGCAGCAGAACGAAGCTTAATCGCAACCTCCTCCTTCATCTAGGTGAAGTGTGTGTGCGCGCGGTGCTTGATAGCAGAACAGTGGGCGTCCAATGCAGTCGAGGCTGTATGACGCGAGACAGAGAGAGAGTCACACATGGCGGGACAGAAGATCCGCATCCGACTTAAGTCGTATGACCACGAGGTCATCGACACCTCGGCGCGCAAGATCGTCGACACGGTCACCCGCGCAGGAGCGACCGTCGTCGGCCCCGTGCCGCTTCCGACGGAGAAGAACGTGGTAGCCGTCATCCGTTCGCCCCACAAGTACAAGGACAGCCGCGAGCACTTCGAGATGCGCACGCACAAGCGCCTCATCGACATCATCGACCCGACGCCGAAGGCCGTCGACTCGCTCATGCGTCTCGACCTCCCCGCCGACGTCAACATCGAGATCAAGCTCTGAGCGGGAAGGACCAGTAGATAACAATGGCTACCACCGCTAAGACTTCCAAGGGCCTGCTCGGCAAGAAGCTCGGCATGACCCAGGTGTGGGACGAGAACAACCGTCTCATCCCCGTGACCGTCGTCGAGGTCTCCCCGAACGTCGTCACCCAGATCCGCACCCCGGAGCGCGACGGCTACTCGGCCGTCCAGATCGCCGCCGGTCAGATCGACCCCCGCAAGGTGAACAAGCCGGCCACCGGCCACTTCGACGCCGCGGGTGTCACCCCCCGTCGCCACATCACCGAGATCCGCACCGCGGATGCGGCCGACTACACCGTCGGCCAGGAGCTCACCGCCGAGGGCGTCTTCGAGGCCGGCCAGAAGGTCGACGTCGTGGGCACCTCGAAGGGCAAGGGCTTCGCCGGTGTCATGAAGCGCCACAACTTCAAGGGTGTCTCCGCTTCGCACGGTTCGCACCGCAACCACCGCAAGCCCGGCTCGATCGGTGCGTCCTCGACGCCCAGCCGAGTCTTCAAGGGCATGCGCATGGCAGGCCGCATGGGTGGCGAGCGCGTCACCGTGCTCAACCTGGTCATCCACTCGGTCGACGCCGAGAAGGGCCTGCTGCTGGTCAAGGGTGCCGTTCCCGGTGCCAAGGGCCGCCTCGTTTTCGTTCGCAACGCAGTGAAGGGGGCGTAGTTCATGGCTACCGCAACTAACACGCTCGATGTGCTCGACGTCTCCGGCAAGAAGTCCGGCTCCGTCGAGCTGCCCGCCGAGATCTTCGACGTGCAGAGCAACATCCCGCTCATCCACCAGGTCGTCGTCGCCCAGCTCGCCGCCGCCCGCCAGGGAACCCACAAGACCAAGCGTCGTGGTGAGGTCTCCGGTGCCGGCCGCAAGCCGTTCAAGCAGAAGGGAACCGGTCGCGCTCGTCAGGGTTCGATCCGCGCCCCTCAGATGACCGGTGGTGGCATCGTCCACGGACCGGTGCCCCGCAACTACTCGCAGCGCACCCCCAAGAAGATGATCGCCGCGGCTCTGCTCGGCGCTCTCTCGGACCGCGCCCGCGGTGGCCGCGTGCACGTCGTCGAGTCCCTCTCGCAGGGCGAGGCGCCGTCGACCAAGGCCGTCGTCGAGTTCCTCTCGACCGTCGCAACGTCCAAGCACGTGCTGATCGTGCTCGAGCGCACCGACGAGCTGAGCCTCAAGAGCGTCCGCAACATCCCGACCGTTCACGTGCTGCCTGCAGACCAGCTGAACGCCTACGACGTCCTCGTCTCCGACGACATCGTCTTCACCAAGGGTTCGTTCGACTCGTTCGTCGCGTCGAAGACCAAGAAGGAAGAGGTTTCCGCATGAGCAACGCCGCGTTCAACAAGGACCCGCGTGACATCATCCTCGCGCCGGTCGTCTCCGAGAAGAGCTACGGCCTGATCGACGAGGGCAAGTACACCTTCGTCGTCGACCCCCGCTCGAACAAGACCGAGATCAAGCTCGCCATCGAGAAGATCTTCAAGGTCGAGGTCGCGTCGATCAACACGCTCAACCGCACGGGCAAGACCCGCCGCACCAAGTTCGGTCAGGGCAAGCGCAAGGACACCAAGCGCGCGATCGTGACCCTCAAGTCCGGCTCCATCGACATCTTCACGGCCGTCGGCTAGGCCCGGAAGCTAGAGGAAAAGACACATGGCTATTCGCAAGTACAAGCCCACGACCCCTGGTCGTCGCGGTTCGTCCGTCTCGGACTTCGCCGAGATCACCCGTTCGACTCCTGAGAAGTCGCTGCTCCGCCCGCTCTCCAAGACCGGTGGCCGCAACAACCAGGGCCGGATCACGACCCGTCACATCGGTGGCGGTCACAAGCGCCAGTACCGCGTCATCGACTTCCGTCGCAATGACAAGGACGGCGTGAACGCCAAGGTCGCTCACATCGAGTACGACCCCAACCGCACCGCGCGCATCGCGCTGCTCCACTTCGTGGACGGCACCAAGCGCTACATCCTCGCGCCGAACAAGCTCGCCCAGGGCGACGTCGTCGAGTCGGGTGCCGGCGCGGACATCAAGCCCGGCAACAACCTGCCGCTGCGCAACATCCCCACCGGTACCGTGATCCACGCGATCGAGCTGAAGCCGGGCGGCGGCGCCAAGATGGCCCGCTCCGCCGGGACCTCGGTTCGTCTCGTGGCGAAGGACGGCCCCTACGCGCAGCTCCGTCTGCCGTCGGGCGAGATCCGCAACGTGGATGCGCGCTGCCGCGCCACCATCGGCGAGGTCGGCAACGCCGAGCAGTCGAACATCAACTGGGGCAAGGCCGGCCGTAACCGTTGGAAGGGCATCCGCCCGACCGTCCGTGGTGTCGCCATGAACCCGGTCGACCACCCGCACGGTGGTGGTGAGGGTAAGACGTCCGGTGGTCGTCACCCCGTCAGCCCGTGGGGTCAGGCCGAGGGCCGTACCCGTCACCCCAACAAGGAAAGCGACAAGCTCATCGTGCGTCGTCGGACCGTCGGCAAGAAGCGTAAGTAGGAGTCTCAGAAAATGCCACGCAGTCTCAAAAAGGGCCCCTTCGTCGACGACCACCTGTACCGCAAGGTCGTCACGCAGAACGAAGCCGGCTCCAAGAACGTCATCAAGACCTGGTCGCGCCGCTCGATGATCATCCCCGCGTTCCTCGGGCACACGATCGCCGTGCACGACGGTCGCAAGCACATCCCGGTGTTCATCACCGAGACCATGGTGGGTCACAAGCTGGGCGAGTTCGCCCCGACCCGCACCTTCCGTGGACACGTGAAGGACGACAAGAAGGGCCGTCGCCGCTAACCGCGGTGACGTGAAGGAGGAAGAGAAATGGTGGAGTCGATCGCACGCGTGCGTCACATCCGCGTCACCCCCATGAAGGCCCGTCGTGTCGTCAACATGATCCGTGGCCGTCAGGCCATCGAAGCGTTGGCCATCCTGAAGTTCGCCCCCCAGGGCGCTTCGGAGCCCGTGTACAAGCTGGTCGCCTCGGCGATCGCGAACGCACGGGTCAAGGCGGACGCCTCGAACAGCTACCTGGACGAGCAGGACCTCTTCATTGCGAAGGCCTACGTCGACCAGGGCACCACGCTCAAGCGTTTCCAGCCCCGTGCTCAGGGACGAGCGTTCCAGATCCTCAAGCGCACGAGCCACATCACGATCGTCCTCGCGACGCCGGATGAGGCCGCCTCGACCGAGGGCGCGAGCAAGAAGGTGAGCAAGTAATGGGCCAGAAAGTCAATCCCTACGGCTTCCGTCTCGGAATCACCACCGACCACGTGTCGCGCTGGTTCTCCGACAGCACGAAGAAGGGTCAGCGTTACAGCGACTACGTCGCCGAGGACGTGAAGATCCGCAACCTGCTGAAGACCTCCCTCGACCGCGCCGGTGTGGCGAAGATCGAGATCGAGCGCACCCGTGACCGTGTCCGCGTCGACATCCACACCGCCCGTCCGGGCATCGTGATCGGTCGTCGTGGCGCCGAGGCCGAGCGCATCCGTGCCGACCTCGAGAAGCTCACGGGCAAGCAGATCCAGCTGAACATCCTCGAGGTCAAGAACCCCGAGGCCGACGCTCAGCTCGTCGCGCAGGGCATCGCCGAGCAGCTCACCGCTCGCGTGGCGTTCCGTCGCGCGATGCGCAAGGGCCTGCAGGGCGCTCAGCGCGCCGGCGCCAAGGGTGTCCGCATCCAGGTGTCGGGTCGTCTCGGCGGTGCTGAGATGAGCCGCTCCGAGTTCTACCGTGAAGGTCGCGTTCCGCTGCACACCCTCCGCGCCAACATCGACTACGGCTTCTACGAGGCCAAGACGACGTTCGGCCGCATCGGTGTGAAGGTCTGGATCTACAAGGGCGACATCACCAACAAGGAGCTCGCTCGCGAGCAGGCCAACCAGAAGTCCTCGCGCCCCGAGCGCGGCGACCGTGACCGTCCGCGCCGCAACTCCGCCCCCAAGGCGGACGCACCGGTCGCAGCAGGAGTTGAGGCGTAATCATGCTTATCCCCCGTCGAGTCAAGCACCGTAAGCAGCACCACCCGGGACGCAGTGGCCAGGCCACCGGCGGCACCAAGGTGAGCTTCGGTGAGTACGGCATCCAGGCCATCACCCCCGCCTACGTGACGAACCGTCAGATCGAGTCCGCTCGTATCGCGATGACCCGTCACATCAAGCGTGGTGGAAAGGTGTGGATCAACATCTACCCCGACCGTCCGCTCACGAAGAAGCCTGCCGAGACCCGCATGGGTTCCGGTAAGGGTTCGCCCGAGTGGTGGGTCGCCAACGTCAAGCCGGGACGAGTGCTGTTCGAGCTGAGCGGCGTCAACGAGACGATCGCCCGCGAGGCACTCACCCGTGCAATTCACAAGCTGCCTCTCAAGGCACGCATCATCAAGCGCGAGGAGGGCGACGCGTAATGGCGATCGGATCCAAGGAGCTCGCCTCGGCTGAGCTCGACACGTTCGAAGAGTCCCGGCTGCTCGAGGAGCTCCGCAAGGCCAAGGAAGAGCTGTTCAACCTGCGCTTCCAGTCGGCGACCGGCCAGCTCGAGAGCCACGGCCGGCTCCGTGCCGTGAAGCGCGACATCGCTCGCATCTACACGGTCATCCGCGAGCGGGAGCTCGGCATCCGTGCCACCCCCGCCCCCGTCGAGGCTCCGGCCAAGACGACCAAGAAGTCCAAGAAGGCAGCCGAGGCCGAGGCCCCCGCTGCAGACGCTGAGGAGGCGAAGTAATGGCTAAGACCGAAGAGAAGGTCGTCGCGGCCGGCCACGAGTCGTCCTCGCACGACGTCAAGGACGAGGCGGCCCGCGGATACCGCAAGGCTCGTCGCGGCTACGTGACCAGCGACAAGATGGACAAGACCATCGTCGTCGAGGTCGAGGACCGCGTGAAGCACCCGCTGTACGGCAAGGTCATCCGCCGCACCTCCAAGGTGAAGGCGCACGACGAGACCAACAGCGCCGGGGTCGGCGACCTCGTCCTCATCAACGAGACCCGTCCGCTGAGCGCCTCCAAGCGCTGGCGCCTGGTCGAGATCCTGGAGAAGGCGAAGTAACATGCTGCAGCAAGAATCACGAGTCAAGGTCGCCGACAACACCGGCGCCAAGGAGCTCCTGACGATTCGTGTGCTCGGTGGATCCGGCCGTCGCTACGCAGGTCTCGGCGATGTCATCGTCGCGACCGTGAAGGACGCCATCCCCGGCGGAAACGTCAAGAAGGGCGATGTGGTCAAGGCCGTCATCGTCCGTACCGTCAAGTCGACCCGTCGTCCCGACGGCTCCTACATCAAGTTCGACGAGAACGCCGCTGTGATCCTGAAGAACGACGGTGACCCCCGTGGCACCCGTATCTTCGGCCCGGTCGGCCGTGAGCTCCGTGACAAGAAGTTCATGAAGATCATCTCGCTGGCACCGGAGGTCATTTAGTCATGGCAAACATCAAGAAGGGTGACCTGGTTCAGGTCATCTCCGGAGCGACCCAGGAACGCGGCGGAGACCGCGGCAAGCAGGGTCGCGTCATCGAGGTCCTGGTCGAGAAGGACCGCGTGGTCGTCGAGGGTGTCAACTTCGTCACCAAGCACGTCCGCGTCGGCCAGACCCAGCGCGGCACCAAGACCGGCGGCATCGAGACCATGGAGGCGCCGATCCACGTGTCGAACGTCGCCCTGGTCGACCCCGAGACCAAGAAGCCGACCCGTGTCGGCCACCGAAACGAAGAAGTGACCAAGGACGGCGTCACCAAGACCGTCCGCGTTCGCTACGCGAAGAAGTCAGGTAAGGACCTCTGATGAGCACCGACACTGCCGCGCCGGCTGGCAAAATCCAGCCCCGCCTGAAGCAGAAGTACAAGAGCGAGATCGTCGATCAGCTCACCAAGGACTTCGGTTTCACGAACGTGCACCAGGTGCCCGGCGTCGTGAAGATCGTCGTGAACACCGGTGTCGGCGAAGCGGCCCGCGATGGCAAGGTCATCGACGGCGCCGTGAAGGACCTCACCGCGATCACCGGTCAGAAGCCGCAGGTCACCAAGGCCCGCAAGTCGATCGCGCAGTTCAAGCTGCGTGAGGGACAGCCGATCGGCGCCCACGTGACGCTGCGAGGCGACCGCGCCTGGGAGTTCATGGACCGCCTGGTCTCGCTCGCCCTGCCCCGTATCCGCGACTTCCGCGGTCTCTCGGACCAGCAGTTCGACGGCCGTGGCAACTACACCTTCGGTCTGACCGAGCAGTCGATGTTCCACGAGATCGACCAGGACAAGATCGACCGCGTGCGTGGATTCGACATCACCGTCGTCACCACCGCGAAGAACGACGACGAGGGTCGCGCGCTGCTCAAGGCGCTCGGGTTCCCCTTCAAGTCGAACGACAGCACCACCAACTAGCTCCACCCACCCACGACGACCACAGGTCGGCATCCTCGGAAAGGGTGTCGAAACCAGGCGCGAAAGGCAATAGATCATGACAATGACAGATCCGGTCGCAGACATGCTGACCAGACTGCGCAACGCGAACTCGGCACACCACGACACGGTGTCGATGCCGCACTCCAAGCTGAAGTCGCACATCGCCGACATCCTGAAGTCCGAGGGCTACATCTCGGGCTGGGAGGTCACGGACGCGAAGGTCGGGCAGACGCTCACGCTGAACCTGAAGTTCGGCCCGAACCGCGAGCGCTCGATCGCCGGCATCAAGCGGGTGTCCAAGCCCGGACTCCGCGTCTACGCGAAGTCGACCGAGATCCCCACGGTGCTCGGTGGCCTCGGCGTCGCTATCCTGTCCACCTCCTCGGGTCTGCTGACGGACCGCCAGGCGAGCAAGAAGGGCGTAGGTGGGGAAGTCCTCGCCTATGTGTGGTAACTGACAATGTCACGAATCGGACGTCTTCCCATCGACATCCCTGCCGGCGTCACCGTCACCATCGACGGCCAGCAGGTTGCAGTCAAGGGGCCCAAGGGCGAGCTCGCACTCGTCATCGCGGCCCCGATCGCGGCCACGGTCGAGGAGAACCAGGTTCTCGTCACCCGTCCGGATGACGAGCGCACCTCGCGCTCGCTCCACGGCCTCACGCGTACCCTCATCGCGAACCAGATCATCGGCGTCACCACGGGCTACTCCAAGAGCCTCGAGGTCGTCGGAACCGGTTACCGCGTCGCTGCCAAGGGCAGCGGCGTCGAGTTCGCACTCGGGTACTCGCACCCCATCTCGGTCGAGCCGCCTGCGGGCATCACGTTCACCGTCGAGGGAAACAACAAGCTCACGGTCAACGGAATCGACAAGCAGGCTGTCGGTGAGGTTGCCGCCAACATTCGCAAGCTGCGCAAGCCCGAGCCCTACAAGGGCAAGGGTGTGCGGTACGCCGGCGAGGTCGTTCGCCGCAAGGCCGGAAAGAGTGGTAAGTAAGCCATGGCTACTGGAACCAGAGGAAAGTCGAAGTCCGCTGCCCGCGATCGCCGGCACGCTCGTCTTCGCAAGAAGGTCGAGGGCACGCCCGCGCGTCCCCGCCTCGTCGTCACCCGTTCGGCTCGTCACGTCTTCGTGCAGATCGTCGACGACAGCAAGGGTCACACCCTCGCGTCGGCCTCGACGCTCGAGACCGACATGCGCAGCTTCGACGGTGACAAGACCGCCAAGGCCAAGAAGGTCGGTGAGCTGGTCGCCGAGCGCGCCAAGCTCGCCGGTGTCGAGGCCGTCGTATTCGACCGCGGTGGTAACCGCTACGCCGGTCGCGTCGCGGCCATCGCCGATGGAGCACGAGAGGGTGGTCTGAACCTGTGAGCACGGAAACCAACAAAGAGCCGGACGTGGCAGCGATCACCGAGGCCCCCGTCGAGACGGCTGCCTCCAGCGGCCAGAACGCGACCGAGCCCCGTGAGGCCCGTCGTGGCGGCCGGGAGCGCAACCCGAACCGCGGCGACCGCGGAGGACGTGACTCGGACAAGAGCAACTTCCTCGAGCGCGTCGTCACCATCAACCGCGTCTCCAAGGTCGTGAAGGGTGGTCGTCGCTTCAGCTTCACCGCTCTCGTGGTCGTCGGAGACGGCAACGGTCTGGTGGGCGTCGGCTACGGCAAGGCCCGCGAGGTGCCGACCGCGATCTCGAAGGGCGTCGAGGAGGCGAAGAAGAACTTCTTCCGCGTCCCCCGCGTCGGAAACACGATCCCCCACCCGGTTCAGGGTGAGGCGGCCGCCGGTGTGGTGCTCCTGCGCCCCGCCGCCGCCGGTACCGGTGTCATCGCCGGTGGCCCGGTCCGCGCCGTCCTCGAGTGCGCCGGGATCCACGACATCCTTTCGAAGTCGCTCGGCTCGTCGAACACGATCAACATCGTGCACGCGACCGTCGAGGCCCTGAAGCAGCTCGAGGAGCCGCGCGCCGTCGCCGCTCGTCGTGGCCTCGACTTCGAAGACGTCGCCCCGGCCCGCCTCGTGCGCGCCGAGGCCGACGCCCTCGCAGCGAAGGCAGGTGCATGATGGCCGCGCGTCTGAAGATTACCCAGATCAAGTCCAAGATCAGCGAGAAGCAGAACCAGCGTGACACGCTGCGCAGCCTCGGACTGAAGCGCATCAACGACATCGTCGTGCGCGAAGACAACGCCCAGAACCGCGGCTACGTGCGCACCGTCGCACACCTGGTGAAGGTCGAGGAGATTGACTAATGGCTGAAGAAGAAGCCAAGGAGACCGCCCCCAAGGCTGCTCCGAAGAAGGCTGCCGCCCCCAAGAAGGCCGCTGCTCCCAAGGCCGACGCCCCCAAGGCGACGGCTGCGAAGGCGGATGCTGCGGAGAAGGCGCCTGCGAAGGCCGCTGCCCCCAAGAAGGCCGCCGCGCCCAAGGCCGACAAGGCCGAGGCTGCGGAGAAGGCTCCGGCCGCCGCCAAGGCGCCCGCGGCCAAGGCCGCCCCGAAGGCTTCGGCCGACGAGGCTGCCGGCCCCCGCGAGCACGTGCTCAAGGTGCACCACCTCCGTCCGGCTCCCGGTGCCAAGAAGGCCCGTACCCGCGTCGGCCGTGGTGAGGGTTCCAAGGGTAAGACCGCGGGCCGTGGCACCAAGGGCACCAAGGCCCGCTACCAGGTGCGCGTCGGCTTCGAGGGTGGGCAGATGCCGCTGCACATGCGCACCCCGAAGCTGCGCGGCTTCAAGAACCCGTTCCGCGTCGAGTACCAGGTGGTGAACCTGCAGAAGCTCGCGGAGCTCTACCCGGCCGGTGGCGATGTCACCGTCGGCGACCTGGTCGCCAAGGGTGCGGTTCGCAAGAACGAAAAAGTGAAGGTTCTCGGCGATGGCGACATCGCGGTGAAGCTGAACGTCGCGGTCGACAAGGTCTCCGGCTCCGCTGAGCAGAAGATCGTCGCCGCTGGTGGTTCCGTCAAGTAGAGGTACCCCAAAACCGGTGACCCGATCCGTCGGCAGTAGTCAGATGCGTCATGAGAATGAGGTAGCCTGTCGAGGCCACGAATCGGGTCACCGGCTTTCTTGGCATTGAGCCACACGAACGCAGGAGGCCCTTTTTGTTCAAAGCCGTCGCGAGGATCTTCCGGACTCCGGACCTCAGAAGGAAGATCGGCTTCACGCTCGGCATCGTCGCGCTGTTCCGTCTGGGATCGTTCATCCCCGCACCGTTCGTCGACTTCGCCAACGTCCAGACCTGTCTGGCCGCGAACCAGGGCACCTCGGGCCTCTACGAGCTCGTCAACCTGTTCTCCGGCGGCGCCCTGCTCCAGCTGTCGATCTTCGCGCTGGGGATCATGCCGTACATCACGGCCTCGATCATCGTGCAGCTGCTGCGCGTGGTCATCCCTCACTTCGAGACCCTCTACAAGGAGGGTCAGTCGGGCCAGAGCCGCCTGACGCAGTACACCCGCTACCTCACCATCGCGCTGGGTGTCCTGCAGTCCACCACGCTCATCACGGTCGCCCGCTCGGGCGCCCTGTTCGGCACCTCCACCGTCGCCGAGTGCGGCCAGCTGATCACCAACGACGCCTGGTACGCCATCCTGCTCATGGTCATCACGATGACCGCCGGCACCGGTGTCATCATGTGGATGGGCGAGCTCATCACCGAGCGCGGCATCGGCAACGGCATGTCGCTGCTGATCTTCACTTCGATCGCCGCCCGCTTCCCCGAGTCGCTCGGCCTCATCGCTCAGACGAAGGGCTTCGAGACCTTCCTGATCGTGATCGTCGTCGGTATCGGCGTGGTCTTCGCGGTGGTCTACGTCGAGCTGTCGCAGAGACGCATCCCGGTGCAGTACGCCAAGCGTGTCGTCGGGAGACGGACGTACGGCGGCAACAACACCTACATCCCGATCAAGGTCAACATGGCCGGCGTCGTGCCCGTCATCTTCGCCTCGTCGCTGTTGTACCTGCCCGCGCTGATCGCACAGTTCAACCAGCCCGCCGCCGGGCAGCAGCCCGCCGGCTGGGTGACCTGGATCAACAACTACCTGGTCCGGGGCGATCACCCGCTCTACATGCTTCTGTACTTCCTGCTCATCGTCGGGTTCACCTACTTCTACGTCGCGATCACCTTCAACCCCGAAGAGGTCGCCGACAACATGAAGAAGTTCGGTGGCTTCATCCCCGGCATCCGTGCCGGCCGCCCGACCGCCGAGTACCTCGACTACGTGCTCACCCGCATCACGCTGCCGGGTTCGATCTACCTGGGGTTGATCGCGCTGCTGCCGTTGATCGCGCTGGTCGCGGTCGGCGCGAACCAGAACTTCCCGTTCGGTGGCGCGTCGATCCTGATTATCGTCGGCGTCGGCCTCGAGACCGTGAAGCAGATCGACTCGCAGCTGCAGCAGCGGCACTATGAGGGACTGCTGCGATGACCGTGCCCGGCGGAGCCTCTGACGCGAGCGGGGCCCTGCGCCTCCTGCTGATCGGTCCTCCCGGAGCCGGCAAGGGAACGCAGGCGGCACGCCTCTCCGAGGCGTACGGCATCCCCGCGATCTCGACCGGAGACATCTTCCGCGAGAACGTCAAGAACGGCACCGAGCTGGGTGTGCAGGCCAAGGGCTTCATGGATGCGGGCCAGTACGTGCCCGACTCGCTGACCAACGACCTCGTGCGCGACCGGCTGGGCCAGCCCGACGTGGCCGACGGCTTCCTGCTCGACGGCTACCCGCGGACGCTGCAGCAGGTCGAGGAGCTCGACAGCATCCTCGGTGTCGACGGCTATTCGCTGGATGCGGTGGTCGTGCTCACCGCCGACACCGACGAGGTCGTCACCCGCCTCCTCAAGCGCTCGGCCGAACAGGGTCGCAGCGACGACACCGAAGAGGTCATCCGCAAGCGTCTGGACGTGTACGAGGAGCAGACCGCTCCGCTGGTCGCCGTCTACGACGAGCGCGGCCTCGTGGTGAACGTCGACGGCCTCGGCGACATCGACGTGGTCACCGGCCGGATCATCGCGGCCCTCGCCGCACGATGAGCCCTCGGCTCCACCCCTGATCGGACGGACGGGATGATCGGACGATGATCGGACGCAAGAAGGGCATCTACAAGACGCCGGAAGAACTCCGGCTGATGGTGGAGCCCGGTCTCGTGACCGCGGCGTCGCTCGCAGCGGTGCGGAAGGCCATCCGTCCCGGCATCACGACGCTCGAGCTCGACGCGATCGCGGATCGCACGATCCGCTCGCTCGGCGGAATCTCGAACTTCCAGCTCGTACCGGGCTACGCCCACACGGTCTGCACCTCGGTGAACGAGGACATCGTGCACGGGATCCCCGGCGGCCGGGTGCTCGAGCCCGGCGACATCGTCTCGATCGACAGCGGGGCCGAGGTAGACGGCTGGAACGGCGACTCCGCGATCACGATCGTGCTCGACGATCCGTCCCGCCCCGAGGAGGTCGCCCGCCGGCGCCTGCTCTCCGACGTCACCGAGCAGTCGCTCTGGCACGGCATCGCCCGACTCGCGACCGCGCGGCACCTCAACGAGGTGGGCGAGGCGATCGAGGAGTACGTCGAGGATCACCCGTCGACGCGCGAGGGAGCCGTCTACGGCATCCTGACCGACTACATCGGGCACGGGATCGGCCGCAGCATGCACGAGGCGCCGCCGGTGTTCAACTACCGCGTGCGTCAGCGCGGCCCGGAGGTGAAGCCGGGCCTCGTGGTCGCGATCGAACCGATGATCACGGCTGGCACGGCCGAGACCTTTGTGCGGGAAGACGAGTGGACCGTGGCCTCGGCCGACGGCAGCATGTCCTCGCACTGGGAGCACTCGGTCGCGGTGCACGAGAACGGCATCTGGGTACTCACCGCCGAAGACGGCGGGGCCGCGGCCCTCGCCCCCCTCGGCGTCACCCCCGTCCCCATCCCCTAGCGCAGTATCCCGCTGGCGCCGTGGCGCGGGTTCAGACGTCCATGACGTGGACCAGGGCGTCTATGAAGGACGCGAAGTCAGTGGAGCCACGGACGATGCGCTGCATGTCGTCGCGCTCGGCGAAGACCTCGACCAGCTGGTCGAAGACGTTCTGGAACGCCTTGCGACCGCTCGCGCTGAACGCGATCAGGGCGATGACGTTGACCCGGTTGTCGCCCCAGGTCATCGGCGTCTCGTTGACGACCAGGGCGATGGCGGTTCGGGATGCGGTCATCGCCATCGCGTGGGGCACCGCGATGGTGTCGGTGAAGGCGGTCGACGACATCCGCTCGCGCTCGATCGCGCCCTCGACGTAGCTCTCGTCGATCACGCCGAGCGAGACCATCGCGCCCCCGAGCATCCGGATCAGCTCCGCCTCGGAGCCCGCCTCGACGTTGCGGTAGAACAGCCGCTCGTCGAAGTACTGCAGCAGCTCGTCCTTGATCTCCATCCGCCGCCGGTGCCGGCGCACCGCGGCGATCGCCCGCCGCACCGACTGCAGGTCGCCCTCGGTGAGGAAGGGCTGGATGACGACGACGTTGTCGCGGATCGTCGGCACCGGGATGGTGGTCACGACGATGTCGGAGGAGAGCGCCGACCAGTCGACGTCGGCGCGCGTGATCACGACGTCGACCTGCAGCTCGGAGCCCAGCTCGGCCTCGAGCTTCTGCCGCAGCATCAGGTGCATGTCGTAGTAGCCCGGAGACACGATCGCGCAGGTCACCCGCTCCTCGCGCAGGTTCTGGCGCTCGAGGTAGGAGCCGACGTGCAGGGCGATGTAGGCGATCTCGTCCTCGGTGACGACGATCTGCTCACGTCGCTGGATCTGGCTGGCGATGAAGACGGCGAGCTCGTAGATCATCGGGTACGAGCCCTTGATCGAGCGGGTCATGGGGTTCCGCGAGAACGAGTTCTCCTGGGCGCGGGCGACGAGGTTGCGGATGTGCAGGCTCAGCCGCACGATGAAGTCCTCGTCGTTGAGGTCGACCAGGTACTCGTCGCTGGCGAGCCGCACGATGTCGCGCATCGCGGCCAGATCGTCAGGATCGAGGTAGCTCGAGGCGACCGCCTCGGCCGGCTGCCCGTGACCGGGGGTGAGCACCCGCGTGGTCAGCAGCACCGAGAGGTACCGCAGCTCGCGGGTGCCGAGTGCGGCACCGAAGTGCGAGCGGATGAGCTCGTCGAGCTGGGGGGAGACGTCGAGCTCGGTGTCGGGCACCGGCTGATCCTCCGCCGGCTCGATCGACTGCTGCTTGCCGACGCGGTCGACCGCGATCGCGATGTGCAGCAGCACGTTGTTGATCGAGTACTCGTTGACGAAGTAGCCGTTGCCGTCGAGCATCGCGATCAGGTCGGACTTGAAGCCCGCGAGGTTCTCCGAGGAGAACTCGCGCTGGATGTTCTCCAGATCGAGGAAGCCCTGGGCGCTCTCGTCGCGGAAGATGCGGCTCAGCAGCCGGCGCCGGTTGAGCTCGGTACCGGCCAGGGAGACGATGCTGCCGCGCCGCACCAGCGAGAGGCCCGCCTCTTCGATCAAGAGCTTCGCCTTGCGGAGATCGGCCTCGATCGTCGAGTCGCTCACGAACAGCCCCGCGGCGAGGTCGTAGACGTCGAGGCCGTCGATCGAGTCACCGAGACTGCGGATGATGACGTGCACCCGTTCGCGCGGACTGCCCGGCTCGGTGTCGCGCGAGCGGCGGTCGGCGACGAACGCGGCGTAGGCCTCGCGGTTCAGCCGGTACCCGCTCGTGGAGGAGACGATCACCTCGAGCGGCTTCGCGGCCGTCTTCACGCTGGTGACGTAGCTGCGCACGCTGCGCGTCGTGACGCCCAGCCGGTCGGCGAGCTCACCGGCGGTGACCCAGTCGTCGGACTCGGCCAGATACGCCAGCAGCCGTTCGTACTTCTCGCTCATCTGGGCCCAGTCTACGTGGGGGAGGCGCCGCTTCCGGGGGTCCGGAAACAACCCTGCTGGATCGTCGACCCCCGGTGGCGCATGATCGTCTGAGATCGAAGCAGGACGCGAGGAGGCGTGCGTGGACAGGGTGCTGATCGTCTGCGGTGCGGGAGCGTCGAGCACGTTCCTCGCTCTCCGGATGCGCCGGGCACTCCGCGAACGCGACCTCGACCTCGTGGTGGAAGCCGGGACGGTCGCCGACGTCGGCGAACGACTCGCGGCCACGCGCATCCTGCTGGTCGGCCCCCACCTCGCGGAGCAGTTCGGCGCCCTCGCCGGCGAAGCCGCCGCCGCCGGTGCGGACGCAGGCCTGCTGCCCGGAACCGTGTACGGACCGGACGGCGGGGAACTCGCAGCCGACATCGTGACCGAACTCCTCGCCGCCCGCAGGAGCTCACGCCCCAGCGCTCAGTGATGAGCGGAGACAAGGAGAAGAACATGGCCGAACGCACCGTCGAAATCGCGTCGAAGCACGGACTCCACGCCCGTCCGGCGACCCTCTTCACCCAGACCGTGGCGAAGTCCGGTCTGCCCGTGCAGATCTCGAAGGCGAGCGGTCGCACCGTGAACGCCGCGAGCATCCTCGGCGTCATCTCGCTGGGCATCGAGCACGGCGACACCGTGACCCTCGTCTCCGAGGACCCGGGTTCGGACGCGCTGCTCGACGAGCTCGCCGCCCTCCTGGCCTCCGACCTGGACGCCGAGTGATGGGGGAGTCCACGCTGCAGGGCACCGGGATCGGTCGCGGCATCGCCGTCGGCCCAGTGCTCCGGATGCCTGACCCGCTCCCCGAGCCCGACGAGACCCCCAGCGCCCTCACCCCCGACGCCGAGAAGGAGCGCGCGCGGGCCTCGCTCGCCGCGACCGCCGCGATCATCCGTCACCGCGGTGAGCGCGCCGGCGGTTCGGCGAAGGACGTGCTCGAGGCCCAGGCCTTCATGGCCGAGGACCCGACCCTGATCGACGACGTCGGCGAGCGGATCGACACCGGCAAGACCGCCGAGCGGGCGGTCTTCGAGGCCTTCGCCGCCTTCCGCGAGCTGCTGCTGAGCATGGGCGGCTACATGGGCGAGCGGGCGACCGACCTCGACGACGTCTCGCAGCGGGTCGTTGCGCACCTGCGCGGGGTGCCGGCTCCCGGCGTCCCCGACCCCGACCACGCATTCGTGCTCGTCGCCCGCGACCTGGCCCCGGCCGACACGGCCCTGCTCGACCTGTCGAAGGTGCTCGCGCTCGTCACGAGTGACGGCGGCCCCACCTCGCACACCGCCATCCTCGCTCGCGAGAAGTCCATCGTGGCCGTCGTCGGCGTCGCGGATGCGCTGGGCCTGGTCGACGGCACCGAGATCGTCGTCGACGCCTCCAGCGGCGTCGTCACCGTCGCGCCCGACGCCGGCGAGCGGGATGCGGCGATCGCCCGCGCCGAGGAGCTCAAGGCCGCCCGCAACGCGGCGACCGGCCCGGGAACCCTTGCCGACGGCACTCTGGTGCCGCTCCTGGCGAACCTCGGTTCGGCCGACGGCGCGGAGGACGCGCTCGCGAAGGGCGCCGAGGGCGTCGGCCTGTTCCGCACCGAGTTCCTCTTCCTCGACTCGACGAGCGCCCCCACCGTCGAGGAGCAGAAGACGCAGTACGTGCGCCTGCTGCAGGCCTTCGCCGGCAAGAAGGTCGTCGTGCGGGCCCTGGATGCGGGAGCCGACAAGCCCCTCAGCTTCCTGAACGACGCCGCGGAGGAGAACCCCGCGCTCGGTCTGCGCGGCCTCCGCGCCCTGCGGGCCAACGAGCCGATCCTCCGCGACCAGCTCGCCGCGCTCGCCGCGGCCGACGCCCAGACCGACGCCGACCTCTGGGTGATGGCGCCGATGGTCTCGACCGTCGAGGAGACCCGCTACTTCACCGCCCTCGCCCGCGAGGCGGGGCTGAAGACGGCCGGCGTAATGGTCGAGGTGCCCTCCTCCGCTCTCCTGGCCGACCGCATCCTGGCCGACGCCGACTTCGCGTCGATCGGCACCAATGACCTGACCCAGTACACCCTCGCCGCCGACCGCCTGCTCGGTTCGGTCGCCTCGTTCCAGGATCCGTGGCACCCCGCGGTGCTGAAGCTGGTCGGCGAGGTCGGCAAGGCCGGTCAGGCCACCGGCAAGCCCGTCGGCATCTGCGGCGAGGCGGCGGCCGACCCGCTGCTCGCCGTCGTGCTCGTCGGCCTCGGAGCCACCACCCTCTCGATGTCGCCGTCGGCCCTGGCCGACGTGCGCGCCGAACTCTCCCGCTTCACGCGGGAGGACGCCCGTCGATTCGCCGAGCTCGCACTCTCGGCGAACAGCGCGGTCGAAGCCCGAGCGGCGGTCACCTCGGCCGCCGCGACCACCGAGTAACACCCCTTCACCCGCAACCCTATGAACACAGAATTGGAGCAGTCGTCATGACAACGACGTCAGGAACCACGACAGGGGGTGGGGCCCGGGTGCGCGTTCAGCGCTTCGGAACCTTCCTCTCGGGCATGGTCATGCCCAACATCCCCGCCTTCATCGCCTGGGGCCTCATCACGAGCCTCTTCATCGCCACCGGCTGGCTGCCGAACGGCATCCTCGGCGGCTTCGGCAACGCGGACGCGATCGGCTGGACCGGGGCGGCGACGGCGCTGGCCCAGGCCGACGACGGAACCACCTTCCCGCAGTACGTCGGCCTCGTCGGCCCGATGATCACGTACCTGCTGCCGCTCCTGATCGCGAACACCGGTGGCCGCATGGTCTACGGCGCCCGCGGTGGTGTGGTCGGCACGATCGCGACCATGGGTGTCATCGTCGGCGCGGACATCCCGATGTTCATCGGCGCGATGATCATGGGCCCGCTCGGCGCCTGGCTGATCAAGCAGATCGACAAGATCTGGGCCGGCAAGATCAAGGCCGGCTTCGAGATGCTGGTCGACAACTTCTCCGCCGGTATCCTCGGCGGCCTGCTGGCGATCGCCGGCTTCTTCGGCATCGCCCCGGTCATCCAGGGTCTGTCGAAGGCCCTCGAGACCGGCGTCGACTGGCTGATCAGCATGGGCCTGCTCCCGCTGGCCTCGATCCTGGTCGAGCCGGGCAAGGTGCTGTTCCTGAACAACGCCATCAACCACGGCGTCTTCACGCCGCTGGGTGTGCAGCAGGTGGCGGAGCAGGGCAAGTCGATCCTGTTCCTGATCGAGGCGAACCCCGGCCCGGGCCTCGGCATCCTGCTGGCCTTCTCGATCTTCGGGATCGGCCTGGCCAAAGCGAGCGCCCCCGGTGCGGTCATCATCCAGTTCTTCGGCGGCATCCACGAGATCTACTTCCCCTACGTGCTGTCCAAGCCGATGACGATCCTCGCGGCCATCGCCGGTGGCGCCACCGGTGTCGCGGTCAACGTGCTCTTCAACTCCGGCCTGCGCGCCCCGGCCTCGCCCGGGAGCATCATCGCGGTGCTGGCGCAGACGGCTCCCGACAGCTACGTGGGCGTCATCCTCTCGGTCATCGCCGCCGCGGCCGTCTCCTTCCTGGTGACCGCGATCATCCTGCGGGCCAGCCGGAAGCGCGACCTCGAAAAGGAGGGCGCGGGCGACCTCTCGGCCGCCATCGCCCAGACCGAGGCGAACAAGGGCAAGGAGAGCTCGGTGCTCGGAAACCTGCGCGCCGAGGGCGTCCCCGCCGCCGACGCGGAGGTCGTGGCCGAGCAGACCTCGCTGCTGACCGACACCCGACCGATCTCGAACATCGTGTTCGCCTGCGACGCCGGGATGGGATCCAGTGCCATGGGCGCGTCGGTGCTGCGGAATAAGATCAAGAAGGCCGGTATCGACGGGGTCACGGTGGTCAACAAGGCCATCGCCAACCTCGACGACGACATCGACCTGGTGATCACCCAGCGCGAGCTGACCCCCCGGGCCCAGCAGCGCACCCCCAGCGCCGAGCACATCTCGGTGGACAACTTCATGAACAGCCCCGCGTACGACGAGGTCGTCGAGAAGCTGAAGCAGCAGGCCGCCGCCAAATAGGCGCGCAGCCACGAGGAGGAGGAGCCCATGGCCGTCATCGAAGCGTCGCAGATCAACCTGCATGGCACCGCACGCACCAAGGACGAGGCGATCGCCGAGGCGGCCGCCATCCTGGTCGCGGCCGGAGCGGTGGAGCCGGCGTACCTGGACTTCATGCGTCAGCGTGAAGAGACGGTGTCGACGTACATGGGCAACCTCCTCGCCATCCCGCACGGCACGAACGAGGGCAAGGACACGATCCTCGACTCCGCGCTCTCGTTCGTGCGGTACGACGAGCCCCTCGACTGGGGTGGCGAGGACGTGCGTTTCGTCGTCGGCATCGCGGGCAAGGACGGCGGGCACATGGAGATCCTCTCCGGCATCGCCATCGTGTTCAGCGACGAGGACGAGGTGGACAAGCTGCTCGCCGCCCAGACCCCGGACGAGGTCCTCGCCATCCTCGGCGACGTCAACAGCTGACGAGACCGGCAACCCGACCAAGGAGAACCCCATGAAAGCCGTGCACTTCGGAGCCGGGAACATCGGACGCGGTTTCGTGGGGCTCATCCTCCACGACGCCGGCTACGACCTCGTCTTCGCCGACGTGAACGCCGAGCTGATCGACGCCCTCGCGGCCGCGACGAGCTACGAGGTGCACGCGGTGGGGGAGGACTCGTCCACCCGCACGGTGACCGGCTTCCGGGCCCTGAACAGCGGCAACGACGAGGATGCGGTGGTCGCCGAGATCGCGACCGCCGACATCGTCACCACGGCGGTCGGCCCGAACATCCTGAAGTTCGTCGCCCCGGTGATCGCCCGGGGACTCGAGGCCCGCGACCCTGGCCTGCCGCCGCTGACCGTCATGGCCTGCGAGAACGCGATCAACGCGACGGATGCTCTGAAGGCCGAGATCGTCGGTCGCCTCACCGACGGCGAGACCTCCGCAGCCCTGGGCCGCGCGGTGTTCGCCAACACCGCGGTCGACCGGATCGTGCCGAACCAGGATCCCGGCCACGGCCTGGACGTGACGGTGGAGGACTTCTTCGAGTGGGCGATCGAGGAGAAGCCCTTCCGCGGCACGCCCCCGGTCATCCCCGCGGCGCACTTCGTCGACGATCTGGCGCCGTACATCGAGCGGAAGCTCTTCACGGTCAACACCGGCCACGCCACGGTGGCCTACCACGGCTGGGTCGAGGGGGCCACGACGCTGGCCGACGCCCTCGCGGTGCCCGAGGTCTTCGCCGAGGTGAAGGCCGTGCTGGAGGAGACGAAGGCGCTCCTGGTCGCCAAGCACGAGTTCGAGCCCTCGGTGCAGGAGGCGTACCTGGAGAAGAACCTCGTGCGCTTCGCGAACCCCTACCTCACGGACACCCCGGAGCGGGTCGGCCGCCAGCCGCTCCGCAAGCTCAGCCGGAACGAGCGGTTCATCGGCCCCGCGGCCGAACTGGCCGAGCGGGGCCTCCCCACGGCGGCGCTCCTGCGCGCGGTCCGGGCCGCCCTGCGGTTCGACGCCCCGAGCGACCCGCAGAGCGCCGAGCTCGCCGACCTGCTCTCGTCGAAGACGCCGGAGGAGTTCACGAGCGAGGTCTGCGGGATCGACCCCGGGCATCCGCTCTTCGACGACCTCGTCGCCACTATCCGATCCGTTGACGCCTTCCGTTGATTGGTCGTCGGCGTTTTGGAATGAGGCTTTCGTAGTGTAAGCTCGATCTTTGGTGTTTTCGGCCCATTTTCGTGGGTCGATCCTCCGCAAGACCAGCACAGACTACTTGAGTGACAGTGAGGCTATGGCCAAAAAAGACGGTGTTATCGAGATCGAGGGCGCGGTCGTCGAAGCCCTCCCGAACGCGATGTTCCGGGTGGAATTGACGAACGGCCACAAGGTGCTTGCCCACATCTCGGGCAAGATGCGCCAGCACTACATCCGCATCCTCCCCGAGGACCGCGTGATCGTGGAGTTGAGCCCCTACGACCTCACCCGTGGCCGGATCGTCTACCGATACAAGTAGTGCCGAATCCTTTCGGCAGCGCTGGAAAGTAACGGCCCGATCCCATCGGGTACGAGGACAGCGAAGAGAGAAAATCACATGAAGGTCAACCCCAGCGTCAAGCCCATCTGCGAGCATTGCCGCATCATCCGCCGCAACGGCCGCGTGATGAACATCTGCAAGAGCAACCCGCGTCACAAGCAGCGTCAGGGCTAGTCGCCGTCGGGATCAATTCCCGGCGCGGCCCCGGTCGCGATCATCACATGGCAGTGTCAGAAGCCGCCCGGCGAGAGCCGGGCGGTGGACACCTTCGGTAGGAGGCCGGAGCACATTCACTGTCACAGACCTCCACTCATCAACAGGAGATAGCCACAATGGCACGTCTAGCAGGAGTTGACATCCCCCGCGACAAGCGCGTGGAAGTTGCCCTCACGTACATCTACGGGGTCGGCCGCACTCGCGCGCTGAAGACCCTCGCCGACACGGAGATCAGCGGCGACATCCGCGTCAAGGATCTGTCCGACGATCAGCTGGTCGCCCTCCGCGATTACATCGAGGGCAACTACAAGGTGGAGGGTGACCTCCGCCGTGAGGTCGCCGCCGACATCCGCCGCAAGGTCGAGATCGGCAGCTACGAGGGTGTCCGTCACCGCAAGGGCCTCCCGGTCCGCGGTCAGCGCACCAAGACCAACGCGCGTACCCGCAAGGGCCCGAAGCGTACCGTCGCCGGCAAGAAGAAGGCCGGCCGCTAGAAGCGGGCGACTGACCAGGATTCCAGGAGAGAAATATGGCAACCCCCAAGTCGGCCGTTCGCAAGCCGCGCAAGAAAGAGAAGAAGAACGTCGCCGTGGGCCAGGCCCACATCAAGTCGACCTTCAACAACACGATCGTCTCGATCACCGACACCACCGGTGCGGTCATCAGCTGGGCCTCCTCGGGTGGCGTCGGCTTCAAGGGCTCGCGCAAGTCGACCCCGTTCGCCGCGCAGCTCGCTGCCGAGTCGGCCGCGCGCCAGGCTCAGGAGCACGGCATGAAGAAGGTCGACGTCTTCGTCAAGGGACCGGGCTCAGGCCGCGAGACCGCGATCCGCTCCCTCCAGGCCGCCGGCCTCGAGGTCGGTTCGATCAACGACGTGACCCCGCAGGCGCACAACGGGTGCCGTCCGCCCAAGCGTCGCCGCGTCTGAGCTAGTTGCGCCTCGAATCCCGTGGGCGTCCTGACGGACGCCCACGGGACTCGGCGTAAGTGCTGAAGGGCGGGCCCTGGGCCCGCCTGGAAGCTGCATCCTTTCTCACAACTCAATACCTCGTCACGTGAGTGTCATATAGCGGACACTCAGCCGAAAGGAATAACAGTGCTCATTGCACAGCGCCCCACTCTCACCGAGGAGAACATCTCGGAGTTCCGCTCGCGGTTCGTCATCGAGCCGCTGGAGCCCGGCTTCGGCTACACCCTCGGCAACTCCCTCCGTCGCACCCTGCTCTCGTCGATCCCCGGAGCCGCTGTCACGAGCATCCGCATCGACGGCGTGCTGCACGAGTTCAGCACCATCCCCGGTGTGAAGGAAGACGTCACCGAGATCATCCTCAACGTCAAGGGCCTCGTCGTCTCGAGCGAGCACGACGAGCCGATCACCGCCTACCTGCGCAAGCACGCGTCGGGCGAGGTCACCGCGGCCGACATCTCGGCTCCGGCCGGTGTCGAGATCCACAACCCCGAGCTCGTCATCGCCACCCTGAACGACAAGGCGAAGTTCGAGCTCGAGCTGATCATCGAGCGTGGCCGCGGCTACGTCTCGGCGACGCAGAACCGCAGCGAGTTCTCCGAGGCCGGTCAGATCCCGATCGACTCGATCTACTCGCCCGTGCTCAAGGTGACCTACCGCGTCGAGGCGACCCGTGCCGGTGAGCGCACCGACTTCGACCGCCTCGTGGTCGACGTCGA
Organism: Herbiconiux sp. 320_LB; assembly: GCF_059691755.1. NCBI lineage: Bacteria > Bacillati > Actinomycetota > Actinomycetes > Micrococcales > Microbacteriaceae > Herbiconiux > Herbiconiux sp. 320_LB. Next base: position 83,654 of record NZ_JCAWAD010000005.1, on the reverse strand, counting down.
GACCAAGCCGGCGATCACGCCGCGCGACGCCATCGCCTCGGCCGGCCGCACGCTGACCGAGCTGTTCGGTCTCGCCCGCGAGCTGAACACCGCTGCCGAGGGCATCGAGATCGGCCCCGCGCCGGTCGACGCCGTGCTCTCCTCCGAGCTCTCGGTTCCGATCGAGGACCTCGACCTGTCGGTGCGTTCGTACAACTGCCTCAAGCGCGAGGGCATCAACACCGTCTCCGAGCTCGTCGCCCTGTCGGAGACGCAGCTCATGAACATCCGCAACTTCGGGCAGAAGTCGGTCGATGAGGTGAAGGACAAGCTCGTCGAGCTCGGCCTGTCGCTCAAGGACACCGTTCCCGGTTTCGACGGCGCTCACTTCTACGGCGGATACGACGAAGAGACCAACGTCTAGACCACGTTGCTTCGCCCCGTTCGACTTCACTGACACACCGACCCCCATCTGGAGATAAGAAATGCCCAAGCCGACCAAGGGACCCCGTCTCGGCGGAGGACCGGCGCACGAGCGCCTGCTGCTCGCGAACCTGGCTGCCGCCCTGTTCACCCACAAGAGCATCAAGACGACCGAGACCAAGGCCAAGCGGATGCGTCCGCTGACCGAGCGCCTCATCACCTTCGCCAAGCGCGGAGACCTGCACGCCCGTCGTCGCGTGCTCGGCGTGATCGGCGACAAGAGCGTCGTGCACGAGCTCTTCACCGAGATCGCCCCGCTGATGGCGGAGCGCGAGGGTGGCTACACCCGCATCACGAAGCTCGGCTTCCGCAAGGGCGACAACGCCCCCATGGTGCAGATCGAGCTCGTGCTCGAGCCCGTCGTGGCCAAGAAGAAGACCGCGAAGGCTGCTCCGGCCGCCGCCGCGGCCCCGGCCGCCGCCGAGCCCGAGGCCCCTGCTGCCGACGAGACCGCCGCAGACGAGACCGCTGTCGACGAGACCGCTGCCGACGAGACCGCTGTCGAGGAGCCCACCGAGACCGAGGCTCCCGCCGCGGCCGACGAGGCTCCCGCGGAGGAGACCAAGTAGCACCCGCTTCACGAGGGGGCCCTGCATCCGAAAGGATGAGGGGCCCTTCTTCGTTAAGGTGGAGGACGTGATGCACGACGAGACCGGGATGAGGCGCCTGCGGCTCGACATCGCCTACGACGGCACCGACTTCTCCGGCTGGGCCAAGCAGCCGGGCTCGCGCACCGTGCAGGGCGTGCTCGAGGAGACGATGGGGATCATCCTCCGCCGCTATCCGCCCCAGCCCGTGCTCTACGTGGCCGGGCGGACGGATGCAGGGGTGCACGCCACCGGACAGGTCGCCCACGTCGACCTCACCGAGGCCCAGCTGCGGAGCCTCCGCCGGCGCGGAGCACCCGCCTCGATCAGCGAGGCGGAGCTCGCCCGACTCCTCGGGCAGCGGATCAACGGCGTGCTCGGCGCCGACTCCGACGTGGTCGTCACCGACTCCTCCCTCGCACCCGCCGGCTTCGACGCGCGGTTCTCGGCGAGCTGGCGGCGCTACCGCTACCGCGTGGCCGACGCGGCCGCCGCGCACGACCCGCTCGAGCGCCGCCGAACCGTGCGGCATCCGACCGTGCTCGACGTCGACGCGATGGACACCGCCGCCCGGGCGCTGCTCGGCCTGCACGACTACGCCACTTTCTGCAAGCCGCGGCCGAACTCCACCACGATCCGCACCCTCCGCTCCTTCGCCTGGCGGCGCCAGGGCGACGGCGTGCTCATCGCCTCGCTGGAGGCCGACGCGTTCTGCCACAGCATGGTGCGGTCGCTCGTGGGCGCCACGGTCGCGGTGGGAGACGGGACGCTCAGCGGCGACGACATCCTGAGGCTGCGCGACGAGCGGATGCGGACGGGGGCGTTCCTGGTGATGCCCGCGAAGGGGCTCGTGCTGACCGAGGTGGGGTACCCCGCCGACGGCGAGCTCGCAGGGCGCGCCGACCTGACGCGGGCGCGTCGCGAGCTCATTTGACCGCACCGGTGGTATCGCGTACTCTTGACCCTTGGTGTACGCGCCCCGTTGCGTGTCGCCCGAAGTTGAGCCCTCCATCGGCTGCCTTCGACCTCTGTCTGACGTCGAAGACCCACCGGAGTGGGATTCACGAACTCCTCACCTCGAACAAGAAAGCAGCACTACTGTGACGCGCACTTACTCCCCGAAGGCCAGCGAAGTCCAGCGCGGCTGGGTCATCATCGACGCCACGGACATCGTCCTGGGCCGTCTGGCCAGCCACGCCGCCGCCATCCTCCGCGGCAAGAACAAGGCCACCTTCACCCCGCACATGGACATGGGCGACTTCGTGATCATCGTGAACGCCGACAAGGTCGCGCTCACCGGTGCCAAGCTCGCGCAGAAGAAGGCCTACCGCCACTCCGGTTACCCGGGCGGCCTCAGCGCCGTGACCTACTCGGAGCTGCTCGAGAAGAACCCCGAGCGCGCCGTCGAGAAGGCCATCCGTGGCATGCTCCCCAAGACCTCCCTCGGTCGCGACCAGTTCCGCAAGCTGAAGGTCTACGCGGGCGCCGAGCACCCGCACGCTGCTCAGCAGCCCACCCCGTACATCCTCGACCAGGTCGCCCAGTAGTAGCGTCCCGCGTTCGTACAGCAGACTCAGACAAAGGACTAAACAGTACCGTGGCGAAGATCGCAGACCAGATTGACGTGGCTCCCGAGAGCTACTCCACCGAAACCCCGGCCGACGAGGCGCCCCGCGCGCCCCGCGCGGTCCTGAACGTCTCCGGCGCTGCCGTGGGCCGTCGCAAGCAGGCCATCGCCCGCGTGCGCCTGGTCCCGGGTGCCGGAACCCTCACGGTCAACGGCCGCGAGTTCGAGCACTACTTCCCGAACAAGCTGCACCAGCAGCTGATCACCGACCCCTTCAAGGTGCTCGACCTGATCGGCTCCTACGACGTGGTCGCGAAGATCACCGGCGGTGGCCCCTCGGGTCAGGCCGGCGCCCTCCGTCTCGCCATCGCTCGTGCGCTGAACGAGATCGACCGCGAGAACAACCGTGCCCAGCTCAAGAAGGCCGGCTTCCTCACTCGTGACGCCCGCGTCATCGAGCGCAAGAAGGCTGGTCTCAAGAAGGCCCGTAAGGCGTCGCAGTTCTCGAAGCGCTGATCGCGCTTCGGCTCTACGCTTAGCGTATGGCTCGCCTTTTCGGCACCGATGGGGTGCGTGGGCTCGCGAACCAGGACGTCACCGCCGACCTCGCTCTTCGGATCGCGCAGGCCGGGGCGCGCGTGCTGGGTCACGCGGCCCGAGAAGCCGGTCGACGACCGGTCGCCGTGGTCGCTCGCGACCCCCGGCAGTCCGGTGACTTCATCGCGGCTGCCGTCTCGGCCGGTTTCGCCAGCTCCGGCGTCGATGTCCTGGACGCCGGAGTGCTGCCGACCCCGGCCGCTGCATTCCTCATCGCCGACATCGGCGCCGACTTCGGCGTCGTCATCTCGGCCTCGCACAACCCGGCTCCGGACAACGGGATCAAGTTCTTCGCGGCCGAGGGCAAGAAGCTGCCCGACGAGGTCGAGATCCAGATCGAGGCCGCTCTCGAGCATCCGCAGCTCACGCCGCTCGGCGGCGACATCGGCCGCATCAAGCGGTTCGCGGATGCGGAGGACCGCTACGTCGTCCACCTGCTGACGACCCTCCCGCACCGGCTCGACGGCATCCACGTGGTGCTCGACTGCGCCCACGGCGCGGCGGCCGGGGTCTCACCGGAGGCGTTCAGCCAGGCCGGCGCGCGGATCACGGTGATCGGCAACGACCCCACCGGGATGAACATCAACGACGGCGTGGGGTCGACCCACCTCGACCTGCTGGCCGAGGCGGTCGTCGCAGCCGGTGCCGACGTCGGCATCGCCCACGACGGCGACGCCGACCGCTGCCTGGCCGTCGACGCCGCGGGCAACATCATCGACGGCGACCAGATCATGGCCATCCTGGCGATCGCGCAGGCCTCGCGCGGGCTGCTTCGGGAGAACACTCTCGTCGCCACCGTGATGTCGAACCTCGGGCTCAAGGTCGCGATGGCGCAGAACGGCATCTCGATGCTCGAGACCCGGGTGGGCGACCGCTACGTGCTCGAGGCGATCAACGAGAAGAAGCTCAGCCTCGGCGGCGAGCAGTCGGGCCACATCATCTTCGCCGACCACGCCACCACCGGCGATGGCATCCTCACCGGCCTGCAGCTGCTGAGCCAGATGGCGGCGACCGGCAAGAGCCTCGCCGAGCTGGCCTCGGTGATGAAGGTCTACCCGCAGACGCTCGTCAACGTGCGCGGGGTCGACCGCGACGGCGTCTCGACCGACCGGGTGCTCGCGGAGGCCGTGGCCGAGGCCGAGGCCGACCTGGGGGAGACGGGCCGCGTGCTGCTGCGCCCCTCGGGCACGGAGCCGCTCGTGCGCGTGATGGTGGAGGCCGGAGACCAGGCCACCGCCGACCGCATCGCCGAGTCCCTCGCCGACGTCGTGCGCCAGCGCCTCTCGACGGGCGTCGAGCGGAAGGTGTGATCTGCCGCGCCGCCCTGCGGCGCGGAAAGAATTCACAACTTGCGCAGGAGCACCTTGTTGATGGTGTGGTCTGCATCCTTGCGCAGCACCAGGGTCGCGCGGGAGCGGGTCGGGAGCACGTTGTCGCGGAGGTTGGGGAGGTTGATCGACTCCCAGATCCGCCGGGCGGTCGCCCGCGCCTCGGCCTCGGACAGGCTCGAGTAGCGGTGGAAGTACGACTTCGGGTTCGAGAAGGCCCCGCGCTGCAGGTCGAGGAAGCGGCTCTCGTACCAGGTGGCGATGTCCGAGGTGCGGGCGTCGACGTAGACCGAGAAGTCGAACAGGTCGCTCACCGCGAGCCGGTTGGCGGGCGGCGGCTGCAGCACGTTCAGACCCTCGACGATGAGGATGTCGGGCTGCCGCACCACGATCTGCGCCTCGGGCACGATGTCGTAGCTGAGGTGGGAGTAGAACGGTGCCCGCACCTCGGGGACGCCGCTCTTGATCGCGCTGACGAAGCGGAGCAGCGCCCGACGGTCGTACGACTCCGGGAAGCCCTTGCGCTGCATCAGCCCGCGACGCTCGAGCTCGGCGTTGGGCAGCAGGAACCCGTCGGTCGTGATCAGCTCGACCCGGGGGGTGTTCGACCAGCGCGCCAGCAGTTCCCGCAGGAGCCGTGCCGTGGTCGACTTGCCGACCGCGACCGATCCGGCCACGCCGATGATGAACGGGGTGCTCGTGGAGTCCTCGCCGAGGTAGTCGGCTGTCGAGCGGTGCAGCTGCTTCGCGCTGGCGACGTAGAGGTTGATCAGCCGGGCCAGCGGCAGGTAGACCTCGGTGACCTCGCGCAGGTCGAGCGGGTTGCCGAGGCCGCGCAACTGCACGATCTCGGTCTCGAGCAGGGGCAGCGGGGTCGAGGGGGCCAGTGCCGCCCAGTGCGCCCGGTCGAACTCCATGAAGGGGCTGAACTGCGCGAATCCTGTGGTCGCTGAGGAATCGGGCATAGGAGTCCATTGTGCCCGAGATCCGGGGCGCTCCGGCGCGCTCACCGCTGTCAGCCTCGGCCCCGGAACGCTCGGCTAAACTCGAAACCATGTGTGGAATCGTGGGTTACGTCGGCAACAACAGCAGTCTCGAGGTGCTCCTCGGCGGCTTGCGCCGGCTGGAGTACCGCGGTTACGACTCCGCCGGTGTCGCCGTGATCGGGGAAGACGGCTCGCTCTCGACCCGGAAGCGCGCGGGCAAGCTCGCGGTGCTGGCCGACGACCTGGAGGCGCGGCCGATGGCCGACGGCCGCACCGGGATCGGGCACACCCGCTGGGCGACGCACGGCGGACCGACCGACGGCAACGCGCATCCGCACCTCTCGGCCGACGGCCGGATCGCCCTCATCCACAACGGCATCATCGAGAACTTCGCCGTGCTCAAGCAGGAGCTGCTCGACGACGGCTACACCTTCGAGAGCGAGACCGACACCGAGGTCGCGGCCAAGCTGCTCGGCCGCGAGTACGCCGCCGGCGACGGGCTGCCGAACGCGCTCGGCCGGGTCGTCTCGCGCCTGGAGGGCGCCTTCACGCTGCTGGCCCTGCACCAGGACGAGCCGGGCGTCGTCGTCGGCGCCCGCCGCAACTCGCCGCTCGTCATCGGGCTCGGCGAGGGCGAGAACTTCCTCGGCTCGGACGTCGCGGCCTTCGTCGAGCACACCCACCGTGCCGTGGCCATCGGACAGGACCAGATCGTCGTCATCACGCCCGACACGGTGACCGTGACCGACTTCGACGGCGCGCCCGTCGAGGTGCACGAGTTCGAGGTGTCGTGGGATGCGTCGGCCGCCGAGAAGGGCGGCTGGTCGAGCTTCATGGCCAAGGAGATCAGCGAGGAGCCCGAGGCCGTCGCGAACACGATCCTCGGCCGGGTCGAGGGCGAGAAGGTCGTGCTCCCCGAGCTCGCGGACCTCGACGACGTGCTGGCCGGCATCGACCGCATCATCGTGATCGCCTGCGGCACCGCCAGCTACTCCGGCATGCTCGGCCAGTACGCGATCGAGAAGTGGGCCCGCGTGCCCGTCTCGGTCGAGCTCTCGCACGAGTTCCGCTACCGCGAGCCCGTGCTCACCCCATCGACGCTCGTGGTGTCGATCAGCCAGTCGGGCGAGACCATGGACACCCTGATGGCCGTGAAGTACGCCATCGCGAACGGCGCCCGCACCCTGTCGATCTGCAACACCCAGGGCGCGACGATCGCGCGAGAGTCGGACGCGGTCATCTACACGCACGCCGGCCCCGAGGTCGCCGTCGCGTCGACCAAGGCCTTCGTCGCGCAGATCACCGCGCTGTACCTCTTCGGCCTGCACCTCGCGCGAGTGCGCGGCACGCTCGACCCGGCCGTCGCCGCCGAGCAGCTGGCCGAGCTGCAGGCGGTCCCGGCCAAGATCGAGCGCGTGCTGACCAGCGCCCCTGAGATCACCCAGCTCGCCAAGTGGATGTCGGACTCGCGGGCCGTGCTCTTCCTCGGCCGTCACGTCGGTTACCCGATCGCGCTCGAAGGCGCACTGAAGCTCAAGGAGCTCGCGTACATCCACGCCGAGGGCTTCGCCGCAGGCGAGCTCAAGCACGGGCCGATCGCGCTGATCGAGCCCGGCCAGCCGGTCTTCGTCGTCGTGCCCAGCCCGCGCGACCCCAACTCGCTGCACGCGAAGGTCGTCTCGAACATCCAGGAGATCCGGGCCCGCGGTGCGCGGATCCTGGCGATCGCCGAGGAGGGCGACGTCGCGGTGCTGCCCTTTGCCGACGAGGTCATCCGCATCCCGCTCGCGGCGCCGCTGATGGAGCCGCTGCTCACCGTCATCCCGTTGCAGCTGTTCGCGATGGAGCTCGCGACGGCGAAGGGGCTCGACGTGGACCAGCCCCGCAACCTCGCCAAGTCCGTCACGGTCGAGTAGGCCCGGTGATCGTCGGAGTGGGGGTCGACCTCGTCGACGTGGCGCGGTTCGAGCGGTCGCTCGAGCGCACGCCGCGGCTGGTCGAGCGTCTGTTCGCTCCTGGCGAACGCGGTCTGCCGGTGCGGTCGCTCGCGGCCCGGTTCGCGGCCAAGGAGGCGCTGATCAAGGCGGTTGGGCACTCCTCCGAGTTCCGGTGGCACGACATGGAGGTGGTCTCGGATGCCGAGCGCAACCCCGGGTTCGCGCTGACCGGCGGGGTCGCCGCGGCGCTCGCCGAGCTCGGCGCCGACCGGGTGCACCTGAGCATGACGCACGACGGCGGGCACGCGCTCGCCTTCGTCGTGGCCGAGCGGGACGCCGGATGAACGGGGCCGACGACCAGGGTGCGGTGACCGGCGCCCCGCCCATGCTCCGCCGCGCGCATATCGATCTGGGCGCGATCAGCGCCAACGTCGAGCACGTGGTGCGCAGCGTCGCCCCGGCGGCGGTGATGGCGGTCGTGAAGGCCGACGGGTACGGGCACGGCGCCGTGCCGGCCGCTCGTGCGGCTCTCGACGGCGGCGCGGCTGCTCTCGGTGTGGCCGACGTCACCGAGGCGCTCGCGCTGCGCTCGGCCGGCATCCACGCCCCCCTGCTCGCCTGGCTGCACGGCGCCGATCCGGTCTTCGACACCGCGGTCGCCCACGACATCACCCTCGGCCTCTCGACCCGCGCCCAGCTGGCGAGCGCCGTCGCGGCCGGCACCCCGGCCCGACCCGCGCGGGTGCACCTCAAGATCGACACCGGGCTCGGCCGCAACGGCCTCGAGCGCCGCGACTGGGAGCCCGCGTTCGCCGAGGCCCGGCGCGCGGTCGACGCGGGCCGCATCCTGGTCGAGGGGCTCTTCAGCCATCTCTCGAACGCGAGCGACGACGACGACCGGGCGCAGTTCGCGACCTTCGAGGAGGCGACGGCGGCGGCGCGCGCGGCCGGTCTGGAGCCCACCGTCCGGCACCTCGCCTCGACGGCCGGGGCGCTCCGGCTGCCGGAGCTGCGGCTCGACATGGTGCGGCTCGGCATCGGGCAGTACGGACTCTCGCCCTACGACGGCGTGCCCGCGGCCGAGCTCGGGCTGCGGCCCGCCCTGCGGCTGGAGACGAGGCTCATCTCGGTCAAGCGGGTGGCGGCCGGCACCGGCGTCTCCTACGGCTACACCTACCGGCCCGAGGAGGACACCTGGCTCGGGCTGGTCCCGCTCGGCTACGCCGACGGCATCCCGCGCCACGTCTCGAACCGCGGCAGCGTCTGGGTCGACGGCCCGAGCGGCGGCCGCGTGCGCCCGATCGTCGGGCGGGTCGCCATGGACCAGTTCGTCGTCGACCTGGGGCGTGAGCGCGCCGAGGTCGGCGACCGAGTCGTGCTGTTCGGCGACCCCGCCGAGGGGTACCCGAGCGCCGACGACTGGGCCGAGGCCGCCTCGACCATCAACTACGAGATCGTGACCCGCCTCGGCGGCCGGGTGGAGCGGGTGTACGGATGAGCGACGAGCAGAGCCCGGAACCGGCGGGGGCCGCCCCCGAGCGGCAGGCCGTGATCGACCTGGAGGCGTTCCGACACAACGTGCGCACGCTCGCGGCACTGGCCCGACCGTCCGAGACCATGCTCGCCGTCAAGGCCGACGCCTACGGGCACGGGATGATCCCGCTCGCGCGGGCCGCCCTGGAGGCGGGGGCCTCCTCGCTCGCCGTGCTCGACATCCCGGCGGCCCTGACCCTGCGGGAGGCCGGCATCACGACCCCGATCTTCGCCTGGATGCACGACCCCGACGCCCGCTTCGGCGAGGCGGCGGAGGCCGACATCGACCTCGGCATCTCGGCCGTCTGGCAGCTGGACGCGATCGCCGCGGCCGGGGCGTCGAACGCTCCGCGCGTGCACCTCAAGGTCGACACCGGCCTGAGCCGGAACGGCGCCACGGAAGCCGACTGGCCCGACCTGGTGCGCTCGGCCCTCGAGCACGATCGGGCGGGCGCGGTGCGGCTGCACGCCGCCTGGTCGCACCTGGCCGACGCCTCGCCGGAGGACGACCGGGTCGCCCTCGGCAAGCTGCAGCGCGCGGTCGCGGTGGCCGAGGAGCTCGGCGCCCGGTTCGAGCTGCTGCACCTCGCGGCGAGCTCGGCCGGCATCCGGATGCCCGAGGCCCGACTGGGCCTGGTGAGGTTCGGGATCGCGGCCTACGGGATCTCGCCCTTCGACGACGCCACGGCCCGCGACCTGGGGCTCCGGCCGGTCATGACCCTGCAGGCGCCGGTGGTCTCGGTGAAGCGGGTGCCCGCGGGGCACGGCGTCTCCTACGGCCTGACCTACCGCACCGAGGCCGAGAGCACGCTCGCGCTCGTGCCGCTGGGCTACGCCGACGGCATCCCGCGGATCGCGAGCGGCCGCGGCGAGGTCTGGCTGAACGGGCGCCGCCATCCGATCGCCGGCCGGGTCGCCATGGACCAGGTCGTCGTCGACGCCGGCGACGAGCCGGTCGAGGTCGGCGACCTGGCGATCGTCTTCGGCGAGGGCGAGCTGGGCGAGCCGACGGCGGAGGAGTGGGCCGGCTTCGCCGACACCATCGGCGACGAGATCGTGGCGCGGGTCGGACACCGGGTGGAGCGCGTCTACCTGGCCGAGCACGACCACCGCACGATCGTGGACGGGCCGGGCGGGTCGCTCGAGTCGCCGGCGTCGCTCGGGTCGGTCGGGGCCGAGGAGCGGGTGGCGTCGGCCGAGTCTCCGGCACCGGCGGCCGCGCTCGCACAGGAGGACCGGCTCGCGTCGGAGGGCCCGCTGGGATGACGCCGGAGATCCTCCGCATCCAGACGCCCGAGGAGATGCACGCCTTCGGGGAGGGGATCGCCGCGCAGCTCGGGGCGGGCGACGTGGTGCTGCTCTCCGGCGACCTCGGCGCGGGCAAGACCACCTTCACCCGCGGCCTCGGCGAGGGGCTCGGGATCAGGGGGCCGGTGACCAGCCCGACCTTCGTGCTCGCCCGCACACATCCCTCGCTCGTCGGCGGCCCCGCCCTCGTGCACGTGGACGCCTACCGGCTCGGCAGCGCGCTCGAGCTCGACGACCTCGACATCGACTTCGCCGGGTCGGTCGTCGTCGTCGAATGGGGGGCCGGGATGATCGAGGCCCTGACCGACTCGTACCTCTCGATCGAGATCGACCGGCCGCACGGCGCGGGCGAGGCCGTGGATGCGCCCGATGCGGTCGGCGCGCCGTCGGTCTCGGCGGGGGAGCCCGGGGAGGCCGAGGAGTCTGAGGAGCCCGACGAGTCCGAGCCGATCGAGCCTCGGACCGTGCGGATCACCGGGGTGGGGCCTCGCTGGTCGTGAGCGTGAGCGTAGGCGTCGGTGGCGCAGTGGATGCGGCCGACGCCGGGCGCACGGCTCGCGGCATCCGCCCCGCCCGTCGGCGTTAGGCTCGTTCTGTGCTCCTCGCCATCGACACCTCCGCCGGCACCTCGGTCGCCGTCGTCGAGGGCGACCTCGTGCTCGCCGAGCGCGCGACCGAGGACACGATGCGTCACGCCGAGGTCATCGGCGAGATGATCCTGGGGGCGCTGGCCGACGCCGGCGTCGCCCCGACCTCGCTCGACGCGGTCGTGACGGGCATGGGTCCCGGGCCGTTCACCGGCCTCCGGGTGGGCATCGCGGCGGCGCGGGCCTTCGCGCTCGGGATCGGCGCCCCGGTGGTGCCGGCCATGAGTCACGACGCGGTCGCCTTCGACGCGTGGTCGGCGGGCGACCGGGGCCTGCTCCTCGTCGTGACCGACGCCAGGCGTCGCGAGGTCTACTGGTCGACCTACCGGCTCGGCGACGACGGACCGGAGCGCACCGATGGCCCCGCCCTCTGCGCTCCCGGCGAGCTGCCGCCGCACGAGGACGGCCAGCGCATCGACGCGGTGCAGGTCTCCGCGGGCTCACTCGCCCGCGCCGAACGGCTGAACCGGGCGCGCGGGATCGTGGAGGAGTTCTCCGAGCCGCTCTACCTGCGCTCGCCCGACGTCACGATGCCCGGCGCGCGCAAGCGGGTCTCGCAGTGACCTGGCAGCTGCGCCGCGCCCAGGAGGGCGACCTCGACGCGATCATGGCGCTCGAGGAGGCCTCGTTCGAATCCGACGCGTGGTCGCGCGAGTCGATGCGGCGCGAGCTCGAGCATCCCGAGTGCTACTACCTCGTGGGGCTCGACGCCGAGCATCCGGATGCGGTGGAGGGCTACGCGGGACTGCTCTGCCCCCGCGGGGCCGGCGACGCCGACATCCAGACCATCGCCGTCTCGGAGCGCTCGCGCGGCCGCGGCCTGGGCCGGCAGCTGATGGGCCGGCTGCTCGAGGAGGCGGCGACCCGCGGCGCCCGCAAGGTCTTCCTCGAGGTGCGGGCCGACAACCCGGTCGCCCACGGCCTCTACCTCGACCTCGGCTTCGCGGACATCGCCGTGCGGCCCCGGTACTACCAGCCCGACGGTGTCGACGCGATCGTGATGCAGCTCGACGTCGCGCGCCGTGGTGCGGCCCTGGCCGGGCCGGCCGCCGAAGGAGCAGCCTCATGACCGCCGAATCCGTGACGGACGCCGGAGTCGCGACGAGCGCCGGGCCCCTGACGAACGCCGAACCCGTGGTGCTCGGGATCGAGACCTCCTGCGACGAGACCGGTGTCGGCATCGTGCGCGGCTCGACCCTGCTGGCGAACGTGATCGCCTCGTCGATGGACGAGCACGCCCGCTACGGCGGGGTCGTGCCCGAGGTGGCGGCCCGCGCCCACCTCGAAGCCATGAACCCGACCCTCGAGGCCGCGCTCGCGGAAGCCGGGCTCGGCCTCGACGAGATCGACGCGATCGCCGTCACCAGCGGCCCCGGGCTCTCCGGCGCCCTGATGGTGGGGGTGGGGGCGGCGAAGGCGCTCGCCGTCGCCACCGGAAAGCCGCTGTTTGCGGTGAACCACCTGGTGGGCCACGTCGGCGCCGACGTGCTCGACGACGACGCCCTGGAGTACCCGACCATCGCCCTGCTGGTCTCGGGCGGCCACACCTCGCTGCTGCTGGTGCGCGACCTCGTGGGCGACGTCGAGCTGCTCGGCGAGACGATCGACGACGCCGCGGGGGAGGCCTTCGACAAGGTCGCCCGGGTGCTGGGGCTGCCCTACCCCGGCGGCCCCCAGATCGACCGGGTGGCCAGAGACGGCGACCCGAAGGCGATCCATTTCCCGCGCGGGCTGATGCAGGCGAAGGATCTGGAGAAGCACCGGTACGACTTCTCGTTCTCGGGGCTCAAGACCGCGGTCGCGCGCTGGGTCGAGCGCACCTCGGACGCCGGAGAGGAGGTGCCGGTGGCCGACGTCGCGGCGAGCTTCCGCGAGGCGGTGGTCGACGTGCTGCTCACGAAGGCCTTCCGCGCCTGCGCGGACCACGGCATCCCCCGCCTGCTGCTGGGCGGCGGAGTCGTCGCGAACGCCCGCGTCCGCGAGGTCGCGGCGGAGCGGGCCGCGGCGGCCGGCGTGACCCTGCGCATCCCGCCGCTGTCGCTGTGCACCGACAACGGAGCGATGATCGCGGCTCTCGGCGCGCAGCTCATCCAGGCCGGGCACGAGCCCTCCGGCCTCGGCTTCGGGGCGGATTCGACGCTGCCGGTGACGGAGATCCAGGTCGACGAAGGCGGCCGGACCCCCTGACGCCCGCGTCACAGGGCGACCCGAAGTGCTCGGGATCATTGACACTTCCTCAACGCGACTGCCACGATAGTCGTCGTCATTGATCACCTAGGACAATTGGAGCCCTCCCGTGACCGAAACCACCCCCGCCTACACCGGAGCCCCGGTGGCCCGTAAGACGAACGTCCTCGCGATCGTCTCGCTCGTGCTGTCGATCCTGAGCTTCAACGTCATCGCGATCGTGCTCGGCATCATCGCGCTGAACCAGATCAAGAAGACAGGCGAAGCGGGCCGCGGCCTCGCGCTCGCCGGCATCATCATCGGTGCCGCCACGTTCGTGATCTGGCTGATCGTCATCATCGTGCTCGCCGCGACGGCGTCGACGATGAGCTACACCACGACCTACTGAGTCATCGGCGCAGGCGGCCCCGGTGCCTTCGGCCCGGGGCCGCCTGCGCCTACTCTGTTAACGAGCCAGTACCCCAGAGAAGGGCGTTCCCGTGAGCGACAACGACAACTCCACCCCTCCGGCCGAGGAGCCCACGGCGCCTCCCGCCCCGCCGGCGCCCCCGGCGCCCTCGTACACTCCGCCGCCCTCGGTGCCGCAGCCGGCCGCCCCGCCCGCGCCGCCGTCGGCTCCGCCGGCCGCGCCGAGCTTCCAGGCCCCGCCCACCGGCGGGTACCAGTCGCCGACTCCCCCGACGCCGCCCGCGCCCGGCGGCTACGGCCAGCAGCCCGGCAGCTACGCGCCCCAGGGCCAGCAGCCCGGCTACCAGAACACCGGTCAGCAGCCCGGCTACCAGAACTCCGGCCAGCAGCCGGGCTACCAGGCACCGTCGTACCAGCCCGGGTACCAGCCCACCCAGCCGCCCCAGCCGCAGGGTCAGCAGGCCTACTACGGCTACAACCAGGTGCCGGCCGCGCCCCCGACGAACACGCTCGCGATCGTCACGATCGTGCTCGCCTTCGTGTTCTCCGTGGCGGGCATCGTCACCGGGCACATCGCGCTCAAGCAGATCGACCGGACGGGCGAGGGGGGTCGTGGCCTGGCCAAGGCCGGCCTCATCCTGTCGTACGTGTTCACCGGCCTCGCCGTGCTGTTCGTGATCGGGTACATCATCTTCGTCGTCGTTCTCGTCGCCTCCGTGGGCGCGGGCACGACGTACTACAACTGACCCTGTCGGCGGCGGTCGTCAGGTGACGACGCGCTCGGCGAGCAGAGCCTCGTGGCCGCCGTCGACCCGGGTCAGGATGAGCGTGGCCGAGCGGTCGCCCTTGAGGGCCAGCCGCTTGCGCAGCGCGGCCGGATCGACGTCGATGCCGCGCTTCTTGATCTCGAGCGTGCCGATCCTCCGCTCACGGAGGGCACGCTTCAGGGCGGCCTCACCGGCCGGCAGCCGCTCGATCACCCGGAAGGCGGCCGCGAACGGCGTCGGCACCACCTCGTCTGCGGTCAGGTAGGCGATGCCCGCCGAGAGCATCCCCGCGCCGAGCCGCTCGGCCAGGTCGCCGATCAGACGGGCGCGGATGACCGCGCCGTCCGGCTCGTAGACGTAGTCGCCGAGGGGCCGCACCTCGGCGTCCGGGCTGTCGCCGGCGGCCGTCAGCTCGTCGGCCCCGGCCCCGCTCAGCACGAGGGCGGCACGACGGATGCCCGGTCGGGCGACCGCGCCGAACCACAGCCCCATCTCGACCAGCTGGCCGTCGACGGAGACCCACTGGGCCTCGGCCGAGGGGGGGATCAGCGACCGGTCGAAGCCCGGCCCGAGCTTGATCCCGGTGGGGTAGCGCTCGGCGAGACCGAAGGCGAAGCCGATCGACGGCGAGTAGTCCTCCTCGTGGGCGAGGCGGGTGGTCTCGCCCGTGCCGGCGGTGCGGCGGGCCGGGTCGAGGTAGACCGCGTCGACGCCGTCGAGCTCCGCCTCCTCGGCCGAGGCGTGGACGACCTCGGCCTCGGGGAATCCCGCCAGGTTGTAGCTCGCGATCGCGGCGGTGACCTCGTCGCGCTCCACCGCCCGCACCGGGATGTCGAGGGCGACCAGGGCGAGGGCGTCGGCCCCGATGCCGCAGCCGAGGTCGGCGACCCGGGAGACGCCCGCCGAGCGGAAGCGGCCCGCGTGGCCTGCCGCGACCTTGAGGCGTGTGGCCTGCTCGAGGCCCGCCTGGGTGTAGAGCAGCCGGTCGGCGAAGGCGCCGAACTTGGCCGTGGCCTTCTCGCGCAAACGCGACTGCGTGAGCACCGCGGCGACCAGTTCGGGGGAGTGGCCGGCCTTCCGGAGCGCGGCGACCTGGGCGACCGCATCCAGCGAGGAGTAGGGCGGCAGCGAGTCCAGAAGCCGGAGCCCCTCGGGGGTGAGCAGCGTCGACAGCTCGGCGGCATCCATCCGGCAACCGTACCAAGGGCGACGGGCCGAAGGCGCCGCGCGATCCCTGGCACTCACGTTGCGCGAGTGCCAGCGGTGCCCCTAAACTCGACTTAGCACTCTCGCAGTGAGTGTGCTAACCAGACGTTTTGTCACTGAGAAAGAAGAGGTCAACCGTGTCGGTCTCCATCAAGCCGCTCGAGGATCGCATCGTCATCAAGCAGGTCGAAGCTGAGCAGACCACTGCTTCCGGTCTCGTCATCCCTGACACCGCCAAGGAGAAGCCCCAGGAGGGCGAAGTCGTCGCCGTCGGCCCCGGCCGCATCGACGACAACGGCAACCGCGTGCCGCTCGACGTCGCAGTCGGCGACAAGGTCATCTACTCCAAGTACGGCGGAACCGAGGTGAAGTACGCCGGCGAAGACTTCCTGGTGCTCTCGGCCCGCGACGTGCTCGCGGTCGTCGTCCGCTAGACGCAGTCCTCAGAGACAGAACCCGGGTGGCTTCGGCCGCCCGGGTTCTGTGCGTTCCGGGCGGGGCCCGCAGAGCTCCGGGCCCGGGTCGTCCCGCGCCTCGTCGGCCGCTCCGCCGGCCCTCCCGCGCGGGGGTAGAGTGGCGCGGTGACACCCCCCGAACCCGCCTCGCGACCGAGCTCCCTGACCATCCGCGGTTCCGAGTCCGAGCGGTTCCGCACCGGCCTCGTCAATGCCGTCGGGGCGTACGTGCTCTGGGGAGTGCTCCCGGTCTACTTCCTGCTGATGCAGCCGGCCGGCGCCTTCGAGATCGTGGCCTGGCGGATCGTGTTCTCGCTCGTGTTCTGCGCGGTGCTGCTGACCGTCACCCGGGCCTGGCGGCCCTTCCTGGCGATCGCCCGCCAGCCCAAGCTGCTGCTGTTCATGGGGCTCGCCGGCATCCTGATCTACGTCAACTGGCAGACCTACATCCTCGGCACCCTGAGCGGGCAGGTCGTCGAGGCCTCGCTCGGCTACTTCATCAACCCGATCGTGACGGTGCTGCTCGGTGTCGTCGTGCTGCGCGAGAAGCTGCGCCGGATGCAGTGGGTCGCGATCGGCGTCGCCGCCCTCGCCGTGCTGGTGCTCGCGTTCGGGCACGGCACGGTGCCGTGGATCGCCCTCATCCTCGCCTTCTCGTTCGGAACCTACGGTCTGGTCAAGAAGCACGTCGGCCCCCGGGTCGACGCGGTCAGCGGTCTCACCCTCGAGACGGCCTGGCTGACGCCGCTCGCGATCGTGCTCCTCGTCGTGGTCGGCACGCAGGGCGGCCTGGTCTTCGGCACGGTCAACGGCTGGCACACCACCGGCATGGTGCTGCTCGGCGTGGTCACGGCCGTGCCGCTGCTGATGTTCGCCTCGGCGACCCGACGGCTGCCGCTGGTCTGGGTGGGGCTGGTGCAGTTCGTCGCCCCCATCCTGCAGTTCGCACTGGGGGTCTTCGTGCTGCACGAGGACATGCCGCCCGAGCGGTGGGCCGGGTTCGCGATCGTCTGGGTCGCCGTGGTCATCCTCGCCGTCGACATGGTGCGGGCCTCCCGCGGGACGCGCGGCGCGCCCGTCGAGGCGCTCTGAGATGCGCCCGGCCGACCGGTAGGGTGCTGGGAGCATGAGACAGAGCGACCACTCGACGGGGCCCGGCCGTCGTGCATCCGCGTCTGCGGGTCGCCCCGGGGCCGCCTTGCGCCGGCCGGCCGTCAGCCTCGCCGGTCTCGCCGTCGTGACCGCCGGTCTCGCCCTCGGCCTGAGCGGATGCTTCGCTGCCGCACCGGCGTCGACCCCGGTCGCGCCGAACCCGGTCGCCAGCATGGCGCAGCCGATCCCCATCGGCGACGGCACCCTCGTCATCGGCGCGGTCGTGCCGCTCACTGGAGGAAACGCGGTCCTCGGCACGGCCGAGCTGGCCGGGGTGGAGCTCGCGGCCCGGGACATCGACGCCGCGGGAGGATTCCGCGGCCAGACCCTGGTCGTCCTGCACGGGGATGCGGGGGACGCCGCGAGCACGCGCGCGGCCGAGACGATCGCCTCCTTCGCCGGCCGGGTCGACGCCCTGGTCGGACCAAACAGCCAGGACGTGCTCACGGCCGCGGACACCGCGGCGAAGGCGGCGGGCGTGGCCGGGCTGAGCGCGGTCGCCGACCCCGTGCCGGTCGACGAGGCCGTCGCCGAGCGCCTCCGCACGGCCGACCCGTCGCTGACCGACACCCGCTTCGGTGCCGAGAGCTACGACGCGACCGTGACGATCGCGCTCGCCGCGGTGCTCGCGGGCGACGACGGAGCCACCTCGATCGCCCGATTCATCCCCGCGGTCACCGCCGGTGCGGTGTCGTGCTCGAGCTACGGCGCGTGTCTGGACGCGATCGGATCGGGCGGCGGCATCCGCTACACCGGGGTCACCGGCGCGCTCGCCCCGGCCCCTGCGAGCACCGCTCCTGGCTCCCTCATGCCGATCGGGATCACCGGCTGAGAGCGATCACACCCCCCGAACAGGCGGGGTGAAGGTCACCGCGAGGTAACGATTGACGCGTGTTACACGGCTGTAACACCAGCGTATTGTTCCCGCGTCACGGAGCGCATAGCGTGATCCCACGGCCGATTCTTCGAGTCTGCCGAGAAACTGCAC
Organism: Herbiconiux sp. 320_LB; assembly: GCF_059691755.1. NCBI lineage: Bacteria > Bacillati > Actinomycetota > Actinomycetes > Micrococcales > Microbacteriaceae > Herbiconiux > Herbiconiux sp. 320_LB. The sequence goes on along the minus strand of NZ_JCAWAD010000005.1, from coordinate 65,539 downwards.
ACATTCACATAAGGAGCACCATGAGCGTATTTGCGAAGGCCAAGGCCTCGCGCTCGAAGCCCCTCTCGATCGTTGCCGGCGTAGCCGCGTTCAGCGCCACGGCTCTGCTGCTGGCCTCGTGCGCCTCGACGCCGAGCACCGACGGCGGAGCGACCACCGCTGCGGCGGAGAGCTGCGGCCCCGACGCCGCGACCGCGGCGGCGAACATCACGGCGGTCGCCCCCGAGGCGGCGCAGAGCCGAGCCACCACGCTGAAGATCGGTTCGATCCTCCCGACCACCGGTAGCCTCGCCTACCTCGGCCCGCCCGAGATCGCCGGTGTCGACCTCGCCATCGACGAGATCAACGCGTCGACGTCGGGTGTCCTGGGCGGCAACGCCGAGGTCATCCACCGCGACTCCGGTGACACCACGACCGACATCGCGACCCAGTCGGCGACCGACCTGCTCAGCCAGGGCGTCTCCGGCATCGTCGGCGCCGCGTCGTCCGGTGTCTCGTTCACCTTCATCGACCAGGTCACGGGTGCCCAGGTCGTCCAGGTGTCGCCCGCGAACACCTCGCCCGACTTCTCGACCTACGCCGACGGCGGGTATTACTTCCGTACCGCTCCCTCCGACGTGCTGCAGGGCCGCGTGCTCGGCAACCTGATGGTCGGCGACGGCAACACCAACATCGGCATCATCTACCTGAACGACGCGTACGGCTCCGGCCTCGAGTCGAACGTCACCACGGCCGTCGAGGCAGCCGGTGGCACCGTCGTGGCCTCCGAGGCCTTCAACGAGGGTGACAGCCAGTTCAGCGCTCAGATCGACTCCGTGCTGGCGGCCGACCCCGACGCGATCGCCCTGATCGCGTTCGACCAGACCAAGGTCATCATCCCCGAGCTCGTCGGAACCAAGGGCTTCGACGGCAGCAAGGTCTACTTCGTGGACGGCAACCTGGCCGACTACTCCGCAGACTTCGACAAGGGTGTGCTGAACTGCGCCAAGGGCACGCTGCCCGGCGTTCTGGCCGACGACGCGTTCAAGGCCAAGCTGCTCGGTGTGAACCCCGACCTGAAGGACTTCAGCTACGCAGCCGAGTCCTACGACGCGGTCAACCTGATGGCTCTCGCGGCCATCGCCGGTGGCTCCGCGACCGGTCCCGCCATCCAGGCCAACATGCAGGCCGTCTCGGATGGTGGCACGAAGTGCACCAGCTTCGCCGAGTGCGCCGACCTGCTGGCAGCCGGCACGGACATCGACTACGACGGCATCTCCGGCCCGATCACCTTCGACCAGAACGGTGACCCGACCGAGGCCTACATCGGTATCTACCAGTACGGCATGGACAACACCTACGCGCCGCTGAACGTCGAGTTCGGTTCGCTGAAGGGCTAGTCCCGCCCGCACCACGCACGAAGGCCCGGCCCTCCTCGGAGGTGCCGGGCCTTCTCGCGTGCCAGCAGCCGGATGCGCCGCGTCGACGACGTCAGGTCGTCCTCATGGCGACCCACCAGACGACGGCCGCCACGGTGCAGACGGTGGACAGGGCGACGATGCCCGCGGTGCGCAGCGCGCCGGGAGCGGTGCTCAGCCGCGCGCGTGCCGGCAGCGGGAGGCCGGCCGCCGGGATCGTGTCGCGCCGGGTCTGGCGGGACAGCTTCGGGTCGAGAGCCGCCAGCAGTCGTTCGATCCGCTGCCACTCCGCCTCGTCACCCAGGTCGAAGGGCCGTTCCGCGTAGGCGAAGAGCAGGTCTCCGACGATCTCGACGTCGAACGCGGTCGCCTCGTCGATGAGTACGGCCATCAGGTCGGGCGTGAAGATCAGGTGCGCCTCCATCCGGTGGTCGGCGGGGCAGTAGAGCTGGAAGTGGCGGCCGAAGTCACCCTCGAGCGACAGCCGCTGCGTGGGGGAGAACGACCCCGTGAGCGCGACGTCGCGGAGCGGACCGTTGCGCAGCGAGTCGAGGAACAGGTGGGGATGCGTGCCCTCGAGCTCGACCATCAGGTAGCCCCGCGTGATCGTCTTCGGGCCGCCGAGCCGGGCAGCGGTGTACCGCAGGTTGCCCACCTCCACCAACCGGGGCTCGCGCCGCCGCAGCCGGTCGACGATGTGCCGGTCCTCTCCGACCGCGAAGAGCGCGCCGGGGTAGTCGGTGGTGCGGTCGTCGCGGCGGTGGTCGAGCTGATGGGCCGCCGCGAAGGCCTCCAGCCTGGCCCGCCGGCCGGTCACAGGACGGACGCGGCCTGCACGGCCCGGGCGATCGACCCGATGCCCGTCCACTCGGCGGGGTCGTCGAAGTCGAAGGAGCCGTGCACGTAGGCGATCACCCGATCGGTGACGGATTCGAGGTGCACGTGCCCGTGGCCCGCGACGCCGGACAGCATCAGGGCCGGCAGCTCGTGCAGGTCGAGCGACACGGCGACCCGGGAGCGGGCCACGGAGCTCTGCTCGGGAACGGAGCCCGGACTGTGCACGATGACGTACCCATTGATCACGAAGGGCTGCTGGCTCGCCACCGTGTCGAACCGGTGCGCGCCCACCTCGATCACCGGGCCGGCGCTCGGCCGGAAGCGGTGGAGCATCCGCTGGTTCCGGCCCAGGCGGTTGACGACCCCCGGCATGGTGGCATCGACGACGTCGTGGTCGTACTGCCAGCCGTTCTCCTCGGCGAGCCGGCGCATCCGGCACCATCGCGTCGCGGCGGCACGGATGCGCGAGCGCCGGGCGAGCAGGAAGCCGCCCACAGCGCCCAGCAGCACGACGATCGCGGCCGGGACGACCAGCAGCGTGACCGAGGAGAGGTAGACGCACGCCACCACCAGGACCGCGACCAGTCCCAGGCCGGAGAGCACCGTCGCCCGGACGTCGAGCGGCGGGACGACGCCGGAGGCGCGTGCCGCCGTCACTTCGGCGTCGACCTCCGCTCGCGACGGGCGACTGCGGAGGGCTGTGGTGGTGACCGCGAGGGGTGTGGACATCGGTTCTCCCGTCGCCGACGGGAGAACAGGGAGTTCACGCGCCCGTCGGCCGGAACCGAGGATATGTCAGTTCCGGCCGACGGGTCAAGCAGAGGGGCTAGTGGCCCTGGTCGGCCGCCAGGGTGCCGAGGTAGAGCTCGATGACCTTCGGGTCCTTCATCAGCTCGCGGCCGGTGCCGGTGTAGGCGTCGCGGCCCTGGTCGAGCACGTAGGCCCGGTCGCAGATCTGCAGGCAGCGGCGCGCGTTCTGCTCGACCATGATGACCGAGACGCCGGCGCGGTTGATCTGGTGCACGCGCATGAAGGTCTCGTCCTGACGCACGGGGGACAGGCCCGCGGAGGGCTCGTCCAGCAGCAGCACCGAGGGCTCCATCATCAGCGCCCGGCCCATCGCCACCATCTGGCGCTCACCGCCCGAGAGCGAGCCCGCCCGCTGCTTGCGGCGCTTGCCGAGCTCGGGGAAGAGGGTCGTCACGAAGTCGAAGCGCTCGGCGAAGATCGAGGGCTTCTGGAACAGGCCCATCTCGAGGTTCTCCTCGATGGTGAGGCTCGGGAAGACGTTGTTGTTCTGCGGCACCATGCCGACACCCTTGGTGACGAGCTTGTTGGCGCGCAGGCCCGTGATGTCCTCGCCCTTCAGGATGACGCGGCCGCTCCGGATGCGGATCTGGCCGAAGATCGCCTTGAGCACCGTCGACTTGCCGGCGCCGTTCGGGCCGATGATCCCGATCAGCTCACCGGGGTAGGCCTCGATGGTGCAGCCGTTCAGGATGTTGACGCCGGGCAGGTAGCCGCCGACCAGGTCTTCGGTGCGCAGCACCGCGTCGCCGCGGTCCGTCGGGGCGAGCGTGTGCGCCCGAGGGGTCTCCTCGGCCAGCGTGTTCGTCTCGGCGTTGACCTCGTTGGGGTCGATGTCGCTCATCGGTTCTCCTCCGCCGTCGATCCGGTGCCGTAGCCGGCTCCCTCGGCGTCGGGGTGCGCGTCGTGCGCCTTCCGCTCCGCCTCGATGACCGGGTTCGGTCCGTCTTCCATCAGGTCGCCCAGGTCGGTGTCGTGGTGGGCGCCCAGGTAGGCGTCGATCACGGCCGGATCCTTCATCACGGTCTCGGGCGGGCCCTCGGCCACGACGCGGCCCTCGGCCATCACGACCACCCAGTCCGAGATGTGCATGACCATGTGCATGTCGTGCTCGACGAACAGCACCGTGGTGCCGTCGGACTTGAGGTTCTTGATGTGCCCGAGCAGCGACTGGGTCAGTGCCGGGTTCACCCCCGCCATCGGCTCGTCGAGCATGATCAGCTCGGGCTTGGACATCAGCGCCCTGGCCATCTCGAGGAGCTTGCGCTGGCCGCCCGAGAGCGAGGCCGCGTAGTCCTCACGCTTGGCGTCGAGCTTGAAGCGGGCGAGGAGGTCGTCCGCGCGGACGGTGTTCTCCTCCTCCTGCTTGCGCCACAGCGGCTTGAAGAGCGAGCTGAACAGCCCCTCGCCCTTCTGCCCGGTCGCACCGAGCAGCATGTTCTGCAGCACCGAGAGGCGGCCGAGCGACTTCGTCAGCTGGAAGGTGCGGACCATGCCGGCCCGGGCCACCTTGAAGGCCGGCACGCCGGCGAGCGACTTGCCGTCGAACTCCCACGTGCCGGTGTTCGGCTTGTCGAACCCGGTGAGCAGGTTGAACATCGTCGTCTTGCCGGCACCGTTGGGGCCGATAAGCGCCGTGATCTGGCCGCGCGGGATCTCGAGGTGGGCGACGTCGACCGCCTTGAGACCGCCGAACTGCCGGGTGACGTTGTCGGCGATGACGATCGGGTCGACCTTCGCGCAGCCGGGACCGATCTCGCCCTTGACGAGCGGGTGGGTCGTGGAGAGGGTGGGGGTTCCGTCGAGATTAGACACTGAAGGACAGCTCCTTCTTGTTTCCGAAAATACCTTGCGGTCTGAAGATGACCAGGAGCATCAGCGCCACACCGACGAGGATGAAGCGGATCTGCCCGGCCTGGGTGGTCGAGACGAAGGGCAGGGCCCCCGACTCGATGGCGCCGTACAGGATGCCCTGGGTGAGCGAGAGCACGACCCAGAAGATCATCGAACCCACGATGGGCCCGAAGATCGTGGCCGCCCCGCCCAGGAGCATGATCGTCCAGATGAAGAAGGTGAGGCCGGTGGTGTAGTTCGCCGGCTGCACCGCGCGGGGCAGGATGAAGATGATTCCGGCGAGCGAGCCGAGCCCGCCACCGATGACCAGCGCCTGCATCTTGTAGCTGTAGACGTTCTTGCCGAGGCTGCGCACCGCATCCTCGTCTTCGCGGATGCCCTTGACCACTCGGCCCCAGGGGGAGCGCATGAGCAGGAACACCAGCACGCTGGCGAGGGCCACGAGCGCCCAGCCGACGATCCGGATCCACCAGTCGTACTCGTTGTACGTGAACGGGCCGAAGCCGTAGGTGCCTTGCGGGATCGGGTTGATCGCGGCGAAGGTGCCCTTGAAGCCCGAGAGGCCGTTCGCGGCGCCGGTGAAGTCGGTGAGGCCCGTCGTGGTGACGATGTATCTCACGACCTCCGCGGCCGCGATCGTGACGATCGCCAGATAGTCGGCTCTCAGCCGCAGGGTCGGGATGCCCAGGATGAACGCGAAGATCACCGAGCAGGCGATCGCGCAGAGCACCGCCACGACCAGCGGTGCCCCCGCGAGGGTCGGGATCGCGAAGCCGTAGGCACCAATCAGGAGGAAGGCCGCCTGGCCGAAGTTGAGCAGCCCCGTGTAGCCGAAGTGCACGCCGAGGCCGATGGCCGCGAGTGCGTAGGCCGCGGTCGTCGGGCTGATGATCTCGCCGACGGCGTTGCCGAGAATGTTTCCCCAGTCCATGAGTCTCTCCTCCCCTAACCGATTCGTTCTTTACGACCGAGAATGCCCTGCGGTCGCACGAGGAGCACCACGATGAGCACGACGAGTGCCGCCGCGTATTTCAGGTCCGGCGGGATGAAGAGCGTCGACAGCTCGACGAACAACCCGACCACGATGGAGCCGACCAGCGCGCCGTAGGCGGAGCCGAGACCACCGAGCGTGACCGCCGCGAACATCAGCAGCAGCACCTGGAAGCCCATGTCCCACGACACCTGGCGGTAGAGCGCGAGCATGACGCCGGCGAGGGCGGCCAGCGCTCCCGAGAGCACCCAGACGATCCGGATGATCCGGTCGACGTCGATTCCGGATGCGGCGGCCAGCGACGGGTTGTCGGAGACCGCGCGGGTCGCCTTGCCGATCCGGGTGCGGGTGAGGAACAGACCCACCAGCACGAGCACGACGACCGAGATGATCATGCTGAGGATGGAGCCGGTCGTGATGCGCACGGGACCGAGGGCCACCGCATCCGAGAGCCCGACGCTCATCGTCTTGGTGTCGCCGCCGATGAAGAAGAGGTAGAGGTAGCGGAGCGCGATGGCGAGACCGATCGAGACGATCATCGCCTGGACGAGCTTCACCCCCTTCTTCCTCAAGGGCTTCCAAAGCAACCAGTCGTTGAGGTAGCCGAAGACGCCGCCGAGCACCAGGGCGATCAGCATGGCGATGAAGATGTTGATGCCGAGCAGCACGGCCGCGATCCAGGCGACGATGGCGCCGAAGGTGACCATCTCGCCGTGCGCGAAGTTGTTCAGGCCCGTCGTGCCGAAGATCAGCGTGATGCCGATTGCGGCCAGCGCGATCAGCAGGCCGAAGTTGAGGCCGGCGACCAGGCGCTGCAGGAACTGCTCGAAGAACCCGGTGGTCTGCCGGGTGTCGGCGCCGAGCGGGAAGGAGCGGGTGATCGTGTTCGTCTGCCACTCGGTGGCGCTGACGACCGCGGAGGCCTTGTCCGGGTCGCGGAGCTGCACGCCGTCGGGCAGGGTGTCCGGGTCGAGGGTGACGGTGTAGTCGCCCTTGGCCGGCACGGCGACCGACCAGCGGCCGGTGTCGTCGGTCTTCGCGACCTCGGAATAGCCGTCGGCGCCCGCGACCGTGATCTCGGCACCCTCGACGAGGTTGTCGCCGTCGCGGAGGATGCCGCCGATCGTGTAGGTGGTGGTGAAGTCGCCGGAATCCGTGGGGGTGGGGGTCGGAGCGGGGGCGGTGGCGGCCGAGGCCGAGAGGGCCCCTGAGCCGAGCGCGATCCCGAGACAGAGTGCGAGCATCGCCAACATCATCGTGGCGAGACGGACCCCGTGTCCGATACGGATTCCTGCGATCAAGACAGCACCTCCTGGAAGAAGCCTGCCGGGTGCGGTGGCAGGCTTCGTGTCTATGGTCGTAGCGACTTTGCTAGACCATACAGTCGTTTTGTGTCCACGGTGTTTCAAGTGGCCACCTCGAACGACGTCCGTCATTTCTACACGGAATACCCATCACCTCCTAACGGTTACGATTGGTCAAGGCTTTTCGGTGATAAGGGAGAACGATGGACCAGGCGGATCCGTTCGGTTTTGTAGGGCTGACGTACGACGACGTGATGCTGCTGCCGGGTCATACCGACGTCATCCCCAGTGAGGCCGACACGACCTCCCGCCTGACCAAGCGCATCACGGTCGCGACCCCGCTGCTCTCGGCGGCGATGGACACGGTGACCGAGTCGCGCATGGCGGTCGCCATGGCCCGCCAGGGCGGCCTGGGCGTGCTGCACCGCAACCTCTCGATCGCCGATCAGGCCGAGCAGGTCGACCGGGTCAAGCGCAGCGAGTCCGGCATGGTCACCGACCCCGTGACCACGACGCCGGATGCGACGGTCGCCGAGGTCGACGCCCTCTGCGGCATCTACCGCGTCAGCGGCCTCCCCGTCGTCGACGGCCAGGGCGTCCTCGTCGGCATCGTGACCAACCGCGACATGCGCTTCGTCTCCCCGTTCGAGAAGTCGACGACGCTCGTGCGCGACGTCATGACGAAGATGCCGCTGATCACCGCCAAGGTCGGTGTCGACCCGGATGACGCGGTCGCCATCTTCGCCCAGCACAAGATCGAGAAGCTCCCGATCGTCGACGACCAGGGCCGGCTCAGCGGTCTGATCACGGTCAAGGACTTCGACAAGAGCGAGAAGTACCCCAACGCGACGAAGGATGCGGCGGGCCGGCTCCGCGTCGGAGCGGCCATCGGCTTCTTCGGCGACGCCTGGCAGCGCGCGACCAACCTGCTCGACGCCGGCGTCGACGTGATCGTGGTCGACACCGCCAACGGCGACAGCGCCGGCGTGCTCGACATCATCAAGCGACTGAAGAACGACCCGGCCTTCGCCGAGGTCGACGTCATCGGCGGCAACGTCGCGACCCGCTCCGGGGCGCAGGCCCTGGTCGACGCGGGCGCCGACGCCATCAAGGTGGGCGTGGGCCCGGGATCGATCTGCACCACGCGGGTGGTCGCCGGCGTCGGCGTGCCCCAGGTCACCGCGGTCTACGAGGCCTCGCTCGCCGCCCGCGAGACCGGTGTCCCGGTGATCGCCGACGGCGGTCTGCAGTACTCCGGCGACATCGCCAAGGCCCTCGTGGCAGGCGCCGACACCGTGATGCTCGGCTCGATGTTCGCCGGCTGCGACGAGAGCCCGGGCGACCTGGTCTTCGTCAACGGCAAGCAATTCAAGAACTACCGGGGCATGGGTTCGCTCGGCGCGCTGCAGACGCGCGGCGAGAAGACCTCCTACTCGAAGGACCGCTACTTCCAGTCCGACGTGCCGAACGACGACAAGCTGATCGCCGAGGGCATCGAGGGCCAGGTTCCTTACCGCGGCCCGCTCGCCAACGTCGCGTACCAGCTCGTCGGAGGCCTGCGGCAGTCGATGTTCTACGTCGGCGCCCGCACCATCGGCGAGCTGAAGCAGCGCGGCAAGTTCGTGCGCATCACGCCGGCCGGGCTCAAGGAGTCGCACCCGCACGACGTGCAGATGGTCGTCGAGGCGCCCAACTATCGGGGCTGATGCCGGTGCTGGCGGGGTCTGGGTTTCCCTCCCCGCCTTCGGCTGAGGCGAGCTCAGAGGCGGCGGGGAGCGAAACCCAGACCCCGCCAGCACCGGCCCCGCTCTGTTGACGCCTCCACGCTGTGAGAAATGCCCCCGATAGGATGAGGCGTGATGGAAATCGAAATCGGTCGTGCCAAGCGCGGGCGCCGCGTCTACTCCTTCGACGACATCGCGGTCGTGCCCTCCCGGCGCACCCGCGATCCTCAGGACGTGTCGGTCGCCTGGTCCATCGACGCGTACCAGTTCGACATCCCGGTGCTGGCGGCCCCGATGGACTCGGTGGTCTCGCCGCAGACCGCGATCATGATCGGTCAGCTCGGCGGCGTCGGCGTGCTCGACCTCGAGGGTCTGTGGACCAGGTACGAGAACCCTGAGCCGCTGCTCGAGGAGATCCGCTCGCTGCCCGAGGGTCGCGCCACCCAGCGCATGCAGGAGATCTACTCCGAGCCGATCAAGCCGGAGCTGGTGGAGGCGCGCCTCGCCGAGATCCGTGCATCCGGTGTCACCGTCGCCGGCGCCCTGTCGCCGCAGCGCACCCAGGAGCTCTACGAGACGGTCGTCGCGGCGGGCGTCGACCTCTTCGTCATCCGCGGCACCACGGTCTCGGCCGAGCACGTCTCCAAGACGGTCGAGCCGCTCAACCTGAAGAAGTTCATCTACGAGCTCGACGTGCCGGTCATCGTCGGCGGCGCCGCCACCTACACGGCGGCCCTCCACCTCATGCGCACGGGCGCGGCCGGGGTGCTCGTCGGTTTCGGCGGCGGAGCGGCCTCGACCACCCGCGCGACCCTCGGCATCCACGCCCCGATGGCGACCGCGGTCGCCGACGTCGCCGGCGCGCGCCGCGACTACATGGACGAGTCGGGCGGGCGGTACGTGCACGTCATCGCCGACGGCGGCCTCGGCACCTCGGGCGACATCGTCAAGGCCATCTCGGTCGGCGCCGACGCCGTCATGCTCGGCACCGCGCTGGCGCGCGCCAGCGACGCCCCGGGCGGCGGCTGGCACTGGGGCCCCGAGGCCCACCACTCGCAGCTGCCCCGCGGCAACCGCGTGCACGTGGGCCAGGTCGCGCCGCTCGAGCAGATCCTCTACGGTCCCTCTCCGGTGGCAGACGGCACCGCCAACCTGATCGGTGCGCTGCGCCGCTCGATGGCGACGACCGGGTACTCGGACCTCAAGGAGTTCCAGCGCATCGAAGTGGTTGTGGCCCCCTACCGCGTTGATTAGCGTGGGAGCAGACACAGCGCGCTGCTGATCTGCGACGAAGGAGAGTCTCATGGCCACCACCTCGGTTTCGCACTCGACGAAGATCGGCCCCGAGGAGCGTGCGGCGGCCATCGAGACCTTGAAGACCAAGGAGCTCGACATCCTGGTGGTCGGCGGCGGCATCGTCGGCACCGGGGCGGCGCTGGACGCGGTGACCCGCGGCCTCCGCGTGGGCATGGTCGAGGCGCGCGACTGGGCCTCCGGCACGTCGAGCCGCTCGTCCAAGCTCGTGCACGGCGGCATCCGCTACCTCGAGCAGCTCGACTTCCGGCTGGTCCGCGAGGCGCTGATCGAGCGCGGTCTGCTGCTGCAGCGGATCGCGCCGCACCTGGTGAAACCCGTGCGCTTCCTGTACCCGCTCAACAAGCGCATCGTCGAGCGCGCCTACATCGGCGCCGGCATGCTGCTCTACGACATCTTCAGCTACTCCGGCGGCCGGCCGCCCGGGGTGCCGCACCACCGTCACCTCTCGCGGCGCCAGGTGCAGACCCTGATGCCGAGCCTGGCGAAGGACGCCCTGATCGGCGGCATCACCTACTACGACGCCCAGGTGGATGACGCCCGCTACGTCGCCAGCCTCGCCCGCACGGCGGCCTCCTACGGCGCCCACATCGCCAGCCGGGTCAGGGTCGAGGGCTTCCTCAAGGTCGGCGAGCGGGTGGTCGGCGTGACCGCGCACGACCTCGAGACCGACGAGCGGTTCGAGATCCGGGCCAAGCAGGTCGTCAACGCGACCGGCGTCTGGACCGACGACACCCAGGCCATGGTGGGCGAGCGCGGGCAGTTCAAGGTGCGGGCCTCCAAGGGCATCCACCTCGTCGTGCCGCGCGACCGCTTCCAGGGCAAGTCGGGGCTGCTGCTGCGCACCGAGAAGAGCGTGCTCTTCGTCATCCCCTGGGGCCGGCACTGGCTGATCGGCACCACCGACACCGACTGGCACCTCGACAAGGCGCACCCCGCGGCGACCGCGGCCGACATCGACTACCTGCTCGAGCACGTCAACAAGGTGCTCGCCGTGCCGCTGACCCGGGAGGACGTGGAGGGCGTGTTCGCCGGGCTCCGGCCGCTGCTGGCCGGCGAGAGCGACCAGACGTCGAAGCTGTCGCGGGAGCACCTGGTCGCGCACTCCGTCCCGGGGCTCGTCGTGGTGGCGGGCGGCAAGTGGACCACTTACCGGATCATGGCGAAGGATGCGATCGACGCGGCCGTCTCGGCCCTCGACGGCAAGATCTCGCCCTCGGTCACGCAGGACATCGCGCTGCTCGGGGCCGAGGGCTACCAGGCGGCCTGGAACAAGCGGGCGAAGATCGCGCGCAAGTTCGGGGTGCACACCGTGCGGATCGAGCACCTGCTGAACCGCTACGGCACGCTGACCGACGAACTGCTCGACCTCATCCTCGACGACCCGTCGCTCGCCGACCCGCTGCCCGGCGCCGACGACTACATCGGGGCCGAGGTGGTCTACGCCGCCTCGCACGAGAGCGCGCTGCACCTGGACGACGTGCTCGCACGGCGCACCCGGATCTCGATCGAGGCCTGGGACCGCGGGGTCTCCGCCGCCCCCGTCGCCGCGCGCCTGATGGCCGGGGTGCTGGGGTGGGACGACGAGCAGGTCGACCGCGAGGTCGCCTTCTACCTCGAGCGGGTGGCGGCCGAGCGGGCGAGCCAGGAGCAGCCGGACGACGCCTCGGCAGAGCGGGTCCGCCTCCAGGCCCCGGACATCGTCGAGGTCGACTGACATCGTCGAGGTCGACCGAGCCGTGCGCCCTCTGCGAACAGCGGCCCGCGACGGACGGCGCGCCGCGGCGCTCGCCTAAACTGGAAGCACCGCAGACCTTCCGGCCGCGGTGAGCTGGTGAGGAGACATCCGCATGGTCGACGTCCGTCGCGTCAAGCTTCCCGGAGTGGGGGTGCTGCACACCTTCTACACCTCCGACGGCGGGAAGGTGGGCGTCATCGCGCACCGGTCGGGTCACAGCGACCTGATCACCTTCGCCGACGCCGAAGACGGTCCCGACTCGAGCAAGGTGTCGCTCCGGCTCTCCGAGGACGAAGCGCACACGCTCGCCGAACTCCTCGGCGGCACGCAGATCACCGAGTCGCTCAGCGCCCTCGACCAGATCCCCGGTCTCAGCATCGACTGGTTCTCGGTCGACTACGAGGACCACATCGCCGGTCAGCCCCTGGGCAGCCCCGCCGAGCGCGGGATCGCGGGTCTCACCGTCGTCGCCGTCGTGCGCGGCGACTCGGCCAACCCCGCCCCCGCGCCCGACTTCAAGGTCTTCCCGGGCGACACGCTCGTGGTCGCCGGTTCGCCGGAGAAGGTCGCCAAGGCCTTCAACTTCTTCCGCACCGGCGAGATGAAGCCGAAGGCAGGGGTCGTCTCCACGCCGCCCAGAAGCTAGGGCGCGCGTATGCACCTCGGCCCCGACCTCCTCGTCCTCGGTGTCCTGTTCGTCATCGCGTACGTCCTGGGGCGTCTCGGCAAGTCCATCGGCCTCCCCGCCATCCCGATCTACATGGTGGTGGGGCTGCTCGCGAGCCCGTACTTCGCCTGGTTCCCGCTCGAATTCGCGCACACCGACTACATCGAGCTGATCGCGGTCTTCGGGCTGATCCTGCTGCTGTTCAACCTGGGGCTCGAGTTCGATCAGGACGAGTTCTTCGGCAACGCCGGTCGCCTGCTCGTCTCGGGCGGCTCGTACATCCTGATCAACATGGCCGTGGGCTTCGTCTTCGGCTTCCTGGTCGGCTGGGGCAGCCGGGAGGCGCTGGTCATTGCGGGCATCACCGCGACCTCCTCGAGCGCGATCGTCACCAAGCTGCTGATCGAGCTCAATAGGCTGGCGAACCGCGAGACCCCGATGATCCTCGGGGTGACCGTGGTGGAGGACGTCTTCATCGCGATCTACCTCGCGATCGTGTCGGTCGTGCTCTCCGGCGAGACCGAGATCTGGCCGGTCGTCGGCAAGCTCGGCATCTCGTTCCTCTTCCTGGTCGTCATGTTCGCGGTCGCGCGCTGGGGCGGGCGCTTCGTCTCGCGCATCTTCCGCACGAAAGACGACGAGCTCTTCACGATCCTGTTCTTCGGCCTGGCAATCATGTTCGGCGGCCTCGGCGAGATCCTCGGCGTCACGGATGCGATCGGTGCGTTCCTGATCGGCCTCGTGCTGGGCGCGACCCGGTACCGCAACCGGATCGAGCAGATCGCCATCCCGTTGCGCGACGTGTTCGGCGCCTTCTTCTTCCTGAACTTCGGGCTCGGGCTCGACCCGACGAAGTTCGGTGCGGTGATCGTGCCCGTGGTGCTCGCGGTGGTGATGACGATGGTGCTCAACATCATCGCGGGCCAGTTCGTCGCCTGGCTCAACGGCCTGGGGCCCCAGGCCGGCATCAACACGACCGCCATCCTGCAGAACCGCGGCGAGTTCGCGCTGATCCTCGCGACGCTCGCGCTCGCGGCCGGGCTGGACGAACGCATCCAGCCCTTCGCGGGCCTCTATGTGCTGATCATGGCCATCGTCGGGCCGGTGCTGGCGGTGAACTCGGAGCGGATCGGGTCGTTCGTGCTCGGGACCAAGCGCAAGCGGGTGCGGGCGGCGGCTGCGGCCGCTGCGGCGGCGGCTGCGTCTGCCTCGGGTTTGGCCTCGGCCTCGGCCGATGCCGGCTCGACGGGTCGGCCCGGCCTCTCCCAGGCCGAGGCCATCGCCCTGATGAGCGGGATCCCGACCCCGGCGTCCGGCGGAGGATCCGCGGCACCCGGCGCATCCCCGGCCGAGACCGATTTCGAGGCGGATGCCGACCTCGACGACCGCGACCCCGCCCAGCAGCGCCTGATCGAGCAGGCCATGCTCCAGTCCGACGAGACGCACCCGACCGCGAGGGAGGACGAGTATTGAGCACGGTGACCGTCTTCCAGGTGATGCGGCGTCCACGCTGGATCGCCGCCCTCGTGCTCGCGCTCGCAATCGCCGGGGGCTTCGCCGCACTCGGCCAGTGGCAGCTCGGCCGTGCCGTCACGAACGGGGCGGTGCTGAACACGGGCAGCGAGACGATGCAGCCGCTGCAGGAGATCGCGGCCCCGCAGAAACCGGTGCTCGAGGCGGAGGCCGCCCAGCGCATCGAGACCAGCGGCCACTGGGTCGGCTCGGGCTACGACGTGCTCGGAGGGCGACTGAACGACGACACGTCCGGCTACTGGGTGATCGGCCAGTTCTCGGTCGACCAGCCGGCCGACACCTATCTGGCGGTGGCGCTGGGCTGGACCACGGATCTGGATCTCGCTCGCACGACCGCACAGGCGTTGTCGGGCGCGGCAGCCGCATCCGGGGCCGCCGCATCCGCACCCGCCGCATCCGCCCCGTCGTCGGCGGAACCCTCGGTCACGCTGCAGGGCCGCTACCTCCCCACCGAGGCCCCGGTCGCGAGCGACCAGCAGCAGCCGGTGCCGGGGGAGTCGCTCGACGGCACCCCGCTGCAGACCAGCATGTCGGTCGCCGCCCTGGTCAACCGGTGGCCGCAGTTCGACTCCGACGCCGAGGTCTACGGCGGGTACCTCGTGCTCGACACCCCGCCCGCACCGCTCACCGCGATCGTGTCGCCCGAGCCCGACCGCTCGGTGCAACTGAACTGGCTGAATATCTTCTACGCCGCCGAGTGGGTCGTGTTCGCGGGCTTCGCGATCTACTTCTGGTACCGCCTGGTGCGCGACGCCTGGGAGCGCGAGACGGAGGAGCAGGCGGAGGCCTCCGCAGATAACGCTCCGGATGCGCGAGTAGGCTAGATCCATGGCCCTCGCCCCGAAACCGAAGGACTTCCCGCGCATCCGCGGTGCGCTGAAGTTCTACCAGGTCGCCTCCATCATCACCGGCACGATGCTCCTGCTGCTGTGCGCCGAGATGCTCCTGAAGTACACCCCGATCGGGCTCGAACTCGAGCTCGGCGGGCCCCGCGGCTTCCTCGCCTTCGTGCCGTCCGGCACGACCGTCGCCGTCAACCTCAGCCTCCTCATCCTGATCGCGCACGGCTGGTTCTACGTCGTGTACCTGTTCTCGGACTTCCGGCTCTGGAGTCTCATGCGGTGGCCCTTCCTGCGCTTCGTGCTGCTCGCGCTGGGCGGCGTCATCCCCTTCCTCTCCTTCTTCCTCGAGGCGCGGACGGCGCGCGAGGTGAAGGCCTATCTCGCCTCGCGTGAAGCCGAGGCCGCGACCCCCGACACTGCGACGACCGACACCGTGGAGGCCACTCATTAGCGGATCACCGACCCCCGACCACGACGAGCTCACCCGCCCGGTGCTGGTCGTCGACTTCGGCGCCCAGTACGCCCAGCTGATCGCGCGACGCGTGCGCGAGGCCAGCGTGTACTCCGAGATCGTGCCGCACTCGATCAGCGCCGCGGAGGTGGCCGCGAAGAACCCGGTCGGCATCGTGCTGAGCGGCGGGCCGTCGAGCGTGTACGAGGAGGGGGCCCCGGCCCTGGACCCGGCCATCCTCGAACTCGGCGTGCCCGTCATGGGCATCTGCTACGGCTTCCAGGTGATGGCGAAGGCGCTCGGCGGCGAGGTCGCGAAGACCGGTGCCCGCGAGTACGGCTCGACCGACATGGCGCTCGACGAGCCCGTGGCCGACGGATCGGTGCTGTTCGCCGGCCAGCCCGGCTCGCAGTCGACCTGGATGAGCCACGGCGACTCCGTCGTGCAGGCGCCCGAGGGCTTCGAGGTACTCGCGAGCACGGCGTCGACCCCCGTGGCCGCGTTCGCCAACCCGGAGCGCGGGCTCTACGGGGTGCAGTGGCACCCCGAGGTCAAGCACACGCCGTTCGGGCAGGACGTGATCGAGAACTTCCTGCACCGTGCCGCCGGCATCCCCGCCGACTGGAACCCGGGCAACGTGATCGCCGACCAGGTCGCCTCGATCCGGGCCCAGGTCGGCACCGGGCGGGTCATCTGCGCGCTCTCGGGCGGAGTCGACTCCGCCGTCGCGGGCGCCCTGGTGCACGAGGCCGTCGGCGACCAGCTGGTCTGCGTCTTCGTCGACCACGGTCTGCTGCGCGAGGGCGAGCGCCGTCAGGTCGAGGAGGACTACGTCAAGTCCACGGGCGTGCGCCTCGTGACGGTGGATGCGCGCGAGCGCTTCCTCACCGCTCTCGAGGGCGTCAGCGATCCCGAGGAGAAGCGCAAGATCATCGGGCGCGAGTTCATCCGCACCTTCGAGCAGGCCCAGGCCGACCTCCTCGCCGAGGCCGAGGCCGACGGCGACCCCATCCGCTTCCTGGTGCAGGGCACGCTCTACCCCGACGTCGTCGAGTCCGGCGGCGGCAGCGGGACGGCGAACATCAAGAGTCACCACAACGTGGGCGGGCTGCCGGAAGACCTGCAGTTCGAGCTCGTCGAGCCGCTGCGCGCCCTGTTCAAGGACGAGGTGCGCGCCATCGGCCGCGAGCTCGGCCTGCCCGAGGAGATCGTGTCGCGTCAGCCGTTCCCCGGCCCGGGGCTCGGCATCCGCATCGTCGGCTCGGTCACCTTCGAGCGCCTCGAGCTGCTCCGTCACGCCGACGCCATCGTGCGCGCCGAGCTGACGGCTGCGGGCCTGGATGCGGAGATCTGGCAGTGCCCGGTCGTTCTGCTGGCCGACGTGCGCTCGGTGGGTGTGCAGGGCGACGGCCGCACCTACGGTCACCCGATCGTGCTGCGGCCCGTCTCCTCCGAAGACGCGATGACCGCCGACTGGACGCGGGTGCCCTACGACGTGCTGGCCCGGATCTCGAACCGGATCACTAACGAGGTCGCCGGGGTGAACCGGGTCGTGCTCGACGTGACGTCGAAGCCGCCGGGAACCATCGAGTGGGAATGACAGAAGGGGCCGTCCAGCTGGACGGCCCCTTCTTCGTGCGGTGCGGGTGAGCGGGTCGCGTCTCGCGCGCTCGGCTCGCCTCGCCTCGCGCTAGTTGCGGAAGATCGCGATGATCCGCAGCAGCTCGAGGTAGAGCCAGACGATGGTGAGGGTGAGGCCGAAGGCCGCCGACCAGCCGTACTTCCGCGGCGCACCGGCCTTGACGCCGCGCTGCACGGAGTCGAAGTCGAGCACGAGCGAGTAGGCGGCGAGGATGACGGCGAGCACGCCGATCACGAGGCCGAGCGGGATGCCGAAGATCTCGACGCCGCGGAGGCCGAAGGCGTTCGGAACGGCGCCGGTGACCATCAGCACGAAGTTGATCAGCGAGAACACGCCGTAGCCGATGATCGCGATCAGGAAGATCTTGGTCGCCCGCTTCGAGGCGCGGACCTTACCGCTCGCGAACAGCGCCAGCGTGACGCCGAACACCGCGAAGGTGGCGAGGACGGCCTGGATGACGATGCCGGGGTACCGCGACTCGAAGAAGCCGGAGAGGCCTCCGACCGCGAGACCCTCGAAGGCGGCGTAGGCCAGGATCAGCGGAGCGGACGGCTCGCGCTTGAAGGCGTTGACGAGGCCGAGGACCAGACCGCCGATGACGCCGACGATCATGAGGCCGAGGCCCAGGGCGGTCGGCTGGGGGTAGTTCGCCAGGAAGCTGACCGCCGCGGTGGCGATCAGGATGACGAACATCACGACCGTCTTGACGATCGTGTCTTCGTAGCTCATCCGGCCGGTGTCGGTCGGGGTCGCGGCGGGTCGCTGGTACATCTCCTGGAGGCCTTCGGCGGAGATCGTGGGCGTGTTCGCCACGCCCTTGCCGTTGAACACCGGATTCCGTGCGAAGGCGGGGTTGCTGGACTCTGCTGCCATGTCGGTCTCTTCCATGTGGGAACGTGATCGTGGTCCTACAAAGGTATCGGGGATGCTCGTTCCCTGCCTGCCAATTCACTGTCGGCGGAATGCTGTGAGACCATTTAGCAATGTCCAAGGACGCTCCGAGCTCTCCGCTGGCCGTGCCGGCACCATCGCCGCTTCCGGCGACCGGGCGGGGCGGTCCCGGTTTCTTCGGCCTCCTCGACCAGTTGCGCGGCATCGCCGCCCTGCTCGTGGTCTGGGCGCACCTCGTCGGATTCTTCCTCGAGGCGGCCGGCCGGTCCTGGCTGCCGTTCCGCCTGGTCGACCGCTTCATCGAGAAGCCGCTGGCGATCGTGGAGAGCTTCGGCTGGTTCGGGGTGGCGCTGTTCTTCTTCATCTCCGGCTTCGTCATCACGCACGCCGCGACCCGTGAGACCGGGCGCGAGTTCATCACCAAACGCATCCTGCGGATCTACCCGCCGCTGGTCTTCGCGGTGCTGCTCGCGCTCGCCATCGCCTTCCTCACCGGGAGCCCGGCCAAGAGCGGCGACGGGGGAGCGCTCACCGGGTGGGACCTGCTGACCAACTTCAGCCTGGCGAACTATGTCGCCGAGCCGCGCACGATCATCCTGGTGGTGGCGTGGACGCTGGCGGTCGAGATGTCGTTCTACCTGCTGATGTGGGGGCTGAAGACGCTGCTCCCGAAGGTGCCGTTCCTGCTCAGCCCCGCCATCCTCGTGATCGTGCTGGTCGTCTTCGCGGTGAGCGGCCTGGCGCGCCCCCTGTTCTTCCTGATCATCACCGTCGGGATGGTGCCGCTGCTCGTGCTCGGGCAGCTGACCTACCTCGTGGTGACCAAGCGGCTGAAGCTGTGGCTCGCCGCGCTCTACGGCATCGCGGCCTGGGTGGTCTGGATCATCTGCATGGAGCTGATCTACCCCTCGAACCTGCTGCCGGACTACTCGTACCCGACGAACGCGATGTTCGCGTTCCTCATCTTCCTGATCGCCGTGCTCGCAGAGGGGCGGCTGAAGCCGTTCAAGCCGCTGTCGGTCGTCGCCCGGCGCAGCTACAGCCTCTACCTGGTGCACGCGCCGCTCGGCCTCGGCATCCTCGGGCTGCTCAACGCGCGCACCTCGCTGCCGTACACGGTCGAGCTCGCGATCGCGCTGGTGGCCGTCGCCATCGCGACCGAGGTCTGTTACCGCTTCGTCGAGCGGCCGAGCCAGGCGCTGGGCCGGCGGCTGTTCCCCAAGGCGAAGAAGGTCGCACGCGCTAGCGTGTGAGGGTGTCGTCGCCAGCTCGTCGCGTGTCCTCGTCTGCTCTCGTCATCGGGCATCGGGGGGACAGCGGCCATCGGCCCGAGCACACCGCCTCGGCGTACCGCTTGGCGTTCGCCTCCGGGGCCGACCTCGTGGAGCCCGACGTCGTGCTCTCGCGGGACGGCGTGCCGGTCGTGCGGCACGAGAACGAGATCTCGGGCACGACGGATGTGGGCGACCGCCCCGAGTTCGCCGATCGGCGCACCGAGAAGATCGTCGACGGCGTCGCCCAGAACGGCTGGTTCGCCGAGGACTTCACCTGGGACGAGCTCGCGACCCTGCGCGCGCGGGAGCGGCTGCCGGCGCTCCGTCCGGACAGCGCGGCCTTCGACGGCGCCGAGGGGGTGCTCCGGCTGCGGGACGTGCTCGCCATCGCGGCCGATGCGGGCCGAGGCGTGGTCGTCGAGATCAAGCACGCGAGCTACTTCGCGGGGCTGGGCATGCCGATCGGGGAGATCGTCGCTCGGGAACTGGCCGAGGCGGGGTGGGGCGACGGCGCGCATCCGCTCGTCATCGAGTCGTTCGAGAAGACCGTGCTGCTGGCGCTCCGTGCGTCGGGGCTGCCGGCGCGGTACGTCTACCTGCTCGAGGCCTCGGGCGCGCCCTTCGACGAGGTGGTTCGGCGCGGGGCGGCGGCGGCACCGTACTCCAGCTCGCTGACGGATGCCGGGCTGCGCGCGCTGGCCCGGGAGGTCGACGGGGTGAGCCTCGACAAGGATCTGATCCTGACCCGGGATGCGGCGGGGCGGTCGACCGGGGTCGCGGACGTCGTGGAGCGGGCGCAGGCCGCCGGACTCTCGGTGTTCACCTGGACGTTGCGGGCCGAGAACGCGTTCCTCCCGGTCGACTACCGGAGTGACGGCGGGCCGGCGGCGTTCGGGAGGTGGGCGGAGGAGTTCGCCGCCATCCTGGGCAGCGGGGTCGACGGGGTGTTCGCGGATCAGCCGGAGCTGGCGGTGCGGGTGCGCTCGGCCGGTGCCGGTGCCGGTGTCGGTGTCGGTGTCGGTGGGGGTGCTGGTGCTGATGGGCTTGGTGGCGGTGTCTCTGGCGGCGCCGACGCCGGTGTCGGTGGGGCGAACTAAACTTGTCGCAGCATGAGCGACACCACCGAATCGACCCCGGCCCGCATCACCCCCGTGATCGTGGACGGTCGTGGTGATGCCTCGGATCAGGGTTCGGGCGACGACCCGTTGCTCGAGGGGCTGAACCCCGAGCAGCGCGAAGCCGTCGTCTACCGGGGCCCCGCCCTGCTGATCGTCGCCGGTGCCGGCAGTGGCAAGACCCGGGTGCTCACCCACCGCATCGCCTCCCTCATCCGCAACGGCGAGGCCTGGCCCAGCCAGATCCTCGCCATCACCTTCACCAACAAGGCCGCGGCCGAGATGCGCGAGCGCGTCGGGCACCTGCTCGGTCAGGTGGCGGAGGGGATGTGGATCTCGACGTTCCACTCGGCCTGCGTGCGCATCCTTCGTCGCGAGGCCGAGAACTTCGGGTTCACGAAGGCCTTCACGATCTACGACTCGCAGGATTCGCGGGCGCTGGTGAAGCGGATCATCAAAGACCTGCAGGCCGACACCTACGGCTTCACCGTCGCGCAGGTGACGGGCAAGATCTCCAAGCTCAAGAACGAGCTCACCGACGTCGAGAGCTACGCGCGCCAGGCGAACTTCTCCGACCCGAACGACGCGATGTTCGTCGAGTGCTTCCGGGCCTACACGCGGGCGCTCCGCGATGCGAACGCCTTCGACTTCGACGACCTGATCAGCCAGACGGTGTACCTGTTCCGCGCCTTCCCGCAGGTGGCTGAGAAGTACCAGCGGCGGTTCCGCCACATCCTGGTCGACGAATACCAAGACACCAATCACGCCCAGTACGCGCTGATCCGCGAGCTCACCCGTCCGCCCGAGTCGAACGAGCTGGCGGGGCTGCCCGCCTTCGGTGGCGGGGGAGCCTCCCTCACGGTCGTCGGTGACTCCGACCAATCGATCTACGCCTTCCGGGGCGCCGACATCCGCAACATCGTCGAGTTCGAGCGTGATTTCCCGGGCGCCAGCGTCGTGCTGCTCGAGCAGAACTACCGGTCGACCCAGAACATCCTCACCGCCGCCAACTCGGTGATCTCGAACAACTTCGACCGCAAAGACAAGAAGTTGTGGACCGCGGTGGGCGACGGCGACAAGATCGTCGGCTTCACCGGGTACTCCGGGCACGACGAGGCGCAGTTCGTCGCCGACGAGATCGCGAAGCTGCACGAGGGCGGAACGCCCTACAACCAGATCGCCGTGTTCTACCGCACGAACTCGCAGACCCGTGCGCTGGAGGAGATCTTCATCCGCTCGGCGCTGCCGTACCGAGTGCTCGGTGGCACCAAGTTCTACGAGCGGGCCGAGATCAAGGATGCGATGGCCTACCTCACGGCCGTCGCGAACCCCTTCGACGGGCTCGCGCTCCGCCGCATCCTGAACACCCCCAAGCGCGGCATCGGCCCCGCGACCGAGACCCAGCTGGCCTCGTTCGCCGAGCGCGAGGAGATCAGCTACCGCGAGGCGATGCGCCGGGCGAAAGAGCTCGGGCTCGGGCCGAAGGTGACCGGCGCCATCCTGCAGCTGGCCTCGTTGCTCGACGAGGCCAGTGAGCTGGTCGACCCCGAGCGCCCGGGCGGCGAGGCGCAGGTCGGCGAGGTGCTGCAGGTGCTGATGGAGCGCAGCGGTCTGGTCACGAGTCTGCGGGCGACGCGGGATCCGCAGGACGAGGCGCGGGCCGAGAACATCGAGGAGCTCCTGGCGGTCACGAAGGAGTTCAACCGCAACAATCCCGACGGCACGCTGGTCGACTTCTTGACCGAGGTGTCGCTCGTGGCGGCGGTCGACGACCTCGACGACTCGAGCGGCACGGTGTCGCTGATGACGCTGCATACCGCGAAGGGCCTGGAGTACGACGCCGTCTTCCTCACCGGCATCGAGGAAGACCTGTTGCCGCACCGGATGTCGGCGAGCGAGCCCGGAGGCCCGGCCGAGGAGCGGCGGCTGTTCTACGTGGGGATCACGCGGGCGCGCAAGCGGCTGTTCCTCTCTCTGGCGATGACCCGCGCGCAGTTCGGCGAGACGGCGGTGGCGATGCCGAGCCGGTACCTGCAGGAGATCCCGGCCGAGCTGATCGAGTGGATCCAGTCGCCCGGGATGGCGACCTCCCGCGGCGGCACCGAGCCGCGGGCGCTGAACGCCTCGCGGGGCGGCCGTGGCTTCGGCGGTGGCGGGGGCGGCGGGAATTCTCGCTGGAATTCCGACTCCGGTTTCGGCATCCCGCCGGGGCCGCCCCGGCCGAAGACCGAGTGGGCGAACCGGGTCACCGGCCAGGTGCGTGACAACGGCGACCTCGAGCTGGCGCCCGGAGACCGCATCCGCCACACCGACTTCGGTGAGGGCCGGGTGAACCAGGTCACGGGCGAGGGCTCGAAGCGCGTGGCGCACGTGAACTTCGAGTCGGCGGGCCCCAAGAAGCTCCTCATCAAGATCGCCCCCATCGAAAAGCTCTGACCCGCCGACCGGCGCCCGCTGACCAATAATCAGTGGTTGTCAACCTGCGGCCGCTGGCCGGCAACTGGGCCGTGCGGGTCAGGGCCAGCGGCGGAGGGCCAGGGCTAGGCCGGCCAGGCCGGTCATGACGCCGAGGACTGCCGCGGCGATCGCGAGCGCCCCGGAGGGTGCGGGGGCGCCCGTGCTCGCGAGGGCGACCGGGCGTTCGGGAGCGGCGAAGGGCGGGGGAGTCGGCGTCGGCGTGCCCACGACCGGCGGTGCCGGCGGAGTCACCGCGGGTGGCGGGGTGAGCACGAACGATTCGGCCTGCAGCACCCGATTGTCCGAGAAGGCCGCCACCAGTACCGGTGCTTCTACCGCCACCGGCTCAGCCACCGGGCTTGATGGGTTTGCTCCGCGTGCTGCCGACGACGAATCGCCGCCCGGCTCGGTGCCGTCGAGGAGGCGGCGCACCTCGGTGGTGTCCTCACCGCTTGGACGGGACGACTCTGCCGACGGCACGGGTGACGGGACCGAGCCGGGGGTGGCCTCGAAGACGAAGTAGTAGAAACCCGGTGCGGTAACCGGGATGCAGTCGGTCAGGTGGGTGCCGTCTGCGCCGAGCGTCGTGGTCACGCGACCCGCCACCGGAAGCGACCCGGCGGGCCGGGCTAGCTCGCGCGCCACGCCCGCACTCGCATCCGCATCCGCACTCGCATCAGCATCCGCAGTCGCAGCCGGGTCCGCAGCCTCGGATGGGGTCTTTACAGTGTCGGCGGGGAGCGGCCCGATGAGGGTGGACACGACGGCGAGCGGCGGGGCGCCCTCGGGCAGCCCCGAGAGCACGAGCCGGTCGCGCGCGCAGAACGGTTCGCCACCCGAAGCCGGCGCCATCATCGACGGCGGTGCGCTGTCATCGGTGGGGGCGACCGCGGTGGGGCCCGAGGCGGGGGCGGGGGTGAAGGTGGCGGTGGTGTCGAGGCGGGGGGTGGCGGGGACGAGGGTGGTTTCGGAGGCGACTCCGAAGGGGGAGGTGAAGCCTTGGAGGCGCGTGCCACCGCGGTCGGCGGGGGTTCGGGCGGGGTCGATCGAGTCGGTCCAGACGTAGTAGCCGGGGGAGGGGATCGTGCAGGGGGCGCTCTCGTAGACGCCGGGACCGGTCTCGATCCGGAGCTCGCTCCGGCAGACGGCCCGCGCATCCGCCGGCACCGTCGACGACAACACGGGTGGGGTGCCGAACGGACCCCAGAGCACACTCGCCACCACGACCGGCACGGGCAGCAATGCGCCGTCCGGCGCCTGGTAGAGGCCCCACTGCCCACCGGTCGCCGACTCCGGATGCGCGTCGAGTGTCAGCCGGTCGGTCAGCGCGGTGCCCGGCGAGGCCACCGCGGCGCTGGTGACCGTCTCGACCCGCGGGCGGAAGGGCAGTTCCGAGGTCGAGGTCGTGTCGGCCGTGGCGGCCGCGCTCAGCAGGTTCGGCTCGCTGACCAGGAGGCTCTGGCTGCCACCGGTGTTGCGACCGAAGCGGAAGTCGGCCCCGAAGGGGAGCGCGTGGTACTCCACCCGCGCCGAGATGGTCTCGAGGCCGCCCTCCTCGTCGGGCACGATCTCCTGCATGACGCCGTTCGCCAGATAGGCGCGGTGGCTGCCGTCGGCGAAGGTCGCACCCACCAGGGTCACGTCGCCGTAGTAGCTCGCGGGAGCCAGCGGATGCGCGCCGCTCAGGAAGTCGACCCACAGATCGGTGAGGACCCGCGCGCCGACACCGCTCGCATCCAGGCCCAGCGTGGCGGCCACGCCTCGGGACGCACCGGAGTCGCCGTTCGCGAGCTCGAGCATCCGATTCGCCGTCTGGGTCACGAGCGCGGCATCGCCGTTGGCGCGACGGGCGAAGAAGGCCTGGTCGTGGCCGCCGAGGCCGGTGACCGTCCAGGTCGCGAGCTGCGCCGCGGCGGCCGTGAGCGCGTCGCCGGGCGCACCCCAGTGCCGTGAGAGGAACGCCAGTCGCGCGGCGTCGTCGGTCGAGTAGCCGGCGGAGGCGCCGGGGAGGTAGTCGACGTCGGACCCGCCGGGCGGCGCCTTGGTGACCTCGAGGCAGTAGCCCGAGCGTCCGTCGGCCAGACGGTAGTTGCCGAGCCAGGAGGTGTGGTCGCCCAGCCAGGTGACACCGTCGCCGTGTGCGAGGGCCCGGACGGCGTTGGCGGGTGGAGCCGCCCCCGCGAGGAGGAGGAGCGGGAGCAGGACGGCGCCGGAGAGGAGCGACGCGAGGAGTCGGAAGGTTCTGGTCATGGCCCAAGGGTCGTCGGGCGGACGCGAGGGCCGAGCCCGGGGACGGGATCTGTGGAGAACACTGCACCGATCCGCGCCAGGGGAGGACCGGGTGCAGGAGCGGACCCCGAGGTCGGACGCAGACGTTCAACGCCGAGGGCGGACAGACGAGCGCAGGCGCGGACACCCTCCGGCACCGAACCGAACTCTCCACATCCCCTGGGAGCCTCCGGAACGCCCGCCGACCCTGCGGGGGTAGAGTTCTCTACGGTGTCCGGAGCGACGGAGTGGGCATCCATTCCGCCGCGCCATCAGTCATGTCCCCCACCCGGGGACGACGAGTTGAAAGCGGATTGGAAGACCAGCGTGGATCTATTCGAGTACCAAGCCCGAGACCTGTTCGAGAGCTACGGGGTCCCCGTGCTCCCGGGCATCATCGCCGACACCCCCGAGGAGGTCAGGGCCGCAGCCGAGACCCTCGGCGGAGTGACCGTGGTGAAGGCCCAGGTCAAGGTGGGTGGCCGCGGTAAGGCCGGCGGCGTGAAGGTCGCGAAAGACCCCGAAGCCGCCGAGGAGGCCGCGAAGGCCATCCTGGGCCTGGACATCAAGGGCCACGTGGTCAAGCGCGTCATGGTCGCCGGTGGTGCCCGCATCGACCGGGAGTTCTACTTCTCGGTGCTGCTGGACCGCGCCAACCGCTCCTACCTCTCGCTGACCAGCTACGAGGGCGGCATGGAGATCGAGCAGCTCGCCGTCGAGCGCCCCGAGGCCCTCGCCCGCATCGAGGTCGACCCCATCGCGGGCATCGACCTCGAGACCGCGCGCCGCATCGCCGTGGACGCCAACTTCCCCGAAGACCTGGTCGAGAAGGTCGCCCCCGTCTTCGTGAAGCTGTGGGAGGTCTACAAGGGCGAGGATGCCACCCTGGTCGAGGTGAACCCGCTCGTGCTGACCGAGGAGGGCGAGATCATTGCCCTCGACGGCAAGGTCTCGCTCGACGAGAACGCCGACTTCCGTCACCCCGAGCACGAGGCGCTCGAAGACGCCGAGGCCGCCGACCCGCTCGAGGCCAAGGCCAAGAAGCTGGGCCTGAACTACGTGAAGCTCGACGGCGAGGTCGGCGTGATCGGCAACGGCGCCGGGCTCGTGATGTCGACCCTCGACGTCGTCTCCTACGCCGGCGAGAAGCACGACGGTGTGAAGCCGGCCAACTTCCTCGACATCGGCGGCGGAGCATCCGCTCAGGTGATGGCCAACGGTCTCGACGTCATCCTCGGCGACGAGCAGGTCAAGAGCGTCTTCGTGAACGTGTTCGGCGGCATCACCGCCTGCGACGCGGTGGCCAACGGCATCGTCGGCGCCCTCGAGGTGCTCGGCGACACCGCCACCAAGCCCCTCGTCGTGCGGCTCGACGGCAACAAGGTCGAGGAGGGGCGCCGCATCCTCGAGGAGGCGGCCCACCCGCTCGTGACCCTGGCACTCACCATGGACGAGGGCGCCGACAAGGCGGCCGAGCTCGCCGCGGCTGCGAAGTAAGAAGAGGACGAGAGAACATGTCGATTTTTCTGAACAAGGATTCCAAGGTCATCGTCCAGGGCATCACCGGCGGTGAGGGCACCAAGCACACCGCTCTGATGCTCAAGGCCGGTACCCAGGTCGTCGGCGGTGTCAACGCCCGCAAGGCCGGCACCACCGTCAGCCACACCGACCAGGACGGCAACGCCGTCGAGCTGCCCGTGTTCGGCACGGTCGCCGAGGCCATCGAGAAGACCGGCGCCGACGTGTCGATCGCGTTCGTGCCCCCGGCGTTCTCGAAGGACGCGATCATCGAGGCGATCGACTCCGAGATCCCGCTGCTGGTCGTCATCACCGAGGGCATCCCGGTGCAGGACTCGGCCGAGGCCTGGGCCTACGCCACGGCCAAGGGCAACAAGACCCGCATCATCGGGCCGAACTGCCCCGGCATCATCACCCCCGGTGAGTCGCTGGTCGGCATCACCCCGGCCAACATCACCGGCAAGGGCCCGATCGGCCTGGTCTCGAAGTCGGGCACGCTGACGTACCAGATGATGTACGAGCTGCGCGACCTCGGCTTCTCGACCGCCATCGGCATCGGCGGCGACCCGATCATCGGCACCACGCACATCGACGCGCTCGCCGCGTTCGAGGCCGACCCGGAGACCAAGGCGATCGTCATGATCGGCGAGATCGGCGGCGACGCCGAGGAGCGCGCGGCCGACTTCATCAAGGCGAACGTCACCAAGCCGGTCGTCGGCTACGTCGCGGGCTTCACCGCCCCCGAGGGCAAGACCATGGGCCACGCCGGTGCGATCGTCTCCGGCAGCGCCGGGACCGCTCAGGCGAAGAAGGAGGCCTTGGAGGCCGCCGGCGTGCGCGTCGGCAAGACCCCCAGCGAGACCGCCGCCCTCCTCCGCGAGGTCTACGCGGCGCTGTGAATTCCCGGGGGGCCCGTGCTGCGCGCGGGCTCCCCGGCTCGCGCCGCCACCCAGGGCCGTCGGCTACGGCCGGCGGCTTCCCGCTGACCTCGGCGGTTCTGGCAGGATGAAGGCGTGGAGACCGATGTGACCGGGGGCAGCAGAACAGTCGGCGACGGGCAGACCGTGTCGCTGTATCAGCGGCTGCGGCACGAGCTGGTGACGCCGGAGTCGATCTACGGCACCATCATCGTCAGCGCCCTGATCGTGCTCGTGGAGGACGGGGAGAGCGACTTCAGCCTGATGGTCGCCGTCGCCGCCACGAGCTTCGTGTTCTGGGTCGCGCACGTCTTCGCCTCGACGGTCGCCCACCACGGCAAGCGCGACGGCGTCGAGATCCCGCTCGGCGAAGCGCTCGGCCGCGCGGTCCGGCACTCCTCCGGATTGCTGCTCGCGGCGATCATCCCGGTCGCGGCCCTCGGGCTCGGGGCGGCCGGCGTGCTGCCGGAGGACGACGCCTATCTGCTGGCCCTGTTCGTCGGCGTCGCGGTGCTGTTCGTGCTCGGCTGGCTCGCCTTCGCCGAACGCGGCAGCCGCTGGTTCATCTGCCTGCTGGGGGCGGTGGGCACCGCGCTCCTCGGCGTCATCGTCATCCTCCTCAAGGCGTTCTTCCACTGACGGAACGGCCGCCGCAGAGTCGGAGCGCCGCCGGAGGATCCCCGGACTCGGCAGGTAGGCTCGGCCACGCATGAACCGCCCACTCACCGCCCTGCTCGCCGCCCTCGACGCCCTGATCGTCGTCGCGATCGGCGTCGGCATCCCCCTGATCCCGCTCACCCTCCTCTGGGCGACGCAGTTCGGGCTCGCGGTCGACTGGCTCGTGTTCTGGCGTGCCTCGGGCGACCTGTGGCTGCTCGGCAACGGCGTCGACGTGCTCTTCGCCATCGACCCGGCACTCGCCCTGCGCCTCGGCGTCGACGGCGCGGCCACCCCCTTCACCGTCGGGCTGGCCCCGCTCGGCTTCGCCTTCGTCACGGTGCTGCTGGGCACCCGCGCCGGCAGACGTCTCGGGTCGACGGCCTTCCCGGTCACCGGCGCGCTGGTCGGGATGCTCGTGGTCGGCCTGCTCGGACTCCTGGTGCAGCTGGGCGTGCGCATCGACGGCGCCGAGCCCTCCCTCGTGCAGAGCATCGTCTTCCCCGCCGTCGTCTACGGTCTCGGCATCGCGATCGGCTACGCCTGGACGGGTCGGCGGACGCCGCCGATCGAACTCGGCGCCGCGAGCGGCTTCCGCCGCCGGCTCACCGCCCGCTGGACCACGCTGCCGACCGGGGACCGCGGTCTCGTCGCCCTCGCCTTCCGGGCGGGTCTCGCCTCCGCCGCCGGGATCGTCGGGGTGTCG
Source organism: Herbiconiux sp. 320_LB (assembly GCF_059691755.1). Taxonomy (NCBI): domain Bacteria; kingdom Bacillati; phylum Actinomycetota; class Actinomycetes; order Micrococcales; family Microbacteriaceae; genus Herbiconiux; species Herbiconiux sp. 320_LB. The sequence goes on along the minus strand of NZ_JCAWAD010000005.1, from coordinate 36,635 downwards.
GCCGTCGCGCTGGCGATCGTCGTGGTCGCCGGCTTCTCTTCGATCGTCGCGCTCTACGAAGGGCTCCAGTCCGGCCTCATGGGCGGCATCTCGCTGACCCTCGGCCAGCTGGCCCTGCTGCCGAACCTCGTCGCGTGGACCATGTCGTGGTTCGTCGGCCCCGGGTTCGCGATCGGCGCGGGCTCGACCGTCTCCCCGCTCGCGACCCAGGTCGGGCTCGTGCCCTCGCTCCCGGTGCTCGGCGCCCTCCCGCAGGGCACGCCCGCGCTGGGGTTCGCGGGGCTCGTCGTGCCGGTGGCCGTCGGCTTCGTCATCGCATCGCTCCTGCGACCGGTCTACCTCGAGGCGGTCCGCGGCCGCGGCGGCCGGGTGGTCCGGCTGCTCGCCACCGCGGTCGGCGGCGCGCTCGTCGGGGCGACCGCGCTCGGACTCATCGCCCTCTGGTCCGGCGGCGCCGCCGGCCCCGGCCGTCTCGCCGAGGTGGGGCCCGACGCCGGTGCGGTCTGGCTGTGGTCGTTCGTCGAGCTCGTGGTCTCCATCGCCCTCGGTCTCGTCGCCGGCGCGACCCGGGCCACCCCGGGCGCCACCCCGGCCGCATCCACCCCGGCCGCATCCACCCCGGCCGCATCCGCCCCCACGCGCACCCCCGCATCCACCCCCGCCCCCGCGCGCACGACCCCCTCCGACCCGGCCGATACACTGTAGGCGTGCTGTCCCTCCTCGTCCTGATCTCCGGGGGAGGCTCCAACCTCCGCGCGCTGCTGGAGGCGACCACCGCCGGCGACCTCCCCGCCCGTGTCATCGCGGTCGGGTCCGACAACCACGCCGAGGGCCTCGCCCACGCCGAGGAGTTCGGCATCCCCGACTTCGTCGTCGAGCCCGGCGACTTCGACTCCCGTGACGCCTGGGGCCGCGCGCTCCTGGAGCGCATCGAAAGCTACTCGCCCGACCTCGTCGTCTGTGCGGGCTTCATGCGCATCCTGCCGCCTGTCGTGGTGGCGGCGCTCACCCCGCGACTGATCAACACGCATCCGGCCCTCCTCCCCGCCTTCCCGGGCGCCCACGCCGTGCGCGACGCGCTCGCCGCGGGCGTGGAGACGACCGGGGTCACCGTCCACGTGATCGACGAGGGCGTCGACACCGGGCCCGTGATCGTCCAGGAGTCCGTGCGGGTCGAGCCGGGAGACACCGAGCACGATCTGCACGAGCGCATCAAGACCGTCGAACGGCAGCTGCTGGTGCAGGCCGTGCGCGACATCGCAGACGGATTAGTCGACCTCAAGGAGACAGCAGCACGATGAGCGGCCCCCAGCACGACCCGAGCCTGTACACCCACCGCGACACGGTGCCGATCACCCGGGCGCTGATCTCGGTCAGCGACAAGCGGGGGCTCGCCGAGCTCGTGCAGGGCCTCGCGACCTCGGGCGTCGAGATCGTCTCGACGGGGTCGACGGCGAAGGCGATCGCGGATGCGGGGGTCGCCGTGACCGAGGTCTCCAGCGTCACCGGGTTCCCCGAGTCGCTCGACGGCCGGGTGAAGACCCTGCACCCCGGCGTGCACGCGGGCATCCTCGCCGACCTGCGCCTCGAGTCGCACCGCTCGCAGCTGGCCGACCTCGGCATCCGCCCGTTCGACCTCGTCGTGGTCAACCTCTACCCGTTCCGCGAGACGGTCGCCTCGGGGGCCGAGCCCGACGCGGTGATCGAGCAGATCGACATCGGCGGCCCCGCCCTGGTGCGCGCGTCGGCCAAGAACTTCGCCAATGTCGCGATCGTCGTCTCGCCGAACCGCTACGATGACATCGTCGCCTCGCTCGCCGAGGGCGGCACCACGCTCGACGTGCGTCGCACGCTCGCGGCCGAGGCCTTCGCCCACACCGCCTCCTACGACGGGTCGGTCGCCGGCTGGTTCGCCGAGCAGCTGGCCGAGGCCGATCCGGGCGCGTTCCCGGCGCCGGCTCCGGATGCGGTCGACGGCCCGGGTGCATCCCGCGCCTTCGCCGAGACCCTCACCGTCTCCGCGGCGCTGTCCTCGACTCTGCGCTACGGCGAGAACTCGCACCAGCAGGCCGCCATCTACACCTCGGCCGACGGGCACGGCATCGCCCAGGCCACGCAGCTGCACGGCAAGGAGATGTCGTACAACAACTACGTCGACGGCGACGCCGCCGTGCGAGCCGCCTACGACTTCGCCGAGCCCGCCGTCGCGATCATCAAGCACGCGAACCCCTGCGGCATCGCGGTGGCGGCCCCCAACGCCCCCGACGCGATCGCCTCGGCGCACGCCCGGGCGCACGCCTGCGACCCCGTGTCGGCGTTCGGCGGCGTGATCGCCGCGAACCGCCCGGTCACGCTCGCGATGGCCGAGTCGGTCAAAGACATCTTCACCGAGGTGCTGATCGCGCCCGCCTTCGAGTCGGACGCCTTCGAGCTGTTGAAGACGAAGAAGAACCTGCGCCTGCTGACCCTCCCCGAGGGCTACCGCCGCGAGGACACAGAGCTGCGCCAGATCTCCGGCGGCTTCCTCGCCCAGACCCTGGACCGCTTCGACGGCCTCGACCGCGGTCGGTGGACCCTGGTCGCCGGCGACGCGGCCGACGAGGCGACCCTCGACGACCTCGAGTTCGCCTGGAAGGCCTGCCGCTCGGTCAAGTCGAACGCCATCCTGCTCGCCTCGCACGGGGCGTCGGTCGGCGTCGGCATGGGTCAGGTGAACCGGGTCGACTCCTGCCACCTCGCGGTCTCCCGGGCGGGCGACCGCGCACGCGGCTCCGTCGCCGCCTCGGATGCGTTCTTCCCGTTCGCCGACGGGCTCGAGGTGCTGCTCGAGGCGGGCGTCTCCGCCGTCGTGCAGCCCGGCGGCTCGGTGCGCGACGAGGAGGTCATCGCGGCCGCCCAGAAGGCGGGCGTGACCATGTACTTCACGGGAGAGCGGCACTTCTTCCACTAGACCGGGTTCCACCCGTTCCCTGCGGGCATGCGGCCGGCTCGGAGCCGGTACGCAAGCCGCATACAGACAGCATCACCTAAGGTCGTCTCTATGTCTTCCTACCGGCTCCGTTCGGTCACGGCATCCGTCGTGGCGGCGGCGGTCGTGGCCGCGATCGCCCTCGTCGCGTCCGACCTCGCCCTGTTCCTCGCGAACGCGCTCAAGGCGCAGGCGTTCCTGGTCTTCACGCCCTACTTCCTGCCCTCCGCGCTGCTGCTGTTCGTGTTCGCGGCGGTCTTCGGGTTGGTCGGGGCGTACCGGCACTGGTACACGGCGTTCATCGCCGGCCTCGTCTCCGGGGCGCTCGCCGCCTTCGTGGGCACGGGCGTCGCCGCGCTGGGCCAGGGGATCGCGCCGGACGCGCTCCTCGCCCCGCTCGCCGCGACGCTGGTCGGCAACAATCTCATCTTCGTGCTGGCGGCGGTGCTCGCCAGTGTCACGCTGGCCCGCCGCATCCACTCGCGGATCGCGATCGACGAGCAGGAGGAGGTGCTCCGCAAGCACCTCGTGCTCGTGCGGCGCCCGGCGGCGACCCTCGACGAGGGGCTGGTCACGCACATCGAGCGGGAGCCGGTCGACCTCGAGCTCGCCGAGGAGCAGTGGGAGACCTACGTCGCCGCGCTGACCGGTTCGGGCTGGGAGCCGGTCGAGGTGGAGCCCGCCGACGACCTCCCGGACTCGGTGTTCGTGGAGGACGCGGTCGTGATGTTCGGCGCGCTCGCGGTGATCGGCAGCCCCGGAGCCGACTCCCGCATCCCGGAGATCCCGGCCGTCGAGGAGAGCCTGCGCTCGCTGGGCCTGGAGATCGTGCGGATCGAACGCCCGGGCACCCTGGACGGCGGCGACGTGCTGAAGATCGGCACGACCATCTACGTCGGCCGCGGCGGGCGCACGAACGCCGACGGCATCCGTCAGCTCCGCAAGATCCTCGCCCCGCGCGGCTACTCGGTCGTGGCCGTTCCGGTGTCGAAGGTGCTTCACCTCAAGAGCGCCGTGACCGCCCTGCCCGACGGCACGGTCATCGGCTACCCGCCGCTCGTCGACGATCCGTTCATCTTCGACCGCTTCCTCGAGGTGCCCGAGCCCAGCGGCGCCCACGTGGTGGTGCTGGCCGACGACACCGTGCTGGTCGCGGCGTCCGCCCCGGAGTCGGCGCGGCTGATCGAGGGGCTGGGCTACCGGGTCATCTCAGTGGACATCTCGGAGTTCGAGAAGCTCGAGGGCTGCGTGACCTGCCTGTCGGTGCGGATCCGCTGACGCGGAGTTGACGCGGCGAATCCGCTGACGCGAAGGTGACGGGGCGGTGACGCACCGGTGGCGGGCGGGTGACGTCTCGCTGCTCCTGGCAGACGCCGCCGCTGCGCTGTTGCGTTCGGCCGAAGCGGCCGATAGTCTATAAGGCTGCCATGACGCCGACACCCCCGATTCGGGGGTTATTCGGCGTGCCCGGCGCACGAGAACGAGGAAGCAGGAGATGCCAGAGACAGCGACCCCCGCCACCGGGACGGTGGCCACGCTGCTGCGCCTGCGACCCTTCGCGCGGCAGGCCCTGCCGCGGATCGGGGTCGCGATGGTCGTCTCGCTGGTGGCCAGCATCGTGGCCCTCGCCATCCCGCAGGTGCTGCAGTGGATGGTCGACGGCCCGTTCGCCGACCGGGACGCCGGCCAGGTCTGGCTCGGCGCCGGGATCGTGCTCGGCCTCGGCGTCTTCGAGGCCGTGCTGATCGGCGCCCGCCGCGCTCTGGTGCTCACCCCCGGCACCCACGTCGAGGCCCGGATGCGCAACGGCCTGTACGCCCAGCTCGAAGACCTGCCCGTCGCCTTCCACGACCGCTGGCCGAGCGGGCAGCTGCTCTCGCGCGCCGTCAGCGACCTCAACCTGATCCGGCGGTGGCTGTCGTTCGGTCTCGTGCTGCTCGTGGTCAACGTGCTCACGCTCGTCGGCGGGGTCGTCATCCTGATCACGCTGAACTGGGTGCTCGGCCTCATCTTCGCGGCCGCCGCCGTGCCGGTCATCGCCTACAGCTTCTCGTTCGAGCGCCGGTACTCGGATGTCGCGCGGCGCTCGCAGGACCAGGCGGGCGACCTGGCGACCAGCGTCGAGGAGTCGGTGCACGGCATCCGCGTGCTGAAGGCCTTCGGCCGGGGCCGCTACGCCCTCAAGCGCTTCGAGAGCCAGGCCGAGCAGCTGCGCGGCACCGAGATCGAGAAGGCCAAGGCGATCGCCGGGATCTGGCTCTACCTCACCCTGATCCCCGACATCGCCTTCGGGGTCTGCCTGGTCGTCGGCGTCTGGCTCGCCTCGACCGGCCAGACCTCGGTGGGGGCGCTCGTGGCGTTCTTCGCGACCGGCACGGTGCTGCTGTTCCCGATCTGGTCGCTCGGCTACTTCCTCGCCATGACCCTCGACGCCAAGACCGCGACGTTGCGCTTCTTCGAGGTGATGGACTCGGAGAACACGATCACCGACCCCGTGCATCCGGCCACCATCGTCGACGGCCGGGGGCGACTGAGCTTCGACGACGTGCACTTCCGGTACCAGGATGCGCCGGCCGCCTTCCCCGATCTCCTCGACGGCGTCGACCTCGTCGTCGAGCCCGGCGAGACCATGGCGCTGGTCGGGCTCACCGGCTCGGGCAAGTCGACGCTCACCGCGCTCACCTCGCGCCTGTACGACGTGACCGGCGGAGCGGTGCGGGTCGACGGGGTCGACGTGCGCGACCTCACCCGGGAGGATCTGCGGAGCCGGGTGGCGATGGCCTTCGAGGAGGCCACACTCTTCAGTCGCTCGGTGCGCGAGAACGTGCTGCTCGGGCGCCCCGACGCGAGCGAGGCCGAACTGCTCGAGGCGCTGGAGATCGCTCAGGCCGGCTTCGTGCACGACCTGCCCGAGGGGTTGGACACCAAGGTGGGGGAGGAGGGGATGAGCCTGTCTGGCGGGCAGCGACAGCGCCTCGCCCTGGCCCGGGCCATCGCGGCGAAGCCGAGCGTGCTCGTGCTCGACGACCCCCTCTCGGCCCTCGACGTCGACACGGAGGCCCTGGTCGAGGCGGCTCTGCGCCGGGTGCTGGCCCGCACCACCGCGCTGATCGTGGCGCACCGCCCGTCGACGGTCGCGCTCGCCGACCGGGTCGCCCTGCTGCAGGACGGCCGGGTCACCGCCGTCGGCACCCACGCCGAACTGCTCGCGACGAACGAGCACTACCGCTTCGTGATCTCGAGCTTCGATGCGGACGAGCGCAGTGCCGCCGACCGCGGTGCCGCCGAGCGCAGTGCCGCCCTGAACGCCGAGGAGGTGTCCTCATGAGCGTCCTCGGAGTCGAAGGAGAGGAGCGCGACGACCTGAACCGGACCGAGAGCGCGCAGATCCGCGCGCGGTCGTTGCGGTTGCTCGGCTCGCTGATCCGGCCGATGCGCGCCCGGCTCGTGCTGAGCATCGTCGTGGTCGTCATCAGCACGATCTCGCAGGTCGCCGGCCCGGCGATCATCGCCTACGGCATCGACACCGGCCTGCCCGCCCTGATCGGCGCCGACTGGATGCCGGTCGCGTTCGCCGGGCTGGCCTACCTGCTGGCCGGCGTCACCGGTGCCGGCTTGATCGCCTGGTTCACGGTGCTGTCGGCGCAGATCAGTCAGGCCATCCTGTTCGACCTGCGGCGCCGTGTCTTCCTGCACACCCAGCGGTTGAGCCTCGAGTTCCACGAGAGCTACACCTCCGGGCGCATCATCTCGAGGCAGACCAGCGACCTCGACGCCATCCGTGAGCTGCTCGACTCGGGCATCAATCAGCTGGTTCAGGGCGTGCTCTACATGCTCTTCACCGCGGTCGCGCTGTTCCTCCTCGATGTCGAGTCGGGCTTCATCCTGCTCGCCTCGCTCGTGCCGCTGGCCGCGCTCACCCGCTGGTTCCAGGTGCGCTCGCAGACGATGTACCGCCGCACGCGGGTCGCGTCGGCGCGCTTGATCGTGACCTTCGTCGAGACCATGACGGGCATCCGCGCGGTGAAGGCCTTCCGCACCGAGAAGCGCAACGAGGCCGAGTTCGGCGGGCTGGTCGAAGAGTACCGGGCGACGAACGCGCGCGTGATCAAGCTCTTCGGCATCTACGACCCGGGGCTCGTGCTGATCGGCAACGTCGCGGTCGCCGCGGTGCTGCTGGTCGGCGGCTTCCGGGTGGTCGACGGCGGGCTCGAGATCGGTGTGCTGCTGGCCGCCGTGCTCTACACCCGGCGCTTCTTCGACCCGATGGAGGACATGGCGATGTTCTACAACGGGTATCAGAGCGCGACCGCGGCGCTGGAGAAGATCTCCGGCGTGCTCGAGGAGCAGCCGAGCGTCGCCGATCCCGAACAGCCCGTCGACCTCTGGGAGTCGCGGGGTGCCGTCGCGTTCGACGGCATGGAGTTCGGCTACGTCGAGGGGCGCCCCATCCTGCCCCACTTCGACCTCGACATCCCGGCCGGGCAGACGATCGCGCTCGTCGGGTCGACCGGAGCCGGCAAGTCGACGCTCGCCAAGCTCGTCTCGCGGTTCTACGACCCGACCGAGGGGCGGGTGACGCTCGACGGCATCGATCTGCGACAGCTGCATCCGAAAGACCTGCGGCGCGCGATCGTCATGGTCACCCAGGAGGCCTACCTCTTCTCGGGCACCGTGGCCGACAACATCGCCATCGGCAAACCGGATGCGACGCGGGAGGAGATCGAGGCCGCCGCGCGCGCCGTCGGGGCCGACACGTTCATCCGCGGTCTGCCGAACGGCTACGAGACCGACGTCAACAAGCGCGGCGGCCGGGTGTCGGCGGGGCAGCGTCAGCTGATCTCGTTCGCGCGCGCGTTCCTCGCCGACCCGGCCGTGCTCATCCTCGACGAGGCGACCGCCTCGCTCGACATCCCGAGCGAGCGACTGGTGCAGGATGCGCTGCAGACCCTGCTGGCCGACCGCACCGCGATCATCATCGCGCACCGGCTGTCGACCGTCTCGATCGCCGACAGGGTGCTCGTGATGGAGCACGGGCGGATCGTGGAGGATGGCACGCCGGAGGACCTCATCGCGGGCACGGGGCGGTTCGCCCAGCTGCACGCGTCGTGGCGGGAGTCGCTGGTCTAGCGGAAGCGGGTCTGGCGGGAGCCTACGGCTTCCAGGCGTTCCACTCCGTGGCGCCGGAGATGAAGATGTGCCAGCCGTCCTGGCAGACGATCTGCTCGGCCGGCGGGAGCACCTGGTGCCACCAGGTGTCCTGCATCGGGGGGAGGTTGCCCGCGATGCTCGCGTCGCAGGGCGCGCCGATGGTCTGCGCGGCCGCCTGGAACTGCATGATCGTGTCGCCGGTCTCGGTGTTGGACTTGATGCGGATCATCGTCGCGTCATCCGGAACCCACGACGGCAGCGGGATGCTCGCGTTCGCGGCCTTCCCGTCGGCGGCGGTCGGGTAGAGCTGGGCGGACACCGGCGGGGTGATCGCGTTCGCCAGGGTGCAGCCCGACAGCGTGACGACCAGTCCTGCCGCCGCGATTCCGGCGAGAAGTGCGCGACTCTTCATCGGCTGTGCGGTGTCCTCTCCTCATGGGCGACCCGTGTCAGGGCCGCCACCGAGCCTTAGCGTAGTCGACGGCATAGCCAGGTTCCCGCGAGACCGCTCGGAGCGGTGTGCCCTCGGCCTCGTAATGGTCTCGGGCGCGGGCCTCGTGACCGGCCGGCGGAAGGCCGCCCGAGCGCACCACGCGCCACCACGGATGCGCGTGACCGTAGCGCCGCATCACGCTCCCGACGGCGCGCGCCGCCCGCGAGCCGAGGAGCGCGGCGACGTCGCCGTAGCTCAGCACCTGCCCCGCGGGGATCGCGTCGACGACCTCGAGCACCTCCTCCTCGAAGGAGGGCTGCTCGGTCACAGATCGAGGGCGGCGATCGTCTCCCCGTACGGCGTCTCGTCGATCGGCGCGAAGCCGAGCTTGTCGAAGAAGGCGGCGGGGCCGGCCTCGCCCGGCTCGAAGATGACGGTGATGCGTTCGAAGCCGCGGGCGCGCGCCTCGTCGGCGAGGGCCAGCACGGCGAAGCGCCCGACGCCGTGGCCCTGGGCGTCGGCGGAGACGTTGATCCGCCAGATGCAGCTGCGGAACTCGGGCTCCTGCGCATCCGGATCGAAGTTGCCCATGATGAAGCCGACGACCTCGTCGTCCTCCAGCACCACGCGCGGCCAGGCCGTCGCCGGGTTGACGTAGGCCTCGGCGATCGAGTGCGAGACGGGGGCGACGAACTGCTCCTGGCCGGGCTTGAGCGAGAGGGTGTTCGCCGCGACGATGTTGGATGCCGCCAGCTCTTCCAGCCTGAGTTCACTCATGGCATCAGGCTAGCCGCTGGGCCACGGAACCCGCTAGCCGGGGCCGGACCTGGCAGAAGTATCTCGATGTCGAGAGAGTTCTGCGGGCGGGGGTAAACTGGGCCACGGCCCATTTCCGGCGGCTGTTGAGGAGCTGAATTGTCCAAGATCAAGGTTGAAGGCACGGTCGTCGAACTCGACGGCGACGAGATGACCCGCATCATCTGGCAGGCCATCAAAGACACACTGATCCACCCGTACCTCGATGTGAACCTCGAGTACTACGACCTCGGGATCGAGTACCGCGACGAGACCGACGACCAGGTCACCATCGACGCGGCCCGCGCCATCCAGAAGCACGGCGTCGGCGTCAAGTGCGCCACGATCACGCCCGACGAGGCGCGCGTGGAGGAGTTCGGGCTGAAGAAGATGTGGAAGTCGCCGAACGGCACCATCCGCAACATCCTCGGCGGCGTCATCTTCCGCGAGCCGATCATCATCTCGAACATCCCCCGTCTGGTGCCGGGCTGGAACAAGCCGATCATCATCGGCCGTCACGCCTTCGGCGACCAGTACCGCGCCACCGACTTCGTCTTCAAGGGCAAGGGCAAGCTCACGGTCGAGTTCACCCCCGAAGACGGCTCGGAGCCGATGAAGTTCGAGGTCTACGACGCTCCGGACGACGGCATCGCGCAGGTGCAGTACAACCAGGACGCGTCGATCCGCGACTTCGCGCGCGCCTCGCTCAACTACGGTCTGACCCGCAACTACCCGGTCTACCTGTCGACGAAGAACACGATCCTCAAGGCCTACGACGGCCGGTTCAAGGACATCTTCCAGGAGATCTTCGAGACCGAGTTCAAGGAGCAGTTCGACGCCGCCGGGCTCACCTACGAGCACCGCCTCATCGACGACATGGTCGCGTCGGCCATGAAGTGGGAGGGCGGCTACGTCTGGGCCTGCAAGAACTACGACGGCGACGTGCAGTCCGACACCGTGGCCCAGGGCTTCGGCTCGCTGGGGCTCATGACCTCGGTGCTCGCGACGCCGGACGGCAAGGTCGTCGAGGCCGAGGCCGCCCACGGCACCGTGACCCGTCACTACCGCCAGCACCAGGCCGGCAAGCCCACGTCGACCAACCCGATCGCCTCGATCTACGCCTGGACCCGTGGGCTCGCCCACCGCGGCAAGCTCGACGGCAACCAGGAGCTGATCGACTTCTCGCTGACGCTGGAGGACGTGGTCGTCAAGACCGTCGAGTCCGGCAAGATGACGAAAGACCTGGCGCTGCTGGTCGGGCCCGACCAGCCGTGGCAGACGACCGAGGAGTTCCTCGCCACGCTCGACGAGAACCTCAAGGCGCGGATGGGCGCGGACGCGTAGGCGTTCGGCTCGCTTCTCGCGTTTCGCGTACTGGAGGCCCCCACCGCTTCGGCGGGCGGGGGCCTTCGGCGTTCGTGGCGCAACCACCGCCACCACCTGTCGCCGACCCGTCAGTTGTTGCCGCTATCGCTGTCTAGTGGCGACAAGAAGTGACGGGTCGGCGACAGTCGGGCGGGGGCCCGGCCCGGGCTCCGGCTCAGGCTCGGCCCGGAGTCAGGCTCGGGGGAGGCGGACGCGGAAGGCGGTTCGGGATGCGGTCGACGTCGCGTCGACCGTGCCCCCGGCCGCGGTGACCAGTTCGCGCACCATCGCGAGGCCCAGTCCGCTGCCGCCTTCGTCGCGGGCGCGGGCCTCGTCGAGCCGCACGAAGGGGTCGAAGACGGCGGCCAGGCGGTCCGCGGGGATCACGGGGCCGTCGTTCGCGATCTCGATCAGGACGGTCGCCCTCTCCGCCGTCTCGTCGGCGACGGTGATCTGCACCGTAGTGTCGGCATGGCGGACGGCGTTCTCGAGGAGGTTGCGGAGGATGCGCCAGAGCGGCGACCGGTCGAGCTCGACGACGGCGGAGCCGACCTGGTCGGCGACGACACGGATGCCGGGGCGAGAGACGAGCAGGCCGGGGTCGGCCAGCAGCTCGGTCAGCACCGCGCCGACGTCGGTGATCGGGGCCGAGCCACTCGCGCGGCCGGCGGTCGAGAGCGCGAGCAGGTCGTCGGCCAGATGCTGCAACCGGAGCGCCTCGACGGTGACGTGAGCCAGGGCCTCGCCGGCGGGGAAGGCGTCCGGATGCGCCTGGGCGATCTCGAGGGCGGCGAGCAGCGAGGTGATCGGGCTCCGCAGCTCGTGCGCGGCGTCAGCGGTGAAGCGACGCTGGCGGAGGGCCGCCTCGTCGAGCCGGTCGAGCATCCCGTTGAGCGTGTCGGCCAGTGCTCGGAGCTCGTCGTGCGCTGCGGGGACCTCGACGCGGATCGCCGCGGGGGCGTCGGTGACCGAGGCGACGGTGCGGCGCATCCGTTCGACCGGGCGCAGGGCGCGGCGGGCAGCGAGGGCGGCGGTCGCCGTGACGAGGGCCACGACGAGCAGGACCCCGCCCCAGAGGAAGGGGTCGAGGGCGCCGACGACCTGGTCGGCGGCATCGGTGGTGGCGAAGACGTAGGCGCGCACGGGGCCCCGGCCGGCGGTGGTGGATTCGCCGGTGGCATAACCGTCGGTGGTGGAACCGGCGGTGGCGGAACCCTCGCTGGTGGAACCCTCGGTGGCGCTGAGGGCGACGAGGGTCCGGCCGGCCAGGGGGCCGCTCGTGAAGGTGGCCGTCCAGCGCTCGCCGACGATCCGTTCGCCGGTCCCCGCTCCGTCATCCGGCGCGGGAGCAGGCATCACGGGGGAGCGGGTACCGTCGGGTCTGCCGGATCCGTCGGACCCACCTGCTCGATCGGCCCCGTCGCCCTGTTCTGGCCCGCCGGCTTCGGCGGCCTCGAGCTCGGGTGACGCCGCCACGACCGAGCCGTCGGCGGCGACGACCTCGTAGGGCAGCGCGCCGAAGCGACCGCCGACGGGCTGCCCGTTCGCGACGGCTCCGACGATCTGGTCGGCCTGGGTCGCGGCAAGGTTCTCGGTCGCCGTGAGCTGGGCGGAGTAGAGCGCCGCGCGCACGAGCAGACCCGCCGCCACGAGCAGCACGAGGGTGAGGGCGCCGGCGGTCGCGGCGATCCGAGCGGCGATCGGCAGCCGCGCCACCCGCGACCCGATCCGCCTCACGGCAGCGCCTCGCGACCGCCGTCGTCGCGCGCATCCGGTGCCCGCTCGCCGCCGCCGCGCGGATCGTGAGCCCGGTCGGTGCGACCCCGACGATCGTCGTCGCCACGCGTATCCGTAGCGACGTCGTCGCGCGTGTGCGGATTCGTGTCGTGGTGCTTGCGGGCACGCGCATCCGGAGCGTGCTCGGCGTCGCGGCCACGTTCATCCGGGGTGCGGTCGTCGACGAGGCGGTAGCCGGCCCCGCGCACGGTGACGATCGAGCGGCGGCCGAAGGGCAGGTCGAGCTTGCGGCGGAGGCTGCTGACCCGCGCCTCGACGAGATTGACGTCGACGGGCTCGCCCGGCCAGGCCTCGAGCAGCAGGCGCTCCTTGCCGACGACCGTGCCGCCGGCCCGCGCGAGGGCCTCGAGGATGGCCCACTCGCGGCTGCCGACCTCGATCGTGAGGCCGGCTCGGCGCACCTGGCGGCGTCCGGGATCCAGCACCAGGTCGCCGATCGTGAGCACGCCGCCGCCTGACACGAGGACGCCGGCGACGCCTCCGACGCCCGCCCCGCCCGAACCGCCCGCCCCGCCCGGGCCGCCCGAACCGCCCGGGCTGCGCAAACCGCCCGCGCCGCCCGAACCGCCCGCGCCCGCACCCACCCCCGCCACCGGCCGCCGCAGCATCGAGCGCAGCCGCGCGACCAGCACCGGGTAGCTGAAGGGCTTCCGCAGGTAGTCGTCCGCACCGCTCTCGAGGGCTTCGACCTCGTCGAGGTCGCCGTCCTTGGCGGTCAGCACGAGGATCGGGGTGGTCAGCCCCTCGGATCGCAGGCGCGCGGTGACCGCGAATCCGCTCATCCCGGGCAGCATCAGGTCGAGCACCAGCGCCGAGTACACCCCGGTCGCGGCCATGAGGTACCCGGTGCGCCCGTCGTACACGGTGTCGACGGCGAACCCCTCGGCGGTGAGGCCCCGCGACAGCACGTCGGCGAAGCCGCGCTCGTCGTCGACGATCAGGATGCGCATGCGCCGAGTGTCGCACACCTCGCGCCCGCGCTTCCTGACGCCGCCGTCAGGGTGCGTCAGCCCGACGTCAGCACCTCGGGCCGACCATTGGCCCCATGTCGTACCGCACCCCGCCGCCCGCCCTCGGGGCGCCCGCCGGCGCCCCGGCCGCGGCACTGCACGCGGGCGCCCCGGCCCCGGCACCGTCCGTCGGCGCTCCGGCTCCGGCCCTTGCACTGCACGCCGGCGCCCCGGCCCCGGCCCCGCACTCCGTCGGTCTGGCCGACCTCATCGGTCAGCGGACCCCGAGCGACGGGGGCCCTCCTACGGCCTCCGGCGACCCCCGCCGGGGGCGCAGGCCGCAGCGCCGAGCCCGCCACCGTCACTCCGACGGAGCCGCCGCGCTCCCATGGGCCGCCGCCCTCGCCCTCGCCGTGCTGTTCTCGGCGCTGGCCCTCCAGCGGCACGCCCACCTGCTCACCACGGGCTACGACCTCGGCATCTTCGAGCAGGAGGTGCGCTCCTACGCCGCCGGCCACCTCCCCACCTCCCTGCTCAAGGGCATCGACTACCCCCTTCTCGGCGACCACTTCTCGCCGATCGTCTCGCTGCTCGCGCCGTTCTACCTCGTGCATCCGGGCCCCGAGACCCTCCTCGTCGGGCAGGCCGTGCTGCTCTGCCTCGGAGTCGTGCCGCTGGCCGGCTGGGCCGCCCGCCGCCTCGGGCTCGTCGCGGCGATGATCGTCGCCACCGTCTACGGGCTCGCCGGCGGACTCGCCCACGCCGCCGCCTTCGACTTCCACGAGATCGCCTTCGCGGTGACGCTGCTGGCCTTCTCTCTCACCGCCCTCGGCCGTGGCCGGCTCCGCACCGCCGCACTCTGGGCGGCCCCGCTGGTGCTCGTCAAAGAAGACCTCGGACTCACCGTCGCCGCCATCGGCCTGCTCATCGCCGCCCGGGCCTGGCGAACGGATGCACGGGGTCGCGTCCTCGGAATCGCCACGGCCGCGTTCGGTGCCGCCGCCACCGCGATCGAGACGATGATCGTCATCCCCGCCGTCAACCCGGCGGGAGGCAACAGCTACACCGGACAGCTCACCCCCGCCTCGGCGGCCCACCAGCTCGCGACCCTGCTCACCGACGACACCCGCACCGGCACGATCGTGGCCCTGCTGCTCCCCACCGCGTTCGTCGCGCTGCGGTCGCCGCTCGTGCTCGCCGCGCTCCCGACCCTCGCCTGGCGGTTCCTGTCGGACAACCCGAACTACTGGGGCACCTCGTTCCACTACGACGCGGTGCTCGTGCCGATCGTGACGGCGGCCTTCATCGACGGGCTGATCCGGCTCCGACGGAGCGAGCATCCGTCGGAAGCCGCCGACCCCGCAACCCTCCGTCCCTCCCGCGGGTCATGGAGCCCGCACCCCACCCGCGCCGCTCTGGCCCTGACCGCCCCCGCCCGAACCGCCCCCACCCGCTTCGGCCTCGCCCTGGTCGCGAGCCTCGCCCTCACCATCGCGCTGCTGCCGGCCTCGCCGCTGGCCGCCCTGGTGTCGCCGGCGTTCTGGGCGCCGTCACCGCACGCCGAGGCGGCCCGGCGCATCCTCGACCGCATCCCGAACGGCAGCACGGTCGCCGCCTCGAACTCGCTGGCCCCGCAGCTGACGGCTCGGGCGGAGGTGAGCCTCCTCGGCATCCTGCCGCTCGACGCCACCCGCCCCGACTTCGTGGTCGCCGACACCTCGATCGCCCAGCAGTACCCCGTGGGCGGAGCGGCGCTCGCCGACCTCGTCGCCGAGGCCGAGCGCTCGGGCTACCGCCTGCTCGACACCACCGACGGCATCGTGCTGCTCGAGCGCTGACCGCCCCCGCCCGGCCCGCCCCCGACTGTCATCGAACCCCGGGCCGCCCACGCCCGGCCCGCCCCCGACTGTCATCGAACCCCGGGCCGCCCACGCCCGGCCCGCCCCCGACTGTCGTCGACCCGTCACTTGTTGCCGCTAAGACCGCCCGATAGCGACAAGAACTGACGGGTCGGCGACAGTCGGGGTGTGCGGGCGCACTACGCGCCCTCGACCACCCGCGCCCCCGCCGCGAACACCGCCTGCACCGCATACCCCTCGTCGAGCACCACGAGGTCGGCGAGGTGCCCGCGCCGCAGGTACCCGAGCTCGTGCGAACGCCCCAGCACCCGCGCCGGAGCCGCCGTCAGCGCCGCCACGGCCTCCGGCGCACCGACCCCGGCGGCCATCGCCCCGCGCAGCGCCGCCTCCTGCGTCAGCGTCGACCCCGCGATCGTGCCGTCGGGCAGCGTCGCGCGCCCCTCGGTGACCGTCACGTCGCGCGTCCCCAGCCGGTACGCGCCATCGGCCGAGCCAGCCGCCGCCATCGCGTCGGTCACCAGCACCACCCGGCCCGGCGCGCTCCGGAACGCCAGCTCGATCATCGACGGGTGCACGTGCACGCCGTCCGCGATCAGTTCGAGCGCGATCCGCTCGTCGTCGAGCGCCGCCATCACCGGCCCCGGGTCGCGATGGTGGATGCCGCGCATCGCGTTGAAGGCGTGCGTCAGCAGACGCGCCCCGCGGTCGAAGGCGGCGCGGGTCTGCTCGAGGTCGGTATCCGTGTGCCCGACCGCCACGATCGAGCCGGCCGCGGTGAACGCGCCGATCGCGTCGAGCGCGCCCGGCAGCTCGGGGGCGAGGGTCACCTGAGTGAGCCGCCCCCGGGCCGCAGCGATCAGGGAGGCGACGGTCTCGGGACGGGGATCGATCAGCGCGGAGGGATCGTGCGCCCCGCGCCGCGACGGAGCCAGGAACGGCCCCTCGAGGTGGGCGCCGAGCACCAGCGGGTCGGCCTCGGCGAGCGAGGCGATGAGCGCGAGGCTCTCGGTCAGCGCCGGCAGCGGGGCGGCGACGAGCGAGATCGCCGAACGGGTGGTGCCGTGCGCGCGGTGGAAGGCCAGCGCGGTGCGGATGCCCTCGGCCCCCTCGTCGAACGAGCCGCCCCCGCCGCCGTGCACGTGCAGGTCGATGAAGCCGGGGGTGAGGAAGGCGCCTTCGACGTCGAAGACCTCGAGCCCGCCGCCGCCCAGCATGCTGATCTCGGCCGCCAGGCTCCGCCACGACTCCCCGGTGCCGGTCTCGGCGATCCGATCTCCCGCGACGAGGATCCAGAAGTCGTCGACGACCCCGTCGGCGTCGAGCTTCGTAGCGCCGTGCAGGAGGAGCGAGGCGTGCCTGGTCACCGCAGTTCCTTGCGCCCGGCGATCACGCCGGTGACCACCGCGACCACGCCGAAGACCAGCGCGACGATCGGCTGACCGAGCATCAGCCAGGCCAGGGCGGCCGAGCCCATGATCACGATCTCGACGAGCGCCTTGCCGAAGGCGTCGATGTGGAAGACGGCCCGGGGCGAGCGGAACAACGCCCACACCACGATCGCGAAGACGGGGGCCAGGATGCCGAACGCGAAGTTCCACGGGAACGGCCAGGCCACGAAGCCCCAGAAGGCGAAGGTGAAGAAGGCGAACAGCTCCACGACGAGACGGAGCACGTCGTTGACGCCGAACTTCTGGCTGCGGGTTTCTTCGGTGGTATCGGACACCCTGCAATGGTAGATCCTCCGGACGGCCGTGTTACGGGTTTGTAAAGAGTGCGCACGAATCCGTGAGACCTCTTGATCCGAGTATGTTCGTACGCTTTACTAACAAACATGACTGCAGCGGAAGTGCAGCGAAGCCCTTCCCCCACCGACTCGGTCGCACCGACGACGGTTCAGGGCTTCGCACACGGAAAAGCCCCGGCCGGAGGCCGAACGGGTACCCCGCGACGGGCGCTCCGGCCCTCGTCGAAGGTGCTGCCCGAGCACGCCCGCAGCCACAACCGCTCGCTGGTGCTCCAGACGCTCTACCGCGAGGGATCGCGCAGCCGCGCCGACATCGCCCGCGAGACCGGCCTCACCCGGGTGACCGTCTCGGCCCTGGTCGCCGAGCTGATGGCCGACGGGCTCGTCGTCGAGCTCGGCCAGCGCGAGGACTCCCGGCCCGGCAAGCCCGCCACCCTGCTCGACCTCGACCGCTCGGCCTTCGTGATCGTGGGCCTCGACCTCTCCGAGCACTCGACCTTCTCGGGCGCTCTCCTCGACCTCGACGGCACGATCAGCGCCCGGGCCGAGGTCGAGCTGGCCGGCAGCACGGGCGATGAGGCCGTCGAGAAGGTCGTCGCCCTCGCCCGCTCCCTCGTCGACCAGGCCCAGGCCCCGGTGCTCGGCATCGGAGTGGGCTCGCCCGGCGTCGTCGACCTGGCCGGCGTCGTGCTCTCGGCCCCGAACCTCGGCTGGAACGGGATGCCGTTGCAGAGCATCCTCGCCACCCAGTTCGGTCTGCCGGTCGTCGTCGCCAACGACGCGAACGCCGCCGTGCTCGCCGAGCACGGTTTCGGCGGCGCCGCCGGCGACGCGATGCTGATCACGATCGGCCACGGTGTCGGCGCCGGCCTGCTGCTCGGCGGCACGCCGCTGTTCGGCAGCCGCTTCGCCGCGGGAGAGATCGGCCATGTCGTCGTGGGCACCGACGGCGGGGCGGTCTGCGCCTGCGGCAAGCGCGGGTGCCTCGAGACCTGGCTCAGCATCCCGAACCTGATGAAGCGGCTCGACGAGCTGCCGGATGCCGACCGCGAGCGGGTGCTCACCGAGGCGGGGGAGCGGTTGGGCATCGCCCTCGCACCCGTCGTCGGCGCGCTCGACCTCAGCGAGGTCATCCTGAGCGGCCCCACCGATCTGCTCGACGGACCACTGGCCGCGGCCACCGTCGAGACACTGCGCGCGCGCACGATGGCCGAGTTCCACGGCGATCTGACGCTGCGGATGACCACGCTCGGGCAGGACATCGTCCTGCGCGGCGCGGCCGTCATGGTCCTGTCCGGACAACTCGGGGTCTCGTAGCGGCCACGCCGCGGATCCTCGCACCGAGAGGCCAGTGCCCAGCTGGCATCCATCGCCCTAGGAAAGGTACGAACAATGAGAAGGAAAGCACTCGCGGTCACCGCCCTCGGCATCGTGTCCGCGCTCGCGCTCGCCGGCTGTGCCGGCGGCTCGTCCGGCGGCGACTCCGGAGGCAGCGGCGAGACCGCCGCGCTGCGGGTCTGGCTGAACGGCACCGACACCCCGGATGCTGCGCGCGAGTACCTGAAGACGACGTTCGAGAAGGAGCACCCCGGTTCGACGCTGACGATCGAGGAGCAGGCCTGGACCGGGCTCGTCGACAAGCTGACGACGAACCTCTCCGGCTCGGACAGCCCCGACGTCGTGGAGGTGGGCAACACGCAGGCCGCGGCCTTCACCTCGGCCGGTGCGTTCGCCGACCTGAGCGGCATCCAGCAGGAGCTCGGCGGCGACGACCTGCTCCCCGGCTTCGTGGAGGCCGGCTCCTACGACGGCAAGCTCTACGCCGCTCCCTACTACTCCGGCGCCCGCCTGGTGTTCTACAAGAAGGACCTGCTGGCGAACGCCGGGCTGACCGTGCCCACCACGCTCGACCAGTACGTCTCGAACGGGGTGGCGCTCGCGAAGGCGAACCCCGGCGTCTCGGGCATCTACTTCCCCGGCCAGGACTGGTACAACGCCCTGCCCTACATCTGGGAGAACGGCGGCGAGATCGCGACGGAGGACGGCGGGAAGTGGACCTCCACCTTCTCCAGCCCCGAGTCGATCGCCGGCCTGAAGCAGGTGCAGGAGGTGATGACCCAGGCCTCGGTCGCCGCCAAGGACGGCAACGAGACCGACCCGCAGGTGCCCTTCTGCGAGGGTGTCGTGGCGAACCTCTCGGCGCCGAGCTGGGTGAAGGGCTCGATCCTCGCCCCCGCCGACTCGGCCGCGCCCGGCTGCCCCGATCAGGAGGCCAACCTCGGCGTCTACGCCCTGCCGGGCAAGGACGGCGGAGCGGCGCACGTGTTCGCGGGCGGCTCGAACATCGCCGTCTCGGCGAACTCGGCCCATCCGGACCTCGCGACCGACGCCCTGAAGATCATGCTGAGCGACGAGTACCAGACGATCCTCGGCGAGAACGGCCTCGTGCCGGCGAAGATCTCGCTCGCCTCGACCCTCGGCACGGACGACGTGGCGAAGGCGATCGCGGAGGCCGCGGCCAACGCGAAGCTGACCCCCGCCTCGCCCAAGTGGGCCGATGTCGAGGCCTCCGGAGCGCTGCAGGACTTCTTCGTCGGCATCGCCCAGGGCGGTGACGTCGAGCAGCTCGCGACGGCGCTGGATCAGAAGATCGACGGCATCCTCAACTCGTAGGAGGGCCGTTCACCTGACGGTGGCCGGTGCGCCGCGCGCGAACACGGCCATCGGCCACCGTCAGCCCAGATGCCCATCGCCCTAGGAAGGTGAGAGGCACACCGCAATCGTAGTGGGAGTACCAAGACATGACCTCGTCCGTCCTGCTGGTCAGGGAACACGAGTCCGGAGGCGTGCAAGAGCTGCCGCTCGGGCCGGGATCGAAGAAGAAGAGGGGCGGATCGCGGGCGAAGGCCGGGCGCTTCACACCGTTGGTGCTGCTCGTACCGGCCTGCCTCATCCTGATCGCGGTGATCGGCTGGCCGCTGGTGCAGCTGTTCGTGATGTCGTTCCAGGAGTTCGGCCGGGCCCAGGTCTTCGGGGCCCCCGCGCCGTTCATCGGCTTCGACAACTACACCCGCGTGCTCGGCGACCCGCAGTTCTGGGCCGTGCTCGGCCGGAGCCTGCTGTTCTGCCTGGCCAACGTGATCACGGCGATGGTGCTCGGCACGCTCGTGGCCCTGCTGATGAACCGGGTGAACCGCTTCTTCAAGGTGCTCGTCTCGGTCGGCCTGCTGCTCGCCTGGGCGATGCCGGCGCTCACCGCCACGATCGTCTGGGGCTGGATGTTCGACACCCAGTACGGCGTCGTCAACTACCTGATGGAGGCGGTCTCGGGGCAGGACTTCTCGAACCACTCCTGGCTGATCGACCCGTTCAGCTTCTTCGTCGTCGCGACGATCATCGTGACCTGGGGTGCCGTGCCCTTCGTGGCCTTCACGATCTACGCCGGGCTCACCCAGGTGCCCGAGGAGGTGCTGGAGGCGGCCCAGCTCGACGGTGCCGGCGCGTTCCAGCGCTTCCGGCTCGTGGTGTTCCCGTACCTGCGCTCGATCTTCGTGGTCGTGATCATCCTGCAGGTGATCTGGGATCTGCGGGTCTTCACCCAGATCTTCGCGCTGCAGGGCATCGGCGGCATCAAGGAGCAGACCTCGACCCTCGGCGTGTACATCTACCAGACCTCGATCGGCGGCGGGAACTACGGCACGGGCGGGGCGATCGCGGTGATCATGGTCATCCTGATGGTCGCGATCTCGATCTTCTACGTGCGCCGCAGCCTCAAGGAGGAGGAGCAGTGACCCGCAAGCACCTGACCGCCGTGCTGCTCGGCGTCGCATCCGTCATCGTCTTCCTGTTCTCGGTCTTCCCCGTCTACTGGATGGTCAACACCTCGCTGCAGCCCAACAACGAGATCCGCGGCAGCGTGCCGAACTTCGTGCCGCAGTCGCTGACCACCGCCAACTACGAGACCGTGCTGTTCGAGCCCGCCCGGGCGCAGTTCCTCCCGGCGCTCGGCAACTCGCTGATGGTGACCGTCTCGACGGTCGTGATCGCCCTGGTCTTCGCCTTCCTCGCCTCGCTCGCGGTCACCCGCTACCGGTTCAAGAGCCGCAAGACCTTCATCTTCGCGATCCTGATCATCCAGATGATCCCCGCCGAGGCGATGATCGTCTCGACCTACCGGGTGCTCGACGGCTGGGGGCTGCTCAACACGATCGCCGGACTCACGCTCGTCTATGTGGCGACGGTTCTGCCCTTCACGATCTGGACCCTGCGCGGCTTCGTCAACGGGGTGCCGGTCGAGCTCGAGGAGGCCGCGATGATCGACGGCTGCAGCCGCAGCGGCGCCTTCTGGCGCATCACCTTCCCGCTGCTCGCCCCCGGCCTCGTCGCCACCGGGGTGTTCGGCTTCATCCAGGCCTGGAACGAGTTCCTGCTCGCCCTGGTCGTCAACTCGCGGCCGGAGATGATGACGCTGCCGGTGTGGCTGCGCACCTTCCAGGTGGCGACCGGCACCACGAACTGGGCCGCCATCATGGCCGGCTCGACCCTGATGGCGATCCCGGTGATCGTGTTCTTCCTGCTGGTGCAGGGGCGGATGACCTCGGGTCTCGTGAGCGGCGCGGTGAAGGGATGAGCGCCGTGATCGACGCGGGGCTGAAACGCCGCATCCTCGGCACCCTGCTCCCGGGCTTCGCGGGGGCGACCCTGCCCGGCTGGGTCGAGCGGATGCTCGGAGAGGGTCTCGCCGGCGTCTGCCTGTTCGGCGAGAACATCGTCTCGCGGCAGCAGCTGCGGGAGCTCACGACCGCGATCCGCACCGCGAATCCGGAGGCACTGATCGCGATCGACGAGGAGGGCGGCGACGTCACCCGTCTCTACTACGACCGCGGGGCGCCCTTCCCGGGCAACGCCGTGCTGGGTCGCCTCGACGACCTCGACGCGACCCGCGCGGTGGCGGCCTCGGTCGGCGCCGAACTCCGCGCGGCCGGCGTCGACCTCGACTTCGCGCCGGACGTCGACGTCAACTCCGACCCGCGCAACCCGGTGATCGGCATCCGGAGCTTCGGCAGCGACCCCGAGCGGGTGGCCCGGCACGCCGCCGCGTGGGTGCGCGGCCTGCAGGACCAGGGGGTCGCGGCCAGCATCAAGCACTTCCCCGGCCACGGCGACACGGCGCAGGACTCGCACCTGTCGCTGCCGACCGTCGACGTTCCGCTCGAGACGCTGCGGGAGCGGGAGCTCGTGCCCTTCGCGGCTGCCGTGGCCGCGGGCGCGCTGACCGTGATGACCAGCCAAATCCTGCTGCCGCAGGTCGACGCCGAGAACCCGGCCACCTTCTCGCGGAGGATCCTCAACGACCTGCTGCGCGGGGAACTCGGGTTCACGGGGGCGGTCGTGAGCGACGCCCTCGACATGGTCGGGGCCAGCGGCGAGATCGGCATCCCGGCCGCCGCGGTGCGCGCGCTCGCCGCGGGCTGCGATCTGCTCTGCATCGGCACCCGCAACACCGCGGGGCAGCTCGACGAGATCGTCGCCCGGATCGCCGAAGCCCTCGGTTCCGGGGAGCTCGACGGGGAGCGGCTGCTCGAGGCGGAGGGGCGGAAGGGTGCGCTGGTCGCGGCCATCGCCCAGGCCTCTCCGCCGGACGCGGAGGCGGCCGTTGCCACGCCGACCGTTGCCACGCCCCCCGCCGCCACGCTCGCCGCCGCCACGCCCGCCGCCGCCACGCCCGCCGTCGTCACACCCCCCGTCGTCACGCCCGATCGCATCGCCGACACCTTCGCGGTCTCGGAGGAGGCGGCGGATGCCCTGACGGGCCCCGGCTGGGTGATCGTGCGCGTCGACACCGTGGCTAACATCGCCGTCGGCGAGGTGCCGTGGGGGCCGTTCGATGCACTCCGCGGCTCCGCGGCCGAGCTCCCCGTGCATCCGGTCACCGAGCACGACTGGCGCGACCGGATCGGGGACATTCCCGCGACGGCATACGTCCTGGTGGTCGGGAAGGACAATGAGCGGCGGCCCGAGGTGGTCGCTCTCGTCGACGCCCTCCGCGCCCGGCATCCGCGGGTCGTCACGGCCGACCTCGGCTGGCCCGGGGAGGATCCCGCCTACGCCGGGATCGCGACCTACGGAGCCTCGGCACTGGTCGGCGAAGCGTTCGCCGCTGAGCTCGAACGACGAGGAGTGCGCGCATGAGACTCGGACTCGACATCGGCGGCACGAAGACGGATGCGGTCGCCGTCGACGTGAGCGGAGCGGTGGTCGACCGCATCCGGCTCGCGACCGGCTTCGGAGCCGAGGCCGTGATCCGCACCGCCCTGGAGGGCGTGGACCGGATCGCCGCCGCCGTGGGCCTCGCGCCGACCGAGGTCGAGACGATCGGCATCGGGATCCCGGGCCAGGTCGACGTCGTGACGGGCAGCGTCTCGCACGCGGTCAACCTCGGTTTCGACGAGCTCGAGGTCGGCGGGCTGCTGGCCCGGGCTCTCGGCCGCGAGGTCAAGGTCGAGAACGACGTCAAGGCCGCCGCGCTCGGGGCGTACCACTTGATGACCTCGGGTCTCCCGGCAGGCGCCCCGCGCTCGATGGCCTACCTCAACCTCGGCACGGGGCTGGCCGCCGGTCTGGTGATCGACGGCGCCCTCTGGCGGGGAGCGCGGGGCGCGGCCGGCGAGATCGGGCACATCCCGGTCGACCCGGGCGGTGTGCTCTGCGCCTGCGGGCAGCGCGGCTGTCTCGAGACCGTGGCCTCCGGGTCGGCGATCGCCCGCCAGTGGGCCACCGACGACCCGATCCCGGCGCGCTCGCTGCTCGCCGCGGCCGACGCCGGCGACGAGCGGGCCGTGGCCATCCGCTCGCTGCTGGTCGACAACGTCGCCGCGGCGGTGCGGGTGCTTGTGCTGACCGTCGACGTCGAGACCGTGATGATCGGTGGAGGTCTCAGCAACCTCGGGGCCTGGCTCCTCGACGAGGTGGCGCGGGTTCTGGCATCCTGGGCGCGGGAGTCGCCGTTCCTGGCCTCCCTGGAGCTCGACTCGCGGGTGCAGCTCGTGCCGGCCGGCTTCCCGGCCGCCGCGGTGGGCGCCGCCCTGGTCGGAGCCCCCACGGCTCGTCGTGCCGGAGCGCACGCCGGAGAGGAGAGAGTGGCCACGTGGCAGAAGTGATCGTCGTCGGCGGCCGGAAGGCGGCCGGAGCACTGGTCGCCGAGGCGATCGAGCGGCTCGTCGGCACGCGACCGGATGCAGTGCTCGGCCTGGCCACGGGCGACACGCCCCTGCCGGTGTACCGTGCACTCGCGGAACGCGTCCGGGCGGGCCTGGATCTCTCCGCGGTCCGCGGCTTCGCCCTGGACGAGTACGTGGGTCTGCCGGTCTCCCACCCGCAGAGCTACCACGCGGTGATCGAGCGCGAGGTCGTGACCCCGCTCCGGCTCACCGCATCCGGCATCCACGTGCCGGACGGCCGCCCGCTCGGCATCGAGACCGCGGGCGAGCGCTACGAAGACGCGATCCGGGCCTCGGGCGGGGTCGCGCTGCAGCTGCTGGGCATCGGCACCGACGGTCACATCGGCTTCAACGAGCCGGGCTCCTCGTTCGCCTCGCTCACCCGGGTGAAGACGCTCACCCGGCAGACCCGGGAGGACAACGCCCGGTTCTTCGACTCGATCGACGAGGTGCCCGTGCACAGCATCACCCAGGGCCTCGGCACCATCCTGCGCGCCGAGCGTCTGGTGCTGCTGGCCTTCGGCGCGGGCAAGGCGCAGGCGGTGGCGGCGGCCGTCGAGGGGCCGCTCACGGCGAGCGTGCCGGCCTCGGCCATCCAGCTGCACCCCCGGGCGACCGTGATCGTCGACGAGGATGCGGCGAGCCGGCTGACCGAGCTGGAGTACTACCGCGACGCGTTCGCGCAGAAGCCGATCTGGGACCCCGTCATACTCTGAGAACACGCATCCACCGGGATGCATCGGGTGCCCCGGGGATGCACCGTGATGGCCCGGGGCGCCTGGGCCGCTGTGAAAGGAAGGCCCGTCGTGTCGAAGCCCATCAGCCCTTTCTCCGCGGGATTCTCGGAGAATCCCGATCACGACTACGAGATCCGCACCGTGCTCGGTGCGGCCCGGGCCGGCGCGGCCGACGTGGGGGAGGTTCTGGAAGCCGTCGACGGGGTCGGGAAGAACGACCACGACGGGTGGTTCGCCGCCTGGGACGCGCTCGGCGACCGGGTGGCCGCCCAGAGCGCCGCCGCTGCGGCGGGCGGACACCGGGTGAGCGCCGCCGCCGCGGCACTGCGGGCCTCGCACTACTACGGGGTCGCCGTCAACGCCGTCTCGGGACTCGCCTCGAGCGACCGGCTGCTGCCGACCTTCCGCAAGCAGCAGGCGGCGTGGGCCGCGTTCCTGGCGAGCACGGAGGTCTCGGTCGAGACCTTCGAGATCCCCTACGGCGAATCCACCCTGCCCGGTCACTTGTTCCGCCCCGCGGGCGACGCGCTCGCCGCGGCCGTGCTCCGGCCGACGGTCGTCGCCGTCAACGGCAGCGACGGCTCGCTCGCGGCGCTCTGGGCCTCCTTCGTGGCCGACGGCCTGGCGCGCGGCTACAACGTCCTCGTCTTCGACGGCCCGGGTCAGCAGGCGATGCTCTTCGAGCGCGGCACCGTGTTTCGCCCCGACTTCGAGGCCGTGCTCACGCCGGTGCTCGACTTCCTGCTGCTGCAGCCGGGGGTGGATGCGCGGCGGGTCGCGGTCTACGGCATCAGCCAGGCGGGTTACTGGGTGCCCAGGGCACTCGCGTTCGAGCACCGGTTCGCGGCCGCGATCGTCGACCCCGGCGTGGTCGACGTCTCGACCTCGTGGACGGGGCACCTGCCGAAGAGCCTCACCCGGCTGCTGGATGCGGGGGAGAACGGGAAGTTCGACCGGGACATGGCCATCGGGCTGAAGCTCGCGCCGTCGACCGCGCGGACCTGGACCTTCCGCGCCCGCCCCTACGGCACGACGGGCTACGCGGAGACGATCGAGGCGGTCCGTGCCTACACCGTCGCCGAGGTCGCCGGCTCGATCACGACGCCGCTGCTGATCACCTCACCGGAGGACGAGCAGTTCTGGCCCGGCCAGTCCGCCCGGCTCGCGGCCCTCACGCCCGGTGTCTCGACCCTCGTCCCCTTCACCCGCGCCGAGGGCGCGAACCTCCACTGCCAGCCGCTCGCCCGCGCGCTCACCGCCGAGCGCCTCTACGACTGGCTCGACGCCCACCTCGCCCGCTGATCCTCGCCGTCGCTTTCTAGCCGTTGGTGGTTCGTGAGTAGAAATTGCTCACGGTGGTGAGGGCCCTTTTGGCGGCAGTGTGATCAGGTGTCCGCATCTGTTCTCCGCCGCTCGCGATCCGGAGTGTTCCTCGCGCTTGTTGCCCTCGTCGGATCGCTCGTCGCAGCGATACCGGTACCGGGAGCCGTGGCAGCCGGATTCGAACCAGGCCAGGAGTCGCGCTTCAGCCTGCCCGACCCCGGCTCGAAGCCGACCGGAATCGTGTCGGGCGCCGACGGGGCCCTCTGGGTCGCGGAGTCGAACGGCCATGCCATCGTCCGTATGCAGACCGACGGCACGACCACGCGGTACGCGATCCCCTCGGGTGCGAACCCGACCGATCTCGCGGCGGGCGCGGACGGCACGATCTGGTGGGTCGCCGCTGTCGACAACAGCTACGGGCGTATCACGCCCCAGGGTGCGCTCGAAGAGTGGGAACCGCCGGTCGCGTCGCACCCTGCCGCGGTAGCTGTCGCGAGCGACGGGTCGGGCTGGTTTATCAAGCCGGGAGCGTTCTACAAGCTCGATGCCATGCGTTCGTCCGCCAACCCGACAGGATTCCAGGGGCTGATCGAGATCGGCCACGGGGTGTCGTCTCCGACGAGCATCGAGGCGATCGGCGGGAAGATCTGGGTATCTGACTCTGCCGCGAACCTGATCGTCGTGTTCAGCGAGACCGGTGTCTACGAGAGATCGATCAGCATCCCCAGCCCCAGCGCCATGACCGCCGGAGACGGTGGCGTCTACGTGGTTTCGGCGAGCAGCGGGATCATCAAGGTCAACTTGGATGGCACGCCGGCCTTCAACGAGTGGCAGGACCCCGGGTTCCCCCTGATCAGCGATGTCGTCGTGCCGGCCCCGGGCGAACAGTGGTTCTCCGAACTGCGGGGTCGTCAGGTCACCGTCCGCTCGCAGGTGCCGGGCATCCCGGAGACGGTGGGTCTGCCCGACGCGGGGGGCCCGAGCGACCTCACGGTGGGCCCGGACGGCGCGATCTGGTACACCGCTCAAGACACCGCAGAGGTCGTCCGCATTGCTCGCGACTACGAGGCGCCCGGCGCCGGATTCCCGAACCCCCAGCAGGCACCGCACCTCTTCGCCTACGTCGGCGAGCCCCTGGGTCCGGTCGTCGAGAACGACCGCGGAAGCGGCATCGTGAGGACCGTGATCTCCGGCACGCTCCCGTCGGGCGTCGTCGCGGACCCCTCCCACCCCGACACCCTCGTCGGAATCCCAACTGCGCGGGGATCGTCGGACTACGTGGTGACGTCAAAGAACACCTACTACGGGGGCGTCGAGGCGACCATCGAGCGCCACCGCACCCTCTTCGTCCGGGACAGGCCGAACGTCACCCGAATCGGCGGTGCCGACCGATACGAGTCGGCCGTGAATGCGTCGAAGAGCAGTTTCACGGGCGGCGCGCCCAAGGTCTACCTGGCGAGTGGCGAGACGTTCGCCGACGCGCTGAGCGCGGGAGCCGTGGCGATCGCCTCGAACGCGCCTCTGCTCCTGACCACGCGCATGGCGCTGCCTCCCGCGACCGCGGGAGAACTGGCGCGACTGAAGCCGAGCAAGGTGATCGTCATCGGCGGGCCGGCAACCATCTCCGACGGTGTGATCGACCAGGTCTCCGCGATTTCGGCTCCCGGCACGAACGTGACCCGTGTCGGGGGAGCCGATCGCTACGACGTGTCGTTGAAGCTCGCTCAGGCCACGGACTCCGGGCCCTCGATCTATCTCGCCTCCGGTCTGAACTATCCCGACGCCCTTGCCGCCTCCCCAGTGGCGGGCGCTGCGAACCGCAGCGTCCTCCTGGTCAATGGCGCACTCGACCGGCTCCCGGACGCCACGATGGCCTTCCTCCTCGCCCGGCCCTTCACCTCGGTTCGTCTCGCAGGTGGATCGGCCTCGGTGTCGGAGGGAATCCGAATGCAGGTCGAGGCTGCCGGGATACCGGTCACCAGACTGGGTGGGGCTGACCGTTACGAGACGGCCACGCTTATCAACCGCGACGTCATCCAACAACCCGGGATCCAATCGCGAACGAAGAGTAACCCGGTCACTTTGACGACACGAAGCACCATCTACCTGGCCAGCGGTGAGAACTATCCCGACGCGCTGGCCGGGGGAGTCTCCGCGGGTCTGAGCGGCGCGCCCCTCTACGTCACCCCCAAGTCGTGCGTGCCACGGCCGGTGCTGCTCGACATCGGCTCGAGTCAGGCCACGAAAGTCGTGGTGCTGGGAGGGCCGAACACGCTGGCTGTGCCAGTCGAGTCACTCACGGTCTGTCCCTAGCGCCCGCAGGACAGCCGCGCACAGCTGGCGGGCTAGCGGAAGATGATGGTGCGGGCTCCGTCGAGGAGCACGCGGTCCTCCGCGAACCACTTCACCGCCTGCGTGAGCGTGCGGCTCTCCTCGTCCTGCCCGATCGCGACCAGCTCGGCCGTCGTGCGGGTGTGGTCGACCCGCACCACGTTCTGCTCGATGATCGGGCCCTCGTCGAGGTCGCTGGTCACGAAGTGCGCCGTCGCGCCGATCAGCTTCACGCCGCGGGCGTGCGCCTGCTTGTAGGGGTTCGCGCCCTTGAACCCCGGCAGGAACGAGTGGTGGATGTTGATCAGCCGGCCCGCGAGCCGCTCGCAGAGCTCGGGCGAGATGATCTGCATGTACCGGGCCAGCACCACCAGCTCGATGTCGTAGGTGTCGACCGCCTCGATCACGCGCTCCTCGAACGCGGCCTTGGACGCCGCATCCGTCACCGGCAGCGACTCGAAGGGCACGTCGTAGAAGCCGGCCAGATCGCGCAGCACGCCGTGGTTGCTGAGCACCAGCGGCACCTCGACCGGCAGCTGGCCGTTGCGCTGGCGGAACAGCAGGTCGTTGAGGCAGTGCGCAGCCGTCGAGACGAGCACGAGGGTGCGCAGCGGGCGGCCGACCACGTCAAGCCGCCAGGTCATCCCGTACCGCTCGACCACCGGCGCGAGGGCCTCCTCGAAGCTCTCGCGGGAGGCCTCGGACTCGACCTGGAGCCGCATGAAGAACCGGCCGGTGTCGGCCGAGGAGAACTGCTGGCTCTCGGTGATGTTGCCGCCCGAGGTGACGACCGCGCCGCTGACCGCGTGCACGATCCCCGGCAGGTCGGGGCAGACGAAGGTGAGCACCCAGTGGTTGTGCGGCAGTGACATGGCGAATCTCCTCTTGCCGGGGCAATCCCCTCAGCTACAATAGTCAGTGGTCGCACGGTCATCGTTCGGCCACGGGCATGTACGAAGTCGTCACCGGCCGCGCAGCTTTCCTCCGTCGGCCCGTGCTTCAGGTCGTCAGGAACGGCACTCGAGCCTCCTCTGTCCGCCGAATTTCGAGATGTCTTCGAATGGTGCGCACTGCTGTGACCACAACCTCCTTCCCTCAGACCGGCACGACGCCGGTCGACCGACCCTTCCCCTGGGGCGGCCTGTCCGTCCTGGCCGTCTCCGTGTTCCTCTCGGTCACCGCCGAGATGATCCCGACCGGCTTGCTGCCGGAGATGAGCTCCTCGCTCCGCGTCTCCGAGTCGCAGACGGGTCTCCTGATCAGCTTCTTCGCCTTCGCGGTGGTGCTGACCAGCGTTCCGCTCACCTTCCTGTTCCGCCGCGTGCCCCGGCACGCGCTGCTGATGCTCGTGCTCGTCGCGATCGCGGCCTCGAGCATCGCGGGCGGTCTGGCCCCGAGCTTCGAGTTCCTCGTCGTCGTGCGCATCATCGGCGGCATGGCCCACGGGGTGTTCTGGGGCGTCGTCGGCGCCTACTCGGCCCACCTCGTGCCCAAGGAGCAGATCGGCCGCGCCGTGGCCATGACGACCGGAGGCGGCACCCTCGCCTTCGTGCTCGGCGTGCCGCTCGCGACCACGGTCGGCCACGCCTTCGGCTGGCGGGTGCCGTTCCTCGGCATCGGCGTGCTCGCCGTGCTCGGCGCCGTGCTCATCTGGCTGCTGCTGCCGCGGGTCGACCATCGCAAGCACCTCGACGTGTCGACCGACACCGCCTCGATCCGTGCGGCGCGACGCCGCGGCCCGCTCGACCAGACGATCCCCGTGGTCGCCCTGATCTGCATCCTGGTCGCCGTCGTCATGATCGGCAACTACTCCTTCTACACCTACATCGCGCCGTTCATGATCGGCGAGATGGGGGTCCCCGAGGGCCAGGTCGGTCTGCTCCTGCTGGTCTACGGCATCGCCGGCGCGATCGGTGTGCTGACGGCCGGCGCGGTGTTCGGGCGACGGCCCACCACCGGTCTCGTGGTAGCGCTCGCCGCCACCGGCGCCTCGGTGCTGCTGCTGGCGCTGTTCGCGGCTCAGCCCGTCGTGGCGATCGGCGCCTTCTTCGTCTGGGGGATCGCATTCGGCGTCATCCCGACCCTGCTCCCGACGCGGCTGATGCACGCGGCCTCACCGGCGATCCGGGATTCGGCCAGCGCGTTCTACTCCACCGCCTTCAACGCCGGCATCGGCCTGGGCGCGCTCGTCGGCGGCTTCTTCCTCGACGCCTTCGGGCTCGGCTCGCTGCCGTGGATCTACCTGATCGCCCTCGCACTCGGCCTGGGGCTCCTCGCCGTCACGCCGGCGCTCACCCGCCGGGCGCAGCGCGGCTGACCCTCGCGTGTCCGAACCCTCCTGAGGTAGGCTCTGGATGTCGCAACTGGCGTTCAGATGGTCACCATCGGGAAGCGACGGACAGGGATTCGGCCGCGCGCCTGGGTCGATACGGATCCCGACACCCTTGAGTCCGTCACGCCGAAAAGGAGCCCGCCATGTCCGACAACCTCGACACCTTCACTGCGCCCCTCAGTGAGGTCGATCCCGAGATCGCGGAGGTGCTGCAGCTCGAGCTCGGCCGCCAGCGCGGCACGCTCGAGATGATCGCCTCCGAGAACTTCGTCCCCCGGGCGGTCCTGGAGTCGCAGGGCTCCGTGCTCACCAACAAGTACGCCGAGGGCTACCCCGGCCGCCGCTACTACGGCGGCTGCGAGTACGTCGACATCGCCGAAGAGCTGGCGATCGCCCGCGCGAAGTCGCTGTTCGGCGCTGAGTACGCCAACGTGCAGCCGCACTCCGGTGCCACCGCGAACGCGGCGGTGCTCAGCGCCATCGCGACGCCCGGCGACACGATCCTCGGTCTCGAGCTGGCCCACGGCGGCCACCTCACCCACGGCATGAAGCTCAACTTCTCGGGCAAGCTCTACAACGCCGTGTCCTACGGCGTCGACCCCGAGACCTTCCTGGTCGACATGGACGTGGTGCGCGACAAGGCGCTCGAGCACAAGCCGCAGGTGATCATCGCCGGCTGGTCGGCCTACCCCCGCCACCTCGACTTCGCCGCCTTCCGCGCGATCGCCGACGAGGTCGGCGCGAAGCTCTGGGTCGACATGGCCCACTTCGCCGGTCTCGTGGCCGCGGGCGTGCATCCCTCGCCCGTGCCCTTCGCCGACGTGGTCTCCTCCACAGTGCACAAGACGATCGGCGGCCCGCGCTCGGGCTTCATCATCAGCCGCGACACCGAGCTCGCCAAGAAGCTCAACTCGAACGTCTTCCCCGGCCAGCAGGGCGGCCCGCTGATGCACGTGATCGCCGCCAAGGCCACCGCGTTCAAGCTCGCCGCGACCCCGGAGTTCCGCGACCGGCAGGAGCGCACGCTCTCCGGCGCGCGGCTGCTCGCCGACCGGCTGACGGCCCAGGACAGCCGGCGTGCCGGCGTCGACGTGCTGACCGGGGGCACGGACGTGCACCTCGTGCTCGCCGACCTGCGCACCAGCGAGCTCGACGGCAAGCAGGCCGAAGACATCCTGCACGAGGTCGGCATCACCGTGAACCGCAACTCGGTTCCCTTCGACCCCCGCCCGCCGATGGTCACCTCGGGGCTCCGCATCGGCACCCCGGCCCTGGCCACCCGCGGTTTCGGCGACACCGAGTTCACCGAGGTCGCCGACATCATCGCGACCGCGCTGCAGCCGGCGCCCGACGTCGAGGCGCTCCGCGCGCGCGTGCTCACGCTCACCGACGGCTTCCCGCTCTACCCGGGGCTCGAGAAGTGGTAGCCGTCAGGCTCGACGGCGTCGCCACGGCCGCCGCGATCAAGTCCGAGATCGCCGAGCGGGTGGCTGCGCTGCGCGCCCGCGGCATCGTCCCCGGCCTCGGCACCCTGCTCGTCGGGGAGGACCCGGGATCCATCTCGTACGTCGCCGGCAAGCACCGCGACTGCGCCGAGGTGGGCATCGAATCGGTGCGCGTCGACCTGCCGGCCACCGCCAGCGAGGCCGACGTGCGCGAGGCCATCGCGTTCTTGAACGCCGACTCCTCGGTCACGGGCTACATCGTGCAGCTGCCGCTGCCGAAGGGCATCGACGAGAACGCCATGCTCGAGCTGATCGACCCGGCCAAAGACAGCGACGGCCTGCACCCGACCAACCTCGGGCGCCTGGTGCTCGGTGTCGAGGGCGAGCTCGACTCCCCGCTGCCGTGCACGCCGGCCGGCATCGTCGAGATGCTCACCCGCTACGGCGTCGAGCTGAGCGGCAAGCACGTGGTCGTCGTCGGCCGTGGTCTCACGGTCGGTCGCCCGCTGGGCCTCCTCCTCACCCGCAAGGGCGTGGATGCGACGGTCACCCTGACGCACTCGCGTACGACCGACCTGGCCGCCGAGGTGCGGCGGGCGGATGTGGTGGTCGCCGCGGTGGGCGTGCCTGGTCTGATCAAGGCCGACTGGGTGAAGCCGGGTGCGGCGGTGCTCGACGTGGGCATCACGCGGGTGGTCGACACGGAGACCGGCAAGGCGCGCCTGGTCGGCGACGTCGATCCCGGGGTCGCCGAGGTGGCGGCCTTCCTGTCACCGGTTCCCGGAGGCGTGGGGCCGATGACCAGGGCGATGCTGGTGAAGAACGTGGTCGACGAGGCGGAGCGGCGCGCGAGCGCAGTTGTGTAACAACTTTGTTTCCCCGGTTTCGCTTCGATTAAATCGACAGCCGGAGAATTGATCCCTCGATAGGTTCGGAGTCACCCACCGTCGGGCACGTACCGGAGTGTGGGGCTCCTTCACGGGTGCCAGGCGGCGGGACATCCGAATCCCTATCGCTGAGGAGCACTGTGTCCCCCTCCTTCCGACCATGGCGACGGCTCGCGCTCGCGACCGCCCTCTGTCTCGCCGCCACACCCGTCCTAGCGACGACGCCCGCCTTCGCCGCCCCCGCGGTGACCCAGGACGTCGTCGTCACCCAGGGCTCCGACTGGAGCGTCGTGCCCGTGCCGGGCGGCTACCAGGTCACCAAGACCCTCGCCGAGCCGATCGAGCTGCGCGGAGCCGCGCCGACGCTGTGGGCCGACGGGGTCGAGCTCGGCATCGCCCAGGAATCCCTGGACGGACTGACCCTGACCGTCACGACCTCCGACCCGGCCGCCGCCTCCGCCACCTCGGTGCTCCAGGGCTGGGACGGCGAGGGCGACCCGGCCTCCCCGGTCGACGCCGGAGCCGCCTCGGGCGCCGGAACCGGTGAGGGCGCCGGTTCGGCGCAGACCCTCGCCGCCCCCGTGCTCGCCGACGACCCCGCCACCCACGGCCAGTACGCGGTCGAGCGGGCCGACTACGACCTCGGGGACGAGGCCGAGGACATCCGCGGCTTCGGCCGCAAGGGCGAGATGCGCGCCGCCGTGTTCATGCCGGTCGGCGCGACGGGCGAACGCCCGGTCGTGATGTTCCTGCACGGCCGGCACACCTCCTGCTCGGGCGGAACCCGCAACCCCGCCTCCTGGCCCTGCAACCCCGACCAGGTCGACATCGACAGCTACCTCGGCTACAACGCCTCGGCCGAGGCGCTCGCCAGCCAGGGCTACGCCGTCGTGTCGATCTCGGCCAACGCGATCAACGCGCTGGACGGCACGCTCTCCGACGACAACGGCGCGGTCGCCCGCGGCCAGCTCGTGCTCGACCACCTGCAGGTGCTCAAGGAGGCCGATGCCGGCACCGCTCCCGCGGGTGTCAGCGCCGCGCTCAAGGGCCGCCTCGACCTCGGTCACGTCGGACTCATGGGCCACTCGCGCGGCGGTGACGGCGTCGTGCGCGCCGCCCTGCTGAACGCCGAGCTGCCCGAGCCCTTCGGCATCGAGTCGGTGCTGCCGCTCGCGCCGACCGACTTCGGCCGGATGACGTTGCCGGACGTGCCGATGGCCGTCATCCTGCCCTACTGCGACGGCGACGTGTCGAACCTCCAGGGTCAGCACTTCTTCGACGACTCGCGCCACGCCTACGGCGACGACGTGCTCCGCTCGTCGCTCCTGGTGATGGGCACCGACCACAACTTCTTCAACACCTCGTGGACGCCGAGCAAGTACCCCTACTCGACCTCGGACGACTGGGCCGCGCAGGACCGCACGCAGACCAACCCGGTCTGCGGCTACGGCACCGCGCCGACCCGACTCACCGACGACGAGCAGTACGCCGTGGGAACCGCCTACATCTCGGGCTTCTTCCGCCTCACCATGGGCGGCGAGAACCAGTTCCTGCCGATGTTCGACGGCTCCGACGCGAAGCCGGTCTCCGCCGGCCGCGCCGACATCCGCGTGTCCGCCTCCCTCCCCGCGTCGCTCCGCAGCGACATCAACAACTTCGACACCGTGGACTCCACCGTCCGCGTGCTCGGGGCGGGGACGTACGCCTACTGCGAGAGCCTGGCCAACCGACCGGTCCCCGGCACCCTCGCACCCTGTGCGACCACGGCGCTGGCGACCTCGCAGGTGCCCGACTTCACCCCGGCGAACTTCGCCCAGTCGGTGCCCGCGACCCCGTCGCTGCACTTCACGTACACCGCGCCGGCGAGCCCGACGGCTGCGGCCGGTCAGCTGCGCGTGCCCACGAAGGAGGGCGCGAAGGACTTCACCGCGTTCGAGAAGCTGTCCTTCCGCGTCACGCCCGACGAGACCGTCGTGGGGTCGACCGACCTCACGGTGACCCTCGTCGACTCCAAGGGCGGGGTGGCCGCGGTCCCCGCGTCCTCGTTCGGCGACGCCCTGACGGTTCTGCCAGGAACGGCGACCCCGCTGCGCAAGATGCTGCTGCAGCAGATCGCCGTCCCGCTGACCGCCTTCACCGGCGTCGACCTGACCGACGTGCAGGAGGTGCGGTTCACCGCTCCCCGTGCCGCCGGGGGCGTGCTGCTCTCCGACCTCTCGGTGATCAAGCCGGCCACCATCGGCACGGCGAAGATCTCGACCCGCCCGACCCTGTCCATCCCGGACGTGAACATCGAGGAGGGTAACGGCGTCGGAAGCGTCGACGTGCCGATCGTGCTCTCGCGGGTGCAGGACGTCCCCACCACCGCGTACTTCAGCGCGGTCGGGACGGCCGACGGCAAGGTCGACCTCGCGATGCAGAAGCTCACCTTCCAGCCGGGCCAGCGCTGCATCGCGGTGTCGGTCCCGACCAACGGCGACACGGCGACCAGCGCGGCGACCACGGCGAACTTCCGTGCCACCGTCTCGAACACGCAGGAGGGCTCGACCATCGGGGACTCCTTCGCCTACGTCAAGGTCCGTGAGGACGACGGCGTCGTGGTCGGCGGCCAGCCCGTGCCGCTCGCTCCGGCGGTCGGTGTGCAGGGCGACGCCTGCGCCGAGGCGCTCGCCGCCCCGGGCACGCTCGGTCTCTCGGCCGGCACCGTCAACCCGGGCGACATCGTCACGGTCACCGGCACCGGCTTCCGGGTCGGCGAGTCGGTCTCCCTCACCCTGGGCGGCGCTCCGGCGACGTCCCCGGTGATCAGCACCGACGGCTCCGTGTCCTTCACGGTCACGATCCCCGAGGACGCCGCTTTCGGCCCGGTCGCGCTCAGCGCGGTCGGTGCGGGATCGGCGCTGACCCAGACGGCCGAACTGACCATCGCCATCCCCGTCGACCGCATCGCGGGCGCCGACCGCTACGCGGCCTCCGTGGCCGCGTCCAAGGCTGGCTTCCCCGGCGGCGCCGGCACGGTGTTCATCGCCTCGGGGGAGTCGTTCCCCGACGCGCTGTCGGCGGCCCCGGCGGCGACCGCGGCCGGCGCGCCGATCCTGCTCACGCAGGCCGGCTCGATCCCGGCCGGTGTGATCGGCGAGGTCGGGCGTCTCGACCCGAAGTCGATCGTGATCGTCGGTGGCGACAGCACGGTCAGCCCGGCCGTGGAGTCCGCGCTCGAGGAGATCGCTCCGGTGACGCGTCTGCAGGGTGCTGACCGGTACGCGACGTCCCGGGCGATCGCGGAGGCGACGTTCGG
>NZ_JCAWAD010000004.1:0-430477 GCF_059691755.1 Herbiconiux sp. 320_LB | reverse complement strand
GTATTTGGCATTTGACATTGTGCACGCTGTTGAGTTCTCAAGGATCGGATACACCAGAACCAGACCGTTAGGCCGCCATCCTGGGCAACTTCTCTACCCTAGCATCACTGTCGAGCTGGTCGGAACGACCAAGTCAAATGATGTGTGATGCTGTGGGATTGTGTCTCCAACTTGAGGCCGGCAAGCTCTTCCGCTTTTCCGCACCTGTGGGGTGACGAGGGATTACATTACGCGGGACCCGGGGGCCTCGCAAATGGCCGTGCAGCCCGGGCGTGTCGCGCTCATCCGCGGAGCTTCGGGTGCTTCTTGTAGGGCGAGACGGTGGGCTCCCCCGCCAGGAAGAACCGCCACGCGAAGGGCTCCCGGCCCCCGTCTCCGCTCACCCCGGTGCGGAGACTCGTTCCCACGACGTCACGGGTCGGATCTCCCGACGCGGGGAGCTCGAGCGAGAACGGCGGGGCGTCCAGCGCCGCGCCGTCATCGGTCATCGCGATCCCGAGCGCCCGGACCAGACGGGCCGGTCCTTGTGCGAGGTCGCGATCCGACTTCGAGGTGGGGCGCCGGCTGC
Organism: Herbiconiux sp. 320_LB; assembly: GCF_059691755.1. NCBI lineage: Bacteria > Bacillati > Actinomycetota > Actinomycetes > Micrococcales > Microbacteriaceae > Herbiconiux > Herbiconiux sp. 320_LB. The sequence continues at coordinate 429,909 of NZ_JCAWAD010000004.1, read as the reverse complement.
GCGCGAGCTCGAGGCCGTCGACGACCTCCCCCGCCCGGAGCAGCACGGCGGAGGCCTCCCCGGGAGGCGAGCAGACCACGTTGGCGCACACGTGCATCCCGTAGGTGAAGTACGTGTAGAGCCGGCCGGGTTCGCCGAACATCACGGCGTTGCGGTTCGTGCGACCGCGGAAGGCGTGGGACCCCGGGTCGATGCCGACACCCAGGTACGCCTCGACCTCGGTGAGGCGGACGGCGACCCGGCCCTCCGGGGAGTCGCGGGCGATCACCGAGCCGAGCAGCAGCGGCGCCGCTTCGACCGCCGAGACGGACAGATCGATCACGGCTGCGGGTTCACGAGCGCGGGTTCACGGGTTCGGGTCGCGGGCCGGGTCAGAACAGCCGCACCCCGAGCGCGAGGCTCACGACGACACCGGCGGCGAGCACCACGGCGGCGGCCGCGATCAGCAACCACACCGTGCGGCTCGACAGCGGACGCCGCCAGAACCCGGGGTCGACCGGTTCGTCACCCGAGGGACGGACGCCCGACGGCTTCGGGGACTTCGGGGACTTCGGAGCCTTCGCCGGCTCGACGGGTTCGGTCATGCTGCTCCTCCGGGAAGGGCCGAGGTCTCCGAGACGAGAGCGCGGACGCGCTCGGTCAGGTGGGCGAGCTGCTCACGGACGCGGACGCCGGCGGTGCCGCCGGAGCCATCCCGGCTCGCCACGGATCCCTCGATCGTGAGCACCGTCCGCACCTCCGGCGTCAGGTGCGGGGAGATCGTGGCGAACTGCTCGTCCGTCAGCTCGTCCAGATCGAGATCGTGGTCCTCGGCGAACTTCACCAGGGAACCCGTGATCTCGTGGGCGTCGCGGAAGGTCACATGCTGCTTGACCAGCCACTCGGCGACGTCGGTGGCCAGCGAGAAGCCCTGCGGGGCGAGCTCGGCCATCCGCTCGGTGTGGAAGGTGAGGGTGGCGACCATGCCGGTGAAGGCGGGCAGCAGCACCTCGAGGGTCTTGATCGAGTCGAAGACCGGCTCCTTGTCCTCCTGCAGATCGCGGTTGTAGGCCAGGGGCAGGCCCTTCAGGGTGGCCAGCAACCCGGCGAGATTGCCGATCAGCCGGCCCGCCTTCCCGCGAGCGAGCTCGGCGATGTCGGGATTCTTCTTCTGCGGCATGATCGACGAGCCGGTCGAGTAGGAGTCCGAGAGGGTGACGAACCCGAACTCCTTCGTGTTCCAGATGATGATCTCCTCGGCGAACCGGGAGAGGTCGATGCCGATCTGGGCCGTGATGTAGGCGAACTCGGCGACGACGTCGCGCGAGGAGGTGCCGTCGATCGAGTTCTCGACCCCGCGGGCGAAACCGAGGTCGTGCGCGACGAACTCGGCATCCAGCCCCAGGGTGTTGCCGGCGAGCGCACCCGACCCGTAGGGCGAGGCGTCGGCCCGCGCATCCCAGTCGCGGAGGCGCTCGATGTCCCGCACCAGAGGCCAGGAGTGCGCCAGGAGCTGATGGGCCAGAAGCACCGGCTGGGCGTGCTGCAGGTGCGTGCGCCCGGGCAGGATCGCGTCGAAGTGCGCGTCGGCCTGCGAGGCGATGGCGTCGATCAGGTCGACGAGCAGCCGCGTCAGCGTGGCGGCGTGGTCACGGAGCAGCATCCGCACCAGGGTCGCGATCTGGTCGTTGCGGCTCCGGCCGGCGCGCAGCTTCCCGCCGAGCTCGGGGCCGGAGAACTCGATCAGGCCGCGTTCGAGGGCGGAATGCACATCCTCATCCGACGGCTGAGGCGAGAACTCGCCCGAGTCGACGGCCTCGGCGAGCGCGTCGAGCGCCTCGAGCATGCCGTCGAGCTCGGCCGCCGTGAGGTAGCCGGCGCGGGCGAGGGCCCGGGCGTGGGTTCTTGAGCCCGCGATGTCGTACTGCGCGAGCTGCCAGTCGAAGTGCGTCGAGCGGCTGAGTTCGGCGAGCTCGGGTGCCGGCCCGCCGGAGAAGCGGCCACCCCAGAGCGCTCCGGCCTCCGCGGCCCGGTTCGAGACCTCGCCCGGCTGGTCGCCGCTCATCAGAAGCCCGCCTTCCGCGCCGGGGCCTTGGCCTCGGCGTTCTGCTCGAAGAGCCAGACCAGCAGCGCCTTCTGGGCGTGGAGTCGGTTCTCCGCCTCGTCCCAGATCACGCTCTGCGGCCCATCGATCACCTCGGCGCTGACCTCGTAGCCGCGGTCGGCGGGGAGGCAGTGCAGGAAGAGCGCATCCGGCTTCGCCCGCGCCATCATGGCCTCGTCGACCTGGAAGCCGGCGAAGGACTCGATGCGGGCGGCCTTCTCGTCCTCCTTGCCCATCGAGACCCAGGTGTCGGTGACGATGACGTCGGCGCCGGTCGCGGCCTCGGCGGGATCCTCGAGAACGACCACCGATCCCCCGGTCTCGGCCGCGCGGGCCTCGGCGTCGGCCACGACCGACGGGTTCGGCGCGTAGCCGGCGGGGCTGGCGATGCGCACGTTCATTCCCGCGGTCGCGCCGGCGAGCAGGTACGACTGCGCCATGTTGCTCGCGCCGTCGCCGAGGAAGGCGACGGTGAGCCCGGCGAGCGCACCGCGATGCTCGCGGATGGTGAGGAAGTCGGCGAGCAGCTGGCAGGGGTGGAAGTCGTCCGAGAGCGCGTTGACCACCGGCACCGTGGTGCCCGCCGCCATCTCCTCGAGCCCCGACTGCGCGTAGGTGCGCCAGACGATCGCGGCGACCTGGCGTTCGAGCACGCGCGCGGTGTCGGATGCGGTCTCCTTGCCGCCGAGCTGGCTCGACGCCGTCGAGATGATCAGCGGCACCCCGCCCAGATCGGCGATCCCGACCGCGAACGAGACCCGCGTGCGGGTGGAGGACTTGTCGAAGATGACCGCCACCGTCTGCGGGCCCTCGAGCGGACGCGCCTGGAAGCGGTCGCTCTTCAGACGCTCGGCCAGGTCGAGGATCTCGGCCTGCTCGGCAGGGGTGATGTCGTCGTCGCGGAGGAAGTGCCGGGTCATGAATCGCCTCGGGTCGGGAACGGAAAGGATCAGGATACTGCGGCGAAGGCCGCGCGGATGCGGTTGCCGAACTCGCGCACCTCGTCGTCGCCGATGATCAGGGGCGGCGCGATGCGCAGGCTCGAGTCGTTCGGGGCGTTGATGATGAGGCCCTGCTCGAGTGCCGCATCCGCGATCCGGGCCGCGACCGGCTCGGTCAGACCGACACCGACCAGGAGACCCTGGCCGCGGACCTCGGAGATCAGCGTGGTGTCGATCTCCCGGAGCATGGTGCGCAGCTGCTCCCCGCGGAGCCGTGCGTTCTCGATCAGCCCGGCCCGCTCGATCTCGCCGAGCACCGCGTTCGCGGTGGCCGTCGCGAGCGGGTTCCCGCCGAAGGTGCTGCCGTGCATCCCGCGCTGGAAGAGGTCGGAGGCCCAGCCGAAGGTGACCAGCGAGCCGATCGGGAACCCGCCGGCCATCCCCTTGGCGACGGTCACCGCATCCGGGACGATGCCGGCGTTCTGGTAGGCGAACCAGGCACCGGTGCGCCCGACGCCGGTCTGGATCTCGTCGAGCACGAGCAGCACGCCGTGCTGCTCGGTGAGCTCGCGGGCACGGGCGAGGAAGCCGGCCGGCAGGTCGAGCACACCGGCCTCGCCCTTGATCGGCTCGACGAACAGGGCGGCCACGGTGTCGTCGATCGCCGCCTCGAGCGCCTCGATCGTGGAGTCGATGTGGTGCACGCCACCGGGCATCGGCTCGAAGGGCTCGCGCATCGCGGGCTTGCCGGTGAGGGCGAGCGCGCCCATCGTGCGGCCGTGGAAGGAGTTGGTGAGCGCGAGGATCTTCGTGCGGGTCGACGAGGTGTTCAGCCGCGCGAGCTTGAACGCGGCCTCGTTGGCCTCGGCGCCGGAGTTGCAGAAGTAGGCGCGGCCGCCGTCGCCGGCGCCCGTGATCCGGGTGAGCCGCTCGGCCAGCTCGAGCTGGGGCGGCGTGGAGAAGTAGTTCGAGACGTGGGCGAGGGTCGCCGCCTGGCGCGAGACGGCCTCGACGAACACCGGATGCGCGTGACCGAGCGAATTGACCGCGATGCCGGCGAGGAAGTCGAGGTACTCCCGGCCCTCGTCGTCCCAGACGCGAGCGCCCTCGCCGCGCACCAGGCAGCGCAGGGGCATCCCCATCGTGCGCATCAGCGACCGGTCGAAGCGACCGGGCCACGGGCTGTCCGTTCCGATGCTGGACATCGGGTTCCTCCGTTTCGGGTCCCGGCGGGGCCGGGTCAGCGGGCCGGGGCCGGCACCACCTCGGTGCCGACACCGCCCTGGGTGAAGACTTCGAGCAGGATCGAGTGCGGTTCCCGCCCGTCGATGATCGCGGCCTTGGCCACTCCCCCGTCGACGGCCTCCAGGCACGCCGCCATCTTCGGGATCATCCCGGACTCCAGGCTCGGCAGCAGGTCGCGGAGCTCCTCGCTGCCGATCACCGAGACCAGGGAGTCGCGGTTCGGCCAGTCGCTGTAGAGGCCCGCGACGTCGGTCAGGATGACGAGCTTCGCCGCGTTCAGGGCGACCGCGAGAGCGGCGGCCGCGGCATCCGCGTTGACGTTGAGCACCTGGCCCGGCTCGTCGATGTCCGGCGCGATCGAGGAGACGACGGGGATGCGGCCGGCCTCCAGCTGGGCGAGCACGCCCTCGGGGTTCACGCCCACGACGTCGCCGACCTGGCCCAGGTCGACGGTCTCGCCGTCGATCTCGATCGTGCGCTTCCGGCCCTCGAACAACCCCGCGTCCTCACCCGACAGGGCGGCGGCGAGCGGGCCGTGCTCGTTGATGTGGCTGACGATGTCGCGGCTGATCTGCCCGGTGAGCACCATGCGCACCACATCCATCGCCTCGGGGCTGGTGACGCGGTAGCCGCCACGGAACTCGCTCGGGATGCCGAGACGATCGAGCATCTGCGAGATCTGCGGGCCGCCGCCGTGCACCACCACGGGGCGGATGCCGGCGTAGCGCAGGTAGACGATGTCTTCGGCGAAGGTGCGCTGCAGATCGGGATCGACCATCGCGTTGCCGCCGAACTTGATCACCATGATCTGGCCGTGGAAGCGCTTGAGCCAGGGCAGCGAGTCGATCAGGGTCTGCGCCTTGACGGGCGCCAGGGCGGCCTCGGCCGCCGAAGCCGCCGAAGCGGCCGCGGCGTCGTGCGCGCTGCTCTCGCCGTCGTTCCGGGAATGGGCGTTCTGGATCGGCTCGCTCATCAGCTGGCGTAGGCGCTGTTCTCGTGCACGTAGTCGTGCGTGAGGTCGTTGGTGAGGATCGTCGCCGCGGCGGCGCCCTCCTTGAGGTCGATCAGGATGGTCGTGGCGCGCGGTGTGAGGTCGACCCGCTCCCGCGGCTCCCCCGGCTCGCCGCTCCGGCAGACCATGACCCCGTTCATCGAGACGTCGACGGCGTACGGGTCGAAGGGGGCGTCGGTGGTGCCGATCGCCGCGAGCACCCGGCCCCAGTTCGGGTCGTTGCCGAAGATCGCGGCCTTCAGCAGGTTGCTGCGCGAGACGGCGCGGCCGACGACCACCGCGTCCTCCTCGCTCCGCGCGTTGACGACCTCGATCGCGATGTCGTGGCTCGCGCCCTCGGCATCGCCCTGCAGCTGCAGACACAGGTCGGCGCACAGGGCGGTCAACGCCTCGGCGAACTCCGCCTCGTCGGCCACGACGCCCGAGGCGCCGGAGGCCATCAGGGTGACCGTGTCGTTGGTCGACATGCAGCCGTCCGAGTCGACACGGTCGAAGGTCACCCGGGTCGCCGCGCGCAGCGTGCGGTCGAGCACCTCGGGCGGGAGGTCGGCGTCGGTCGTGATGACGACCAGCATCGTCGCGAGCCCGGGCGCGAGCATCCCGGCCCCCTTGGCCATGCCGCCGATCGACCAGCCGGCCGCCGACTCGGCGACGGCCTCCTTCGGGTGCGAGTCGGTCGTCATGATGGCGAGCGCCGCATCCGCCCCGCCGTCGGCGGAGAGCGCGGAGACGGTGACCGGTACGTGGTCGAGGATGGCGTCGCGGAAGGTCTGGTCGCCCACCCCGATCAGGCCCGTGGAGCAGACGAGCACGTCGCCCGCCGAGACCCCGAGCGACTCCGCGACCGCCTCGGCGGTGGCGTGCGTGGTCTGGAAGCCGAACGACCCGGTGAAGCAGTTGGCGCCGCCGGAGTTCAGGATGACCGCGGCGACCTGGCCGTCCCGGACGACCTGCTCGGACCAGATCACCGGGTTGGCCTTCGCCCGGTTCGAAGTGAAGACGGCCGCCGCATTGGAGCGCGGGCCGTCGTTCACCACGAGCGCGAGGTCGCGCGCGCCGGTCGACTTGAGGCCGGCCGCGACCCCCGCGGCGCGGAATCCGGCGGGACGGGTGATGCTCACGGTGCGACTCCGTTCACGGGCAGGCCGAGTGCCTCGGGCAGCCCCAGGGCGATGTTGGTCGACTGGATGGCGGCGCCCGCCGTTCCCTTCACCAGGTTGTCGAGGGCGGTGACGGTGACGACACGGTCGGCGGCCTCGTCGACCGTGAGCCCGATCAGCGCGGTGTTAGCCCCGAGGGTGTCGCTCGTGCTCGGGAACACACCCTCGGGCAGCAGCTGCACGAAGGGCTCGTCGGCGTAGGCGAGGCTCCAGGCCGACCGCACATCGGCCGCGCTGACCCCCGGCTGCAACCGGGCGGTCGAGGTGGCCAGGATGCCCCGGGCCATCGGCACGAGCACGGGCGTGAACGAGACGGTCACCGACTCACCGGGCCCGCTGAGGTTCTGGATGATCTCCGGGACGTGCCGGTGGGTGCCGCCGATGCCGTAGGCGTGCGCCGAGCCCAGGAGCTCGCTGGCGAGCAGGTCGGTGCGGAGCGTCTTGCCCGCGCCCGAGGGGCCGACCGCCAGCACCGCGGAGAGATCGGCCGGCTGCACCACACCGGCCCGGAGGCCGGGGGCGAGCGCGAGGCTCACCGCCGTGACGTTGCAGCCCGGGACGGCGATGCGGTTGACGCCGGCCAGGTGCTCCCGCTGCTTCTCACCGGAGGGCAGCACGAGCTCGGGCAGGCCGTAGGGCCACGACCCGTGATACTCGGACTTGTAGAACGTCTCCCAGGCCTCAGCGCTGGTGAGCCGGTGGTCGGCGCCGCAGTCGACGACGAGGCTGGCGTCGCCGAGCTCTTCAGCCAATGCGCCCGAGTGCCCGTGGGGCAGGGCGAGGAAGACGACGTCGTGGCCCTTCAGCACCTCGGCGGTGGTCTCCTGCAGCATCAGACCGACGTAGGAACGCAGGTGCGGGTGCAGCGCGACGAGCGGCTGACCGGCGTTCTTGTTCGCCGTCACCGTGCGCACCTCGAACTCCGGATGCGCGCTCAGCAGACGGAGCAGCTCGCCGCCCGCGTATCCGCTGGCTCCGGCGATCGCGACTGAGTAGACCATGGATCCAATCTAGCCCGTGGCTCCGGGCTACTCCCGCACGGTGGCCGAGAACAGCTCCCCGGCCCGGGCGGCGCCGGCGAGCTTGGCGTCGCTGGCCTCCGCGGCGGTGAGGGTGCGGTCGGGGGCGCGGAAGCGGAGCGCGAAGGTCAGCGACTTCGACTCCCCGGGTAGACCCGGCCCGCGGTAGTCGTCGACCAGCCGGATGCTCTCCAGCAGCTCACCGGCACCGGCCACCACGGCGGCCTCGACGTCTCCGGCGGCGACCGAGCGGTCGACGACGAGCGAGAGGTCCTGGGTCGCAGCCGGGAATCCGCTGATCGGAGCGACGTCGATCGTCGTCCCGGCCGCCGCGATCAGCGCATCCAGGTCGAGCTCGGCGACGGCGACCACGCGGGGCAGATCGAGTTCGTGCGTGAGCGCGGGGAGGAGCTCGCCGGCGAAGCCGACGCTCCGCTCGCCGTCGGGCGTGCGGATGAAGAGCTCGGCGGTGCGGCCCGGGTGCAGCGAGACGTGCCGGCCCGTGGCGACGCGCAGCTTCACGGCCAGCGCGGTCTCGAGCAGCTGCACCGTGTCGAGCACGTCGGCGACACCGGCCGGAACCGCGGGCTGGCCGGGCTGCTTGTCGATCGCGTTCCCGAGCACGAGCACCCCGACGTGCCGGGGCTGCGGCGGGATGCCCGCGTGCAGCTCGAGCAGCGCCTCGGGGCTCGGCAGGGCGGCGCCGAGCGGCAGGGAGTCCTGACCGTAGGCGCGACCCGGCTCCGGGAGGAAGACGGAACCGATCTCGAACAGCGCCAGGTCGGTGAGCCCGCGCGAGAGGTTGCGGCGCGCGATGTCGATCAGGCCGGGCACGAGCGAGGTGCGCAGCAGCGCGGCCTGCGAGTCGAGCGGGTTCGCCACGCGGATCGCGGGGACCTCCTCGCCCGTGGCGCTGCCGAAGGCCGCGTTCTGCTTCTCGGTGAGGAAGGGGTACGCGAGCACCTCGGTGAGGCCGCCCGCCGCGAGCACGTCGGCGGTGCGCCGGCGCGTCAGCTGCGAGACCGTGAGGCCGCGCCCGGGAGGAGCCACAGGCAGGATGCTCGGGATGCGGTCGTAGCCGACGATGCGGGCGACCTCCTCGGCGAGCGAGGCCTTGTCGGTCAGGTCGGGGCGCCACGACGGCGGGGTGACCACGAAGCCCGCGGCGTTCTCCTCGACCGTGCCGCCGATCTCGGCCAGCGAGGTCGAGATCTCGTCCGCGGTGAAGTCGACGCCCACGAGGCCGCCGACGTAGCCGAACGGAACCATGATCGCGCCGGCCTCGGGGTGCGCGTGGTGCTCGGAGCCCAGGTCGTCGGCGGTGCCACCGGCCAGGGACTCGAGCAGCTCGACGACGCGCGCGGCCGCGGGAGCGGCGACCTTGGGGTCGACGCCGCGCTCGAACCGGCGCGAGGCTTCGCTCGGCAGCTTGTGCCGGCGGGCGGTGCGCGCGATCGAGACCGGGTCGAAGTTGGCGGCCTCGATCAGCACGTTCTGCGTGCCGTCGCCGATCTCGGTGGAGGCTCCGCCCATGACGCCGGCGAGGCCGATGGCGCCGCGGTCGTCGGCGATCACCAGGTCTTCGAGGTCGAGGGTGCGGGTCTGGCCGTCCAGCGTCTCGAGGGTCTCGCCGGGGGCGGCGCGCCGGACGACGATGCCGCCCTGCAGCGCATCCAGGTCGTAGCCGTGGATCGGCTGGCCGAACTCGAGCATGACGTAGTTCGTGATGTCGACCACGAGCGAGATCGAGCGGATGCCGGCGAGCTTCAGTCGCGCGACGAGCCAGGACGGGCTCGGCACGGTCGGGTCGACGCCCCGCACGACCCGGGTGACGAAGACGGTGGCGCCCACGCGGCCGCGGATCGGCGCCTCGTCGTGGATCGCGACCGGGAAGCCGGTGCCGGCCACGGGGGTGACGCGGTCGGCGGGGTCGCGGAAAGCGGCTCCGGTGGAGTGGGAGTACTCGCGGGCGATGCCGCGGATGGAGAAGGCGTAGCCGCGGTCGGGCGTGACGTTGACCTCGACGGCCGCGTCGTCGAGACCGAGGAGGGCGATCGCATCCGTCCCGACCTCCGGGTCGAGGCCCAGGGTCGACAGGCGCAGGATGCCGTCGTGGTCCTCGCCGAGACCGAGCTCGCGAGCCGAGGCGATCATGCCGTCGGACACGTGGCCGTAGGTCTTGCGGGCCGCGATGGCGAAGCCGCCGGGCAGTACCGCACCGGGCAGGGTGACGACGACCTTGTCGCCGACGAAGAAGTTGCCCGCGCCGCAGACGATGCCGCGGACGTCGGCCCCGCCGTCGGCCGCGCTCTGCCCCTCGGGGGCGACGCGCACCTGGCACCAGCGGATGGTCTTGCCGTTGGACTGCGGTTCGGGCTCGAAGGAGAGCACCTCGCCGACCACGATCGGGCCGGTGAGGTCGAAGTCGTGCGACCCCTCCTCCTCGAGCCCGACCTTGACCAGGGCGGCGTGGATGTCGTCGATCGACGCCTCCGCGGGGAGGTCGACGTACTCGGCGAGCCAGCTGATCGGAACCCTCATCGTCAGACCACCATTCCGAACTGCTGGGAGAAGCGGACGTCGCCCTCCACCATGTCGCGCATGTCGTTGAGATCGTTGCGGAACTGCAGGGTGCGCTCGATACCCATGCCGAACGCGAAGCCCGAGTACTCGTCGGGGTCGATGCCCGCGGCGCGGAGCACGTTGGGATTGACCATGCCGCAGCCGCCCCACTCGACCCAACGAGCCCCGCCCTTGGCGTTGGGCTGCCACACATCCATCTCGGCGCTGGGCTCGGTGAACGGGAAGTAGTTCGGGCGCAGCCGGATCTTCGCGCCCTCGCCGAACATCTGGCGGGCGAAGTGCTCGAGCGTGCCGCGCAGGTGCGCCATCGTCAGGCCCTTGTCGATGGCGATGCCCTCGACCTGGCTGAAGACGGGCGTGTGGGTCGCGTCGAGCTCGTCGGTGCGGTAGACCCGGCCGGGAGCGATCACGTAGACCGGGAGGTCGCGCTCGAGCAGGCTGCGGATCTGCACCGGGCTGGTGTGGGTGCGGAGCACCAGGTGCGACTCGGGCGGGTCGATGAAGAAGGTGTCCTGCATCGCGCGCGCCGGGTGGTCGGCGTCGAAGTTGAGGGCGTCGAAGTTGAACCACTCGCTCTCGACCTCGGGGCCTTCGGCCACCTCCCAGCCCATGCCCACGAAGATGTCGGCGATTCGGTCCTGCAGCAGGGAGAGCGGATGGCGGGCACCCGGGCGACGGCGGGTCGGCACGGCCGTCACGTCGATCGTCTCGGACTCGAGCCTGGCCTGCTCCTCGAGCGCCACCACCTCGGTCTCGCGCGCCGCGATGGCCTGGTTGACCCGGGCACGGGCCTGCCCGACCAGCTTGCCGGCGGCGGCCTTCTGGTCGCCCGGGAGCGACTTGATGGCGGCGTTGAGCGCGGCGAGCGGGGAGTTCTCCCCGGCATGCTCGGAGCGGACGGCACGGAGCGTAGCGGAGTCGGTTGCGGTCTCGAGGGCCGCGAGCGCCGCGTCGACCGCGTCGTTCACCGCCTGCTCGGTGATGGCGATGGGTTCAGACACGAGTCACAAGTTTACGCGGTGCGCCGCGACGCCGACGCTACTCGGTCGTCGCGTCCTCCGGGTTCGGGGCCGCCCGGCCGCCGCGACGGCGCGCGATCCGCCGCGCCACGGCCGAGAGGGTGAGGTTGACGGTGAGGTAGATCACGAGCGTGATGATGAACAGGGTGATCAGGTAGCGGTTGCCGTAGAAGCTGGAGAGGTTGTTCATCGTCGTGCGGATGAGCTCGTTGTAGCCGACGATGTAGCCGAGGCTGGTGTCTTTCAGCAGCACGACGAGCTGCGCCAGGATGATCGGCAGCATCTGGCGGAACGCCTGCGGGAACTCGACCAGCATCTTGGTCTGCAACCGCGTGAGCCCGAGACTGAGCCCGGCCTCCCGCTGGCCCCGCGGCAGGGAGTTGATGCCCGCCCGGAGCGCCTCGCCGATGATGGCCCCGTTGTACAGGCCGAGCGCCAGCACCACGGCCCAGAACGCGCCGGTCGAGGCGACGAGCAGGATGAACAGCATCATCAGCAGCACGGGCATGCCGCGCAGGAATTCGAGCACGATCGTCGTCGGGACCCGCACCACGGCGCTCGGCGAGGTGCGGAGCAGGGCGAACAGCACGCCGACCACGAGCGCCATCGCGGCTCCGATGCCGGCGGCCTGCAGCGTGTTGAGCAGGCCCCGGCCGACCGCGCCCCAGAACTCGGGGTCGGTGACCGGCTTCTGCCAGCGGCTCCAGTCGAAGTAGCCGGGCAGCGTGATGCCGCCGGACTCGCGGGGCTGGCCCAGGGTGTACCCGATCCAGGCCACCCCGGCGAGGATCAGGACGATCACGATCACCGAGGCGATGCGCGACCGGCGCTTCGCCCGGGGGCCCGGGGCGTCGAACAGCACGGAGGTCATCGGGTCACCGCGAATCTCTTCTCGAGCCGCCCGGCGAGGATGCCGAGCGGGATGGTGATCAACAGGTAGAAGGTGGCGACGGCGAGGAGCACCGCGACCACGGCGTTGCCGTTCGCGTTCGCGAGTTCGCGGCCGACACCGAAGAGGTCGGCCACGAAGAAGGCGCCGGCCACGGAGGTGTTCTTGGTGAGCGCGATCATCACGTTGATCAGCGGCGGGATCACCATCCGGAACGCCTGGGGGAAGATGATCAGCCCGACGGTCTGGCCGAACCCGAGCCCGAGGCTCCGCGCGGCCTCGGCCTGGCCCACCGGTACGCCGTTGATGCCCGAGCGCAGCGCCTCGGCCACGAACGGCGAGGTGTAGGCGGTGAGCCCGATCACGGCGCACCAGAAGTAGGGCAGCTCGGAGCCGAGGTAGGGCAGGATGATCGCGCAGAAGAACAGCACCAGTGTGAGCGGCGTGTTGCGCAGCAGCTCGGTGTAGACCGCCGCGAACCCGCTGAGCGAGGGCACGGGCGAGATCCGCATGGCGGCCACGATCGTGCCGATCACGAGCGCGCCGGCTCCGGCCATGAGCAGCAGCGACACCGTCTGCAGGAAGCCCTCGATGTAGGACGGCAGATTGTCGATGACGACGTTCACCCGTGCTCCTGTCTGGTCGGTTGTCTGGTCGGTCTGATCTGGGGGGACGTGAAGGGGCCCGAGTCACCGGGCCGAGCGGGCGGGCGGGATGGCGGGACGCCCACGGCGCCCCGCCATCCCGGACCGGCTAGTAGCGGTCGACCGCCGGGGGCTCGACGAACGGCAGCACGGAGCCCGCCGTCGACTCCCAGGCCGCCTCGTAGGTGCCGTCGCCGTACGACTCCTCGAGCACGTCGTTGACGAACATGCGGAAGTCGGTTTCGTCTTTGGCCAGGCCGATGCCGTAGGGCTCCTGGGTGAAGGGCTCCCCCACCACCTTGAACTCGCCCTCGTTCTGGGCGGCGAGCCCGGCGAGGATGACGTTGTCGGTCGAGACCGCGACGACCTGACCGGTGCGCAGCGGCTCCAGGCAGTTCGTGTAGGTGTCGGTGAGCACGACCTGGGCGCCGAGCTTCTCGAGGTTGGCCGCGGGGGTCGAACCGGTGACCGAGCAGACGGGCTTGCCGACGAGGTCGTCTTCGCTCGTGATGTCGTCGTTGTCCGACAGCGTCAGGATGCTCTGGCCGGCCTGGTAGTACGGCCCGGCGAACGAGATGACCTCTTTGCGCTTGTCGTTGATCGTGTAGGTCGCGACGACCAGGTCGACCTCGCCCTGCTGGATGAAGGGCTCGCGGTTGGCCGAGACCGTCTCGACCCACTTGATCTTCTCGGGCGCGATGCCGAGCTTGGCGGCGATGATCTTGCCGATCTCGACGTCGAAGCCCTCGGGGGTGCCGTCGGGACCGACCAGGCCGAACAGCGGCTGGTCGAACTTGGTGCCGATGGTGATCTCCCCCGCGGAGGCGAGGGCCTCCATCGTGGAGCCGGCCGCGAACGTGGGCGCCGCCTCAGGCGTCACGGCCGGGCTGCCGGAGTCTCCGCCGGCGCAGCCGGCCAGGGCCACGGCGGTCACCGCGGCGAGTGCGAGAAACGATAGCTTCTTGTGCCTCATTGGTCGTACCTCTCTTGTGCTGTGCCCCGCGCAACGGCTGCGGCGGGGTTGTTCCCGCCTAGTGGGCGAGGATCTTCGAGAGGAAGTCCTTCGCTCTCGGTGACTCGGGGGCGCTGAAGAACCGGTCGGGGGTCGCTTCCTCCTCGATGCGGCCGTCGGCCATGAAGATCACCCGGTCCGCAGCCTTGCGGGCGAAGCCCATCTCATGGGTGACGACGATCATGGTCATCCCGTCGCGCGCGAGGCCGACCATGACGTCGAGCACCTCGTTGATCATCTCGGGGTCGAGGGCGCTGGTGGGCTCGTCGAGGAGGATCAGCTTCGGATCCATCGCCAGGGAGCGCGCGATCGCCACGCGCTGCTGCTGGCCGCCGGAGAGCTGCGCGGGGAGCTTCGTGGCCTGGTTCGCCACGCCGACCCGGTCCAGCAGCTCCATCGCCCGCTTCTCCGCATCCTTCCGCGAGAGCTTCCGCACCCGCATCGGCGCGAGCGTGACGTTCTCCAGCACGGTCTTGTGGGCGAAGAGATTGAACGACTGGAAGACCATCCCGACGTCGGCGCGCAGCGTCGCCAGTTCTCGCCCCTCGCTCGGCAGCTCACGACCGTCGATCGTGATCGAGCCGGAGTCGATGGTCTCGAGCCGGTTGATGGCTCGGCACAGGGTCGACTTGCCGGAACCGGACGGGCCGATCACCACGACGACCTCGCCGCGGGCGACCGAGGTCGTGATGTCGCGGAGGACGTGCAGATCGCCGAAATGCTTGTCGACGTGGTCGATGACGACGAGGGGTTCTGCTGCCCCTCCCGTGCCTCGAATGGGGGTGGCAGGCGAATCCATGAGCATTACCCAAGCACACCCGAAAGAGGGTCAGCAAGCGATCACACGGATCCGTGACTCAAATGAAACGCATTCGAAACACTCAGGAGCGGAGGGCGAACGCGCTCTCGTAGAGGCAGACCGAGGCCGCCGTGGCGAGGTTCAGCGACTCCGCCTGGCCGTAGATCGGCAGCGAGACGGCGCGGTCGACGGCGCCGAGCAGCTCGTCCGGGAGGCCCCTGGCCTCGTTGCCGAAGACCCACGCCGTGGGCGTGCCGAGCAGGCCCGCCGTGCGCACGTCGAGGAGGTCGTCGCCCTTGATGTCGGCGGCGAGGGTCTGGAGGCCGGCCTCCCGCGCCCGGGAGAGCACGTCCTCCAGGGTGGCCTCCACGGCCACCGGGAGGTGGAAGATCGAGCCGGTGGTCGAGCGCACCACCTTGGGGTTGTAGAGGTCGACCGAGCGGCCGGTGAGGATGACCGCATCCGCACCCGCCGCATCCGCCGCCCGGATGATCGTGCCCGCGTTGCCGGGGTCGCGCACCTCTTCGAGGACGGCGATCAGCGTCGGGCCGGCCGCGAAGATGTCCTTGACCGCGGTGGGGAACTGCCGGCACACTGCGACGAAGCCCTGCGGGGTCACCGTGTCGGCCATCGAGTCGAGCACCTGCTCGGTCACGAATTCGATCTCCAGCGACGCATCCGAGGCGCGCGAGGCGATCTCGGGGTGGCGCTCGAGCGCCGTGGGGGTCGCGAAGAGCTCGTCGATCAGGTGCGGCGCGAAGGTCAGCGCCTCGGAGACGGCCTGGGGGCCCTCCAAGAGAAAGAGCCCGGTCTCGGACCGGGCTCCCTTCTTGGCGAGTTTCGCCACTGCCCGAACGCGAGGTGATCGCGGATTGTCAAGCATGTGGCGCTCTCTCTGTTCTCTTGTGGGTGCTGCTTCGCTCAGGTGGCGAGGGCTTACGCCGCGGCCTTCGGGGCCGAGGTGTCGGCCGGGAGAGCCGCCTTGGCGCTCGCGACGATCGCCGCGAAGGTCGCGGGCTCGTTCACGGCGAGCTCGGCCAGGATGCGACGGTCGACCTCGATGCCCGCCAGGGCCAGACCCTGGATGAGGCGGTTGTAGGTCAGGCCGTTCGCACGCGAGGCGGCGTTGATGCGCTGGATCCACAGGCGGCGGAAGTCGCCCTTGCGCGCACGGCGGTCACGGTAGGAGTAGACGAGGGAGTGGGTGACCTGCTCCTTGGCCTTGCGGTAGAGGCGCGACCGCTGACCGCGGTAGCCCTCGGCGCGCTCGAGGATGACGCGACGCTTCTTGTGGGCGTTGACAGCCCTCTTGACTCTTGCCATTGTTCTGTATTCCTTCTACGTCTCGGTCGGCCGGTGCAGCGGTGGCTACAGGCCGAGAAGCTTCTTGGCGACCTTGGTGTCGGCCTTGGACAGCACCTGGTCCTTGTTCAGGCGAGCCTTACGCCCCGGGGCCTTGACCTCCAGGTTGTGGCGCATGCCGGCCTGCTGCTTCACGAGCTTGCCGGTACCGGTGACCTTGAATCGCTTCTTGGCACCGGAGTGCGTCTTCATCTTGGGCATAGTGGTTCTCCTTGTGTGTTCGGGCTTGTCACTCGGCCGATGCGGCCGGAGCAGCCGGCGTGGTGCCGGAGTCTTCTGGGGTCGCCGGGGCCGCGGGGGCCTCGGAACCGGTGGCGGCCTGCTCGTGCGAGCGGGCCTTGGTGGCGTCGCGCTTGGCGTTCTGCTCGGCCTTGGCCTCGGACTTGTTCTTCAACGGCCCGATGACCATGACCATGTTGCGGCCGTCGATGGTGGGGCTGGACTCGACCGTGCCGAACTCCGCCACATCCTCCGCGAAGCGCTGGAGGAGACGGACGCCCTGGTCGGGACGCGACTGCTCGCGACCGCGGAACAGGATCATCGCCTTGACCTTGTCGCCGGCCTTGAGGAAGCCCTCGGCGCGCTTGCGCTTGGTCTCGTAGTCGTGCACGTCGATCTTCAGACGGAAACGGACCTCTTTGAGGATCGTGTTGGCCTGGTTGCGACGGGCTTCTTTCGCCTTCTGCGCGGCTTCGTACTTGAACTTTCCGTAGTCCATGATCTTCGCGACCGGGGGCTTGGAGTTGGGTGCGACCTCGACGAGGTCGAGGTCTGCCTCCTGGGCAAGCCGAAGGGCGACGTCGATGCTGACGACGCCGACCTGCTCGCCGCCCGGGCCCACGAGGCGGACCTCGGGAACACGGATACGGTCGTTGGTACGGGGATCGCTGATGCGTTACTCCTTAGTTTCGTTTCTGTGACGAATGCAGGAGGAACCCCCGATGCGCGCACGCAAACCGTGCGGCACCACACCCTTGGTCTCTGTCTCTCTGTGTCGGCCGAAGGCCGAACCAGAAACACAGGGGGTGCAATCGACCCGGTAACCTGATGAAGCGGTATGCGCGGGTGGGAGATTCTCCACTTTCGTGCTGAGTCAATACAGACTCAGAGCCGCGAAGAGTCTAGCAGAGACTCGCCCGATTCAGTAAGGACCTTCTGGAATGAGTGACTCAGCCGCCTTCGACGCCGGATCCGTCGCCGAGGCGCAGGCCGAAGCGGACGCCCTGCGGGACATCGCCGAGGTTCCCGCCGTCGAGGTCATCACCACGACCGCCGTGCACCTCATGAGCGCCGCCGCGGTCAAGTGCGGGCTCTCGGACGATCCCGACATCGAGACCGATCTGGACGAGGCGCGCAAGCTGATCACCGCCCTGGCCGGACTGGTCACCGCCTCGGCGCCGTTCCTCGGCGACCAGCACGCCCGCGCCCTCCGCGACGGGCTGCGGTCGCTGCAGCTGGCGTTCCGCGAGGCGTCGTCGGTGCAGGACCCGATCGGCGAGGGCCCGGGCGAGAAGTACACCGGGCCGGTCAGCTGAGGCGGGTTCGCTTCGGCTGACGCGGTTCGGCGTCAGTCCAGTGCCGTCAGGCGCACGGCCAGGGAGTCGACCCGTCCCGCGATGACCTCGTCCGCGGCCCAGGTCTCCTGGAGGCGGCCGACGAGGGCCTGCAGGTGCGGCTGATCCAGGCCCGGCAGGAGGGCCAGCACCACGACCACCTCGGGAGCACGGAGCTGCGCCAACGCATCGCCGGCGACGACCCGGATGGCGGCGACAGCGGGTTCGGACTCGATCGACCGCTCGAACGCCTCGATCACGGCCGGGTCGTCGATGGCGGGCTGCCAGGCGGTGTCCTGGGCGAGCGCCCACACCGCGGGGCGCCGGAGCGCGAACTCGGTCGGGGATGCGGGGTCGAGCACCACGAGCTCGGTGCCCTCGGCGGCCGCGGCCAGCGCCGCCCGGCGCGCGTCGACCGGGATCGGCCGGGCCGCCGGGTTCCACGCGGCCATCGACGTGACGGAGGAGAAGACCGGGAGCACCGTGCGCCCGTCCGGGCCCGCGACCGTGACGAGGGAGAGCTCCTGGGTCTTGTCGACGCGGAGCCCCGCATCCGTCACCCCTTCGTCGCCGGCGTGGGCCACCAGGGGGACGAGGACGCGGACCGGACGGAGGGCATCCACCACCTCGGCCTGCGTCGAGGCGCCGGAGCGGAAGCGCTCGAGGGCGGCCAGCAGCGCCGGGGGCGCCGTGCCGTCGTCGGTCTCGCCGCCCGGCGGGGTCGCGTGGGCCTGGAAGTGGCGGCCCTTCCAGGGCTGCCCGGCGGAGTCGGCCGTGTTGGGGGCGCCGGTGGGGTTGGGGGCGCCGGCGGGTGTGCTGCCATCGGTCGGGTTGCGGCTGTCGACCGGGTCGCCGCCGCCCGCCGTTCCCGGGTCGTGGTCAGTCAGAAGCCACGTCCAGCGCCTCGGCGAGCGTGAAGGCGCCCGAGTAGAGAGCACGCCCGACGATCGCACCCTCGAGGCCCAGCGGCACGAGGGCACGGAGCTCGGCGATGTCGTCGAGGCTCGAGATGCCGCCCGAGGCGATCACGGGGCGCGAGGTGCGCTCCATCACCTGGCGGAGGAGCTCGACGTTCGGGCCCTTGAGCGTGCCGTCCTTCGTCACGTCGGTCACGACGTAGCGGGCGCAGCCGGCGTCCTCGAGGCGGTCGAGCACCTGCCAGAGATCGCCGCCGTCCTCGGTCCAGCCGCGGGCCGCGAGCGTGGTTCCGCGCACATCCAGCCCGACCGCGATCGCCTCGCCGTAGCGGGCGATGACATGTGCGGCCCACTCGGGGTTCTCCAGCGCCGCGGTGCCGAGGTTGATGCGCTTGGCCCCGCTGTCCAGTGCGGTCTCCAGGCTCGCGTCGTCGCGGATGCCGCCGGAGACCTCGACGTTCACACCCTTGGCCTGGCGGATGACCTTCTTGATCACGCCGAGGTTGCTGCCCCGCCCGAACGCGGCGTCGAGGTCGACGAGGTGGATCCACTCCGCACCCTGCGCGATCCAGTCGGCGGCGGCGTCGACCGGGTCGCCGTGGTGGGTCTCGGTGCCCGCCTTGCCCTGGGTGAGCCGGACGGCCTTGCCGCCGGCGACGTCGACGGCGGGCAGCAGCACCAGCCCGGGTGCCTTGTTGAACTCGCTCATGGGGTGGTTCCTCGATCGATGGGGTGCGGGGAGGGGTGCCGGGCCGGGAGCCCGATCGTGCGCCGGCGGACGCGGCGGCGGGGCCGATGCGACCCCCGCCGATCGTAGCGACTGCCGTGCGCCACGTCGAAACGAGGTCAGCGCAGCGACGCGATCCAGTTCGAGAGCATCCGGATGCCGGCGTCGCCGGACTTCTCGGGGTGGAACTGCGTCGCCGACAGCGGGCCGTTCTCGACCGCGGCGATGAACCGCGAGCCGTGGCGCGCCCAGGTGACCGCGGGGGGCTTCAGGCGCGGGTGCGGATCGAGCTCCCAGTTCTGGGCGGCGTAGGAGTGCACGAAGTAGAAGCGTTCGTCGCGGATGCCGTCGAAGAGCACCGAGTCCTCGGGCGCCTCCACGGTGTTCCAGCCCATGTGCGGCACCACCTCGGCCTCGAGGAGGTCGACCGTGCCGGGCCACTCGCCGAGGCCCTCGGTCTCGACACCGCGCTCGATCCCGTCGGAGAACATGACCTGCATGCCTACGCAGATGCCGAGCACCGGGCGGCCGCCGGCGAGACGGCGCTCGATCAGCTCGCCGCCGCGGACCGTGTTCAACTGGTCCATGACCGCGCTGAACGCTCCGACGCCCGGCACCAGGAGGCCGTCGGCCTCCATCACGGCGTCGCGCCGCGCGGTGACCTCGACCTCGGCTCCGGCCCGCTCGAGGGCCTTCGCCGCCGAGTGGATGTTGCCGCTGCCGTAGTCGAGCACGACGACGCGGGTGGCGCGGTCGGTCACAGCGCGCCCTTCGTCGAGGGGATGCCCGCGACGAGCGGGTCGTAGGCCTTGGCCTGGCGGAAGGCGCGCGCGAAGGCCTTGAACTCGGCCTCGGCGATGTGGTGGGGGTCGCGCCCGCCGAGCACGGTGACGTGCACGGTGAGGCCGGCGTTGAAGGCGATCGCCTCGAAGACGTGACGCACCATCGACCCGGTGAAGTGACCGCCGATGAGGTGGTACTCGAAACCGGCGGGCTCGCCGGAGTGCACGAGGAAGGGCCGGCCGGAGATGTCGACGACGGCCTGCACGAGGGCCTCGTCGAGGGGCACGAGCGCGTCGCCGAACCGCGAGATGCCCGCCTTGTCGCCAAGCGCCTGCCGGATCGCCTGCCCGAGCACGATCCCGATGTCTTCGACGGTGTGGTGCACGTCGATCTCGATGTCGCCCTTGGCGCGCACCGTCAGATCGGTCAGCGAGTGCTTGGCGAAGGCCGTGAGCAGGTGGTCGTAGAACGGCACGGAGGTCTCGATGTCGGAGACGCCGGTGCCGTCGAGGTCGAGCGAGAGCTCGATGCTCGACTCGCTCGTCTCCCGCTGGAGGCGGGCGGTGCGGGGTGCGGTCATGAGGCAATCCTACCGAGGGGTGGTGGGGCCGGGGCTCGTCTGGGGGCCGGGGCGACTCAGGCGGTGAGCTCCCGCATCGCCTCGAGGAAGGCCGTGGTCTCGGCGGCCGTGCCCGCGCTCACCCGAAGGTGGCCCGGGATGCCGAGGTTGCGGATGATGATGCCGCGGTCGAGCAGCGCCTGCCAGAGCGCCTCGGTGTCGGACACCCCGCCGAAGAGCACGAAGTTGGCCTCGCTCGGCCAGGGCGAGTAGCCCAGCTCGCTCAAGCCGTCGATCATGCGATCGCGCTGCGCCTTGATGTCGTCGACCATCGCGAGCATCTCGGGCGCGTGGTCGAGGGCGGCGACCGCCGCGGCCTGGGTGAGCGCGGAGAGGTGGTACGGCAGGCGGACCAGGCGCAGCGCATCCGTCACCGCCGGGTCGGCCGCGAGATAGCCCAGGCGGGCACCGGCGAAGGCGAAGGCCTTGCTCATGGTGCGCGAGACGATCAGTCTCGGGCGCCCCTCGAGCAGCGAGAGCGCCGTCGGCTGCCCGCTCGGGGTGAACTCGGCGTAGGCCTCGTCGACCACGACGATCCCGTCGAAGGCGTCGTAGGCCGCGACGATCGTGTCGAGGCCGAGCGGCGTACCGGTCGGGTTGTTCGGGGAGCAGAAGAACACGATGTCGGGCTCGGTCTGCTCGACCCAGCGAACCGCGGTCTCGGGTGAGATCAGGAAGTCGTCGTCCCGCTCCCCCGCGATCCACTCGGTGCCGGTCGCCCGGGCGATGATCGAGTGCATCGAGTAGGTGGGCGGAAAGCCCAGGACCGATCGACCAGGGCCGCCGAAGGCCATCATGATCTGCTGGAGCACCTCGTTCGAGCCGTTTGCGGCCCAGATGTTCGCGGCCGTGAGCGCGGCGCCCGGCTCGATGCTGTCGAGGTAGGCCGCCAGCGATTCGCGCAGGGCGGTGAACTCACGGTCGGGGTAGCGGTTGACGGTGAGGAGCTCCCGGGCGATCGACTTGATGATGTCGCGCGCGACGTCTTCGGGGATCGGGTGGGTGTTCTCGTTGACGTTCAGCTCGACCGGGAGGTGCAGGTGCGGCGCACCGTAGGGCTCGAGGCCGCGGAGGTCGTCTCGGATGGGCAGGTCGTCGAGAGAAGTCACCCGTGGATTCTACCGAGGCGCGGGATGGCGGACCCTCGGGCCCGCATCGGCGGCTGGATACCAGCCGGCGAGACACCGGCCGTCAAGACGTCAATCGACGAGACGCCAGCAGGCGAGAGGCCAGTCGGCGAGACGACCGCCGGCGAGACGTCAGTCGGCGAGGTCGGCCGGGATGGCGATGCGCTGGCCGGGCTGGACCGAGGAGGTCTCGAGCTGGTTGAGCGAGCGGATCTCGGCGATCACGTCGCGCGGGTCGCCCTGCGGATCGATCGCCTCGGCGATGCTCCACAGGCTCTGCCCGGCCTGCACCGTCACGTAGGAGAAGTCGACACCGCTGGTAGCACCGGTCGCGACGGCGGACCCGCCACCGCCGACCATCGCCATCACCCCGAGGACGGCGACCACGGGCAGAGCGACGAGCGTGGCGAGCACGGCACGGCCGCGGCGCGTGATGCGGAGGCGCGCTCGGGGGGCCTCGGGGGCCGTCGGGACGGACGGCGTGCGGCTGGTGGTGCTCAAGGTCGCTGCTGCGATGCTCATGATTCCTCCTGAAGGTTCGCACCGGTGCTCGGCCGGGAGCACCGGTGCGAAGTCATGTTCCGAATATATCTTCGAGTAATTGCCTCGTCAAGTCGAAAACTCGGGAAATCGTCGCGACACACTCGAACATACGTGTGTTTGCGAGCACTTCTCGGATACAGTTTCGATCGACGGTGAAACTCAATCACCAGCCACCGACATCGGCGGTGGAGCAGTCGGTACGAGCAGTGAAAGCGGGTAGACGTGGCGAACGACTCGGGGCGCACGAGGCGCCGCAAGAGCCTCAGCGACAAGCAGCTGGCCATCCTCGACGTGATCCAGCGCTCGGTGCTCTCCCGCGGCTACCCGCCGAGCATGCGCGAGATCGGCGACGCCGTCGGGCTCGCCTCGCTCTCCAGCGTCACCCACCAGCTCAACCAGCTCGAACTGAGCGGCTATCTGCGCCGCGACCCCAACCGGCCCCGCGCGATGGAGGTGCTGATCGACGTCCCCTCGCTGGAGGATGCGCCGTCGCCGGATGCCGATTCCGCACCGCCCGTGGGCGACGCCACCCTGGTGCCACTGGTCGGCCGCATCGCCGCGGGCATCCCGATCACGGCGGAGCAGCAGGTCGACGAGGTGTTCCCCCTCCCCCGTCAGCTGGTCGGCAACGGCGACCTCTTCATGCTGAAGGTCGTCGGCGAATCGATGATCGACGCGGCGATCTGCGACGGCGACTGGGTGGTCATCCGGCAGCAGAACACGGCCGAGAACGGCGACATCGTCGCGGCCATGCTCGACGAGGAGGCGACCGTGAAGGTCTTCCGCCAGCGCGACGGCCACACCTGGCTGCTCCCCCGCAACTCCAACTTCGAGCCCATCCTGGGCGACTACGCGACCGTGCTCGGCAAGGTCGTGGCGGTGCTGCGGGCGGTCTGAGACCGCCGAGCGCAACGAGAACGGCCCATCGAGCCGGCGAGAGCCGAGCAGATGGGCCGTTTTCGTCGATCCGGTTCGATCAGCGACCGACCGCGAACTCCACCAGACGCTCCTCGAACTCCGGGTTCACCAGGGCACGCACGTGGGTGCCCGACTCCTCGTACTCCGTGCTGAGCACCGTGTTCTTCTCGTGCAACAGGGTCACGAGGTCACCGCGCTCGTACGGGACGAGCAGGTCGACCTCGACGCTGGGCTTCGGGATCATGCCGTCGATGCGCGCGAGCAGCTCCGGGATGCCCTCGCCGGTGCGCGCGGAGACGAAGATCGCCGTGGGCTCGAGCCCGCGGAGCACGAGGCGGTCGTCGTCCGACACCAGGTCGCTCTTGTTGAAGACCACGATCTCGGGGACGTCCCGCGCGCCGGCCTCGCCGATCACGTCGCGGACGGTCGTGATCTGCGCCGCCGGGTCGGGATGCGAGCCGTCGACGACGTGCACCAGCACGTCGGAATCGGCGACCTCCTCCAGCGTCGAGCGGAAGGCCTCGACCAGCTGGTGCGGCAGTGCGCTCACGAACCCGACGGTGTCGGCGAGCGTGTACGGGCGGCCGTCGGCGGTCTCGTTCTTCCGCACCGTCGCATCCAGCGTCGCGAACAGCGAGTTCTCCACGAGCACACCGGCACCGGTGATGCGGTTCAGCAGCGACGACTTGCCGGCGTTGGTGTAGCCGGCGATCGCGACGCTCGGCACGGCGTTGCGCTTGCGGTTCGCCCGCTTCGCCTCGCGTGCCGGCTTCATCTCCTTGATCTGCTTGCGCAGCTTCGCCATCCGGGTGTGGATGCGACGTCGATCGAGCTCGATCTTCGTCTCACCGGGACCACGCGATCCCATTCCGGCGCCCGCGCCACCCACCTGGCCACCGGCCTGGCGGGACATCGAGTCACCCCAGCCGCGAAGCCGCGGCAGCAGGTACTCCAGCTGCGCGAGCTCGACCTGCGCCTTGCCCTCGCGGCTCTTGGCGTGCTGGCTGAAGATGTCGAGGATCACGGCGGTGCGGTCGATCACCTTCACCTTCACCACGTCTTCCAGCGCACGACGCTGGCTCGGGGCGAGCTCGGTGTCGGCGATCACGGTGTCGGCGCCGAGCGACGCGACGATGCCGCGCAGCTCCTCGGCCTTGCCCTTGCCGAAGTAGGTGCTGGGGTCGGGATGCGGGCGACGCTGCAGCAGGCCGTCGAGCACGACCGCACCGGCCGTCTCGGCCAGGGCGGCGAGTTCGCGCAGCGAGTTCTCGGCGTCACCCAGCGTGCCCTGCGAGTACACGCCGATGATCACGACGTTCTCCAGGCGCAGCTGCCGGTACTCGACCTCGGTGACGTCTTCGAGCTCGGTCGAGAGCCCGGCGACACGACGGAGCGACTGCCGGTCCTCCCGGTCGAACTGGTCGCCGTCATAGCCGGTCTGGGCGTGGTCGGCTGACTGGGTGGTGGTCTCCGGGCGCTGGAGCGCCTGCGCGGCGCCCTGCTCGAACAGCGAGTAGCCGGTCGAACGCTTCTCCGCGCTCGCCAGTACACGGGCGACGACGTCGTCGCTCTCGGATCGGATGTCTTCGGGCGTCTTACGGTCTGACATTGCAGTCAAGACTAGTCTCCTTGTTTGCTAGATTCCCTCTTATGGATGGCGAGCACTACTTCACGGCGCAACCGGCCGGGGAGCTCTCTCTCCGCGAGATCACGGTCGACCTCGCGGGCTCGCCCCGCCGACTCACGACCGCGTCGGGCATCTTCAGTCCCGACCGCATCGATCCCGGTACCCAGGTCCTCCTCGCGAACGTGCCGGCCGCTCCGCCCGGTGGGAATCTGCTCGATCTCGGGTGCGGCTGGGGACCGATCGCTCTGACACTCGCCCTCGAATCACCGCACTCGACGGTGTGGGCGGTGGACGTCAACGAACGTGCTCTGGATCTGGTGCGTCGGAATGCTCACATTTTAGGCCTCGATAACGTCAACGCCTGTCGACCCGAAGATGTTCCCGAGGGGCTCGGATTCCGCACCATCTGGTCGAACCCGCCCATCCGGGTGGGCAAGAACGAGCTGCACACGATGCTCGAGCGGTGGCTGCCGCGGCTCGACCCGCAGTCGGACGCCTGGCTCGTCGTGCAGAAGAACCTCGGGTCGGATTCGCTGCAGCGGTGGATCGAGGGCGCGTTCGCCGAGCTCTCGATCAGCCGGGCGAGCACGAACAAGGGCTACCGGGTGCTGCGGGTGCATCGACGCGCCCGCAGCGGGGCCGGTGCGGCCGCCGATCAGCCCAGCGCGAGCTCGCCCTCGTAGACCAGCTCGGCCGGGCCGGAGAGGGCGACGTGCTCGCCGTCCTCCGTGGGGAACATCCGCACGCCGACCACGCCGCCGGGCACCGTGACGCTCCAGTGGTTGGGGGCTCCGGTGCCGGCCCAGTACCGGGTCGCCAGGGCCGCCGCGACGGCGCCCGTGCCGCAGGAGAGCGTCTCGCCGCTCCCGCGCTCGTGGACGCGCATCCGGATGTGGCCGACCGCGTCGCGAACGAGCGGCTCGGCGGGGACGACGAACTCGACGTTCGCGCCGTCGACCGGGGCCGGTTCGAGGTGCGGGATGTAGGCGAGGTCGGCGGAGTCGAGCTCGTCGTCGTCGGCCAGGGCGACGACCACGTGCGGGTTGCCGACGTTGATGCCGAGGCCGGGGCGGGCGACCTGGAGGTTCTTGGCGCGGACGAGGGGCTCGCCGCCGTCGAGCCGCCACCGGCCCATGTCGACCTGGAAGCCGAGCTTGTTCAGCTGCACGTCGCGCACGCCGGCGCGCGTGCCGATCGGCAGCGTCTCGCCGGGATTGAGCGCGACGAAGCCGTTCTCGATCAGGTAGCGGGCGTAGACCCGGATGCCGTTGCCGCACATCTCGGAGACCGAGCCGTCGGCGTTGTGGTAATCCATGAACCACTCGGCCCCCTCGTCCTCGGCGAGGGCGGCGGCCCCGGCCTCGAGGTTCGCGGAGCGGACGGCGCGGATGACCCCGTCGGCTCCGACACCGAAGTGGCGGTCGCAGATGGCGGCGATCTGGGCGGGGCTGAGGTCGATCTCGCCGTCGGGGTCGGAGAAGAGCACGAAGTCGTTGCCGGTGCCCTGACCCTTGGTGAAATGCAACTCGGCTGCCATGGCTCAAGTCTAGGGCGGGGCGGAGGGGTGGGGGTCGGGCCGGGGAGTCGAGGGGTCGGGGCCGGTGGTCGGGGCCGACTGCTGGGGTCGGGGTGAAGATCGGGGTCAGGGTAAGACGAGCGTCGCCAGGGGGTCGGTTGCGCGCGGATCGATGTCCACGGCGGCGTAGCGGCGGAACCAGCTGACCTGACGGCGCGCGTACCGGCGGGTCAGGGCCTGCGCCTCGGCGATCGCCTCCTCCTCGGTCACTTCGCCATCGAGCTGCGCGAGCGCCTGGGCATAGCCGATCGCCCGGGCCGCCGTGGTGCTCTCGCGAAGGCCCTGCGGCACCAGGGCGGCGACCTCGTCGACCAGCCCGTCGCGCCACATCCGCCGCACCCGCTCGTCGAGCCGGGGCACGAGCTCGTCGCGGGGCAGCCCGAGCCGGAGGACGGTGGTCGTGCGCCACAGGACCGGCTCCTCCGGCAGCGTTCCGCTCAGGGGCTCGCCGGTGAGCTCGGTCACCTCGAGTGCGCGCACGAGGCGTCGCCCGTTGAACTGGCCGATGGAGGCTGCGGCGGCCGGGTCGACCGCCTTCAGCCGGTCGTAGAGCGCCCGGGCGCCGGTCTGCTTGAGCTCGGTCTCGAGCCGCGCGCGAACGGCCTCGTCGCGCGCCGGGAATCGGAAGTCGAACAGCACGGAGGAGACGTAGAGACCCGAGCCGCCGACCAGGACGGGGACCGCGCCACGCGCCAGGATGCCGTCGATCGCGGCACGCGCCTCGCGCTGGTAGGCGGCGACCGAGGCCTCGTCGGTGACGTCGAGCACGTCGAGCAGGTGGTGCGGGATGCTGCGCCGCTCCGCCGGCGCGAGCTTCGCGGTGCCGATGTCCATCCCGCGGTAGAGCTGCATCGCGTCGGCGTTGACGACCTCGACCGCGCGACCGCTCGCGGCCAGCCTGTCGGCGATGGCGAGCGAGAGGTCGGACTTCCCGGTGCCCGTGGCGCCGACCACGGCGATCACCTCGGCCGAGGCCGGTCGAGGGTGCGACGACGCGGAGGCGGAGACAGGGGCGGAGGCGGGGTCGCCGGGAACCACGTCAGGAACGCAGGTCGTCGGTGGGGCTGTAGATCGGGATCGTCGCCACGCGCGCGCCGTCTGACGGCGGGCCCACCCGGAGCGACGGGAAGCCGAGCGAGACGCGCCCGGGCGCGCCCGTGGCGCCGCTCGCACCTGCACCAGCACCCGCACCGGCCGGGGTCGGCACGGCGCACGACTCGGACTGCGCACGATCCCAGGCGTCGCCCGCACGGGTCGCCCGCACCGCGAGCGGCATGCCGTCGCTGTCGGCGATCAGGTGGAACGGCGCGGCCTGCGTGATCGTGACCGAGACCACGTCACCGGGCCGGGGACGTGCCGATCCCTCGGGAAGCTCGAAGTGGACCAGCCGGCTGTCTTCGGCACGGCCGCTGAGCCGGCGGGTCTCCGTGTCTTTCCGCCCCTCGCCGTTCGCGACCACGAGGTCGACCCGACGGCCGATCAGGGCTCGGTTCTCCTCGAGCGAGATGCGCTCCTGCAGGGCGACCAGGCGCTCGTAGCGCTCCTGGACGATCTCGTGCGGCACCTGGTCGGGCAGCGTCGCCGCCGGGGTGCCGGGCCGGATGGAGTACTGGAACGTGAAGGCCGACGCGAACCGCGCCTGCTCCACGACGCGGAGCGTCTCGAGGAAGTCCTCCTCCGTCTCGCCCGGGAAACCGACGATGATGTCGGTCGTGATCGCCGCGTTCGGGATCTTCGCCCGCACCCGGTCGAGGATGCCGAGGAACCTCTCCGAGCGGTAGGAGCGGCGCATCGCCCGGAGGATGCGATCGGACCCCGACTGCAACGGCATGTGCAGCTGCGGCATGACGGACGGCGTCTCGGCCATGGCGTCGATGACGTCGTCGGTGAAGGCCGCCGGGTGGGGGCTGGTGAAGCGGATGCGCTCGAGCCCCGAGATGGTGCCGGCGGCACGGAGCAGCTTTCCGAACGCAAGCCGGTCACCGAACTCGACACCGTAGGAGTTGACGTTCTGGCCCAGCAGCGTGACCTCGATCGCCCCGTCGTCGACGAGCGACTGGATCTCGCCCAGGATCTCGCCCGGCCGGCGGTCTTTCTCCCTGCCCCGCAGCGACGGCACGATGCAGAAGGTGCAGGTGTTGTTGCAGCCGACCGAGATCGAGACCCAGCCGCTGTAGGTCGAGTCGCGCTTGGTCGGCAGCGTGGAGGGGAAGGTCTCGAGCGACTCGAGGATCTCGATCTCGGCGGCCTCGTTGTGCCGCGCCCGCTCAAGCAGGCTCGGCAGCGCCCCCATGTTGTGCGTGCCGAACACGACGTCGACCCAGGGAGCCTTGTCGAGGATGACGTTCTTGTCCTTCTGCGCGAGGCAGCCGCCGACCGCGATCTGCATCCCCTCATGGCGGCGCTTGACCGACGCGAGGTGGCCGAGGTTGCCGTAGAGCTTGTTGTCGGCGTTCTCGCGCACCGCGCAGGTGTTGATGACCACCACGTCGGGCTCGGCACCGTCGGCGGGCACGTAACCGGCCGCCTCGAGCGAGCCGCTGAGCCGCTCGGAGTCGTGCACGTTCATCTGGCACCCGAAGGTGCGCACCTCATAGGTGCGGGCCCGGCCCGAGACATCCCGGGAGGCGTCGGACGCCTGGATGACCGTCGGGGCTTCGCTGACTGTGCTCATGGTGCGTCCATTCTACGAACCGTCATCCTGCGTCGAGGACAGCCCGCCCGACAGACGACCTGGGCGCGGTGACGCGGCCGGATGCCGAGGGCAGGTGACTCAGCTGACCGCTCGCCTCAGCTCGCCGCCCGCTCCAGCTCAGCGGAAGCGCGGGCCGCCGGACGACCGACGCCCGGCCATGGCCCGGCGGGTCGCCTCGCGCACGACGCCCGACCCGAAGCCGCGGCGGGTGAGGAAGCCCATCAGCCGACGCTCCACCGTCGTGTCGTCGTAGGACGACAGCTGCCCGACGCGCTTCACCGCGGCCTCGAGCGCGAGGTCGAACTCGTGGTCGTCATCCAGCTGCTCGAGCGCGCCGGTCACGATCTCGTTCGGGATCTTCCGCGCATTCAGCTCTCGGGCGATCGCGCCTCGGCTCTTGTGGTTGCGGTCGCTCAGCCGCTCGACCAGCGTGTCGGCCAGCGCCACGTCGTTCAGGTAGCCGAGCTCTTCGTACCGCGCGACCAGAGTCTCGGCCTCGTCGGCCGATGCCCCCTGGGCCACCAGGAGCTCGTGGGTCTCGCCCTTCGAGAGCTGACGACGCCCGAGCGCTCTGACCACCGTGTCGCTCACGCGCTCGAGCCGCTCTTCGTCGCTGAGCTGCTCCTCCACCGGGAGGGCCAGCACCTCGGCGCTCGGCTCGTCGGACTCCGCCCGGGCCAGTGCGGCCCGAGCGGCTTCAGCACCGGCCCCGGTGGACGGGTGCCGCGAACGACCCCGCCGCACCGAGTCCAGACTGATGATGTCGTTCATGCGCTGTTAGGCGCCCTTCTTCGAGGCGATCTTGGGAGCGATGGGCTCGACGTTGCCGCCGGCGGCCGCGGAGGCCGCAGCCGCCGCACCGGCCTCGCCGATGCCGAGCTTCGCCAGGATCTTGTTCTCGATCTCGAGGGCGATGTCGGGGTTCTCGGTCAGGAAGCGACGCGAGTTCTCCTTGCCCTGCCCGAGCTGGTCGCCGTCGTAGGTGTACCAGGCACCGGACTTGCGCACGATCTCGTGCTCGACACCGAAGTCGATCAGGCTGCCCTCGCGGGAGATGCCGATGCCGTAGAGGATGTCGAACTCGGCCTGCTTGAACGGCGGCGCCATCTTGTTCTTGACGACCTTGACTCGGGTGCGGTTACCGACCGCCTCGGTGCCCTCTTTCAGGGTCTCGATGCGGCGGATGTCGAGTCGAACGGAGGCGTAGAACTTCAACGCCTTTCCACCGGCCGTGGTCTCGGGGCTGCCGAAGAACACACCGATCTTCTCGCGCAGCTGGTTGATGAAGATCATGGTCGTGTTGGTCTGGTTCAGACCACCCGTGAGCTTACGGAGCGCCTGGGACATCAGACGCGCCTGGAGACCCACGTGGGAGTCGCCCATCTCGCCCTCGATCTCCGCGCGCGGCACCAGGGCCGCGACCGAGTCGATCACGATGAGGTCGATGGAGCCGGAGCGGACCAGCATGTCCGCGATCTCGAGCGCCTGCTCACCCGTGTCGGGCTGCGACACGAGGAGCGAGTCGATGTCGACGCCGAGCTTCTTGGCGTACTCGGGGTCGAGGGCATGCTCCGCGTCGATGAACGCCGCGATGCCGCCGGCGCGCTGCGCGTTGGCGATGGCGTGCAGGGTGAGCGTCGTCTTACCCGAGGACTCCGGACCGTAGATCTCGACGATGCGCCCGCGGGGAAGACCTCCGATGCCGAGCGCGACATCCAGCGCGATCGAGCCGGTGGGCACGACCTCGACGGGCGCACGGTCGTCGCTGCCGAGGCGCATGACGGAACCCTTGCCGAACTGGCGGTCGATCTGGGCGAGTGCGGTTTCCAGTGCTTTTTCGCGATTTGCGTCTGACGGCATCTCGATCTCCTTCAATCAGGTGCGGCCTCGCGGCTCGCGATGGTGTGCCCACAGGCTGTCGTGTGCGTCCGATCTTCTGGCCGGCAACGACAGGGCGTTTCGGAATGGTCGAACAAGAACCACGGTAGAGACGACCCCCGACATCCACTCGGGCACCGCATCATCTGTGGAGAACCCGTTCGATTCTTCCGTTGTGCAGGAGCCTACTCAGATCCGAAGGTATGTTCGACATCCGCGCGGCGTGTCGACGGCAATCCGGCCGTGGGAATGCGAGAAGCCCCCGGACGGATCCAGGGGCTTCTCGGTTCAGCTTCGGGGTTGGGCGGGAAGACCCGCTCCGTGTCGGCGTGCCGGCGAGACATCCGCCGCCCGGCAGACCGCGAGCCACACCTCTCGCGGGGGGATGCCGGATCTCAGGGCCTGCTCGGCCGTGAGGTCGCCCAGATCGACGAGCACCAGATCATTGGTCACGACCTGGCCGTAGGCGACTCCGAACTCATCGGAGACGGCTTGCCGGAATTGGCTCAGCCGCACGCTCAGCGAGCGACGAGGTCGACGTCGAAGTCGGCCACGAACTCGTCGGGCACCGTGTCGGGGATCGGGTCGATGCCCTCGACCACGGCCAGGCGGTCGCCCACCTCACGCATGATCACCGAGATCGGCGTGTCGAGCGCTTCGGCGACCGACGCGAGGATCTCGCTCGAAGCCTCTTTCTGGCCCCGCTCGACCTCGCTCAGGTAGCCGAGCGCGACGCTCGCCTTGCTTGCCACTTGACGAAGGGTACGGCCCTTCTGCAGGCGGAAGTCCCGAAGCACGTCGCCGATTTCCTGACGAACTAGAATCATTGGACCCTCCTTGCGTTCCGTCACAGTCTTTTTGAGTGGCACATGAACCGTTCTACACCACTGGTTCGTAGCAGAGACTCTAAACGACGGGGACTGGACATAACTTGTGAATGACACGAGATGTAACGTGATCGAAACGCGTGGCATTCCCGACCGTCAGGCCGCGACCAGCTCGGCCAGCGCCTCGAGCGCCCGGCGCACGACCTCGGCCCTGACGGCCTCCCGATCGCCCGGCAGCTCGAGGGCGACGCTCCGCACCTCGTCGTCGATGGCGATGCCGACGAACGCGGTCCCCGGCGCCTGACCGTCCTGCGGACCCGGCCCGGCGACCCCGGTCGTGGCGATGCCGATCCGCGCCGGCTCCCCGCGCACCGAGAGCACTCCCCGCACTCCCCCGGCCATCTGCACGGCGACATCCGGATGCACGGGGCCGTGCGCCGCGAGGACGCCCGCATCCACCCCCAGCACCGTGTGCTTGAGCTCGGTGTCGTAGGCCACGACTCCGCCGCGGAGGACCGCGGAGGCACCGGGCACGGCGACCAGCGCCGCGGTGAGCAGACCACCGGTCAACGACTCGGCGACGGCGATCGTGCCGTGGCTGACGGTGAGGGCTTCGACGATCCGGCGGGCCAGCGCATCCGTCGTCTCGTCGCCGCGGCTCACGAGGCCGCAGGCCGGCGGTTCAGCCTCCAGGCCTGCACGAGGTAGTCGATGCCGGTGACGACGGTGAGGATGAGCGCCAGCGCCATGAAGACGCCGTTGACCCAGTTGACCCAGTCGCCGAGGAGCATCGGGAACGGCAGGAGGGCGAGGGAGATCGCGATCGACTGCACCAAGGTCTTGAGCTTTCCGCCGCGGGAGGCCGGGATGACCCGGTCGGACAGCTGCACGAACCGCCAGACGGTGATGCCGACCTCGCGGATCAGGATGAGCGCCGTGACCCACCAGGGCAGCTCGCCGAGGATGGACAGGCCGACCAGCGCGGCGCCGGTCAGCACCTTGTCGGCGATCGGGTCGAGCAGCTTGCCGAGATCGGTGACCAGGTTGCGGCTGCGGGCGATGTGCCCGTCGATGCCGTCGGTCGCGATGGCCAGGATGAACAGGACCGCGGCCGCCCAGCGGAGCCAGCCGTCGTCGCCGCCGTCGACCAGCAGCATCACGAAGAACAGCGGGGCCAACAGGATCCGGATGACCGTGATCGCGTTGGGCAGGTTCCAGTTGCTCGGCTTCGAGACCGCGCCGTCCGTGCGATCGGTGCTGCTCACGCGTTACTCCCTGCCGGTCAGACCCCAGGCGTCTTCGTCTGAATCGCCCTCCACCTCAGGGTACTGCGCGAGGAAGGCTTCGGGCGTCGACGGGTGGCCGGACGATGGGTAGGCGGCAGCGGAGTGCTCCCCGGGGACCTGCCCGGCCTGCGACGGCGTCGAGGATGCCGCCGGGGCCGGCGCGGAGGACGGCCCGGAGTCGCCACGGAGCATCGCCAGCACCTCGGGCAGCTGCTCGGCGGTCACCAGCACGTCGCGCGCCTTGGAACCCTCGGAGGGGCCGACGATCTCGCGCGACTCCAGCAGGTCCATCAGGCGACCCGCCTTGGCGAAGCCGACCTTGAGCTTGCGCTGGAGCATGGAGGTCGACCCGAACTGGGTGTTGACCACCAGCTCGGCGGCCTGCAGCAGCACCTCGAGGTCGTCGCCGATGTCCGAGTCGATGTTCTTCTTCTCGGCGGTGACGGCGACGTCGTCGCGGTATTCGGGCCGGGCCTGCCGGGTGACGTGCTCGACGACCTTGGCGATCTCGGGCTCGCTCACCCAGGCGCCCTGCACCCGGATCGACTTCGACGACCCCATCGGCAGGAAGAGCGCGTCGCCCTGACCGATCAGCTTGTCGGCGCCGGGCTGGTCGAGGATGACGCGCGAGTCGGTGACGCTGGTCACCGCGAACGCGAGTCGCGAGGGCACGTTGGCCTTGATCAGGCCCGTGACCACGTCGACCGAGGGGCGCTGGGTCGCGAGCACCAGGTGGATGCCGGAGGCGCGGGCCAGCTGCGTGATGCGGACGATCGAGTCCTCCACGTCGCGCGGCGCCACCATCATGAGGTCGGCGAGCTCGTCGACCACCACGAGGAGGTACGGATACGGCTTCAGCACGCGCTGGGAGGCCGGCGGGAGCTGGATCTCGTCGTTGATGACGGCGCGGTTGAAGTCGTCGATGTGACGGAAGCCGAAGCTCTCGAGATCGTCGTACCGCATGTCCATCTCCTTCACCACCCACGACAGCGCCTCGGCCGCCTTCTTGGGGTTGGTGATGATGGGGGTGATCAGGTGGGGCACGCCCTGGTAGGCCGTGAGCTCGACGCGCTTGGGGTCGATCAGCACCATCCGCACCTCGCTGGGCTTCGCGCGCATGAGCACGCTCGTGACCATCGAGTTGATGAAGCTGGACTTGCCCGACCCGGTCGAACCGGCGACCAGGAGGTGGGGCATCTTCGCGAGGTTGGCGAGCACGAACTTGCCCTCGACGTCTTTGCCGACACCGATGGTCATCGGGTGCGGGTCGTTCATCGCCTTCTGCGAGCGGAGGACGTCGCCGAGCGACACGGTCTCGCGGTCGGTGTTCGGGATCTCGATGCCGATCGCGCTGCGGCCGGGGATGGGCGACAGGATGCGGACCTCGTTGGAGGCCACCGCGTAGGCGAGGTTCTTCGACAGCGCGGTGACGCGCTCGACCTTGACGCCCGGGCCCAGCTCGATCTCGTAGCGGGTGACGGTCGGGCCGCGGGAGAAGCCGGTGACGGTGGCGTCGACCGAGAACTGGCTCAGCACGTCGGTGATCGCCCGGACGATGTCGTCGTTCACCGCGGAGCGGGCCTTCGACGGCTCGCCCACGGAGAGGTTGGCGACCGACGGGAGGCGGTAGTTCGCCGGCTCGGAGGCCGGGGCGGGCTCGGCCATGCCGGAGATCTCGCCCGTGCCCGAGAGGTCGAGGGGCTCGTCGGGGATGGGGGTCGCGAAGGCGGGCAGCGCCTCGGTGCCGTCGTCGTCGAGCAGCCCGGTGGTCTGTCGGCGGCCGGGCAGCACTTCGCCGGTGACGCGCTTGATCGCCTGCTCGGCGGCCTCCATGTCGTGGAGCAGGGATGCGCCGAAGTTCTCGGTGGACTCGATCTCGGCGGCGTTGTCGAAGGGGGCGTCGGCCGCAGGCGTGCGGTCTTCGAGGCGGGGAGCCATCGGCGGGGTGTCGAACTCGGGGTCGACCTCGCGCTGGCTGGTGTTGCGGCGCCACCAGGGCAGCGCATCCGGAGTCTCGTCATCGACGTCGTCGAGACCGTCGAGGGGGGTCTGACCGCCGTCTTTGGCCTTGGCGCCCTTGCGACCGGACGCGGCCGGCGTCGCGGCGGCGGAGGCGGCCTCGGTCTCGGTCTCGTCCGGGGCGCCGAAGAGGTAGGCGTAGAGCTCGCGGAACCGGCGGCCGAGCCGGTTCGGCGGGGTCTTGGTGATGATGAACAGTGAGAGCACGACGAAGAAGATCATCACGATCGAGGCGCCGATCGGCGTGATCAGGGCGATCAGCGGGGCCGCGACGATCCAGCCCAGGATGCCGCCGGCCACAGCGAGGCCGTTGACCCCGTTCGCGGGGTCGGGTGCCGAGCCGAAGACGTGGCAGAGGCCCGAGACCGAGACCAGGAAGATCGCCAGGCCGATGCCGATCCGCCCGTTGTCGTGGACGGAGCTCGGATGCCGGAACAGCCAGACGGCGAGCAGCAGCAGGATGACGGGGAGCGCGTAGGAGACACGGCCGAACAGGCCGCCGAAGGTGTAGGCGTTGATGTTCGCGGCCACCGCGTTGGAGGCCAGGAACCACTCGACCACCGCGCCGACCACGGCGAGCAGGAAGAACAGGAACGGGAGGCCGTCGCGGCGCTCCTCTTTCGCGAGCTGCTCGGGGCCGAACGCCCGGGCGGCCCCGCCGACGACGTGGGCGAGCCCCAGCCAGGCGCGCGAGAGGACGCCGGGACCCTCGTGCTCGGTGACCGCCGGGTACTTGACGGTCTTCTGGGCCGCGGTGCGGGAGTTCGTGCCGCCACGCTTGGCCGGGGTCGATCGCGCCGGGGTGGACCGCGCCGGAGTCGCCCGCGATCGGGGCGTGGACTTGCTACTCGTGGCCATGCAAACACGCTATCCGGAGCCGCGGACGTTGGGGGTGTGCCGCGCCGTCTTGCTGCCGGGGCGGGCGTGCTGCGCCGTCTTGCTGCCGGGATGGACGTGCTGCGCGCGCCCATCCCGGGTCGCGCCGGTCCCCGCCCGGCGCGACGCGACATGTTCGGGTGAGGTCGCTATCGCGGCCTCGCCCTCACCCTGTGTCGTCGAGAAAGGCCCGCAGCATTCCACCACCCAAGAACTCTTGGGACGGAGATGAAAGCTGCGGGCCTTTGTCGATGACCCAGGGTGAGCGCGTCGCCGCGAAGCACGACCGAAGGCCGCGCTTCGCGACGGCACGCGAACATGTCGCCCGCGCCGGGCAGGGACCGGCGTGGCCAACGGCCGCCTCTGGTGATCGAAGCTACGCCTCGATCACCAAGGGCACGATCATGGGCCGACGCCGGTAGGACGTGTTCACCCAGCGACCGACCGTGCGACGCACGACCTGCTGCAGGGCGTAGGGCTCGCGGGTGCCGTTCTGGGCGGCCTCGGCGAGGGCGGCGCTGATCTTGGGCTTGACCGCGTCGAAGACCTTGTCGTCCTCCGCGAAGCCCTTGGCGTGGATCTCGGGGCCCACGACGATCTTGCCGGTCTGGGCCTCGACCACGACGATGATCGAGATGAAGCCCTCCTCACCGAGGATGCGGCGATCCTTGAGGTCGGCATCCGTGATCTCGCCCACGGTCGAGCCGTCGACGTAGACGTAGCCGAGGTCGTACTGCCCGACGATCTTCGCCTCGCCGGCGCGGAGGTCGATGACCGTGCCATCCTCGGCGATGAAGGTGTGGTCGGCCGGCACGCCGGTCTCGATCGCCAGCTTCTGGTTGGCGACCAGGTGGCGGTACTCGCCGTGCACGGGGAGCACGTTCTTCGGCTTCAGGATGTTGTAGACGTAGAGCAGCTCGCCGGCGGCCGCGTGGCCGGAGACGTGCACCTTCGCGTTGCCCTTGTGCACGACGTTGGCGCCGAGCTTGGTCAGACCGTTGATCACGCGGTAGACCGCGTTCTCGTTGCCGGGGATGAGGCTGGAGGCGAGGATCACGGTGTCTCCCGGGCCGACCTCGATCTGGTGCTCGAGGTTCGCCATCCGCGACAGCACGGCCATCGGCTCGCCCTGCGAGCCGGTGGACATGTAGACGATCTTGTCGTCCGGGATGTCGCCGGCCTTCTTGAAGTCGACGAGCACGCCGTCCGGCACCTTCAGGTAGCCGAGGTCGGCGGCGATGCCCATGTTGCGCACCATCGAGCGGCCCAGGAGCGCGACCCGGCGACCGTTCGCGGCCGCCGCATCCAGAACCTGCTGCACGCGGTGCACGTGGCTGGAGAAGCTCGCGACCACGACCCGGCGGGGCGCGCGGGCGATGACCGACTCGAGCACCGGGCCGATCTCCTTCTCGAGCGCGGTGAAGCCGGGGACGTCGGCGTTGGTCGAGTCGACCAGGAACAGGTCGACGCCGGCCTCGCCGAGCCGCGCGAAGGCGCGGAGGTCGGTGAGCCGGTCGTCGAGCGGCAGCTGATCCATCTTGAAGTCGCCGGTGTGCAGCACGACGCCCGCGGGGGTCTTGATCGCGACGGCCAGCGCATCCGGGATCGAGTGGTTCACGGCGACGAACTCGCACTCGAAGGGGCCGAGGTTCTCGACCTGGCCCTCGGTGACGTCGAAGGTGTACGGCTTGATGCGGTGCTCTTTGAGCTTCGCCTCGACCAGGGCGAGGGTGAGCGCCGAGCCGATCAGCGGGATGTCGCCGCGCAGACGCAGCAGGTAGGGCACGGCGCCGATGTGGTCCTCGTGGCCGTGCGTGAGCACGATGCCGACGATGTCCTGCAGCCGGTCGCGGACGACCGAGAAGTCCGGCAGGATCAGGTCGACCCCGGGCTGGTTCTCCTCGGGGAAGAGCACGCCGCAGTCGACGACGAGCAGCTTGCCCTCGTACTCGAACACGGTCATGTTGCGGCCGATCTCGCCGAGACCGCCGACCGGGGTGATGCGGAGCGTGCCGTCTTCAAGAGCCGGCGGGTCGAAAATGGGGCTGTTCATGGGCCCTCCTCATTCAGATGATTCGTGGTGCTGTGCGCGGCGTCGTGCTCGCGCTGTGGCTTGTGGGGCTCCCGTCGGGCCGGCCGGTCGCCCGCTGAGTGATCAGCGGGTGGTGCCGGCGACCTTCGGGAGGGCGCCGCCCGCGGCCGCGTTGCGGTCGGGGCGGAAGTTGCGGAGGTCGAGACCGTCGATGCCGGTCACGAGGTCGATCTCGTTCTCGATCTGGGCGGCCTCCCACTCCTCGGGGCCGACCAGGGGCAGCCGCACGCGGGGGCTGCCGATACGGCCGAGGCCGTGGAGGATGTACTTCGCCGCCACCGTGCCGGGCACGTGGGTCATGACGGCGCGGACCAGCGGCTCGAGCGAGCGGTGGGCCGCGGTCGCGGTCGCGAGGTCGCCCGCGTTCACCGCGTCGACGATCGTGCGGTACGAACCGGGGGCGATGTTGGCCGTGACCCCGATGAGGCCGGTGGCACCGATCGCCATGTGCGGCAGCACGTTCGCGTCGTCACCCGAGAAGTAGAGCAGGTCGGTCTGGTTGAGCACCCGGCTGACCTCGCTGAAGTCGCCCTTGGCGTCTTTGACCGCGAGGATGTTCGGGTGCTTCGCGAGGCGGAGGATCGTGTCGTACTTGATCGGCACGCCCGTGCGACCCGGGATGTCGTAGAGGATGACCGGCAGCGCCGTCGCGTCCGCGATCATCCGGAAGTGGGTGAGGATGCCCGCCTGGGTGGGCTTGTTGTAGTACGGCGTGACGACGAGGTTGCCGTCGGCGCCGGCCTTCTCGCTCTGGCGCGCGAGCTGCATGGCGTGGGCGGTCTCGTTCGAACCGCCGCCCGTGATGATCTTCGCCCGGCCCGCGGCGACGGACTTGCCCACCTCGACCAGCCGGAGCTTCTCCGGGTCGGTGAGGGTGGAGGTCTCGCCGGTGGTGCCGCTGACGACGATGCCATCGGCGCCGTGGGTGATCAGATCGTCGATCAGCGTCTCGACACCGGGCCAGTCGACCTCGCCGTCGGCGGTGAAGGGTGTGACCATGGCGACCAGGACCTGGCCGAACGGGTTCGAAGCGGTAGACACGACTACAGGCTATCGGTTCTGGGATGTGCGGTTCTCGGAAGCCTGGTCCGACCCCGCCGGTCTCCTCGGGAACCGGTCGGGGAATCGGTCAGAAACCGAGCCGCCCGAGGAGCTTGGGATCGCGCTGCCAGTCTTTCGCCACCTTGACCCGGATGTTCAGGTAGACCTGGCGGCCGAGCAGCGGCTCGATCTGCGCCCGGGCCCGCGACCCGACCTCGCCGAGCCGGGAGCCCTTCGGCCCGATGATGATGCCCTTCTGGCTGTCGCGCTCGACGAAGAGGTTCGCGTAGATCTCGACCAGGTCGCGGTCCTCCCGCTCGGTCATGTCGTCGATCGTCACCGCGATCGAGTGCGGCAGCTCATCGCGCACGCCCTCGAGCGCGGCCTCGCGGATGAGCTCCGAGATGCGCGA
Source organism: Herbiconiux sp. 320_LB (assembly GCF_059691755.1). NCBI lineage: Bacteria > Bacillati > Actinomycetota > Actinomycetes > Micrococcales > Microbacteriaceae > Herbiconiux > Herbiconiux sp. 320_LB. Next base: position 390,625 of record NZ_JCAWAD010000004.1, on the reverse strand, counting down.
CTCGAGGCCCTCGTCGGTGTACTGGTCGTCGGGGTAGAGGCGCTCCGACTTCGGCAGCAGGCGGATGAGCTCGCTGATCAGCACGTCGAGCTGGATGCGGCTGGTCGCCGACACGGGGATCACCGTCTCCCAGTCGCGCAGCTCGGACACCGCGAGCAGCTGCTCGCCGACCTGCTGCTTCGACGCCGAGTCGATCTTCGTGACGATCGCGATCTTCTTCGCGCCCGGGTACTGGTCGAGCTGGTCGTTGATGTAGCGATCGCCCGGGCCCAGCTTCTCGTTCGCCGGCAGGCAGAAGCCGATCACGTCGACGTCGCCGAGCGTGGACTGCACGAGGGAGTTCAGCCGCTCGCCGAGGAGCGTGCGCGGGCGGTGCATGCCCGGGGTGTCGACGACGATCACCTGGCCGTTCGGCTCGTGCACGATCCCGCGAATGGTCTGCCGGGTCGTCTGCGGCTTCGAGCTGGTGATCGCCACCTTCTCGCCGACGAGCGCGTTGGTCAGCGTGGACTTGCCGACGTTCGGCCGGCCCACGAAGGTCACGAAACCGGCGCGGAAGTCGTCCGGGTCGAGGTCGGTGTCGGTCATGCCTTCTCCTTGGTGCCGATGATCTTGAGAGAACCGGTGTCGCTCGACTCGAGCAGAGCATCCGGATCACGCCGCACGAGCACGGTGACGACGCGCCTGCGCCGCCCGTCGACCCGGTCGGCGGTGAGTTCGAGGCCCGAGACCCGGGCGACGGAACCCTCGACCGGCAGGCGGCCGAGGGACTTCGAGAGCAGACCGCCGACCGAGTCGACGTCGTCGTCGTCGAGCTCGAGGTCGAACAGCTCGCCGAGCTCGTCGACCGGCAGCCGGGCGCTCACCCGATAGGCGCCGTCGCCCTGCGGCTCGACCTCGACGACGTCGCGGTCGTACTCGTCCGAGATGTCGCCGACGAGCTCTTCGATGAGGTCTTCGAGGGTGACGAGCCCGGCGATGCCGCCGTACTCGTCGACGACCATCGCGAGATGGTTCGACTCGAGCTGCATCTGGCGCAGCGTGTCGTCGACCTTCTTGGACTCCGGGATGAACAGCGGCGTGCGGGCGAGGGCGCTCACCGGCATCGTGTCGAGTGTCGCCGGCCGCTCGTAGCTCAGCCGGGCCGCGTCTCGCAGGTAGAGCACGCCCGAGATCTCGTCGACGTTGTCGTCGACCACGATCGGGATGCGCGAGACGCCCTTGCTGAGGAAGAGCCCGAGCCCGTGCCCCACGGTCTCGTCGTCGCCGATCGTCACCATGTCGGTGCGCGGGATCATCACCTCGCGGACGACGGTGTCGTTGAACTCGAGGATCGAGTGGATCAGCTCGCGGTCGTCCTCTTCGAGCACGTCGAGCTCGGTGGCCTCGTCGACCATGCTGAGCAGCTGCTCCTCGGAGGAGAACGCGCCCGATCGCGGCCGGCCGGGCGTCACCCGGTTGCCGATCGCGACCAGGATGTTCGCCACCGGACCCAGCACGACCCGCACCAGGTGCACCGCGACCGCGCTGTACCGGAGCACCGCCCGGGCGTGCACCCGGCCGACGCTGCGAGGGCTCGAACCGACGAGCACGAAGCTCGCCGCCGTCATGACGACGGCGGAGACGAGCAACGCGATCCAGAGCTCGCCGATCCAGGAGGCGAAGGTGATCGTGACGAGCACCGCCGCGGTGGTCTCGAAGACGACGCGCGCGAAGTTCGCGGCGTTCAGGTGCGCACCGAGGTCGTGCGCGATGGCCCGCAGCGACTTCTTCGCCCTCGCGTGCTCGGCGAGCTCGAGGATGTCGCTGCGCGACAACGAGACCATCGCCGAGTCGACGGCCGCGAACAGGCCGCCGAGGGCCACCAGCACGACCGCCACGAGGAGGAAGAGGACGAAGGTCATCTGCGGCGGCGCTCGTCCATCGCGAAGCCCACCAGGATGTCGCGCTGCAGACCGAACATCTCGCGCTCCTCCTCGGGCTCGGCGTGGTCGAAGCCGAGCAGGTGCAGGATGCCGTGGGTGGTCAGCAGCAGCAGCTCCTCCAGCGTGGAGTGACCCGCGGTCTGCGCCTGGGCCTCGGCCACCTGCGGGCAGAGCACGACGTCGCCGAGGAGACCGGCCGGGGTCGGCGCGTCCTCCGTGCCGGGGCGCAGCTCGTCCATCGGGAAGCTCAGCACGTCGGTCGGGCCCGGCTCGTCCATCCACTGCACGTGCAGCTGCTCCATGGCGGCCTCGTCGACCAGCACGATCGCGAGCTCCGCATCCGGATGCACGTGCAGTTGGTCGAGCGCATAGCTCGCCAGTCGCAGCAGCGCCGTCTCGTCCACAGGAATGGACGACTCGTTATTAACCTCGATGCTCACGCGGCCATCCTCATCGCTTGTTCGTGTTGTAGCGCCGGTCGCGGTCGCTCGTTCGGTCGCCCCGGTAGCCCGGGTTCTGGTTCTGGGCCATCTGCACCTGGTCGTACTTGGTGTAGGCGTCGACGATCAGGCCCACCAGGGTGTGCCTGACGACGTCGGCGCTGGTCAGCGTGGCGAAGTGGATGTCGTCGATCCGGTCGAGGATGCGCGACACGACCTGCAGACCGCTCGTGCCCGTCGGCAGGTCGACCTGCGTGATGTCGCCGGTGACCACCATCTTCGAGCCGAAGCCCAGCCGGGTGAGGAACATCTTCATCTGCTCGGGGGTGGTGTTCTGCGCCTCGTCGAGCACGATGAACGAGTTGTTGAGCGTGCGGCCGCGCATGTAGGCCAGCGGTGCGACCTCGATCGTGCCGGCCGCGAGCAGCTTGGGCACGATCTCCGGATCCATCATCTCGTTGAGCGCGTCGTAGAGCGGCCGGAGGTAGGGGTCGATCTTGTCGGTGAGGGTGCCGGGAAGGTAGCCCAGCCGCTCCCCCGCCTCGACCGCCGGACGGGTCAGGATGATCCGCTCGACCTCCTTGCGCTGGAGGGCCTGCACGGCCTTCGCCATGGCGAGATAGGTCTTGCCGGTACCGGCCGGGCCGATGCCGAAGACGATCGTGTTCTCGTCGATCGCGTCGACGTAGTCTTTCTGGCCGAGCGTCTTGGGCCGCACGCTCTTGCCGCGGGCGGTCACGATCGCCTGGCTGAGGAGCTCGGCGGGGCTGGTGCTGCGGTCGCCCTCGAGGATGCGGGCGGAGGTGGCGACCTCGGTCTGGGTGAGGTCGCGGCCGTCGCGCACCATCAGCAGCAGTTCTTCGACCAGACGCCGCGCCGCGTCGACCTGGTCGGCGTCGCCGGAGAGGGTGATGTCGTTGCCGCGGACGTGCACGGTGACGAGCGGGAACTGCTTCTCGACCGTGGTGAGCAGTCGGTCCTGCGGACCGAGCAGGCGCACCATCTCGATGCCGTCGATGTGCAGTCGCGCCTCGCCGTCGCCCTGCGGTGCGGACGGGCCGACCGAGCGGGAGGCCCCGTTCGACGGGGTGGACAGGGGGGAGGTGGGTTCAGAGGATGCCAAGTGCTATTCCTTCAGACCGCCCGCGAGCACGTGGGCGTGCACGTGGAAGACGGTCTGCCCGGAGTTGCCTCCGGTGTTGAAGATGAGGCGGAAGTCTCCGTCAGCGAGCTCCTCGGCGAGGGACTTCGCTGTGGCGACGATCTCCGCGAGGAGTTCGGGGTCGCCCGCGGCCAGTTCGACCACGTCGCGGTACTGCTCGGTCTTCGGAACGATCAGTACGTGCACCGGCGCCTTCGGAGCGACGTCTTCGAACGCGATCAGGCGGTCGTTCTCGCGCAGGATGGTCGCCGGGATCTCGCGCGCGACGATCCTGCTGAAGATCGAGGGCGCCGGGGATTCGTGAGACATGCTTCCATCCTACTTTTCACGACCGACGTTCGAAGGGGGTGGACGCCCCCGGATGCACCGGGTTCGCTACCAGCGTTCGAGCGCCACGTTGAGCACGGCCAGGGCGGCCGGCCCCGCCGTCGACGTGCGCAGCACCTCCGGGCCGAGGCGGACGGTCTCGGCGCCGGCCTCGGTGAGCAGGTCGAGCTCCCGCGGCGAGATGCCGCCCTCCGGCCCGACCACGAGCACGATCGGCCGCGAGTCGTCGCCGGTGGCGCCCGCCACGTCGACCTCGGTGAGGCGAGTGGTGGCGGTCGGCTCGAGCACGAGCATCCGGACACCGGTGACGCGCCGGGCCAGCTCCTCGGTCGAGGCGAGGTCGCCGACGACCGGCACGAAAGGGCGGATGGACTGCTTCGCCGCCTCGCGCACGATGCTCCGCCAGCGCTCGACGCCCTTCTGCTCCTTGGGCCCGGCCCAGCGCGAGATCGAGCGCTCGGCCTGCCACGGCACGACCGCGCCGACCCCGAGCTCGGTCGCGGCCTGGACGGCGCGCTCGTCGCGATCCCCCTTCGCCAGGGCCTGCACCAGCGTGATCATGGGCGCGGGCTCGGGATGCATGTCGACCGCGTCGACCACGATCTCGAGCTCGCGGGCCTCGGCCTTGACCACGATGCCGCGCACGACCAGGCCGCGACCGTCGCCGATCGCGGTGTGCTCGCCCACGCGCATCCGGTTCACCGTCGCCGCGTGGCGGGCCTCGTCGCCGTCGAGGGCGACCACCTCGCCGACGCCGTGCGGGACGAGCGCCAGGTCGTCGCGGAGGAAGAGGGAGCTCATCGGTGGCCTCAGACGTTGAGGAAGCGGTCGCGGAGCTTGGCGAACAGGCCCTGCTGGAACTGGCCGAGCGAGGGCGCCGGGTACTTGTGCGCCCCGGCGAGCTGCTTCATCAGCTCCTTCTGCTTGTGGTCGAGCTTGGTGGGCGTGACCACCTGGATGCCGACCCGCAGGTCGCCGCGACCGCCGCCGCGGAGGTGCGTGATGCCGCGGCCCTTGACCGTGAGCACCTCGGCGCTCTGGATGCCGGGCTTGAGCTCGAGCTCGATGTCGCCGTCGAGCGCCTTGATCGAGGTGGTGGTGCCGAGCACCGCATCCCACATCTGCACCTCGAGGGTGCAGAGCAGGTCGTCCTCGTTGCGGGAGAAGACGTCGTGGTGGCGCACCTTCATCTCGAGGTAGACGTCGCCCTGCGGGCCGCCGGCCGGGCCGACCTCGCCCTGACCGGGCAGCTGGAGACGCAGGCCGGTGTCGACGCCCGCGGGGATGTCGACCGGGATGGTGCGGCGCGCACGCACGCGACCCTGACCCTGGCACGTGGGGCACGGGTTCGGGATGACCGTGCCGTAGCCGCGGCAGGTGCCGCAGGGGGCGCTGGTCACGACGTTGCCGAGCAGCGAGCGCACGGTGCGCTGGATCGAGCCGGTGCCGTGGCAGATGTCGCAGGTCACGGGAGAGGTGCCGGGCTGGCAGCAGGAGCCGTTGCAGGTCTCGCAGAGCACCGCGGTGTCGACCTCGAGGTCGCGGTGCGCCCCGAAGATGACCTCGCCGAGGTCGACCTCGACGCGGAGCAACGCGTCCTGGCCCCGCTCGGCGCGCGACTTCGGGCCGCGCTGGCCGCCGCCCTGCCCGCCGAAGAAGGTCTCGAAGATGTCGCCGAAGCCGCCGAAGCCGCCGCCGGCGCCGCCGCCGAAGCCCTGCTGGGGGCCTCGGTCGTAGTCGCGGCGCTGGCCGGGATCGCTCAGCACGTCGTAGGCGTGGGTGACCTGCTTGAACTTCTCCTGCGCATCCGGACTCGGGTTGACGTCGGGGTGCAGCTCGCGCGCGAGTCGCCGGTAGGCCTTCTTGATCTCCTCGGGGGTCGCCTCGCGGGAGACGCCGAGCACGTCGTAATGGTCAGCCACGCTGGGCTTCTCCTTCGTTTCGAGTTCGTTCGATCGTTCGTGGGGTCGGGTGGTCGGGGTGATCGGGTGGGGTCGTCGGCCTCGGCCTCAGACCGCGCCGCCCGACTCGCCCAGGGAGCGGGAGAGGTACCGCGCGACGGCGCGGACCGCGGAGATGTTGCTGGAGTAGTCCATCCGGGTGGGGCCGAGCACGCCCAGCCGGGAGACGGCGCTGCCGACGCCGGTGTAGCCGCTGGCGAGGATGGAGGTCTCGCCGAGCCCGAAGGACTCGTTCTCGCGGCCGATCGAGACGGTGACGCCGCGCTGGTCGGCCTCCATCTCGCTGAACAGGCGGAGGAGCACGACCTGCTCCTCGACCGCTTCGAGCACCGGCAGGATGCTGCCGTGGAAGTCGTCCTCCGTGCGCACGAGGTTCGCGGCTCCTGCGATCAGGAGCTTCTCCTGGCGGTTCGCCGACACCTGCTCGTGCAGGGTCGCCGCCACCGCGGCCGCCACCGGGGCCGATTCGGCCGGGAAGCGGGCGGCGACGCCGTCGAGCGCGTCGGCCGCCTCGAGGAGGCCGAGCCCCGAGACCGCCTCGTTGAAGCGGAGGCGGAGGTCGCCGATCAGGCGGTCGTCGAGGTCGGCGGGCACGTCGACCACCCGCTGCTCGACGTGGCCGTTGTCGGTGATGATGACGGTCAGGAGCTTCCGCGGCGCGAGCGCGACCAGTTCGACGTGACGGACCTTGGCCTGCGAGCGCAGCGGGTACTGCACCAGGGCCACCTGGCGGGTGAGCTGCGACAGCAGCCGCACCGTGCGGGCCAGGACGTCGTCGACGTCGACCGAGGAGCCCAGGAAGGTCTCGATCGCGTGGCGCTGCGCCGAGGAGAGCGGCCGGAGGTCGGAGAGGTGGTCGACGAACAGGCGGTAGCCCTTGTCGGTCGGCACGCGGCCCGAGGAGGTGTGGGGGGCCGTGATCAGCTCCTCCTCCTCCAGCAGCGCCATGTCGTTGCGGATGGTGGCCGCCGAGACGCCGAACGAGTGACGCTCGGCGATGCTTTTGGAGCCGACGGGCTCGCGGGAGGCGACGTAGTCCTGCACGATCACCCTCAACACTTCCAGACTGCGGTCCGACACCATCAGACACACCTCCTTCCGAGCCGAAGCCCGCGCATTGGCACTCGCGCAGCTTGAGTGCTAATCATAACGCGCATCCGGGCCGACCGGTTCCGAACACCCTGGGCGCGGATCATTGCCGCCCGGGGACCCTGGCGCTATCCTGCCACCTGTAAGAACGCCCAACGTCTGAAAGGCGCGAGACAATGACCGACCCCAACGCAACACCGCCGTACGACCCGGCCTCCGGGCAGCCGACGCCGCCGCAGCAGGGGCAGCCGACTCCGCCTCCGGGATATCAGGCTCCCCCGCCCGGTTACCAGGCGCCGCCGTCGGGTTACCAGCAGCCCGGCTACCAGCAGCCCGGGTACCAGCAGCCGCAGGCCGGCTACCAGCCCACGGCCGGAGCGGCACCGCTCACCCAGGCCGAAGACAAGCAGTGGGCCATGTGGTCGCACATCGGCGGCGTGCTGTTCATCCTGCCGCCGCTGATCATCTGGCTGGTCTTCAAAGACCGCGGCCCCCTGACCAACCAGGAGGGCAAGGAGTCCACGAACTTCCAGATCACGATGGCCATCGTCTGGGTGGCCTACTCGATCGTCAACGTGATCCTGCAGTTCATCCCGATCGTCGGCTTCATCATCGGCACGCTGCTCTGGCTGGCGCTGCTGGCCGTGCAGATCGTGTTCCCGATCATCGGTGGCGTGAAGGTCAACGGCGGCGGCACCTACCGCTACCCGTTCAACTTCCGCTTCATCAAGTAACGCAACGGCTCCGGGGCGGCGATCGAGGATCTCCTCGGTCGCCGCTTCGTCGTCTCCGGCCGTCAGGTCAGGCGACGCACGACCGTGTCGGCCAGGAGCCGGCCGCGCAGGGTGAGGTCGAGGGTGCCGCGCACCGCGGCGGGGCCGTCGACGAGTCCCTCGGCGATCAGGCCGGCCACCTCGCGCCGCGCCTCGGGGGCGAGCGAGCGGATGCGCAGCCGGTCGCGCACCCGGCTCTCCAGCAGGATGCGCTCGAGCTCGCGCGTGCCGTCGTCGATGGTCTCGCGGCCGGCGGCGGGCGACTCTCCTGCGGCGATCCGCTGGGCGTAGGCCGCGGGGTGCTTCACGTTCCACCAGCGGGTGTCGCCGACGTAGCTGTGCGAGCCCGGACCGATGCCCCACCAGTCGTTGCCGACCCAGTAGCCGAGGTTGTGCCGGGAGCGCGTCGAGGCATCCTTCGACCAGTTGCTGACCTCGTACCAGTCGTACCCCGCACCGCCGAGGGTGCGGTCGGCCAGCTCGTACATGTCGGCCTGCAGGTCGTCCGAGGGCGCGGCGACCACACCGGAGCGGATCTGGCGGGCGAGCTTCGTGCCCTCCTCCACGATCAGCGCGTAGGCGGAGATGTGGTCGGGGTCGTTCGCCACGGCCGCGTCGAGCGACCGCTTCCAGTCGTCGAGGGTCTCCCCCGGGGTGCCGTAGATCAGGTCGAGGCTGACCTGGAGCCCCGCGTCCTTCGCCCAGCCGACCACATCCGGGATGCGGGCCGGGTCGTGGGTGCGCTCGAGCGTCGCGAGCACGCTCGGCACGGCCGACTGCATCCCGAAGCTCACGCGGGTGAAACCGGCCTCGGCCAGCGTCGTCAGGTACTCGGCGTCGACGGAGTCGGGGTTGGCCTCGGTGGTGATCTCCGCATCCGGAGCGAACCCCCACTCCTCGCGCGCCGCACCGAGCATGGCCGTGAGCTGCACCGCGGGCAGGAGCGTGGGCGTGCCGCCGCCGAAGAAGACGGTCGACAGCGGCCGCGGCGGAACGCCGGAGGCGCCGAGCACCTCGCCGGCGAAGCGCATCTCGGCGACCGCCTGCGAGGCGTAGTCGGACTGCTTCACGCCGCGCAGCTCGGTGGCCGTGTAGGTGTTGAAGTCGCAGTAGCCGCAGCGCACCCGGCAGAACGGGACGTGCACGTAGAGGCTGAGATCACGCTCGGCCGAGCGCAGGGCACCGTCAACCGGAAGGAGGCCGTCGGCCGGAGCCGGATCGCCGAGTGGCAGGACGGAGGGCACGGCCTCCTACGCCCCCATCGCCGGCATCAGCGAACGCAGGTACTTCTTGGTCGCGCGGGCCTGGAAGAGGCGCAGCACGGGCAGGCCGAGGGCGTAGTACCAGGTGCTCGGGCGCGAGAAGGCGCGGATGACGATCCAGACCGAGTCGTCGGAGAGGTGCTCGACCAGGAAGAGCTCCTCGCCGGACTCCGGATGCCCGGGCAGCGTGCCGTAGGCGAAGCCCAGTCGCCCCGGCTCGTTCACCAGGTAGACGACCCGCACGGGCGCCTTGACGGGGATGCCGAAGGCGCGCACGGTGAGCACCGCGGTGGTGCCCGGGGAGACCAGGGGCGTGCCGTCTTCTCCATAGGCCTGCTCGGGGTCGGCCGACCGGGGCGCGACGGGGATGCCCGCCTGGTCGTAGACCAGCCCGGCGTAGTCGGTCTCGGTCGGGGCCGGGAGCGTGATCTCGCCCACGGCGATGCCGGAGCCGCGCTGCACGCCCCAGGCCATCAGCTTCGCCGACGCGGTCTCGAAACGGGCGGCGCCGCTGCCGAGCCGCGCACGACGCTCCATCGGGTGGAAGCCCTTCGGCGGGTAGTAGAGGAGGTCGGCGGCTTGCGTCGCCCCGACGGCCGCGTAGCTGAGCGGAGCCTCGGCGGGCGAGGTCTTCGCGAGGGTGGAGGCCACGGCTACTTCTTGTCCTTCTTCTCCGTGTCACCGGAGAGGGCGGCGATGAAGGCCTCCTGGGGCACCTCGACGCGGCCGACCATCTTCATCCGCTTCTTGCCCTCCTTCTGCTTCTCGAGCAGCTTGCGCTTGCGGGTGATGTCACCGCCGTAGCACTTGGCGAGCACGTCCTTCCGCATCGCGCGGATCGACTCGCGGGCGATGATCCGGGCGCCGATGGCGGCCTGGATCGGCACCTCGAACTGCTGGCGCGGGATCAGCTCGCGCAGGCGGCCGGTCATCAGCACGCCGTAGGCGTAGGCCTTGTCGCGATGCACGATCGCGCTGAAGGCGTCGACCTGCTCGCCCTGGAGCAGGATGTCGACCTTCACCAGGTCGGCCTCCTGCTCGCCCGCGGGCTCGTAGTCGAGGCTCGCGTAGCCGGCGGTCTTCGACTTGAGGTTGTCGAAGAAGTCGAAGACGATCTCGCCGAGCGGCATGGTGTACTTGATCTCGACCCGGTCTTCACCCAGGTAGTCCATGCCCTGGAGGGTGCCGCGGCGGCTCTGGCAGAGCTCCATGATCGTGCCGACGTAGTCCTTCGGCGCCAGGATGGCCGCGTTCACGACCGGCTCCTTGACGTTGGCGATCTTGCCGCCGGGGAACTCGCTCGGGTTCGTGACAGTGACCGTCTTCTTGTCTTCGGTGGTCACCTCGTAGATCACGCTCGGGGCGGTCGCGATCAGGTCGAGGTTGAACTCGCGCTCGAGCCGCTCGGTGATGATCTCGAGGTGCAGGAGGCCGAGGAAGCCGCAGCGGAAGCCGAAGCCCAGCGCGACCGAGGTCTCGGGCTCGTACACCAGGGCGGCATCGCTGAGCTTCAGCTTGTCGAGCGCCTCGCGCAGCACCGGGTAGTCGCTGCCGTCGATCGGGTAGAGGCCCGAGAACACCATCGGCAGCGGCTCGGTGTACCCCGGCAGGGCCACGGTCGCGGGCTTCGCCGCCGTCGTGACCGTGTCGCCGACCTTGGACTGCCGCACGTCTTTCACGCCCGTGATCAGGTAGCCGACCTCGCCGACGCCGAGGCCCTTCGACGGGGTCGGCTCCGGGCTCGACACCCCGATCTCGAGGATCTCGTGGGTGGCGCGGGTCGACATCATCTGGATGCGCTCGCGCGGGCTCAGGTGCCCGTCGATCATGCGGACGTAGGTGACCACGCCGCGGTAGGCGTCGTAGACCGAGTCGAAGATCATCGCGCGGGCCGCCGCATCCGGATCGCCCACCGGGGCCGGGATGCGCTCGACCACCCGGTCGAGCAGGTCTTCGACGCCGAGACCGGTCTTGCCGGAGACGCGGAGCACGTCGTCGGGGTCGCCGCCGATCAGGCTCGCGAGCTCCTTCGCGTACTTCTCGGGGTCGGCCGCGGGCAGGTCGATCTTGTTCAGCACCGGGATGATCGTGAGGTCGTTCTCGAGCGCCAGGTACAGGTTCGCGAGGGTCTGCGCCTCGATGCCCTGCGCCGCGTCGACCAGCAGGATCGCGCCCTCGCAGGCCGCCAGACTGCGGCTGACCTCGTAGGAGAAGTCGACGTGGCCGGGGGTGTCGATCATGTTGAGCGCGAAGGTGTCGTCACCGAGCGCCCAGGGCATGCGCACGGCCTGGCTCTTGATCGTGATGCCGCGCTCGCGCTCGATGTCCATGCGGTCGAGGTACTGGGCGCGCATGTCACGGTCGCTGACGACGCCGGTGATCCCGAGCATCCGGTCGGCCAGCGTCGACTTGCCGTGGTCGATGTGGGCGATGATGCAGAAGTTGCGGATGAACGCGGGGTCGGTCGAAGCAGGCTGGAGGGCCTTCTTGGCTAGGGGGCTCACGCATTCCTCTGGAGTCGATCGGACGTCCTATTCTGCCATGCACTGGAATGCGGGCGCTCCGAACCGGTTGAATCGACGTATGGCTATTCTCCTCACCGGTGCGACCGGTTTCATCGGATCCGCTGTCCTCCGTCAACTCCGCGCCCAGGGCCGCGACGTCGTCGCCCTCGTGCGCACCGAAGAAAAGGCCGACGAGGTGAGGGCGCAGGGCGCCACCGCCGTGCTCGGCACGCTCACCGATCGTGAGCTCATCACCTCGCTGGCGCTGGACAGCGACGGCGTCATCCACCTCGCCAGCCCCGGCGACGAGTCGAGCGCCCCGACCGACGACAGCTTCGTCGCGGCGGTGTTCGCCGGCCTGGAGGGCAGCGACAAGCCCTACGTGCACACCGGCGGGATCTGGGTCTTCGGATCCGGCGCCGACCTGACCGAGCGCACCCCGTTCGACCCGCCCGCCCTCACCTCCTGGCGCCTGCCGGTCGAGGCGCGGGTGCGGAGCGCCTCGGGCGTCAAGACGACAATCATCGCCCCCGGGATCGTGTTCGGGCACGGCGGCGGCATCCCGAACGCGGTCTCGGGCGCGGCCCGCGTCGACACCCCGGAGGGGCAGGCGCTCGAGCTCATCGGTTCGGGCGACCAGCACTGGACCACGGTGTTCGTCGACGACCTGGCCGAGCTCTACCTCCTCGCCTTCGACCTGGCCCCGGCCGGCTCGTACTACATCGGCGCCAGCGGGCAGAACCCGACCGTGCGCGAGCTCGGCGAGGCGGCCTCGGCCGCGGCGGGGCTCGACGGGCGCGTCGCACCGACCTCGGTCGAGCAGGTGCACGAGCGCCTCGGCGAGGGCTTCGGCGACGCGCTGCTGCTGGACCAGCAGGCCACGGGCGCGGCGGCTCGGATCGACCTCGGCTGGGAGCCGAACGGGCCGAGCCTGGTCGACGAGCTGCGCAGCGGATCGTACGCGGGCTGAGGACTGGTCTGCCGGCGCTCGCGTCAGCGGGCGTCGAGCAGGCGGGACAGCTGCCGCACCACGACCGACGGCGGGATGAAGGCGCCCTCGCGCTCCACCCGGTGCACCAGGCCGACCAGAGCGGCGTTCAGGGGCGCGAGCACCTTGACGCGGGCAGCCGCCTCCACGACGGCGCCGTTCAGGTAGTCGATCTCGGTCAGCTGACCGCGGCGGATGCTCTGCAGGGTCGACCCCGGGTTCGGGGTCGACCCCATCCGCTTCGCCATCGCCCGCGGCAGCAGCCGGGCGAGCCGCGGCGGCGCCCACTCGAAGGCGAGGAGCAGCCCGTCGCTGAGGCCGAGCAGCGGCTCGAACCGCACGCCGGAGGCCCGGGCCACCATGACCGCCTCGCGCATGCTCGCGGTGAGCACTCGCCGAAGGCGGGGGTCGGCGATCGACTCCTGCACCGAGAGCCCGGTGATCGCCGGGAGGGCGTTGATCTGGTTGACGATCAGCTTGGTCCACTGCGCGCCGGTGAAGTTGGCGGTGGTCTCGGTGGGCATGAACGAGGCGAAGGTCTCGAGCGCGGTCGCGAAGGCGTCCTGCGGGGTGCCGACGAGACGGCCGAGGTAGGTCGTCGCGGCGGTGGTGATCTCGACCCGGCCGGGCGAGAGGTACGAGGCGGCGTAGAGGGCGAGGGCGCCGATGACGGGGGTGCCCGGCAGCCGGGCCGCGGCCGCCTCCGCACCGCCGAGGCCGTTCTGCACGACCACGAGCGGCACGCCGTCGAGGAACGCGGCGTTCTCGTCGATCGCGGCATCCGCATCCTGAGCCTTCACCGCGAGCACCGCGAGCTCGGGCTTCTCGTCGAGCCGAGCGGATGCACGGGGCCGGGCCAGGTGGTCGCCCCACTGGCCGGTCAGGTGCAGCCCGGTGTCGCGAAGGGCGTCGAGCTGGGCGCCGCGGGCGGTGACGGCGACCTCGTGGCCCGCCCGGTCGGCGAGGGCGGCGACGGTGCCGCCGATCGCGCCGGTGCCGATGACGGCGATCCTCATGGGCGCGGGCCTCGGGTCGGGGCGGCGCCGTTCGGCTCTCGGTCCAGGCCGGGCCCGAGGGTGGGGTCGACGGTGGGCTCGAGGGTGGGGCCGAGGTCGAGACCGTAGGCGCGGGTGGGCTCGATGCCGGGCGGGTTCTCGCGATCGGGCATGCGGGCGAAGCCGAGCGACTCGTACAGGCGGTGCGCCACGATCATCTCGGTGCCGCTGTTCATCACGACACGGTGAGCACCGCGGCGGCGCGCCTCGGCGAGCACGAACTCGGTGAGCAGCCGGCCGACGCCGCGACCCCGCGCCGCCGGATCGACGGCGAGCAGCCGGAACTCGAGCTCGCCCTCGCGGGCCAGACTCGTCAGCGCCCCGCCGTCGCGCGGCAGCGTCACCGAGCCCAGGAGGTGACCGCTCGCCTCGTCGACGGCGACCCACACCTCGGCCGTCGTGGCGTGCTCGGCGACGGCGGCGACCTGCTCGCCGTAGGGGCCCTCGATGTCGAAGTCGTGTGCGTACGCCCCGTAGCGCTGGCGCGACACGGCCTCGTACTCGTCGGGGCGGATGAGCCGGACGGTGATGTCGGCGGGGAGGCGGTGCGCGGGGGTGGAGGCCGGCGCAGCGGCCGCGGGCGGGGCTGCGTCGGCAAGCGGGGTGACGCCGGCGTGCGAGGCGGCGTCGGCGTGCGGGGCGGCGTCGGCGTGCGACGCGGCGACGGCAGGCGGGGCGGCGACGGCAGCGGGCGGGGCGGCGTCGGCGGGCGGGGCCGGGAGTCGGCGGATGCCCTCGAGCAGGTCGTCGAGGCCCGCGGCGACGCAGAGTCTGATCCAGCCCTCCCCCATCCGCCCGAAGGCGCTGCCCGGAGCCACGGCGACCCGCTGCTCGAGCAGGAACCGCTCCGCCCACTCGGCGACATCGCCCCCACTGGCGTGCGAGACGTCGACCCAGAGGTAGAAGGCGCCGGTCGGTTCGAGGTAGCGGATGCCGCGCTCCCGCAGCGCGGCCGTCGCGTGCGCGAGGTTGTCGCGGTAGTGGTCGGCCGCCGCCGTCACGTGCTCCTGCGAGCCGCCGAGCGCCGCGACGACCGCGCGCTGGGCGGGCGTGTTGACGCAGCTGATCATCGCCTCCTGTGCCGATCGCATCAGCGGGGCGAATCCGGGCGGCGTGAGCAGCCAGCCCACCCGGGCGCCGGTCAGGGCGTAGGTCTTGGATGCCGAGAAGACCGTGAGCACCCGGTCGGCCGTCGCGGGGTCGAGCCCCGCGATGCTCAGGTGGGGCGCGCCGTAGCTGAACCGCTCGTAGACCTCGTCGCTCAGGATCCACAGGTCGTGCTCGACCGCGAAGGCGAGGAGGGCTCGGAGCGTCGCCTCGCCGAACACCGCGCCGAGCGGGTTGGAGGGCGAGTTGACGATGAGCACGCGGGTGCGGTCGGTGATCAGGCGCTCGAGCTCGGCGAGGTCGGGCTCGAAGGCGTTCTCGGGGCGCAGCGGGTAGGGCACGGGGGTCGCCGCGACCAGGTGGGCGTTCATCGTGAAGGTCGTGTAGCCCGGGTCGGGGACGAGCACCTCGTCGCCCGGGTCGAGCAGCAGCGACATCGCCAGGTAGAGCGCCTGCGTCGCACCGTTCGTGACCCAGACGCGCTCGGTGTCGGTCTGGATGCCGTTGCGCTCGGCGACCGTGCGGACGATCGCCTCACGGAGCTCGGGGATGCCGCCGTTGGGCGTGTAATCGGTGTCGTCCGCCTCCCAGGCGGCCGCTCCCCGGGCCAGCACCGCCGCATCCACGCTCACGTCGGGCTCGCCGACGACGAGGTAGATCACGTCGTCGACCGAGTGCGCGAGTTCGAAGATACGGCGGATCCCCGAGGGCGGAACGGAGTCGGTGTGGGCGGCGAGACGTGGCATAGGCTTCTACGGTACCTCCTGGGTATGACGGCCGGATTGTCCAGTCCGCCGAGAACTGGTAATGTTGCCTGTTGGCTTACGCATCCACGCGATTTCCGTCGGGTGCGAACAGCGAGTGGCTTCATCTGCGGCTCGGCCGCAGCAGAGCATCGCACCGCACTCATCCGAACAGATACAGAGGTTATTTCCGTGGCAAACATCAAGTCGCAGATCAAGCGCATCGGCACCAACAAGAAGGCTCAGGAGCGCAACAAGGCCGTCAAGAGCGAGCTCAAGACCGCCATCCGCGCCACCCGCGAGGCCGTCGTCGCCGGCGACAAGACCAAGGCGGAGACGTCGCTGGTCCTGGCCGGCAAGAAGCTCGACAAGGCCGTCTCCAAGGGCGTCATCCACAAGAACCAGGCGGCGAACCGCAAGTCGGCCATCGCCAAGCAGGTCTCGGCGCTCTAAGCGCTTCGGCGGCTCCGTGCCGCTCAGTACGACCCAGGGCTCCGCTTCGGCGGGGCCCTTCGTCGTTGCCGGGGGCGGTTCGTGCGGCGTTCGATCGCGGGCTTGCAGCGGTGAGTGGGTTGTGGCGGTCGGAGGAGCGTGGCGGTCGCGGTCAGAGGGTGCCGCGGGAGGAGATGACGCCGATCATTCGCTCGAGGGCGTAGACGGGGTCGCGCCCGGCACCCTTCACGCTCTCGTCGGTCTCGGCGAGGATCTGGATGCTCCGACCCAGCCCCTCCCCCGTCCACCCCGAGAGATCGCGCCGCGCGCGGTCGACCTGCCAGGGCGCCATCCCGAGCTGGCCGGCGAGCTGGCCCGAGGCACCACGGGTGCCCATCACCTTGGCCATCGTGCGGAGCTTCATCGCGAAGGCCGCGACGATCGGCACCGGATCCGCTCCCGAGGCGAGCGCGTGGCGCAGCAGGCCGAGCGAGTCGCCGTAGTTGCCCGCGATGGCCGAGTCGGCCACCGCGAAGGCGTTCGTCTCGACCCGGCCGGCGTAGTAGCGCTCGACCGTGACCTCGGTGATCTCGTCGCTCGAGTCGGAGATCAGCTGGGCGACCGCGGCCGAGAGCTCGGCCAGGTCGTCCGAGAACGCGGAGACGAGGGCGCGGACCGCGCCCGGTGAGACCCGTTTGCCGGAGGCCCGGAACTCGGCCGAGGCGAAGTCGTACTTGTCGGCATCCCGTTTCAGCTCGGCGCAGACGACCTCGACGGCGACCCCGGCGGCCGCACGCACCGCCTCGAGGAGCTTCTTGCCCCGCACGCCGCCGCCGTGGCGCAGCACGAGGTAGACGTCGTCGGCCGGGTAGGCGAGGTAGGAGATCGCATCCTCGATGAACGCGTCGGTGCACTTCTCGACGCCGCTGACCCGGATCAGGCGCGGCTCGCCGAACAGGGACGGGCTCGCGAGCGAGAGCAGCTCACCCGGGGCGTACGACGACGCCTCGATGTCGGTGATCTCCAGACTCGGATCCTCGGCCTTCAGCAGGTCGCGGAGCTGACGGATCGCCCGCTCGGCGAGGAAGGTCTCGGGGCCGGTGACCAGCACGACCGGGGCGGGACGCACCTCGTTCCAGCCGAGCTGGGGGATGGCGATCTTGGCGCTCGACTTCGTCGCCGCCTTGCCTCCACGTGCAACCGCCACGGCACCTCCTCAGCCTCGACGAGTCTACCGTCCACCCCCGTCACCGACCCCCGGCGCACCATCCGCGGGCACCATGGCGGTACAGCGCTCGGCCGGTCCTGGCCCGCCCTCCCGACGGGTCAGGGCGGGGCCCGGGAGGACCAGAGTTCGAGGTGGGCGGCGGTGCCGGAGACGGTGGTGAGGCCGCCGAGGTCGGTGCGGAACGGGCGGGTGCCGGCACGGCCCAGGATGCCGAGGAGCCGGTCGGTCGGGTGGCCGTAGGTGTTGCCGGCGCCGACCGAGATGATGCCGACCATCGCGTGCACGTCGAGGTACAGCTGCTCGCTCTGATCGGCACTGCCGTGGTGCGCGACCTTGACCACGTCGACCCGGCCGATGCGGTTCGCAGACCTCACGGCCTGCTGGGCCTGCTCCCCCAGGTCGCCGAGGAAGAGCATCCGGAGCGGGCCGGCGAACAGCAGTGTCACGCTGGCGTCGTTTCCCCGGAGTGGCGTCGACGGGCGTGGCCAGAGCACGTCGTACCGGTAGTCGCCGAGCTGGCCCGACTGGCCGCGCGCCGCGAGCGCGATGTCGGCGCCCCCGTCGCGCAGGCGAGCGAGCATCCGCTCGTCGGCTGGACCGTCCGGCGGGCCGACCAGGGCACGGTCGACCCGCCCGAGCACGGCATCGAGGCCGCCCACGTGGTCACGGTCGTAATGGGTCAGCACGAGGAGGTCGATCGTCGGGACAGCCAGCTGGTCGAGGCACGCGGTGAGGGGTTCCGGATCGGGGCCGACGTCGACGAGCGCCGTCACCCCGTGACTGCGCACGAGCACCGCGTCGCCCTGGCCGATGTCGCAGGCGGCCAGCTGCCAGTCGGGCGGCACGGCCCTCGCATGGGCGATCAGCCCGCCCCCGGTCGTCGCCGCGAGGAACAGTGCGCTGACGAGCGCCACGGCACCGGATGCGCGGGAGAGCAGTGGATGCGCGCGACGCCCGAGCAGCGCGAGCAGGGCCAGCGCGGTGAGCACCACGGTGGCCGCCGCGGCGAGGGCGCCGTCGGGCAGCGGCACCGAGGCGCCGGGGGCCGCGGCGAAGAACCGCGCGACCGCGCCGATCCAGGCGGAGGGGGCCCAGGGCAGCCAGATCAGGGCCGCCGCGAGCCCGGGCAGCGGGACGGCGAGCAGGCAGACGACGAGTCCGAGGATGCTCACCAGGGCCGCGGCGGGCTCGGTCAGCAGGTTGGCCGGGACGGTATACGGCGTGAGCTGGGGCGAGAGGAGGAACAGGACGGGCTGGCAGGCGAGCTGCGCGGCCACCGGGACGGCGAGCGCGAGGGCGAGCCAGCGCGGGAGGACACGTTCGGCGACCCGGGCGAGTGGACGGGTGAGCAGCAGCAGTCCGCCGGTCGCGAGCACCGAGAGCGCGAAGCCGGCGCTGCGGGCGAGCCAGGGGTCGAGCGCCAGGAGCACGACGACCGAGAGGCACAGCGGCGGGATGCCGGCGGCCGGGCGCCCGAGGGCCAGGGCGACGAGCACGATGACCGCCATCGTCGAGGCGCGCAGCACGCTGGGCTCGGGCGTGACGACCGCGACGAAGAGGGCCAGCACGACGATGGAGACGATGACCCGCGAGCGGCGGCCGAGGCCGAGCGCGCCGCCGACGAGCATGACGCAGGCGACGATCACCGCGCAGTTCGCGCCGGAGACCGCGGTGAGGTGGGTGAGGCCGCTGACGATCATGGCGTCCTTCAGGTCGTCCGTGATCTGGGAGTCGTCGCCGATCGCGAGGCCGGTGAGGAGGTGTGCTCCGTCACCCGGCAGCGGTGCGGCGGCGGCCCGGAAGGCCGAGCGGACGGTGTCGGCCCAGGCGAGGTACCAGGGGGCGGCCGCGGTGACCTCGGCCCGTCCGCGGCCGAAGAACAGGAACTCGGTGGACTCACCGGGCGGCTTGGCCAGGAGCGACCCGGTGAGGGTGAGGGTCGCGCCGATGCCGAGGGCCGCGGGATCGTCGACCGTGGCGAAGACGAGCACGGGAGCGCGGGCGGTCGTCGTGGCGTGGCTCGCGCTGAACGCCACGAGCTCCCCCGCCACCTTCACCCGCTGGGGCTCCGCCGTCGTGCTGGAGCCCGCCGGTGAGGCGGGGCCCGAGGGCACAGCTTCCGACGACGCGAAGAACCCGGTCGATGCCTGGGAGGGCGTGCCTGTGATAACAATCTCGGCCGTCCCCGATCGCGGACCCTCGGATGCCAGCCCCGGTGGATGCCGCAGATGCCCCATCCCGAAGCACGCGGTGCTGACGAGCGCCACGGCGGCGACAGCCAGCCCCATCGTCGGCAGCACCCGTGGGGATCCGCGCAGGCGGAGCAGCGCGAGGAGGATGGCAGCCGCGGTGACCCACGCTGCCGCGGCGGTCCAGCCGGCGGCGAGCGGCGCACCGGTGAGCACGTATCCGACCGCCCACGCGGCGACCGCCGGCACGCCCAGTCGCAGGTCAGTCCCCATCACGCACCGGCACGGTGGAATTGCAGACCCGCCGCCGTGGAATGCGTGATCCGACGCGGCGTGCGACGGAGGCCGGCGACGGCGCGGCGGGCGAAGGCGCAGCAGGCGACGGCGCGGCAGACGACAGCGGCAGCGCGGCAGGCAGAGGCGGAGGCATGTCGGGGTCAGACCGTGACCAGGGGGCGGAGGGACTCTAGGGTCTTGTCGCCGATTCCGGGGATCTGGAGGAGGTCGTCGACGGAGGTGAAGGGGCCGTTGTCGGTGCGCCAGGTGATGATGCGGGCGGCCATGGCCGGACCGATGCGCGGCAGACCGTCGAGATCGAGCTCGGTCGCCGCGTTCAGGTTGATCACGGGCGGTGCGCCTCCCGACGCCCCCGCGCCCGAACCCGCGGAGCCACCGGCGGAGGACGAGCCCGGGCCACCGGCACCCGCGCCCGAAGCGGCACCCGCCCCGGCCACTGGCGGTGGCGGCACCTCGCCGATCGCCAGGATGCGGAGCTGCTCCCCGTCGACCAGCACCCGCGCGAGGTTCACGGACGCCTGGTCGGCCGTCCCGGCGAGACCCCCGGCCGCCGCGACGGCGTCGATCACCCGGGACGCCTCGGGGAGCTCGTACACCCCGGGCGACGCGACGGCGCCGAGGACGTGCACCAGGATCGTCGCGGACGTGCCGCCCGCATCCGCTGCCCCGCCCGCGCCCGACGCAGCACCGGAGCCGGCGCCCCCACCGCCCGAGCGCGAACCGGCACCCGCACTGCCACCGCCACCGGACGACGGGTCGGGGGCGGCCGTTCCGGAGGCAGCCGACGAGCCATCGGACGAGAGTGGTGACCCTGAGTGACCCACACCCGGAGCAGCCGTGGCCGCCCCGCCGAAGACCGTCGTCGACCCGACGGGCGAGAACGCCGTGACGAGCACCGAGCACACCAGCGCGACCACGACGAGCACCACGGCGGCACCGATCCCCACGCGCACCCGCACCGACGGTCCGACCGCATCCGTCACCGAAGGCGATTCCGGAGACGCCACCGCTATCGTTGCCGCTGCATGCTCCCGCTCAGAGTCCGCATCGGTGCCGGCAGCGGCCGCAGTTGGCAGCGAGGCGCCCGCGGCGCGCACGGCGCCCGCAGCGCCGGCAGCACCCGCAGCGCCTGCGCCACCACCGTCACCGAGCCCACCGACCCCACCACGCCGCGCCACATCCATGCGCCCACGCTAGAGACCGCGCACCCACCGCCACCCCACAGACCGAGATCTGTGGAGAACCCGCTACGAAGCGGGCTTTGTGACGAAGTTGATCAGCCGGGGCGCCCGCGCCACGACGGTCACGATCTCGCGCGACGCGATCGAGCGCACGACCGACGGCAGCGCACGCGCCTCCGCCTCCAGCGCCGCACCGTCGATCTTCGGCGACACCT
This sequence comes from Herbiconiux sp. 320_LB, assembly GCF_059691755.1. Lineage (NCBI taxonomy): Bacteria > Bacillati > Actinomycetota > Actinomycetes > Micrococcales > Microbacteriaceae > Herbiconiux > Herbiconiux sp. 320_LB. Next base: position 369,747 of record NZ_JCAWAD010000004.1, on the reverse strand, counting down.
CGATGCGGTCGCGCACCTTGCCGTCGACCTGCACGACGGCCGTCACGGTCTCCTCGGTGAGCAGCGACGGGTCGGCGCCGCGCCAGCCGTAGTTGGCGATGGAGGGCTCGTAGCCCAGCCGCGCCCACATGTCCTCGGCCGTGTACGGCGCGAACAGCGACAGCCCGAGCGCGATCGTCTCGACCGCCTCGCGCACCGCCGGGTCGCCACCGCCGGGGCCCGAGTCGATGGCCTTGCGGGCCGCGTTCACGAGCTCCATCAGGCGCGCCACGACGACGTTGAACTTGAAGGCCTCGATCAGCCCGGGCGCCTCGGCGAGGAAGCGGTGGGTGACCCGGCGCAGCGCCCGGTCGCCGTCGCGCCAGTTGACCGAGGGCGGCGAGGTGACGTCGCCGACGAGCCGCCAGGCCCGGGCGAGGAACTTCGCCGAGCCGGCGGGCGACACGTCGTTCCAGTCGATGTCGTCCTCCGGCGGGCCGGCGAACGCCATCGTCAGGCGCACCGCATCCACACCGTGCTCCTCGAGCTGGTCCGACAGGCGCACCAGGTTGCCCTTGGACTTCGACATCGCCGAGCCGTCCATCAGCACCATGCCCTGGTTCAGCAGCGCGCTGAACGGCTCGGTGAAGCCGACGTAGCCGAGGTCGAACAGCACCTTCGTGATGAAGCGGGCGTACAGCAGGTGCAGGATCGCGTGCGTGACACCGCCGACGTACTGGTCGACCGGAGCCCACTTGTCGACCTCACGCGGGTCGAAGGCCTTGGTCTCGTCGTTCGGCGACAGGAAGCGCAGGAAGTACCACGAGCTGTCGACGAAGGTGTCCATCGTGTCCGGGTCGCGGAGCGCGGGCGAGCCGTCGACCGGGTTCGGCACGTTCACCCAATCGGCGGCCGCGCCCAGCGGCGAGGTGCCCTTCGGGGTCAGGTTCAGCCCCTCGGTCGGCGGCAGCAGCACCGGCAGCTGGTCCTCCGGCACCGAGTACTCCTGGCCGTCTTCGCCGTGGATGATCGGGATGGGCGTGCCCCAGTAGCGCTGCCGCGAGATGAGCCAGTCGCGCAGGCGGTAGTTCTTCGCCGGGCGCCCGGTGCCCGCGGCCTCCAGCGTCTCGATGATCTTGCGGATCGCGTTCGACTTGCTCAGCCCGTCGAGCGGACCGGAGTTGATCAGCCGGCCCTCACCGGGCAGGGCGATGCCGGTGGTCGCCGGATCCAGGTCCGGGATCTCGGGCAGGTCGTCGAGGTCGATGACCGGGATGGCCCCGGTGACGGGCGCGAGCGTGTCGACGACCATCTTGACCGGCAGACCGAAGGCGCGCGCGAAGTCGAGGTCGCGCTGGTCGTGCGCGGGCACGGCCATGACCGCGCCGTGGCCGTAGTCGGCCAGCACGTAGTCGGCCGCCCAGATCGGCAGGCGCTCGCCGTTGACCGGGTTGATCGCGTAGCGCTCGAGGAAGATGCCGGTCTTCGGCCGGTCGGTGGCCTGGCGCTCGGTCTCGGACGACTTCTGCACGTCGGCGAGGTACGCCGAGAACCGCGTCCGCACCTCCTCCGACGGCGACCCCGCCGCGAGCTCGATCGCGAGGTCCGAATCGGGGGCGACGACCATGAAGGTCGCGCCGTAGAGCGTGTCGGGGCGGGTGGTGAACACGGTGACCGGCTCGTCACGGCCCTCGATGGCGAAGTCGACGTCGGCGCCGATCGAACGGCCGATCCAGTTGCGCTGCATCGCGATGACCTTGGCCGGCCAGGTGCCCTCGAGCTGCTTGAGGTCGTCGAGCAGCCGGTCGGCGTAGTCGGTGATGCGGAAGTACCACTGCGTCAGCTTCTTCTTCACGACCACGGCGCCGGAGCGCTCGGAGGTGCCGTCGGGCAGCACCTGCTCGTTCGCGAGGACCGTCTGGTCCACCGGGTCCCAGTTGACCCAGCTGGCCTTGCGGTACGCCAGGCCCTTCTCGTACATCTTCAGGAACAGCCACTGGTTCCACTTGTAGTACTCGGGGTCGGAGGTGTGCAGCACCCGGTCCCAGTCGAAGGAGCCGGCGTACTTCTTGAAGCTCGACTCCTGCTGCGCGATGTTGTCGTAGGTCCACTGCCGCGGGTCGAGGCCGCGCTTGATGGCGGCGTTCTCGGCGGGCAGGCCGAACGAGTCCCAGCCGATCGGGTGCAGCACGTTGAAGCCCTGCTGGCGCCAGTAGCGCGCGACCACGTCGCCGAGCGCGTAGGCCTCGGCGTGGCCCATGTGCAGATCGCCCGAGGGGTAGGGGAACATGTCGAGCACGTACTTGCGGGGGCGCTTGTCGCCGTCGAGGTCGGTGCGGAAGGGCTTCAGCTCCTCCCAGACCGGCTGCCACTTCTCCTGGAGGGCACGGAAGTCGTAGCGCTCGGCGCCGTCCTCTCCCGGCGTGGCGGAAGCAGGGGATGTGTTCTCGGTGGCCACGTGACTCTCATTCGTTGCAGGCACAGGCGAACCACGGCTCGGGATTTCGGGAAGGAGTGGTCCGCTCGGGATGGGGTGCGCAAGGCGCACCACCTGTCAACAGTACTAAAGTCCGGGGTGTTCCCGGGCTGTACTACCGTGGGAGCCCAGCCGAGAAGGAAGGGTGACCGGATGGCCGACGCCCCCGCGACCTTCACCTGGACCGGTGGCGCCCTCCTCGAGCGCGACCTGATCCCGCACGAGGCCCTCGAGGTCGCCGACTCCTGGTTCGTCTCGCCCTCCGGCCGCGCCCGGGCGCTCGACGCCCACCGCGAGCGCTTCCTCGACTCCGTGGCCGAGCGGGTGCCGGGCGCAACCGCCCTCGACCCCGAGGGGTTCTGGGGCGCCTCGATCGGCCGGCTCCGCTCCTTCCGCGACGCCGCCCTCTTCCCGCGCGTCGAGCTGGCGCGCTTCCCGGGCGGCGGTCTCGAGCTGCGGCTCCGGGTGAGGGTGGCGCCCCGGATGCGCGACACGGCCGTGCTCAGCACCCACCGCGGCGCCGACCCGCGCCGGGTGCCCCGCGTGAAGGGCCCCGACCTCGAGACGCTGATCGACCTGCGGGCCGCGGCCCAGGAGAACGGCGCCGACGAGGTGGTGCTGCTGGAGGACGGACGGGTCGTGGACGGCTCGAGCTCGGCCCTGCTCTGGTGGCGCGGCGAGACCCTGGTCGCACCGGCCGGCGACCTCGCGCGGGTCGCCAGTGTGACGGCTCGGAGCATCCGGTTGATCGCCACCGCGACCGGGACCCGGGTGGTCGAGGAGCGCGCGCGGCCCGCGGATCTCGCGGGCTGCGAGGTGTGGATCGTCAGCGCCCTGCGCGGGATCGCCCTCGTCGACACCTGGATCGACGGGCCGGAGCTGCTCGTGCGACCCGAGCGCGTCGCGACCTGGCGCAAGCGGCTCGCGGCGCTCAGCCGCCCGCTCTGAGCCGCGCCGGCCGGCCCGGAGCGCCGCCCTGAGCCGCGCCGGCCGACCCGGCGCGCCGGTCAGCGACCCGCGGTGAGCGTCACCGTCGAGGTGACGAGCTCCGCCGGCACCGGGGTGTGCGAGATGAGCAGCACCGCGCGGTCCTCGCCCGTGGCGGCCGCGAGGAGGTCGGCCAGCAGCGCGTCCGCCCGATCCGGGTCGACGTTGGCGGTTGGCTCGTCGAGCACCAGCACCGGGAAGCCGGCGAGGAGTGCCCGCGCCAGGGCGATCCGCTGGGCCTGACCGCCGGAGACGAGGGCGCCGCGCTCGCCGACGCGGGCCGCCAGCCCGCCGCGCTCGCGCATCCATTCGCCGAGGCCGACACGGTCGAGCACGGCCTCGAGCTCGTCGTCGTCGGCCGACTCCTTGGCGAAGAGCAGGTTCTGCCGCAGGTCGTCGTCGAACAGGTAGGGGCGCTGTTCGCACAAACCGACGACCGAGCGCACGGCATCGGCCGGGTACTCGCGCACGTCGACGCCGTTCAGCTCGTACCGGCCGCCGTGCTCGAGGAAGCGCACCAGCGCGTGCGCCAGCGTCGTCTTGCCGGCACCGCTCGCCCCCCGCACCAGCACGCGGTCGCCCGGGCCGAGATCGAGCGAGACTGGGGCGAGGGCGGGCGGCTCGTGCTCCCCGCCGGGCCACCGCGCGGTCATCCCTCGGACCGTGAGCCGCACCGGCTCGCCCCGGGCGGGCGCGGGCCTGACGGCGGCCGGGCCGTCGACGGGGATCTCGGCCGGCACGACGTCGGGCACCACGGCGGCGATGCGGTCGGCGCTCGCGGCCACCTGCCGCCAGGCGCCCCAGGCGAGAGGCACCATCGCGAACACCTCGAACACCGCCATCGGCACGAGCGCGACCAGCGCGAGCACCGGGCCGTCGAAGCCGCCACCGCCGAGCCCGCTGCCACCGAGCCCGCCGCCGTCCGCCATCCCGGTCTGCAACTGCGGGATGCCTGCGGCCAGGATGCCGAGCGTGACCGCCCCCGACACCAGGGTGACCAGCGCCGTCGTCAGCGCACCGCCGAGCGAGCGTCGAACGGATGCGCGGGTGAGCGCGCGGTCGGCCTCCGCGAGGCGCTCCCGGGCCGCCCCGTCGGCACCGTAGGCGACCAGCACGTCGAGCGACCCGAGGTAGTCGGCCAGGTCGGCCTGGTAGCGCCCGCGGAGCCCGGCGAGCTCGCGCTCGGCGGCCCCGGAGACCCGCGAGTTCAGCACCGTGCCGAGCACCGCGGCGATCACCAGACCGAGGCCCAGGATCAGGCCGGCCGCCGGGAGCAGGACGGAGACGACGACCACGACGGCGAGCGCCGTGAGCCCCGAGATCAGGAGCGGCTGGACGACGCGGAGCGGGAGGTTCTGCTGCTCGTCGACGTCGGCGACCAGGCGGGTGAGCAGGTCACCGCGACGGTTCCCGCCCAAGCCGTCCGGGGCGACCGGGACGAGCCGCTCGTAGACGCCGACCCGGAGCTCGGGCAGCGTCGCGAACGCCGCGTCGTGCCCGGCGAGCCGTTCGAGGTAGCGGAACGCCGCGCGCCCGAGCGCGAAGGCCCGCACCCCCACCATCGCGGCCGAGAGGTACAGGATGGGCGGCTGCTCCGCAGCGCGGGTGATCAGCCAGGCCGCCGTCGCGAGCAGCCCCACGGCGCACAGCGCGCTGACCAGGCCGAGCAGCACGCCCGGGAGGAAGCGCCGGAGCGAGGGCTGGGCGAGCCGGAGCACCTCGCGGCGGTTCACGTGAGGCTCCGCTCGGCCGCGAGCCGGGCGGCACCGGCCTCGACCAGCGTGCCTGGGTCGGCCTCGGTCGCCCCGACCGCGATTCGGGCGGCAACCGACTCGACCTGAACGCCGCCGAGCGCGAGCACCCGGTCGGCCGCGGCGATCACCGCGCGCCGGTGGCTGACCACCAGCACCGCCCGATCCTCGGCCGCGAGCGCGCGGAGGCCGGCGACGAAGGTCTCCTCGGCAACGGCGTCCAGGGCCGAGGTGGGCTCGTCGAAGACGACCACCGAGCAGTCGAGCCGGCGGGCCCGGTAGACCGCTCGGGCGCTCGAGACGCGCTGCGCCTGGCCGCCAGAGAGACCTCCCCCGCTCGGGTCGACGACGGTCTCGAGCGCGATGTCCGCCCCGCCGACCAGGTCGAGGGCGGCGCGGGCGAGCGCCGTGTCCGGCGCGGAGTCGCCGAGCGTGACGTTGTCGGCGACCGGCCCCGCGACCAGCGTGGCCCGCTGCCCCGCCCAGGCCAGCCACGGCTGCGGTCCGCCATCCGTCACCGGCGCACCGTCGACCACGACCATGCCCTCGTGCGGCACGAAGCCCAGCAGGGCGCCGAGGAGCGAGGACTTGCCGCTGCCGCTCGGGCCGGTGAGGGCCGTGACCGCCCCGGCCGGCACCTCGGCCGAGAACCGGTCGAGCGCCACGGTCTCGCCGTACCGCACCGAGAGCTCCTCGATCCGCAGGCCGAGGCGGGCGGGCCGCGCACCGGGCGCGGTCGTCGGCGCCCCGAGCCGAGCCCCCACGCCCGCAGCCCCCGTGGCCCCGACAGCACCAGCGCCCGCAGCACCAGCAGTCCCCGCCCCCGCAGCCCCCGCAGCCCCGATGATCGCGAACACCTCCTCCGCCGCCGCGATCCCGTCGGCCGCCGCGTGGAACTGCGCCCCCACGTTCCGGATCGGCAGGAAGGCCTCCGGCGCGAGCAGCAGCACGAACAGCCCCACCCCGAGCCCGAGGCTCCCGTCGATCAGTCGCACGCCGATCGAGACCGCGACGAGCGCCACCGACAGGCTCGCCGCGAGCTCGAGGGCGAAGCCGCTGAGGAACGAGATCCGCAGCACCCGCATCGTCTCGCCGCGGTACTCCTCGGTCACGCGCCGGATGCGGGTGGTCTGCCGGTGCTGACGCCCGAAGACCGTCAGCGTCGACAGCCCGCCAACCACGTCGAGGAAGGCGACGCCGAGCCGGGTGAGCTTCTCCCACTGCTTCTGCTGCACGCTCTGCGTCGCCCAGCCGATCAGGATCATGAAGACCGGGATGAGCGGCAGGGTCAGCACCACGGTGAGCCCGGAGATCCAGTCCTCCGACCAGATCACCACCACGACCAGCGGCGTGGCCACCGCTGTCAGCACCAGCTGCGGCAGGTAGCGGGCGAAGTAGGTGTCGAGCGCGTCGAGCCCTGGCCCGGTCGTCACCCCGACCGCGGTCGAGTTGCGCGAGGCCAGCCAGCCCGGGCCGAGCCGCGTGACGGCGTCGAGCACCCGGGTGCGCAGCTGGCTCTTCACCACCGCGGCCCCGCGGAGCGCGCTCGCCTCCGAGGCCCAGGCGAGCAGGAACCGCAGCGCGATCACGAGGGCCAGCGCGGCCACCGGCACGGCGAGCGCCGCGAGCGGCTCCCCCGCGATCCCCCGCACGATCAACTGGGTCACCAGGTACGCGAAGGCCACGGTCGCCGCCGTCTGCAGCACCGCGACCGCTCCGCCGACGAGGAAGAACGACCTCGCCGCTCTGGCGTACCGCAGGAGCCTCGGATCGACTGGTCGCACGGTTCTAGTGTGCGCTCTCGACCGGGATCTGCGCGCGGCCGACCCGCTTGCGGAAGACCCAGTAGGTCCAGGCCTGGTAGCCGACGATCAGCGGAACGAAGGCCAGCGCCACCCAGCTCATGATCTGCAGCGTGTAGGCCGAGGAGGACGCGTTCTCGATCGTGAGGCTGTTGGCGGCATCGTTCGAGGCGGGCATCACATCCGGGAACAGCGCGGCGAACAGACTCACGACGGCCACCGCGATCGTCACCGCCATCAGTGCGAACGCCCGCCCCTCCCAGCCCCGGAGGTTGGCCACGAAGGAGGCGATCAGCGTCACCGCGGCGACGGCCGACAGGATGCCCGAGAGCGGCGTTCCGTAGGCGAGCGTGGTCCAGCCCAGGAAGACCGCGGCGACGACGATCGTCACGGCTCCCGCCCGCACGGCGAGCCGACGTGCCCGCTGCCGGATCTCCCCCTCGGTCTTCAGCGACACGAACACGACGCCGTGGGTGAAGAACAGCAGCAGCGTCGTGAGGCCGCCGAGGAGCGCGTACGGGTTCAGCAGCCCGAAGAAGCCGCCGATATAGTCGTGGTTCGCATCCAGGGGCACACCGCGCACGATGTTGGCGAAGGCGACCCCCCAGAGGAAGGCGGGCACGACCGACCCGATCACGATCATCCGGTCGAAGCGCTTCTTCCAGGCCGCCTCGGGCCGCTGGTGGCGGTACTCGAACGAGACCCCGCGGAGGATGAGGGCGAGCAGGATGAGCAGGAGCGGCAGGTAGAACCCGCTGAACAGGGTGGCGTACCACTCCGGGAAGGCGGCGAACAGGGCGGCGCCGGCGACGATGACCCAGGTCTCGTTGAGATCCCAGACCGGACCGATCGTGTTGATCAGCACGCGACGGTCGGTGTCGTCGCGGCCGAGGAAGGGCAGCGACATCCCGACGCCGAAGTCGAAGCCGTCGAGCACGAAGTAGCCGACGAAGAAGAAGCCGACGATAGCGAACCACAGGACTGTGAGATCCATCATGTCCTCCTAGTAGACCGTCGCCGCGTGCCGGAGCTCGCCGGATTCCGGGTCGGGCTCGGGCGGCTCGTCCGGCCCCTTCTGGATGGCCTTCTTGATCAGCCGGAACTCGACCACGGCGAGCGAGCCGTAGATCACGGTGAAGGCGACCAGCGAGATCAGCACGTCCAGGCCCGTGATGCCCGGCGAGACCGCGTCGGAGGTCTTCAGCAGGCTGAACACGATCCACGGCTGCCGACCCATCTCGGTGAAGATCCAGCCCACGATCATCGCGCCGAGCGAGAGCGGGAAGGCCCAGATCGCGACCCGCCAGAGCCAGCGCCAGCGGGGCTGGCGCCCGCGCCGGGTGATCCACAGCCCCACGACGGCGATCAGCACGTGCGCCATGCCGAGGCCGATCATCCAGCGGAAGGCCCAGTAGGTGACCCAGATGGTCGGGGTGTAGTCGCCGGGACCGTACAGCTGCGTGTACTGCGCCTGGAGGTCGTTGATGCCCTCGACCGTGCCGTCGAAGGTGTGGGTCGACAGGAACGACAGCAGGTACGGGATGCGGATGGAGAAGAGTTCGTGCACGCCGTCGGGTGTGCCCAGCGTGAAGATCGAGAACGAGGCGTCCGCGCCGGTGGAGGTCGTGTACATCGCCTCCGCCGCGGCCATCTTCATCGGCTGCGTCTCCACCATCGCCAGGCCCAGCTGGTCGCCGCTCAGCACGGTGAGCGCACCGGCGATCACCATCATCCACAGGCCGAACTTCAGCGCCGGACGCATGGTCTCCAGGTGCTGGTTGCGGTAGAGGTGCCAGGCGGCCGCGGCGATGATGAGCCCGGCGGTGACCATGAAGCAGGCGAAGACCGTGTGCGGGAAGGCCGCGAGCGCGACCTTGTTCGTCAGGAGCGCCCAGATGTCGGTGAGCTCGGCGCGACCCTTGGCCTCGTTGATCTCGTAGCCGACGGGGTTCTGCATGAACGAGTTGGCGGCGATGATGAAGTAGGCCGAGAGCGTGCTGCCGATCGCGGTGGCCCAGATGGTCAGCAGGTGGATCTTCTTCGGCAGCCTGTCCCAGCCGAAGATCCAGAGGCCGATGAACGTCGCCTCGAGGAAGAACGCGAGCAGGCCCTCGAGCGCGAGCGGTGCCCCGAAGACGTCGCCGACGAAGCGGGAGTAGTCCGACCAGTTCATGCCGAACTGGAACTCCTGCACGATCCCGGTCACCACGCCCATAGCGAAGTTGATCAGGAAGATCTTGCCGAAGAACCGGGTCAGCTGGAGGTACTTGGTCTTGTCCGTGCGCACCCAGGCGGTCTGGAAGATCGCCACCGTGGTCGCGAGCCCGATCGTCAGGGGCACGAACAGGAAGTGGTAGATGGTCGTGAGACCGAACTGCCACCGCGACAGCAGGAGTGGATCGAGAAGCTCGTTCATGACACCTACAGTCTACGAACCCCTGTATACAAGCCAGGCCTAAAGTCCCGCCGCACCGCATGATTGAACGGATGTGCAGCACGCATCCCGGGACATCAGCGTGTATACAACCCCATACACGAAAAAGGCCCCGCCCCGCAGATCGCGCGGGACGGGGCCTTCGGAGGCTCAGGTCGTCAGAAGAGCTTGACCTTGGCGAGCCAGTCGGAGGCGATCTTGTCGGCCGACTCCTGGTCGTTGACGCTCTGCGAGTTCAGCTCGACGAGATCGGCGGCGGTGAGCGCCGCGCTGACCTTGTTGATGACGTCGGAGACCTCGGGGGTCGCCGCATCCGAGTTGATCAGCGGGACGACGTTGGAGGCGAGGAAGAGGCCCTTCGGGTCTTCCAGCGTCACCAGGTTGTTGGTGCTGATGTTCGGGTCAGCCGAGTAGATGTTGACCAGCTGGACCGTGTCGTCCTTCAGCGCCTGGATCGTCAGCGGTCCGCCCGAGTCCTCGATCGGGGTGAAGCCCACGGTCACGCCGTAGGTCGAGAGCAGACCCTGGGGGCCGTACGGGCGGGTCTGCAGCTCGGAGTTGCCGCCGAGGGTGATCGGCGTCGTGACCTTGGAGAGGTCTTCGAGGCTGGTGACCTTGTTGGCGTCGGAGAACTCCTTGGTGACGTTGTAGGAGTCCTGGTCGGTGGCCGGCGACTGGTCGAGCACCTCGAGGCCCTCGGGCAGCGCGCCCTTGAGGGCCGCGTAGACGTCGTCGCTGGTCTTGGCCGTGGTCTCGGGGTCGTAGTACTGCAGCAGGTTGCCGGAGTACTCCGGGAACAGCTGCACCTCGCCGCTCTCCAGGGCGGGCAGGTAGGCGTCGCGCTGGCCGATGTTGAACTGGCGGGTGACGCTCACACCGTTCGCCTCGAGGGCCTGAGCGTAGATCTCCGCGATGATCTCGTTGGAGTAGTAGGCCTGCGAGCCGATGACGATGGCCGAACCGTCGCCGCTGGACGAACTGGACGAGGTGTCGAGCGGATTGCTTGACGAGCACCCTGCCAGTGCCACCGTCGCACTGACCGCGACTAGCCCTGCGACGAGCCGGCCTTTCTTGATTGCTGTGAACATGTGATCATTTCCCTTCGTGGATGGGGATTCCCATCACCGGCTGCGGACGGGATGACCGCGGCCGGAGGTCTTTGGCTTCCTTCGCGACGACTCCGCGTGGAACGACCAACCGCTGCACGAGGGCGAAGATTCCCTCGAGAGCGAGCGCGAGGGCCGTCACGAGGATGGATGCGCCGAGTGTCTCGGCGTAGTTGCGCGTGCTGGTGCCCTCAAAGATGAAGACGCCGAGCGCGCCGCCGGAGATGTACCCGGCGAGCGTCGCGGTCGCGACGACCTGCAGCACGCCGGAGCGGATGCCGCCGATCAGGAGCGGGAGCCCGAGCGGCACCTCGACCCGCGTGACGACCTGCCACTCGGTCATCCCCACGGCCCGGGCCGCGTCGATCGTCTTGCGGTCCACCGCTTCGAATCCGGAGTAAGCGCCGGCCAGGATCGGGGGGATGGCGAGGATCACGAAGGTGATCAGCGGCGCCTTGAACCCGATCCCGAGCCCGAGGCCGATCAGGATCAGCACGCCGAGGCTCGGCAGGGCGCGGAGGCCCCCGGAGAGCGAGACGGCGATGTCACGGCCCCGGCCGGTGTGGCCCACCAGGTAGCCGAGCGGGATGGCGATCACCGCGCCGATCGCGACCGCGCCGAAGGTGTAGGCGAGCTGCTCGAGCAGTCGCGCGATCCAGCCCTGGGGGCCGCCGGCGTTCGCCGGGTCGAAGATCCAGCCGAAGCCCTCCACGACGAAGTTCACGAGACACCCCCCACCAGCAGCGCGGCGTTGCGGCGGGCCGCGCGCGAGCTCGTCCGATCGCTCCGGTTCCAGGGCAGGATCAACCGCCCGAGGAGCACCAGCACGAGGTCGAAGACCACGGCGACCAGAAGCGTCGCCACGATGCCGGTGATCACCTCGGCGGGGATGTTGCGCTGGAAGCCGTTGATGAAGAGGTAGCCGAGGCTGGTCACCCCGATCACCGAGCCGATCGTGGCCAGGCTCACGGTGCTCGCCGAGACCACCCGGAGGCCGGCGAGGAGTACCGGGCCGGAGAGGGGGAGCTCGACCCGCCAGAACCGCTGCCAGGCCGAGTAGCCCATGGCCGAGGCGGCCTGCAGGATGTCGTCGTCGACCGAGGCCAGGCCGTCGGCCGAGGAGCGCACCATCAGCGCGATCGCGTAGATCGTGAGGCCCACCACGACGTTCGCCGAGGAGAGCTGGTTGGTGCCGAGGATCAACGGCATGAAGATGAACAGCGGCAGCGAGGGGATCGTGTAGAGCAGTCCGAGCACCAGGAGGATGACGCCCCGCGAGATGCGGAAGCGGTTCGCCACCCAGCCCAGCGGGATGGAGAGCAGGAAGCCGATCACGATCGGGGGCACGGCCAGCCCGACGTGAGCGACGATCAGCTCCCAGACCAGATCGAGATTCGATCCGAGCCACTTCATGGCCGGAGCACCCCGGTCGGCGTCCCGTTCTCGTCGACCACCACGTCTGTGCCGTCGACGCGCTCGATCCGGAGCACGCGCTTGCCCTTGTCGGCGCCGACGAACGAGGCGACGAAGTCGTCGGCCGGGTTCGCGAGGATCTCGGCCGGCGTCCCGACCTGGGCGATGTGGCCGCCCTTCTGCAGGATGACGACCTGGTGGCCCAGCAGGAAGGCCTCGTCGATGTCGTGGGTGACGAAGACGACGGTCTTGCCCAGGCCGTCCTGCAGGCGGATCGTCTCCTGCTGCAGCTCGGCGCGCACGATCGGGTCGACGGCGCCGAAGGGCTCGTCCATCAGCAGGATGTTCGGGTCGGCCGCGAGCCCGCGGGCGACTCCCACGCGCTGCTGCTGGCCGCCGGAGAGCTGGCGCGGGTACTTGTCGGCGAGCGAGCGGTCAAGGCCCACCGTGTCCAGCAGCTCGAGCGCGTGCTCCCGCGCCTCCTTCTTCGGCACGCCGTTCAGGATCGGCACGGTCGCGACGTTGTCGACGACCTTGCGGTGGGGCAGCAGACCGGAGTTCTGCATCACGTAGCCGATCCGGCGGCGGAGCTTCACCGGCGCGAGCGTCGAGGTGTCCTCGCCGTCGATCAGGATGCTGCCCGAGGTCGGGTCGATCATCCGGTTGATCATCCGCAGCAGCGTCGTCTTGCCGCAGCCGGAGGAACCGACCAGCACGGTCGTCTTGCGCGGCGGGATCACGAGGTCGAAGGACTTGACCGCGACCGTCCCGTCCGGGAACTGCTTCGTCACCGAGCGGAACTCGATCATCAGATGCCCTCACGTCGTGGGACCGCGGGCTACGATCCTTCGGACAAGCCAAACATCATCGGCCGAAAACGCAAACCCCGGGGGTCAACGATCGTCACAAATACGCGGTGACGACCGCGCGACAGGCGCTGATCGCATCCTCGTCGCCGTTGGGATCGATGATGAACGCGCGCACCAGCAGGGCGTCGACCATGGTCAGCGCGATGTCGAGGCGGTCGGCGAGGGTGCCGTCGTCGGCGACGCCCAGCTCGGCCGAGAAGATCGCGGCGAGCGGGCCGGCGACCCGGGCGGAGGCGGCGGTGCCGCCGTCGACCTCGGGGAGGGCGATCTGGTCAGAGAGCCGGATGGAGGTGAACCCCGGCTCGGTGCGGTGCATCTGCACGGCGGCGTCGATCAGGCAGGAGAACGCGGCGTCCATCGTGGTCGGCTTCGTGCTCTCGAGCAGGTCGACGCTGGCCCGGAGGAAGCGCTCGAAGCCGCGGAGGCTCATCGCGCCGAGCACGGCGATGCGGTCGGGGAAGTAGCGGTAGACGGTGCCGATCGAGGCACCGGCGCGCTCCGCGACCATCGCCGTCGTGAGGCGCTCGATGCCGACCTCGGCGACGACCGCCGACGCAGCGTCCAGCAGGGCTCCGATCCGTTCGCTGCTCCGAGCCTGGACGGGCTCGTTGCGCACCTTCCCGGTCGACGTGAGCGCACCGCTGATGAGGTCGTTGAATGACACCAAGCCCGTCCCTTTCCCGAATCCCGACACCCAAGTCTAGTTCGGACTGCCTGTCAGCCGGGTGAGGCTCTCGTCCGGTTCCGCCCCGGCCGTGACAGACTGGAGCCGTGCCAACAGATCCCGCCGCGGCACCCCGGCTGCACCGTGCCGCACGAATCGACGACGCGATCCACGACTTCCGGGAGAAGTGGGCCAGGCGTCGCGGTCAACAGGCGACGGTCATCCCGTACACCGGGTACGGCTCCACCTCGCAGATCCGGGTGCTCGGCCGCGTGCTGCTGACCAAGCAGCCCAAGCCCGGTTCCCGGGCGGCCCGCAAGCAGCGCCGACGCGAGGAGCGCGTGCGCGGCTGGCGCAGCTTCACGAGCGTGCCGGTCGGCGACGTCGAGGTGACGATCGAGGTCGAGGGCAGCGTGCGCACCGTACTCGCCGACCGCGGCGGAGTCGTCGACGCCTCGGTCGACGTCGAGCTCGACCCCGGCTGGCACACGATCACGATGTCGGCGGAGGACTCCGAACCCGTCGAGGCCCCCGTCTTCGTCGTCGCCCCCGAGGCGCGCTTCGGCGTGGTCTGCGACATCGACGACACCGTCATGGTCACCGCGCTCCCCCGCCCCTTCCTCGCGTTCTGGAACACCTTCGTGCTCGACGTGCACGCGCGCACACCGACGCCGGGCATGGCCGTCTTCCTCGAACGGATGACCTCGGTCGACCCGGGCACGCCCGTCATCTACCTCTCCACCGGCGCCTGGAACGTGGCGCCCACGCTCACCCGCTTCCTCTCGCGCAACCTCTACCCGAGCGGGCCCATCCTGCTGACCGACTGGGGTCCGACCCACGACCGGTTCTTCCGCAACGGTCGCGAGCACAAGGAGAAGAACCTGCGCCGGCTCGCGCAGGAGTTCCCGGACATCCACTGGCTGCTGATCGGCGACGACGGGCAGCACGACGAGGAGATCTACCGGGAGTTCGCGCTCGAACGCCCCGACAGCGTCGCCGCGATCGCGATCCGTCAGCTCTCCACCAGCGAGGCGGTGCTGGCCGGCGGCCGGTCGAAGGTCGACCCGAATGCGCCGGTCGAGCGGGCGCCCCGGGTCTACGCGCCCGACGGCGCCGGCCTGTTCGAGAAGCTCAAGAACGCCGCGAAGGACCGCGGGTGGATGCTCGACCACACCGACCCGAAGGATCCGAGCGACCCGCTCGCCTAGAGCGACCCGCATGCCGGCTCACGGGGCGCTTCGGGCCTCCCGCTCGCCTAGAGCGACCCGCTGTGGGCTTCGAGGAACTGGTACACCTCGTTCTCGTCGACCCCGGGGAACTTGCCCGAGGGCAGCGGCGACAGGATGTGGGCGTGCAGTTTCGCGCTCGGCCAGGCCGCGTCCGACCACTTCTCCGCCAGATCCGAGGCGGGCTTCCGGCAGCACGAGGCATCCGGGCAGGTGGACTGCACCCGGCCCTGGGTGTCCCGCCCGCGGAACCACTTGGCCTCGGAGAACGGCACGCCGAAGGTGATCGAGAACTCCCCCGCGTCGGTCTTGCCGGTCTGGGTCGCGCACCAGAAGGTGCCGGCCGGGGTGTCGGTGTACTGGTAGAACTCGGTCGTGCGGTTCGTGCGGCCGAGAGCGCCGCGGGCCGCCCACTTGCGGCAGACCAGCTGACCCTCGACGGCCCCGGTGACGTCGGCGGGCAGGGGCAGACCGTCGTTCTCGTAGGCCTTGTAGATCGCGCCGTCCTCCCCCACCCGCAGGAAGTGCACGCGCATGTCCAGGTGCGAGGTCGCGAGGTTCGTCATCCGCAGCGCCGCGGCCTCGTGGGTGACCCCGAAGGCGTCACGGAAGTCCTCGACCGAGAGGTCCTTCCGCTCCTTCGCCGCGCGCAGGAAGGCCACCGAGGGCGTCATCGGCATGAGACAGGCGGCGGCGAAGTAGTTGATCTCGAGCCGCTGCTGCAGGAACTCGGCGTAGCTGGCCGGCGGGGTGTGGCCGAGCAGCCGGTGCGCCATGGCCTGCAGCGCCATCGAGCGCAGCCCGTGCCCGCCCGGGATGGAGGCGGGCGGCAGGTAGATCCGCCCGTTCTCCAGATCGGTCACCGACCGGGCCGAGTGGGGCAGGTTGTCGACGTAGATCAGGTCGAACCCGAGGCTCTCGGCCAGGAGCGAGACGCTCCGGTGGGTGAGGGCACCGGTGGTGTGACCGACGGTGGCGAGCGTCTCCTCGGCGAGCGCCTCCAGCTCCGGCAGGTGGTTGTTCTCCGCGCGCATCGCCAGGCGGTTCTCGGTGTTCGCCCGGCGCGCCTCCTCCGGGGTGGCGATCGACTGCGTGGCCCGGCGCAGCAGCTCGCGGTGCAGGCCCACCAGGGATTCGAGGGTCTCCAGCGGCAGGGTGCGGCTGGCCGGCACGACCGGCAGCCCCAGGGAGCCGTACAGGGGCGACGCCTGCGCCCGCGCGAGTTCGATCTCGAGCGCGGTGCGTGCATCCGGAGCCTCGTCGCTCAGCAGGTCGTTCATCGGCACGCCCAGTTCGACGGCGAGCGCCTGCAGCAGCGACAGCTTCGGCTCGCGCCGCCCGTTCTCGATCAGGGAGAGCTGACTGCCGACGACCCCGACCTTCGCGCCGAGCTGATCGAGGGTGAGCCCCTGCTGCTTGCGATGGTGCCGGATGCGGCGACCGAGGGTGATCAGGTCCGTGGAGTCCGTCACTTTTTCCTCCTGTAAAGAATGGCTGATCTTTCCGGCAGAATACTCGAATTCGGCCGGATTGCTTGCGCATAGTGGAAGAAACCTCCCCCACTTGACGAGAACGGGTTCGCTGATGAGCATCCTCACCACACCGACCATGACCGACGTCGCCGGCCCCAGCAGGAATGCCGACGTCAACGACTGGGTGCGCGACATCGCCCGACTGACCAAGCCCGACCAGATCGTCTGGTGCGACGGCAGCACCCGCGAGTGGGACGAGCTGACGAAGATGATGGTGGCCCAGGGCACGCTCATCCGGCTGAACCCCGAGTGGCGGCCCAACAGCTTCCTCGCCCGCAGCGACCCGGCCGACGTCGCGCGGGTCGAGGACCGCACCTTCATCTGCTCCGAGCGGCAAGCGGATGCGGGCCCCACGAACAACTGGCGCAGCCCCTTCGCGATGCGCGAAGAGCTCGACACCCTCTTCGCCGGCAGCATGCGCGGGCGCACGATGTACGTCGTGCCGTTCTCGATGGGGCCCCTGGGCGGCCCGATCTCGCAGCTCGGCGTGCAGATCACCGACTCCCCCTACGTCGTCGTCAGCATGCAGCTGATGACCCGGATGGGCGCGGCCGCCCTCGACCTGATCGGCCCGGAGACGCCGTGGGTGCCCGCCGTGCACTCCGTCGGCGCCCCGCTCGTCGACGACGCCGGCGTGCGCCACGACGACGTCGCCTGGCCGCACAACCCGACGAAGTACATCTCGCACTTCCCCGAGACCCGCGAGATCTGGTCGTTCGGCTCGGGCTACGGCGGAAACGCCCTGCTGGGCAAGAAGTGCTTCGCGCTGCGGATCGCCTCCGTCATGGCGCGCGACGAGGGCTGGCTGGCCGAGCACATGCTGATCATCAAGCTCACCTCGCCGGCCGGCACGGTCTCCCACCTGGCCGCCGCCTTCCCCTCGGCCTGCGGCAAGACCAACCTGGCGATGCTCAACCCCTCCATCCCCGGCTGGAAGGTCGAGACGATCGGCGACGACATCGCCTGGATGCGGCCCGGCCCCGACGGCCGACTGCGTGCGATCAACCCCGAACGCGGATTCTTCGGCGTCGCGCCCGGCACCGGGATCACGACCAACCCGACCGCGGTCGACACCGTGTGGGGCAACTCCATCTTCACCAACGTCGCCCTGCGCGACGACGGCGACATCTGGTGGGAGGGGCTCACGCCGACTCCGCCGGCGCACCTCGTCGACTGGCGTGGAGAGGACTGGACGCCGGACTCGCCGACGCCCGCCGCGCATCCGAACTCGCGCTTCACCGTGACGGCCGACCAGTGTCCGTCGATCGCGTCGGACTGGGACTCGCCCGACGGCGTGGTGATCGACGCCATCCTCTTCGGCGGCCGGCGCCCCTCCACGGTGCCCCTGGTCTCCGAGGCCCGCGACTGGGCGCACGGCGTGTTCATGGGCGCGACGATGGCCTCCGAGACGACCGCGGCCGCCGAGGGCGCCGTCGGCCGGCTGCGGCACGACCCGTTCGCGATGCTGCCGTTCTGCGGCTACGACATCGCCGACTACTTCGCCCACTGGCTCGAAATCGGTGAGACGCTCGGTGCGGATGCGCCGCCGGTGTTCTCGGTGAACTGGTTCCGCAAGGATGCCGACGGCCGGTTCATCTGGCCCGGGTTCTCGGAGAACTCGCGCGTGCTCGAGTGGATCGTGCGACGCCTGGAGGGCTCGGTCGAGGTCGTCGACACCCCGATCGGCAAGCTGCCCCGGGTGCGCGACTTCAACGTCGAGGGTCTCGATCTCACCTACGAGGACCTGCAGTCGATCCTCTCGGTCGACCGTGCCGCCTGGGCCCGCGAGGCCGACGAGATCGACGCCTACTTCACCGAACTCGGCGCCGACCGCATCCCCGAGCCGCTGACGCGCGAGCTCCGCACCCTCCGGGCGAGCATGAAGTAGAAGGGGTCGCAGAGTCGGCCCACAGCATTCGGTACGGGATCGATTGCAGCGGGCCGTACTCGATGACCCAGCGTGAGGCCGTCGCCGCGCAAGCGACGACAGCCGAACATGTCGCGCGGCGCCGGGCGGGGACCGGCGACGCCCGGGACAGCCGCGCGCAGCACGGCCGTCCCGGTAGACACAGCCGTCCCGGTAAACTAGACGCGACAGTGAGGCACCTCTCCACCTGACACGGTGCCGTCTATATCGCCAGGAGGCCGCCATGTCCGCACGCATGCCCGAGAAGCCCGCCCTCGAGGGCCTCGAATCGAAGTGGGACGAGCGCTGGCGAGACCAGGGCACCTATCTCTTCCGCCGCGAGGGCGCCACCCGGGAGTGCGTCTACTCGATCGACACCCCGCCGCCGACGGCCTCCGGTTCGCTGCACATCGGTCACGTGTTCTCCTACACGCACACCGACGTGATCGCCCGCTACCAGCGGATGCGGGGCAAGCGCGTCTTCTACCCGATCGGCTGGGACGACAACGGTCTGCCTACGGAGCGCCGCGTGCAGAACTACTACGGCGTGCGCTGCGACCCCTCGCTGCCCTACGACGAGTCGTTCACCCCGCCCTTCGAGGGCGGCGACAACAAGTCGTCCAAGGCGGCCGACCAGATCCCGATCTCGCGCCGCAACTTCATCGAGCTCTGCGAGATCCTCACCGTGGAGGACGAGAAGCAGTTCGAGTCGCTCTGGCGCGACCTCGGCCTCTCGGTCGACTGGAGCCAGACCTACCGCACCATCTCGCGCGAGTCGCAGTCCGCCTCGCAGCTCGCCTTCCTCCGCAACGTCGAGCGCGGCGAGGCCTACCAGGCGATGGCCCCCACGCTCTGGGACGTGACCTTCCGCACCGCGGTCGCCCAGGCCGAGCTGGAGGACAAGGAGCAGCCGGGCGCCTACCACCGCCTCGAGTTCCACCGCCCCGACGGCGAGGGCGTGTTCATCGAGACCACCCGGCCCGAGCTGCTGCCGGCCTGTGTGGCCCTGGTCGCGCATCCGGACGACGAGCGCTACCAGGCCCTGTTCGGCACCACGGTGACCACCCCGCTGTTCGGCGTCGAGGTGCCGGTGCTCGCCCACCACCTCGCCCAGGCCGACAAGGGCTCGGGCATCGCGATGATCTGCACCTTCGGCGACCTGACCGACGTGATCTGGTGGCGCGACCTCGACCTGCCCAACCGCGCGATCATCGGCTTCGACGGCCGCGTCGTGAGCGAGCCGCCGGCGGCGATCACCTCCGAGGCCGGGCGGGAGGCCTACGGCCAGCTGGCCGGCAAGACCGTGTTCTCGGCCAAGCAGGCCGTCGTCGAGCTGCTGCGCGCGTCGGGCGAGCTGATCGGCGAGCCCAAGCCGATCACCCACCCGGTCAAGTTCTTCGAGAAGGGCGACCGGCCGCTCGAGATCGTCTCGACCCGCCAGTGGTACATCCGCAACGGCGCCCGCGACGACGCGCTCCGCGCCCGCCTGCTCGAGCTCGGCGCCGAGCTCGACTGGCACCCCGAGTTCATGAAGGTGCGGTACGACAACTGGGTCGGCGGCCTCACCGGCGACTGGCTCGTCTCGCGCCAGCGCTTCTTCGGCGTGCCCCTGCCGGTCTGGTACCCACTCGACGGCGACGGCAACCCGGTCTTCGACGAGCCGATCGTCGCGACCCGCGACATCCTGCCCGTCGACCCCTCGTCGGATGCGGCGCCCGGCTACTCCGAGGAGCAGCGCGGCGTGCCCGGCGGCTTCCAGGGCGAGGTCGACGTGATGGACACCTGGGCCACCTCCTCCCTCACCCCGCAGCTGGCCGGCGGCTGGATGCGCGACGACGAGCTGTGGGGAATGGTCTTCCCCTACGACCTGCGCCCGCAGGGCCAGGACATCATCCGCACCTGGCTGTTCTCGACGATGCTGCGCTCCACCCTGGAGACCGACCAGTCGCCCTGGGCGCACGCCGCGCTCTCGGGCTTCATCGTCGACCCGGACCGCAAGAAGATGTCGAAGTCGAAGGGCAACGTCGTCACGCCCGCCGACATCCTGAAGGCCCACGGATCGGATGCGGTGCGCTACTGGGCCGCCTCGTCGCGGCTGGGCACGGATGCGGCCTTCGACGAGAAGAACCCGACGCAGATCAAGATCGGGCGGCGGCTGGCCATCAAGATCCTGAACGCGGCGAAGTTCGTCTACGGCTTCGAACTGCCCTCGGGCCACTCGGAGATCGTCGACCCGATCGACCTCTCGATGCTCACCGAGCTCGACGAGGTCGTGCGGGCCGCCACCGCGTCGCTGGCGAAGTACGACCACGCCCGCGCGCTCGAGCTCACCGAGACCTTCTTCTGGACCTTCTGCGACGACTACCTCGAGCTGGTGAAGGAGCGCGCGTACCGCGACTCCTCCGACGCCGCGGGCAAGGCCTCGGCCGTGCTCGCACTGCAGACCGCGATCGACGTGCTGCTGCGCCTGTTCGCGCCGTACCTGCCGTTCGCGACCGAGGAGGTCTGGTCGTGGACCCACGAGGGCTCGGTGCACAACGCCGCTTGGCCCGAGTCGGTCGAGAGCTCGCTGCCCGAGGGCGTGACCGCCGCTCTGCCGACGCACGCCCCGCTGCTGTCGCTGGCCTCCCGCGCACTCGTGGGCATCCGCCGCGCCAAGACCGACGCCAAGGCCTCGCAGAAGACCGCGGTCGCCTCGGCGACCATCGCAGGCCCGTCCGAGGAGACCGCGCTGCTCGAGCTCGCGGCGGCGGATCTCAAGGCCGTCGGGCGGATCGAGTCGCTCGGCTTCGCCTCGGCGGAGGAGCTGGTGGTCAGCGATATAGTTCTGGCACCCGACGAGAAGACGGAGGGTGCAGTATGAGCCAGGAGGCGACGATGCCGATCGAGGTCAGACCCGTGTCGACGGGAGAGTTCTTCCCCTGGCACGCCGTGTACTCGGGCTACGGCGAGTTCTACGAGAAGCCGTTGCAGGACGAGAAGGCCGTGCTCGTCTGGAGCTGGATCATCGACGACACCAACGAGGTCGAGTGCCTGGTGGCGGTCGACGACTCGGGCGAGGTCGTCGGGCTCGCGCACTACCGCGAGTTCGCCCGACCGCTCGACGGCAGCCGGGGCATCTACCTCGACGACCTGTTCGTGCTGCCGGAGCGCCGCCGCGAGGGCATCGCCCGGGCGCTGCTGGACGGTGTCGCCGACGTCGGCCGGAGCCGCGGGGCGAGCATCGTGCGCTGGATCACGGCGAAGGACAACAAAGACGCCCGCGCGCTCTACGACGACGTCGCCGAGAAGACCCCGTGGGTCACCTACGATCGGGCTCTGCGGTGATCCAGCTGGGAACCCGCTGGCTCGTCGGCGACGAGCCGCCGTCGCGACTGCCGCAGGTCGTGATCGACGCGATCTACGAGGTCGAGGGCGAGCTCGCCGAGCAGGGCGTCAACGCCTCCGACTGGAGTTGGACCCTGACCTGGCTCGAGGGCAAGCCCGTGGCCGAGCTCGACGACGAGACCGTGATCGAGTACGACGCCGACGAAGACGCGGCGGTCGTCACCCCGGGCGCCTGACCCCAGGTCCCTGACCCACCCCCACCCCACCCCACCCCACTCCCCACTTCGTCGAGAAGTCACATTTACGTCCAAAACGCGCCGTTTGGACGTAAAGGTGACTTCTCGATGGGGCGAACGAGGGGTGGGCGTCACTCCGCGAGGGTGAGCGCCATCCAGTTCGCGCGCACCAGGTCGGCGGCCCGATCGGCCGCGCCTGCCCGGGCCGCCTCGATGATCGCGCCGTGCTGGCGCACCGAGTCGCGCCCGTCGAGCGACGAGAAGCGGATGCGCTCGATCCGGCGGAGCACGCTGGTCGCCCCTTCGAGCACCTCGGCGATCATCGCGTTCCCGCTCGCCGCCACGAACACGTCGTGGAACCGGTCGTCGGCCTGGAGGGCACGGTCGACGTCGTGGGCCTGGAGCGCGGCGCGGAAGTCGTCGTTCGCGGCCTCCAGCGCATCCAGATCGGCGTCGCCCAGCTGAGGCACGGCGAGCCGCGCCGCCAGCTCGTGGAGCGCGGCGGCCACCTGCTGGGCGTTGCGCACGGCATCGCCGTCGGCGGGGGCCACCGTGGTCGCCCGGCCCGGCTTGGCGACGACGAGACCTGACCGCTCGAGACGCAGCAGCGCCTCGCGGATCGGCGTGCGGCTCACCCCGAGCCAGGTCTCGAGCTCGGGGTCGCGGAGCCGCTCCCCCGGGGCGAGGGTGCCGTCGACGATCGCGTCGCGGAGGGTCTGGTAGACCTCGTCGCGCAACAGGGTGCGCGAGCGGACGGAGCGGGCGGATGGAACGGGCATGTCGGAAGTCTAGACCGAGGTGCGATATATTGCATACGACATCACATGCCCCTGCTCTCGCGAAGGATCCCCATGCCGATCTCCGACTTCCCCCGGTACCCGCTCACCTTCGGGCCCAGCCCCGTGCATCCGCTCACCCGGCTCAGCCAGCACCTGGGCGGCGCCCAGGTCTGGGCCAAGCGGGAGGACGTGTCGAGCGGGCTGGCGTTCGGGGGCAACAAGATCCGCAAGCTCGAGTACCTGGTGCCGGATGCGCTGGCCCAGGGTGCGGACACGCTCGTCTCGATCGGCGGCTACCAGTCGAACCACACCCGGCAGGTCGCTGCGGTGGCCGCGAAGCTCGGGCTCAAGGCCCGGCTGGTGCAGGAGAACTGGGTCGACTGGCCCGACCCGCTGAGCGACCGGGTCGGCAACATCCAGCTCTCGCGGATGATGGGGGCGACGGTCACGCTCGACTCCGCCGGGTTCGACATCGGCATCCGCTCGAGCTGGCAGCAGGCGATCGACGACGTCGTCGAGTCCGGCGGCAAGCCGTACGCGATCCCGGCCGGGGCGTCCGAGCACCACCTCGGCGGGCTCGGGTTCGCCAACTGGGCCGACGAGGTCGAGCAGCAGGAGCGCGAACTGGGCGTGTTCTTCGACACGATCGTTGTCTGCACGGTGACCGGATCGACGCACGCGGGCATGATCGCCGGTTTCGCGGGGCAGGAGCGCCCGCGACGCGTGATCGGCATCGACGCTTCGGCCACGCTCGAGAAGACCCGCGACCAGGTGGCCCGGATCGCCCGGCACACCGCCGACCTGATCGGTCTCGGCCGCGACCTGCGCGACGACGAGATCGAGGTGCTCGAGGGCTGGGCCGGGGATCTGTACGGGATTCCGGTCGACTCGACCATGGAGGCCATCCGGCTCGGGGCCGAGCTCGAGGCGATGATCACCGACCCCGTGTACGAGGGCAAGTCTCTGGCAGGCCTGATCGATCTGGTGAAGTCGCGCGAGATCCCGGCGACCTCGACGGTGCTCTACGCGCACCTCGGGGGGCAGCTGGCGCTGAATGCGTACAGCGGTCTTTTCCGGTAGCCCCGGCTCCGCCGCCGGGCGCCATCCGCCTGTCGCCTGGCACCCATCGCCCGTCGCCCGTCGCGGACGCAGCTCGTGGGCGCCGCCCACTGTCGCCGACCCGTCAGTCGTTGTCGCTAAACCGGCGTGGTAGCGGCGACGAGTGACGGGTCGAGGGCGGCCAGGCGGCGCTGGCGGCGCCAGACGAAGAATCCGACCAGGGTGAAGACGCCGTAGACGGCGTACATGATGCCCGAGGCGTAGTAGCCGGCGGAGAAGAGCAACGGCACCCCGACCACGTCGACGGCGACCCAGAGCAGCCAGAACTCGACCCAGCCGCGGGCCATGCCGTAGGTGGCGAGCAGGGAGCCCATGAAGATCCAGGCGTCGCTCCAAACGGGCTCGAAGGAGCCGAGCGCGCGGAAGATCGGGGTCAGCACGGCGGTGCCGGCGATCAGGGCGATGATGAGTCCGATGCGGGCGCGGGTGGATGCCCAGCGCGGCTCGACCGGGGCCGTCGAACGACCGGTCGGGTGGGCCCAGCGGTACCAGCCGTAGATCGAGACGACGATGAACATCACCTGGCGACCGGCTTGGCCCAGGAGGTCGACCGGGTTGGGGGTGCCGAAGACGGCGCCGAGGAACACGGTGAAGAGCAGGGCGTTGCCCACGATGCCGACGGGCCAGGCCCAGATGCGGCGGCGGAGCGCGCCCAGCGCGCTGGCGAGGCCGAACAGGTTGCCGACGACTTCGCGCCAGAGGATCGTCTGATCTCCGATGTGCAGCTGTGCGTCGAACAACCACTCGATGACGTTCACGTTGCCGTCTGCCTTCCTGCCCGCCAGAGCCCATCCCCCACGCCGCACCCCTCACAACACCCCCGCCCCCCAAAACGTTCCCACCCCACCCATCCCGCGTGCTTGGAGGGTGGGCGGGCGCCGGCATTCGTCGCAGGTGGCGGTATCGGCGGCGATGATGATGGCCGGGGTGGTGGCCGGGGTGGCGGTGGCTGACGGTGATCGTGGTCGTGGTGGTCGTGGTTGTGGTGGTCGTGGTTGCGGTGGTGTCGCGGGCAGCGGTGATGGTGATTGCTGCAGGCGGCCCGTTGCTGCAGCGGGACGATCTCGGTTTCAGTCCGGACGCTGTCGGTGGCGGTCAGACATGTCGCGGCGGGAATCACGGCGATGGATGGTGATGGCGACAGCGACGAAATGGCCGCAATGGCGCCAACGGCGGCACTACGACAAGACGATGGCACCACCCCGTGTGGCACACGAGCGCAACAGGCCCTACTCGACGACCCAAGGTAACGGCGCGGCCGCGAGGCCCGACCGCAGGCCGGGCGTCGCGACCGCACCGGCACATGTCGCCCGCGCCGCAGAGGCGGCGGCGCGGTCAGTGAGAACATCCCGCGGCACAAGCCAGCTCCTCGGCGCCCCAGAAGCCAGGGCGCAGAGGATCAGCCTTACGCCGACTTCTCCTCGCGCCGCGCCTTCCGCGGCACGATCGTGGGCGCCGCGTTCTCGAGCACGGCCTCACGCGTCACGATGACCCGGGCGACCTCGTCGGTGGACGGCACCTCGAACATGATCGGGCCGAGCACCTCCTCCATGATCGCGCGGAGCCCACGGGCACCGGTCTGCCGCAGCACGGCCAGGTCGGCGATCGCCTCGAGCGCGTCGAGCTGGAACTCGAGCTCCACCCCGTCGAGCTCGAACATGCGCTGGTACTGGCGCACGAGCGCGTTGCGCGGCTCGGTCAGGATCTGCATCAGCGCCGACTGGTCGAGCGGAGTCACCGTGGTGACCACGGGAAGCCGGCCGATGAACTCGGGGATCAGGCCGAACTTGTGCAGGTCTTCCGGCAGCACCTCGCCGAACAGGTTGGCGTCGGCCTTCTTGCTGTAGAGCGGCGAGTTGAAGCCGATGCCGCGCTTGCCGGCACGCTGGGAGATGATCTCCTCCAGGCCCGCGAAGGCGCCCGCCACGATGAACAGCACGTTCGTCGTGTCGATCTGGATGAACTCCTGGTGCGGGTGCTTGCGACCGCCCTGCGGCGGAACCGAGGCGACCGTGCCCTCGAGGATCTTCAGCAGCGCCTGCTGCACGCCCTCGCCCGAGACATCGCGGGTGATCGACGGGTTCTCCGCCTTGCGGGCGATCTTGTCGACCTCGTCGATGTAGATGATGCCGGTCTCGGCCCGCTTGACGTCGTAGTCGGCGGCCTGGATCAGCTTCAGGAGGATGTTCTCGACGTCTTCACCGACGTAGCCGGCCTCGGTGAGCGCCGTCGCGTCGGCGACCGCGAAGGGCACGTTGAGCCGCTTCGCGAGGGTCTGGGCGAGGTAGGTCTTGCCGCATCCGGTCGGACCGATCAGGAGGATGTTGCTCTTCGCGATCTCGACCTCGGAGGCCTGGGCCTCGGCCGAGACGATGGCGCTGCGGGCTCGGGTGCGCTTGTAGTGGTTGTAGACGGCGACCGAGAGGGCGCGCTTGGCCGCATCCTGCCCGATCACGTACTCCTCGAGGAAGGAGTAGATCTCTTTCGGCTTCGGAAGCTCGAACTCGCCGGCCGCTTCTTCGCTGGCCTCGGACAGGCGCTCTTCGATGATCTCGTTGCACAGCTCGACGCATTCGTCGCAGATGTACACGCCGGGACCGGCGATGAGCTGCTGAACCTGCTTCTGGCTCTTTCCGCAGAACGAGCATTTGAGCAGGTCGGCGCTCTCCCCTATGCGTGCCATACCCAGCCTCCTAATCGCTGTGTTCCGACGAGCCTAACCCGAACCCCCGACACACATCGACAGCGACGCCGGATTCCGGTAGGGAGCGCAGCACATCTCCGATCAATCGAGGAGGTGGCGCAGGTATCGACCCGGCGCATCCAGGAACCCCCGCCAGTGCGCCACGAGCTCGAGGTCGCCTCGCGCCGGCGAGGCGCCGGCGCGAGCGAAGGGGCCCGCCGCGGAATGCGACGGGCCCCTTCGAGATGGCACTGCTCAGCTGACGAGCGCCGGCACGTTCTTGCGCGACGAGAGCACCTGGTCGATGAGGCCGTACTCGAGGGCCTCCTCGGCGGAGAGGATCTTGTCGCGGTCGATGTCCTTGTTGACCTGCTCGAGCGTGCGGTTGGAGTGGTGCGAGAGGGTGCCCTCGAGCCACTCGCGCATGCGCAGGATCTCACGGGCCTGGATCTCGATGTCCGAGGCCTGGCCGCCGCCGCCACCGGTGGCCGGCTGGTGGATCAGGATGCGCGCGTTCGGCAGCGCGAGGCGCTTGCCGGGCGTGCCGGCCGCGAGCAGCACGGCCGCGGCGGATGCCGCCTGGCCGAGGCACACGGTCTGGATCTGCGGGCGCACGTACTGCATCGTGTCGTAGATCGCCGTCATCGCGGTGAACGAGCCACCGGGAGAGTTGATGTACATCTCGATGTCGCGATCCGGGTCCTGGGACTCGAGCACGAGCAGCTGGGCCATCACGTCGTCGGCCGAGGCGTCGTCGATCTGCACGCCGAGGAAGATGATGCGGTCCTCGAAGAGCTTCGCGTAAGGGTCCTGGCGCTTGAAGCCGTACGCCGTCCGCTCCTCGAAGGAGGGGAGGATGTAGCGGTCGCTCGGCATGGTGCCGTTACCGTAGGCACTCGCACCGAAGGTGGGGGTTTGCATGATTCTGTTCCCTGTTCTCTAGAGATCCGGTGCTAGTTGTCTGCTTCGATGGTGCCGCCGCCGCCGACGACGTCGGTGGCGAACTCACGCACGTGGTCGACGAAGCCGTACTCCAGAGCCTCCTGGGCGGTGAACCAGCGGTCGCGGTCGCCGTCCTCGTTGACCTGCTCGACCGTCTTGCCGGTCTGGGCGGCGGTGATCTCGGCGAGCGTGTTCTTCATCCCGAGGATGAGCTGGGCCTGGGTCTGGATGTCCGACGAGGTTCCGCCGAAGCCACCGTGCGGCTGGTGCAGGAGCACGCGGGCGTTGGGCGTGATGTAGCGCTTGCCCTTGGTGCCGCTGGTGAGGAGGAACTGGCCCATCGACGCGGCCATTCCGATGCCCACGGTCACGATGTCGTTCGGAACGAACTTCATGGTGTCGTAGATCGCCATGCCGGCGGTGATCGAACCACCGGGCGAGTTGATGTAGAGGTAGATGTCACGCTCGGGGTCTTCGGCTGCGAGCAGAAGGATCTTGGCGCAGATCTCGTTCGCGTTGTCGTCGCGAACCTCGGACCCGAGCCAGATGATGCGGTCTTTCAGCAGCCGGTCGAAGACGCTGGATGGGAGAGCCGTTTCGGCCATGTGTGTCGCTCCAATTCACTTGCAGTGGTTTGAATCTACTGGGTGGAACGCGGCGGGGAACCCGTGTTCGCCGTCGGCAGATCATCCGCGACGCGACCGGACGACGAAGGGCCCGCATCCGGAATTCGGATGCGGGCCCTTCGGAGGGTGTCGCGATCGTGCCGCGACCTGACGCGGCTAGTGCGAGTGGCCCTCGTGGTCGTGACCGGCGTGGTCGTCGGCCGGAGCGTTCAGCAGGTTGTCGGCGTCCGAGTCGTCGGCGAGGACGGTGAACTCGGAGATGTCGACGGCCTTGCCGTTGGTGTCGACGACCTTGGCCTTCGACAGGATGATCGCGAGCGCCTTGTTGCGGGCGACCTCGGCGACCATCGCGGGGATCTGGTTCGACTCGGAGAGGATCTTGACGAACTCGTTCGGCTCCATGCCGTACTGGGCGGCGGACTGCACCAGGTACTGGGTGAGCTCGTCCTGGCTGACCTTGACCTCCTCGCGGTCGACGACCGCGTCGAGCAGGATCTGGGTCTTGAACGTGTTCTCGCTCGAGGTGGTGACCTCGGCGCGGTGCTCGTCGTCCTCCAGACGGTTCTCGCTCTCGAGGTGACGGTGCACCTCGTCTTCGATGAGCGCCGGGGGAACCGGGATCTCCACCTTCTCGAGCAGCGACTCGACGATCTTGGTGCGGGCCTCAGAGGCCTGGCCGAACGCCTTCTGCTTCTCGACCTGCTCCTTGAGCGAGTTCTTCAGCTCGTCGAGGGTGTCGAACTCGCTGGCGATCTGGGCGAAGTCGTCGTCGGCCTCGGGCAGCTCGCGCTCCTTGACGGAGTTGAGCGTGACCGTGACCAGCGCGTCGCGACCGGCGTAGTCGCCGCCGAGCAGCGGGGCCTCGAAGGTCGTGGTCTCGCCGGCGGTCAGGGTGTCGAGGGCCTCGTCGATGCCCTCGAGCAGCTCGCCCGAGCCGATCTCGTACGAGATGCCGGAGGCCGAGTCGACCTCGACGTCGTCGACGGTGGCGACCAGGTCGAGCTGGGCGAAGTCGCCCTTCGCGGCGGGACGGTCGACCGTGACGAGCGTGCCGAAGCGGCTGCGGAGACGCTCGAGCTCCTCGTCGACGTCGCCGTCTTCGACGACGGCGGGCTCGACGGTGACCTCGTAGCCCTCGTAGTCGGGCAGGTCGATCTCGGGACGCACGTCGACCTCGATCGCGAGCTCGAGGTCGCCGGAGAAGTCCTCGGCCTTGGGCCACTCGACGATGTCGGCCTGCGGGCGGCCGAGCGGGCGGAGGTCGTTCTCGGTGACCGCGTCGCGGTAGAAGCGGTCGAGGCCCTCGTTGACGGCGTGCTCGAGCACGGCCTCCTTGCCGACGCGCTGGTTGATGATGGGCGGCGGCACCTTGCCCTTGCGGAAGCCGGGGATGTTCACCTGCTCCGCGATGTGGGTGTACGCGTGATCGATGCTGGGCTTCAGCTCGTCGGGGGTGACGAAGATGGCGATCTTCACACGCGTGGGGCTGAGCTTTTCGACCGTGGTCTTCACGTTGGGTCTCTCCTGTGGTTTCGAGGTGGTTCAGATCCGTGTCGGGGCGACAGGATTCGAACCTGCGACCTCCCGCTCCCAAAGCGGGCGCTCTAGCCAAGCTGAGCTACGCCCCGGCGGCGAAATGGCCTCCGCAAGCCTACCGCACCCGGGATGCGCGTCACACAGCGCGTTCGAAGCTGTACTACGATGTTCGGGTGCCCGGGGGTGAGCCTCCGGCGCGGGGATGTAGCTCAATGGTAGAGCCTCAGTCTTCCAAACTGATCACGCGGGTTCGATTCCCGTCATCCCCTCTCGCCTCGTCAGTTGCGGTGCTCCGGCCCCCTCAGTTGCGTCGCATTGGACCGCATCGCGCATCCTCCATCCGGCCCATCGGGCTAAGGTTCGAGCATGGAGCTCGGGATGCATCTGGCCTTTCTCAGTTACGAGGGCGGAACGGCGGCCCTCGCACCCACCCTCGCCGCCACGGCGCGCGCCGCGGAGGATGCCGGTGTCGCCCGGCTCACGGTGATGGACCACGTCTGGCAGATCGGTGGCTTCGGGCCTCCTGACGAGCCGATGCTCGAGGCGTACACCGCCCTCGGCTTCCTCGCCGCACACACCTCGCGGGTGCTGCTGCACACGCTCGTCACGGGTGTCGTGTACCGGGCGCCCGGCCTGCTGGCGAAGCAGATCTCGACTCTGGATGCGCTCAGCGGCGGCCGCGCCGGTCTCGGGATCGGAGCTGCCTGGAACGAGGAGGAATCGCTCGGACTCGGCCTCGACTTCCCTCCGATCGCCGAGCGCTTCGAACGGCTCGAGGAGGCGCTCCAGATCTGCCTGCAGATGTGGAGCGACGTCGAGGGCCCCTACGAGGGCCGGCACTACCAGCTCGCCCGCACCCTGAACTCGCCGCAGAACCTCAGCCGACCGCGTCCGTACATCCTGATCGGCGGCGGGGGCGAGAAGAAGACACTCCGACTCGTCGCCCGGTACGCGGATGCCTGCAACCTCGCGATCGGCGACGACACCCCCCACAAGTTCGACGTGCTCGAGCGGCACTGCGACGACGTGGGCCGGGACTTCGCCACGGTCGAGAAGACGGCGAGCACCCGGCTGACCCCGGAGACCCGCCGGGACGAACTGCTCGCGACCCTCGACAGGGCGCGGGAGTTGGGGTTCAGCGTGGTCTACGTGACACCGACGTACACCGATCCGCTCGCGGCGGTCGACCTGATCGCGTCGGTCGTCGACGAGGTCGCGACGTCCTGAGCAAGCCCGCCTCGAGCGGGCGGCGTCGTGAGCCGGCCGCGCAGCGCCGCGCCGGGTCAGCCGGTGAAGCGGGCCGGGAGGTAGGCCGGTGAAGGGGCGATCTCGTAGACGACGTCGGCCGCATCCGGAACCGAGTAGCCCTCGACCCAGGTGACCGTGCTGCCTGGCTCGATCGGGTCGCTCGGGCGCAGGCCGTTCATCTGCTTCAGCACGTCGACGATCGTCGTGCCCTCGGCGTCTCCCGAGCGCACCGACACCTCGGGCTGCGGCGTGAAGGCCGCCGCACTGCCGTTGTAGACCGTGACGGAGACCGAGACGTTCTGCGCCTGGTCGGCCCCCAGCGCATCGGACGACGGTTCGAACGCGACCGGCTCGCTGACCGAGATCTGCAGGCCGTCGTCGTAGGTGACGGTCTGCGCGTAGAGCGCGGGCACGAGAGCCCCGGCGTCGGCCCCGGCTCCGGCGTCGGGCGGGCTGGCCGGCGCGGTCGCCGCGCCTCCCGCACCCGGGCGATCCGCCGTGATGCCCCCGGGCAGGACGGCCAGGATGCCCACGGTGGTCACGACCGAGACCGCGAGGGCCGCGACGAGGGCGATCCCGGCGACGATCACTCCCCCGGCCGCTGGTCCGCGACCACGACGACGGCCGAGGGCGACGATGCCGAGCACGAGCCCGGCGATCGCGACCGGGACGGCGACGTAGCTCGCGATCGGCACGAAGGCGATCAGGAGCGCGACGATGCCGAGCACCAGCGCGAGCACCGCGCCGGCGCCGGCGCGGCTTCGGCCCGGAGCCCGGCCTGCGCCCGTGCCCATGCCCATGCTCGCGCTCGTGCCCGTGGGCGCCGGTGGTCGGGGCGCGCGGGGCGGGCGGGATGCACGGGGCTGCTTGGGGGCGCGCGGCGGCTTGCCGACGGTCGCGGCTCGCTGGGCACCGGCTCGCTCGCTCGCCGCGAAATCGTCCGCCGCTGCGTCGCCGTCGGGCTGATCGCCGACGCGGGCTGCGGGTGCGGCGGTAGCCGGCGTCGACGTCGACGCGGAAGAGGCGACCGGCGCGGAGGTCGCCGTGGGGAACGGGACCGGCGAGGAGGGGCGCTGAGCGCGGTCGGCGTCGACGGGGCCGGCCGGAGCGGGTGAATCAGACGAGCGATCGCCGAAGCCGGGGATCGCGGGGAGGGTCGACATGGGCGAGAACGAACCGGCCGGACGCGAAGCGGACTCGGGCGAGGTGGACGCGAGATCGTCGTCCGGCTCGGTCGGCTCCGACAGTTCCGCCGGCGCGGCGACCCCCGTGGGCAGCGGTGGTGGGGGTGGGGGCGGCGGGAAGCTGCTCTTCGCGCGGCGACGGGAGACGGCAGGCCCCCGGAGGCCGGCGGGCCGATGGGTTCCGGCGGCGGGGGAACCGGGCGTCGGGGCCTGACGTGCGCCGGCAGCGCCTGGTGTACCGAGCGTGCCGGCCGCGCCGGGTGCACCGGCCGGGCCAGTCGACGCCGGCGTCGCGGGCGGCGCCGGCGGCTGATCCGCGGTCGGGACGGGCGGAAGCGGGAGCGGCGGGACGGCAGCCCGGTCGGGCGTCTGCTCGGGATCCGGCTCACGGTTCGTCATCGTGATCAGTCTGGCATCGGAGGGCGACCTCCGCTCGCCGCCCGGCCGCGCATCCATTCGCCGGAACGGGCGCAGCGGTGGTCACGACGGGAGAGGCGCGCAGGGACAGGGGCGGCGGTTGCGGGCTCAGAGCCGACGCGTAGTCTGGCGCCATGACCGCGCAGCCGCTGTTCGTCGCCGCCACCGCGAGCTACCTGGCCAACTGCGCGCTCGGCGCCTCGGTGGCGACGGGGCTCGTCGACACCCGCCGTTTCCGCTGGGTGCACCACGCCCTCTACATCTCCACCTGCGTGCTCGCCGGCGCTGCCGCGAGCTCCCTCCTCTGGGCACCCCGAAAGGGAGCTGCCCTCGCCCTCCTGCCGGCCGCCGTGCCGCTCGCCGCCATCCCCTCCGTCAGCACCCACTCGCGCGACCACGTGCGGGTCGCCCTCGCGGCGGCGCCGTTCTTCCTCGCGAGCCTGGCGCTGTCCAGAAAGAGCTAGTCATGGAGTTCCTCGACGTCGTCCGCCGCCGCAAGACCACGAACGGCCCCTTCCGCCCCGATCCGGTGAGCCGCGACCACCAACGGCTCCTGATGGAGCTCGCCGGCCGCGCCCCCTCGCAGCTGAACAGCCAGCCCTGGCGATTCGTGATCATCGAGAACCGCGACACCATCGAGCAGATCGCGGCGATCAGCGGCGAGAGCATGACCGAGGCGATGTCGAACGGCACCTTCTTCGAGCGCTACAAGCCCTACTTCCGGTTCAGCGCCGACGAGATGGCCGAGAAGCGCAGCGGGATGCTCTTCGACAAGCTCCCGGCGCCGCTCCGCCCCTTCACCAAGCAGGTCTTCACCCCGCGCGGCCAGAAGCTGATGAACACCTTCCGCGTGCCGCAGACCCTCGGCGAGGAGAACCGCAAGCTCGTCGCCGGCTCACCCCTGCTGCTCGGAGTGATGCTCGACCGCTCCGAGTACCGGCCGGGCGAGCTCAGCTCCTTCTATTCCGTCTTCAGCATGGGCGCCGCGATGGAGAACGTCTGGCTCGCGACGGTCGAACTCGGGATGGGCATCCAGTTCGTCTCGTTCCCGATGGAGGTGCCCGGTCGCTGGGCCGAGATCGAGCGGCTTCTGGCGGTGCCCGACGACCTCGAGCTGATGGCGGTGTACCGGCTCGGCTACCTCCCCGCCGACCAGCAGCGGCCGGCGATCGACTGGTCGAGCCACGAGCGGAAGCGCCCCTCGCAGTACGTGTTCCGCGACAGCTGCGCGACCCCCGAGACGGATTGGGACGGGCAATAGGCCCCACGACGACCGCCCCGTCGATAGTGTCGACCTGACTCCGCTCGACGAAAGGCGCCGAACCATGTCCGACACCGCACTCTCCGGTCCTGAATTCACGGGCGAGACCGCCCTCCAGGCCGCTCCCTGGGAGGTGAAGCTCTCGTTCGGCCTCTGGCTGGCCGAGGCGATCCTGTCGATCCTCAGCGGCATCCTCGTGATCGCGGCCGGCGTGCTCGTCACGGTCGTCGTCGGCACCGAGGACGCGGCGGCCGTGGGAACCGTCGTCATCTTCGTGATCATCGGCATCCTGATCGCCCTGGTCGCGGTGTTCCGCATCATCGCGGCGGTGTTCATGCTCCGCGGGCGACCCTGGGCGCGCAACACGCTCACCATCCTCGGGGTGATCGGGCTGATCGGGCTGACGGTCGAGTTCCAGACCAACGTGCCGGTGGCCATCGCCCACGCCCTGGTCACCGTCGTCGCGATCGTGACCATGTACCTGCCGAACTCCAACGCCTACTTCCGGGCTCCGTACCCCGCCGTCGCGCCGGATTAGCCCAGCCTCAGCTTGCTTGCGGAAGTTTTTCGCCTGAGTAGCGTTGAGGCACAGGGAATCGGAAGGACACACCATGACCGAGTTGATCACCACCCCCACCAGCACCACGAGCCCGGATGTCGCAGCCGCGGCAGCCCAGTTCCTGAGCCCCGTCGTCATCGAGCTGCAGGCGCTCGCCGTCAACGGCAAGCAGGCGCACTGGCACGTGCGCGGCGCGAACTTCATCGGTGTGCACGAGCTGCTCGACCTCGTCGTCGACCACGCCCAGGAGTACGCCGACACCGCCGCCGAGCGCGTCGTCGCCCTGGGCCTGCCGATCGACGCGCGCATCCAGACCGTCGCCGCGAAGACCGGCACCGAGGCGATGCCCGCCGGCTTCCAGAAGTCCGACGCCACGATCGCGACGATCATCTCGCAGATCGACGTCGCCCTGGCCGTCGTCAACAAGGCCGTCAAGGAGCTCGGCGAGATCGACGCCTCGTCTCAGGATGTCGCGATCGAGATCGCGCGCGGCCTCGATAAGGACCGCTGGTTCCTCTTCGCGCACATCGCCGCGTAGTCCTTCCCTCCGCGAAAGGCGGGCTCACCCCTCGGGTGGGTCCGCCTTTCGCGTTCTCCGCGCGTCGGCGCCCGGCCAGGCAGGGCCTCAGAGCCCCGAGTAGGTCGCCCGCCCGGCCAGGAGCGTGAGCGCCACCCCCATCGCCCGCAGCTCCTCCGAGCTCGCGGCGAACGGGTCGCGCTCGACGGCGGCCAGGTCGGCGACCTCGCCGACGTGCAACGCGCGACGCCCCCGGGCCGACGCCGCCAGTGCCTCGGTGATCGGGATGCGCTGCTCCGGATGCCACGGAGTCCGCCCGTCGCGGTCGCGCCCGACCGCCGCCGACATCGTGATCCACGGATCCAGCGGGGCGACCGGCGCATCCGACCCCATCGCGAGCGTCGCCCCGGCCTCGAGCAGGCTCGCCAGCGCGAAGGCCCGGCCGGTGCGGCCGGCCCAGAACAGGTCGGCGACGTCTCGGTCGTCCATCGCGTGCTCGGGCTGCACGCCGGCGACGACCCCCGCGGCGGCGAACCGCCCGAAGTCGGCGTCGGAGACGAGCTGGGCGTGCTCGACCGACCCGCCGCAGCCGAGCTGCTCGAGGGTCTCCAGCACGAGGCGGTTGGCATGGTCGCCGATGGCGTGCACGGCCGGCACGAAACCGGCCCCGGTCGCGCGGTCGAGCAGAGCGCGCAGCTCGGCGGGCGGCACCGTGAGGAGCCCGCGCGAGTCCGCCCGGCCCTCCAGCCCCGGGTACTCGTCGAAGCAGTAGGCGGTGCGGGTGTTCAGCGAGCCGTCCGTGATGACCTTGAACGGCCCGACGTGCACGAGCGACCGGCCGGTCGCGTCGACCGCGCCGCCGACCGCATCCCCCGTCGACAGCCCCGCGGCGATCGCCCGTTCCAGGTGTTGCGGGTACACGCCGAACTCGACCCGCAGCAGGTCGTGGCCGGCCGCGGTGCGCCGGGACCAGTCGTCTGCGTTCCAGGCCATCTCGAGATCGACGATCCCGACGACTCCCCGCGCGGCCGCCGCCCGGGCGGCGTCGTGGGCCCACTCGTCGACGGTCTCGGGCGGCACCTCGTCGAGCGCCCGGTGCACCGCGAACGCGTCCTCCTCGCGGAGCACGCCATCCGGATGCCCGGCCCGGCCGAACCGAGCGAGCGCCGCCGAGTTCAGCCAGCAGCAGTGCAGGTCGCCGCTGATCAGCACGACCGGATGCGGGCCGGTCACCGCATCCAGCAGCGCCGCCGTCGGCCGGTCGGGCCAGAGGCCGTCGCGGAATCCCGTTCCCACCAGCAGCTCGCCCGACGCGGCACCCGCCAGCGCGTTCCGCACGATGGCCGCGGTGCCGGCGGCCGAGTCGGCACCTGAGACATTCAGCCGTCGCGATGCCCCGGCCCACTGGCCGAAGTGCACGTGGTTGTCCCAGAGGCCTGGCACGAGCCAGCGCCCGTCGAGCCCGGTTCGGGATGCTCCGCTCGCCACGAGGCGATCGGCGAACGGTGCCGAGCCGGTCGGCTCGAGCGCCGCGATCAGGCCGTCGACGATCGAGACGTCGACCGGCCAGTCGACGCCGGGGAGACGGGCGCCGACGAGGACCAGGGCCGCGCCGGCAGTGGCACCGGCACCGGAAGCGGCATCAGCACCTGAATCCGCACCGGCAGCACCAGCGGCACCGGCACCAGTCCCGGCACCGTCACGGGCGCTCATCGGCCCACCGCACTCGCGCCCCCTGCACCACCGAAGACACCGGGATTGGCCGACCGCACCTCCCCGGCGAGCTCCGCCGAGGAGTACGGCCCGCTGCCCTCCAGCTCCGCGACGATCCGCTCGATCGTCTCGGGCGGCCGGTTCTGACTCATCTTGCGCTTGGCCACGAACCGGCCGACCGGCAGACGGAAGCCGACGGTGCCGGCGCTGATGCGGTCGGCGTAGGCGGAGTCCTCGAGCGTGCCGCGCATCCGTCTCGGGGCGGGCATGGCGTCTTCGAAGTGGTCGACGAGCCGCTCGAGCACGCGCAGGTTCTCGGCCGGGTCGAGGATCTCGGGCACGCCGTACAGGTGCGCGCTGATGAAGTTCCAGGTCGGCACGGCGGGGGCGGCGTCGTACCAGCCGGGCGAGATGTAGCCGTGCGGGCCCTGGATCACGACCATCACCTCGTGGTCACCCCACTCGTGCAGCTGCTCGTCCGGCCGGCCGACGTGACTGACGATCGCGAGTCCGTCGCCGCTGTCGTCGAGGAGCACCGGGTAGTGCGAGGCGACGAGTCCGGTCGAGGTGGCGGAGACGATCGTGGCCCACGGGTTCTCGCGGATCAGCCGCTCGATCTCGGCGCGGTCGGTGAGGTCGAAGACGGGGGTGTGGCGCATGAGGCGACGCTACCTCAGGCCTGATCCTTCGGGCACCAGTAGAGCTTGCGGCCGCCGAACTCCTCGAGCACGATGTGCGTGCCGCAGATGCGGCAGGGCAGGCCCTCGCGCTTGTAGACCCAGTGCCGGTCGGCGCGGTCGGCCATCGCGGCGGCGTAGGCGGCCTGATCGAGGCCGTCCATCGTCATCATCTGCCCGGTGCGCACGCCGAGGTCGAGGAGGTAGGCCCAGTCGCGCCAGAGGGCGCGGGCGGTGTCGGTCGGCACGAGCTTGCCCGGGGTGTGCGGGTTGAGGCGGGCACGGAAGAGCATCTCGGCGCGGTAGACGTTGCCGATCCCGCTGACCACCGACTGATCCATCAGCAGCAGCCCGATCGGGGTGGCCTTCTTGGCGACGGCGTCGACGAAGCGCTGCTCGGCGGCCTCGGAGTCGTCCAGCAGCGGATCGGGCCCGAGCTTCGCGATCACCGCGTCGACCTGCGCGGCGTCGAGCACCTCGCACGCGGTGGGGCCGCGGAGGTCGGCG
This sequence comes from Herbiconiux sp. 320_LB, assembly GCF_059691755.1. Classification (NCBI taxonomy): domain Bacteria; kingdom Bacillati; phylum Actinomycetota; class Actinomycetes; order Micrococcales; family Microbacteriaceae; genus Herbiconiux; species Herbiconiux sp. 320_LB. The sequence continues at coordinate 332,271 of NZ_JCAWAD010000004.1, read as the reverse complement.
ACCGCGGTCTCGGTGAGCAGCCGAACGCGAACCGCACCGACGGGCTCGGGCGGGAAGTCGCCCGTCTCCTCCCCCACCTTCTCCTGCTCGGCCATCCGGATGCGGGAGCGACGCGGGGCGCCGATCGAGCGCACCGAGTCCTCGCCGGCCGCGTCATCCAGGGAGGTGTCGCCGAGGGAGGTGTCGCCCGCGCGCTCGCCCAGGGCGATCTCGTCGAGGGTGCCCTCGACCTGCTCCCCCAGCACGGTTCCGCGCTGGTTGGTCTGGCCCATCCGGCCACCGGCAGAGCGGATCGTCTCGTCGGTCGTGATCTCGCCCGCGAAGTCCCAGGCGCCGTAGATGCCGAGGTGCACCCGCAGCCAGAGGATGCCGTCGAACTCGAGGAACATCTGCTTGCCGACGGCCCGCGACGCCGTCATGGTCTTGCCGTCGAGCTGCGCGGCTCCCTCGGCGAAGCGGCCCTGCGGCGAGCTCGCCGCGACCGGGTGGCCGACGAAGTTGCGGGCGAACTGACGCGCGATGCGATGGACGGAATGGCCCTCGGGCATGTCGTTCCCGCCTAGGCGTCGACGTCGTGGCCGGCGATCGCGCCGGTGGCCTCGAACTCGGCCAGCTGGGCGATCCGGCGCACGTGCCGTTCCTCGAACGAGAAGGGCTCGGCGATGAACCAGTCGATCAGGGCGATCGCCTCCTCGACGGTGTGCTGGCGGGCGCCGATCGCCACGACGTTGGCGTCGTTGTGCTCGCGGGCGAGCTTGGCGGTGGCCTCGTTCCAGGCCAGCGCGGCGCGGGCGCCCGGCACCTTGTTGGCGGCGATCTGCTCGCCGTTGCCTGATCCGCCGAACACGACGGCGAGCGCCTCGACGCCCGCGGCCTGGTCGCGCACGACGCCCTTGGCCGCGTTGATGCAGAAGGAGGGGTAGTCGTCGATGGGGTCGTAGCTGGTGGGCCCGTGGTCGACCACCTCGTGGCCGGCGGCCGTCAGGTGCTCGTTGATGGTCGTGCTGAACTCGAGGCCGGCGTGATCGGTGCCGAGGTGGATGCGCATGACGCCCAGTTTATGACGCACCCGTTAAGCTCGGCCGATGCCGTTCACCCTGAGTCACGCGATCGTCGCCGCGCCCTTCGCGCGCACGCCGTTGCCGGTGGCTGCGGTCGCGATCGGGGCGATGATCCCGGATGCGCCGCTGTTCGTCACGGGCGGGGCCGGCTACGTCTTCCTGCACTCGATCGTCGGGGCGCTGCTGGTCGACCTGCCGGCGGCGTTCCTGGTCTTCGTGCTGTGGCGCGCCCTCCTCCGGCCGGTGCTCCGGGGCGTCGTACCACGATCCCTCGGCGAACGGCTCCCGGCCGAGTGGGAGACCAGAATCGCCGGGGGCCTGAGGAGCGTCTGGCTGGAGCCCGGTCCGCGGTCGCTCGGGCGCGGGACGCCGTCGCTCGGGCGCGGGCCGGTCGCGACCGTGCTGCTCCTGGTCGCGGCGCTCGTCGTCGGGGTGCTCAGCCATCTGCTCTGGGACGGCTTCACGCATCCGGACACCTGGCTGACGCCGTTCATCCCCGTGCTCGACGAGGTCGTGGGCGGGGTGATCGTCGCGACCTGGGCGCACTACCTGAGTTCGGCCCTCGGCATCGTCGGCCTGGCCGCCTACGCGCTGTGGTGGTTCTGGCACGCCCCCGTCACCCCGGTCCGGCACCCCGCACCCCTGGCGCTCCGCGCCCTGTCCTGGCTGGTTGCGCTCGCGGCCGCCGCTTACGTCGTCTGGGTCACCCTCAGCATCCTGGCCGGGTGAACCAGCCTCTAGAACTGCGGTTCGCGCGTACGGGAGCGCTTCAGCTCGAAGAAGCCGTCGTAGGAGGCCGCGGCGACCACGCCGTCCCAGAGGGTCAGCGCCATCTCGCCCGTGGGGGCGGGGCTGATCACGGGGCCGAAGAACGCGACGCCGTTCACCGCGATGACGGGTGTGCCCACATCCTGACCGACCCGCTGGATGCCGTCGAAGTGCGAGGCCCGCATCTGCGGGTCGAACTCCTCCGAGTCGGCATAGGCCGCGAACGACTCCGGCAGGCCGACCTCGGCGAGCGCCTCGGCGATCACGGTGTCCGAGTCGGTCGAGCCGCCGGGGTGGATGCGGGTGCCGAGCGCGTCGTACAGCGGCTTCACGATCTGCTGCCCGTGCAGCTCGGCCGCGGCCGCGACCAGCCGCGTGTAGCGGAGCGCCCGCGGGAAGAACGCCTTGTAGGAGTCCGAGATGTCGTCGTTGTCCTCGTTCAGCACCGCCAGGCTCATGATGTGCCAGGTCACGTCGAGGTCGCGGTGCTGCGCCACCTCGTCGACCCATCGCGACGTCATCCACGCCCAGGGGCAGGACGGGTCGAACCAGAAATCCACCACGGTCTTCGTCTCAGTCATCCCGCCATCTTGTCACCCTCTCCGGGGAGCCCGATCGAACTAGGCTGGACGCGCAATCGACAAGGAGCAAACAGTGCCTGGAGAAAACCTCACCCGCGCAGAAGCTCGCGAACGCGCCTCAGTGGTCGACGTCACGAGCTACGACGTCGTCCTGGACCTCACCACCGGTCCCGAGACGTTCCGCAGCACCACCACCGTCGTCTTCACCGCCACGGAGGGGGCATCGACGTTCATCGACGCGATCACCCGCACCGTGCACGCGGTGACGCTGAACGGCGTCTCGCTCGACCCGGCGGCGGTGAGCGACGGCGTGCGCATCCAGCTCGACGGTCTCGCCGCCTCGAACACGCTGGTGGTCGACGCCGACATGATCTACACCAACACCGGCGAGGGCCTGCACCGCTTCGTCGACCCGGTCGACGACGAGGTCTACCTCTACAGCCAGTTCGAGGTGCCCGACTCGCGGCGCATGTTCGCCGTGTTCGAGCAGCCCGACCTGAAGGCCGTCTTCACCTTCACCGTCACGGCGCCCGACTACTGGGAGGTCGTCTCCAACTCCCCCACCCCCGAGCCCGTCACGGCGGTCGAGGGCCACTCGGCGACCTGGGCCTTCGAGCCCACCCCGCGCATCTCGAGCTACATCACCGCGCTGGTCGCGGGCCCCTACATCGTCGAGCGCAGCGAGCTGACCAGCGCCGACGGCCGCACCATCCCGCTCGGTGTCTTCTCGCGTGCCTCGCTGTCGCAGTACATGGATGCCGACTACATCTTCGAGAAGACCCGCGAGGGCTTCGAGTTCTACGAGAAGCAGTACGACTTCCCGTACCCCTTCGCCAAGTACGACCAGCTGTTCGTGCCCGAGTTCAACGCCGGGGCGATGGAGAACGCAGGCGCTGTCACGTTCACCGAGACCTACGTGTTCCGCTCGAAGGTGACGGATGCGGTGCGCGAGCGCCGGGTGGTCACGATCCTGCACGAGCTCGCCCACATGTGGTTCGGCGACCTGGTCACCATGCGCTGGTGGAACGACCTGTGGCTGAACGAGTCGTTCGCCGAGTACATGTCGACCCTCGCGACCGCCGAGGCCACGGAGTGGAAGGAGGCCTGGACCACCTTCGCCGCGATGGAGAAGAGCTGGGCCTACCGTCAGGACCAGCTGCCCTCGACCCACCCGATCGTCGCGGCCATCAACGACCTCGAGGACGTGCAGGTCAACTTCGACGGCATCACCTACGCCAAGGGCGCCTCGGTGCTGAAGCAGCTGGTGGCCTGGGTCGGCCAGACCGAGTTCATGGCCGGCGTCGCCGCGTACGTGAACAAGCACCAGTTCGCCAACACCGAGCTGACCGACCTGCTGGTCGAGCTCGAGAAGACGAGCGGCCGCGACCTCACCGAGTGGTCGCAGCTGTGGCTGGAGACGGCGGGCGTCAACACGCTGCGCCCCGAGATCAGCTACGACTCCGACGACGTGATCACCGCCTTCGCCGTGAAGCAGGAGGCGCCGCTGGACTACCCGACCATCCGCCCGCACCGCCTGGCGATCGGCGTCTACGACTTCGAGGGCGACGCCCTGGTGCGCCGCTACCGCGTCGAGCTCGACGTCGACGGCGAGCGCACCGAGGTGCCCGAGCTCGTCGGCCGCTCGCGCCCCGCGCTCGTGCTGCTGAACGACGACGACCTGGCCTACGCCAAGATCCGGCTCGACGGCTACTCGCTCGACACCGCGATCGAGAACCTCGCCGCGATCCGGAGCCCGCTGGCCCGCTCGATCGTCTGGGGTTCGGTGTGGGATGCGACACGCGACGCCGAGATGTCGGGTCGCGACTTCGTGCGCCTGGTGCTCGGCAACATCGCCACCGAGACTGAGTCGACCACCCTGCGCACGGTGCTCGGCCAGCTGGTGCTGACCGCGTCCAGCTACGTGGCCCCGGAGTTCCGGCACGAGACCATCGAGTCGGCGGCCGACGCGCTCTGGCACCTGGCTCTGGATGCGGAGCCCGGGTCGGACGCGCAGTTCCAGTTCGTGAAGTTCTTCGCCGCGCTGGCCGGCACGGAGGAGCAGCTCGAGAACGTCGCGCACCTGCACGACGGCACCGTGGTGCTCGAGGGGCTGGACATCGACACCGACCTCACCTGGGAGCTGCTCATCTCGCTGGTCGCCGGCGGCAAGGCCGGGCAGGCCGAGATCGACGCGACGCTCGCCGAGGACAACACGGCCTCGGGCCAGCAGTCCGCGGCGCACGCCCGGGCCGCCATCCCGACCCCCGAGGGCAAGGCGGCGGCGTTCGCGTCGCTGGTCGACACCGACGCGGCGCCCAACGCGATCGTGCGGGCCACCGGGCTCGGCTTCCAGCGCGGCACCGACCCCGCCCTGTTCGAGCCGCTCGTGCCGACGTACTTCGCCGCGCTGCAGAACCTGTGGGAGACCCGCAGCTACGCGATCGCCAGCTCGGTGATCAACGGGCTGTACCCGGCCGCTCTGGCGGACCAGTCGCTCCGCGACGCGACGCAGGCCTGGCTCGACGCCAACGCCGAGCCGCCCGCGCTCCGCCGCATCATCGTCGAGAACCTGGCCGGGGTCGACCGCGCCTTGGCGGCGCAGTCCCGCGACCGGCGCTAGCTCACCCCCGACTGCCCTCGATCCGTCACTTCTTGTCGCTATTTGAGACTCATGGCGACCACAAGTGACGGATCGGGGACAGCAGGGAAGGCGTGGAGGGGGCGTTGAGGCGGGCGACCTAGGGTTGGGGGGATATGGATTGGAACATGTTCTGGACGAACCTCGGTTCGTTCTTCGATACCTACCAGGTGCCCATCGGCATCCTCATCATCATCGTCGCCGCCCTGGTCATCCGGGCCATCCTGCTCTTCTCGGTGCGACGACTCGTCGACCAGGTCGTCAACGGCGTCAAGAAGAAGCAGAACGTCACCGACACCCAGGCGCTGACGGCCTCCCCGCTGGCCGCGGTGCGGATCGTGCAGCGCACCCGCACCCTCGGCTCGGTGCTGACCAACGTCATCAACGTCACCGTGGTGGTCGTGTCGATCATCATGATCATCACCCGGATCGACCCGAACGCCCTCGGTTCGCTGGCGCTGCTGACCGCGGCCCTCGGCGCCGGCCTCGGTTTCGGCGCGCAGAACATCGTGAAAGACGTGCTGAACGGCCTGTTCATGGTCTTCGAGGATCAGCTCGGCGTCGGTGACGTGGTCGACCTGGGCCCGGCCACCGGCGTGGTCGAGGGGGTCGGCATCCGGGTCACCCAGGTGCGCGACGTGAACGGCACGCTCTGGTTCGTGCGCAACGGCGAGATCCTCCGGGTCGGCAACATGTCGCAGGGCTGGGCCCGGGTGATCCTCGACCTCGCGATCCCCTACGACTCCGACATCGACCTGGTGCAGGACGCGATGCTCGCCACCGCCGTCGGCATGTCCACCGAGCCCAAGTGGCGCTCGCGGATCGTCGAGCGCCCCGAGATCTGGGGCCTGGAGTCGATCTCGGCCGAGGCCCTGGTCATCCGGCTCGTCGTCAAGACCCGCACCTCCGCCAAGGACGACGTGGCCCGGGAGCTGCGGATCCGGCTGAAGCGCGCCCTCGACGAGATGGGCGTGACCCTGCCGTCGCTGAACACCGTCGTGCTCACGGGCTTCGAGGGCGCCAACAGCGTCAAGGGCGCCCGCCCGCCGCGCACCAAGCCCATCCCCAAGCAGGACTAGCGAAGGCGACCACGGTCATGGAACTCACCCCGAAGCGGTCCGAGCCCGCGAACACGCTCTACGAGCAGATCGGCGGGCACGACACCTTCGTCGCGCTCGTGTCGCGCTTCTACGAGGGCGTCGCCACCGACCCGGTGCTGAAGCCGATGTACCCCGCCGACGACTGGCAGGGCGCGATCGACCGGCTGACGATGTTCCTCGAGCAGTACTGGGGCGGGCCCGGCACCTACAGCGAGCAGCGCGGGCACCCGCGGCTCCGGATGCGCCACAACCCGTTCAAGGTCAACCCCGACGCGCGCGACCGCTGGCTCGCACACATGCGGGAGGCCGTGGACTCCCTCGGGTTGTCGCCGCTCGACAGAGAAGTGCTGTGGGACTATCTCGAGCGCGCGGCGCATGCCATGGTGAATACGTTCGACCAGTAGCGCGACGAAGGAGTCCCCGTGCCCCGAGCCGAAGACGCAGCCTCTTCCCCTTCCGCTTCTGCATCCTCCTCCGAATCCGACGTGCTCGTCGTGGGGGCCGGGCTCGCCGGGCTGGTGGCCGCCTGCGAGGTGATCGAGGCCGGCCGCACGGTGACGGTCCTCGACCAGGAGCCGGCGGCATCCCTCGGCGGTCAGGCGTGGTGGTCGTTCGGCGGCATCTTCCTGATCGACTCCCCCGAGCAGCGACGGATGCGGGTGAAGGACACCCTCGACCTCGCCCGCCAGGACTGGTTCGGCACCGCCGGGTTCGACCGCGACGAGGATGCGTGGGGCCGGGCCTGGGCAGAGGCGTACCTGCAGTTCGCCGCCGGGGAGAAGCGCGCGTGGCTGCACTCGCTGGGCGTGCGGTTCTTCCCCGTGGTCGGCTGGGCCGAGCGCGGCGGCCAGACCGCGACCGGGCCCGGCAACTCGGTGCCGCGCTTCCACATCACCTGGGGCACCGGCCCCGGCATCCTGGCCCCGTTCGTCGCCCGCTTCCAGGAGGCCGTGTCGACGGGCCGGGCGCGCATCCTGCACCGTCATCGGGTCAACGAGCTGGTGACCACGGGCGGCGAGACGCCCCGGGTGACCGGTGTGCGCGGCAGCGTGCTTGCCCCGAGCCCGGTCGGCCGCGGCGAGACCAGCTCGCGCGAGGTCGCGGGCTCGTTCGAGTTCTCGGCGGGTGCCGTGATCGTCGCGAGCGGGGGCATCGGCGGCAACCACGACCTGGTGCGGGAGCTCTGGCCCGCACGGCTCGGCGCCCCTCCGGCGACCATGCTCTCGGGCGTGCCCGCGCACGTCGACGGGCGGATGCTCGCCATCAGCGAGCGCGCCGGTGCGCACGTGGTGAACACCGACCGGATGTGGCACTACACCGAGGGCATCACCAACTTCGACCCGGTCTGGCCGCTGCACGGCATCCGCATCCTGCCGGGCCCCTCGTCGCTGTGGCTGGACGCCACGGGCCGCCGGCTGCCCGGCCCGTTCTTCCCGGGCTTCGACACGCTCGGAACCCTGGAGCACATCCTCGGCACCGGCCACGACTACAGCTGGTTCGTGCTCACCCAGGCGATCATCGAGAAGGAGTTCGCCCTCTCGGGCAGCGAGCAGAACCCCGACCTGACGGGGAAGGACCTGCGGTTGCTGGCCCAGCGCATCCGCCCCGGCGCCCCGGGCCCGGTCGAGGCGTTCAAGGAGCGCGGCGTCGACTTCGTGGTGGCCGACACCCTGCCCGAACTGGTGCGCGGGATGCGCGACCTCGAGCCCGACGGACCGCTCGACGCCGCGACGGTCACCCGCGAGGTGTTCGCCCGCGACCGGGAGCTGGCGAACAGCTTCTCGAAGGATGCGCAGGTCACGGCCCTCCGCGGCGCCCGTCGCTACCTCGGCGACAAGCTCATCCGGGTGGCCAAGCCGCACCGGCTGCTGGATCCCGCCGCCGGGCCCCTGATCGCGGTGAAGCTGCACGTGCTCACCCGCAAGTCGCTCGGCGGGATCGAGACCGATCTGAGCGGGCGGGCGCTCTCGCCGGCCGGCACCCCGGTGGCGGGACTCTTCGCGGCCGGTGAGGTCAGCGGGTTCGGCGGCGGCGGCGTGCACGGGTACCGGGCGCTGGAGGGCACGTTCCTCGGCGGCTGCCTGTTCTCGGGGCGGCAGGCCGGGCGCGCGGCCGCGGCGTCGGTGTAGCGGAGGGAAGAGGGGGCGGGCGCGGGCGTGTGCGGGCGCGGGTCAGCGCCGCCGGAGCAGGCCCGGGTCAGCGGCGCACGAGCACGTGCCCTCGCTTCAGCGTGAGCCTCAACCACTGGCCGGTGTGGAAGACCGCCACGTCGTCGACGCCCTTGACGAAGCCGAGGCTGACGGCGCAGAACGCGGCACCGGCCGGCACTCGCGGCGAGAGCCCGGGGAGGACGTCGAGATCCCGGCCCCACACCTCGGAGCGGACCTTGTGCACGAGCTGCTCGCCGGTGTTGTCGGGCACCGCTTCGGCCACCTCGGCGATGCCCGCGCGGGCGGCGGTCTCGAGGATGTCGGAGCTGAAGGAGCCGGCGCGCTCCCACCCACCCCGGGGCGGGCTGATGCCGGCCCAGGCGATGCCCTGCTCGGCCGGGGGCAGCGGGATCTCGAGCGGGCCCGAGGCGGAGTTGTTCTGCACCGAGACCTGGGCCAGGCGGTCCAGCAGCGCGCGGATCGGCACGACGACGTCGAAGGGTTCCGGGCTCGCGAGCGCGAAGGTGCGGAGCCCGAGGACGGTCGGCGTGCGGTCGAGCAGCCCCTTGGCCGTGAGGGTCGCCGTGTAGGCGGCGAGCACCCCGAAGCCGCCGATCAGGCGCACGGCCCCGTTCTCGACCCGGGCCGCACGGCCGAGGTACACCTTGAGGTCGCCGAGCGACGCCGCGTCGATGAGGGTGAAGTACTGGACCATCTGTGCTGTCTAAACTACTTCACAGTGGGCGGGTGCGTGTGCCTCTCGCCCCGGCCGCGTCCAGAACCACCGGAGGAACCATGTCCGACCCTCTCGCGGGATTCCTGACCACGCTCGACCTCGTCGACACCGGCGCGCGCACGAGCGAGGACATCTTCACCGGCCCCTCGCAGTGGATGCCGAACGGCCGGGTCTTCGGCGGGCAGGTGCTCGCGCAGTCGATCATCGCCGCCGCACGGACGGTCGACGGCGACCGACCGGTGCACTCGCTCCACGGCTACTTCCTCCGCCCCGGCGACGCGGCGAAGTCGATCACCTTCGCCGTCGACCGGCTGCACGACGGGCGGTCGTTCTCGACCCGGCGCGCGCAGGCCTATCAGGACGGTGTGCCGATCCTCTCGGCGATCCTGTCGTTCCAGACCCAGGACCAGGGTTTCGACCACCAGATCGACCTGCCGACCGAGCTCCCCGGCCCCGACGAGGTGCCGAGCGCCTTCGACCTGCTCTCGAGGATCGACCACCCGATGGCGCAGTCGTGGGCGCGGGAGCGGGCCTTCGACATGCGGCACGTGCCCGACCCGGTCTACCTCACGGTCGAGGGCGAGCCGACGCCGTACCAGGCCGTCTGGATCAAGGCGCTGGGCCGGCTGCCCGACGATCCCGACCTGCACCGGGCCTCCCTCGCCTTCGCGAGCGACTACTCGATCCTTGAGCCCGTGCTCCGCCGTCACGGGGTGCCGTGGGCGAGCCCGGGCCTGAAGATGGCGAGCCTGGATCACGCGATGTGGTGGCACCGCTTCGCCCGGGCCGACGAGTGGCTGCTCTACACGCAGGAGTCGCCCAGCGCCTCGGGCGGGCGGGGGCTCAGCCTCGGACGGATGTACGACCTCGACGGGCGGCTGATCGCCTCGGTCGCGCAGGAGGGCATGGTGCGGCTGGCGCGCAGCTGAGCCGCGGGCGCGTCGGGCCCTGCGGTCAGCTGCGGCCACGCCGGGCCCTGCGGCCGGCTGCGGGCGCGCCAGGCCCCGCGATCGGCTGTGGTCAGCTGCGGCGGCGGAAGGTGAGCGGGGGCTCGAGGTACGGCTCCCACGCCTGGCGCTCGTGCGTCACCATGCGGCGCGGTGCGTCGGTCTCGGCGTCGATGAGCACCAGGGTGGTCGCGGCCTTGACGTAGACCGTCTGCGGCGGCGCCTCGCTCTCCACCGCACCCTCGGCCGCGCTCTCGTCGCGCGGGCTCTTGATCTCGTAGTAGACGTCGAGGCTCGCGCCGCCCAGGTGACCGATCCACATCTCGACGTCGATCGGGCGCCGGAGGTACGGCATCTGGGCGAGGTACTCGATCTCCTGACGCGAGATGACGAGCTTGGTGCGCGTCTCCAGGCTCATGTCGATCACCGCGGTCGGCCACTCCGAGGCGTTCGGATCGGGCAGGCCGCCGTCGACCCAGAACGCGAAGACCCGCGCCTCCTCCAGGATCTTCAGCACGGAGGCGTTGTTGACGTGCCCGTACGCATCCAGATCCGACCAGCGGAGCTGGATCGGGACGTTCAGCCGCATCGGCCGGTCAGTCTCTCGTCAGCTTGCGGTACGTCGCGCGGGACGGCTTCGCCGCATCGGCGCCGAGGCGCTCGATCTTGTTCTCCTCGTAGGCCTCGAAGTTGCCCTCGAACCAGTACCAGTTCGCCGGGTCGTCGGCCGTGCCCTCGTAGGCCAGGATGTGCGTGGCGATGCGGTCGAGGAACCACCGGTCGTGAGTGATGACCACGGCGCAGCCCGGATACTCCAGGAGGGCGTTCTCGAGGCTCGACAGGGTCTCGACGTCGAGGTCGTTGGTGGGCTCGTCGAGCAGGAGCAGGTTGCCGCCCTGCTTCAGGGTCAGCGCGAGGTTCAACCGGTTGCGCTCACCACCGGAGAGCACGCCCGCCTTCTTCTGCTGGTCGGGGCCCTTGAAGCCGAAGGTCGACACGTAGGCGCGCGCCGGCACCTCGGTCTTGCCGACCTGGATGTAGTCGAGCCCGTCGGAGACGACCTCGAACAGGGTCTTGTTCGGGTCGATGCCGCCGCGGGTCTGGTCGACGTAGGAGATGTCGACCGTCTCGCCGATCTTGAGGTCTCCGCCGTCGAGCGGCTCGAAGCCGACGATCGTCTTGAACAGCGTCGACTTGCCGACGCCGTTCGGGCCGATGACGCCGACGATGCCGTTGCGCGGCAGGGTGAACGACAGGTCGTCGATCAGGATGCGCTCGCCGAAGCCCTTGCGGAGCTTCTTGGCCTCGATCACCTGGGCGCCCAGGCGCGGGCCGACCGGGATCTGGATCTCCTCGAAGTCGAGCTTGCGGGTGCGCTCGGCCTCGCTCACCATCTCCTCGTAGCGGGCGAGACGGGCCTTGGACTTGGCCTGCCGGCCCTTGGCGTTGCTCCGCACCCAGTCGAGCTCTTCACCCAGTCGCTTGGCGAGCTTCGCATCCTTCTTGCCCTGCACCTCGAGGCGCTCGCGCTTCTTCTCGAGGTAGGTCGAGTAGTTGCCCTCGTAGGGGTAGAGGCGCCCGCGGTCGACCTCGGCGATCCACTCGGCCACGTGGTCGAGGAAGTACCGGTCGTGGGTGACGGCGAGCACGGCGCCGTGGTACTGCGAGAGGTGCTGCTCGAGCCAGAGCACGCTCTCGGCGTCGAGGTGGTTGGTGGGCTCGTCGAGCAGCAGCAGATCGGGCTTCTGGAGCAGGAGCTTGGTGAGGGCGACGCGCCGCTTCTCACCACCGGAGAGGTTGGCGACCGGGGCGTCGGCGGGCGGGGTGCGCAACGCATCCATCGCCTGCTCGAGCTGGGAGTCGAGGTCCCACGCATCCGCCGCGTCGATCTCTTCCTGGAGGGTGCCCATCTCGGCCAGCAGGGTGTCGAAGTCGGCGTCGGGCTCGGCCATCTCGGCGCTGATCTCGTTGAACCGGTCGAGCTTGGCCTTGATCGGGCCGACGCCCTCCTGCACGTTCTCGAGGACGGTCTTGTTCTCGTCGAGCTCGGGCTCCTGCATCAGGATGCCGACGGTGAATCCGGGGGTCAGTTTGGCTTCGCCGTTGGAGGGCGTGTCCAGCCCCGCCATGATCTTCAGGATCGTCGACTTGCCCGCGCCGTTGGGGCCGACCACTCCGATTTTCGCGCCCGGGAGGAACGCCATGGTGACGTCGTCGAGGATCAGCTTGTCGCCCACCGCTTTGCGGGCGCGCACCATCGAGTAAATGTATTCGGCCATGATTACCAGTCTATTGGGCGGGTCTGACCCACGAGGCACGCCCCGGTGCCGAGGGCCGGCGCCACGAGGCTGGAGTACTGCCCGTGGCCGTACTGCCCGATCAGGCAGTCGTTGCCCATCTTCACCGAGAACTGCACCGAGTCGGCGGCCACGCCGACGGTCGTGATGTCGGGGGTCACCTGCATCGCGTTCGTGTCAAAGCCGTTCGTGCGGAGGTTGGTCGTGATCTCCACGCCGCCCGCTGCCGGGTTGCTCGCGATCAGGCCCTGGTTCACCGAGTCGAAGAACGCCTTGTTGTCGGCGGCGGTGCCGTTCACGTCGATGCCAGCCGTGGCCGTGGGAGCGGTGGTCGGCGCCGCGGACGCGCTCGGCGCCGCGGACGGGGCCGGAGCGGTCGTGGGCGCCGGATCGGCGGTGCAGCCCGCCAGCACGACGGCGAGCAGCACCGGCGCCAGCCCGGCGGCCGCCATCGTCCACGGCGACCGACGACGGGGGACGCGGTCGATCTGGGTGGTCTGCATCGGTGGCACAAATCCTCTCGGCCGCGGTCTCCCGGGCTGGGCTCGAAACTGCTGCGAGTTTATTCGGTGACGGCCTCCGCCGCCTGGGAGACTGCCGGGGCGGCGGATCACGTGGATCAGAACGGCACGAGCTGATCCTGCCGGTCGGCCTCGCTCCGGCTCCCTGCATCCACTTCTCCGCCGTGCAGCCCCGCCGGCTCTCGAGCCGCCGGCTCGTCCGGACCCGCGAGCGCCCAGGCGCCCTCACCGCCCGCACCCCCGCCGCCGCCGGCCGGGCCGCCCAGGCCGCTGAGGTCTCCCCCGCCCGATCCGCTGACCGACCGGGCGAAGACCGAGGTGCCCCAGCTGAGGTCGTGCCCCACCGCATCCGCCTCGATCTCGACGCTCGTGCCGGACTTCTCGCCGTTCTCCCACGCCCGGATGCGCAGACGCCCGGCGACCACGACGTGCTGCCCGCGTTCGAGCGAGGCCGCGAGGTTCTGCGCGAGCTGCCGGAAGGCGGTCACCGTGTACCAGTTCGTGTCGGTGTCGACCCACTTCTGCTTCTCGCGGTCGAACCGCCGCTGGGCCGAGGCGAGACGGAAGCTCGTGATCTCGAGCCCGCTGTTGGTCGTGATGTGTCGGGGCGGGGTCGCGACGATCCCGGTGACGGAGGTGAGGTCGGGCATGGGCTGCTCCTTGCAGTCGTGCCGCACGTGGCGGCGTCGTTCGTGTGGACGCACCGAGTCTCGGCGAGGTCGTACGACGACGGAGGACCGGGGCCCGATCTGTGGAAAGGGCCCCGGTCCTCGGGGGGTGTGCAGGAGCGGGTGGGTCAAGCCGCCTTGATGTACTTCGCGTAGGCCTTGCGGACCTTCGTCACCTTCGGCACCGCGACCGCCATGCAGTACCCCTGGCCGGGGTTCTTGGCGAAGAAGTCCTGGTGGTACTCCTCGGCGCGGTAGAACTCGCCGAGCGGTTCGAGCTGGGTGACGATCCCGCCGTCCCACAGCTCGGCGGCGCGCTCGAGGGCCGCTTCGAACAGCGCCTTCTGCTCGTCGCCGTCGTAGAACATCGCCGAGCGGTACTGGGTACCGACGTCGTTGCCCTGGCGGTTCAGCTGGCGCGGGTCGTGGAGGGTGAAGAACACGTCGAGGATGACGTCGGCCGGGATGACCGCGGGGTCGAAGGTGACCGCGACGGCCTCGGCCTGACCGGTCGTCCCGGTGCAGACCTGCTCGTAGGTGGGGTTCGGCACGTCGCCGCCCGTGTACCCGGACACCACGTCCTGCACGCCCTCGAGCGTGCGGTAGACCGCGTCCAGGCACCAGAAGCAGCCGCCGGCGAGTACGAAGGTTTCCATGCCCCGATCCTACGTCGGCGTGGATGTCGGAGGGTCGCCGTAGCGTCGGATCATGACCACCACGAACAGCACCACGACCGGCCCGGCCCTCCGCCGCATCCGCGACGGCTACTGGCGCGTGACCGCCGCATCCGGGCTCGTGCTCGGCTACGTCGAGCAGATCGACGACGACGGCGAGCAGCGCTTCGCCGCGTCGCGACTGCTCCCCTCCTCCCACCGTGTCGTCGGCATCGGCGAGTTCCGCCGGCGCGACGAGGCCGCGGAGTGCCTGCGATGAGCGCGTGCGCTGACGCACCGGCCCGGCTCCCCGGCATCCCCCGCGACCGGGGGTAATCTGCGGCTCATGGAATGGTGGAATGGATTTACCGGCTGGCTCACTTCGTCGAGCGGGGCGTACGTCGTCTCCGACATCGTCCTCCCGGCGGCCGCCATCATCGTGGCCGGCCTGCTCGCGGCCTGGATCGCGAGTTCGGCCGTCAAGCGACTGCTCGCCAAGCACGACCGCGAGCTCAAGATCTCGGCGATCGCCTCGCTGATCGACGCCGCCGAGCAGGCCTCGGTCTGGAACTCGCTCACCCCCCAGGAGCAGATCCTCGCCGACCGATCCACCGGCCAGGCCGACATCCAGGTGCGCCTGCTGCCGATCAAGGGCGCCGATGTCGCGGCCAACTGGGCGGCGCACGCTCTGGCCGAGATGAAGCGCAACTCGGCCACCTTCGGCTACCAGGTCGAGCCCGCCGTGTTCGAGTTCCGCGACCGCCTCATCGAGTGGCAGCAGCGACCGGGCCGCGCCAAGCGCGTCTTCCAGAGCGACCTCGAGCGCTGGGAGACCGAAGACGCCTCGAGCGAGAGCGAGCTCGCCGCGCAGCAGGATGCCTGGGTCGCCCAGCAGCACCACGCGCAGTACGGCACGCCGTCCGGCACCGCGAACGCCTCCGCGGGTGCGACGTCGTCGGCCGCCGGATCGGCCGGATCGGCGCAGCCCTCGTCGGCCTACGATCGTCCGAACGCCTTCGACCGGCCGAACGCGACCACGCCCGCGGCGTCCGCTCGCCCCGACTACACCGACGTGCCGACGCAGGCCACGCCGATCGCGCCCTCCGCGCCGCTGCCCCCGACGCACGAGCCGCGGCCGACCGTGCAGCAGGTCGCCTCGGGCACCGGCAGCCGCGGTCTCGGCGGGCGCTCGCAGACCCCGTCGTTCAGCGATCTGGAGACGACGACGGATCCGGGCGAGGCCCGGGCCGCCGGCGAGATCCCGCCGCCCGTGCACGCGTTCCCGCCCCGCGCCGGCAGCAACGACTGACTCCGGCGGGTAGTACGCTTTTCGGGTCGCCCCTGTAGCTCAGTGGATAGAGCACCGGCCTTCTAATCCGTTTGTCGCTGGTTCGAATCCAGCCAGGGGCACCACGAGCCCGGCCTCGACCCGCTCGAGGACGACTGACTCAGGCGCGACCCGCTCAGGCCGAGACGAGCGCCACGATCGCCACCAGGAGCGACACCGCCGCGATCAGCAGCGAGATGCCGATCAGCACCGCGTGCACGATCAGGAAGCGCGTGGGCCGGCCCGTCGCATCCCGCGCCCGCTCGTCGCGGCTGACGCGCTTGTAGAACTGGGGCCAGACGATGGCGTTCCAGACGGCGTTGACGAGGAGCAGGATGGCGAGCGCGATGATCATCGCCCCCATTCTACGAGCGGCTTCGGGCGCCCCGCGGGCCGGTGTCGCCGGGCCGGAATAGACTTCCCTGCATGAGTTCCTCCTCCGACCGTCTCGTGTGGATCGACTGCGAGATGACGGGGCTCGATCTCGAGCTCGACGAACTGGTCGAGGTCGCGGTGGTCATCACCGACTTCGACCTCAACCTCGTCGACCCCGGGTTCAGCATCGTCATCAAGCCCGACGACTCCGCCCTGGCGCACATGAACGACTTCGTCACCGCGATGCACGAGTCCTCGGGCCTGCTCGAGGAGATCCCGCTCGGGGTCACCCTCGCCGACGCCGAGTACCAGGTGCTCGAGTACATCCTGGCCCACGTGCCCACCGCCCAGACGGCGCCGCTCGCGGGCAACACGATCGGCACCGACCGCGCGTTCCTGGCCAAGTTCATGCCCCGGGTCGACGGCCACCTGCACTACCGCAGCATCGACGTCTCCTCGATCAAGGAGCTGGCCCGGCGTTGGTTCCCCCGGGTGTACTTCAACGCGCCCGAGAAGGCCGGCGGCCACCGGGCGCTCGCCGACATCCTGGAGTCCATCCGCGAGCTCGAGTACTACCGCAAGGCGGTCTTCATCGCCGAGCCCGGGCCGACCTCCGCGGAGCTCAAAGTCGTGTCCGCCGACGTCGTGCGCGAATTCACGTCGCGTTTGTAATAGAATGTTTTCTCGTTGCCCCGCAATCACGGTTGCGAGGTGAACATGGTGGATATAGCTCAGTTGGTAGAGCGCTGGCTTGTGGTGCCGGATGTCGCGGGTTCGAGTCCCGTTATTCACCCCACTCGTACGATGGCCCGGAGGAATCCGGGCCATCGTCGTCTCCGGCGGTCTGCACCTCGGGGCGTCGTCGCACCAGCAGGGAGCAGACCGTGATCGACCTCGACGCCGACGCCTTCGAGGAGCTGGTCTCCGACGAGCTCGACGAGCTGCCCGACGACATGCTCGACGGCCTCGACAACGTGGTCTTCGTGGTCGAGGACTGGCCGGAGGACGGCACGCTCGACCTCCTCGGCCTCTACGACGGCGTGGCCCTGACCGAACGCGGGCAGTACGGCTTGGGCGAGATGCCGGACCGGATCATCCTCTACCGCGAGCCCCTGCTCGCGATCTGCGAGGACCTCGACGAGCTCCGCGACCAGGTCCACGTGACCCTCGTGCACGAGATCGCCCACTTCTACGGCATCGACGACGAGAAGCTGCACGAACTCGGCTGGGCCTGAGGCGCGTTGCTCCCCGACGGTGTCCGAGGGTCCGCTTAGCCTGGACCCATGGCGAGGACAGCGGGTCAGAAGGCGGTGCGGGCGATCGTCGTCGTCGTGGGTGTCTTCGTGATCCTCGGCATCGGGCTGTACGGCCCCGCGACGCTGGTGGGTCCGCTGCCGCCCGCCACCGCATCCGTCGACCAGGCACCCGCCGAGTCGGCCGCGAGCGGCGCCCCCACGGTGCCCGCGACCGGCGCGAGTGCGATCGTGGTCGACGGCACGGGGCCCGTGCTCGCCTCCGGCGGCAGCACCGAGGCGGTGCCGATCGGGGGCTCGGCGAAGGTGATCACCGCGCTCGTCGTGCTCGACGCGAAGCCGATGGAGGCCGGGGCGCCGGGCGAGACCATCACGGTCACCGCGGAGGACTACCAGAGCTACGTCACCTACATCTCCGAGAGCGCCCGGGCCGTCTCCTTCATCACCGGAGAGACCTGGACCCAGCGCGAGATGCTGCAGGCCATGCTGCTCGGCTCGAGCAACAACCACGCCGACTCGCTCGCCCGCTGGGCCTTCGGCTCGATGGACGGCTACCTCGCGGCGGCGAAGGCCTGGTTGGCGAAGAACGGCCTGACCAGCGTCTCGCTCGTGGATGCGACCGGCCTCGACGAGGGCGACGTCGGCTCGGCGACCGACCTGGCTCGGATCAGCGCCCTCGCCTTCGCCGATCCGGCCGTGTCGGAGATCGTCCGCAGCGACGGCGCCGCGGTGAACGGCCGCCGGGCCGTCGACAACCTCGCCCGCTACGCCGCCGACGAGGGATACGTCGGCCTGTCGCGCAGCTACACCGATCAGGCCGGCATCTGCTTCCTCTTCGCCCTCGACGTCACGGTCGACTCCGGCACGCAGACGCTCTACGGGGCCTTCCTCCGCGAGCCCGACTGGGACACGGTCGACGCCGACCTGACCGCACTCTCCGCCTCCGCGGCCGCGACGGTGAAGCAGACCCCGGTCGTGACCGAGGGCGAGACCTTCGTCACCTACACGACCCCGTGGGGCGAGACCGCGCACGGGGTGGCGAAATCGACCGAGAGCCGGATGCTGTGGGTCACGTCCCCGCTGAGCTACACGGTCGACGCGCAGCCGCTGACCACCGGCAGCAAGGGTCAGCAGGTCGGCACGGTGACGGTGGGAACGCCCGACGGCGACATCACGGTCATGCTGGTGCTCGACCAGCGGATCAGCGACCCCGGGCCGATGTGGCGACTCGGCAACCCCGTGCCGGTGATCAGCGCGTTCATCGACTCGCGCACCCACTGAGCCGAGCCGCGGGCGCGCTCAGCCCCGGGCCGAGCCGCAGGCGCGCTCAGCTCTGACGCGAGCCGCAAGCGCCCTCAGCTCCGACCCGAGCCGCAGGCGCGCTCAGCTCCGACCCAAGCCGAGCCTCCGGCGCTCTCAGGGCCACACGACCCTCAGGTCTCCACGACCATCGTCGCGAGCGACCGCGGATCCTCCCGCGCGACGAAGCCCCGCCACTGCGCCTCCCAGCGGTCCCACTCCCGCGCGTAGAGGTCGCCGTCGCGGGCGAGGGCGCGGCGCTTGCGCTCCCGGTCGTCGGCCTCGACCCACACGGTCAGGTCGGCGAGCTCCGCGTTCGCACGACTGAGCGCCCCGCAGCCCTCGACGATCAGCGGCCGGGAGGGGTCGACCGCGTGCCACTCGGCCGGGCGCCTGGACTCCCAGTCGTACCGGCGCCAGCGCGGGCCCGGGCCGCCACCGGCCGTTCCCGGCCGTGCGGCCCGGAACGGCCGCAGCACGTCCTCCGTCAGCTCCCGACTCGCCGCCTCGAGGCCGTCCCAGCCCGGGTAGACGTCGTCGAGGTGGATGAGGGTGGGCACGTCGGCCCCGACCCAGCCCGCCTGCATCCGGAGCGCCAGCGCGGTCTTGCCCGAGCCGCTCGGGCCGTCGATCAGGATCACCGTCATCCGTCAGCCGATCACGGGTGTGAACGAGCCGGTGAGGAGGGAGGCCGCGAGGGCTGCGGCGCCGATGGCCGCGCCGATCGCGACCAGCAGCCACTCGCGGGCCCCGAAGGTCGAGGGCCGGGCCCAGGTGCGCACGGTGCTGCCGCCGAAACCGCGCGCCTCCATCGCGGTCGCCAGCTTGCTGCCGCGGCGGATGGAGATGACCAGGAGCGCGAAGGCCTGGTTGGCGAAGCGGCGGATGCGCCCGGTGTCGCCGATCCCCCGCGCCCGCCGGGCGAGCTCGAGCTGGCGCCAGTCGTCGAGGAAGAGCCCGGCGAGTCGGATGCCCGCCAGCGCGCCGAGCACGAAGCGGCTCGGCAGGCGCCAGACCTGGGCGAGCCCGTCGGCGAGGTCGGTCGGGTCGACCGTCGCGAAGAGCACCACGGCCGGCAGCCCGATGGCGAGGATGCGGAGCACCGTCGCGACGGCCAGCGCGATCGAGCCGTCGGTGATGTGCACGACCCCGAACTGCAGGTAGGTCTGCCCGCTCGCGACGCCGTAGAGCAGCGTCGAGACGCCCGCGACCGGGGCGGCGATCCAGATCGGGGCGGTGCGGCGGAAGAACGTGCGCGGCGGCAAGCCCGCCCACGCGAAGAGCACCGACTCCAGCGCCAGCGCGACCGCGGCCGAGACCCAGTCGATCGTGACGAGCAGCAGCACCCCGAGCACGAGGGCGGCGGCGAGCTTGGCGACGGGATTGACGGCGTGGATGCGGCCCTCGCCGCCGACCGCACCGATCAGCGACAGCCCGGTCGCGCTCACGAGAGCCGCTCTCGGGAGCCGACGGTGGCGCCGATCACCAGTTCCTGATCGGCCAGGGCGGAGATGAAGTCGCGGTCATGGGTGACCGCGACCACCGCGGTGCCCCGATCGAGCTGTTCGCCGAGGAGGAGGACGAGTTCGGCCCAGGTGCGGGAGTCCTGCCCGAAGGTGGGTTCGTCGAGCACCAGGACGCGTGGTCGGGCGACGAGCACCGAAGCGACCGACAAGCGGCGCTTCTCGCCGCCGGAGAGCGTGTAGGGGTTCGCGTCGAGCAAGCCGTCCAGGCGCAGGCGGCCCGCGACCTCGGTCACCCGGGCGGCGACCTCGTCGCCGGGCAGACCGAGGGCCTTGAGCGCCACCTCGAGCTCGCCGCGCACCGATCCGGTCACGAACTGGTGCTCCGGATCCTGGAACACGGTGCCGATCCGCGTGAGCAGGTCGCGCGACGCCCAGCCGAACGGATCGCGGGGGTCGAGCGCGCGGTGGCGCCGCCGGGCCGCACGGCTGCGCCGCCGCGGGACGACCCCGGAGGCGAGGCCCTCGCTCGCCGTGACGGAGCCCTCCTCGATCGGGAGGAGCCCGGCCATCGTCAGCGCCAGCGTCGACTTGCCGGCCCCGTTCGGGCCAGTGACCGCCGTCGCCCCGCCGGCGCGCACGGTCGCGTCGATCCCGCGGGCCACGACGCTGCCGGGCACGCGGCCCACCCCGGCGTCCCGGACCACGATCAATTCCTCGCCCGCCGGCCGGGACGCCGGCGCCGCGGGCACAGCCGGCGCCGCCGGCACCGCCCGCACCCGCCGCCCGCCGAGCGGATCGTGCCCGGGTACCCAGACGCCGTCCCGGGCGAGTTCCGCCCCCCGCTCCCGCAGCACCGCATCCGGCGTGCCGTCGGCGAGCACCCCGCCGCCCGGCGCGAGCACCACGACGCGGTCGACGACGTCGAGCCACACCTCGACCCGGTGCTCGATCACCACGAAGGTCGACGGGTGGTGCTCGAGCAGTCGCGCGACCGCATCCCGCACCTCGACGACCCCGTCGGGGTCGAGGTTCGCCGTCGGCTCGTCGAGCAGCACGACCCCCGGCCGCATCGCGATGATGCCCGCCAGGGCGACGCGCTGCTTCTGCCCGCCGGACAGCGCGGAGGTCGACCGGTCCAGGGGCAGGGCGAGCCCGACGGCGGCGAGCGCCTCCTCGACCCGGGGCCAGATCTGCTCGCGGGGCACGGCGAGGTTCTCGCAGCCGAAGGCCACGTCGTCGCCCACCCGGTCGAGCACGATCTGCGAGTCCGGATCCTGCTGCAGCAGCCCGACGGCGCCGCGTCGGTCGGTCGGATGACGGCTGCCGACGGTCAGCGAGCCCTCCTCCTCCCCCTCCTCCGAGCCGCCCAGCACGCCGGCGAACGCCTGCACGAGCGTGGACTTGCCCGCGCCCGAGGCGCCCAGCAGGAGCACGCGCTCCCCCGGGCGGATGACGAGATCCAGCCCCCGCAGGGCCCAGCCGGGGCGACCGGCGTGCCGCCAGCCCCAGCCCGCGGCCTCGAGCCCCAGGGGGCCGGGATCACCCGTCTCGAACGTCACGGCCTAGGCCCGGGCCGCGACCCCGCGGCCGGCCGCGAACCGGCTGAGCGCCCCCGTGCGGGCCAGGCCGCGCATGACCAGGAACGACAGCAGGCCGGCGATGATCGCACCGCTCACGACCCCGGCGATCGCGTAGACGACCTTGAACTCGACCGCGTAACCGGGGTACCAGGTGATCAGGTCGTTGACGACCATCCCGACACCGGCGCCGGCGCCGGCGAGCACGGCGACGTAGGCCCGGTAGTTGCCGTAGAGGAAGAGCGCGAAGACGATCTCGGCGCCGAGCCCCTGAGCCAGGCCCGAGAGGATCGTGAGCGCGCCGCCCCACTGGGTGCCGACGAGTGCCGAGACCACCGCGGCCACGAGCTCGGTGTAGACGGCGGCTCCCGGCTTCCGGATGATCAGGCCGCCGAGCACGCCGGCGAACAGCCAGACGCCGTACAGCAGCGCCTGCGCGCCCGGGGCGACGAACTCGAGCGGGCTGCTGAGCGGCGAGTAGACGAGGTTCCAGATCCAGAAGATCAGGCCCGCCGCGACGCCGATGACGCTGGCGACGACGATGTCGACCACGCGCCAGCGGAACCGGCCGCGGCGCGCGATCGAGGTGGGGACGGTGGACGGGTTTCCGGTGGTGGTCTGCACTGTCGTGCCCTTTCAGTCGGTGGAAGGGGCACGGGTCGCCCGCGATCACCACCGACCGCGCACGCGATGGTGGTCCCGCGGGTCAGAGATGCCTCCCTGCGCTGGCATGATCCAGATCAGGTTCGACGGTCGAAGGTTGAGAACCTTCCTCTCAGCCCGGCTCACCGGACTCCCGTGTTCGGCTAGAGCATACTCCCCACCACCGGCCGAAGCCGGAACCGGCTACTTCTTCAGCGCCCTGACGAACCGGGCGAGCGCCCATCCCGAGGTCACGATCACCGGGATCGAGACCGCGAGCAGCGCGATCAGGTTGGGCTCGAAGGTCGCCTTGCCGTTCTCGGTGACGTACGCCCCGATCGGGATGCTCACCCCGCCGCCGCCGAAACCCTCGCCGCCGGCGTCGCCCGCACCGATCTTCTGGCTCGACGCACCCGGCGAGGAGGCGGTGCCGTTGCCGCCGCCGAAACCGGACCACACCAGGGCCACCGGTACGAGGGATGCGCCGTCGATCTCGACGGGTGCGCCGTACGACGCGCCCACCCCGATCTGCTTGGTCGCGTCTGTCAGAGTCTCCACGAGGTTCGCCATGGGGCCACGCTATCGCGGCGGGCGCCCTCGGAGACAGCCCCAATGGCCGGGACCGGGTAGCGTGAAACCACAATCGACAGGAGAACACATGCAGTCCTGGCCAGGATCGGCCTACCCACTCGGCGCGACCTTCGACGGGAGCGGCACCAACTTCGCGCTCTTCAGCGAAGCTGCCGCCCGGGTCGTGCTGTGCCTCTTCGACGACGACCCGGCCTCGCCGGGTGCTTTGGTCGAGACCCAGGTCGAGATGACCGAGGTCGACGCCTACGTCTGGCACGCCTACCTCCCGCAGGTGCAGCCGGGCCAGCGCTACGGCTACCGGGTGCACGGCGAGTACGACCCGGAGACCGGGCAGCGCTGCAACCCGAACAAGCTGCTGCTCGACCCCTACGCCAAGGCGACCAGCGGCGAGATCGACTGGGACCAGTCGCTCTTCTCCTACACCTTCGGCGACCCGGATTCCCGCAACGACGAGGACAGCGCCGCGCACATGATGCTCGGCGTGGTGATCAACCCGTTCTTCGACTGGTCCGGCGATCGCAACCTCCGCATCCCGTACAGCGAGTCGGTGATCTACGAGGCCCACGTGAAGGGCCTGACCGAGCTGCACCCGGCCGTGCCCGAGGAGCAGCGGGGCACCTACGCGGGCGTCGCGCATCCCGCCGTCATCGAGCACCTGCTGAAACTCGGCGTGAGCGCCATCGAGCTGATGCCGGTGCACCAGTTCGTCAACGACAGCACCCTGATCGAGAAGGGCCTCAGCAACTACTGGGGCTACAACACGATCGGCTTCTTCGCGCCCCAGGGCGCCTACGCCTCCGCGGGCGACCGCGGGCAGCAGGTGCAGGAGTTCAAAGGCATGGTCAAGTCGCTGCACGCGGCGGGGATCGAGGTCATCCTCGACGTGGTCTACAACCACACCGCCGAGGGCAACCACCTCGGCCCGACCCTGAGCTTCCGCGGCATCGACAACGCCGCGTACTACCGACTGGTGGAGGACGACCAGCGGTACTACATGGACTACACCGGCACCGGGAACACGCTGAACGTGCGGCACCCGCACTCCCTGCAGCTGATCATGGACTCGCTGCGCTACTGGGTCACCGAGATGCACGTCGACGGCTTCCGGTTCGACCTCGCCAGCGCCCTGGCCCGGGAGTTCTACGACGTCGACCGGCTGTCGACCTTCTTCGAGCTCGTGCAGCAGGATCCGGTGGTCTCGCAGGTGAAGCTGATCGCCGAGCCCTGGGATGTCGGTCCCGGCGGCTACCAGGTCGGAAACTTCCCGCCCCAGTGGACGGAGTGGAACGGGAAGTACCGTGACACCGTCCGCGACTTCTGGCGCGGCGAGCCCAGCACCCTGGGCGAGTTCGCGAGCCGGGTCACCGGTTCGGCCGACCTCTACGAGCACTCGGGCCGCCGCCCGGTGGCGAGCATCAACTTCGTCACCGCGCACGACGGCTTCACCCTCCGCGACCTGGTCTCGTACAACGAGAAGCACAACGAGGCGAACG
This sequence comes from Herbiconiux sp. 320_LB, assembly GCF_059691755.1. NCBI lineage: Bacteria > Bacillati > Actinomycetota > Actinomycetes > Micrococcales > Microbacteriaceae > Herbiconiux > Herbiconiux sp. 320_LB. The sequence continues at coordinate 308,128 of NZ_JCAWAD010000004.1, read as the reverse complement.
GGGAGGACAACAACGACGGGGAGTCGCACAACCGCTCCTGGAACTGCGGCGTCGAGGGCCCGACCGACGATCCGAAGGTGCTCACCCTCCGCGCCCGCCAGCAGCGCAACTTCATCGCCACGTTGCTGCTCTCGCAGGGCGTGCCGATGCTGCTGCACGGCGACGAGCTCGGCCGCACCCAGCTCGGCAACAACAACACCTACGCGCAGGACTCGCCGCTGACCTGGATCCACTGGGATGCCGAGGACCAGCCGCTGATCGAGTTCACCGCCGCCGTGCTGCGCCTGCGCAAGGAGCACCCCACGTTCCGCCGCAGCCGGTTCTTCGACGGCCGGCCCGTCAAGCGCGCCGAGGGCGAGCCACTGCCGGACATCGTGTGGCTGAACACGGATGCCGGCGAGATGCAGCCCGAGGACTGGGACTCCCCGCTCTCCCGCTCGATCGGCGTCTTCCTGAACGGAGAGGGCATCCGGGCCCGCGACACCCGCGGCCAGGCACTCAGCGACGTGCACTTCCTGATGTACTTCAACGCGCACGACGAGCGCGAGGAGTTCGCCCTGCCCTCGGACGAGTACGCCGCGGCCTGGGACGTCGTGATCGACACGGCGGGCGAGGCGGCGGATTCCCAGGTGCTGAAGGCTGGCGGATCGATGACGGTCGAGGCACGATCGATGGTGGTGCTCAGAGTGCACGTCGAGAACGAGGTCGAACCGGATCATTCGGTGGCGGCGTCGCTCACGGCGCAGGCCGACGTGAGTCTCCAGACCGCCCAGATCCCGACCACACCCTCCACGGCCTAGCCGGGAGCGGGGCGGTCGCAGCCGAACTATCGACCAGAAAGAATCCGGATGCGCACGCCCCGCTCCACCTACCGCTTCCAGCTCACCCCCGACTTCCGGCTCCAGGACGCCGCGCGGCTGGTGCCCTACCTCGCGCGCCTCGGCGTCGACTGGGTCTACCTCTCGCCGATCCTGCAGGCGGAGGAGGGATCCCAGCACGGTTACGACGTGACCGACCACTCGCGGATCGACGTCTCCCGCGGCGGCCCCGAGGGGCTCCGCGAGCTGGCCGACGCCGCGCACGACGCCGGCCTCGGCGTGCTGGTCGACATCGTGCCGAACCACGTCGGGGTCGCGACGCCCGCCCAGAACCCCTGGTGGTGGGATCTCCTGAAGCTCGGCCGCGGATCTCGGTACGCCGATGCCTTCGACGTCGACTGGGAGGCCGGGGACGGGCGCATCCGCATCCCGGTGCTCGGCGACGACTCGCTCGAGGCCCTGACGCTCGAGAAGGACGACGCGGGCGAGACGGTCCTCGCCTACTACGACAACCGCTACCCGGTCGCCCCGGGCACGGCCGACGACGGCGCCGACCCCGTCACCGTGCACGGTCGCCAGAACTACGAGCTGGTGAACTGGCGCCGCGAGAGCACCGACCTCAACTACCGCCGGTTCTTCGCCGTGAGCTCGCTCGCCGCGATCCGCGTCGAGGAGCCGTGGGTCTTCGACGAGTCGCACGCCGAGATCGCCCGCTGGTTCCGCGAGGGACTGGTCGACGGACTGCGGGTCGACCACCCGGACGGCCTCGCCGACCCGGGCGGCTACATCGAGCGGCTCTCGGCCCTCACCGACGGCGCCTACATCCTGATCGAGAAGATCCTCGAGGGTGACGAGCCGCTCGAGCCGGACTGGCCCTCGGCCGGCACCACCGGGTACGACGCTCTCGCCGTGATCGACCGGGTCTTCGTCGATCCGGCCGGCGAGGCGCCGCTGGACGCCCTCGACGCCCGCCTCCGCGAGGCCGACGGGCGGCCGCTGCAGAGCTACCACTCCCTCATCCACGACACCAAGCGGGCCGTCGCCGACGGCATCCTGCAGGCCGAGGCCCGCCGGCTCACGCGCGACATCGAGCGCGCCGGCGGCCTGCCGACCCCGACGCCGGCCGCCGCGGTGACGGATGCGGTCTCCGAGCTGCTGACCTGCTTCCCGGTCTACCGCTCCTACCTGCCCGCCGGCCGCGAGCACCTCGAGCACGCGCTGGCCCTCGCCGTGGAGAACCGACCCGAGATCGCCGAGGTGCTGCGGGAGACCGCGGAGGTGCTCGGGCATACCGGGACGGCCCCGAGCATCCGGTTCCAGCAGACCTCGGGCATGGTGATGGCCAAGGGTGTGGAGGACTGCGCGTTCTACCGGTACACCCGCCTGACCAGCCTCACCGAGGTGGGGGCCGACCCCGACCACTTCGCGATCGGCCCGGAGCTCTTCCACGCCGACCAGCAGCGTCGGCTGACCGCCCTGCCCGATTCGATGACCACCCTGTCGACCCACGACACGAAGCGCTCGGAGGACACGCGGGCGCGGATCTCGGTGCTGGCCGAGATCGGCGACGGCTGGTCGGGCACCCTGGCGAAGCTGCGCTCGCTGCAGCCGCTCGGCGACGGCCCGTTCGAGAACCTGCTCTGGCAGGCGATGGTGGGCGCCTGGCCGCTCTCGCGCGAGCGCGCCCACGCCTACGCCGAGAAGGCCTCCCGGGAGGCCGGCGACTCCACCGCCTGGCTCGACGTCGACGAGGCCTTCGAAGAGCGGATGCACGCGGCCGTCGACGCGGCCTTCGACGACCCGACGGTGCGGGGTCTGGTCGAGGGCGAGGTCGCCGCGGTCGAGGCCGCGGGCCGCAGCAACTCGCTCGGCGAGAAGCTGGTGCAGCTCACCGCCGTCGGCGTGCCGGACGTGTACCAGGGCACCGAGCTGTGGGACCGGTCGCTCGTCGATCCCGACAACCGCCGCCCCGTCGACTACGACCTGCGCTCGGACCTGCTCGAGGCGCAGGACGCGGGAGAGCTGCCCCAGCTCGTCCCCGGCCCCGACGACACCGGAGCGGTCAAGCTGCTCGTCACCTCGACCGCGCTGCGGCTGCGCCGCGACCGCCCCGAGCTGTTCACGACCTACCACGGGCTGGAGGCGCGGGGCTCGGCGGCCGAGCACGTCGTCGCGTTCGACCGCGGCGGGGCGGTGACGATCGCCACCCGCCTGCCGATCGGCCTCGCCCGCCGGGGCGGCTGGGACGACACCACCGTCGAGCTCGCGCCCGCCCGCAACGGGTACGTCGACACCTTCACCGGGCGGCTGTACTCGGCGGGCTCGGTTCGGCTCGCCGACCTGCTCCCGATCCACCCCGTCGCGCTCCTGCAGCGCATCGACGACTGAGACCCGCGACCGAGACCCGCCCGAGAACCGCCGACGAGACCCGCGACCGACACCTGCGAATGAGGAACCACCGATGACCGAGAACGACTTCCGCGTCTGGGCCCCCCGTGCGAAGCGGGTCGAGCTCGTGCTCGGCGACCGCACGCATCCGATGACCCGGGAGGCGGGCGACTGGTTCGCCCCCGACCCCGCCGTGTCGTGGGAGGCCGGCCTGGACTACGGCTACCTGCTCGACGGTGAGGGCCCCTACCCCGACCCGCGGTCGCGCCGCCAGCCCGAGGGCGTGCACGGGCTCTCCCGCACCGACGACCCGGGGAGCTTCGACTGGAGCGACGCGGAGTGGTCGGGGGCGCCGGTCGACCGCGCCGAGATCTACGAGCTGCACATCGGCACCTTCACCCCCGAGGGCACCCTCGAGGCCGCCCTCGGCCGCCTCGACCACCTGCTCTCGATCGGCGTGACCCACGTCGAACTGCTGCCGGTCAACGACTTCAACGGCGAGTACAACTGGGGCTACGACGGCGTCGACTGGTTCGCGGTGCACGAGCAGTACGGCGGCCCCGAGGGCTACCGACGTTTCGTCGACGCCTGCCACGCGGCCGGCCTCGCCGTCATCCAGGACGTCGTGTACAACCACCTCGGCCCGAGCGGCAACTACCTGCCGCTGTTCGGCCCCTACCTCGACGACCAGTCGCGGAACACCTGGGGCACCACGGTCAACCTCTCCCACGAGGGCTCGGCCGAGGTGCGCCGGTTCATCCTCGACAACGCCCTGATGTGGCTGCGCGACTACCACGTCGACGGGCTGCGACTGGATGCGGTGCACGCGCTGGTCGACGAGTCCCCGGTGCACCTGTTGGCCGAGCTCTCGGCCGAGGTCGAGGAGCTCTCCGCCGCCACGGGCGTGCGCCGGCTGCTCATCGCCGAGTCGGACCTCAACGACCCGGTCATGTTCACCACCCGCGACGACGGCTACGGCCTGGACGGCCAGTGGAGCGACGACTTCCACCACGCGGTGCACGTCAACCTGACCGGCGAGACGACGGGCTACTACGCCGACTTCGACTCGATCGCGGCGCTCGCGAAGGTGCTGACCAAGGGCTTCTTCCACGACGGCACGTACTCCTCGTTCCGCGAGCGAAACCATGGTGTGGAGCTCGATCGCCGGGCGACCGCACCCTGGCGGCTCGTCGTCGCCTCGCAGAACCACGACCAGATCGGCAACCGGGCGGTAGGCGACCGGCTGACCGCGACGCTGGATCCGGACCGCCTCGCGATCGCGGCGACCCTGACGATGCTCGGGCCGTTCACGCCGATGCTGTTCATGGGCGAGGAGTGGGCCGCGTCGACGCCGTGGCAGTTCTTCACCTCGCATCCCGAGCCCGAGCTCGGCAAGGCGACCGCCGAGGGCCGGATCGCCGAGTTCGAGAAGATGGGCTGGGATCCCGCGGTCGTGCCGGACCCGCAGGATCCGGCGACCTTCGAGAACTCCAAGCTCGACTGGTCCGAGATCGACGACGAGGCCCATCCGGAGCACGCGTCGATGCTCGCGCTCTACCGCGAGCTCGGGGCCCTCCGGCGCGGGCTCCCGGCGGGCGAGGAGGTGCGGCTCTCGCAGATCCACGTCGAGTTCGACGAGGCCGCCCGCTGGCTCGTGCTCCGGCGGCCCGGGATCGCGCTCGTGGTCAACTTCGGCGACACGCCGTTGGGGCTCGCGACGACCGTGCGGCCCGCCGTGCCCGACCTGGAGTTCGGCGAGGTGCTGCTCGACTCGCACGCCCTGCTGACGGATGAGCCCGCCGCGACCGTGGCCTCGATGCTCGCCCCCCACTCGGTGCTCGTCACCCGCCAGGCCTGACCGTCACGCCGCCCTGGCTCGGCGGGCGCTGCCCGAGCTCGCGCGCCGAGCGAGTAATATTGACCTGATCTATATTCTCGAGAAGGGCGGCCGATGAGCGGCGACACGGTTGCGGTACTGGGTCTGGGCACGATGGGGCGCGCATTCGCGGTGAATCTCGCGGCAGCAGGCTTCACGGTCGCCGGGTACAACCGCACCCGGCGGGTCGAGCTCGACCACCTCGGCTTCCCCGTCACCACCGAGGCGGCGACCGCGGTGTCCGGGGCACAGATCGTGGTCGTGATGCTCACGGACGCCCCGGTGACCTCGGCGGTACTCCTCTCCCCCGATACCCTCGAGGCTCTCGAGCAGGGGGCGATCGTCGTGAACGCGGGCACGATCGGCGTCGCCGAGGTCGGTGCGCTGGCGAGCGCGCTGGCCGCGAGCCGACCGGACGTGACCTTCGTCGACGCCCCCGTCTCCGGCAGCAAGGTGCCGGCCGAGCAGGGCACGCTCACGATCCTCGCGTCGACCGACGCCGACGACGAGCCGCTCCGCGAGCGCCTCTCCCCCGTCTTCGACGCGATCGGCCGACGCACCGTCTGGCTCGGGCCCACGGGCGCCGGCAGCGCGATGAAGATCGTCGTCAACACCTGGCTCGTGCACGTGATGCAGGGCATCGCCGAGACGGCCCTGCTCGCCGAGAAACTCGGCATCGGCACCGACGCGATCGCCGAGACGCTGAGCGGAGGCCCGCTCGACGCGCCGTACGCGGCGGCGAAGCTCCGCAAGATCGGCTCGGGCGACTACTCGACCGAGATGGCACTGAGCCTCGGCGCCAAGGACGCCCGCCTGGCCGTCGCGGCCGGGGCCGGGCTCGACCTGCCCGTCTCGGAGCTCATCGCGGTGCTCTGGAGCGAGGTCGGCGCATCCGGGACCGCCCTCGCGGGGCAGGACCTCTCGGCGATCTACACCGCGCTCCGGGATTCGGACCCGCGCGGCACCGAGCCGCGGCACGCTGCCGGGCCCGACATCGCAGATGCTGCCCGCACCGGGCCCGACAGCGCCAACCCTGCGGGCTCCGCCGGCTAGGCCCCCAGCGCCCGCCCGCTCTCGTCGAGGTGATCGCGCCACGACCGCGTCGGGTGCCAGCCGAACAGCTCACGGGCCTTCCGCGAGCTGATGCCCGAGGCGTCCACGCGGTCCAGCGGCCCCACCGGAACCTCGGGGTGCAGCCGGGCCATCGAGGCCGCGAGGTCGCGCCCGCCGATGTTGTCGGCCGCGGCCGCGTACACGACCTCATGGCCCGCGGACTCCGCCTCCACCGCGAGCACGATCAGGTCGGCGAGGTCGGCCACGTCGATGTAGGCCCAGAAGACCGCGGTCGTCAGCTCCGGATCCTCGAAGAACGGGCGCAGGTTCGACTCGTAGCTCGAGGGGGTCAGCACCCAGGTCGGCCGGATCGACACGGCCGTAGCGTCCGACCGGCCGACGAGACCGTCGCAGAGCACCTCGGAGACCCGTTTTGAGAGCCCGTAGGCGTCGTGCGCGAGGTCCGGATGCGTCTCGTCGATCGGGCAGGCGAGTCCGGTGAACGGCCGCGAGGCCCAGGTCATCCCGGAGACCGAGTCGCTCGAGAGGTTGACGAACCGGCGCACCCCCGAGTGGGCCGCCGCCTCCACGACATTGAATGCCGCCGTGACGTTGGTGAGGAAGACGGTGTTCGGAGTGTTCTTCGAGGGCTCCGGGATGCCGGCCGCGTGCACGACCGCATCCATCCCCCGCACCACCGCGAAGGCATCCGCCCCGTTCGTGAGGTCGGCCTGCACGTAGGGCACGGCGTTCGACTCGTCGGCGTCGTAGACGGGGCGCATGATGTCGGTCGCGCGCACTTCGTGCCCGGCGGCGACGAGCGCGGCCACGGCGGCGCGACCGACCTTGCCACGCGCTCCGGTGACGAGGACTCTCAGGCCTGCCATGCGCGATGCGCCTCCTCGATGACGGTCTCGTCGACCTCGATGCCGAGGCCGGGCCCCGATGGTACCGCGATGCGGCCGTCGACGATCGCATCGATGCCGAAGCCCGCCTCGGCCGCGACCCTGTTCATCACCGGCGACAGGTGGAACGGGTACTCGATCACGTCGACGCCGGGCACCGAGGCCGCGACGTGCAGGTTGGCGGCGAAGGAGATCGGGCCACCGTGCAGATGCATCACCACCCGCGCCCCCTTCAGCCGCGCGGTGCGGGCGAACAGGTGCGCCTCGGCGATGCCGCCGCAGATCGAGGCGTCGGGCTGGATCACCGAGATGCCGGTGAGCTCCATCGCGTCGAGCGCGTACTCGGTGCCGAAGAAGTGCTCGCCGTAGGCCACCGGCACGGGCGAGGCCCGCACGACCTGGGCGATCGCGCCGAGGCGGTAGCTCTGCACCGGCTCCTCGAACCAGCCCACGCGGAGATCGCCGAGCCGGGCCGCGATCTCGATCGACTCGGCGACGGTGAAGAACTCGCTGCCGTCGACGGTGATCTCGATCGTCTCGTCGATGCGGTCGAGCTCGCGGCGGAGGTCGCGGAGCACCCGGAGGGAGTTGCGCCAGTCCGCGCCGATCCGCAGCTTGATGATCGAGACCCCGCGGGCGAGCAGCGGCGACAGGAGGGACAGGTGCTCCGACGCATCCCGGGAGTCCAGGAAGTGGCTGTTGCCGGCATAGATCCGCACCGAATCCTTCACCCGGCCGAGCATGCCCGAGACGGAGAGACCGCGCGAGCGCCCCTCGAGGTCCCGCAGCGCGATGTCGATCGCGCTGCGGGCCTGCGAGGCGCTGAACTGGTCGCCGAGGGTGCGCCGGGTCGCCCAGTGCACCTCCTCGAGCGCGGTCATCGCCTCCCCGAGCTCCTTGCCGAGCACGGCCGGCGCGTAGACATCATCGACGATCGCCCGGAGGATCGAGGGGTGCGAGATGCCGAAGCAGTCGCAGCTCTCGCCCCAGCCGACCAGGCCGTCGTCGGTCTCGATCCTGACCACGAAGTACGACATCGACGAGTAGTCGGTCGTCATCCGGAGCGGGAGCGGGGTGAGGGAGGTGATGCGCACGGTCGTCACTTGCCTTCTGCGTAGCTGATCGAGGTGTCGAGGAATTCGTTGGTGTAGATGTCGTCCGCGGTGAGGCCGTCGGCGACCTCCACGTCGGTGCCGGCGTAGATGCCCTTCAGCAGATCGGTCATCCGCGTCATCCGGTCGGCATCGAAGGAGCCGAAGACCCCGTCGGTGCCGTCGGTCACGAGGGCGTCGTCCTTCATGACGTCGTGCACGTAGGCGGCGGCCTCGGGCGAGATCTGGAAGAACTGGTCGATCGCGACGAGGTAGTCCGAGATCGCCTGGTTCACCGCATCCGGCGACTCCATGTAGTCGATCTGGGCGGTCTGCATGGCCGGCACGAGCTGCGCGAGGCAGGCGGACTGAGCGTCGACGACATCGGGCTTGCCCGACCAGGCGGCGGGGTAGATGTCGTAGCCGGAGTCGGCGATCAGGAGCGAGTCCACATCGCGGCCGTAGTCGGTGAACTCGTGCTTGAGCCGGTAGGGCTCCTGGGTGATGTAGCCCTGCAGCACCACGGGCTCCCCGGCGACCAGGCGGGTGACGGAGCCGTCGAACGAGCCGTCGACCTGGTCGGCGCGCACGTCGCCCTGCGAGATCAGGTAGTCCATGTAGGTCGCGCCCTGGAAGTAGAGCACGGTCGCGTCGCCCTTCCCCACCGCGGCGAGGTCGGCGAAATCGTACTTCGTCGGGTCCCAGAGCAGGATCTGCGGGTTCTTCTGCAGCGGGGTAAAGACGGCCTTGGTCGGCTGGTCCTTCGAGAGCTTGACCGACTCGTCGGTGTCGATCATCGCGAGCATGATCGAGTCGTCCGAGTAGAGCAGCGCGGTCGACTGCTGGAAGCCGATGAACGGTCCGCCGGCGCGCACCTCGATGGTGATGTTCGGGTCGGCGATCGCGGGCCCGGAGTAGATGCCGGAGTCGGCGTCGACCGTAGCGGTCGCCGGGTCGATCAGGGCGTAGGCGGCCGAGTGCTCGGGCTCCGGGAACCAGTTGGTCTGGAGCACGACGGTGGAGGGGCAGGCGCTGAGGGCGCCGTCTCCTCCGGCGGCCTGGGCGTCCTGCGCTGTGGGGGCGGAGCTGCTGCAGGCGGAGAGCAGCAGCAGGCCGGATGCGGCGGTGGCGACCGCGACGGTGCGCAGGCGGGTGCGGTGGGACATAGGGGTCTCCTCAGAGGGGTCGGATTGCAGGGGAAAGGGAGGCGGTGCGGGGTGGGGGGGTGGCGCAGTGGTGCGGGAAGGACGCGGTGTACGGATGCGCGATCCGCGCCGAGGGAGAGCTCTAGCGGCCGTCGGGCCGGTACCACGAGCCGACGAACAGCCGACCGAGCAGCCCGAAGACCCAGAACGCCACGAGTCCGAGCAGCGAGGCCAGGATGATCGCGCCGTAGAGCATCTCGCCGTTCAGCTGGTTGCGGTACGTGTCGATCACGAGGCCGATGCCCGAGTCGCCCTTGCGGAAGAAGAAGTCCGCGACGATCGAGCCCACCACGGCCATCCCGGCCGAGATGCGGAGGCCGGTGAACAGCGCCGGGAGAGCGGCCGGGAACTGCAATTTCGTCAGTACGGTCCACCGGCTCGCGCGCTTGAGCGTGAACAGCTCCCGCATCTGCGGGCTGGTCGACTGCAGCCCGAACAGGGTGTTCGTGATGATCGGGAACAGGCTGATCAGCACGACGACGAGGATGCGGCTCTCGAACCCGTACCCGATCGCGAAGGCGATCAGCGGCACGATCGCGAGGATCGGGATGCTCTGCAGTGCCACCGCGTACGGGAACAGCGTGATCTCGACCCACTTGGCCTGACTCATCAGCACCGCGGTCAGGATGCCGATCGCTGTGGCGATCGCGAGACCGACCATCGCGATCACGGTCGAGGTCCAGAGCGGGCCGAGCAGGGCCAGCAGGTTCTTCGGCGTGAGGAAGGCGTCGATCAGCACCTCGTGCGGCATCGGCAGGATGAACTGCCTGGTCGGCGAGAGCAGGAAGGCGCTCGTGACGTACCAGAGCCCGATGAAGACGACCGCGAAGGCGATCGGCAGGATGATCGTGAGCGACCGGCGGCTCGTGCGCGGCCGACGCGGCACGGGGGTCCCGACTCCGGCGGTCATGCCATCGCTCCCCTCAGGCAGTGGGAGATCTCGGCTGCCAGCTCGGCGAACTCGCTCGAGTAGCGCACCTCTTCGCCGCGCTCGTCACCGAAGGGCACGGCGAACTCGCCGATCACCCGGCCGGGTCGTGCGCCCATCACGATCACGCGGGTCGCCATGTAGACGGCCTCCGGGATGGAGTGGGTGACGAAGACGCCGGTGAACCGCTCGCGCACGAACAGGCCGCGCACGTCGTCGTTCAGCCGCTCGCGGGTGAACTCGTCCAGAGCGCCGAAGGGCTCGTCGAACAGGAAGAGCTCGGGCCGGTTGACCAGCGCGCGGGCGAGCGAGACGCGCATCTTCATTCCGCCTGAGAGCTGGTGCGGGCGGTGGTCCTCGAACGCGGCGAGACCGACGACGCCGAGTGCGTGATCGACGCGGGTACGGGTCTCGTCGGCGCCGAGGTGGTCGAGCTCGGCGAAGAGGGAGACGTTCTTCCGTACCGTGCGCCAGGGAAGGAGAGTCGCATCCTGGAACACGTAGCCGATCTGCCGGGTGTCGACCTGGGTGCGGCCGCCCGTGGAGGTCTCGAGGCCCGACGCGAGGCGGAGGAGGGTCGACTTGCCGCAGCCGGAGGGGCCGAGCAGCGCGATGAACTCGCCGCGGTCGATCGCGATGTCGACGTCGCTCAGCGCGACGGTCCCGTCGGGGAACGCCATGGAGACGTCGTCGAAGGTGACGAGGGGTTGGGGCACAGATCCTCCGCAGAAATATTGATGTGCTCAATACTCTGCGGGCAGCGTGTTACTGCGGTGTTACGTCAGCGTGAAGAAATATTGCCCGCGCGAATATCCGCTACGGCGTGTCGCGGTGCAGGTCGGGCATGGCACCGGCCTGCGTGACCAGCAGGCGGGCGGGCCACAGGCCTCGGACGCGCCAGCGGTGCCTCACCCCGCCGGCGAAGTAGAGCGTGTCCGCGGGGCCGAGCACGTGCATCCCCTGGTCGCCGAGGTCGACCTCGATCGAACCGGCGATCACGTAGATGAACTCCGGATGCGGATGCTCGTAGTACTCCTCGAACTCCGGCAGCCGGGTCACGAACTCCATCGGGTACATCGCACGTGCGCCGGCGACGAGCGCCTTCGCCTGCCCGGTGTCCTGGCTGACCATCGCGCCCTCATCGGCGCGGACCAGACTCACCCGCTCGGACTCGATCTCGGCGTGCTGCACCTGGTCGGTGGCGCCGGCCGGCGAGGAGAGCAGCACCGGGGTCGCCGTCTCCAGCGCCTGAGCGATGCGGTGCAGCGACGCCATGCTCGGCCGGGCGCGCCCGCGCTCGATTTGGCTGAGGAAGGGCTGCGACAACCCGGTCAGGCTCGCCAGCTTCACGAGCGTGAGGCCGTGCTCCTTGCGGCGGGCGCTGATCGTGCGGCCGAGCTCGGCCATCATGCCGGCGTCGGCGGCATCCGGGTCGATTTCGGCCATGACGCCACGATATCGGACCGGCCAGGTGCGCCCGGCACCCCGGTGCGGCGGCGACGACGGAGTCTCGCGGCGGATGACGCGAACGACGGATGCTCGGTCCGGCCCGGCCCGCAACCTCCGTCGTTGCCAATGCGGTGGGGACCGGGCGCGTTACTGGCGGGTGCCGTTCTGCTCGGCCGTCTCGCCCGATCGCGGGGCGCGGACGAGCGAGGCGGGGCGCACGGAGTCGAGACCGAACCGGGCCGAGACCCGGTCGATCGTGCGCTCGGCGTCGCGCCAGCCCTCGGAGGGCGCGGTCTCGTCGGCCCAGAGGGCGGGCTGGTGCAGCGACCCGTCGGCCGCGCTCAACTGCTCGACCCGCACCCCGATCAGACGGATGGCCTCGCCGCGCGCGCCGACGGCCTCGTAGACGGCCGTCACCTCCTCGAAGATGCGGCGACCGAGATCCGTCGGCTCGGCGAGCGTGCGTGACCGCGAGATCGTGGTGAAGTCGGCGAACCGCAGCTTGAGGGCGACCGTGCGGCCGACCAGCCCGGCGGCCCGAAGCCGAGCGGCCACCCGGTTCGACTGGGCGAGCAGCTCGCGCCGCAGCACCTCCGGCGAGCGCTCGTCGATCTCGAAGGTGCGCTCGTGCCCGACGCTCTTCTCCTGACTCGTCGGCACCACCTCGCGGGTGTCGATCCCGTTCGCCAGCTCGTGCAGCTTGCCGCCCGCGGCCTCCCCCACCGCGCGGACGAGCGTGTCGAGCGGGGTGTCGGCGATGTCACCGACGGTGCGCAGGCCGAAGCGCTCGAGCTGCTCGGCCGTCTTCGCCCCGACGCCCCACAGCGCCCGCACGGGCAGGGGATGCAGGTAGGCGAGCACCTCGGAGGGACGGATCACGAGCATCCCGTCCGGCTTCGCCCGGCCTGACGCGAGCTTGGCCATGAACTTGGTGGGCGCGACGCCGACCGAGCACGGCAGCCCCGTCTCGGCGAACACCCGCTCGCGGAGCCGCTGGGCGATCACGTCGGACTCGCCGAGCAGGCGACGCGCGCCGGCCACGTCGAGGAACGCCTCGTCGATGCTGAGCGGCTCGACCAGCGGGGTCACCTCGCGGAACAGCGCCATCACGACCTTCGAGGCCGCCCGGTACTTCTCCATGTGCGGCTCGAGCACGACCGCCTTCGGGCACAGGCGCAGGGCCGCCCCGACCGGCATCGCCGAGTGCACGCCGAAGGCGCGGGCCTCGTAGGTGGCGCTGGTCACGACCGAGCGCGCCGACCGGCCGCCGATGATCACCGGCCGACCGACGAGTTCGGGATGCTCGAGCAGTTCGACCGAGGCGAAGAACGCGTCCATGTCGACGTGCAGGATGGGCGGACTCGGCTCGGCGGAGACTCCCCCGCCACCCGCTCCGCCGTTCGTCACAGGACGAGCCTAGGCGCGTCCACCGACACGCGGGAGGCCGGCGCCCGGCGTTCTCCCAGAGATCACTCAGAGCAGGGGAAAATACTGATCGACGCCCTTGCCATCGCCGGGTGCCCCGGAAGACGACAGGGATCGCCGCGTGAACCTCATCCTCGACATCGACATCATCGCCGGCCCGTTCGTGATCGCCGTCTACGCGGTCGCGCTCGTGGCCGCGGTGCTGCTCATCGTCATCCGCCCCAGCCGCCGCTGGAGCCGCGGCCGCTGGCTCGTGACGGCGCTCGCCTCGGCCGTCGTCGGCGGTCTGGTCGGCATCGGGCTCACCTGGCTGCTCAACGACCAGCTCGACCTGTTCGGGGCCCCGCTGTCGATCGTGGCCCGCAGCTGGATCGCGGTCGGCTTCGCCGGCTTCGGACTCGCGATCGCCTCGCTCTGGCGGGCGACCTGGAAGCGGGTGATCGCCTCGATCCTCGCCCTCCTGCTGTTCGCCGGCACCACCGCGATGTCGATCAACATCGATTTCGGCCAGTACCCCACGGTGCGCAGCGCCCTCGGCATCAGCCAGTTCAGCGACAGCGGACTGCCCCCGGTCGTACCGACCGACGAGCCCTCCCGGCCGACCATCGCCACCTGGACCCCGCCGGCCGACATGCCCACCGCGGGCAAGGTCTCGACCGTGACGATCCCCGCGACGCAGTCCGGCTTCCCGGCGCGCCCAGGCGTGGTCTACCTCCCCCCGGCCGCGCAGGTCGCGAACCCGCCCCAGCTCCCGGTGCTGATCATGCTCTCCGGCCAGCCCGGCAGCCCCGAGGATCCGCTGGTCTCCTCCAAGCTCCAGCAGAGCCTCGACGAGTACGCCTCGGCCCATCAGGGCCTCGCGCCGATCGTCGTCTCGCCGGACCAGCTCGGCGATCCGGCCGCCAACCCGATGTGCATCGACTCGAACCTCGGCAACTCCGCGACCTATCTCACGGTCGACGTGCCGAACTGGATCACCGGCCACCTCAACGTGCTGCAGGGCCCGCACTTCTGGGGCATCGGCGGGCTCTCGCAGGGCGGCACCTGCTCGATCCAGCTCGCCGCGGCCTACCCCCAGCTGTTCGGCGCGATCCTCGACGCCTCCGGCGAGGAGACCCCGCGGGTCGGCGACGTGCAGACCACGGCCAATGCGGCCTTCGGCGGCGACGTGGCGAAGTACGAGGCCGCCTACCCCGAGAACATCATGAAGGCGCACGCCCCGTACACCGACATGTTCGCGGTCTTCGGCGTCGGCTCGAACGACAGCTACTACATCGACGGGGTCAAGAAGATCTACTCCGACGCCCAGGCCGCCGGCATGACGGCGACCTACATCGAGGCGCCGGGCAGCGCCCACGACACGACCACCTGGTCGTACGTGTTCAAGCAGGGGCTCGGCCTGATCTCGGACCACTGGGGCCTGAACCGGTGACCTCATGACCCGAGTCAGGCGGATCGCCCGCGCCGTGCTCTCCCGGGCTCGCTCCATCCCGGTCACCTGGGTGATCGTGGTGCTCGTGCTCGCGGCGAGCATCGTGCGGATGGCGATGCACCCGGGCCGCACCCGCGGCGGCATCGACGCCTTCGTCTCGACCGGCTTCGACGCCGTGTTCCTGCACCACGACTGGGTCTCGACGCTGACCTCGGTGTTCTTCGTCTGGAACCCGGCCGTGCTCGTCTTCGCCCTCGTCGCCATCGTCGTCGGCATCGGCTGGGCCGAGCGCCGGATGGGGCACCTGCGCACCGCGATCGCCTTCGTGGTCGTGACGGTCACCGGCATCGTGCTCGGGCTCGCGACCGAGGGCTTCGGCCTGGTGCTCGACCTCTACTCCGCCGAGATCACCCGCACCTACCGCACCGTCGACCCGATCATCGCGGTCGCCGGGGTGGTGATGGCCGCGAGCGCCTTCACCGGGCCCCTGGTCAAACGCCGGGTGCGGATCGTCGGCTTCGCGGTGCTGCTGGTCTTCGTGCTCTACTCCGGCCAGCCCTCCGACCTGTTCCGGCTCTTCGCCGCGATCGTCGGCCTCCTGCTCGGGATGCTGATGGCCAGGAGACCGGTGCGCCTGCGTCGACCTCGGGCCACCCGCCGCGAGACCAGGACCCTGCTGGCCGGCCTCGTCGCCGTCACTGCCCTCGGCCCGCTCGTCACGATCGTCTCGCCGTCGGGTTCCGGCGTGCTGAACCCGCTCGGCCTGCTCTTCCGCGATCCGCTCCGCGACTACGCGACGATCGCGGCCCGCTGTCAGACCGGCGACTACTCCCGGCGCTGCGTCGAGGCCCTCGCCCTGTCGCGGCTCGACGGGCCCGGTGCCGTGCTGCTCACGCTGCTGCCGCTCCTGGCACTGCTGGTGGCCGCCTGGGGCATCCGTCAGGGGCGTCGGGTGGCGCTCCTGCTCGCCGTGTCGATCAACCTCGCCCTCACCGTTCTGGCGGCGGTGTACTTCGGCTTCATCCCGTTCCTCTCCGACGACGAGTACACGGCGTTCCAGACCACCGCCGCCGAGGACTACCGGCCGTTCGAACTGGTCTCGATGCTCGTGCCGCTCCTGATCGCCGTACTGCTGATCGCCTCGGTCCGGCTGTTTCCGCCGACCGTCGGGCGCAGCTCGGTGCTCCGTTTCGGCGGTGTCGTCGCGGCGCTGTTCGTCGGCATCTCGGCGGTCTACCTCGCCGTGGTCACGGCGTTCGCCGACCAGTTCACCCCGCAGGCCTCCCTCGGCGACCTGCTCCTGGATCTGCCGGAGCGCTTCGTGCCGGTCGGCTTCCTCTCGTTCGAGCCCGCCGACATCTTCCCCACCGGGCCGGTCGCCGTCGTCGCCTCCCAGTGGGTCGGCCCGGTGTTCTGGGGCGCGGTGATCGTCGCCGCGGTGATCGGGATGCGCCTGCCGCACCCGGTCGGGCCGACCGGATCCGGCGGCGCGCCCACCGACCTGGCGCGGGTGCGCGAGCTGCTGTCCGCCGGCTCCGGCGGGACGCTGTCCTGGATGACGACCTGGAGCGGCAACCGCTACTGGTTCTCCGAGAGCGGCCAGGCCGTCGCCTACCGGGTCGTGAACGGCGTGGCGCTGACGACGGGCGATCCGCTCGGACCGGTGGCGACGCATCCGGAGACCGCGCGGGCGTTCATCGTCTTCTGCACCGACCACGGCTGGACCCCGGCGTTCTACTCGGTCACCGAGTCGCTGCGGGAGAGCCTCGACCAGGACGGCTGGTCGCACCTGCAGGTGGCCGAGGAGACGATCGTGCGGCCGGCGGGCTGGTCGCTGGACGGCAAGAAGATGCAGGACATCCGCACCTCGATCAATCGCGCCGCGAAGGAGGGCGTGCGGGCCGAGTGGACCACCCATGCGCAGCTCGGGCCCGCGTACGCGGCGCAGATCCGCGACATCTCCGAGCTCTGGGTGGCCGAGAAGGACCTGCCCGAGATGGGCTTCACGCTCGGCGGCGTCGACGAGCTCATGGCGCCGGAGGTTCGCCTGATGGTCGCGATCGACGCCGAGGAGCGCGTGCAGGGCGTGACCAGCTGGCTGCCGACCTACGAGGACGGCGTGGTCGTCGGCTGGACCCTCGACTTCATGCGCCGCGGGCCGGTGAGCATGAACGGGCTGATGGAGTTCCTGATCGCGCAGACCATCCTGCGGGCGCGGGAGGACGGGGTGCGGTTCGTGAGCCTCTCCGGGGCGCCGCTCGCCACGACGGGCGACGGCACCGGCGAGCCGGCCTCGGGCATCCTGCCGTTCCTCAGCCGCACGCTGGAGCCGGTCTATGGCTTCCGGTCGCTGCTGCGGTTCAAGATGAAGTTCCGGCCCGAGTTCGAGCAGCTGTACCTCTGCTACCAGGATCCGCTGACCCTGCCCGCGATCGGGATCGCGCTGGCGCGGGCGTACCTGCCGACGCTCTCCGCGCGTCAGGCGATGCGGACCCTGCGCAGCCGGGACTGACGGCGCCGGCGCCGCGGTCGCGCGCCTCGGAAGCCGCTCTCAGTGGGTGATCGGGCGGGCCAGCAGCGCCACCACGACCTCGCCGCCCTTGGTCGCCTGGCGGCCGACCTCGTCGAAGCCGAGTCGACCGTGGAACGCCAGCGACCCCGGGTTCGGCGGCTCGACGTTGACCTCGCAGTCGACCTCGTCAGCGCCCGCCTCGGCGGCCGCGAGGAAGACGGCGTCGTACAGCAGCGCCCCGAAGCCGTGGGATCGCTGGCCGTCGGCGACCACGATCCGGTCGACGTAGAGGAACCGGTCGCCGCGGGCGCTGAACCAGCGGTAGTTCTCGCTCTGGTAGTCCAGCCCCGGGGGCAGCGCCAGCACGAAGCCGAGCACGAGCTCCGGATGCGCGGGGTCGACCACGCCGACGGCGAGCCCGGCCGACTCGACCAGGGCGCGCAGCTCGTCCTCCTCGATCAGGTTCACCGCGGGCACCGAGGCGGTGTTGAGCTCGAGCAGCCTCGGCAGGTCGGCGTCGGTGAGCGGTCGGACGATCGGGGACGAGGGCACGGATTCCACCCGCCGAGACTACCGCGGCCGGTGCCGTGTTCGCTCTCCGCGGATCGCCGGTCGATCCCGGGTCTCGACGGAATGCGCGTCCGGATGCGGGAATTGACACTAGTGATCTCAAGGAGCCCCGCAATGACCCCTCGACCCCTTCTCGCCGACGACACCGCCACCTGGCTCCGACTGCAGGAACGCGCGCACCGCGAGTTCGCCGTGCGGGTCGCCGCCGTGAGCGACTGGGATGCACCGACGCCCGACACCGAGTGGCGGGTGCGCGACCTGGTCAGCCACGTGATCGAGGAGCAGCAGTGGGTGCCGTGGCTCCTCCAGGGCCTCAGCACGCGCCAGGCCAAGAGCAGGCTCCGCCCGCTGGAGGCCGACCTGCACCACGAGTGGCACCGCTACTCGCTGGCGGCGACCACGGCCTGGCACGACGCCGACCCGGAGGCGCTCGTGAACCTCGCGTCGGACACCGTGCCGGCGACCGAGTACCTCAAGGAGCAGGTGTCGGACGTGACGATCCACAGCTGGGACCTGGCCCGCGCGGTCGGCGCCGAGGAGCGCCTCGACGAGGAGCTGATCGCCGCGGTGTGGACGGTCTTCGAACCGCAGCGGGATGCGCTGGAGGCCAGCGGCCTGTTCGCCTCGCCCGTTCCGGTGCCGGACGACGCGCCGCTGCAGTCGCGGCTGCTCGCGCTGACCGGTCGCGACGACCGGGCGGCCTGGCCGGCCTGAGCCGCTGTGAACTGGTTTGCTGCCCGTCTGGGCCGGCGAGTGCCGACGCGTGCCGGCCGCCGCGGGCTCGTCAGGCGGTGAAGCGCGCCGCCGGCCGTCGGTAGGCCGCCGACCCCGCACCCTGGAACTCGAGCTCCGGATGCACGGCGCAGACCTCGCCGAGCAGCAGGTCGAGATCGCTGCGCAGCAGCTCGAGCTCGGCCGCGATGCGCCGGGGCTCCTCCTCCACACCCTCGATGAAGACGTTGCAGGTGGCGACCATGGCATTGAGGGGAGCCCACGCGCCCGAGCGGGGGCGCAGCGACCGCCTGGCCGTGCGGATGTCTTTCCGCAACAGCACGACCGACCGCATCACCCGGTTGAACCCGGAGTCGGGATCAGCGCGGTCGAGCGTGATCGGACCGCTGGTCTGCTCGGCCGCGAGTGCTCGCCGCGAGGCGATCTCGGCGATCAGCAGCCGAAGCGCGTTGACCTCGGCCAGTCGCTCGGTGCGCCGGGACTTGCCGCGGTCGATCAGCAGCGCCAGCAGCGCCCCACCGGTGACGCTGATGGTGGTGACGACGAGCTGGGCGAGAAGAACCTCCATGACCCCACTCTAGGAACAGCCACCGACACCGCCCGGAGTCCCGGGCGGTGTCGGACGACCATTCGGGCACCGCCCGGGATACCGGACAGTGTCGGCGAAGACCTACTCGGCGGCCGCGCGCTCCAGTACGAGTTCGCGGACGCGTGCCGCATCCGCCTGCCCCTTCATCGCCTTCATGACCGCACCGATCACCGCACCGGCCGCCTGCACCTTGCCGTCCTTGATCTTGGCGAGCACGTCGGGCTGGGCGGCGAGGGCCTCGTCGATCGCGGCGATCAGCGCGCCGTCGTCGGAGACCACGGCGAGCCCGCGGGCGTCCACGACCTCCTGAGGCGTTCCTTCGCCGTCGATGACGCCCTCGAGCACCTGGCGGGCCAGGCGGTCGTTGAGTGCTCCGCTCTCGACGAGGGCGACCAGCGCCGCGACGTCGGCGGGCGAGACGAGCGAGGAGGCCTCGGCCTCGCGTGCGTTCGCGAGTCGGGAGATCTCACCCGACCACCACTTGCGCGCGGCCTGCGGGCTCGCGCCGGCGGCGACGGTCTCGGCGACCTCGACCAGGAGACCGGCGTTCTGCACGTCCTGGAACTCGAGGTCGGTGAAGCCCCACTCCTGCTTCAGCCGGCGACGACGGGCGGCGGGCGGCTCGGGGAGCGCGGCGCGGAGCTCTTCGATCAGCTCGGCGGAGGGCACGACGGGCAGCAGGTCGGGCTCGGGGAAGTAGCGGTAGTCGTCGGCATCCGACTTCGGGCGGCCGGCCGAGGTCGTGCCGGTGTCTTCGTGCCAGTGCCGGGTCTCCTGGATGATGGTGCCGCCGTCGGCGAGGATCTGCGCCTGGCGCTGGATCTCGTAGCGGATGGCGCGCTCGACCGAACGCAGCGAGTTCACGTTCTTGGTCTCGGTGCGGGTGCCGAGCTTCGCCTGCGGCTCGCCCGGGGCGGTGCGGGGGCGCAGCGAGATGTTGGCGTCGCAGCGCAGGTTGCCGCGCTCCATCCGCGCATCCGAGATGCCGAGCGCGACGACGATGTCCCGGATCGTCGCGACGTAGGCCTTCGCGAGCTCCGGGGCGTCCTTCTCGGCGCCGTAGATGATGTCGGTCACGATCTCGACCAGGGGCACGCCCGCACGGTTGTAGTCGACGAGCGAGTACTCGGCGCCCTGGATGCGGCCGGTGGCGCCGCCGACGTGCGTGAGCTTGCCGGCGTCCTCCTCCATGTGGGCGCGCTCGATCGGCACCGTGAACATCCGGCCGTCGGGCAGCTCGACCTCGACCGATCCGCCGAAGGCGATCGGCTCGTCGAACTGCGAGATCTGGTAGTTCTTCGCCAGGTCGGGGTAGAAATAGTTCTTCCGCGCGAAGCGGCTCGACGGGGCGATCGAGCAGCCCAGCGCCAGGCCCAGGCTGATGCTGTACCGCACGGCCTCGCCGTTGACGACCGGCAGCGAGCCCGGGAGCCCGAGGTCGACGGGGGTGATGTTCGTGTTCGGCTCGCCGCCGAAGTAGTTCGGTGCGTCAGAGAACATCTTGGTCTTGGTGTTCAGCTCGACGTGCACCTCGAATCCGAGGACGGGCTCGAACAGTTCGAGCGCCTTGTCGAAGTCCATCAACTGCGCCTTGGCCATCAGACGGCCCCTTCTTCTGCGGCGGTCATCTCGCCGGGGGCGAGATCCGGTGCCTGGCTGATCAGGGTGTGACCCCACTTCTCCTCGAGCAGACGCTCGAGCACGCCGCCGACCCCGTAGAGCCGGGCGTCTTCGCGGGCGGGGGCGAGGAACTGGATGCCGACGGGCAGCCCGTCCTCCTTCGCCAGGCCGACGGGCAGCGAGATGCCCGGGATGCCCGCGAGGTTCGCCGGGATCGTCGCGATGTCGTTGAGGTACATCGCCATCGGGTCGCCGTCGTTCTGGCCGAGCTTGAACGCCGTGGTCGGCGCGGTCGGCGAGACCAGCACGTCGACGCCGGCGAACGCGGCGGCGAAGTCGCGCTGCACCAGCGTGCGCACCTTCTGCGCGCTGCCGTAGTAGGCGTCGTAGTAGCCGGCGCTGAGCGCGTAGGTGCCGAGGATGATGCGGCGCTTCGCCTCGGCGCCGAAACCGACCTCGCGGGTGGCCGACATGACGTCTTCGACCGTGCCGCCGCCGGGCGGGTTGACGCGCAGGCCGAAGCGCACCGAGTCGAACTTGGCGAGGTTCGAGGAGGCCTCGGCGGGCATGATCAGGTAGTAGGCCGAGATGGCGTACTCGAGGCTCGGCAGGCTGACGTCGACGATCTCGGCGCCCGCGGCCGCGAGGAGGTCGAGGGCTTCGCGGAAGCGCTCGAGCACGCCGGGCTGGAACCCGTCGCCGTCGAGCTCGGTGATGACACCGATCCGCAGGCCCGTGACGTCGGCACGGCGCACGGCCTCGGCCATGCTCGGCCATTCGTCGGTCAGCGAGGTGGAATCGCGCGGGTCGTGACCGCCGATGACGTCGTGGAGCAGCGCCGAGTCGAGCACGGTGCGGCTGACCGGGCCGATCTGGTCGAGGCTGGAGGCGAGCGCGATGGCGCCGTACCGGCTCACGCCGCCGTAGGTGGGCTTCACGCCGACCGTTCCCGTGACGTGCGCGGGCTGGCGGATCGAGCCGCCCGTGTCGCTGCCGAGCGCGAGCGGCGCCTCGAAGCTCGCCACGGCGGCGGCCGAGCCACCGCCGGAGCCGCCGGGGATGCGCTCCAGGTCCCACGGGTTGTGGGTGGGGCCGTAGGCGGAGTGCTCGGTGGAGGAGCCCATCGCGAACTCGTCCATGTTCGTCTTGCCGATCGGCACGAGGCCCGCGGCCCGCAGCTTCTGCATGACGGTGGCGTCGTACGGCGGAACCCAGCCCTCGAGGATCTTCGAGCCGCTGGTGGTCGGCATGTCGTTGGTGACGATGACGTCCTTGATCGCGATCGGCACGCCGGCGAGCGGATGCAGCGACTCCCCCGCCGCCCGCCGCTGGTCGATCGACTCGGCCGCCTTCAGGCTGAGCGCGGGGTCGGTGTGCAGGAAGGCGTGCACCTCGCCGTCGACCGCACCGATGCGGTCGAGGTGGGCCCGGGTCGCCTCGACGCTGGAGACCTCGCCGGAGCCGAGCTTGTCGGCCAGGGCCGAGGCCGACATCCTGATCAGTTCGTGGTCGTGGTTCGTCACTGCTCCTCCCCCAGGATCGCGGTCACGCGGAAGCGCGAGCCGTCGTGGTCGGGAGCGCCCGCCAGGGCCTGCTCGGTGGTGAGGGTCGCGCCGGGCACGTCGGGGCGGTAGACGTTCTGCAGCGGGATCGGGTGGCTGGTGGCCGGCACGTCGGCCGTGGCCACCTCGGACACCTTCGCGACGTTGTCGACGATCGAGCCGAGCTCAGTCGTGAGGCTGGCGATCTCCTGGGGTGTCAGGGCGATCCGGGCGAGGTTCGCGAGATGCGCGACCTGCTCCTGTGTGATTTCGGACATGGTGCTCCGGTGTTCTGTTCGCGAAGGGTGTGAGGGAATTCTATTCGGTCGGCCCGGACGCGGTCTCGGCGTCCGTCGCCTCGGTGCCGGACGCATCAGCGTCGGCAGCGTCGGTGTCGGCCGCGTCGGTGTCGGGCGCGTCAGCGGCGGCGGCTTCCGCCTCGGCCTCGGCGTCGGCAACCTCGGCGTCGGCCGCCTCGGGCTCGGCCAGTGCGGAGGGCCCCTCGGTCACCAGCAGCGCGAACTGGGCCGCGTCGATGATCCGGAGGCCCAGGGCCTCCGCCTTGGTCAGCTTCGAGCCGGCGCCCGGGCCGGCCGCGACGAAGTCGGTCTTCTTGCTCACGCTCGACGCCGCCTTGCCGCCGGCGGCGATGATCGCCTCGAGCGCGCCCTCGCGGCTGAACCCCTCGAGCGATCCGGTGGCCACCACGGTGACCCCCTCGAGCACTCCGCCGCTGCCACCCGCGGCACCCGGGCCCGGATGACCAGGCGTGCTGAACTGCACGCCCGCATCGGCCCAGCGGTCGAGGATCTCGACGTGCCAGTCGACCGAGAACCAGTCGATCAGGGCGTCGGCGATGATGCCGCCCACGCCGTCGACCGCCGCCAGCTCGTCGCGGGTCGCGGCCCGGATCGCATCCAGAGAACCGAAGTAGTCGGCCAGGGCGCGTGCCGCGACCGGCCCGACGTGACGGATGCTGAGCGAGACGAGGATGCGCCAGAGCGGCTTGGTCTTCGCCTTCCCGATCTCGTCGAGCAGCTTGATCGCGTTGGCGTTTGGCACGAAACCCTCGTCGCCGTCGAACTCGCCGCGGGACGCGGCCTCGGGGTCGAAGGGCGGGTCGGTCTTCTTGCGCTGCCGCCGGAACGGCGCGACGACCTTCGGCGACGAGCCGTCCCGGTCGAGCTTGGGCATGCCGGTCTCGGAGTCGCGGACGATCACGCGGATGGGGAAGAGGTCTTCCATCTTGAGCGAGAACAGGCCCGCCTCGGTGACCAGCGGAGGCTCTGCCGGTTCGAGCGGCTGGGTCAGCGCCGAGGCGCTCACCTCGCCGAGCACCTCGATGTCGAGAGCACCGCGCGAGCCGACGTGCTCGACGCGACCGCGCACCTGGGCGGGGCAGCTGCGCGCGTTCGGGCAGCGGAGGTCGATGTCGCCCTCCTTGGCCGGGGCGAGCTTCGTGCCGCACTCGGGGCAGAACTCGGGCATCACGAAGGCGCGCTCGCTGCCGTCGCGGAGCTCGACGACCGGGCCGAGCACCTCGGGGATGACGTCGCCCGCCTTGCGGAGCACCACGGTGTCGCCGATCAGCACGCCCTTGGCCTTCACGACGTCTTGGTTGTGCAGGGTCGCCTGCCGCACCTCGGAGCCGGCGACCTCGACCTTCTCCATGACCGCGAACGGGGTCGCCCGGCCGGTGCGGCCGACGCTGACCACGATGTCGAGCAGCTTGGTGTTGACCTCTTCGGGCGGGTACTTGTAGGCCGTGGCCCAGCGGGGGGCGCGGCTGGTCGCGCCGAGCTCGGCGTGCAGCGCGAGATCGTCGACCTTCACGACGATGCCGTCGATCTGGTGCTCGACGCTGGCCCGGTGGATGCCGTAGTAGCGGATGAACTCGGCGACCTCGCCGATCGTGTCGAACACGCGGTAGTGGGTCGAGGTCGGCAGCCCCCAGGTCGCCAGCAGCTCGTAGACCTCGGACTGGGCGGAGACGGGAGGATCGGGCCAGGCGCCGATGCCGTGCACCAGCATCCGGAGCGCCTTGAGCCGGCCGGTCACCAGCGCCAGCTGCCGTTCGGTCTTGCCCTCGGACTTCTGGCGCAGCGAGCCTGCCGCCGCGTTGCGCGGGTTCGCGAAGACCCGCTCGCCGGCGGCCTCCTGGGCCGCGTTCAGGTCGTCGAAGGCGGCGACCGGGAAGAAGATCTCGCCGCGCACCTCGACCAGGGGCGGATGCCCCGTGCCCTTCAGCCGGGCCGGGATGGTCTCGATCTGGAGGACGTTCTCGGTCACGTCCTCCCCCACGACGCCGTCGCCGCGGGTGGCCGCCGTGACGAGCACGCCGTTCTCGTAGCGGAGGTTGATGGCCAGCCCGTCGATCTTGAGTTCGCTGAGGAAGCGCACGCGGGCGCGCCCGGCATCCCGCTCGACCTTCGCGGCCCACTCGTCGAGCTCGTCCTCGCTGAAGACGTTGTCGAGGCTCAGCATGCGCTCGGCGTGCGTCACCGGCGTGAACATCGTCGTGACGGCCCGGCCGCCGACGGTCTGGGTGGGGCTGTCGGGCGACTGCAGTTCGGGATGCTCGCGCTCGAGCTCGTCGAGGCGCCGGACCAGCTGGTCGTACTCCTGGTCGGAGACGGTCGAGGCGTTCTTCTCGTAGTACTCGTCTCGGAGTTCGAGGATGCGGACGGTCAGCGCGTCGGCCTCGGCCTTCGCCGCTTCGAGCGCCCCCGGCGTCTCGGCCGGCAGGGCCTCCCCGCCCGCCATCAGCGACCCGCGCCCACGACAACCGGAACGGCCCCGGCAACGGGCTCCGGCACGGCCCCGGCAACCGGCACGGCCACCGCACTCACCGTGCGGTCGATCGTGCACTGCCCCAGCACGCGCGTGCCGACGTAGATGACCGCGGTCTGCCCCGGG
The DNA here is from genome assembly GCF_059691755.1 of Herbiconiux sp. 320_LB. Classification (NCBI taxonomy): domain Bacteria; kingdom Bacillati; phylum Actinomycetota; class Actinomycetes; order Micrococcales; family Microbacteriaceae; genus Herbiconiux; species Herbiconiux sp. 320_LB. The sequence goes on along the minus strand of NZ_JCAWAD010000004.1, from coordinate 283,078 downwards.
GCGACGCCGTTGAGCGGGGTCGTCGGGGTGACCACGAGCTCGGGGCCCTCGGCCCCCTCGCGCACCCGGGCGACGGCCTCGACCGGGTCGGCGTGGGCGCGGATCTGCACCTCGCAGGCGAAGTCGAGTTCAGGATGCTCGGGCGCCAGGCCCGCCCAGGTGAACCGGGAGCCGGCGATCTCGGCGATGTCGAGCGCCTCCTTCGGGCCGACCACCACCGTGTTCTCCTTCGGCCGCACCTCGAGCACGAACCGCGGCTTGCCGTCGGCGGCCGGGGTGCCGAGCTTGAGGCCCCGGCGCTGACCGACCGTGAAGGCGTGGGCGCCCTCGTGCGAGCCGACCACGGCCCCCTCCCGGTCGAGGATCTCGCCGGTCGCCGTGCCGACCCGGTCGGCCAGCCACCCGCTGGTGTCGCCGTCCGGGATGAAGCAGATGTCGTGGCTGTCGGGCTTGTTGGCGACCGAGAAGCCGCGGGCGGCGGCCTCGGCCCGCACCTCGGCCTTGGAGGGCGTGGTGCCGAGGGGGAAGTAGGAGTGGGCGAGCTGCTCGGCGGTGAGCACCCCGAGCACGTAGGACTGGTCTTTGGCCCACGCGGCCGCGCGGTGCAGTTCTCGGTTTCCCGCCGCATCCGTCGTGACCGTCGCGTAGTGGCCGGTGCAGACCGCGTCGAAGCCCAGGTCGAGGGCCTTCTCGAGCAGGGCGGCGAACTTGATGCGCTCGTTGCAGCGCATGCACGGGTTGGGCGTGCGCCCGGCGGAGTACTCGGCGATGAAGTCGTCGACCACGTCGGCCTTGAACCGCTCCGAGAAGTCCCAGACGTAGTAGGGGATGCCGATCTTGTTGGCGGCGCGCTGCGCATCCATCGAATCCTCGATCGTGCAGCAGCCTCGGCTGCCGGTGCGGAGCGTGCCGGGCATGCGGCTGAGGGCCAGGTGCACTCCGACCACCTCGTGACCGGCCTCGACCGCGCGTGCCGCGGCGACGGCGGAGTCGACACCGCCGCTCATAGCTGCCAGAACCTTCATGCCTCCAGCATACGTGCGGCCTCTGACAGCGGAACGGGCGGCCGACTCACACCCTCGCCTGGGTCAATATCCAGTCTGGCGGTGCAGACTTGTCAGCGATGTCAGCACTGCTCGAGGCACCTCGCGACACCGCGCGGCCCACCCCGTCCCGACGCCGATCGCGAACCCGACCCGGGCTCGGCGTCGTCGTCGTGGTGCTCTCCCTCCTCCTCGCCGCATCCCTCGCCCTTCACGCCTTCGTGCCCGAGCTGTTCGGCCTCGCCCTGCTCTTCGAGTCGGCGCTGCCCTGGTTCGGCCTCCTGGTGCCGCTGCTTCTCGTGATCGGCCTGATCAGTCGCAGCAAGGGCGCGATCGGCGCCGCGCTCGTGCCCGCCGTGGTCTGGGGGGTCATGTTCGTCCCGGGCATCGTGCCGCTCGCCTGGAGCGCACCGGCACCCGGCGGCGACAGCCTCACGGTGGCCAGCCAGAACGTCGAGGTCGACTCCGGCACCGCCGGGGCCTCCGCCTCCGCGCTCGCGGCGACGGGCGCCCAGGTGATCGCGCTGCAGGAGATGGACCAGACCGCGCGCGACCAGGCCGCGAGCGTGCTCGACGCCGACTACCCCTACAGCTACGGCATCGGCACGGTCGGCGTCTGGAGCCGCTACCCGATCGAGAACGCCCAGGCGCTCGACCTCGGGCTCGGCTGGCAGCGCGGCCTGGCGGCCGACCTGTCGACCCCGACCGGTCTGGTCAGCATCTACGTCGTGCACGCGGCCTCCGCCCGACCCGACGACCACGCGGCCCGCGACGAGATGCTCGCGAACCTCGCCGACTACGTGCCGCGCGACGAGAACGAGCGCCTGCTCATGGTCGGCGACTTCAACGCCGGGTCGGATGACCGCAACCTCGCCGGTCTCACCGATCAGCTGAGCGAGGCGAACCAGAGCGAGGGCGGCTTCGGCTTCACCTGGCCGGCCTCCTCGCCCGCGACCCGGCTCGACCACCTGCTGCAGCGCGGCATGGACGTCACCTCGAACCGCACGATGACCGCCGGCGACTCCGACCACCTGGCGATCGTCACCACGCTCACCCTCTGAGCCGTCCCGAAGCGCTCACATCTCCCGCACCCGTCCCGAAGCCCTCAGACCTCCCGAAGCCCTCACACCTCGCGCGACGCGAACCCGGCCTTCCGCGCCGTCGCGTACGCGGCCGGCAGCGCGGCGACCAGCGCGTCGACCTCGGCCTCGGTCGTGCCGTGCCCGAGCGTGAACCGGAGCGCCCCGCGGGCCTCCTCCTCCGGCAGACCCATCGCGGTGAGCACGTGCGAGACCTCGGGCACCCCGGCCTGGCAGGCCGAGCCGGTCGACACCGAGAAGCCCGCCATGTCCAGGAGGAACAGCAGCGAATCGCCCTCCGCTCCGGGGAAGGTGAAGTGCGCGTTGCCGGGAAGCCGCCCCTCCGCCGTCGGGTCGCCGCGCAGCACCGCCTCGGGCACGGCCTCCCGCACGCCGGCGATCAGACGGTCGCGGAGCATCCCGAGCCCGTCGACGAACCCGGCCGAGTCGAGCGACTCCCGCGCCGCGGCGGCGAAGGCGACGGCGCCGGCCGCGTCCTGCGTGCCCGAGCGCACCCGCTGCTGGTTGCCGCCGTGGATGAGGGCCTCGACCTCCCAGGAGCGCGAGAGCACCAGCGCGCCGATCCCCACCGGGCCGCCGATCTTGTGGGCCGAGATGCTGAGGGCCGCGGCACCCAGGGCGTCGAAGGCGATCGGGAGGTAGCCGTAGGCCGCCACCGCGTCCAGGTGCACCGGCACCCCGGCGGCCGTCGCGAGGGCGACGAGCTGGTCGACCGGCTGCACGGTGCCCACCTCGTTGCTGGCCCAGAGCACCGACACCAGGGCGACGGATGCGCCGTGCTCGGCGAGCGCCTCCTCCAGCACGGCGGGTCGCAGCCGCCCGTCGGCGTCGATCGGCAGCCAGTGCACCTGGGCGCCCTCGTGCGCGACCAGCCAGTCGACCGCGTCGACCGTCGCGTGGTGCTCGCCCGAGGCGACCAGCAGCACCGGCCGGGGCGCATCCTGCTGCCGCTTCCAGTACAGACCCTTGACCCCGAGGTTCACCGACTCGGTGCCGCCCGAGGTGAAGACGACCTCGATCGGCTCGGCCCCCACCGAGGCGGCGACGATCTCGCGGGCCTCCTCGAGCATCCGCTTCGCATCCTGACCCTGGCTGTGGATCGACGAGGGATTGCCCACGAGGCCCAGTGCGTCGACGTAGGCCGCGCGGGCCGCGGGGAGCATCGGCGTGGTCGCCGCGTGGTCGAGGTAGACGGGCATGGCACCACTACTCTAAGTCCCATGACTTCGGCCGACCCCCTTGCCCGGATGGGCGTCCGCCAGACTTCGCACGGCGGAGAGATCCGCGTCTGGTCCGAGAACGCGACCAGTGTCGAGGTCTGTCTGTACGACCAGAAAGACCCGAACTGGGTGTTCAAATCGGTGCCGCTCTCCCGGGATGCGGACGGCGTCTGGTCCGGCCGGTCGCGGAGCCTTGCGCCCGGCCGCCGCTACAGCCTCCGGGTCGACGGGCCCGAGGGGCCGCGGAACGCCTTCGACCCGACGCTCGCCCTCCTCGACCCGTACGCGCGCGGGATCGTGCGCTCGGGGCGCGAGCAGTTCCGGAGCGTCGTCGTCGACGAGGAGTTCAACTGGAACGGCGTCGCGAAGCCCGCGACCCCCCTCGACCGCACGGTCATCTACGAGGCGCACGTCAAGGGCATCTCGAAGCTCAACCCGCGCATCCCGGAGCACCTTCGCGGCACCTACGCGGGTCTCGCGCACGAGTCGAGCATCGGCTACCTCAAGAGCCTCGGGGTGACCGCCGTGGAGCTGCTGCCCGTGCAGGCCTTCGTCTCGGAGCAGCGGCTGCAGAAGCAGGGGCTGACCAACTACTGGGGCTACAACACCCTCGGCTTCTTCGCGCCGCACAGCCTCTACGCCTCCCGGACCGCGCAGGCCGAGGGTCCCGGGGCGGTGCTCCGCGAGTTCAAGGGCATGGTGAAGCTGCTGCACGAGGCCGGGCTCGAGGTCATCCTCGACGTGGTCTACAACCACACCGCCGAGGAGGGCCGGCTCGGGCCGACCACGAGCTTCCGCGGCATCGACAACTCCGGGTACTACCGTCAGACCTCGCGCGGCGACTACGTCGACGTGACCGGATGCGGCAACTCGATCGACACCAGCACCCCGGCCGCGGCCCGGATGATCCTCGACTCGGTGAGGTACTGGGCGAACGAGGTGCAGATCGACGGCTTCCGGTTCGACCTGGCCGCCACCCTCGGTCGCAACGCCGACCACTACTACGACCCCCAGCATCCGCTGCTCACCGCGCTCGTCGAGGATCCGGAGCTCGCCGGGGTGAAGATGATCGCCGAACCGTGGGACGTCGGGATGGGCGGCTGGCAGACCGGCAACTTCCCGCCGCACTGGACGGAATGGAACGACCGGTTCCGCGACCGGATGCGCAAGTTCTGGCTGCGCGACATCAAGTCGATCCGCGAGAACGGCAACCCGGGCGACGGCGTCGGGATGCTCGCCACCCGGATCGCGGGATCCTCCAACACCTTCTCCCAGGCCCGCGGCCCGCTCGCCTCGGTGAACTTCGTCACCGCGCACGACGGCTTCACGCTGGCCGACCTGACGGCGTACAACATCAAGCACAACGTGGGCAACGGCGAGTCGAACCGCGACGGCACCGACAACAACATGTCGTACAACCACGGCATCGAGGGCCCCACCGGCAGTCGCACGATCGAGCAGTCGCGACGACGGGCGATGCGCAACCTGATGGGCACGCTGCTGCTCTCGGCCGGGGTGCCGATGATCACCGCGGGCGACGAGTTCGGCCGCAGCCAGAAGGGCAACAACAACGCCTACTGCCACGACAGCGAGCTGACCTGGATCAGCTGGGACCGCCGCACCTGGCAGAAGGATCTCTGGCGCACCACCCAGCACCTGCTGCGGGTGCGGCGCGAGAACCCGGCGCTCCGGCCCGAGCACTTCGGCGTCTTCGGCGAGCGCACGCCTGGGGCGAGCCAGCTCGACTGGTACGACATCCGCGGGGGCTCGATGTCGGTCGCCGACTGGAACTCGCCCGAGTACCGCACGCTGGTCTACGTGGCGGCGTCCACGCCCGAGCAGGAGCCCTTCAACCGCATCCTCACCGTCATCCACGGCGTCGAGGCGGCCGAGACCGTGACGCTGCCCGAGCACGACGGGGTCGAGGCCTACGAGCTGCTCTGGGACTCGGCGGAGGACGCCCCGACCACCCACCACCACGACGACCCGCTCCCCCGCTTCGCGCCGGGGGACACGGTCGAGGTGGGTGCGGTCTCGCTGCAGCTCTATCGAGCGGTGTAGAACCTGTTTCTGCGCCGGGGCGCCTCTCGCCTGCGGCGAGGGGCGCCCCGGCGGTCGCGCCGGTCCCTGCCCGGCGCGACGCGACATGTTCGGGTGAGGTCGCTATCGCGGCCTCGCCCTCACCTTGGGTCGTCGGGTACGGCCCGCCGCTTCCAGCGTTCGTCGGAAGTCCGGGGCCGATCAGGCTGCGGGTTCAGACCGCGGGTGGCGACCGGCGGGGAGGAGCAGGGCCAGGAGGGCGGCCAGGAAGAGGACCGCGGCTCCTGTGGCTACCGCGGGAACCGCCGCGTCGACGTAGCCGGTGGGGGTGAAGCTGCCGCCGGCGCCGGTGAAGACCGCCGTCAGCACCGCGATGCCGAGCGCGACGCCGATCTCCCGCAGGGTCGAGTTGGTGCCCGAGGCCTTCGCGTTGTCCTCCGGCGACATGTTCGCCAGCACCGCCGTCGAGGCCGGCGCGAACACCAGGCCCATCCCGATCCCGGCGAACACGAACGCGGGCACCAGCAGCCCGTAGTCGAGCGTGGTCGACAGGGTCACGGCCAGCCAGGTGACGCCGACGGCCTGCAGCAGCAGCCCCACCACGATCAGGAGCCGGGTGCCCACCCGCGGTGCGATCAGCCCGGCGAGCGGGGCCACCACCATGGGCGCCAAGGTCCACGGCATGGTCATCACACCGGCCTCGAGCGGTGTCGCTCCGCCGACGATCTGCAGGTACTGGATTAGGATGAAGATCGAGCCGAAGATGCCGAAGCTGAACGTCAGGCCCACGATGTTCGACACCGTGAAGCTGCGGTCGCGGAACAGCCGCAGCGGCAGCAACGGGTTCGCCTGCCGGCGCTCCCAGAGCACGAAAGCCACCAGCAGCAGCACCCCTGCGATGAGCGACCCCATCACCTCGAGACTCCCCCAGCCGGCGTCGTTGCCCCGCACGACGCCGTAGACGATCCCGAGCACACCGAGCCCGGCGAGCGCCACACCCGGCAGGTCGACCCTCAGCCGCCGCCCGAACGAGTTCGGCAGCGCCAGCAGCACGAGCGGGATGCTCAGGATGCCGACGGGCACGTTGAGCCAGAAGATCGCATCCCAGTTCCAGCCCTGGATCACCGCGCCGCCGATGAGCGGGCCCAGCGCGACGCCGAGGCCGGAGATTCCGCCCCAGATGCCGATGGCGAGCGGTCGCAGCGCCGAGCTCACCGAGCCGACCAGCAGGGTGAGCGACAGCGGCATGAGTGCGGCGCCGCCCACTCCCTGCAGCGCGCGGGCGACGATGAGCATCCACGGTTCGGTCGCCAGCGCGCACAACGCCGAGGCCAGCGTGAACACGGCGATGCCCGCCAGGAAGACGTTCCGCCGGCCGAGCCGGTCGCCCAACGCCACCGCGAGGAGCATGAACGTCGCGAAGCTCAGCGTGTACGCGTTGACGAACCACTGCAGCTGCTCGATCGAGGCATCGAGTTCGCGACCCAGCACGGGGAGCGCGCTGGTGACCACCAGATTGTCGAGCGTCGCCATGAACATCGGCACCGAGGCGGCGATGACGGCGAGCCAGACCGGGATGCGCCGTCGACCGGACGGGATGGGGGCCTCGAGCGCCTGGGCCTGGTCGGTGATCGCCATGATGATCCTTCGGGAGCGTTGTAGAGGTAATCGGATGATTACTAACTGGACTATAAGTAATCGGCTGATACCATGTCAAGCGTGACCGACTCCACTCCCGCTAGACGCTCGCGGATGCCCGCCGAAGAACGCCGCGAGCAGGTGCTCGATGCCGCCATGTCGGTGTTCGGCGAACTGGGCTACACGGGCGCCACCACCGACCGGGTCGCCCATGCCGCCGGCGTCAGCCAGCCCTACGTGGTGCGCATGTTCGGCACGAAGGAGCAGCTGTTCCTCGAGGTGCTGAACCGGGCCCTGCTGCAGCTCGTGGCGGCGTTCCGCGAGGCCATCGCGGGCGACCCCGTGGTGCCGATCGGGCGCCGTCTGGGCCTGGCGTACTTCGCGCTGACCGCTGACCGCGGCATCCTGCTCTGCCTGATGAACGCGTTCTCGCTCGGCAGCGATCCGGCGATCGGTCCGGCGGCCCGCTGCGGATTCATGGACGTCTACCGTCTGCTCCGCGACGAGGCGGGGATGTCGTCGCAGGAGGCCTCCGACTTCCTCGCGGGCGGCATGCTGGCGAACGTGGTGCTCGGGATGCGCCTCCTCGACGACTATGACGCTGATGCGGGGGTGCGCGAACTCCTTGGCACCGTCTTCCCCGAGAAGCTCGACTTCGTCCGCGCGTCGCAGCCGGGGCCGCAAGGGACCCCGCCAGCAAGGACGTGATTACGCACTAACGGCGGAGGGCGTGGGTCACTGCGGTGCTGAGGGCAGCGGTGGCGCCGGCCCGGTCGTGGGTGGGGAGGGCCTGGGCGGGGGCGGGGCCGTGGCCCTTGCCGGGCGGGAGCGCCAGGGCCGCGAGCGCCGCGACGAGGAGCACGAGCGCCCCGATGCCCACGGCGGGCACCGCGGCCTCGATGTAGCCCGTCGGGGTGAACCGCCCGCCGAGCCCGACGAAGACCGTCGTCATCACCGCGATCCCGAGCGCGACCCCGATCTCGCGGATCGTCGAGTTCGCCCCCGAGGCCTTCGCGTTGTCCTCGGCCGCCATGTTCGCCAGCACCGCGGTCGAGATCGGGGCGAAGACGAGCCCCATGCCGATGCCGCCCGCGATGAAGCCCGGCAGCATCAGCGCGTAGTGCAGCTCCTGGGTCATGGTCAGCGCCAGCCAGCCCACCGCCCCCGCCTGCAGCAGGCAGCCGACCACGATCAGCACCCTGGTTCCCACGCGGGGCGAGAGGATGCCCGTGAGCGGGGCGACGAACAGCGGCGAGAGGGTCCACGGCATCGTCATCAGGCCCGCCCCGAGGGCGTCGACCCCGGCCACGATCTGGAGGTACTGGATCAGGATGAACACGGCCCCGAACATCCCGAAGCTGAAGGTCAGGCCCACGACGTTGGCGACGCGGAAACTGCGGTCGCGGAACAGCCGGAGCGGCAGCAGCGGGTCTGCGACCCGCGACTCCCAGACCACGAACGCCGCCAGGAGCGCGGCCCCCGCGATCAGCGGTACCAGCACCGTCGGGCTCGCCCAGCCCGCGCTGTTGCCGTTCACGATGCCGTAGACCAGCCCCAGGATGCCGAGCCCGGCGAGCACCACGCCCAGCACGTCGGCCCGTACCCGGATCCCGATCGAGTCCGGCAGCGCGTACAGCGCCAGCGGCACCGCGACCACCCCGACCGGCACGTTGATCCAGAAGATCGCGTCCCAGTCCCAGCCCACCAGCACCGCACCGCCGATCAGCGGTCCGAGGGCCACGCCGAGCCCGGAGACCCCACCCCAGATGCCGATCGCGAGGTTGCGGGCGGCGGGCGACACCGAGCCGACCAGCAGCGTCAGCGACAGGGGCATGATCGCCGCCGCGCCCGCGCCCTCGACGGCCCGCGAGACGATCAGCATCTCCGGGGTCGTGCTGAGCGCGCAGGCGGCCGACGAGAGCGTGAACACCACGATGCCGATCAGGAACACGCGACGGCGCCCGTAGCGGTCACCGAGCGAGACGGCCAGCAGCATGAACGTGGCGAAGCTGAGGGTGAAGGCGTTCACGAACCACTGCAGCTGCTCGATCGACGCGTGCAGGTCGCGCCCGATCACCGGCAGCGCGCTCGTCACCACGAGGTTGTCGAGCGTGCCCATGAACACCGGGAGCGACGCGGCGACGATCGCGAGGGCCGTCGGTATCCGTCGTGCGCTCATCCGCAGCCCCTTCGCGAGCGTGATCCCCCCGGGACCACCGGTTCAGGGTACAGGCAGAGGGCGGCCGGAGTAAGCAGCCGCCACCCCCGGCTGTGCTAGCTGCGCCGGGGCACCTCTCGCCTGCGGCGAGGGGCGCTCCGGCGGTCGCGCCGGTCCCTGCCCGGCGCGACGCGACATGTTCGGGTGAGGTCGCTATCGCGGCCTCGCCCTCACTCTGGGTCGTCGGGTACGGCCCGCCGCTTGCCATCACCTGCGGAAGGCTTGGGTTGGTGCGGTGCCAGGCCGCCTACAGCGGCTGGCCCGGCCCGGCCCGGCCGGCCCACAGCGGCCGGGCCGGGCCGGGCCCGGCGCGGGCTCAGTGCGCCGAGGCGATCAGGCCCAGCTCGGCGGGGGACGCCAGGTTCGCGTGCTTGGGCACGATTCGGACGGTGTAGCCGAAGGACCCCGCCCGCGAGAGCGAGAGCGTGCCCGAGTAGACGAGCTCGCCGCCGTCGGGAGCCGCGTCGGTCGACCCGGCGGTTCCCCGGGCACCGACGGCGTGCGGCCGCTCGAGCTCGGCGACCGCCACGTCCGTGAGCTCGTCGCCGTGGGCCGCGTGGCCGTAGACGACCTCGACGGCCACGTCGTCCGGCGAGAGCCCGTCCAGCTGCACGTGCGCCCGCACATGCAGCTCGTCGCCGACCTGCGGGGTGTCGTCCAGTCCGCCCGACTCGACGTGCACGACCGCGACGCCCGGCCACGCGGCGCGCACCCGGTCCTTCCACTCGGCGAGCTCGCGCGCGGCCTCGTGGTCATCGACCGTCATCGCCCGCTCGGCCTCGGCCGCCGGCACGTAGAGCCGCTGCACGTACTCGCGCACCATCCGCTCGGCGCTCAGCTCGGGAGACAGCGTCGAGAGCGTGTGCCTGATCGACTGCATCCAGTGCTGCGGGATGCCGTCGGCGTCACGGTCGTAGAACCGCGGCGCCACCTGGTTCTCCAGCAGGTCGTAGAGGGCCTCCGCCTCGAGCGAGTCGCGCTCCTCGGCATCCCCGGCGGAGTCGGCCGTCGGGATGGCCCAGCCGTTCTCGCCGTCGAAGTACTCGTTCCACCACCCGTCGAGGATCGAGAGGTTGAGCCCGCCGTTCAGCGCCGCCTTCATGCCCGAGGTGCCGCAGGCCTCGAGGGGGCGGAGCGGGTTGTTCAGCCAGACGTCGGTGCCGGGGTAGAGCAGTTGCGCCATCCCGATGTCGTAGTTGGGCAGGAACACCATGCGCTGGCGCACCTCGGGGTCGGAGGCGAACTGCACCAGCTTCTGGATCAGCCGCTTGCCCTCCTCGTCGGCCGGATGCGACTTGCCCGCGATCACGAACTGCACCGGGCGCTCCGGGTTCAGCAGGATCGACTTCAACCGCGCCGGGTCGTGCAGCATCAGCGTGAGCCGCTTGTAGGTCGGCACCCGCCGCGCGAAGCCGATCGTCAGCACCTCGGGGTCGAGCAGCTTCTGGAACCAGCTCGGCGCGATCGAGTCCGGGTTCTGCTCGCGCCACGCCTCGGTCACCCGGCGGCGTGCGTCGTGCACCAGCTGCCGCCGCATGTCGCCGCGCACCGCCCAGAGCTCGGCATCCGTCACCGCGTCCGAGGACCAGTCGGCGGTGGTCGTGTCGCCCGTGCCGAGCTTGGAGCGGGAGAGCTCCTGCAGCAGCGGATCGGTCCAGGTCGGCGCGTGCACCCCGTTGGTGACCGAGGTGATCGGCACGTCGTCGCGGTCGAAGCCGGGCCAGAGCCCGGCGAACATCCCGCGGCTGACCGCGCCGTGCAGCACCGAGACGCCGTTGGCGCGCTGAGCGAGCCGCAGCCCCATGACGGCCATGTTGAACACGTCGGGCGAACCGCCCTCGTAGTCCTCCGCGCCGAGGGCGAGCACCTGCGCGACGTCGAGTCCCGGCAGCATGTCGGTGGAGAAGTACCGCTCCATCAGAGTGCGCTCGAAGCGGTCGATGCCGGCGGGGACCGGGGTGTGGGTGGTGAAGACGGTGCCGGCGCGCACGACCTGCAGGGCCTGGTCGAAGCTCAGCCCACCGCCGATCAGGTTCGAGATCCGCTCCAGGCCGAGGAATCCGGCGTGGCCCTCGTTGGTGTGGTAGACCTCGGGCATCGCCGAGTCGGTCAGTTCGGCGAGCACCTCGAGGGCGCGCACGCCGCCAATGCCCAGCAGCAGCTCCTGCAGCAGGCGGTGCTCGCTGCCGCCGCCGTAGAGGCGGTCGGTCACGCTGCGCAGGTCGTCGTCGTTGTCCGGGATGTCGGTGTCGAGCATCAGCAGGCGCACGCGCCCGACCTGCGCTTGCCAGATGCGGGCGTGCAGCGCCCGATCGGCCGGCAGCGCCAGCACGATCTGCGCCGGGGTGCCGTCGGCCTGGCGAAGAACCGACAGCGGGAGGCCGTCGGGGTCGAGCACCGGGTAGCTCTCCTCCTGCCAGCCGTCCCGCGAGATGGCCTGCGAGAAGTAGCCCGCTCGGTAGAACAGGCCCACGCCGATGATGGGCACGCCGAGGTCCGAGGCGGCCTTCAGGTGGTCGCCGGCCAGGATGCCGAGACCTCCGGAATACTGCGGCAAGGCCGCGGCGATCCCGAACTCGGGTGAGAAGTACCCGATCGACCGGGGCCGCGGGCCGTCGAGCTGCTGGTACCAGCGCGGCTCCTCGAGGTACGCGTGCAGCTGGTCGCGCAGGCTGTCGGCCCAGGCCACGAAGCCGGCGTCGGCGGCGAGCTGCTCGAGGCGCTCGGGACGGACCGCGCCCAGCAGGGCGACCGGGTCGCCGAGGGTCGCGTGCCAGTCGTCCGGCGAGATGAGGGCGAAGATCTGCTGCGTCGGCTGGTCCCAGGCCCAGCGGAGATTCGCCGCGAGTTCGCCGAGCGCGCTCAGCGACTCCGGCAGCACGGAACGGACGGTGAACTTGCGAATCGCCTTCACGCGATGAGCCCTTCTGCAGCGGTGGTCCGACCAACTCGGCCAGCCTAGGCCAGACGGGTTTCCACGCGGTGAACGCCCTTGTGCGCACTACCTTTCTCGGTAGGGTCTGAGTGTGGCTGCTACACGTAAACGACCCGCTTCTCCGAAGGCCTCCGCTTCACGGAAGGCCGTCCCTCCCGAGGCCGAGGAGACGCAAGCGACGGCGCCCGCCGCGGCTGCCGAGGCGGCTCCGGACGCGGCATCTGCCGCGACATCGCAGGCGACCGATGCGGTTTCGCCGGCGGCCCCGCCGGTCGCGTCGTTCACCCCCTCGGCCGGCCGCATCCCGATCCTCGGCGTGTTCCCCGAGGTCGACGGCGGCCGCTGGCCGGCGAAGGGCTACTCGGGCGAGGTCATCCCGTTCGGCGCCACCGTCTTCCGTGAGGGCCACGACGCCGTCGGCGCGCACCTCGAGCTCGAGCGGCCCGACGGCACCGTCTTCGACCGGCCGCTGCACCGCACCCACAGCTGGGACGACGAGTGGCGCGGTCTGGCGCAGGTCGACGTGCAGGGCGACTGGCGGTTCCGCATCCGCGCCTACTCCGACGACTACGCCACCTGGGAGCACAACGCGAGCGTCAAGATCGCCGCGGGCATCGACGTCGAGCTGATGTTCGCGATCGGCGCCGAGCTCTTCGCCCGTCTCGCCGGCGAGGCCGACCGCCCCGAGGCCGAGCGCACCCTCTTCTCCCAGGTCGCCGCCTCGCTCGGCGAGACCGCCGGGCCGATCCCCGACCGCCTCGCCCCCGCCTACTCCGCCGCCGTGCAGGAGGCGCTCGAGGTGCGGCCCGCCCAGAGCCTGGTCACCCACTCGGAGTGGCACCCGCTCCGCGTCGAGCGCACCCGCGCCGGGGCCGGGGCCTGGTACGAGTTCTTCCCCCGCTCCATCGGTGCGGTGAGGGACGAGGACGGCGGCTGGACCAGCGGCACCTTCCAGACCGCGGCGAAGCGGATCCCGGATGTCGCGGCCATGGGCTTCGACGTGCTCTACCTGCCGCCCATCCACCCGATCGGCGAGGCGTTCCGCAAGGGGCGCAACAACACCCTCGACCCCAAGCCCGGCGACCCCGGATCCCCGTGGGCGATCGGCGGGGCGGCCGGCGGGCACGACACCGTGCATCCTGATCTCGGCACCATCGACGACTTCCGCGCCTTCGTGGCCGCGGCGACCGGGTCGGGCCTGGAGATCGCCCTCGACTTCGCCCTGCAGGCCTCGCCGGATCACCCGTGGGTCACCGAGCACCCGGAGTGGTTCACCACCCTGCCGGACGGTTCGATCGCCTACGCCGAGAACCCGCCGAAGAAGTATCAGGACATCTATCCGATCAACTTCGACAACGACCCCGAGGGCATCCGCGCCGAGGCCCTCCGGGTGCTGGAGTACTGGATCGGCCTCGGCGTGCACATCTTCCGCGTCGACAACCCGCACACGAAGCCGCTGAACTTCTGGGAGTGGGTCATCCACGAGGTCAACGCCGCGCATCCCGAGGTCGTCTTCCTCGCCGAGGCGTTCACCCGCCCGGCGCCGATGCAGGCGCTCGCGAAGGTGGGCTTCCAACAGTCGTACACCTACTTCACCTGGCGCAACACGAAGACCGAGATCGAGGAGTTCTTCACCTCGATCTCGCAGGAGACGGACGCCTTCTTCCGCCCCAACCTCTTCGTCAACACCCCCGACATCCTCACCGAGTACCTGCAGTTCGGCGGGATGCCGGCGTACCGGATCCGCGCGGTGCTCGCCGCCACCGGGGCGCCCACCTGGGGCGTGTACTCCGGCTACGAGCTGATCGAGAACGTCGCGCGACCGGGCTCGGAGGAGAACGTCGACAACGAGAAGTACGAGTACAAGCCTCGTGACTTCACCGCCGCCGAGGCGGAGGGCCGCTCGATCGCCGAGGACATCACGCGCCTGAACGCGATCCGTCGCGCCCACCCGGCGCTCTGCCAGCTGCGCAACCTCCGGGTGCACGGCAGCGACGACGACGCGATCGTCGTCTACTCCAAGCACCTCGCCGCCGAGTTCACACCCGACGGCGTCTCGGACACCGTGATCGTGGTCGTGAACACCGACCCGCACTCGGTCAGGGAGACGACCGTGCACCTCGACCTCACCGAGTTCGGGCTCCCCTCCGACGCCGAGTTCCCGGTGGTCGACCTGCTCACCGGCAACGCCTGGCAGTGGTCGGCCAACAACTACGTGCGGCTGGATGCCTTCTCCGCACCCGCGCACATCCTCCACCTGATCCACGAGACCGACCCCGACAGCGAAGGCGGCACCCCCTGATGCCCTCCCCCGACGGCGCAACCGCCCTCACCCTCCCCGAGTTCCCGGAGGAGGTGCTCCAGCAGGTCGCTGCCGGGTCGTACTACAACCCCCACGCGGTCCTCGGCCAGCACCTCGTCGAGGCCGACGGGGTCTCCGACCCGGTCACCGTCATCCGGTCGCTTCGCCCCCTGGCCACCGAGGTCAGCGCGGTGCTCTCCACTGGCGCGCGGGTCGAGCTGACCCACCTGTACGGCGGCATCTGGCAGGGCTTCACCCTCACGGGCCTGAACGACTACCTGATCGAGGCCCGCTACGACGACGGCAGCGTCTGGACCGCCGACGACCCGTATCGCTTCGCGCCCACGCTCGGCGAGCTCGACCTCCACCTGATCGGCGAGGGCCGGCACGAGAAGCTCTGGGAGGTGCTCGGCGCCCGCGTCGAAGAGACCTGGGGTGTGGATGCCGCGACCGCGGGGACCGCGTTCGCGGTCTGGGCACCGCACGCCAAGGCCGTGCGCGTGATCGGCGACTTCAACGGCTGGGACGGCGTGCGCCACGCGATGCGCAGCCTCGGCGGCACCGGGGTCTGGGAGCTGTTCATCCCGGGCCTGACCGACGGCGGCAACTACAAGTTCGAGATCCTCACCCAGTACGGGCAGTGGGTCAGCCGTGCCGACCCGATGGCCCGGTACACCGAGGTCCCGCCGCTCACCGCCTCGGTGATCGGCACCACCCGGTACCAGTGGCAGGACGAGGCGTGGATGACCCGCCGGGCCGCGGTCAACCCGCACACGCAGCCGATGAGCGTGTACGAGATGCACCTCGGCTCGTGGAAGCCGGGGCTCGACTACCGGTCGCTCGCCGACGAGCTGATCCCCTACCTCGAGCACCTCGGGTTCACGCACGTGGAGTTCATGCCGCTCGCCGAGCACCCGTTCGGCGGATCCTGGGGCTATCAGGTCACGAGCTACTACGCCCCGACCTCCCGCTTCGGCCACCCCGACGACCTGCGCTACCTGATCGACCGGCTGCACCAGGCCGGGTTCGGCGTGCTGATGGACTGGGTGCCCGGCCACTTCCCGAAGGATGAGTGGGCGCTCGCGCGGTTCGACGGCGAGGCGCTGTACGAGCATCCGGACCCCCGCCGCGGTGAGCAGCCGGACTGGGGCACCCTGGTGTTCGACTTCGGCAACCGAATGGTGCGCAACTTCCTGGTCGCGAACGCCCTGTACTGGCTGCAGGAGTTCCACATCGACGGCCTCCGGGTCGACGCGGTGGCGAGCATGCTCTACCTCGACTACTCCCGCAAGGAGGGCGAGTGGATCCCGAACCAGTACGGGGGCCGCGAGAACCTCGAGGCGATCAGCCTGCTGCAGGAGGTCACGGCGACCGCCTACAAGACCAGCCCCGGCATCGTGATGATCGCCGAGGAGTCGACCTCGTGGCCCGGTGTCACCCACGCGACCGATCGCGGCGGGCTCGGCTTCGGCATGAAGTGGAACATGGGCTGGATGCACGACTCGCTGGGCTACATCGAGCAGGACCCGATGTACCGCTCGTACCACCACGGCGAGATCACCTTCTCGTTCCTCTACGCGTTCAGCGAGAACTTCATGCTCCCGATCTCGCACGACGAGGTGGTGCACGGCAAGGGCTCGCTGCTCAGCAAGATGCCGGGCGACCACTGGCAGAAGCTCGCCAACCTGCGCTCGTACCTCGGGTTCATGTGGGCGCACCCGGGAAAGCAGCTGCTGTTCATGGGCCAGGAGTTCGGGCAGCCCTCCGAGTGGAGCGAGGAGCGGGGCCTGGACTGGTGGATCCTCGACCAGCCCTCGCACCAGCAGCTCCTCGGACTGGTGGCGCGGCTGAACACGGTCTACAAGGAGAACCCGGCGCTCTGGACCCTCGACAACGAGCCGGCCGGCTTCGAGTGGATCGACGGCGGGTCGTCGTCGCAGAACCTGGTGTCGTTCCTGCGCTGGGACTCCGAGGGCAACCCGATCGCGGTGCTGATGAACTTCTCGGGCGCCCCCGTGGGCCCGTACCGCGTCGGCCTGCCCTTCGGCGGCCGCTGGGATGAGCTGGTAAACACGGATGCGGTCGAGTACGGCGGTTCCGGAGTCGGCAACTACGGCTCGGTCGAGGCCGAGTACGTCCCCTGGTCGGGCCGCCCGGCGTCTGTCGAGCTCACCCTCCCCCCGCTGGCGGCTCTGTACCTGAAGCCCCACCGCCCTTAGCTGGTTGCCGCGCCGCCGCCTCTGCGGCGCGGGCGACATGTTCGCGTGCCGTCGGAGAGCGCGGCCTTCGGTCGTGCTCTCCGGCGACGCGCTCACCCTGGGTCGTCGAGTACGGCCCGCGGCTTCGTGTGCCGTTGCTTCGGTCTCTCGTGCGGCCCCGACTGTCGGCGACCCGTCAGTTGTTGCCGCTATGGCGTCGAAATAGCGGCAACAAGTGACGGATCGCGGACCTGGGGACGGCATTCGACCCTGAGGGCACTGTGGCCGCGGGTCGCAGACCTGGGGACGGCGTTCGATCCGGAGGCGCGGGCGCCGGGGCGACGCTGCGGGCCGTACTCGACGACCCAGGGTGAGTGCGCGGCCGCGTGAGCGACCCCACACGAACATGTCGCGCTGCGCCGGGCGGGGACCGGCGCAGCCCGGGAGACGCGCGCGAAGCACGCGCCTCCCGGCAGCTAGTACAACAAGCCCGTCAGGCGCCGGCGCGCCGCCACGACACGGGGGTCGTCGGCACCGGCGACCTCGAAGTACTCCAGGAGGCGGGTGCGGATGGCGGTCTTGCCCTCGGCGTCCTGCTTCGGGAAGAGGGTGAGTAGCCGGTCGAAGGCATCCTCGAGGTGACCGCCGGAGATGTCGAGGTCGGCGACCGCGAGCTGGGCGTCGAGGTCGTCGGGGGCGGCCGCGGCGGCCGAGCGGATCTCGTCGAGCGACGTGTCCTGGAGGCGCGCCAGCAGGCTCACCTGCGCGAGCCCGGCCACGGCGAGGGCGTCGCGCGGGTTCTGGGCGATCGCCGTCTGGTACTCGCGGATGGCGGTGGCGTAGTCGCCGTTCGCGATCGCGTCGTAGGCCTCGGCGTGGTGCGGCGGCAGCGGCTCCTCCACGGGCTCGGCGGGCGGCGCATCCGGATCGACGTCCTGCGCCACGACCGTGCCCGTGACGCCGTTCTGGGCGGCGAGCTGCAGCACCTGCTCCAGCACGGCCCGCACCTCGGACTCGGGGTACGCGCCCTGGAACAGCGACACCGGCCGACCGCCGACGATCGCGGCGACCGTCGGCACCGACTGCGCCTGGAAGGCCTGCGCCAGCTGCGGGTTCGACTCGGCATCCACCCCGACCAGCACGAACCGGCCGGCGTACTCGCGCACGACCTTGCCCAGCACCGCGGTGATCTCTTTGCTCGCCTCGGCCCAGTCGGCCTTGAGGTCGACGATCACCGGCACCGTGTTCGAGAGCTCGATGATCTCGGTGAAGTTCGCGTCGTTGCCCTCGAGCACGAGAGAGGGCACGACGGGCGCCACGCTCCCGCCGTCGGCGGAGGTGCCACCCGCGGAGCCCGCGATGGTGGGAGCTCCGGGCGCACTGGGCGCACCCGTGCCGGCCGGGGCTCCGACCGCGCCCGAGCGGGCACGGTTCACCAGGGAGGACAAATCGACGGCTCCGCGCAGGTTTCCGGCGGAGGGCGGGGGGATGCTCACGGCAGTTCCTTCGCTTGGACGAGCCCCTGCGTGAATCCGAGGAGCTCGGCTTTGGTGGTGTCGCCCGACGGCGGGATGTAGAACAGCAGCTGGTAGTCGAAGATCGCCTCGGTGCCCTTCGAGCTCTCGTTGACTCCCGAGAGCGCCTTCACCGCACCCGTCGGGCTCACGGTGGCGCCCGACTCGGTCGGCTTCACGGTCTGCGACTCCCGCAGGTCGACCGCGACCAGAGCACCCGACTCGGTCGTGGCGAGCGCGATGTTCTGACCCGGTGCGGGCACGGTCGCGAACTCCATGGTCGCGGTCGAGGAGAGCGCAGCCTTGGCCGAGTTCTTGTAGTCCACGCCCACCTGCGTGCGGAGCGTGTCGCCGTTCGGGTCGACGGCGTTGATGTAGCTGCTCGCGTCGCCCACCTGGAGGATGTCGGCGTACGCGGTCTTCAGCTGGTCCGGCGTCATGGTCAAGAGCTTCGACTCCGGCGCGAGGCGCGTGGTGCCGACGCTCGCCGCCGCCACCGACGGGAGGCTGGTGTCGGGTTCGAGCGTGATGGCGTAGTAGACCTTGTAGTTCGACCGAGCGGTCTCCTGCTCGAGCATCAGCGCGACCGGCGGAACCGTGGTGTCGGCGCCCTGCACGACGGTGAACACCGTCTTGGGCCAGCTGTTGCTGGCCTGGGGCAGCACGACCTCGAGCGGCCCGGCCGGGATCGGCTGGGGCGCCGCGTACTCGGGGAACCCACCGCGGATCGCGTAGGTCGCCTTCCGCAGGTCGAGCGCGGGCCCGGTGAAGCGCGGAGCCAGCGCGTCGGCGCTGGAGGCCGCGTCGCCCTCGGCGGCGACCGTGGAGATCGAGGAGACGATCCCCTCCAGCTGAGCCTGGGTGACGGCGGGCATCGGGGTGCCGTCGTCGGCCGCCTCCACGGGCTCGCCGGGAGTCGGTGTCGGGTCGGGGGTGGCGGCCGTCGTCGCCGCATCCGAGTCGGCCGGAGTCGCCGGTGCGGCCTGGGGCCAGTAGTCGGACGAGCAGCCGCTGAAGGCGAGCACCGAGGCCAGGGCGAGCGGCGCCGCGATCAGCGGGGCGATCGAGCGACGGCCACGCTTCATGCCGGACTCGATCGCGTTGGTGCGCGACGGCGAGAAGCGCTTGCCCTTGGGCAGCGCGGGCGGCTTCCGCCTCGGGCGCTGCGAGCGCCGCATGTGCAGCAGGCCGAGCACGAGCAGCACCAGACCGGCGAGCAGGAACGCCACGCCGGCGACCAGCAGCGGCCCGACCCAGGGGGTCGCATTGGCGATCGGCCAGGAGATCGAGACCGAGGTGGGCGCGGGGCTCGTGCCGTCGGCCGCGACGATCACCGAGTACCCGGCGGGCAGGTTGACCGTGCGGTACATCGCGTCCTCCGCCGTGTACTGCTCGAGCCAGAGGTCGCTGCCGGCCGGGTTCGCCGATCCGCTCGCCACGTTCTGGGCGGCGTCGGGGTTGGCCGAGACGTTCTCCGCGGTCAGTTCGCGGCTCTGGTCGTCGTAGCCGATGCGCTCGTAGTCCGAGCCGTCCAGCCACGCCTCGACGTCAGACGTGCGGCCGTACGCGGCGAACACGGTCGAGCTGCCGGAGAAGACCAACGACTGCTTCCCGTCGTGCGTGAGCAGCGTGTCGGAGTCGATCATCAGGTACGGCGCGGTGCCGTCGGTGGTGACCGAGGCCGACACCGTGTCCGGTGGAAGGAAGACGGTTCGCTGCGCGACACCGGCGCCGATCAGCGCGGTCGCGATGATGAAGGCGAAGATGGCGAAGATAAAGCGCACGAAGACTCCTGACAAAGACATTAAAAGATAGCCGATCCCCCTGGAGTCGCGCACAGCGAACGTTCAGACGACCATAGGATTGGTCCACGCCCCGCCCCGGACGCCGTACTCGAGGGAGACCCCGTGAAGATCCAGAACGCGTTCACGCTCGGTATCGTCGCCACGCTCGGCGTCGGCGTGGGCATCGGGATCCTCGGCGCGGTCGCCTCCCTGGCGACGATCCTCACCTACATCGGCGTCGCGATCTTCATCGCGCTGGGCCTGGATCCGATCATCAGCTGGCTCGAGCGCAAGCACTGGCCCCGGTGGCTCGCCATCCTCACCGTGCTCGTCGCGGTCCTCGGCATCTTCACCGGTCTGGTGTTCGCGGTCGTGCCGATCATCGTCGAGCAGACCACCCAGCTGATCGGGATCATCCCCGACCTCGTGAACCGGGTGCTCGACCAGCAGTGGCGCGACACCGTCACCGAGCAGCTCGGCGGCTTCCTCGACGTCAACGAGATCTACAACGCGGTGGTCAGCTACTTCCAGGATGCGGGCAACGTCACGGCCCTCGCCGGCGGCGCCCTGCAGGTCGGCATCGGGATCGCGAGCGGCTTCTTCGGCGCGATCATCGTGCTCATCCTCACCCTGTACTTCACCGCGTCGCTGAACGGGATGAAGCGGGCGGTCTACCGCCTGGTCCCCGCCTCCAAGCGCGAGCGGTTCGCCGATCTCAGCGAGCAGGTCACCGGCGCGGTCGGGCGGTACGTGGTCGGGCAGATCAGTCTGGCGCTCTGCAACGGCATCCTGAGCTTCATCTTCCTCTCGATCATCCAGGCGCCGTTCTCCGCGGTGCTCGCCTTCCTCGCCGGCATGCTGTCGCTGATCCCCCTGGTCGGCACGATCTCCGGGTCGACGATCATCGTGCTGGTCTGTCTGATCCCCGGGCTCGGCTCACCACTGACCGCGCTGGTCGCCGGCATCTACTACATCGTCTACATGCAGGTGGAGGCCTACCTGCTCAGCCCGAAGATCATGAACCGGGCGGTCTCGGTGCCCGGGTCGATCGTGGTGATCGCCGCTCTCGCGGGCGGCACGCTGCTCGGCGTGCTCGGCGCCCTGGTCGCGATCCCGATCGCGGCGTCGATCCTGCTGATCATCAAACAGGTCGTCATCCCGATCCAGAATGAACGCTGAGGGTCAGACCTCGTAGGTCGTCGGCAGCGGGTAGGCCGCCGCGTTCACCCGCGCCACGATCTCGTCCAGCACCCGACGGGTCTGCTGCTCCCCCACCCAGAGGTGCTTGCCACCCTCGACCTCCACGAAGTCCAGGCTCGGCACGCTCGCGAACCGGGCGCGCGCCTCGGCGGGCCGGAGGAAGTCGTCGAGCTCGGGCACCAGCGCGACCAGCTGCTTGCCGTTGCCCTCCCAGGCCGCGACTTCGGCGTCGCTGGCCCGGTGCAGCGGCGGCGAGAGCAGGATGGCGCCGTCGATCGGGTACTGCGCCCCGTAGCGCAGCGCCAGCTCGGTGCCGAACGACCAGCCGACGAGCCACGGATGCGGCAGCCCCTGCTCGGCCACGAACTCCATCGCCGCCTGCACGTCGTAGCGCTCGCCCTCGCCCTCGTCGAAGGCGCCCTCGCTCGTGCCCCGCGGCGAGGAGACCCCGCGCAGGTTGAAGCGCAGCACCGCGAGGTCGGCGAGCGCCGGCAGCCGGGCCGCCGCCTTGCGGAAGATGTGGGAGTCCATGAACCCGCCGTGGGTGGGCAGCGGATGCAGGGTCACCAGCGTGGCGACCGGGTCGCCCGAGAGCGGGGTGGCGAGCTCGCCGACCAGGGTCAGTCCGTCGGCCGTGTGCAGCTCGACGTCCTCCCGACGGGCGGGCAGCTCGGTGCCGGAGCGGATCTCGATCGTCGTCATGGTCAGGCTCCGATTCTCCAGCAGTGGGTGTGCCAGTGGCGGCGTGCGGCCAGGTCGCTCGCGTCGCCGAGCACGCCGTCGGCGCGCCAGGTCACCAGGTGCGCGGTGCCCTGGGCCACGGTGAGGCCGCAGCCGGGGCAGAGGTAGTCCTTCACGGCCGAGGCCGCCGAGACGGGCTGCACGTTCCAGTCGCCGCTCCGGCGGTGCTCGACGCGGCGCCAGCCGGCCATCAGGCGATCCAGGCCCGGCTGGTCGTCCTCGGTGCCGCCGTTGCCGCCGCTCGCACCGTTCGGGCCGCCGCCGTTCTTGCCGCTTCCGCCCGCGCGGCGACGGGGGCGGTTGCTGCGGGGCATGCCCCAAGTCTACGAGCCGCGCCTCAGTGCGTGTCCGAGCCGTCCATCTGCTGCAGCCGCGACTCCTCCTGGTCGAGCATCACCTGAGCCCGCACCAGGATGCGCGAGCTGTACGCCCCGCGACCACGGGCATCCAGGAGCGCCGTGCGCTCGGCGCGCAGCACCTCGAGTCTGAGCACCCGGTACTGACGGTGCGGGGCGCCGGCGGAGGCACCCCCGTCGCCCGGGTCCGCGGCGTGCGCCCGTTCCCAGGCCGACTCGCTGCGGAGGTCGGCGTCGCTCCTGACCCGCTCGACGACGCTCTCGTCGACCTCCTCGCCGCTCGGCAGGCTGAGCGTCGCCACCTCCAGCACCTGGAGTCCGGCGACCCGCAGCTCGTCGACGAGGGTCGCGAACTCGGCGTGGTCGGCCGACTCGTCGATGCCGCGGAGGCGGGTCATCCTGATGACCCAGGGCAGGGTGCCGCCCTGCCCGATCAGCGTCACGATCGAGACCGTGAACGCGATGAGGATGAGCTGGCTGCGATACGGGGTCGACTCCGGCAGCGACTGGGCGGCCGCGACCGTGACCACCCCGCGCATCCCGGCCCAGGTGAGCACGAGGCCGCCCCGCCAGCCGAGCGCCTCGGCGGCATCCTGCCCCGTGGGGTCGCGCCGCCGGGCCCGGGCGCGCTGGATCGTGAGCAGGGGGCCGACGAACAGGAACCGGATGAGGAACAGCACCGCGGCCGCGCCGATACCGAGCAGCACGGCGCCGATGGCGTTGAGGTTGTCGTTCTCGGTGCTCCGGGTGATCGCGCCGAGGAAGATGTCCTTGAGCTCCAGCCCCATCAAAAGGAAGACGCCGTTCTCGAGCAGGAACTGGATCGTGCGCCAGTTCAGACGCTCGCTGATCCGCGTCGACGCCGAGAAGTGCTGCGCCCCCATGTGCCCGGTGTACAGCCCCGCCACGACGACGCTGAGCACGCCGGAGGCCCCGACCGCCTCGGCCGGGATGTAGGCGATGAACGGGATGACAAAAGAGACCGCGGTCGTGAGCACCGAGTCGGTGAGCTTGGACCGGAAGAACACGGTCACGAACCCGACGAGGATGCCGACCCCGATCGCGATGATCGACGAGTAGGCGAAGTCGATCGTCACTCCCCCGAACCCGCCGAGGGCGATCGTGCCCGCGGAGGCGGCGACAGCCGTGCGCAGCAGCACCAGTGCCGAGGCGTCGTTCACCAGGCTCTCGCCCTCCAGCACCGCGATCAGTCGCGGCGGCAGGCCGAGCTTCTTGCCGATGGAGGTGGCGGCCACCGCATCCGTCGGGCTGATCACCGCGCCCAGGGCGATCGCCGCAGCGAGGTTGAGGTCAGGGAGGATCACGAACAGGATGAACCCGGTCACGACCGCGCTGACGATCACGAGCAGCACCGACAGCACCGAGATCGAGCCGAAGTTCTTACGGAAGTCCACCAGCGGCAGGTTGATCGCCGAGGAGTACAGCAGCGGCGGCAGCACCACGGCGAGGATGATCTCGGACGGCACGTGCACCGGCGGGATGCCGGGGATGAGCGAGATCCCGATGCCGATCACGACCAGCACGATGGGGGTCGCGAGCCGCAACTTCGGCGAGAGCGCCGACACTCCGACGATGATGATCAGACAGATCACCGCGATGATCTCCGGCCTCATGGGGTCAGCCTACTGAACACCCCCGACGCGCCGTGGGAGCACGTCACCGATCGGGATCGGCCGGATCAGTACCAGCCCCGGTCCTCCGAGTGGGCCCAGGCCTCGCAGGGCGTGCCGTAGGAGCCCGCGATGTACTGCAGGCCCCAGTTGATCTGCACGTTCGGGTCGGACTCCCAGCCCGGCCCCATCTTCGAGCCCGGCAGTGCCTGCGGGATGCCGTGGGCGCCCGAGGAGGCGTTGTGCGCCTCGGGGTTCCAGCCGGACTCCCGGTTCCAGAGCGCCAGCAGGTAGTAGTAGTTCTGCTCGCCCCAGCCGTAGCCCATGACGGCCTGGTACGCGATGTCCTGCAGCGAACCGGCCTCCGGCGGGCCCGGGGTGGGCACGACGTTCGCGGTGCAGTCGGCCGGGGCCGCCGCGGTCTTGGCCGCAGCCGCCGAGACGGGCACGGCGACCGGCTCCGGGGCGGGAGGCGGCGGTGGTGGGGCGGTGATCGTGTAGCCGTCGCGCGAGACGGCCTGGGCCGTTCCGCCGCTGACGGCGAGCGACTGCGCCTGGCCGGAGGAGAGGATGATGTTCGGCGCGAAGCTCTGCGAGGCGTTGGCGCCGACCGAGTGCGGGTCGACCGCGAACAGCAGCATGAACGCGACGGCGACGCCGAAGGCCAGCACCTGGAGCCCCGTGCGGACGACGGGGTTGGTGGAGGCGCGCGCGGTCGACATCTGCATCAGTACCAGTGGTTCGCGTCGGAGTGGGCGAGGGCGGAGACGGGGTCGCCGTAGCGGCCCTGGATGTAGTTGAGCCCCCAGGTGATCTGGGTGGCGGGGTTGGTCAGCCAGTCGTCGCCGACCGAGGCCATCTTCGAGCCGGGCAGGGCCTGCGGGATGCCGTAGGCGCAGCTCGACTTGTTGAGCGCGTTGACCCGCCAACCGGATTCCCGGCTCCACAGGGCGATCAGGGCGTCGTACTGCTCACCCGTCCAGCCGCGCTGGGCGGCCAGGTCGAGGGCGACGGCCTGCGCGGTCGCCGCGTCGGCCACCGCGGCCGAGGGGTCGGGGCAGCCCGAGTCGGCGGCCTTCGCCGGGGTCGCCGCCTGGATGATCACCGGTTCGGGCTTCGGCGCCTCCTTCGCGGTGTAGCCGTCACGGAAGACCGCGGCCGCGACCGACCCGGAGACCTCGAGGCTCTGCGAGCCGACCGGCCCCTGCGCGAACGTGCCCTGGAAGGTCGCCGAGGCCGGCGGAGCACCGAGGTTGGGGGCGACCACCGTGACGAACGCGGTGGCTCCGACCGCCGCGAGCCCGGCGAGCTGGAGCGTGGCCCGGCCCAGTCGAGTGGTTCGGCGACCGACGCCCCTGGCCCGGGTTCGGGGGGCGGGGCGGGTGGAGACCTCGAGGTGCTTGGACACGATTCGACCGATTTTAGCCCATCAAGCCGATTTGTCTCCAGGGGATCTCTGCAGTTCGGCCAGAACCGTCCGGCGCGCGGCCTGTTCCACCGGGTCGGGCACCGGCAGCGAGGCCAGCAGCCGGCGGGTGTACGGGTCTTTCGGGTCGTCGAGCACCTCGGCGCCCGTCCCCTCCTCGACCAGCTTCCCGTGATAGAGCACCGCGATCCGGTCGGCCAGCAGGTCGACGACCGCGAGGTCGTGGCTGATGAACAACGCGGCGAAGCCGAGCTCGGCCTGCAGCTCGGCGAACAGCTCGAGAACCCTCGCCTGCACCGAGACGTCGAGCGCCGAGGTGGGCTCGTCCGCGATCAGCAGCTTCGGCTCGAGCGCGAGCCCGCGGGCGAGGCTGGCGCGCTGGCGCTGGCCGCCGCTCAGCTCGTGCGGGAACCGGTCGCCGTAGCTCTTGGGCAGCTGCACCGCCTCCAGCAGCTCGTCGACCCGCGTGCGCGCCGCCGCGGGTGAGGAGGCCCGACCGTGGATGACGAGGGGTTCGGCGACCGCGTCGGCGATCGTGAGCAGCGGGTTGAAGCTCGCCGCCGGATCCTGGAACACGAAGCCGATGTCGGCGCGCAGCGGCTTGAACCGCCGTTCGGAGAAGCCGACCATCTCGAAGTCGAGCACCCGCAGCGACCCGCCGGTGGCCCGGGTCAGGCCGCCGATGGCGCGACCGATCGTGGTCTTGCCCGATCCGCTCTCGCCGACCAGGCCCAGCACCTCGCCGGGCAGGATGCGGAACGACACGTCGTCGACCGCGCGGAAGCCCTTCTGCCCGAGCCGGCCCGGATACTCGATCACGAGGTTCTCGGCGACCACGACCGGGGTGTCGGCGCGCCCCTCGGCCGCGCGCGAGGCGCTGCCGGTCTCGCGGAGGGCGAGGCGCTCGGAGGTCTGCAGTCGGCCCTGGCCGATCCGAGGGACGGCGTCGAGCAGCTGCTTCGTGTAGGCCGCCTGCGGATTCGCGAAGAGCGTCTTCGCATCCGCCTCCTCCACGACCTTGCCCTGGTACATCACCGCGACCCGGTCGGCGAGGTCGGCGACCACCCCCATGTTGTGGGTGATCAGCACGATGGCCGTGCCGAGCTCGTCGCGGAGCCGGCGCAGCAGCTCGAGGATCTCGGCCTGAACCGTCACGTCGAGCGCGGTGGTCGGCTCGTCGGCGACGATCAGCCCCGGGTTCAGCACGAGCGCCGAGGCGATGACGACGCGCTGCTTCTGCCCGCCCGAGAACTGGTGCGGGTAGTAGTTGACGCGCACCTCGGGGTCGGGGATGCCGACCTTCCGCAGGATCTCGATCGCCTCGCGCTTGGCCTCGGCCCGCGAGATCTTCCGGTGCGCGCGGATGCCCTCCGCGATCTGCCAGCCCACCGTGTAGACCGGGTTGAGCGCGGTCGAGGGCTCCTGGAACACCATGGAGACGTCGGCGCCGCGCACCGCGCGGAGCTGCTTCTTGGTCAGCGCGACGACGTCCGACTCCCCGGTTCCGGCGCGGTTGGTCAGCACGACGGCCCCGCCCGTGGTCGCCGTGTCCGGCAACAGCCCGAGGATGGTCTTCGCGGTCACGGTCTTGCCGCTGCCGCTCTCGCCCACGATCGCGAGCACCTCGCCGCGGTTGACCGTGAGGTTCACCCCGTCGACCGCCTTGACGGCCCCGCTGTCGGTCGCGAACGAGATCGAGAGGTCGGTGATTTCCACCACGGGCTTCATGCGTTCTCCTCCAGGATGTCCTCGTCGGAGGGCAGCGTGCGGTCGACCGAGGTCTCGGACACGGCCCCCGACTTCACCTTGACCCGCTTGCGGCCGCGCAGACGCGGGTCGGCGAGGTCGTTGAGGCTCTCGCCGACGAGGGTGATGCCGAGCACCGAGAGCACGATCGCGAGCCCCGGGAACAGTGCCGTCCACCAGATGCCGCTCGTCACGTCGGACAGCGCCTTGTTGAGGTCGTAGCCCCACTCGGCGGCGGCGGTCGGCTCGATGCCGAAGCCGAGGAAGCCGAGGCCGGCCAGGGTCAGGATCGCCTCGGACGAGTTGAGCGTGAAGATGATCGGCAGGGTGCGGGTCGCGTTCCGCAGCACGTGCCGGAACATGATGCGCGAGGTCGGGGCCCCGAGCATCTTCGCCGACTCGACGTAGGGCTCGGCTTTGATGCGGATCGTCTCGGCGCGGATCACCCGGTAGTACTGCGGGATGAACACGACCGTGATCGACATCGCCGCGGCGATGATGCCGCCCCAGAGGTTCGACTGGCCGCCGCTGATCACGATCGAGAGCACGATCGCCAGCAGCAGCGAGGGGAAGGCGTAGATCGCGTCGCCGATGACGACGAGCACGCGGTCGAGCCAGCCCCCGAGGTAGCCCGAGACGAGCCCGAGCAGGATGCCGGCGATGATCGAGAAGACCACGGCGAAGACGATCACGAGCACGGCCGTCTGGGCGCCCCAGATGACGCGCGAGAACACGTCGTAGCCGCCCACCGTGGTGCCCATGATGTGCTGGGCGCTCGGCGGCTGCTGCGCGCCGAAGGCTCCCGCGTCGTCGCGCAGCTGCGCGAAGCCGTAGGGCGCGATGAGCGGGGCGAAGATCGCGGTGAGCAGGAAGATGCCGGTGATCACGAGACCGGCCACGAGCATCCCGCGCTGAAGGCCGACGCTCTGCCTGAGCTGCTTCAGCACCGGGAGCCGGCCGAGGAGACTGCCCTTGACGGGGGGCAGGGAGGAGACGGGAGCGGTGTCCGCACTCATGATCAGTACCTCACTCGCGGGTCGATGAGCGCCGCGATCACGTCGACGACGAAGTTCGTGACGGCGACGAAGACGGCGAGCAGGGCGACGATGCCCTGCACGGCGACGAAGTCGCGGGCGCCCAGGTAGGCCGCGAGCTGGAAGCCGAGGCCCTTCCACTCGAAGGTCGTCTCGGTCAGCACCGCGCCGCCGAGCAGCAGTGCGATCTGCAGACCGATCACCGTGATGATCGGGATGAGGGCCGGCTTGTAGGCGTGCTTGCGCACCAGCCGGAACTCGCTCACGCCGCGGGAACGCGCGGCGTCGACGTAGTCGGTGCCGAGGGTGCCGATGACGTTCGTGCGCACGAGCCGCAGGAAGACGCCCGCGGTGAGGAGCCCGAGGCAGATGCCGGGCAGGATCGCGTGCGACAGCACGTCGCCGACCGCGGCGGGGCTGCCGAGGGAGATCGCGTCGATCAGGTAGATGCCGGTCTTGTTGGGTAGCGTCTGCATGTTCAGCTCGGTGCGGGTCGAGGCCCGCCCGGCCACCGGCAGCCACTGCAGCCAGACCGAGAAGATCAGCTTGAGCAGCAGCCCGGCGAAGAACACCGGGGTGGCGTAGCAGAGGATGGCGAAGATGCGGAGGATCGCGTCCGGGTAGCGGTCGCGGAAGTAGGCGGCGAGCATCCCGAGCGGGATGCCGACGATGAAGGCGACGATGAGGGCGTAGAACGCCAGCTCGAGGGTCGCCCCGCCGTAGGTCAGCAGCACTTCGGTGACCGGGCGGTTGTCGCTGATGGTGTTGCCGAAGTTGCCGGTGAAGACCTGGCCGAGGTACTCGAAGTACTGCACGAGCACCGGGCGGTCGTACCCGGCGGCGTGGATGCGCTCCGCCAGCTGGTCGGCGGTCAGCCGGCCGCCCTGCGCCGCCGTGATCGGGTCGCCGATCGTGCGCATCAGCAGGAACACCAGGGTGACCAGGATGAAGATGGTCGGGAATATCAGCAGGAACCTGATCAGCAGGTACCGGCCGAAGCCCCCGCCCGCGCTCTTGGGTTTCGGAGCGACCACCGACGGTGCGTCGGTCGGAAGCAGACTTGTCGTCATCGTTGCCTATCAGTCGGAGCCGTTCCGCACGAAGGGCGACCGGTGTCGACCGGCCGCCCCCGTGGGATGAACCGGGAGGAACCCGGCTCTGGTGTGTTCTAGCCCTTGCTCAGCGGAGCGTAGCGGAACTTGAACGACGCGTCGAGGGTGACCCCGCTGACGTCGGTTCCGGCCACGGCCACCTGGGCGCCCTGCAGGTACGGCACCGTCGACAGGTCGGCGGCCACCTTGGCCTGGATCTCCTCGATCAGCGCGGTGCGGGCGGCCGGGTCGGCCGTCGACGCCTGCTGGAGGATCAGGTCGTTGACCTCGGAGTTGTCGTAGTGGTTCGCCAGGAAGTTGTCCTTCAGGAAGAACGGTGTGAGGTAGTTGTCCGCGTCGGAGTAGTCCGGGAACCAGCCCAGCTGGTAGGCCGGGTACAGGTCGGCGGTGCGGTCCTTGGCGTACTGGACCCACTCGGTCGACTGCAGGTTGACCGTGAACAGGCCCGAGCTCTCGAGCTGGCTCTTGATCAGCGCGTACTCGTCACCCGAGGAGGGGCCGTAGTGGTCCGGGCTGTACTGCAGGTTCAGCGCGATCGGGGTGGTGATGCCCGCGGCGGCGAGCGTCGACGTGGCCTTCTCGACCGAGGGGCCGCCCGAACCGTCGCCGTAGGTCTCTTTCAGCACCTCGGTGGCGCCGGTGAGGCCGGCGGGCACGAAGGAGTACAGCGGGGTGTAGGTGCCCTTGTAGACCTGGTCGGCGATCTCCTGGCGGTCGATCAGGTCGGCGACGGCCTGACGCACGGCCGTGGCCTTGGCCGGGTCGGCCTCGGGGGTCGTGGCGCCGAAGGGCTGGGTGTCGAAGTTGAAGGTGATGTAGCGGATCTCGCCGCCGGGGCCGTCCCAGACCTTCACCTTGTCGTTCTTGGAGAGGTCGTCGACGTCGGTGGCCGAGAGGCTGCGGAACGCCACGTCGATGTTGCCCTCCTGCACGTCGAGCTTGAGGTTCGACGAGTCGGCGTAGTACTTGGCGTTCACCGGCGCCTCGGCCGGGGGCAGCACACCCTTGTAGTCGGCGAAGGGCACGTACGAGATCAGGTTGTTGAAGTCGTAGCTGGCGATCGAGTACTGGCCGGCGAAGGCCTTGCCGGCGACGATGTCGGCGTCGGAGGTGATCGAGTCGGCCGAGAAGACCTCTTCGTCGACGATCGGGCCGGCCGGGCTCGAGAGGATCTGCGGGAAGACCTGGTCGTCGGGGCTCTTGAGGTTGAACACCACGGTGAGGTCGTCCGGCGCGTCGACGCTGTCGAGGTTGTAGAGCAGCGAGCTGGGGCCGTTGGGGTCGGCGATCTTGATGTCGCGGTCGAAGGTGAACTTCACGTCCGAGGAGGTGAGCGCGTGGCCGTTCGCGAAGGTCAGGCCGTCCTTGAGCTTGACGGTGTACTCGGTCGGAGCGGTGAACTCGGCGCTCTCGGCGATGTCCGGCTCCACGTCCGGGCTGCCGTAGGGGGTGTTCATCAGGAAGGGGAAGACCTGGTTCATGACGGCGAAGGAGCCGTTGTCGTACGAGCCGGCGGGGTCGAGGGTGGTGACCTTGTCGGTGGTGCCGACGACGATCGCCTCGCCGGAGCCGGTGGACGCGTCGTTCGAGCCACCGGCGGAGCAGCCGGCCAGCGCGAGCGTGAACACGGCGCTCCCGGCGACGATCGCCAGGGTGCGCCGGGTGAATGGGGATGCGGACGTCATATCCGGATGACCTCTTCCTGATTGGTGCGAGGCGGGCAGGCGCCATTGCGCGCGTAGACCGCGTGAGCTGTGCGTATAGCTAACACAACGAATGGGCTCCAGCCCAAACGGGGGTGACCGTCGATGAGCATTCTTTACGAGATCGAAACCTGAACGCACGAAATCGACGACAGTCGACGGTAATCCGCGCCGCACGTGAAGGATGTTGCGTGGCGAGCGTGCAGGTCAGCGCACGGCGAGCATCACATCGACGACCGCGTCCAGCACCGCATCCACCTGGGCCTCGCTGTACCCGCCGCGGCGGGAACGGAACACGGCGGTGCGCACATCCGTCACCGTGACGTCGGCGCCGGAACGGAAGTACTCGACCAGGTACTCGGTGAACGCGTCGACGTCTTTCGGGTGGTAGCCGACCCGGAGGAAGCCCGCACGCGCGAACTTCTGCCCCGCCGGCCGCTCGAGGCGGGCCAGGATCTCTCCCGCTCTGCGCCGGGCCCCGGCGTACCACGCCTCATCGCCCTCGGCCTGGTAGGCCCGATCGCGCTCGCGCAGTGCGAAGGCGTCCTCGAGGCGCTCGAGCGCCGCATCCACCGCGGGCGCGTAGTAGCCGCCCTTCTGCATCCCGAAGGCGGTGTTGCGCACCATCTCGCTGGTCAGCGCGTAGCCGCCCGTGGACGCCAGGCGCTCGTCGTAGGCCAGGCGCGCCTTCGAGAGGAAGTCGTCGACCTCGGTCACGTCGTAGCCGAGCGTGGTGGTGCGGGTGCGGGGGAAAGGTGCGCTCACGCCTCTATTGTGCCATCCGCCCGTCAGCTGGCGAAGATGACCCAGAGCACGTAGGCCGCGGCGGCCGAGGGCAGGATCGAGTCGAGCCGGTCGAGGAAGCCGCCGTGCCCGGGCAGCCACGAACTCATGTCCTTGATCCCGATGTCGCGTTTGAGCAGGGATTCGCACAGGTCGCCGACCGTCGCGGTGAAGGTGATCACCGCTCCGAAGATGAGGCCCACCCACCAGGGCTGGTGCAGGGCGAAGATCGCCAGGAGCACTCCGCCGACGAGCGCGGCGAGGGCGGCGCCGGCCAGACCCTCCCAGGTCTTCTTGGGGCTGATCGTGGGGGCCATCGGATGCTTGCCGAAGTTCAACCCGCTGGCGTACGCCCCGACATCCACCAGCACCACGGTGACGATGAAGGAGAGCACCCACCACTGGCCGCCGTCCTTGGCGACCAGGAACACGGCGATCGAGCCGAGGAACGAGACGTAGACCTGCACGAAGGTGCCGGCCCCGATGTCGCGGAGCAGGGCGCGGGCGGTCGGCCGGGGCCGCGAGACAGCGGCCTCGACCAGGCGCCAGACCGCGACCAGCAGCATCCCGCCGAGCGCGACCAGCCACTGGCCGGGAGCGCCCAGGTAGTAGGAGGCCGGCACGAGGGCGACACCGGCGATCATGCTGGCCACCCGGGGCACCCGGATGTCGGCGTGCCGGAGTGCCGTCGCGAGCTCCAGGGTGCCGAAGGCGACCAGCACGACGGCGAGCACCATGAAGATCTGCTTGAAGACCACCAGGCTCAGCACCATCACGCCGGCGAGCACCACGCCGATCGCGATCGCCGAGACGAGGTTGCGCCCGGAGCGCGCCGTGATCTTCTCGTTGGCCTCGTCGAACTGCTCTATGCGGGCACGCACCTGGGCCTGGATGTCCGCCCGCGTGAGCGGGCGCCCACGCCGGCTCGGCGGAGGACCGGCGGGCCTCGGTTCGTCGCTCATGGATGGCCTGTCGAGGTCAGACCTCGAGGAGCTCGGCTTCCTTGCGCTTCAGGGCGTCGTCGATCGCGTCGATGTGCGCCTTGGTGACCTGCTCGAGCTCCTTCTCGCCGCGGGCCACGTCGTCGTCGCCGACCTCGCTCTTCAACGCGTCGAGGTCGTCCTTGGCCTTGCGGCGGATGTTGCGGACCGAGACCTTGCCGTCCTCGGCCTTCGTGCGCACGATCTTGACGTACTCCTTGCGGCGTTCCTCGGTGAGGTCGGGCAGCGTGACGCGGACGATGTTGCCGTCGTTCGTCGGGTTCGCACCGAGGTTCGGCACGTCGCGGATCGCCTGCTCGATGTCGCGGAGCGCGCTCTTGTCGTAGGGCGTGACGATCAGCGTGCGCGCCTCCTGGTTCTGCAGCGACGCGAGCTGCTCCAGGGGCGTGGGCGTGCCGTAGTAGGGCACCATGATCTTCTGGAACAGCGCGGGGTTGGCCCGGCCCGTCCGCACCGACGCGAAGTCGTCCTTGGTCACCTCGACGGCCTTGTTCATCCGCTCGGTCGCATCGGTCAGTACATCCGCAATCACGGGCTACTCCTTCGGTGGATCAGTGTGGTCAATTGTAGTCAGTGCGAATTGGCGACGAGTGTGCCGATGCGCTCGCCGCGGATGGCCTTCGCCACATTGCCGGCGGGCTCCATGCCGAACACGTGCATCGGCATCCCGTTGTCCATGCAGAGGCTGAACGCGGTGGAGTCGACGACCTTGAGGCCCTGCACGAGGGCGTCGTTGTAGGTGAGGGTGTCGAGCTTGACGGCCCCCGGGTCCTCCCGCGGGTCGGCGGAGTAGACGCCGTCGACACCGTTCTTGGCGACCAGCACCTCGTCGGCGTGGATCTCGAGGGCGCGCTGGGCGGAGACCGTGTCGGTGGAGAAGTAGGGCAGGCCCGCACCGGCGCCGAAGATCACGACGCGGCCCTTCTCGAGGTGCCGGATGGCGCGGCGGGGGATGTAGGGCTCGGCGACCTGGGTCATCGAGATCGCGGACTGCACCCGCGTCTCGGCACCTGCCTGCTCGAGGAAGTCCTGCAGGGCGAGGGCGTTCATGACCGTGCCCAGCATGCCCATGTAGTCGGCGCGCCCGCGGTCCATGCCGCGCTGGGAGAGCTCGGCGCCGCGGAAGAAGTTGCCACCGCCGACGACGATCGCGACCTCGACCTCCTTGGCCGCCTCCGCGATCTCGCGGGCGAGACCGCTGACCACGTCGGGGTTCACCCCGAGGGAACCGCCCCCGAACGCCTCACCGGAAAGTTTGAGAAGTACCCTGCGCTTGGCGACCGGCTCTGACATCCGTCGTGCATCCCTTCGTCGTGCCCTGGTTCAGGCTACCGTCCTCGGACGCCGACCGCGCCCGGGCAGAGGAATGGGCCCGGATCTTGCGACCCGAGCCCATCCTCGTCGTGTTCGTGTGCCTCGGCGGCGGTTACGCGCCGACCTTGAACCGGGCGAAGCCGGTCACGGTCAGGCCGGCGTCGGCCAGCACCTTCGAGACGGACAGCTTGTTGTCCTTCGCGTAGTCCTGCTCGAGCAGGGCGACCTGCTTGAAGTAGGCCTGCACGCGACCCTCGACGATCTTGGGCAGAGCCGCCTCGGGCTTGCCCTCGTTCTTCGAGATCTCGGTGACGATCGCGCGCTCCTTCTCGACGGCCTCGGCGGGCACGTCGTCGCGGGAGAGGTACTGCGGGTCGGCGAACGAGATGTGCTGCGCGATGGAGCGAGCGGTCTCGGCGTCAGAACCCGTGTAGGCCACGACCACGCCGACCTGCGGGGGCAGGTCCTTGCTGGTCTTGTGCAGGTAGATCTCGAAGTTCTCGCCCTCGAGCCGCGAGATGCGGCGGAGCTCGATCTTCTCGCCGAGGATCGCGGCCTCGTCGTTGATCACGTCGGCGACGGTCTTGCCGTCGGCGGGGGCGGCGAGCGCCTCCTCGACGGTCGACGCGCCGGCGGCCGCGCTGGCCGCGAGCACCTTGTCGGCGAGGGCGATGAACTTCTCGCCCTTCGCGACGAAGTCGGTCTCGCAGGCGAGCTCGATCATCGTCGCCGCACCGTCGGCCTGCGTGGCCGCGATGAGGCCCTCGCTGGTGGAGCGGTCGGCACGCTTCGCGTTGCCCTTCGCACCCTTGAGGCGGAGGATCTCGACGGCCTTCTCCATGTCGCCGTCGGCTTCGACGAGGGCGTTCTTGGTGTCGACCATGCCGGTGCCGAGCTGCTCGCGCAGCGCCTTGACATCAGCCAGGCTGATTGTTGCCATGTGTGTTCAAACTCCTTGAAGAGGTGGGTTTTTCGTCGGTGCCCGAAGGCGACTACTCGGCGGCGGGGCGCTTCTCGGCGTCGGTGGCCTCGGCCTCGATCTTCGCCTCGGTCTCCGCGTCGGACTCGACGTGGTGCTCGACCACGAGGTTCGGGTCGGTGATCTCGGCGAGGTCGGCAGCGGCCTCGGCGTCGGCGTCGTTCTCCTCGGTGGGAGCCTGGACGTCGATCGCCTCGACGACGGCCGCGACATCCTCGGGGCCGGTGACGAGACCGTCGACGGCCTCGATCGTCTCGGCCTCGCTCGAGGGGGCCTCGGACGCCTGGAGAAGCTCGCGCTCCCACTCGGCCAGGGGCTCGGCGGGGGCGTCGCCCTCTTCGGGCTTCTGGTGGCGCTGGATCAGGCCCTCGGCCGCGGCGTCGGCGACGATGCGGGTGAGGAGCGCGACGGAGCGGATGGCGTCGTCGTTGCCCGGGATCGGGTAGTTGACCTCGTCGGGGTCGCAGTTCGTGTCGAGGATGCCGATGACCGGGATGCCCAGCTTCTTGGCCTCGTCGATCGCGAGGTGCTCCTTCTTGGTGTCGACGACCCAGAGCGCGCTCGGGGTCTTCGTCAGGTTGCGGATACCGCCGAGCGACTTGTGCAGCTTGTCGAGCTCGCGCTTCTTGATCAGCAGTTCCTTCTTCGTGAAGCCGCTCTTCGCGGTGTCCTCGAAGTCGAGCTCCTCGAGCTCCTTCATGCGGGCGAGTCGCTTCGACACCGTCTGGAAGTTGGTGAGGAGGCCACCGAGCCAGCGCTGGTTGACGTAGGGCTGGCCCACGCGGGTCGCCTGCTCGGCGATGGACTCCTGCGCCTGCTTCTTGGTGCCGACGAAGAGGATGGTGCCGCCGTGGGCGACCGTCTCCTTGACGAAGTCGTAGGCCTTGTCGATGTAGCCCAGCGACTGCTGCAGGTCGATGATGTAGATGCCGGAACGCTCGGTGAAGATGAAGCGCTTCATCTTCGGGTTCCAACGGCGGGTCTGGTGCCCGAAGTGAACGCCGCTGTCCAGCAGCTGGCGAATGGTGACGACGGCCATGGCCGTACTCCTTCTGTTCTCGGTTGTCTTCCGCGACGGTGGCCGCGGAGCCTGGTGCCCGGCGCGCATCCAGCCGTCTCCCGAGTTGTCGTCGGAGAGGGACCGAGTGGATGCGGCTGCCTGAGTGGGCACGCGAAGTCACCCCGACATGCGGGGTGCTCCGAGAATCATAACACCGGTCGGCGTCAGGCGACGGCCTGGCCTGACGACCGCCGCCAGGCGGCGCCGATAGGCGGTGCCGCGGCCTAGGCGGCGGCCTTCTCGTCGACGGCCGCCTTGCTGCCGCGGCGGACGACCTTCAAGCTGTCCATGCTCTCCAGCGACCGCCCCTTCGTCTCGGGGACGGCGAAGAAGACGAAGAAGAACGACACCAGGGCGAAGAAGGTGTACAGCCCGTAGGTGAAGGCCAGCGAGAAGCTCGACAGGGCCGGGAAGGTCTCGGTGATGGCGAAGTTGGTGAGCCACTGCGCGGCCGCGGCGATTCCGAGCGCCTTGCCGCGGATCCGGTTCGGGAAGATCTCGCCGAGCAGCACCCAGACGATCGGGCCCCAGGTCGCGCCGAAGAAGATCACGAAGAGGTTCGCGCCGACCAGGGCGAGGGGGCCCCAGGCGCCGGGGAGCTGCGGGGTGCCGCCGTCGGTGACGACCGCCTGCGAGAAGGCGACGGCCATGAGGCCGAGCGACACGACCATGCCGGCGGATCCGGTGAGCAGCAGCGGACGGCGGCCGATCTTGTCGACGAAGAAGATGGCGACGAAGGTCACCAGCACGTTGATGACGCTCGTGACGACCGAGATCGTGAAGCTGGTGCCGGAGTTCGTGGTGTCGAAGCCGACCGAGCTCCACAGGCTCGTGGAGTAGTAGAAGATCACGTTGATGCCGACCAGCTGCTGGAACATCGACAGCAGGATGCCGACCCAGACCACCGGGAGCAGACCGAACATCTTGCCGCGCAGGCTCGCGGTGCGGGCGTTCTCGCGGTCTTCGCGCAGGCTCTTCTCGATCTCGCCCAGGGCGTCGTCGACCTCGCGCTCGGGGATGACGCTCGCGAGCACCTTCCGGGCGTCGTCGCGGCGGTCCTTGCCGGCGAGGTAGCGGGGGGATTCCGGGAGCCGCCAGGCCAGGAAGCCGTAGACGAGGGCCGGGATAGCGCAGGCGATGAACATCCAGCGCCAGGCGTCGGCGCCGAACCAGAGGGGCTCGTTGGCACCGCCGGCCGCACCCTGGAGGAGGGTGTCGGAGAGCAGGGCGGCGAAGATGCCGAGGGTGATGGCGAGCTGCTGGAGGCTGGCGAGCGAACCGCGGACCGCCTTCGGGGCGATCTCGGCGATGTAGGCCGGGGCGATGACGCTCGCGATTCCGATTCCGAGGCCGCCGACGACGCGCCAGGCGATCAGGTCCCAGACCGCGAAGGCGAGGCCGGAGCCGATCGAGGAGACCAGGAAGAGCCCGGCGCCGATGAGCATGACCGGGATGCGGCCGATGCGGTCGGCGATGCGGCCGGCGAAGTAGGCGCCGATCGCGCAGCCGAGCAGGGCGCAGGCGACCACGAAGCCCGACAGCAGCGGGAGGTCGCCGAGCGCGAAGTCCTCGTCGATGGCCTTGACGGCGCCGTTGATCACGGAGGAGTCGAAACCGAAGAGGAAGCCGCCGAGTGCGGCTGCGATCGAGAGGGCGATGACCTTGCGCCGGAGCTGGCTCGAGGTGCGTGTTTCCTGCGTCGTCATGACGGACTCCTTTACCGGATCTCGGGGTCCGGACGTCATCGGCCGTTCCCCCACAGGATCGATCCTGGCACGGATCATCCACAAGTGTGCCGTTGCGGGCCCACCGCGGGGGGGCGAGCGGATTGGGTGGGGGGATGGGTTTTCGGGTGCGGTCGTGGGGCGTGGTGGGGGTGGTGTCGAGGGCCGTGCTCGGCTTGGTGGTGGGGGCTGTGCTCGGCTTGGTGCCGGTGGCCGTGCTCGGCTTGGTGTCGGTGGGTGGCGCGGCCGGTGCTGCGGCGAGTCCTTCGGCGGTCCGTGAGGCGGCGCCGGTCAGCGGGCCGGCGACAGACGCCGTGTCCACGAGATGGAGGTGGCCCCTCTCCCCCGCGGTCGTGATCGCCGAGTACCGGGCGCCGGCCGGTCGGTACGGCCCGGGCCATCGGGGCACCGACCTGGCGGCGACTGCCGGAGCGCCGGTGCTCTCCCCGGCCGACGGGGTCGTCGCGTTCGTGGGCTCGGTGGGCGGGCGTCCGGTCGTCGCGATCGAGCATCCCGGTGGCTACCGGTCGAGCGTGGAGCCGGTCGACGGCTCGGTGGCGGCCGGCGCCCTCGCCGCGCGGGGCCAGCCGATCGGCACGGTGGCGTCCGGCGGGCACTGCGGGGCCGCGTGCCTGCACCTGGGGGTCAGGCTCGACGGCGAGTACCTCAACCCACGGACCCTGATCGGCGGGGTGCCCCGGGCCCGGCTGTTGCCGGTCGGGGCGGGTGCGGGGGATGCGGGCGCGGGCGCGGGTGGGCGGGCGGGGATTCAGTCAGGCGCGGGTGGGCGGGCGGGGTCTGGGTCAGGCGCGGGGGTGCGCGGCGGCGTACGAGGCGCGGAGTCGCTCGACGGTGACGTGCGTGTAGATCTGGGTGGTGCCGAGGCTCGCGTGCCCGAGCATCTCTTGCACGGCCCGGAGGTCGGCGCCTCCGTCGAGCAGGTGGGTCGCGGCGGTGTGCCGAAGGGCGTGCGGTCCGGCCGGCCCGCTGCCCGGGATGCTCTCGAGCAGCCGGGCGACGAGCTGGTAGACCGCGCGGGTCCCGAGGCGTCCTCCACGGGTGCCGACGAACAATGCTCGAGCCGCGCGCCCGCTCTCGGACCGTGCCAAAAGCGCGACCCGCCCCCGCGCGAGGTAGTCGGTGATCGTGACCTGCGCCGGTCGGCCGAACGGCACAATCCGCTCCTTCGAGCCCTTCCCCACCACGCGCACGGTCCGCCGGTCCAGGTCGAGGTCGTCGAGGTCGATTCCGACGAGTTCGCTGACCCGGAGGGCGGAGGCGTAGAGCAGCTCGACCACGGCGAGGTTGCGCAGTGCATCCGGATCGCCCTCGCCGGCAGCCGCGGCGAGATCGCCCAGCAGTTCGCCCATCGAGTCGCCCGAGAGCACCCGCGGAAGCGATCGGTCGGGCTTAGGCGCCCGCAGTCGTACGGCCGGATCCGACTCGACGACCCCGCTGCGCCGCAGCCAGGCTGAGAAGGTCTTGGCGGTCGCCGCGCGACGGGCGAGGGTCGCTTTGGCGAGCTCGCGCTGCGAGGCGTCCCAGAGCCAGTCGCGGTACAGCGCCAGGTCGAGGTCGTCGACGTCGCTCGCGCCGCGCTCGCCGGCGAACCGCTCGAGGTCGGCGAGGTCGGCGGC
This sequence comes from Herbiconiux sp. 320_LB, assembly GCF_059691755.1. Taxonomy (NCBI): domain Bacteria; kingdom Bacillati; phylum Actinomycetota; class Actinomycetes; order Micrococcales; family Microbacteriaceae; genus Herbiconiux; species Herbiconiux sp. 320_LB. Next base: position 243,639 of record NZ_JCAWAD010000004.1, on the reverse strand, counting down.
GTAACTCCGCACGGTGTTCGGCGAGTAGCCGCGCTCGAGGCGCAGATACCGTTCGTACCCCGCGCGCGCCTCCGCCAGCTTCATCCCCCCAGCATGCCGCCTTGCTCCCTCATCCGGATGCGCCCCGCCGCGTGCTGCGTGCTGCGTGCTGCGTGTCGCCGGTCGCACGTCGCGGGTCGCATGTCGCGTGTCGCTAGTCGCGTCCGGCTTCGTGGCGGTGAGGGCTCCCGCTAAGACTGCGGGGCCGGAGCCGGAGGCGTCTGCCGGGAGAAGGCCTCGAGCTGCTCGGCCTCGGGCAGCGCGGTGACCCGGTCGACGAACTCGTTGTCGAAGCCCGAGACGATCGGGAAGTCGCCGATCGGCACGGTGGAGTGAACGACCCGGTCGTCGTAGACGTGCACGAGGGAGAAGGCCTGGCCGCCGCCGAGCCCGGTGAGGCGGCCGCGGACCGCGGCCACGTCCATCGTGTAGCAGGTGGCCGCGGCGACCGAGACCGGCACACCCGCGAACATGCTCGTCGTCGAGTAGTGGAGGTGCCCGCCGAGGATGGCGCGGACGTCGGTTCCCTCGACAGCGGCCGCCAGCTCGTGCTGCCGCTGCAGTTCGAGGATGGGCATCAGCGGGATCGTCGTGGGGATCGGCGGGTGGTGCAGGGCGATGATCGTGCCCTCGGGTGCCGGCTGGGAGAGCTCGGCGCGGAGCCAGAGAAGCTGCTCCTCGGAGAGCTCGCCGTGGTGGTACCCCGGCACGCTGGTGTCGAGGGCGATCACGCGGAGGCCGCCGAGACGGATGCTCGTGACGACCGGCTCGGTGACCGGCTCTTCGTCGAGCAGTTCGGCGCGAAGCCGCGCGCGGTCGTCGTGGTTGCCCATCACCCAGAGCACCCGGGCGCCGAGCCGCTCGGCGGCGGGCTCGACGATGCCCCGGATGCGGCGGTAGGCGTCGTCCTCGCCCAGGTCGGCGATGTCGCCGGTGAACACGAGAAGTTCGGGACGGATGCCCGAGTGCTCGAGCTGTCGAAGGGCCTGCGTCAGCGTCGCATCCGTGTCGACGGTGCCGTACAGCGGCTTCTCACCCGCCAGGAAGTGGGTGTCGCTGATGTGGACGATCGTGTGCAGGGGCTCCCCGTACTGAGACATGCCCCCATCCTCCCAGACCCCACCCCCGCGCCCACGCTCCTCCCCTGAACCCCACCCCAACACCCGCCAAACCCTCGACCCCCACTCCCCCACCCCGCCGACTCCCCACGCCGCCGACCCCGCCACCGCCAATTCGCCAGGCAGCCACCTCCGCGGCCCCCAGACTCCCGGCCAGCCGCGTCCCCGGCCCGCCGACCGCCCGCACCGCCACCTCGCGGCCCGCCGACCCCACCCGCACCGACTCTGCCACCTACCGACCCTGCCGTCCGCCATCCGCCATCCGCCATCCGCCATCTCTGCGACCGACCGACGCTGCGACCGACTCCGACTTACGCTGACGGCCCGGACCGCCACCTCCCGGCACGCCCACCGCACCCTCACCGGCCGCCCGAACAGCAGACTCCCGGCCCGCCGACCGCATGGCCCGACAACTTCCCGAACCGTCGATTCCGACACCCGGCGTACCCGCGAGGCGCGATGCGCGATGCGATTGGGCTAGAGGCGCAGCCAGCCGCCGGGGGTCTCGCGCACCGCGGACTCGAGCGTGAGGACGCCGAGAGCGACCGAGACGGATCGGGGCGACATCCCGGTTCGGCGGGCCAGATCGTCCACCCGCCGGGCCGAGCGACGACTCAGGGCGTCGAGGACGCGGGTCGCATCGGCGGTCCGCTCCCGCGCGGCATCCCCACGTGCTGCCTCCGCCCTCTTGGAATCCGCGTCGGCATTCGGATCGATCGCCGGTGACCACCGACCCCGCACCCCCGCCGATCCCGTGCCCGAGCTGGAGCCGGAGCCGGAGCCGGAGCCCCGACCCAGCGCGCCCGCCGAATCCGAGCCTCGGGCCGGGCTAGGCCGCGTCGTCGTCGTCCGCGGCGGCAGCGTCGTCGTCCGCGTCGGCCGCGTCGGCGGTGTCGGCGGTGTCGGTGCCGGTGTCGGCGGTGTCGGTGTCAGCGGCGTCGGCGTCGGCGTCGGCGCCACTCCAGGCGACTTCACCTGAGCGTGAGAATCTGGTGGCCCGAGGACGAGTTCGACGATGTCGGCCGCCGAGGTGATGCAGACGGCGTCGTACTCGCGGAGGAGACGGTGGCAGCCGGCCGAACTCGCACTCGTGACCGGGCCCGGCACCGCGCCGAGGGGGCGCCCCATCGACGCCGCGTGGCCCGCCGTGTTCAGCGAACCCGAGCGGTGGCCGGCCTCGACCACGACGGTGGCCTGACTCGCGGCTGCGATCAGTCGGTTGCGCTGCAGGAACCGCCAGCGGGTGGGCGCGGCACCGCACGGGAGTTCCGAGGCGATCGCACCCGTGTGGGCCACCCGCAGGAGCAGGTCGTGGTGCGCGGTCGGGTAGAGACGATCGACACCGCCTGCCAGGTAGGCGACGGTCGTGCCCCGGCTGGCGAGGGTCGCCCGGTGCGCCATCCCGTCGATCCCGTACGCCGCACCGGAGACGACCGTGAAGCCGCGGTCGGACAGGCCCGAGGCGAGGTCCATCGCCATGTGCTCGCCGTAGTTGGTCGCATCGCGGGAGCCGACGATCGCTATGGCTCCGCCGGGCGGTTCGAGAGCGGACGGATCACCCCGCACCCAAAGTGCGAGCGGCGCGTGCACGCCGAGCGCTTCGAACCCGCTGGGCCAGCACGCGTCGCCCGGCACCAGCAGCGTCGCCCCGACCTTCCCGGCGGCCCGCAGCGCGGCCACCACCAGGCGGGAGGCGAGCCGAGGAGTCCACCGCTCGATGGCGGCCTGCAGGTCGGCCTCGGGCACGACCTCGCCCACCGCCTCCGGCATCGCGACCAGCCACTCCCCCGCGGTTCGCCGCTCGATCAACATGGTCAGCGCGCGATCGGCTCCCATCGCCAGCACGACCAGCCCCGCGATCGCGTCGCCGGGCTCCGCAATGGTCGACCACCCCGCCGCCGCGAACAACTCCGCCACCCTCCGATCGTCGAGCTCGGGCACCCCACCACCCGGCTCAGCCTGCGCGCGAAGCCCCGACTCGTCGATAGGGCCGCCGACCATAACGCTCGTATCGCCGTCGATGACCGAGCGCCTATCACCCGGAGAGCGGATGCTGCCGTCCACGGCCGGGCCGTCTGCGCCGGTTTGGCTGGACGCCGGGTCAGCGGACGCAACTTCCCCGACCGGTGGCCCCGAAATTGCTCCGGCCGGCTCACGCTTGGCGTCCCCCGTCGCGGAATATGCGGCAACCGCGGAGACGAGGGTGCGGACGAGGGCGGCGTCCAGTTGGTAGAGAAGAGTCACGCTGCCACCGACTTCGGAAAGACCGGAGTCGCACCGGTGTGATCGGCCGGGGGGATGGGAGTGGCGGCGGTGAGGCTCATGGCGACCCACTGCCCGAAGGCGGAGGCCTGAGCGCGCTGGCTCGCTGGGCAGACTAGGGCGGCGTCGAGCGGGTAGAAGAGGGTCATGCGGCCACGGACTTTCGGAGGTAGAGGGCCCAGCCGAGGTGCTCGGCCGAGGGGGTGGGGGCCGCCTCGAGGTCGGCGAGGGTCCAGGCGACTCGGAGGACGCGGTCGTAGCCGCGCATGGTCAGGGTTCCGCGCTCGAGCGCCCGGTCGATCGGCGCGGTCACCTCGGGCGAGAGGCGACGGGACGGCGCCCGGAACCAGGCGCCGGGGACCTCCGCGTTCGTCTTCCACCCGGTTCCCGCGAGTCGCTCCCGCGCCACCGCTCGGGCCGCCACCACCCGCGAGCGCGCGATGGCGGTGGTCGTGTGGGCCGACCCCTCGGCCCGCATCCTGACCGCCGACGACGTGACCCGGTTCACCCGCAGCTGGAGGTCGACCCGGTCGAGCAGCGGCCCCGACAAGCGGGCCAGATAGCGCCGGCGGCCGATCGGGGTGCAGGTGCACGGGATGTCGGACGTGCCGTACTGCCCGCAGGGACACGGGTTGGCGGCCAGCACCAGCTGGAATCGGCCCGGGAAGTGGGCCACCGCGTTCGCACGGTGAATCGTGATGGTGCCGGACTCGAGCGGCTGCCGCAGGGAGTCGAGCACGGAGGTCGGGAACTCGGGAGCCTCGTCGAGGAACAGCACGCCGTGCGCCGCACGGGCGGCCGCCCCGGGACGGATCACGCGCGAACCACCACCGACCAGCGCGGCCGCCGACGAAGTGTGGTGGGGGCTCTCCAGCGGCGGCCTCGTGATCAGCCCCGTCAGCGGGCGCCCCGCCAGCGAGGACAAGGACGTGACGACGAGAGACTGCTCCGGATCGAGATCCGGCAACAGGGCCGGGAGGCGGTGCGCGAGCATCGTCTTGCCCGCGCCGGGCGGGCCGAGCATCAGGAGGTGATGACCGCCGGCCGCGGCGACGACGAGGGCCTCCACCGCATCCGGATTGCCGACGACGTCGGCCAGGTCTCCGGACTCGACCGGGATCGCCTCCGGCACCGGCAGGGTGATCGGCTCGACCAGCACCGGATCGAGCTCGGCTCCGTGACGGATGAGCGCATCCCGGAGCGACGCGACCGTCGTGATCTGCACATCCGGCACCAACCGCGCCTCGGCCTCGTTGCCCCGCGGCACGACGAACCGGGAGTACCCCGCCGCCCGTGCCGCCACGATCGCCGGGAGCACGCCCTGCATCGGGCGAACCCGGCCGTCGAGGCTCAGCTCGCCGAGGTGCACGACCGAGGCGATCGCGTCGGGGGAAACCAGGCCGTCGGCCGCGAGCACCGCCACCGCGATCGCCAGGTCGTAAGTGGAGCCCTGCTTCGGCAGCGCCGCCGGCGACAGGTTAACCACGATCTTCTTGGCGGGCAACGGGCAGCCGTCGTTGGCGGCGGCCGCCCGCACGCGGTCTTTGGCGTCGGAGAGCGCCGCATCCGGCAACCCGATCAGCTGGAAGCCGGGGATCGCATCGGCGATGTGGGCCTCGACCTCGACGACCGCACCGCTCATGCCGAGCAGCGCGACGGACAGGGTGCGCGCTACCACGAGCGCACCGGGCTCATCACGACACCCATCACGACACCCCGCGCAGGTGCTGCACCGCCGGCTCACCGAGCGTGGGCCAGACGATCCCCACCACGTCGATGCGGAACGACCGTCGCCGGCCGGCCTCCCTGACGTCGAACCACGACCCCGCGAGCAGGTGCAACCGCCGCAGCTTGGCCGGGGTGATCGCCTCGAAGGGATGCCCGTAGGCGAGGCTCGTGCGCGTCTTCACCTCGACGAGCACCAGGGTGCCGCCGTCGACGGCCACGATGTCGATCTCGCCCGCCGGACAGCGCCAGTTGCGCTCGACGAGCGTCAGGCCCGCCTCGATCAGGTGCTCGGCGGCGAGGGCCTCGCCGCGCCGGCCCAGTTCGTCTTTCGGTCTCATCAGTACCTCCGCGACCAGGCTGCCGGGAGGGCGGATGCGGAGGGACCACGAAAACAGATCTGTGGAGAACGGCCTCGGTCCGCCAGGGTGTGGAGGACGGGCTAGTCGACGAGCGAACTACTCGTCGAGCGCGAGCTCCTTGGGCAGCTCGAAGTCCTTGCTCGAGAGCTCCTCGACGTTCACGTCTTTGAAGGTCAGCACCCGCACCGACTTCACAAAGCGGTCGGAACGGTACACGTCCCACACCCACACGTCGTTCATCGTGAGCTCGAAGTAGAAGTCGTGCTCGGTGTCGCGCCGGGCCAGCTCGACCTCGTTCGCCAGGTAGAACCGGCGCTCGGTCTCGATCACGTACTTGAACTGCGAGACCACGTCCCGGTACTCGCGGTAGAGGGCCAGCTCGACCTCGCGGTCGTAGTCCTCGAATTCGTCTTCGTCCATCGTGCAACCAGTCTAGGCCGCAGAGCCGTCGTCGATGCGACGGGCAGCGGATGCGGCATCCGACCCCGCCCCCGAAGCCTGCGTCAGCGCGAAAGACTCCACCGGATCCGGCTCGTCCAGCCCCTCGAACCCGTCCAGCGCCACGGCCGTCTCCCCCGCCAGGATGCCCGACAGCCAGGTGTGCCGGTGCAGCCCGGTCGCGCCGAGCGAGAGGATCGCGTCGCGGTGCTCCTCGCTGCCGTAGCCCTTGTTGCGCGCCCAGCCGTAGGCGGGGTGGTCGTCGTGGTGCTCGATCATCATCCGGTCGCGGGCGACCTTCGAGATGACGGATGCGGCGGCCACCGACGCGCAGTCGCGGTCGGCCTTGATCCGCGTGCGCACCACAGGCGGTGCCGCGATGCCCACGGCCGCGGCGGGGTCGAGCGACAGCATGGTCGCGACCGAGGAGTCGAAGGTGCGGGTCAGCCAGTCGAAGTGGCCGTCGAGCACCACGGTCGCCGCCGGGACGTCGATGCCGCCCGCCGCGAGCTCCATCAGGGCGCGCCAGCCGGCGAGGCCCAGGCAGGCGGTGATGCCGATCTCGTCGATCTCGGCCGCCGAGGCGTAGCCCACCGCGTGCGCGACGCCCCAGGACATCGCCACGGGGGCCAGCTGCTCGCGCCGGGCCTCGGAGAGCATCTTCGAGTCGCGCAACCCGACCGGCACGCGCGTCGACCGCTTGACCTCGACCACGCAGACGCCGACGGCGACCGGGCCCGCCAAGGCACCCCGGCCGACCTCGTCGCAGCCGATGATCAGGCCGCCACGCTCGGCCACGAGCGAGCGCTCGAGCCGCAGGGTGGGGTCGGCGACGGGAGTCACCGGAGCGCTCCGGCACCCGTCTCGAAGCCGAGCGACGCCGAACCGGTCAGGCCAGCATCAGTAAGCGAAGCATCCGCCAGCGCCGCCCCCGCCCCCGACGCATCCGCCAGCGCCGTCAGCCCCGACCGCGGGTCGAACACGCTCTCGGCGACCGCCGCACCGGCGGACGGCCCCTCGGGCACGACAGGCGCGATGCCCGACGCGGCCGGAGTGGACGTCGGATCCGGGATCCCGCTGAACACGCTCCCGTAGTTGTCGAGCCAGGCCCAGTGGTCCAGCGGCCAGGTCACGACCACGGCGCGGCCCACGACATTGCCGATCGGCACGAAGCCCTTGCCCGGCTGGTCCTGGTTGAACCGCGAGTCTTTCGAGTTGTAACGGTTGTCACCCATCACCCAGAGCGAGTCGGCCGGCACCGTCACGTCGAACGGGTTCTGCGACACCGAGGAGACGCCGTCCGGCAGCTTCGTGTAGGCCGACTCGTCGAGGGGCACGCCGTTCACCGACATCTGGCCGAGCGCGTTGCAGCACTCGACGTGATCGCCCGGCAGACCGATGACGCGCTTGATCAGGTGGTCGTCGGCGTCGTCGGGCGCGAGCCCCACGCCCTGCAGCACCCAGTCGAGCGCCGCGGTGACCGGACTCTTCGGCTGCTGGACGGTCGGCATCAGCCAGCCCCCCGGATCCTTGAAGACGACCACGTCGCCCCGCTCGAGGGGCACGACGCCCGGCACGAGCTGGTTGACCAGGATGCGGTCGTTGATCTGCAACGTGTTCTGCATCGACCCCGAGGGGATGTAGAACGAGCGCACCAGGAAGGTCTTGATCAAGACCGACGCCAGGAGCGCGATCACGAAGATGATCAGAAGGTCGCGGGCGAACAGCCACGCACTTCGCGACCTCTTCGACCGTCGATCGTTCGGACTGTCTTCGCTGCTCTCGTGCGCCGGCACGGATGTTTCTGTCATTTAACCGCCTGAGCTCCCGGTCCACTGTAGTGGTCGGGAGCTCAGGATGACTCTCAGCGGCAGGGCCGCTTGGGGCGAATTCGAAGACTACGCGTCGCGCTTCTCCTTGATCTTCGCCTTCTTGCCGCGGAGGTTGCGGAGGTAGTAGAGCTTCGCGCGACGCACGTCACCGCGGGTGACGACCTCGATGTGGTCGATCACCGGGGAGTGCACCGGGAAGGTGCGCTCGACGCCCACCTGGAAGCTGACCTTGCGGACCGTGAAGGTCTCGCGGACGCCCTCGTTCTTGCGGGCGATGACGACGCCCTGGAAGACCTGGATACGCGAGCGCGTGCCTTCGACGATGTTCACGTGCACCTTGACGGTGTCGCCGGCGCGGAAGTCGGGGATGTCGCTCTTGAGCGAGCTCGCATCGACTGAGTCGAGGATGTGCATGGTGTTGTTCGCAATCTGTACCCGCCACAGGTCGACTACGGCTTCGATGTCAAAAGAGGATGTGCCCGATGAATGCTGACTCCCCTGTGGCAGAGTCGGGCCGCGGCACAAGGATCAATTGTGCCATAGATCCCGGATGCGGCGCAAAGCAGCGGGATGGGCCCGCGACACCCAGCCGAACGCGGTCGCCCGGGGCTCAGATCCGAGGCGGGATCGTGCCCTCGGAGCTCTGGATGACGATGTACTCGCCGTCGATCCGAGGCGGCCGCGGTGCACCGGTGACCCGGGCGGCCTGCGCCTCGAAGTCGGCCACGACGGCCCGCACCCGGCGGCGGGTCTCGACGATCAGCTGCACGACACCCGACCAGAACAGGGCGATCAGCCCCACCACGACCAGCGTGCTGAGCAGCGCCGTCGCGGGGGTGAAGAAGCCGACCGCGATGATCAGGCCGTGCAGCACCGTCAGCAGCGCCACATCCAGCCACGACACCGCGCGCTCGGCCCGCACGTCCTTCCGCGCGAAGATGAGGCCCGCGGTGGCGAGCATCCCGAGCGTGAGCATCATGACCCCGACGATCAGACCGATGATCTGCCAGCCGGTCGCGGCGAAGACGCCCCAGCCGACCAGGATCCACGCGGGGAGGATCACCGCAGCGGGGAACTGCCAGTAGAAGAAGGCCCGACGGATGATCACGATCCCAGAGTATGCAGCTACTCCGGATGTTCGCTGTGATCCGGGTGGGTAGGGTCTACATGGGCTCCGGTCCTCACAGACCGCCCGCGCACGCCCGGCCCGCGCATCCCCGGCCCCGCGCATCCCTGGAAGGACTCGCCATGATCGAACTGAAGACCCCCGCCGAGATCGAGCAGATGCGACCGGCCGGTGCGTTCGTCGCCGAGGTCCTGACCGAGCTCGCGGCGCGCACCGCCGTCGGCGTGAACCTGCTGAAGCTCGACCGCATCGCCCACGACATGATCAGGGCCCGCGGCGCCGAGTCCTGCTACATCGACTACCACCCTTCGTTCGGCGCCTCGCCGTTCGGCAAGGTGCTCTGCACGAGCGTCAACGACGCCGTGCTGCACGGCTTGCCCTTCGACTACGCCCTGCGCGACGGCGACGTGCTGAGCCTGGACTTCGCCGCCTCGGTCGACGGCTGGGTCGCCGACTCGGCGCTGACCGTCGTCGTCGGCACGCCCCGGTCGAGCGAGGACACCCGGTTGATCGAGGTCACCACCGCGGCGCTCGCGGCCGGCATCGACGCCGCACGCCCCGGCAACCGGCTCGGCGACATCTCGGCGGCCATCGGGGCCGTGGCCACGGAGGCGGGCTACGGCGTCAACACCGACTTCGGCGGCCACGGCGTCGGCCGCACCATGCACGGCGACCCGCACGTGCCCAACCAGGGGCGCGCCGGGCGGGGGCTGCCGCTCCGCGAGGGACTCGTCATCGCGATCGAGCCGTGGTTCCTCGAGACGACCGACAAGATCTACACCGACAAGGACGGCTGGACCCTGCGCTCGGCCGACGGCTCGATCGGCGCCCACATGGAGCACACGGTCGCCATCACCGCGGACGGGCCGCTCGTCCTCACCGCGCGCGGCTGACGCGGCCCCCTCGCGGGACGCCGGCGCTGTCGCCGTCGGCCGATGCCGCTGCTATCGCCCGCTCACTCGGGCGGCAGCAGATCCGGCCGCACGCGCCGCGTGCGCTCCACCTGCTGCTCGTGCCGCCAGCGCTCGATCGCGCCGTGGTTGCCGCTCAACAGGATCGGCGGCACCTCGAGTCCGCGCCAGGTCGCGGGCTTGGTGTAGCTCGGGTACTCCAGCAGCCCGTCCTCGTGCGACTCCTCGACCAGGCTCTCCGGGTTGCCGACGACGCCCGGGATCAACCGGCCGATCGCCTCGATCATCGCCATGACGGCGACCTCGCCGCCGTTCAGCACGTAGTCGCCGAGGCTGACCAGGCGCACCTCGGCGCGCTCGGCCGCGTGCTCGAAGACGCGCTGGTCGATGCCCTCGTACCGACCGCATCCGAACACCAGGTGCTCGCGACCGGCGAGCTCGCGCGCCATCTTCTGCGTGAAGACGGTTCCGGCGGGCGAGGGGAAGATGACGACGGGGGCGGATGCGCCGGGCTCGCCCTCCCCCAGCACGGCGTCGAGCGCCTCCCCCCACGGCTCGGGCTTCATCACCATGCCCGCTCCGCCGCCGTACGGGGTGTCGTCGACCGTTCGATGCCGGTCGTGCGTGAAGTCGCGCAGGTTGTGGGCGCGCACGTCGAGGATCCCGGTCTGCCGCGCCCGACCCAGCAGCGAGATGTCGAGCACGTCGAAGAACTCGGGGAAGATCGTGACGACGTCGATGCGCATCCCCAAAGCCTAACGGCGGGCCGCCGGGTGCCCGGAGAAACGACGAGGACCGATGCCCGTGGTGGGCATCGGTCCTCGATCGTGGGGGTCGTTACTCGGCGTCGCGCTCGGAAGCCTCGGCATCCGGAGCAGCAGCCCCGTCGACCGCGTCAGCCGCGTCGACCGCGTCAGCCGAATCGGCCGCGTCAGCCGAATCGGCCGCGTCGGCCGCCGGGGCAGAATCAGCTGAGTCCGCCGGATCCTCCGGCAGCTCCTCGAACAGCCCCGCGGGCGGCGTGACCGTGACCACACCCGCCTCGAGGTCGACCGAGGGCACGATCGCCTTGACGAACGGCACCATGACCTCGCCCGAGGGCGTCTTGACGATCAGCAGGTCTTGCGCCGGCAGGTGCTCGACGAGCCGCACGGTGCCGACCTGCTCACCGTCGCGCACGACGCGGAGCCCGACCAGCTGGTGGTCGTACCACGCGTCCTCCTCGTCGGAGGCCTCGGCCTCGTCGAGGTCGATCCAGAGGATCGCCTTGACCAGGCCCTCCGCCGCCGTGCGGTCGGAGACGCCCTTGAAGAAACCGACCGGATGCCCGTTGTACCAGCGCAGCTCGGTCAGTTCGAGGGTCTTGCCGTGCCAGGGCGAGGACGTCGGCACCTGGAGGGTGAACACCGCGCCCGGAACGAAACGTCGTTCCGGGTCGTCGGTGAACATCTCCAGCTTGATCGCGCCCTTGAGCCCGTGGGCCTTCGTGAGCCGGCCGACCCGCAACTGGGTGCTGTTGTTCTCAGTAATCGGTGTCCACCACGTCCACGCGAACGCGCTTGCCATCGGCGAGCGCGGTGACGAGGGTGCGCAACGCCTTCGCGGTGCGCCCCGACCGGCCGATCACGCGACCCAGGTCGTCCGGGTGCACACGCACCTCGAGGACCTCACCTCGCGGCGAGCTCTTCGTGACGACGTGCACCTCGCCGGGGTTGTCGACGATCCCCTTGACGAGGTGCTCGAGAGCGGGAGCGAGCAAGGTCAGGCCTTGTCCGCAGCGTCTTCGGCAGCCTCGACCGCGACCTCGTTGGCCTCGGCGTCGGTCTCGGCAGCGGCCTCGGCGTCAGCAGCGGCCTCGGCCTCGACGACGGCGGGCTTCTCGGCCTTGGGCTTGAGGACCGGCTTCTTCTTCTCGTCGGCGACGAAGGCTTCCTTCTCGCCCCTGACGCGGACGGTCGACACGGCATCCGCGTCGCCCTTGAACTTGCCCCAGTCGCCGGTGAGCTTCAGCAGCGCGGTGACCTGCTCGGTCGGCTGCGCGCCGACGGACAGCCAGTACTGGGCGCGGTCGGAGTCGACCTTGATGACCGAGGGCTCCTCGGTCGGGTGGTACAGACCGATCTCCTCGATCACGCGACCGTCGCGCTTGGTGCGCGAGTCGGCGACGACGATGCGGTAGTAGGGCGCCCGGATCTTGCCGAGGCGCTTCAGACGGATTTTGACAGCCACAATTCTCCTGTGTGATCTTCGAGGTGGGCGAACTGACAGCCGTGAGCGTGGGGGCACACTCGGCAAAAGCTCTAAGAGAATCCGCGACGCCTGATTAGAGGGTCGGGCGAGGGCGGACTCGACTGGCTATTCTGACAGATATTGCTGGCAAAGCGGTAATTCTCGAGAGGTCGTCCATGCAGATCAGCTTCGCTCCGTCCGAGCGGTCCACTCTCGGGATCGAGTGGGAGGTCGCCCTCGTCGAGCAGAGCTCGGGCGATCTCGTCTCCGTCGCCGCCGAGGTGCTGGAGTCGCTGCGGGGTCCTGACGGCTCCGAGCATCCGCAGATCACCGGCGAGCTGCTGCTCAACACGGTCGAGCTGGTCTCGAAGGTGCACCACCGGGTGAAGGATGCGGTCGACGACCTGCAGGCCCAGCTCGCCGAGGTCAGGGCGATCACCGATCCGCTCGACGTCGAGCTGATGTGCGCCGGGTCGCACCCCTTCGGGCAGTGGTTCGACCAGACGGTCACCGACAAGGAGCGCTACCACAAGCTCATCGACCGCACCCAGTGGTGGGGCCGCAACATGATGATCTGGGGCATCCACGTGCACGTGGGCATCGACGACAGCGAGAAGGCCCTGCCGATCGTCAACTCCCTGCTCAACTACTACCCGCACCTGCAGGCGCTCAGTGCGTCGAGCCCGTTCTGGGGCGGCGTGAACACGGGGTACGCCAGCAACCGGGCGCTGATGTTCCAGCAGCTGCCGACGGCGGGGCTGCCCTATCTCTTCGGCAGCTGGGCGAACTACGAGGAGTACGTCGACGACCTCATCCGCACGGGGGTGATCAGCGACCACACCGAGGTGCGGTGGGACATCCGCCCCAGCCCGCAGTGGGGCACGGTCGAGATGCGGGCCTGCGACGGGCTGTCGAGCCCGGAGGAGATCGGGGCCGTCGCCGCCCTCATCCAGTGCCTGGTCGACGACATGTCCCAGCGGCTCGACGACGGCGAAGACCTGCCGACCATGCAGCCCTGGTACGTGCGCGAGAACAAGTGGCGCGCGGCCCGGTACGGCATGGATGCCGAGATCATCCTGAACTCCGCCGGCGACGAGCAGCTGGTGACGGATGCGGTGCGCGGCGAACTCGTGCGCCTCGCGCCGGTCGCCGAGCGGCTGGGCTGCGCGGCCGAGCTCGACCAGGTCAACCTGATCCTCGACCACGGCGCCAGCTACCAGCGCCAGCTCCGCGTCGCGGAGGAGAACGGCGGCAGCCTGCGGGCGGTCGTGGCCTCGCTCACGAGGGAGCTGAGGCACGGGCTGAGTTAGCTGCTCACGCTTTCGCGCCAGGTCACCAGGTCGCGGACGGCCTGCATGTCGATGTCGGGGCCGGTGACGCCGAGGGTGAAGAGGGTGGCACCGAGCTCCAGCTGGCGGTTTAGGTCGGCGGCCGCGCTCTCGTCGGTGCTGCGGATGGCGGTCGAGATCTCGATCTCCGAGAAGTCGCGACCGACCTTCTCGCACCACTCCCGCAGGATGCCGAGCTTGCGCTCGAGCGTCTCGGTGTCCGAGAAGGAGTGCCAGATGTCGGCGTGCTGCGCCACGATCCGCAGCGTCTTCTTCTCGCCGCCGCCACCGATCAGCACCGGGATGTCGCGGGTGGGCGCCGGGTTCAGCTTCGCCCAGCGCGCCTCGATCCGCGGCAGCGCCTCCGAGAGCGCGTCGAGCCGCTGGCCGGCGGTGCCGAACTCGTAGCCGTACTCGTCGTAGTCGCGCTCGAACCAGCCCGAGCCGATGCCGAAGACGAGTCGGCCCACGCCGTCCTTGGCGCTGATGTGGTCGACCGTGCGGGCCATGTCGGCGAGCAGGTCGGGGTTGCGGTAGCTGTTGCAGGTGACGAGCGGCCCGAACTGGATGCGGGTGGTCTGCTCCGCCCACGCGGCCAGCATCGTCCAGCCCTCGAAGTGCGTGCCGTCCGGGTCGCCGGAGAGCGGGTAGAAGTGGTCCCAGTTGAACGCGATGTCCACGCCCAGGTCTTCGAGCTCGGCGAGGGTGTCGCGGATGGTCGCGTACGAGGAGTGCTGGGGAGCGATCTGCACGCCGATGCGCACGGGCCGGGGAGGAGTCGTCATGCTGTCAGCATAAGCACTCCCCCGGGCCGCCGGAATGAACGTCCGGGGTCAGTTCCCTTCGGACTTGCCGTGCCGCCAGTAGCCCATGAAGGCGACGCTGCGGCGGTCGATGCCGCGCTCGGCGACGAGGTGGCGGCGGAGGGTCTTGATGACCGCCGCCTCGCCCGCGAGCCAGGCGTAGAGCGGGGTCGCGGGGGCGGTGGGATCCTCCTCCGGCACCTCCCACAGCAGGTCGTGGTCGACGTCCACGTCGGCGAGCGACGCCGCCTGACCGGGCTGCCCGTCCGGGGAGGCCGACCGCCCGCCCGGGGCGGCGACCTCGTCCAGCAGGCGGCCGGCGTGCTCCTGCACCAGGGCCACGAGCGCCTCTCCACGCGGCCGGTCGCCGCGACCCACGACGACGACGTCGATCCCGGGGTGGGCCGGGAGGGCGGCGCGGTCGCCCGCATCCGGGACCTCGACGAGCGCGCAGCCCCGTGCATCCGCGGGCAGCTTCTCGAGGATGTTGGCGATGGCCGGCACCGCGGTCTCGTCGCCGGCGACGAGCACGCAGCCGGTGCGCGGCGGGAGGTGGAAGTCGATGCCGCCGTGCACGCCGTCGTGGTCGGCGTTCGGGCCGCAGACGATAAGGGATGCGCCGAGCGGCGCGGTCGAGGCCCAGGTCGAGGCGACGCCGACGAGGCCGTGCAGCACGATGTCGACGTCGATCTCGCCGAGCTCGGGGCGCACCGCCCGGATCGTGTAGGTGCGGATGGGCGGGCGGGCCTCGTCCGGCAGGTCGCGCCAGGCGGCGTACCAGTCCTCCTGCGACGCCATCAGCGCCGACGACCCGGCGTCGCGGCTCACGTCGAAGCCGTCGCCGGCGACGGGGAAGATCAGCTTGATCCGCTGGTCGTAGCCGTTGTCGGCGAAGCGGTCGAGGTCGGCGCCGGCGAAGGTGAAGCGCACGAAGTTGTCGCTTAGCGGGGTGCGCCCGACGAGGGACACCTCGAAGAGCCGGAACGGGTGAGCCAAGGTCTGCGCGGTGGAGGTCACATAGGGAAGGCTACCCTAACCTCAGATCAGCGCAAGAAGCGCTGAAGCGCCTCGAGCTCCTCCGGGCTGGGGTTCGGGGTGCCGTTCGCCGCCTTCGAGCCGAGACCGAAGCCCGCGCCGCCGGAGGACCCGGCCGCAGCCGCCGTCTTCTCGCCGGACGCGAGGGCCGCGTTCTCCGCCGCCCGCTTGGCGGGGTTCCCCGAGCGCGATCCGCTCTTCTTCTTGGCCTGCTGCTTGCCGCGACCGCCGCCGAAGCCGGCGCCGGGGATCGGGCCCATGCCCGGCACGTTCGGCACGCCGCCCTTGGCCACGGTCTTCATCATCTTCGAGGCCTGCTCGAAGCGCTGCACGAGCTGGTTCACATCGGTCACGGTCATGCCGGAACCCTTCGCGATGCGCAGGCGCCGCGAGCCGTTGAGGAGCTTCGGGTTCGTGCGCTCGGCCTTGGTCATCGACTGGATGATCGCCTCGGTGCGCACGATCTCCTTCTCGTCGAAGTTCTCGAGCTGCTGCTTGAGACCGCCGGCGCCGGGGAGCATGCCCATCATCTTCTTGATCGACCCGACGTTGCGCAGCTGCTGCATCTGCTTCAGGAAGTCGTCGAGGGTGAAGGAGTCGGTCGCGAACTTCTCGGCGACCTTGCGCGCCTCGTCTTCGTCGAAGGCCGACTGCGCCTGCTCGATCAGGGTGAGGATGTCACCGAGATCGAGGATGCGGCTGGCCATCCGGTCGGGGTGGAAGGGCTCGAAGTCATCCAGCGTCTCACCCGTCGAGGCGAAGATGATCGGGCGGCCGGTGACCGAGGCGACCGAGAGCGCCGCACCGCCTCGGGCGTCGCCGTCGAGCTTGGTGAGGACGACGCCGGTGAAGTCGACGCCCTCCTGGAACGCGCGGGCGGTGGCCACCGCATCCTGACCGATCATGGCGTCGATGACGAAGAGCACCTCGTCGGGGTTCGTCGCCTTGCGGATGTCGGCGGCCTGCTTCATCATGTCGGCGTCGACGCCCAGGCGGCCGGCCGTGTCGATGATGACCGTGTCGTACTGCTTGTCGATCGCGAACTTGATCGAGTCCTTCGCCACGCGCACCGGGTTGCCGACGCCGTTGCCGGGCTCGGGGGCGAAGACGGGCACGCCCGCCTGACCGCCGACGACCTGCAGCTGGTTGACCGCGTTGGGGCGCTGGAGGTCGGCCGCGACGAGGATCGGGGTGTGGTTCTCCTTCGCCAGCCACTTCGCGAGCTTGCCGGCGAGGGTCGTCTTACCGGCACCCTGGAGGCCCGCGAGCATGATGACGGTCGGCGGGCGCTTCGCGAACTCGAGCCGGCGCTGCTGGCCGCCGAGGATCTGCACCAGCTCCTCGTTGACGATCTGCACGACCTGCTGGGCCGGGTTCAGAGCGCGGTTGACCTCGTCGCTGAGGGCGCGCTCACGGACCTTCCCGGTGAACTCCTTCACCACGTCGAGCGCGACGTCGGCGTCGAGCAGGGCGCGACGGATCTCGCGGACCGTGCTGTCCACATCCGCAGGGCTCAGCTTGCCCTTCGTGCGGAGGTTCTTGAAGGTTTCGGCGAGCCTGTCCGAGAGTGTTCCAAAAGTAGCCATCGTGCAGCCAGTTTAACCGGTCCTGAGGCGTGCCGGAGCGGGCTGTGAGCGAACGTCGCCCAGGTCGTTAGCCAAGGTAATTAGCGTATGATAAATACATGACGATCGACGCGATGCAGACCCGGGAAGCCTCGGAGCTCAGTTCCGACCTGCGCATGGCGACCCTCCACCTGGCGCGGCGCATCCGTCAGGAGCGGGCCGACGACGAGTTGAGCCCGGGCCAGAGCGCCGTGCTGGCCTATCTGGTGCGCACCGGCGCGACGACCCCGGGCGAACTGAGCGCGTACGAGCACGTCTCGCCGCCGTCGATGAACCGCACGCTGAACGCGCTGCAGGAGGCCGGGTACGTGGTGCGGTCGCCGAGCGACGCCGACCGGCGGATGGTGCTCGTCGAGGCCACCGAGGCCGGCCGCGACGTCGTGCTCGCCACGCGGCGCCGGCGGGATCAGTGGCTCGAGCGGCGCCTGGGCGCTCTCTCCCCCGCCGATCGGGATGCGCTGGCCTCGGCCGCCGCGATCATGCGCCGGATGGTGGCCGAGTGAGCGCGATGTTCCGCTCGCTCGCGAGCATCGACTACCGCATCTGGTTCGCCGGGGCCCTCGTGTCGAACGTCGGCACCTGGATGCAGCGCACGGCCCAGGACTGGATCGTGCTGACCGAGCTCAGCGACCACGACGCCGTCGCGCTCGGCATCACGACGGCCCTGCAGCTCGGGCCGCAGCTGCTGCTCGTGCCGCTGTCCGGACTCATCGCCGACCGGTTCGACCGGCGGCACACCCTGATGATCACCCAGCTCGCGATGGCGGTGCTGGGGCTCGGGCTCGGCGTGATCGTGCTCTCCGGGGTCGCGCAGCTGTGGATCGTGTACGTGTTCGCGCTGCTGCTGGGCATCGCCTCGGCGATCGACGCGCCGGTGCGCCAGACCTTCGTCTCCGAGCTGGTCTCGGGGCGCAACGTCAGCAACGCGGTGGCGCTGAACTCGGCGTCGTTCAACTCGGCCCGCACCATCGGGCCGGCCGTCGCCGGGCTGCTCGTGGTCGCGGTCGGGGCGGGCTGGGTGTTCGTCATCAACGCCGTGACCTTCGCCGCGGTGCTGGTGTCGCTGAAGTTCATCCGCCCGTCCCGGCTCGTGCCGATGCCCCGGGCGCCGCGGGAGCGCGGTCAGCTGCTCGAGGGGTTCCGTTACGTGCGCGGGCGGCCGGACCTGATGATCGTGTTCCTGATCGTCTTCGTCGTCGGCACCTTCGGGTTCAACTACCAGATCTTCACCTCGACGATGGCGACCGTGGAGTTCGGCCTCGACTCCGCGGGGTTCGGCCTGCTCACCTCGGTCATGGCGATCGGCTCGGTGGCCGGCGCGCTCGTCTCGGCGAGCCGCGACAAGCCGCGGGTGCAACTGGTCTTCCTCGCCTGCGCGGGCTTCGGCGTGAGCGCGCTGCTCGCCGCCCTCTCGCCGTCGTACTGGCTGTTCGCCGGGGCGCTGGTGCTGATCGGCTTCGCGGGGCAGATCATGATGACCACCGCGAACGGCACCGTGCAGACCACCACCGACCCGCAGATGCGCGGGCGGGTGATGGCGCTGTACATGGCGGTGTTCATGGGCGGCACGCCGATCGGGGCACCGCTGCTCGGCGCCGTCGCCAACACCTTCGGGCCGCGCTGGGGCCTCGGCGTCGCCGCGGCCGCCGGGTTCGTGGCCTTCGCGCTCGGAGTGCTCTGGCTGGTGCGGTTCCGCGGGGCGCGGCTGCGCGTCGAGGGGCGACGGATGCGGCTGGTCTTCGGGGCGGGCGACCGGATGGCCGGGTCGACGACCGCCACGGGGTCGTTCTCGGCCGTCGGCGCCGGCGCGGGCGCGGGCGCCCGTGCGGAGGTGGACGCGGGCTGAGCGACGACCGGTCGCACGGCGGACCGGGTCCGATGTCCGAGGGCGGTGCCAGACTGACGGCATGCGCCACGGAATCGTCATCCTGCCCCAGTACGACTGGCCCGAGGCCCGCCGACGGTGGGAGGGGGCCGAAGCCCTCGGCTTCGATCACGCGTGGACCTACGACCACCTCTCCTGGCGGTCGCTCGCCGACCAGCCCTGGGGCGCAACGGTGCCCACGCTCACCGCGGCCGCGCTGGTGACCTCGCGCATCCGGCTCGGCACCTTCGTGGCGTCGCCGAACTTCCGGCATCCGGTGCCCTTCGCGAAAGAGCTGGCGACGGTGGACGAGATCGCCGGAGGCCGGCTGCTCGTCGGCGTGGGCTCGGGCGGCACCGGGTTCGACGCCTTCGTGCTCGGGCAGGCCGAGCTCTCGCCGCGCGAGCGGCACGAGCGCTTCGTCGAGTTCGTGACGATGCTCGACGAGCTGCTGCGGTTCGAACAGCCCGACTCCGGGTCGGTGGGCATCTCGGCCGAGGGCCGGTGGTTCCGGGCGCACGCGGCGCGGATGGTGGGGGTGCCGGCGCAACGGCCGCGGCTGCCCCTCGTCGTCGCCGCGAACGGGCCGAAGGGTCTCGCGCTCGTGGCCGAGCGGGCCGACGGCTGGGTGACGACCGGCACGAGCGAGTCCGGGGGCGAGGAGTGGTGGCGAGGGCTCGCGGAGCTGACGGCGCGGCTCGACGAGTCGCTCGACCGGGCCGGCCGCGACCGGGCGTCGCTCGACCGGTACCTGTCGCTCGACTCGGCCGAGGTCTACTCGCTCGAGAGCGTCGGCCGGTTCGACGACATGGTCGGGCGCGCGACCGAGCTCGGCTTCACCGACGTCATCAGCCACTGGCCTCGGGATGAGGGCATCTACGCCGGGTCCGAATCCGTGCTCGAGGAGGTGGCGGCCCGCTTCCCCGCGCGCGGGTAGCGTGGAGGTCGTGGACTTCGCGACCAACCCGACCGACGGCAGCCGCATCGCCTACCGGGTGACCGCCGCCGCCGCCGCTGCCGCTGCCGCTGGCGCTGGCGCCAGCGCCAGCGCTTCGGCCGCGCCCGTCGTGCTCGTGCACGGGACGGCCCTCTCGCAGGCGATCTGGCGCGGGTTCGGCTACCTCAAGGCGCTGTCGCCCGACCGCCCGGTGGTGACGATCGACCTCCGCGGCCACGGCCGGAGCGACAAGCCGCACCGCGACGAGTCGTACGCGATGCCGCTGTTCGTCGGCGACGTGCTCGCGGTGCTCGACGCGGCCGGCATCGAGCGCGCGCACTACCTCGGCTACTCCCTCGGGGCGCGGGTCGGCTTCTCGCTCGCGGCCGAGGCGCCCGAACGGCTGGCGAGCTTCACGAGCATCGCCGGGGCACCCGGCACCGGCGTCGGCGTGTTCGACCGCGTCTTCTTCCCGGGCAGCGTCGCGGCGCTCGAGCGCGGCGGGATGCCGGCGTTCCTGGCCGACTGGGAACGCGCATCCGGAACCGTGATCGACCCGATGACCCGCGCCGCGTTCCTCGCCAACGACGGCGCGGCCCTCGCGGCCTACATGCGCGAGACCGAGCGGCAGTCCCGGGTGGCGGATGCGGCGATCGCCGCGTTCCCGATGCCGGTGCTGCTGGTGGCGGGCACCCGCGACCGGCCGCGGCTCGAGGCGGCGCACCACGTGGCCGGACTCCTGCCGACGGCCCAGCTGCACCTCGTCGAGGGCGCGAACCACGCCGACACCCCGCGGCACCCCACCGTGCCGCCCCTCGTGCGCACCTTCCTCGCCGCCCACCCCTGAGGCCAGGCCCCTCTCTCGTCTCGCCGAGAAGTCACCTTTACGTCCAAAACTCCGGATTTGTACGGAGAAGTGACTTCTCGGCGAAGTGGGGGTGGGGTGTGAGGGGGCTGGGGTGTCGGGGGGGGCTAGCCGACGAGGTTCTGGGCGAAGACGTGGGGCGTGAAGCCGGTGAGGTCGTTGATGCCCTCGCCCTGGCCCACGAGCTTGATCGGGATGCCCGTCTTCTCCTGCACCGCGAGCACGAACCCGGCCTTCGCCGAGCCGTCGAGCTTCGTGATCACGAGCCCGGTGACCCCGGCGTGCTGGATGAACGCGTCGGCCTGGGCGAGCCCGTTCTGCCCGGTGGTCGCGTCGAGCACCAGCAGCACCTCGGCGACCGGCGCCTGCTTCTCGATCACGCGGCGGATCTTGCCCAGCTCGTCCATCAGCCCGCCCTTGGTCTGCAGCCGGCCGGCGGTGTCGATCAGCACGATCTCGGTGCCGTTCGCCTTCGCGCGCTCGATGGTCTGGAAGGCGACCGACGCCGGATCCTGCCCCTCGTGCTGCGGGCGCACCACGTCGGCACCGGCGCGCTCGGCCCAGGTGGCGACCTGCTCGACCGCGGCGGCACGGAAGGTGTCGGCCGCGCCGACGACCACCGAGCGGTTGTAGGTCTTGAGGAAGCGGGCGAACTTGCCGATCGTCGTCGTCTTGCCGACCCCGTTCACGCCGACGACGAGCACCACGGCCGGCCGCTCGGTGAGCTTGAGGGTCGGGTCGTACTTGGCGAGACGTTCCTCGATGGTCTCCCGCAGCATCCGCTGCAGGTCGCGCGGGTCGGTCGTGTTGTAGCGCGCCACGTTCGCGCGCAGCTCGCTCACGACCTGCTCGGTGATGTCCGGGCCGAAGTCGGCCTTGATCAGGGCGTCTTCGAGGTCGTCCCAGGTCTCCGCGTCGATCGTGCGCTTCTGGAACATGCCGCGCAGGGCACCGGAGAGCGACCAGGGGGTGCGATCAGCCATGGGATTCCTGACTCTTCAGTGCACTATCCAATGCGCTCGGCGACCTCTCGGGCCGAGGGGTTGGTGGCGGTCGACCCGTCGGGGAAGACCACCGTCGGCACGGTCTGGTTGCCGCCGTTGACCGAGGCCACGAGCTCGGCCGTGCCCTCGACCTCTTCGATGTTGACCTCGGTGTACGGGATGCCCTGGGCCTTCAGCTGGTTCTTCAGCCGGGCGCAGTAGCCGCACCAGCTCGTCGAGAACATGGTGATGCCACCGGCCTCGGGGGTGAACGCCTCCAGGGGCGCCGCCGCGGCCATCAGGCGTCTCCGTCGAACATGGTCGTGACGGAGCCGTCGGAGAAGACCTCGTTGATGGCCCGCGCGATCAGCGGGGCGATCGGCAGCACGGTCAGTCTGTCCCAGTGCTTCTCGGGAGGCAGCGGCAGCGTGTCGGTCACGACGACCGAGTCGATGAACGGCGACTGCAGGATCTCGACGGCCGGGTCGGAGAAGACCGCGTGGGTCGCCGCGACGACGACGCCGATCGCGCCGTTCGCCTTGAGGGCCTCGGCGGCCGCCACGATCGTGCGGCCGGTGTCGATCAGGTCGTCGACCAGCAGGCAGACCCGGCCGCTGACGTCGCCGACGATCTCGTGCACGCTGACCTGGTTCGGCACCCGCGGATCGCGGCGCTTGTGGATGATCGCGAGCGGCACGCCGAGCTTGTCGCTCCAGACGTCGGCCACCCGCACCCG
Source organism: Herbiconiux sp. 320_LB (assembly GCF_059691755.1). Lineage (NCBI taxonomy): Bacteria > Bacillati > Actinomycetota > Actinomycetes > Micrococcales > Microbacteriaceae > Herbiconiux > Herbiconiux sp. 320_LB. The sequence goes on along the minus strand of NZ_JCAWAD010000004.1, from coordinate 221,421 downwards.
GCCCATGTCGGGCGAGACGACGGTGAGCGTCGCCGGATCCAGCGACTTGCGCATGTGCTCGAGCAGCACCGGCATCGCGAAGAGGTGGTCGACCGGGCCGTCGAAGAAGCCCTGGATCTGCGCCGCGTGCAGGTCAACCGACATGATGCGGTCGGCCCCGGCGGCCTTGAACAGGTCGGCGACGAGCCGAGCCGAGATCGGCTCGCGCCCACGGCCCTTCTTGTCTTGCCGGGCATAGGGGTAGAAGGGTGCGACGACCGTGATGCGCTTGGCCGAGGCGCGCTTGAGCGCGTCGACCATGATCAGCTGCTCCATGAGCCACTCGTTGATCGGCGCGGTGTGCGACTGGATGACGAAGACGTCGCTGCCTCGCACGCTCTCGCCGTAGCGGATGTACAGCTCACCGTTGGCGAAGGTGCGCGCCTCGGTCTCGACGAGGGTCGTGCCGAGCTCGGCCGCGATGTCCTCCGCCAGCCGAGGATGCGCTCGCCCTGAGACGACGACGAGGCTCTTCTCTCCGCTGGCCTTGATTCCGGACACCTATTCTCCGCTCTCTTCGGCCGACTGCGCCGCCGCCGCTGTGGCCGCCGCAGAACCGGGCCGGTTGGTCTCGACCCAGCCGGCGAGGTTCCGCTGAGGGGCCACGTTGATCGCGAGAGCACCAGCGGGAACATCCTTGCGGACGACCGTTCCGGCGCCCGAGTAGGCGCCGTCTCCAATTCTAACCGGGGCGACGAACACGTTGTGCGAGCCGGTGCGAACGTGCGAGCCCACGACCGTGCGGTGCTTGTTCACGCCGTCGTAGTTCGCGGTGATCGTGCCGGCCCCGACGTTCGAGCCTTCCCCCACCTCGGTGTCGCCGATGTACGACAGGTGCGGCACCTTCGACCCGGGGCCGATGTGCGAGTTCTTGGTCTCGACGAAGGTGCCGATCTTGCCGTCGGCGTCGAGCACGGTGTTGGGCCGCAGGTAGGCGAACGGGCCGACGGATGCGCCGGCGCCGATCACCGCGAGCGTCGCGTCGGTGCGCTTGACGACCGCGCCCTCGCCGATCTCGCAGTCGACCAGCGTGGTGTCCGGGCCCACGGTCGCTCCGCGGGCGATGCTCGTCGCCCCCTTGATCTGCGTGCCCGGGAGGATCTCGACGTCGGGGGCGAGGCTCGCCTTCAGGTCGATCCAGGTGGTGGCGGGGTCGACCACCGTGACGCCGTTCAGCTGCCAGCCCCGGACGATCAGGGCGTTGAGCTTGGCCGCCGCCTCGCTCAACTGGGCGCGGTCGTTGACGCCGGCGACGATCCACGACTCGGCGACCGGAACGGCGGCGACCTCGGAGCCGGCACGTCGGAGCAACCCGATCACGTCGGTGAGGTACTTCTCCCCCTGCGCGTTCTCGGTGGTGACCTTCGCGAGCTGGTCGCGGAGCTCGGCGAGCCCGAAGACGTAGACGCCGGCGTTGATCTCGCGGATCGCGAGCTCGGAGTCGGTCGCATCCTTCTGCTCGACGATGCGGTCGAGCATGCCGTCGCCGGTGCGCACGATGCGGCCGTACCCGGTCGAGTCCTCCGGCAGCGCGGAGAGCAGCGTGGCGGCGGCTCCGCCGGCCCGGTGCGCGGCGACGAGCTCGGAGAGGGTGTCGGCGTCCAGCAGCGGCACGTCTCCGGAGACGACGAGCACGTCGCCGTCGAAGTCGGCCGGCAGCGCGGCGACCGCCTGCTCGACGGCGCGGCCGGTGCCGGGCACCTCGTCCTGGTCGACGATGATGCTGCCCGGGAAGTGGTCCTCGATCACGGCGACGACGCGGTCGCGCTCGTGACGGACCACGCTCACGGTGTGGGCCGCATCCAATCGCCCGGCCGTGGCCAGCACATGGCCGATCAGCGGGAGCCCCGCGATCTCGTGCAGCAGCTTGGGGGTGGCGGACTTCATCCGGGTGCCCTGGCCGGCGGCCAGGACCACGATCGCGAGTCGGGTGTCGGTCATGGGCGTTCTCCTAGCTCTGGGAGCGGTCGCGGGCCGTCGGGCCGAGACTGCTCCGCCTCCAGGGTTCGAACCTAGACCTAACAGCTCCAAAGGCTGTCGTGCTGCCATTACACCAAGGCGGACCGCCGGGATCCCGTCCCGGCGCAGTAGTCCAGTCTGCCAGACGGGGGACGGACACGAGCCGAGCCGGTGGCGATAATGGGGGGATGGACAACAGGGACTCCCGGGACACCGTGGACGAGATCGTCGATGCCTGGATGCGCGAGCACCCCGACCTCGACTTCTCGCCGCTGAAGATCCTCTCCCGGGTCTCCCGGCTGGCGAAGCAGCTCGAGCGCACCCGCCGGGCCTCGTTCGCCACGGTCGACCTCGAGTCGTGGGAGTTCGACGTGCTGGCGGCGCTGAGGCGCGCGGGCGAACCGCACGAGCTCAGCCCGAAGGCGCTGCTGGAGCAGACCTACGTCTCCAGCGGCACGATGACCAACCGGATCGACGGGATGGTGCGCCGCGGGCTCGTCGAGCGCCGCACCGACCCGAACGACGGCCGGGGCGTGCTCGTGCGGATGACGGACGAGGGTCGCGACCGGGTCGACGGGGCCATCTCGCACCTGGTCCGCGCCGAGTCCGAGCTGCTCTCGGGGCTCAGCCGCGCCGATCAGGACCGGCTGGCGGCCCTGCTGCGCAGACTCTCGCTCGATATGGCTTAGAGGGCCGCGTCAGCCGTCCAGCTGCTCCGACAGCTCGAGCCACCGCGTCTCGTGCTCGCCGATCTGCGTCTGCAGCGTCTGCAGCTCGGCCGTGAGAGACCCCAGACCGACGTAATCGCTCTGGTCGAACTCGGCGATGCGGTGGTGCAGTGTGTCGATCTGGCCCGTGAGCTTGTTGATCTTGCGCTCGAGCGATGAGCGCTCCTTCTCGGCTGCCCGCAGCTCGGCACCGGCCAGAGCGGGCGCACCCGACGAGGAGCTGCCCGACGTGGAGGTGCCGGATGCGGAGGCGCCGGCGGCGGGCAGGCTCGAGGCGGTGCCGCCCGGTCCGCTCGTGCGGGCCCGTGCATCCGCAGAGCCCGCCCCGCCCTTCCGCAGCGTGAGGTACTGCTCGAGGCCGCCGGGCAGGTGCCGGAAGTGGCCGTCGAGCACGGCGTACTGCTGGTCGGTGACCCGCTCGAGCAGGTACCGGTCGTGCGAGACCACGAGCAGGGTGCCGGGGAAGGAGTCGAGCAGATCCTCCAGCGCCGCGAGCATGTCGGTGTCGAGGTCGTTGGTCGGTTCGTCGAGGATGAGCACGTTCGGCTCGTCGAGCAGGATCAGCAGCAGCTGCAACCGGCGCTTCTGGCCGCCGGAGAGGTCTTTGACCGGGGTCATCAGCTGCGCGCTGGTGAAGCCCAGGCGCTCGAGCAGCTGGCCCGGCGTGAGCTCCTTGCCGCCCGCGACGTAGGAGGTGCGGTACCGGCCGATCACCTCGCTGACCCGGTCGTTCTGCACGTCGTCGAGTTCGGCGAGCTGCTGGGTGAGGGTCGCGATCTTGACGGTCTTGCCCTGCTTGACCCGCCCGGAGGTCGGCTGCACCGCGCCCGTGACGAGCCCGAGCAGCGTCGACTTGCCGGCGCCGTTCACGCCCAGGATGCCGGTGCGCTCCCCCGGCGCGATGCGCCACTCGACGTCTTTCAGCACCTGCTTCTCGCCGAACGAGACCGAGACGTCGAGGATGTCGACGACGTCCTTCCCGAGTCGCGCGGTGGCCATCTGGGTGAGCGAGACGGTGTCGCGGATGGGCGGCTCGTCGGCGATCAGCGCCTCGGCCGCGTCGATGCGGAACTTGGGCTTCGCGGTGCGCGCCGGGGCTCCGCGGCGCAGCCACGCGAGCTCCTTCTTCATCAGGTTCTGGCGCTTGGCCTCCATGGTGGTGGCCATCCGGTCGCGCTCGACGCGCTGCAGGATGTAGGCCGCGTACCCGCCCTCGAACGGCTCGATCAGGCGGTCGTGCACCTCCCAGGTCGCGTTCGAGACCTCGTCGAGGAACCACCGGTCGTGCGTCACGACCGCGAGGCCGCCCGCGTTGGCCGGCCACCGGCGCTTCAGGTGCTCGGCGAGCCAGGCGATGCCCTCGACGTCGAGGTGGTTGGTGGGCTCGTCGAGGAAGATGACGTCCCAGTCGCCGACCAGCAGCGCCGCGAGCGCGACCCGGCGGCGCTGGCCGCCGGAGAGGGTGCCGATGACGGCGTTCCAGTCGATGTCGCCGAGGAGGCCCCCGATCACGTCGCGCACCTTGGGGTCGCCGGCCCAGACGTGCTCGTCGAGGTCACCGACGACGGCCTGTGCCACGGTGAGGGCAGAGTCGACGGTGTCGGCCTGGTCGAGCATCCCGAGCGTGATGCCGCGACGACGGGTGACGCGCCCGCTGTCGGGTTCGATGCGGCCCGCCAGGAGCGAGAGCAGGGTCGACTTGCCGTCGCCGTTGCGGCCCACGATGCCGACCCGGTCGCCCTCGTTGAGGCCCACGGTGACCGAATCGAAGATGACCCGCGTCGGATATTCGAGATGCAGCGCTTCAGCGCCGAGGAGATGAGCCACCCGTCGAGGGTACCCGGTGCAGCTGGGCGCCCCGGCGCGAGGGCGGCTCAGTACAGCTGGGGTCTCCCGCGCATGGGCGGGCTAGAAGCGCAGGATGCGGGTGCGGCTGAGCGCCACCACGGCCCAGGCCACGATGCCGATGAACCCGGCGATGGCGACGACGTAGATCGCGACGGCGCCGTAGCCGCCGGGCTGGGCCGGGTCGAGGAACGGATAGGGGTACCAGCCCGTGATCGCGCCACGGATCATCGTGTACACCGACCAGACGAGCGGGAAGGCGATGATCGCGCCGATCGCGTTCCACTTCAGCGGCGACTTGCCCGGGGTCAGCACCCAGACCAGTACGACGTAGACGGGGGCGATCAGGTGCAGCACCTCGTTCGACCAGGCCAGCGTGCGCCCCTGCTCGAGGGTGATGCCGCGCAGCAGCAGGTTGTAGACGACCCCGGTGGTGGCCATGTAGGTCACCACGGCCGCGAGCGACAGGTTGTACCAGGCGGGGTCGCGCCGCACCGTGAAGGAGTAGACCGCGCCGATCAGCAGCGCGATCGCGGCGAGGGCGTTCGAGAGGATCGTGAAGTAGCTGAAGAAGTTGACGAGGAAGAAGCCCGTGTCCGGCACCACCTCGATGCTGTAGGTCAGTTGCCCGACGATCGCGGCGATGATCACACCCGCCGCGAGGATGCGGATGAGGCCGAAGACGGTGCGCATGCCCACACACTAGCGACCCGCTCGCTCTAGCATGGGAGCCGTGCCTGCCGCTCAGACGAACCCGACCGAACCCGCTGCGACCCCGACGGGAGCCGGCACCGACGCCCCGATCGTCGCCGTCATCCGCCGCGGGATGACGGAGACGCCCGACTTCCCGTCGCCCGGCATCCTCTTCCGCGACCTCTCCGGCCTCTTCGCCGACGGCGAGGGCCTCCGCGCGGTCGGCGCCGCCCTGCTCGAGCCCTTCGGCGAGGTCGACGTGGTCGCGGGCGTCGAGGCCCGCGGTTTCGTGCTCGGCACGGCGGCGGCCGTCGCAACCGGTCACGGGATGCTCGCGGTGCGGAAGGCCGGCAAGCTCCCGGGCGAGGTGCTCGGCGAGAGCTACGACCTCGAGTACGGCACCGCCACCCTCGAGGTGCACCCCGACACGCTGCCGGCCGGGAGCCGGGTCGTGATCGTCGACGACGTGCTCGCCACCGGCGGCACGCTCGCGGCGACCGTGCGGCTGATCGAGCGCGCGGGCTGGGTGACGGCGGGCATCGCCGTGGTGCTCGAGCTCGAGGGCCTCGGCGGTAGGGCGGTGGTCGAGGCGGTCACGGATGCGCCGATCACGGCGCTGTTGACGCTCTAGTCGGCGATGACGCGGGCGCCCGCGACGGGCCCGGTCACCCGCACCACCGTGTAACGCGCCGCGCTCAGCGCGATCTGCAGCTCCAGCGCGCTGTCGATGTCGGCCGCGAGGAAGGCGACCGTCGGCCCGGAACCGGAGACGAGCCCCGCGAGGGCGCCGTTGGCCTCCCCTACCTCGAGCACGGTCGCGAGCCCGGGATGGAGGTGGAGCGAGGGCGCCTGCAGGTCGTTGTGCAGCGCCTCGGCGAGCATGTGCGGGTCGCCCGCGCGGAGGGCTTGCAGCACGTCGGTGTCGACGGCCGGCTGGCCGCGGGCCGGGAAGATGTCCTGCGCGTGGCGTTCGCGGTGCCGGTCGAGCTCGCGGTAGACCTCGGGTGTGCTGAGCCCTTGGTCTGAGAGCACGAGCAGCCACTGGAACTGGCCCTTGGCGAGCGCGGGGCTCAGCTGGTCGCCGCGACCAGTGCCGATGGCGGTGCCGCCGAGGAACGCGAAGGGGACGTCGGCGCCGAGCTCGGAGGCGAGCGTGAGGAGCTCCTCGCGGCCCACGTCGGTGCCCCAGAGGGTGTCGCAGGCCAGCAGGGTGGCCGCGGCATCCGCCGAGCCCCCGCCCATGCCGCCGGCGATCGGCACGTTCTTCTCGATCAGGAGGTGGACGCCCTCGCGGTAGCCGGTGCGTCGCGCGAGCAGCTGTGCGGCCCGGATGGCGAGGTTCGACCCGTCGGTCTCGAGCCCCGAGGTGTCGATGTGGCCGGCGAACTCGACCGAGAAGTCGCTCGCGGGCGAGGCGTACACGTCTTCGTAGAGCGAGACGGCCTGGTAGGCGGTGGCCAGGTCGTGGTACCCGTCATCCATCACCGCGCCGACCTTGAGGAAGACGTTGATCTTGCCGGGAGCCCTGACACGCACGGTCCTCGTGCCACCCCGGTTGATCATGCCTCCAACCTAGCCCACGCCTGCGCGGCCCTCCGCACGGGCCGATCGGGCGGCCGAGCGGCTGCCACGGCAGTAGCGGCAGCAGCGGCAGCAGCAGCGGCTCAGGCCAGCGAGGCCTTGGCGATCGCCAGGAAGTCGTGCACGGTGAGCTGCTCTCCGCGCTCGGTCGGCGCCAGCCCCGCCGCCTCGAGGGTGCGTGCCGCGTTCTGCGAGTCGCCGAGCACGACCGAGAGCGACTGGCGCAGCATCTTGCGCCGCTGCTGGAAGGCGGCGTCGACGATCTCGAAGGTGCGCAGGCGGAGCTCCTCGGTGTCGAGCCCGGAGCCCTCGCGCTCGAAGCCGACGAGCACCGAGTCGACGTTGGGCACCGGCCAGAAGACCTGCCGCGAGACCTGCCCGGCCGTGCGCCACGAGCCGTACCAGGCCGCCTTGACCGACGGCGATCCGTAGACCTTCGATCCGGGCAGGGCGGCGAGCCGGTGCCCGACCTCGGCCTGCACCATGACCACGCCCGAGCGGATCGACGGGAAGTGCTCGAGGAAGTGCAGCAGCACCGGCACGGAGACGTTGTAGGGCAGGTTGGCCACGAGCCGGGTCGGCTCGTCCGGCAGCGTCAGGATGCGCAGCGCGTCGTCGTGCACGACCGTGAGCCGCGCCCCGGGAGCGAGCTGCGACACCGTGAGCGGGAGCTGGGCGGCGAGCCGGCCGTCGATCTCGACCGCCACGACCGCGGCCCCGGCCTCCAGGAGTCCGAGCGTGAGCGAACCCAGCCCCGGGCCGATCTCGACGACCGTGTCACCGGCCTCGACCTTTGCGACGCGTACGATCTTGCGGACCGTGTTGGCGTCGATCACGAAGTTCTGACCGAGCTTCTTCGTGGGGGTCAGGTCGAGCAGGCCGGCCAGATCGCGGATCTCGGCCGGGCCGAGCAGCGAGACGGAGGATTCCGCCGGACCGGGCTCGCTCACGACGCCGTCACGGGTTCGTCGCTCCAGCTGCCGTAGACCAGCTCGGTGTTGGAGGAGATCTGCGCGGCGAGCATGGAGACGTCGGTGCCCAGGTGCGCGGCCATCGCCCGCAGGGTGTGCGGGATCAGGTACGGGGCGTTGGGCCGCCCGCGGAACGGCGTCGGCGTGAGGTAGGGCGCATCCGTCTCGACCATGATGAGCGCCCGCGGCGCGACCGAGAGGGCCTCGCGCAGGTTGGTCGCGTTCTTGAAGGTCACGTTGCCCGCGAACGACATGTACCAGCCGTTCTCGGTGCAGATCTCGGCGAGCTCGGCGTCGCCGGAGAAGCAGTGGAAGACCGTGCGCTCGGGCGCGCCGACCCGCTTGAGGGTCGCGATCACCTCGGCGTGCGCGTCGCGGTCGTGGATCTGCAGCGCCAGGCCGTTCTCCTTGGCGATCTCGATGTGGGCCTCGAACGAGCGGTACTGCGTGGCCCTGTCCTCGTCGCCGGTGGTGCGGTAGAAGTCGAGGCCGGTCTCCCCGACCGCCCGCACGCGCGGCCAGCCGGCGAGCTCGGAGATCTCGGCGAGTGCGTCGTCCAGCCCGCCGGCCTGGGCGTACACCGGCGCCTCGTTGGGGTGCAGGGCGACGGCGGCGAGCATCCGGGGTTCGCGGGCGGCCTGCTCGGCCGACCAGCGCGAGGTCTCGAGGTCGGTGCCGACCTGCACCACGCCGCGCACCCCGACCGCCGAGGCGCGGTCGAGCTGCTCGTGGTAGTCGAGCGAGCCGGCGCCGTCGGGCTCGGAGCCGTTCGCGATCTCGAGGTGCGTGTGGTTGTCGTAGACGGGCACGACCAGCGCCTCGGGCAGCGGCGGATAGCTCCGGTCGGTGCGGTCGGAGGCCTCGCCGGGCTCGCGGGTGCGCAGGAACAGCGGCGGCTCCCCCGGCGTCTCGGGCAGCGCGGGCTCGAACGAGGTCACGATGCCGAGGCTTCGAGCTCGATGCGCGGGAACAGCGCCTCCAGCGGCTGCACCCGGTCACCGCCCCGCCACTCCCAGGCGGTGCGGAGCGGCTGCTCGGAGACCGTGCCGAGACCGCCGATCGCCGTCCACAGCTTCGCCGCGGCCTCGGGCACCACGGGCGACAGCAGCACCGCGAGGGTGCCGAGCCCGCGCACCGCGGTGCTGAGCACGGTGGCGAGCCGGTCGGCGTTCGCCTCGTCCTTCGCCAGCTTCCAGGGCTCCTGGATCGTGATGTAGCCGTTCAGCTCGTCGACGAGCTCCCAGACCCGGGCGATGGCCTCGTGGATGGCGAGCCGTTCGATGGCCTCGTCGGCCTCGGCCGTCACGCGCCGCTCGGTGTCGCGGATCGCCGTCTCGGCCTGGGTCACCGCCGACTCGATCGCCTCGGGGATGGCGCCGTCGAAGTAGCGGGTGACCATGGCGACCACGCGCGAGGCGAGGTTGCCGAAGCCGTTGGCGAGCTCGGCCTGGTACCGCGCGGCGAGGTCCTCCCAGCTGAACGAGCCGTCCTGGCCGAAGTTGATGGCGCGCATGAAGTAGTAGCGGAACGCGTCCGACCCGAAGGTGTCGGTGATCTGCTCGGGGGCGATGCCGGTGAGCTTGGACTTGGACATCTTCTCGCCGCCGACCAGCAGCCAGCCGTGCCCGTAGACCCGCCGGGGCACCTCGAGCCCGGCGGCCATCAGCATGGCGGGCCAGATGACGGCGTGGAACCGGGCGATGTCCTTGCCCACGATGTGGGTGGCGGGCCAGAGCCGGTCGAACTTCTCCTCGTCCGACCCGTAACCGGCCGCGGTCGCGTAGTTCAGCAGCGCGTCGAACCAGACGTAGACGACGTGCGACTCGTCCCACGGCACCTTGACGCCCCAGTCGAAGGTCTGGCGGGAGATCGAGAGGTCGGTGAGCCCCCGGCGCACGAAGGAGACGATCTCGTTGCGCACGCTCTCGGGCTGCACGAAGTCGGGCCGGGTCTCGTAGAGCTCGAGCAGCCGGTCGGCGAACTCGCTCATCTTGAAGAAGTAGTTGCGCTCCTTCAGCAGCTCGACCGGCAGGGAGTGGATGGCGCAGACCAGCTGCCCCTCGTACTTGCCGGTGCCCTCGACCAGGTCGGAGAGCTGCTTGTACTCCTCGCAGCCGACGCAGTAGTAGCCCTCGTACTCGCCGGTGTAGATGTAGCCCGCGTCGTAGAGCCGCTGCAGGAAGAGCTGCACGTTGACCTCGTGCCGCTCGTCGGTGGTGCGGATGAAGTCGTCGTTGGAGATGTCGATGGTCTGGAGCAGCGGCTGCCAGGCCTGGGCGACGAGCTTGTCGGCCCACTCCTTCGGCGTGACGCCGTTGGCCGTCGCGGTGCGCAGGATCTTCTGGCCGTGCTCGTCGGTGCCGGTGAGGAACCAGGTCGGGTCGCCCGCCTGGCGGTGCCAGCGCGCGAGCACGTCGGCGGCGACCTCCGTGTAGGCGTGCCCGATGTGCGGGACGTCGTTCACATAGAAGATCGGCGTGGTGACGTAGAACGTGGAGCCGTCGGACATGCTGACCATCCTAAAGGCCGGGCGGGTGCCGGTGCCGCTGGCAGGGCGCCCGGCGACGACGAGGCCGGGGCCGCAGCCGACGGGTCAGAGGCGGCGGGCCGCCAGGGCTCCCTCGTAGAGGTCGCGGCGGGACAGGCCGGTGGCCTCGGCGATGTCGGCGGAGGCGTCCTTCAGCCGGCGGCCGTCCGAGACCAGCTCGAGCACCTGGGCGACCCCGGTGCCGAGGTCGATCTCGAGGGCGGCGGCGCCGGCGACGACGAGGCAGATCTCGCCCTTGACCCCCTCGGCCGCCCACGCCGCGAGCTCGGCCGCGGTGCCCCGCCTGGCCTCCTCGTAGAGCTTGGTCAGCTCACGCACCACCACGGCACGGCGGTCGGCGCCCAGCGCGGTGGCGAGATCGGCGAGCGAGTCGGCGATCCGGTTCGGCGACTCGAAGAAGACCATCGTGCGGGTCTCGCGCTCGAGCGCCCGGAAGGCGGCGAGACGCTCGCCCTGCTTGCGCGGCAGGAACCCCTCGAAGGTGAAGCGGTCGGTCGGGAGGCCGGAGAGCGCGAGGGCGGTGACCACCGCGCTCGGCCCCGGCACGACGGTCACGCCCACCCCCGCGGCGACCGCGGCGACGACGAGCTGGTAGCCCGGGTCGGAGACCGTGGGCATCCCGGCGTCGCTGACCAGCACCAGGTCGCCGTCCCGCGCGAGCTCGACCAGGGAGGCCGACTTCTCGCGTTCGTTGTGCTCGTGCAGCGGGATCAACCGGGGCCGGTTCTGGATGCCGAGGCCGCGCAGGAGCTTGGCCGTCATCCGGGTGTCCTCGGCCGCGACCACCTCCGCCTGCTCGAGGATCTCGATCAGCCTCAGCGACGCATCCTTGAGGTTGCCGATGGGAGTGGCCGCGAGGATGAGCATGGCCCCAGTCTCCCACCCGGGTCGCACCCGTTAGCATGGCCCGGTGAGCACAGAGGTGACGACCGAGCCCCCGGCCCCGGCGTCGCCCGCACCCCCGGCGCCCTACGACGGGCCCACGGGTTCGCGGCTCGACGACTGGTGGCTGCGCCTGGTCCGCACCCCGGGCCGTCAACGGCTCTGGCGCTGGGGCGGCCCGATCGCGGTGACGCTGCTCGCAGCCGTGCTGCGCCTGGTCGACCTCGCGCATCCGCACAGCCTGGTGTTCGACGAGACCTTCTACGTGAAGGATGCCTGGACCACCTGGAACCTCGGCTACGAGGCCTCCTGGCCCGCCGACGCCGATGCCCAGTTCAATGCCGGGGCCTACCAGATCTTCCAGACCAGCCCGTCGTTCGCCGTGCATCCGCCGCTGGGCAAGTGGATCATCGGGCTCGGCATGGCCGTCTTCGGCGCCGACAACTCGTTCGGCTGGCGCATCTCGGTCGCGGTCTGCGGCATCCTGCTCGTGCTGCTCACGGCCCTGATCGCCACGAAGTTGTTCAAGTCGACGCTGCTCGGCACGATCGCCGGGTTCCTGCTCGCGATCGACGGGCACGCGATCGTGATGAGCCGGGTCGCGGTGCTCGACGGGATCGTCGCCCTCTTCCTCCTGCTCGGCTTCGGCGCGGTGCTGCTCGACCGGGAGTGGCACGCGACGCGGCTCGCCGCCGCGGTCGCGGCCCGGACGACGTACCCGCCCGACCGGCCGGACGGCTCCACCCGGCCGCCGGTCGTGCCCGCCTGGGGTCCGGTGCTCTGGAACCGGCCGTGGGTGCTCGCTGCGGCCGCCGCCTTCGGCTTCGCGTCGTCGGTGAAGTGGTCGGGCGTCTACTTCCTCGCCGCGTTCGGCGTGTACCTCGTGGTGGTCGACGCGCTCGCACGGCGCCGCCTCGGCATCCCGTTCTGGTTCAGCGCGGCCGTGCTCAAGCAGGGGCCGGTGACCGCGGTGCTTCTGCTGCCGCTCGCGCTGGCCTGCTACCTGGTGACCTGGATCGGCTGGTTCTCGACCTCGGGCGGCATGTACCGCAACTGGGCCGAGGCCGCGCAGGGGCAGTGGACCGGCGGGCTGTCGTGGGTGCCGCTGTCGCTGCAGAACTTCTGGCACCTCGAGTCGGCGGTGTACAACTACCACGTCAACGAGCACTCGCCGCATCCGTACCAGGCGAACCCGCTGAGCTGGCTGTTCCTGGTGCGGCCGACGCAGATGTACGTCAACTCGCTGCCGGCCGATCGGTGCGGTGGCGACGTCTGCTACGAGAACATCACCTCGATCGCGAACCCGATCATCTGGTGGTGCGCGACGGCGGCGTTGTTCTACCTGGTGTACCGCCTGGTGCGCAAGCGCGAGTGGCAGGTCGGCCTCGTGCTGATGGGCATGGTCGCCGGCTACCTGCCCTGGCTGCTCTACATCAACCGCACGATCTTCCAGTTCTACACGATCGCGTTCGAGCCCTACATGATCCTCGGGCTCACCTTCGTGATCGGGCTCGCGCTCGGCTCCCGGGGCGATCCGAGACCGGTCCGCACGAGGGCTCTGTGGATCGTCGGCGGCTTCTTCGCGATCTGCGTGCTGGTCTCGGCGTGGTTCTACCCTGTGTGGGTCGGGATGCCCGTGCCGGCCTGGTTCCTCAGCCTCCACTACTGGCTGCCGAGCTGGCGGTGACGCGCCTCGCCGGATCGGCCGGGCTCGCCGGGCTCGCCGTCGCGGGGCTCGCGGCACTGGCGGCCTTCGGCATCCACCTGCTGCTGCCCGCCGTGCCGATGCTCACGGCAGCCGTGGGGCTCGGGATGATCGCGGGTCAGATCCCAGCGGTGCAGCGCGTGCTCGACGGGGTGCTGAAGCCCGGGCTCGCGATCGCGGCCCGGCGGCTGCTGCGGATCGGGATCGTGCTGCTCGGTCTGAAGCTCAGCCTGGTCGACATCGTCGGGCTCGGCTGGGAGACGATCGTGGTGATCGTGCTGATCGTCGGGATCACCTTCACCGCGACGCTGCTGCTGGGGCGCGCGCTGCGGCTGCCCGGCACCCAGCCCATCCTGATCGCGGCCGGCTTCTCGATCTGCGGCGCCTCGGCGGTGGGGGCGATGAGCGCCGTGACGCGCAGCAAGGATGAGGACACCGCGACCCCGGTGGCGCTGGTGACGCTCTGCGGCACCTTGGCGATCTTCGTGCTGCCCGCCCTGCGGATCCCGCTCGGGCTCTCGCCGGAGGACTTCGGGCTCTGGGTCGGCCTCAGCGTGCACGACGTGGGCCAGGTGGTGGCGACCGCGCAGATCGCGGGTCCGGCGGCGCTCGCGGCCGCCGTCGTGGTGAAGCTGACCCGGGTGCTGACGCTCGCGCCGATGGTCGCGATCGTGGGGCTCGTGGAGCGGCGGGCGGATGCCCGGAACGCGGCCCTCGGCGCCGGCCATCCCGACTTCGTGGAGCGGCCGGCGGCGAAGCGGCCGCCGATCGTGCCCCTGTTCATCGCCGGCTTCATCGCCGCGGTGCTGGCGCGCACCTTCCTCGTGCCCCTGCTGCCGCCGTCCGGCGCCTCGGCCGTGCTCGACACCGCCGACCTCGTGCAGACCGTCCTGCTGGCGATGGCGCTGTTCGCGCTCGGCACGAGCATCCGCTTCCGCGCCCTGGCCCGCACCGGCGGTCGCGCCCTCGCGGTAGGCCTCACCTCCTGGGCCCTCATCGCCCTCCTCTCCCTGGCCGCAGTAGCCCTCCTCCGCCCCTGACCGGCTGCGCGAGCTGCCAGAACTCAATGCAGGAGCTTCAGCCCCACTACACAGCCCACGATCCCCAGCACCAGCAGCGTCTTCGCCAGCGAGAAGCCCTCGCCGCCGAAGGCCATCCCGTAGGCGACGGTGAGCGAGGCGCCGATGCCGACCCAGACGGCGTAGCCCGTACCGACGGGGATGGTGCGGAGCGCGTAGGCCAGCCCGCCCATCGAGGCGAGCAGTCCGCCCGCGAAGACGACGGTGGGCCACAGCTTGGTGTACCCCGCCGAGCGGCCCAGGGCCGTGGCCCAGACGGCCTCGAGAACACCGGATGCGATCAGGACGATCCAGGACACGACGACACTCCTCGTGTGGTCAGTCTTGTCGCTCTCCGGGTACTGCGCCCTCGTCCGGAGGCCGCATCGCGGCCTTGGCCCCAGCATGCCCGACGCCCCTGATCACCCCCTGTGCAGGCACGGATTAGGCTGTGCCGGGTGAGCGAGCAACCCTCCGAGACCGGGCCGTCGGGCCGGATCCGCGTCGGCGTGCTCGGCCCGGTCGCGGCCGGCGCCGCCGGTGCCCTCGCCGACGCCTCGGGCCCGCGCGCGAAGGCCCTGCTCGCCTCCCTCGCTCTCGCCGCCCCGCGCCCGGTGTCGGTCGAGCGGCTGACCGACGAGATCTGGGGCGACGAACCGCCGCGCGGCGCGCGGGCGGCCCTGCAGACCCTCGTCTCCCGGCTGCGGTCGAGCATCGGCGACGACCTGATCGAATCGCTCCCCTCGGGGTACCGGCTCGCCCTCGATCCGGCCGCGATCGACCTCCGCGCCGCCGAGGAGCTGCTCGACCAGGCCCGCGCCGCGGCAGCCGACGGCGAGCCCGGTCGCGCCGCCGCCCTCGCCCACTCGGCACTCGCGCTCTGGCGCGGCGAGCCCGGCGCCGATCTGGACGACGGAGCCCTGGCGGCCGCCCTCACCGAGCGGGCGGCCCACGCCTTCGACGCGCTGCAGACGGTCGGGGCGACGGCCGCGCTCGCCCTCGGCCGCCCCGAGACGGCGGAGGAGCTCGCCCGCGGTCTCGCCGCCCGGGCCCCCTACGACGACACCGCCCACCTGCTGCTGATGCGGGCCCTGGATGCGCGGGGCCGGTCGACCGAGGCCGTCGCCGTCTACGCCGGGTTCCGCGAGCGGGTGCAGGACGCCTTCGGCACCAGCCCCGACCGCGAGCTGCAGGCGCTGCACCTCGAGCTGCTCGACCGGGACGCGCCCATCGCGCCCACCCCGCCCACCGCAGCGAACGGGGCAGCCGGAGCGACCGGGGCGACCGGGCGCGCGCCGGGAACCGGCCCCGGGCGGGCCGCCACCACGGGCGAGGCACGCGGTATCCGCGCCGCTCCGAACGCGCTGATCGGCCGCGAGGAGGCGGTGACCGCGATCCTCGCCCTGCTCGAGATCGCGCGGGTCACCACGATCCTCGGCCCGGGCGGCCTGGGCAAGACGCGGGTCGCGCACGAGGTGGCCGCGCGCTCCCTCAAGCGCTTCCCGTTCGTCGGCGTCGTCGAACTCGCAAGCGTGCGCTCGGGCGACGACGTCGTGTTCCAGATCGCCTCCGCCCTCGGCATCCGGGAGGTCGGCAGCAGCCGCCGACTCGGCGACCAGGTGGCCCGCGCCGACCTGCGCACGCGCATCCTGAACCGGCTCGGCGAGACGCGCTCGCTGCTCGTGCTCGACAACTGCGAGCACCTGATCGAGACGGCGGCCGAGTGGTGCGCGACGCTCGCGGCTGAGCTGCCCGGGCTCACGGTGCTCACCACGAGCCGCACGCCGCTCGCGATCTCGAGCGAGCGGGTGTTCGCGCTCGCTCCCCTCGGGGCGGGTGAGACCGATGACGCGGTCACGTTGTTCGTCGACCGCGCGACCGCCGCCCGGCAGGACGCGGTGCTGCCGCGGGCGACCGTCGCCCGTCTCTGCGCGCGCCTGGACGGTCTCCCGCTCGCGATCGAGCTCGCGGCGGCCCGGGTGCGGACGATGTCGATCGACGAGATCGAGCGCCGCCTTTCGAACCGCTTCGCGCTGCTGGCCGGCGGCGACCGCTCGGCCCCGGAACGGCATCGCACCCTGCTCGCGGTGATCGAGTGGAGCTGGAACCTGCTCGGGCGCGACGAGCAACGGGCGCTCGCCCGGCTCTCGGAGTTCGCCGACGGGTTCGGGGCCGAGGCCGCCGGGGCGATGGTGGCGTCGGCCGGCGGCCCGGCGCCGTCCGGCGCGACACCCGCCGGCGCAGCACCCCCAGGCGCCGCACCGGCCGGCCCGGCACCCGGCGAGATCGAGGCGCTGCTCGACGCCCTCGTCGACCAGTCGCTCGTGATGGTGCGCGAGACCGGCTCCGGGCTCCGCTACCGGATGCTCGAGACGGTCCGCGAGTTCGGCCAGCTGCAGCTGGAGCGCACCGGCAGCCGCGACGAGGTGCGCGACGCCCTCTTCTCCTGGGCCGAGGGCTTCGCCCGCTCGCGCCGGCCGCGCCTGGACGGCCGGGGGCAGGTGCCCGCCTTCCGCGAGGTCGCGGCCGAGGAGGACAACCTCATCGACGTGCTGCGCCGCGCCATCGACGCCGAGCATCCCCCGACCGTGATCACCGTGTTCGCGCTGCTGGCCTACTACTGGTCGCTCCGCAGCGCGCACTCCGAGGTCGACGCGTTCAGCCGCCCGGTCTTCGAGGCGATCCGGCGGCACGATCCCGCGCCCGACGAGGTGGATGCACTGGTCACCTCGCTCGCCATCATGTGCGCCACCACGATGGTCGGCGACCTGCGCTTCGCCGTGCGCCCGCTCGGCCTGCTGCGCCGGCTCGTCCGCACGCACGAGGTGACCGACCCGCGACTGGTCGCGATCACGGAGCTGATGTTCTCGGTCGCCGACCCGACGGCCCTGGCCGGCCGGATCCAGGTGATCCTGAGCTCCGACGATCCGGCGACGGCCCTGCTCGGCACCCTGGTCGCCGGGGTCTCGGCCGAGAACGACGGCGATCGCGACACCGCGGCCTCGGCCGCCCGCCAAGGGGTCCGCCTGGCGGCCGGGCTCGGCGACACCTGGGGCGGTGCGATGGCCGCGCAGATGCTGGCCGCGCTGGCGAGCCAGGGCGCCGACCCCCAGGAGGCCCTGCGCTGGGCGAGGCCGGCCCGCGAGGGCCTGGCCGTGATCGGCGCCACCGAGGATCTGAACCAGCTCGACTGGGTGATCGGGATCAACGCGCTGGGCGTCGGCGACCTCGCCGAGGCCGCCGCGGTCTTCGAGCGGCTGGTCGCGCTGCCCGGTCGCACCGACGGCGTCGAGTACCGGTCGATCGGACTCGCGGGTCAGGGCGAACTGCTGCGGGCCCAGGGCCGCACGACGGAGGGTCTCGCGCGGTTGCGGGAGTCGCTGGACTCCTTCGACGCGCCCCGGCTCCGGGCGTCGCCGTGGTTCCGCACGATCCTCTCCGAGACGCTCGCGGCGCTGGTGCTGGATGCCTCGGGCGGCCCGGAGGAGGCGTACCGGCTCGCCCGGCGCATCCGTTCGCGCACGATCGCGACCCTGCGGGTCAGCCCGTTCGCCGATCAGCCGGTGCTCGGCGCCTCGCTCGTCGGCCTCGCGGTCTGGCTGGCCGAGCCGGCGCTGCACGAACCGGCCGACCGGCACGAATCGGCTGATCGGCACGAGCCGGCCGACGGGCACGAGCCGGCTGATCGGCACGGGCCGGCCGACCGGGCCGAGCGCGAGCGCCGAACCGCCCTGGCCCTCGAGCTCCTCGCGCTGGCCGAAAGCATGGGGGCGAAGCAGGACGCCCCCGCACTCCACCTCGCCCCGCTCTTCGAGCGGCTCCGCTCACAGACCTCCGACGCCTCGATCGCCCGCGCCCGAGCAGCGGCCGCCGCCCTCGCACCGACCGAGAGGCCCGGTCGCGCCGCAGCCGTGCTGCGGGCTCCCGGGCCCTGGTCGCTGCGCTGAGCCCGAGGCTCAGGCCTTCTTCATGTAGGCCCGCACGGTCAGGGGCGCGAAGATCGCGACGATCACCGCCGCGCCGAGCAGCGAGATCCACGCGTCGCCCGTCCACGCCCCGGAGTTCGCGAGGTCGCGCACCGCGGTCACGAGGTGCGACACCGGGTTCACGTTCACGAACCACTGCAGGAACACCGGCAGCGTGTCGACCGGCACGAAGGCGTTCGAGAGGAAGGTGAGCGGGAACAGCACCAGGAACGAGATGCCCTGCACGCTGGCGGCGCTGCGGGCGATCACTCCGAAGAACGCGAAGATCCAGCTGATCGCCCACGACGAGACGATCACCAGCAGCCCGGCCAGGATGACGAACCCGATCCCGCCCTCCGGCCGGTAGCCGAGGATGAACCCCATCACGAAGGTCAGCGTCGTGGCGATCGCGTACCGCACGGTGTCGGCCAGCAGTGCGCCGGCCAGCGGCGCGATCCGGGCGATCGGCAGCGACTTGAAGCGGTCGAACACCCCCTTGTCCATGTCCTCCCGCAGCTGCACGCCGGTGACCACCGAGGTGGTCACGACCGTCTGCACGAGGATGCCCGGGATCAGCAGCGGCAGGTAGTTCGCCACACTCCCGGCGATCGCGCCGCCGAAGATGTAGGTGAACATCAGCGTGAAGATGATCGGCTGCACGGTCACGTCGATCAGCTGCTCGGGGGTGCGGCGCACCTTGAGCAGACCGCGCCAGGCCATGCTGAGCGAGTTCTGCACGGTCTGGCCGAGGCCGACGTGGTTCTTCAGGGTGCGCGAGACACCCGGGGCGATGGTGAGCTGGGTCATCGTGCTCCCTCCAGTTCGGGTTCGGTCGCGCGGCCGGCGGGGCCGCCGGTGCCGCTGTCATCGGATGCCGGGACGGGTCCGGATGCGGCATCCCCCGCCCCCGTGTCGTGCCCGGTCAGGGCCAGGAAGACCTCGTCGAGCGTGGGCTGCTGCACCGCGATCTCGGCCACCGCGATGCCGTCGGTGCGGAGCCGGAGCAGCAGGTCGGTGACGCTGTCGGGGTCGGCCATCGGCGCCGTGATCCGGCCGGCCTCGGGCGAGAGCACCGCCTCCACGTGCAGCACGTCGAGGATCGCCAGCCGGGCGCGCTCGAGGCTCGCCGGGTCGGCGAGTCTCAGCAGCAGCGAGGCCGAGCCGACGGAGCCCTTCAGCTCGGCGGCCGTGCCCTCCGCCACGACGACACCGCGGTCGATGACCGCGATCCGGTCGGCCAGCTGGTCGGCCTCGTCGAGGTACTGGGTGGTGAGCAGCACGGTGGATCCGGTCGCGACCAGGCGGCGGATGGTGTCCCACATCTGCGCCCGCGTCCGCGGGTCGAGTCCGGTGGTGGGCTCGTCGAGGAAGATCAGGGGCGGCTGCGAGATCAGGCTCGCCGCGAGGTCGAGGCGCCGGCGCATGCCGCCGGAGAAGTTCTTCAGCGGGCGCTTCGCGGCCTCACTGAGCCCGAACTCCTCGAGCAGCTCGGCCGACCTCCGCCGGGCATCCGCTCGGCTGAGGCCGTTCAGGCGCGAGAAGAGCACGAGGTTCTCGGTCGCGCTCAGCGTCTCGTCGACCGAGGCGTACTGCCCGGTGACGCCGATCAGCTGGCGCACGATCTGCGGTTCGCGCCGCACGTCGTGACCGAAGATCGTGGCCTCGCCGCCGTCGGGCTTGAGGAGGGTGGCGAGCATCCGGATGGTGGTGGTCTTGCCGGCGCCGTTCGGGCCGAGCACGCCGTACACCGTTCCGGTGCGCACGCTCAGGTCGACGCCGTCGACCGCCCGGTTGTCGCCGAAGACCTTGACGAGGCCGTGGGCCTCGACGGCCCAGTCGGCGGATCGTGATTGAGGCATCCGATCTCCTTTCGATCGAGGGGGATGTCTTGGAACCCTGGGGTTCTCGACCAGTGTGCGAGGGCGCGCTTGCACGGGGCTTACACGGCGCTGACACGGGGAGGGTCCTCGTGTCAGCACCGTGCATCCGTGCGGTCTCAGGCGGTTCAGTTGCCCTTGACGTTCACCAGCTGGTGCAGGGTGTGACGGATGCGCACCAGGTCGCGCGCATCCTCCATCACCCGGTCGATCGGCTTGTAGGCCTGCGGGATCTCGTCGATGAAGGCATCGGTGTCGCGGAACTCGATACCCGTCATCGCCTCACGCAGCTGGTCGTGCGTGAAGGTCTTGCGGGCCCTGGACCGCGAGTACTCCCGGCCGGCGCCGTGCGGCGAGGAGTCGAGCGCGAGCGGGTTGCCCCTGCCCTCGACCACGTAGCTCGCCGTGCCCATCGACCCCGGGATGAGGCCAGGAGCGCCGTCGGTCGCGATGATCGCGCCCTTCCGGGAGACCCAGACCTCCTTGCCGAAGTGCTTCTCCTTCTCGGTGAAGTTGTGGTGGCAGTTGATCCGCTCCACCTCCTCGACGGGCACGCCCATCCACTCGCCCGTCTGGCGCACGACGCGGTCCATCATCTCCTCGCGGTTCAGCAGCGCGTAGTGCTGGGCCCACCGCAGCTCGGCGATGTAGCGGTCGAACTCGGCCGTGCCCTCCACCAGGTAGGCGAGGTCGCGGTCGGGCAGCTCGATCCACCAGCGGGCCGTCAGGTCCTGGGCGATCGCGATGTGCGCTCCCGCGATGCGGTTGCCCACGCCCCGGCTGCCCGAGTGCAGGAACAGCCAGATCGCGCCGGTCTCGTCGGTCGACACCTCGATGAAGTGGTTGCCCGAGCCGAGGGTGCCCAGCTGCTCCCGCCAGCGCTTCGCGTACCGCGCCGGGTCGAACCCGGCCGCGGCGGCCTGCGCTTCGAGCTCGGCGATCCGGGGCGCGGCCGTGTCGACGACCCGGCGGTTGACGCCGCCCGCCGAGAGCGGGATGGCGCGCTCGATCTGCTCGCGCAGCTCGGTCAGCCCCTTCGGGTTCGCGACGAGCTCGTCACGGGTGAACTGCGTCTTGACGGCGATCATGCCGCAGCCGATGTCGACTCCCACGGCCGCCGGGATGATCGCCCCCAGGGTGGGGATGACCGAGCCGACGGTCGCGCCGAGGCCGAGGTGCGCATCCGGCATCAGGGCCAGGTGCGGGTACACGAACGGCATCGTGGAGGTGGTGACGGCCTGCGCGCGGGCGTTCTCGTCGAGAATGCTCGCCCAGCTGTACAGGCGGTCGGTGATCTTCTCCATGGTCCTTTCTCTCTTCTTCTTTCGTTCTTCACGGTGCCCGTTCGGACCGGGGCCGCCTCCGCCGAGTGGGCGGGAACGACGGAAGCATGAGAAAAGCCCCGGACCTGGACGCGGTGCGGGGCTCGGACGCTGCCCCTCCTCGGGGCGGCGGATCAGGCCGGATGCACCACGACGGTGTGCTCGAGATCGCGATTGCCGGCGAGTGCGCGGGCAGGGGCGATGACGAGCTGTCGCTGGATGCGCTGCTGCTTCAGCGTCGTGATCGTGGTCGTGGTCTCGATCGACATGGCTCGTCCTTTCTCGTGCGAGGTCGGGGGGGGGTGGCCGGTGATACGGCTTGGTCACGGTAGCGGTGGGCTCGGCCCGCGCGCAAGGGCCTGTCCGACGACCGTTATGTTCACGTTACTTTCTGTTGCGATTACCAGCCGGGGGCTTCGGTTCGTGATTAGCGTGGAGCCGTGACCAGGAACACTGCTCAACGGGTGTCGCCGTATCTCGCCTCACCCCTCGTCTCGCCCCAGTGGCTGGCCGACCATCTCGGGTCGGACGGCCTCGTCGTGGTCGACGCGACGGTGCTGGGCGGGGCGATGCCGGGCGGGGCGTCGTCGGCAGGGTCGTCGGCGGGCGAAGCAGTCGGCGGGGCGGTGGTCTCGATCGGGCGCGGGCCGGTCTGGCGGAGCGGGCGGAACGCCCACGACTCCGGCGACCGCATCCCCGGCGCCGTCTTCGCCGACCTGCTCGACGGGTTCTCGGCGCCCGACGGCGCCCACGTCTTCAGCCGGCCCGATGCCGCGCGCTTCCAGGCGTCGGTGCGCGAGCTCGGGATCGACGCCGAGTCGACCGTGGTCGTCTACGACGCCGGGGCCGGGCAGTGGGCCGCGCGACTGTGGTGGTTGTTCCGGTCGTTCGGGCACGAGCGGGTCGCGGTGCTCGATGGCGGACTCGGCGCCTGGCGCGACGAGGAGCGGCCGCTCGAGCGCGTGTCTGCGTCTTTGTCGGTGTCGATGGCGGTGTCGTCGTCACCGTCGTCGTCGTCGCCCACGGACCTGTCGTCGGCGGAGGAGCTGTCGGAGGACGGCGAGGAGTTCGCACCCTTCGTCGCCGTGGCGCAGCCCGGGTTCTGGGTCGACAAGGCCCACGTGCGGTCGGTCGTGGCCGGATCGCGGAGTGCGCTGCTGCTGTGCGCGCTGTCCGGCTCCGACTTCCGCGGCGAGACGGGGCTGCAGGCTCGGCTCGGCCACATCCCCGGCAGCCTCAACGTGCCGGCCGCCGGGCTGTTCGACCGCGACCGCTCGCGCTGGCTCAAGCCGGCCGCGCTGCGGGAGCGGTTCGGGCGGGTGCTCGACGCGCTCGCTCCGCCCGTCGGGCGGCGGCCCCCCGCCGCGGCGGCCGAGTCGCCGCGCGTGATCACCTACTGCAACCAGGGCATCGCGGCCTCGGCGACGGCCTTCGCGCTCGCGGTGCTGGGCGAGACCGACGTCGCGGTCTATGACGGGTCGCTCGAGGAGTGGACCGCCGACACGCACGCGCCGCTGGAGGTCTCGGCGGCCTGAGGCGCGGCGTCTCGCCCGGGTCTCCACCGAACGGAATGAGATTCGGGGGGTCCGAGTGGAATGGACACGTGACCCCCTCGATTCTCCTTCCGTTCGGAAGCCGGCCTCGTGCTGTCAGGTGCCGAGGCCCGAGGCCTCGGTCGTGGGCAGCCGACAGACGAAGTCGAGACACCGATAGGCGGTGGGCGCGCCGCCCTGCGTGATGCGGCCGGCGAACAACTCGAAGCCGGACTCGGCGAGCATCGCTGCCTGCTCCTCGGTGGCCACCGCGACGACGGCGCCCGTGGCCATCCGCACCGCGGCCCGCAGCCCCTCGGCCCGCATCCGCGCCTCCTCGCCCGAACGCCGCCCGGGCCAGGACTCGATGAGTGCAGGCTCGATGAGTGCAGGCTCGATGGGCGCGGACTCGAGGGGCTCAGGCTCGAGGGGCGCGGGCTCGACGAGCACGAGCTGGGCGCCGGGGCGGGAAAGGCGCGCGAGGAGCTCGAGGGTGGCCCCGAACGCGATCGGCTGCTGCACCGCGAGGGGCACGAGCGGCGCGAGCGCCCGACGTGCGGCGTCGCGGTAGCGCGGCTCGGCGGTGAGCGCGTGCAGCAGCAGCGCCGCCGCGGCGCAGGCGCTGGTGCCCGAGGGGTAGGCGCCCTCCGAGGGATCGAGCTCGGCCGCGAGCCCACGACGGCGCAGCACCGGGTCGCCGCCGCCCGGGGCGACGAAGACGGGCCCGCCGGCCGCGGGGGCGAGCTCGGAGGCGCCCTCCGGCGCCTCGGCCCGGTGCACCTCGGCGCCCTCGGCTGTGACGCCGACGATCTCGCCGTGGTTCAGATCGATGCCGTCCGCGCTCCGGAGATCGGCGTCGAGGTGCCGCTCCGCGCCGTCGGCATCCACCTCGACGCGGCGCTCGACGTGACCGCCGGCGCGACCGCCCGACTGGTCGTCGGGCAGCACCGAGTCGACGAGCATCCGGCCCGCCATCGCGTACCGGGCCGACCCCGTGACCGCGGCCAGGCGCAGCACGCCCTCGGCGAGCATCCCGAAGTCTTCGAGCGTGGCCACCGCCGCCGAGGCGACGCCGTCGACCGAGGCGCGCACGAGACGACGTTGCGAGCCCGAACCGGCACCCGAACCGGATGCCGGCGGCAGGTGGGTGGTGAGCAGGTAGTCGGCGGCGTGCTCGGCGGCCATCGCCCACTCGCCGCGGTCGAAGACCAGGGAGGCGTGGGCGAGGGCGCCGATCGCCAGGCCGTTCCACCCCGTGAGCACCTTCTCATCGAGGGCGGGCGGGGTCTGCCGCGCGCGCTCGGTCGCGTCGAGGCGGTAGTAGCCGCCCTCGACGCGGCGGCCGTCGACGGTGCTCTCGGAATCCTGCGCCGAGGCGAAGCCCCCGGACGGCAGCTGCAGCACCTCGATCAGGAACCGTGCGATGCCCTCGGCGGCCTCGCGCGCCCAGGGCGCCGACGGGTCGGCGGCCCAGACCGTGCTGTAGGCGTCGAGCAGGAGGGCGTTGTCGTAGAGCATCCGCTCGTAGTGCGGGTCGCTCCAGTCGCGCCGGGTGGAGTAGCGGAAGAACCCGCCCTCGACCGGGTCGCGGAGGTCGGAGGCTGCCATGGCCCGCAGCGTGCGGACGGCCAGTGCGAAGGCGCTCGCGGCGTCGTCACCCGAGGCGCCGCCCGTGCCGTACTCCAGCAGGAAGCGCAGCACCGGAGCCACCGGGAACTTCGGCGCCCCGCCGAACCCGCCGAACTGCCGATCCTCGTACTGACCGAGCTCGGCGACGATCCCGGACAGCTGCTCGGGCGAGATACCGGCAACGCCGGCCCCGGCACCGCCGGCCCCACCCGCCCCGGCACCACCCGCTCCGGCACCAGCGCCCCCACCGGCACCCACACCACCGTCGCCGCCCTCCCCCACCGCGACCCGCCCGCTCTCGGCGAGCGCCGACGCGATGCGCTCCGAGACCTCGACGACCTCGTCGTGCCGGGTGGTCCAGGCCTCGGTCACCGCGTCCAGCACCTGGCCGAACGAGGCGTGCCCCTCGACCGGCACCGGCGGCGAGTAGGTGCCGCCGAAGAACACCTTGGCGTCGGGGGTCGTGAACACGTTCAGCGGCCAGCCCAGGTTCTGCGTGAAGGCTCCGGCCGCGGCCAGGTAGGCCGAGTCGACCTCGGGATGCTCCTCCCGGTCGACCTTGATCGCCACGAAGCCCTCGTTCAGCCGGGCGGCGAGCACCGGGTCGCTGAAACTCTCGCGCGCCATCACGTGGCACCAGTGACAGGTCGAGTACCCGATCGAGACGAGCACCGGCACGTTGCGGGCCGTGGCCTCGGCGAACGCCTCCTCGCCCCACGGATACCAGTCGACGGGGTTCTCGGCGTGCGAACGCAGGTACGGGCTGATCGCCTGGGCCAGCCGGTTCGTCATGCCGCCGCCTTCCGCACGACCGTCTTCTCGCCGGCTCGCACCGGCACGGTCAGCCGGTTCTGCGCCGGCGGCAGCGGGCAGACGTAGAAGTCGGAGAAGGCGCACGGCGGCAGGTAGGCGCGGTTGAGATCGACGTCGATCTCGCCGGCCCCGCCGTCGGCCCGCAGGGGCAGGAAGCGGAAGCGGTAGGTCTCGTCGCCGCTGGTCGCGTCGGAGAAGACGGCCTCGAGGCGGGTCACCGGGCCAGTGACGACGAGTTCGACCTCGACACCCCCGATCTCGACGGTGACCGTTCCGGCGAGCGCCTCGCTCTCGACGTAGCCGTCGATCTCGGTCAGGTCGATCGTCGCCGCGTCCTCCGCGGGCTCGAACCGGCCCCGCAGCACCAGTGCCGGGTCGGGCTCGTAGGCGTCGATGTCGGCGACGGCGGCCCGGGAGGGCGCATCAGGGTCGAGCACGCGCAGGGCGACGTCGTCGTCGCGACGGAAGTTGCGCAGCAGCAGACCGCCGACGAGCATCTCGCCGCCCTCGTCGATCGTGCAGTCGTCGCCCACGATCGCGGCGCCGTCGAGGTACCAGGTGCCCGGAAGGCCCTCGATCGTCTGTGGCTCGGGCGAGAGCCAGTGCGTGCCGACGAGTGCGGCCAGGCCGTGCGGGGCCGTGATCAGGCGCAACCGTGCCTGGTGCCAGGCGTTCCACGAATCCACGAATTCCTGCCGACTCTCGCTCACGCGTCCGAGCCTACGCCGCATCCCGCGCCCGTCGCCGAGCGCAAGTTTCTGCTCAGCTTTTGCTCAAGACGCCGTTCTCGACAGTCGTGGCCCACTAGCGTTCAGATGCCGGTGTGGGCCGCATCACCCGAGCGACACACCCGGCGCCCACCCGAAGACGGTCGGCTCCGCGCGAGGCCCCCACCCCCCCGCGCGGGGCCGGCCGCCGTGCACCCACCACCGAGGACCGATGTCGAAATCGACGAGACCGCCGTCAACCAGACGGCGGCAATGGGGTTCCGAGCGCAACCGCACTCCCCTTCCCACCGTGCACCGCAGGCCGAGCGACGCGAAGATCGTCCGCGGGCGGGTG
Organism: Herbiconiux sp. 320_LB; assembly: GCF_059691755.1. NCBI lineage: Bacteria > Bacillati > Actinomycetota > Actinomycetes > Micrococcales > Microbacteriaceae > Herbiconiux > Herbiconiux sp. 320_LB. Next base: position 195,212 of record NZ_JCAWAD010000004.1, on the reverse strand, counting down.
GCCATCATCGTCACCGTCACCGCCTGGGTGCTCTACCTGGTCACCACGATCGCCCGGCAGATCTTCGAGTACGGCAACCAGGACTTCCGCCTGTCGATGGAGGCGGTCTTCTACCTGGTGGTCGTGACCTTCCTGACCTTCTCGGCGCTGATGTACCTGGTCGCCCGGCAGGGTGCGCTCCGCCGGTTCCGCGACCACGTGCGGGTGCCGCGCGCCGAGCTCGACCACCACTTCGCGACCCCGCACCCGGACGGGATGACGGTGCTGGTGCCCTCGTACGCCGAGGAGCCGTCCGTCATCCGCAAGACCCTCTGGTCGGCCGCGCTGCAGGAGTACCCCGCGCTGCGGGTGGTGCTCCTCCTGGACGACCCGCCGAAGCCGAGCGACCCCTTCGTCGCGGCGCGCCTGGAGACCACGCGGGCGATCACCGACGACATCGCCCGGGCGCTCGAGCAGCCCGCCGCCCGGTTCGCGGATGCGCTGCTCACCTTCGAGCACGAGCTGCTGCTCACCGGGCGGGTCTCGCTCGACGCGGTGGAGATCCTGGCCGGCGAGTACGAGGAGGCCGTGCGCTGGCTGCGCGCGATGGCCGAGAGCGAACCGCACGAGGATCACGTCGACACCTTCTTCATCGACCAGGTGCTCGGCGGCCTCGCCGACGACCTCGAGCTCACGGCGATCGCGCTGGCCGCGGCGCTGCAGGCCGAGGTCACCGGCCCCGCCGATTCCGTCGGCGCCGGCCCCGACTCCCCCCTCAGCGGCGAGCGGATGCTCGAGCTGCACCGCCGCCTGGTCTGGATCTTCGGGGTCGAGACCGCGACCTTCGAGCGCAAGGCCTACGCCTCGCTCTCGCACGAGGCGAACAAGGCGATGAACCTGAACGCCTACATCGGCCTGATGGGCGGCCGCTTCCGTGAGGAGCGCATCCCCGAGGGCGTCGTGCTGCGCCCGGTCGCGGGCGCCCAGCCCGCCGACCTCGTCGTGCCGAACGCCGAGTACCTGCTCACGCTCGACGCCGACTCCCTGCTGCTGCGCGACTACTGCCTGCGGCTGGTGTACCTGCTCGAGCAGCCCGACAACGCGCGGGTGGCCGTGACGCAGACGCCGTACTCGTCCTTCCGCGGCGCTCCGACCCGCATCGAGCGACTGGCGGGCGCGAGCACCGACCTGCAGCACATCCTGCACCAGGGCCTGACCGAGTACGACGCCACCTTCTGGGTCGGCGCGAACGCGGTGATCCGGATGGAGGCGCTCGACGACATCCTCGAGATCGAGACCTCGGGCGGTTTCGAGGTGCGCCGCTACGTGCAGGACCGCACCGTGATCGAGGACACCGAGTCGAGCATCGACCTCGGCGAGCACGGCTGGACCCTGGTCAACTACCCCGAGCGCCTGAGCTACAGCGCGACCCCGCCCGACTTCGGCTCGCTCGTGGTGCAGCGACGGCGGTGGGCCAACGGCGGCCTGCTGATCCTGCCGAAGTTCTTCCGGCAGCTGAAGGCGCGGAAGCGCGCCGGCACCCCGGTGCGGTTGACCGAGGTCATGCTGCGGGTGAACTACATGGCCTCGATCGCCTGGGCGAGCTTCGGCCTGGTGTTCCTGCTCGCCTATCCCTACGACAGCCGGCTGCTCAGCCCGCTCGTGCTGCTGGCCGCACTGCCGTACTTCCTCGCCCAGGCGAGCGACCTGAAGGCGTGCGGGTACAAGTACAGCGACATCCTGCGCATCTACGGCTTCAACCTGATCCTCCTGCCGGTGAACCTCGCCGGGGTGCTCAAGTCGATCGAGCAGTCGCTGACCGGCAAGAAGATCCCGTTCGCCCGCACGCCCAAGGTGCGCAACCGCACCGCCACCCAGCTGCTCTACGTCGTGGCGCCCTACGGCATCGTCGCGTTCTCGGTGCTCACCGCCTGGCGCAACGTGATCGACCAGAACTGGGGCAACGCGGCCTTCGCGGCGTTCAACGCCTTCACCGCGTCCTGGGCCATCCTCGGCAACATCGGCGTGGTCAACTCCCTCGCCGACGTCTGGCTCGGCCTCACCGACTGGATGTGGGTCGACAAGAAGCGCCGCGACGACGACCACGACCAGACCGCGAGCGGCGAGTTCGACTGGCAGACGGCGCTGTACCACGGGCACGCCCCGGCCGGTGCGCGCACGGGCTCGCGGCCGGCCGTGCGCCGGGAGACGCGGCCGGCGCGACCCGTCGCGGCGACGCCCGCCGCTGCCACGCCTGCCGCACCCGCACCCGGACCCGTTGCCGGCGCACGCAGTACCACGCCCACCACCTCCGCACCCGCCGCCGACCCGCGCCACGCCCAGAACGAGAAGCACCCCGCATGAGCACCCTCCCCCAGCCCGCCGGGCCCCACGCCGGCAAGCGCCTGTCGCCCTGGCGGGTGCTGCTCGGCCTCGCCGTCGTGGCGGCCGTGGCCGCGGTCGCGGTATTCGGCTTCCGTCTCTTCGTCGTCGACCAGGCGCGGGCGACCAGCGCCGCGCCGTGGTTCGCCGGTTACGTGGATGCGACGCTCACCCCGCAATACCCGTTCGAGACCCCCGAGACGCGCGCCCAGGGCGACGCCGTGCTCTCGTTCGTGGTCGCGGCCTCTCCCACCGAGTGCACGCCGAGCTGGGGTGCGGCCTACTCCCTCGACGCGGCCGCCCAGGATCTCGACATGGATCGCCGGATCGCCCGGATCCGTCAGCTCGGCGGCGACGTCGTCGTCTCGTTCGGCGGCGCGGTCAACGCCGAACTGGCCACCGCCTGCTCGAGCGTCGACGACCTCACCGGGGCCTACCGCTCGGTCGTCGACCGCTACTCCCTCTCGACGATCGACCTCGACGTCGAGGCCGACGACCTGACCGACTCGGTCGCCGGCGAGCGCCGGGCGACCGCGATCGCCGCCCTGCAGGCCGACCGTGCCGCCTCGGGCCACGACCTCGCGGTCTGGCTCACCCTCCCGACCATGCCGACCGGCCTCACCGCCGAGGGCAGCCATCTCGTCGACCAGATGCTGGCCGCCGGGGTGGAGCTCGCCGGCGTGAACCTGATGACGATGGACTACGGAATCGACCTGGGCGGGCGCACGATGGGCGACGCCGCGGTCGACGCGCTGAACGCGGTGCACGGCCAGCTCGCCCACGCCTATTCGGTCACGGGTCACGACCTCACCGACGCGACCCTGTGGTCCAAGCTCGGCGCCACCCCGCTGATCGGGCAGAACGACGTACCCGGCGAGGTCTTCACCCTCGACGACGCGCACCGGCTCAACGACTTCGCGCAGCAGGTGCAGCTGGGCCGCCTGTCGGCCTGGTCGCTCAACCGCGACCGGTCCTGCGGCCCGAACTACCTCGACACCACGACCGTGTCGAACCTCTGCAGCGGCGTCGACCAGGGCGACGAGACCTTCGCCGAGGTGCTCGCCGCCGGCCTGACCGCGGGCGGGGTGGCCGGCACGCCGACCGCGACCGTCGCGGGGCAGCCCGCATCCGGATCGCGCCCCACCCCGACGATCACCGGCTCGACCGGCGTCGCCGGTGCCGGAGCCCCGGCGACCTCGGCCCCCGGACACGAGGGCGAGCCCCCGGCGGATGACCCGGCCACGAGCCCGTACCCGATCTGGTCGGCCGGCACGGTCTACCTCTCGGGGTCCAAGGTGGTCTGGCACGGCACGGTCTACTCGGCCAAGTGGTGGACCCGAGGCGACCGGCCCGACGACCCCGTCGCCGACGCCGCCGACACCCCGTGGACCCTGATCGGCCCCGTGCTCCCGGGCGAGACCCCGTACACGCCGCCGACGGTGCCCGCGGGCACCTACCCCGACTGGGCGGGCACGAGCGTCTACCAGGAAGGTGACCGCGTGCTGTTCCAGGGCGTCCCGTTCGAGGCCAAGTGGTGGACGCAGGGCGACAGCCCGGCCGCAACCGAGCGCGATTCCGACGGATCGCCGTGGGTCGCCCTGACCGCGGCCCAGGTCGCGGAGCTCGCCGCGCCCTCCTCGGGCGGCTGAGCCACGGGTACGATGGAGGGCCGATGTCCGCCGACGCCCCCCTCTCCATCGTCTTCCCTCCCGAGCTGCCCGTCAGCCAGAAGAGGGAGGAGATCGCGCGCGCCATCCGCGACAACCAGGTCGTGATCGTGGCGGGCGAGACCGGCTCGGGCAAGACCACGCAGCTGCCCAAGATCTGCCTCGAGCTCGGCCGCACGAGCATCGGCCACACCCAGCCGCGCCGGCTCGCCGCCCGCACGATCGCCGAGCGCATCGCCGAGGAGCTCGGCCAGGAGGTCGGCGGGCTCGTCGGCTACCAGGTGCGCTTCACCGACCGCGCGTCGGCCGCGACCCGCATCAAGCTGATGACCGACGGCATCCTGCTCAACGAGATGAACCACGACCGGATGCTCAGCCGGTACGACACGATCATCATCGACGAGGCCCACGAACGCAGCCTCAACATCGACTTCCTGCTCGGCTACCTCAAGCAGCTGCTGCCGAGACGACCCGATCTCAAGGTCATCATCACCAGCGCCACCATCGACCCGGAGAGCTTCGCCCGGCACTTCGCCCGCCCCGACGGCACCGCGGCGCCGATCGTCGAGGTCTCGGGGCGCACCTTCCCGGTCGAGATCCGGTACCGGCCGTTGGCTCCGGATGCGCCCGACGCCGACTCCGACTCCGGCTCCGGCTCCGACGAGCCCCGCGACTCACGCGAGGCACGAGAGCGCGAACCCAAGGACATCTTCGAGGCCATCGGCGACGCCCTCGACGAGCTCGGCCGCGAGAAGGCGGGCGACGTGCTCGTGTTCCTCTCGGGCGAGAACGAGATCCGCGACGCCGAGGAGGCGCTCCGGGGCCGGTTCGCCTCGAGCGGAGCCGCGGGCACCACCGAGGTGCTCCCCCTCTACGGCCGCCTGTCGGCCGCCGACCAGCACCGGGTGTTCCAGCCGAGCAGCACCCCGGGCATCCGTCGTCGGGTGATCCTCTCCACGAACGTGGCCGAGACCAGCCTCACCGTGCCGGGGATCAAGTACGTGATCGATGCCGGCACCGCGCGCATCAGCCGCTACTCGGTGCGCTCGAAGGTGCAGCGCCTGCCGATCGAGCCCATCTCGCAAGCCTCCGCGAACCAGCGCTCGGGCCGGTCGGGGCGTACCAGCGACGGCATCGCCATCCGGCTCTACTCCGAGGAGGACTTCGACCGGCGGGCCGAGTTCACCGACCCCGAGATCCTCCGCACCAACCTCGCGGCGGTCATCCTGCAGATGATCTCGCTGGGGCTCGGCGACATCGCCTCGTTCCCCTTCCTGCAGCCGCCGGATTCGCGGGGCATCAAGGACGGGCTCGACCTGCTGGCCGAGCTGGGGGCGGTGCGCGCGGCGAAAGCCGGCGAGCACCCCGGCCTGACCCGCATCGGCCACGACCTCGCGCGCCTGCCGATCGAGCCGCGGTTCGCCCGGATGGTCGTCGAGTCCAAGCGCACCGGCACGAGCCGCGAGGTGCTGGCGATCGTCGCCGGCCTCACGATCCAGGATCCGCGGGAACGCCCGCTCGAGAAGCGCGGCCGCGCCGACGAGCTGCACGCGCGCTTCGCCGACCAGACCAGCGACTTCCTCACCCTGCTCAACCTCTGGAACTACCTCGAGGCGAAGCAGCGCGAACTCGGGTCGAGCGCGTTCCGCCGCCTCTGCAAGGCCGAGTTCCTCAACTACCTGCGCATCCGCGAGTGGCAGGACGTCTACCGCCAGCTGCGTCAGCTGGCCAAGCCGCTCGGCCTCACGGTGGGCGAGCCCGCGGTGAACCCCGACGGCATCCACAAGTCGATCCTGTCGGGCCTGCTCAGCCAGATCGGGCTGCGCGACCAGGTCAAGCGCGACTACCTCGGCGCCCGGCAGACCCGCTTCTCCGTCTTCCCCGGCTCGGCGCTGGCGAAGAAGCAGCCGGCCGCGGTGATGAGCGCCGAACTGGTCGAGACCAGCCGGCTGTTCGCCCGGATGAACGCGGCGATCGATCCCGCCTGGGCCGAGCCGCTCGCGGGCGACCTGCTGAAGCGCACCTACTCCGAGCCGCACTGGGAGAAGAAGCAGGGCGCCGCCGTGGCCTACGAGCGGGTGACGCTGTACGGCGTGCCGATCATCGCGCGCCGCCGGGTGCAGTTCGCCCGGATCGACCCGGCCTACGCCCGCGAGCTGTTCATCCGGCACGCTCTGGTCGAGGGCGAGTGGGAGTCGCAGCAGGCCTTCGACCGAGCCAACCGCGCGTTCCGCCGCGACCTCGAGCAGCTCGAGGAGCGCAGCCGGCGCCGCGACATCCTGCTCGACGACGAGGCCGTGTTCGAGTTCTACCAGGCCCGCATCCCCCGCGACGTCGTCTCGCAGCGCAGCTTCGAGGGCTGGTGGAAGACGGCGCGCCACGACGACCCCGAGCTGCTGACGATGACCCTCGAGACCCTGTTGCCCGAGGGCGCGCCGGAGGTCGACGAGGACGAGTTCCCGGCGCAGTGGCAGCAGGGCGACCAGCGGTTGGCGCTTCGCTACCGGTTCGAGCCGGGCAGCCCGGACGACGGCGTGACCGCGACGGTGCCGCTGGCGCTCCTGCCCCGGCTCGACGAGGCGGCCTTCGAGTCGCAGGTGCCGGGGTTCCGGCGCGAGCTCGTGACCGCGCTCATCCGCTCGCTGCCGAAGCGGCTGCGGGTGAACTTCGTGCCGGCGACCGACTGGGCCGGGCGGCTCCTCGACGAGCTGGGTGAGGATGCGGACGACGCGCTGCTCGCCCGCCTCGCCTCGACCATGTCCCGCCTCGCGCACGTCACGGTCACCGCGGCCGACTTCGACCGCGACCGCATCCCCGATCACCTCAAGGTCACCTTCCGGGTGGTCGACGAGCGCGGGCGCACGGCGGGCGAGGGCAAGGATCTCGCGGCCCTTCAGGCGGCGCTGTCGGATGCGGCCCGGGCGAGCATCACCCGCGCCTCGACCGGTGCGGCCGGCGGTGCGGGATCGGAGACGGGTTCGGGCCGGGGTGGCGGCGGTCGACGCGGGCGCGGTGCGGCCGGTGGCTCTGCCGATGCCGGCACGGACGGCCGTTCGGCCGGTGGCGGCCCGGGGGCCGAATCGCCCGCCGCGCGGATCGCCTCGGCCGGAGGGGCCGGCGGAGGCGCCGGCGGCGGCTCGGGCTTCCGTGAGGTCGAGGGGCTGACGTCGTGGACCCTCGGCGACCTGCCGCGCTTCGTCGACACCCGGCAGCATGGCGGGGTGATCCGGGCCTACCCGGCGCTCGTGGCGGGCAAGGACGACGTCGCCGTGCGCCTGATGGCCACGGCCGAGGAGCAGGCGCGGGCCACGCCGGACGGGTTGATCCGCCTGCTGCTGCTCCGGGTGCCGAGCCCGGCCGCCTACGTGCGCGACCACCTCACCCAGAACGAGAAGCTGCTGCTCGCGACCAGCCCGTACCAGAACGTGAACGCGCTCTTCGACGACGCGCTCCGCGCCGGGGCCGACGAGGCGCTGCACGCCCTGCACCCGGACGGCCTGCTCTGGACCGAGGCCGAGTTCGAGGCGGTGCGCGACCGCTTCTCGAAGGCCGTGCTGCCGCAACTGGACCACACGGTGTCGACCGTCATCCGCATCCTGAACGCCGCCCGCGACGCGGAGCGGGCGCTGAAGAAGGTCACCAGCATGGCGCTGCTGGCCGCGATCGGCGACGCCCGCGAACAGCTCGGCGCCCTCGTGTACCCCGGCTTCATCGCCCGCACCGGGCTGGCCCGGCTCGAGCACCTCCCCCGCTACCTCGCGGGCATCACCTACCGGCTCGAGAAGCTGCCGGACAACCCGGCGCGCGACCGGGCCTGGATGACCGAGGTGCAGACCGCGACGGCGCGCTACCTCGACGCCGGCGGCAGCATCCCGCTGGAGCCGTTCACGCGCGAGCCGCTCGTGCGGGCGCGCTGGATGCTCGAGGAGCTGCGCATCGGCCTCTTCGCCCAGCCCCTCGGCACCGCGGAGCCGGCGTCGCTGCAGCGCATCACGAAGCTGTTGAGTTAGTTCCGCGCCGGTCCCCGCCCGGCGCGGGCGACATGTTCGCGTGCCGTCGCGGATCGCGGCCTTCGGTCGTGATCCGCGGCGACGCGCTCACCGTGGGTCGGCGGGTACGGCCTGCGGCTTCGCAGGGCGCGCGGAACCCGCGGGGTGGGACAGCCTGGTGGCGAGTTCACCTGCAGCGGACCGGGACAGGGATCTCACCAGCCGGAAGGCCGCGGTGAGGATGAGGGCCAGGGCGACGGCGTAGAGGGCGAGCTGGGGGTAGCCGCCGACGGCCTCGGGGCTGACGAAGAAGTAGGGGTACCACTGGGTCGAGGCGCCACGGATGAGGGTGACCACGAACCAGCCGGCCGGGAAGACCAGCACCGGCCAGATGCGGTACGGGCGGCCGCGCGGCGGGTCGAGCATCAGGTCGAGGACGGCGTAGGCCGGCAGCACGAAGTGCAGGATGCGCGAGGACAGCGGCACGAGGAACTCGGCCCCCGTGTACCCCGCCGTGCTCATCAGCACCGCGAAGACCAGCCCCGACACGATCACGTAGGTCGCCACCGTGACGCGCACGAAGCCGAACCAGTGCGGCATCCGGAGCCGGCTGCCGCCGAACACGACCGCCACCGCCATCGTCACCGCGAACAGGATCGCGCTCTCGATCGTGAAGTAGCCGAGGAGGTTGCGGATCGAGCAGGTGCCGAACACGAAGGCGCAGTCGGCGCGCGAGACGAGCGCTCCCACCGCCGTACCGATCGCCGCGAAGCGCACGAGCATCAGCGCCGCGGCTCCGACCAGGCCGGCCGGGGCCGCCGCGGTCGTCGCAGCCGACGCCGATGCCGCTGACGATGCCGCTGACGCTCCTGGCGCGGCGGACGCCGCCGCCGTCGACGCCCTCGGGGCAGGTTCGATCTTGGTCATCCGCGCACTGGCCACTGCATCAACACTAAACTCGTTCGGTGAGCAGCTACACCGAACTCCTGAAGACGCGTGGCGTCGCGCGCATCATCGCCGCCCAGCTCACCGCCCGATTCCCCAACGGGATGCTGTCGCTGGCCTTCCTGCTGCACATCGAGCACACCTACGACTCCTACGGCGTCGCCGGGCTCGTGCTCGCCGCGCTGAGCATCGGCCAGGCCATCGCCGGCCCGCTCACCAGCCGGTTGATGGGCGTGTGGGGGATGCGCCCGGTGATCCTGATCGCGATGATCGTCTGCGCCCTCTCGATCACGTCCATCGCCCTATTCCCGCTCGGGATCGCGGCCGACATGGGCATCGCGCTGATCGCCGGGCTCAGCACCCCGCCCATCCAGCCGGCCGTGCGCACGATCTACCCGAAGATGGTCAACTCCAAGCAGCTCACCCCGCTGTTCTCGCTCGACGCCTCGGCGCAGGAGATCATCTGGGTGCTCGGGCCGGTCGTCATCACCTTCGTCTCGATCCAGATCGGCACCGTCTGGGGCATCCTGCTCGCGGTCGCGTTCCTGGTCGGCGGCGGCATCTGGTTCCTCACCAGCCCCGAGCTCGGCCGGGTGCGCATCCCGCGCTCGAAGCGCAAGCTGGGCGCGGTGCTGAAGAAGCCGCCGGTTCTGCTCGCCACGGTCGTCGGCTTCCTGCTCGTCGCCACCTGCGCGGCCATCGAGGCGGGGGTCGTCTCGACCTTCGGCGAGGGCGGCGCCGAGGCCGGGCTCGTGCTCGCGCTCTTCGCGGTCGGCTCCCTGGTCGGCGGCCTCTCGTTCGGGCACCGGCCGATCAGCCCGTGGTCGCTCGCCCGCCGCATGGCCATCGTGTTCGTCGGCACCGCGATCGCCGCCGCCTCGCTCAACGTCTGGTGGCTCGCGATCACGCTGTTCATCGCCGGCGTCGGCATCGCGCCCGCCCTCGCGGTCATGTTCGCGATCGTCTCGACGAGCGTGCGCTTCAGCGACACCGCCGAGGCCTACGGCTGGGTCGGCACCGGGCAGCTGATCGGCGCGGCGGTGGGTTCGGCCCTCGCCGGCTTCCTGATCGACGGCATCGGCGCGATCGGCGCCTTCTTCGTCGCCGGGGCGCTCGCGCTGCTCGGCTTCCTGGTGCCACTGCTCGGCCGACGCTGGCACCCCGATCTGCGGGGCCGGGATGCGAGCCCGCTGCCGGACACCGAGCCGGTGCAGGCCATCACGAGCTGAGCCGTCGCCCCGCGACGAATGGCCCCGGGCTGAGTGACCCTGCGCTGAGTGGCCCCGGGATAATGGGTGCATGGTCGAAGCCCTGTCGCCCCTGCTCACCCTGAACGACGGCAACCGGATGCCGCAGCTCGGCCTCGGCGTCTACAAGACGACCGACGACGAGGCCGCCGACGCGGTCGACTCGGCCCTCCGCCAGGGCTATCGCCTGGTCGACACCGCCGCGATGTACCTCAACGAGGCCGGGGTCGGCGAGGGGGTGCGCCGCAGCGGGCTGGCCCGCGAGGAGGTCTTCGTCACGACCAAGGTCTGGTTCACCGACAACGGCTACGACTCGACCCTGCGCTCGTTCGGCGAGTCGCTCGAACGCCTGGGCCTGGACCACGTCGACCTCTACCTGATCCACTGGCCCGCGCCGAAGAACGACCGGTACGTCGAGACCTGGCAGGCCCTCCGCACGATCCGCGACGAGGGCCGCGCCCGGTCGATCGGGGTCGCGAACTTCCATCCCGCCCACGTCTCCCGGCTGATCGACGAGACCGGTGAGGCCCCGGCCGTCAACCAGGTCGAGCTGCACCCGTGGCTCCCCCAGCGCGCGCTCCGGGCCTTCGACGCCGAGCACGGCATCGTGACGCAGGCCTGGTCGCCGCTCGCCCGCGGCCGGCTTCTGGACGATGGGCCGGTCGCCGACATCGCCCGGAAGCACGGGAAGTCGCCGGCCCAGGTCATCCTGCGCTGGCACATCCAGCTCGGCGTCTCGGTCATTCCCAAATCGGTGACGCCCGCCCGCATCCGCCAGAACATCGAGGTGTTCGACTTCGAGCTGGATGCCGACGACCTCGCGGTCATCGCCTCGCTCGAGAGCGGGATGCGGACGGGCGTCGACCCGGACGACCGCAACTGACCCGACCGGAATCGGGGCGGCGGCCCGGCTGATCCGTCGGCGACGTCAGTCGCGCAGATCCTCCTTGTAGTCGTTCTTCGCCTTGGTGGCGTCGCGCTCGGCCTCGGCCCGCTTCACGTCGCCCTCGGCACGCTTGACCTCGGCGTCGGCCTGCGCCTCGTCGACGCGGTCGGAGATGCGCTCCTTCGTGTCGTCGACGGCCCGGCCGATCTTCTTGCCGGTGGCCTCGGCCGCATCCTTCGCATCGTCGATGAATCCCATCAGCGCCTCCTCGTTCGTGGATTTGCTCCCCACCCTAGAACGGCTCGCGCTGACCGGCCACCGGTCCCGGAGCCGTTCCCCAGGGAGCTCCCGGAAGCCTTTCCCCCGCACCTCCCGGAGGGCGATCGGGCCGAGGCGATAACGACCGGATAACCATCCGTCGCTCCCCAGCCCGGACTCAGCGATCGATCCCTACCCTGGGCCTCATGAGACGAATGATCCTCGCTTCCGCCGCCGTCGCCGCGGTGCTCGTGCTCGCCGGCTGCTCGGCCGCGGGCTCGTCCGGCAGCTCCTCGAGCGGCACCGGCGGCTCGTCGGGCGGCGTGCCGGTGCCGGCCGGGCCCGGCTCCGAGCCCTTCGTGCCCGGCGACACCGCGCGGGACGGGCTGGGCCAGAACGGAACCGCGGAGGGCGGAGCCGCTGCCGACGGATCGACCTCGTCCGGCCAGAGCGTCATCACGACGGGCTGGATCACCGTCACCGTCGACGACCCGATCGCCGCGACGGAGCAGGCTGTCGCCCTGGTCGCCTCCGTCGACGGCCGGATCGACTCGCGGAGCGAGCAGGCCGGCTCGGACGAGCAGCGCTCGAGCTCGCAGCTGACGATCCGGGTGCCGGCCGACTCGGTCGACGCGACGATCGAGAAGCTCAAGGAGTTCGGCAGCGTCGACTCGGTCTCGCTGTCGTCGAACGACGTCACGCTGCAGGTGCGCGACCTCGACGCGCAGATCGGCGCGCTGCAGGCCTCGGTCGACCGCCTGCTGCAGCTGGTCGGGTCGGCGAGCAGCACGGCCGACCTGATCGAGCTCGAGACCGCGATCTCGGACAGGCAGGGCCAGCTCGACAGCCTGAAGTCGCAGAAGCAGTACCTCGCCGATCAGATCGACTACTCCACCATCACCCTCGACCTGGTGCAGAAGGGCGCCCTGCCGAGCAACGCCCCCGGCGACTTCTGGAGCGGTCTCGCGACCGGCTGGGCCTCGCTCACGGCGGCGCTCACCGGGTTCGTGGTGCTGGTCGGGGTGCTCATCCCCTGGCTGCTGCCGCTCGCGGTGATCGCCGCGGTGGTGATCGCGATCATCCTGCTCACCCGCCGCCGCGACGCCCGCCGCACGCCGGGCATCGGGCACCCGCGGCCGACACCGGGGCAGCCCGGTGGCGGGCAGCCGGCGCCGGAGCAGTCGGCGCCGCACCAATCGGCGCCGCAGCAGCCGGCACCGCAGCAGCCGTCCGGGCGCTAGCGGTCAGCGGAGGTCGGGGCCGGGCTCGGCGTCGGGGCCAGGGCCAGGCTCGGCATCGAGGTCCGGCACCGGCCCGAGCAGCGCGTTCGCGACGGTGGCGTGCGCCGACTCCCCGTCGGAGGGATGGAACAGGCCCGCCACCACGTCGCGGTACAGCCGCCCGAGTTCGCTGGAGTTCGCCAGCGACGAGCCGCCCGAGACCCGCAGCGCCTGATCGACCACCAGCCGGGCGTTCTCGGTCGCCCGTACTTTGAGGCCGACCAGCTTCGGGAACCAGGCCGCGCCGTGCGGCACCCCGGCGTCGACGTCGGCGGCGAGGGCCTGGATCTGCGGCGGGATGCCGTCCTGCAGGATGCCCGCCTCGGCGACCTTCCAGCGGATGTCGGGATCGTGCGCCAGCGGACGCCCCGCGTTCTTCATCGACCGGCGCCGGTGGGCCGCCTCGACCGCGAGCTCGACCGCCCGCTGCCCGATGCCCGTGTACACGGCGGCGAGCAGGATCTCGAACCCGGCGAAGATGCCGAAGATCAGCGGGTCGGCGCTCGGCCCGGCCGGCAACCGGCGGAACACCCGCGACGCGGGGGCCTCCGCCTCGCGGAGCACGGTGGTGCGGCTCTGAGTCGCCCGCATGCCCAGCGTGTCCCAGTCGTCGAGGGTCTCGACTCCCGGGCCGCGGTCGAGGAAGGCGTGCACCAGCAGGGGCGCCTGCGGATCGCTGTCGTCGAGTCCGAACACCCCGAGCCTGGTCCAGACCGGCGAGAGCGAGGTGAAGATCTTCGTACCGGTGAAGGCGTAGCCGCCGTCACCGGTCGGCACGGCCCGGGTGCGCGAGCCGAAGAGCACCAGGTCGTTGCCCGCCTCGCTGTTGCCGAACGCGAAGACCTCGCCCTCCGCGGCCTCGGCGAGCAGCCAGTCGAGCGAGTGGTCGCCCTGGGCGGCCAGCAGTCTCGCGACCCCGGTCCAGACCAGGTGCATGTTGATCGCCAGCGCCGTCGCGGGCGCGGCCGTGGCCAGCCGCGTCTGCTCGCGGGCGACCCGGGGGAAACCGAAGTCGAGGCCGCCGAACTCGGCGGGCACCAGCATCCGCAGGTAGCCGGCCTCGGCGAGCTCGCGCAGGTCGTCCTCGGGGAAGGTGTTCTCGCGGTCGTGCGTCGCCGCCCGCGATCGGATGCGCGAGAGCAGCGCGTCGTCGATCAGCGAGTCGGCGTCCGGCGATCCGGCGGCGTTCAGGTCGGCCATGCGGCCACCTTACCCACCACGCCCGACAGCGGCCCGCGCTGTCCGCCACCACTCCGGGGTCACTCGTCAGCGCCGGCGATCACCGCTCAGTCGGCCGTCGCCACCCGGTGCTCCGCGCTCAGCCGCAGGTAGGTCTGGGCGTTCCGCCGGATGCCGTCGCTCTCGGCCTCCCCGAGCTCCCGCCGCACCCGCGCCGGCACTCCGGCGACCAGCGACCCCGGGGGCACGACCGTGCCCTCGAGCACCACCGCGCCGGCGGCGACCAGCGACCCGCGGCCGATCACGGCTCCGTTCAGCACCGTCGCGTTCATCCCGATCAGGCAGTCGTCCTCGATCGTGCAGCCGTGCAGCACGGCGCCGTGGCCGACGCTCACGCCGGCCCCGATCGTGGTGGGCCGGCCCGCGTCGCAGTGCACCACCACGTTGTCCTGCAGGTTCGAGCCCTCCCCCAGCCGGATCGTGTCGGTGTCGGCCCGCACGACGGCGCCGTAGAACACGCTCGCCCCGGCGGCGATGGTGACCTCGCCCACGAGCACGGCGGTCGGGGCGATCCATGCGGACTCCTCGACCGAGGGGGTGCGACCTTCTATGGTGACGATCATGATCCTCCGTTGTGGCCCGAGCGCGCTCAGAGCCGGTTTCCGAGCCGCGAGACGATCGCGGCCTCCTGGTAGTCGAGCTGTTCGAGGAACTCCCGGGCCGCGTCGTCGTCGAGCCGGTTGCGGTCGCGCTCGTCGACGACGGCCACCCGCTGGGCCTGGATCACCTGGCGGTAGAGCTCCCCGAACGCGCCGCCGCCGCGCCCGGTGACCGCCTGGTCGTCCTGCTGCTCCGCATCCTGCTCGGCCTCGCGGGCGGCGCGGTCCGACTGCCGCTTCACGGCCGACGTGACGCGCTCGAGCACCTCGGGCGGCAAGTCCTTCGGCGGGTCGGCGAGGAACGCCTCGAACACCTTTGCCGAGGCCTGCTGGGCGATCTCCTGGGCGAGTCGGGTCTGCTCCTTGTCGTACTCCTCCTGCTTCGGGTCGCTCAGCGCGAGCGACCGGATGAGGAGCGGCAGCGAGAGGCCCTGCACGAGTAGGGTCCCCACCGCGACCAGGAACGCGATCGCCTGGATCTCGGCGCGTCCCGGGAAGGGCTCGCCGTTCGCCAGCACGAGCGGCACACCGGCCGCGGCCGCGAGCGTGACGACCCCGCGCATGCCGGTCCAGGAGACGACGAGGCTCTCCTTCCAGTCGAGGAAGACCGGGAACTGTCGCGGCTTCCGCCCGCGGGCGACCCGCACGGCGTTCTCCCGCTCGATCCGCTCGCGCACGCGTGCGTCGGTCGCGAACTTGCGTCGCATCACCCGGTCGCCGAGCCAGTTGCGGCCGAAGGAGAGGAACACCCAGACCGGCCTGACGAACAGCACCACGAGCAGCACGAGCGCGCCGGCGCCGAAGACGGCCCAGACCGACTGCCCGGCGTCGCTCAGATCCTGGATCACGAACCGCAGCTGCAGCCCCATGTAGGCGAAGACGAAGGCCTCCAGCAGCACGTCGAGCGACGACCAGACCTGCCGCTCCTGCAGCCGCGTGGCGTACCCGGCGCGGGTCGACGAGCCGCCGATCGCGAACCCGGCGGCCACCACGGCGAGCACCCCCGAGGCCTCGAACTGCTCGGCCAGCAGGTAGGCCGCGAACGGCACGACCAGACCGAGCACCGTCTCGAGCGACGAGTCCTTGAGCAGGCGCCGGATGATCGTGGCCACGGTCGCGAGCACCACCCCCACCAGGATCCCCACGACCGAGCTGTAGGCGAACAGCAGCAGCGGGTTCTCGAACAGCGTGTGGGTGCCGGCGACCGCCGCGACCGTGATGCTGAACAGGGTGAGCGCGGCGGCGTCGTTGACCAGGCTCTCGCCGGTGAGGATCGACATCACCCGTTTCGGCAGGCCCAGCTTCCGGCCGATCGCCACCGCGGTCACCGCATCCGGCGGGGCCACGATCGCGCCCAGCACGAGGGCTGCGCCGAGCGAGAGCGCGGGCACGATCCACGCCGCGACCACCCCCACGGCGAGCGCCGTGACGACCACGAGCCCCACCCCGAGCCCGATGATGGGGCGGAAGTTGCGGGCGAAGGAGAAGAACGAGAAGTTGAGCGCCGCTGAGTACAGCAGCGGCGGCAGCACGATCCCCAGGATCACGTCCGTGTCGAGCTCGAGTCGGGTGAAGCCCGGGATGAACGAGGCCGCGAACCCGACGAGCGTGATCACGAGCGCGGGCTGCAGGCCGCGGCGCTGGGCGAGTCCCGTGACCGCGATCGCGCCCACGATGACCAGGAGCAGTTGGACGCCGTTCACGGTGCCACTCTACCCAGGGGCAATACAGTGGCTGCATGGATGACCCGGCCGCCGCAGCCTCCCTGATCACCGAGCTGTTCAGCTGGATCGGTCTGGGGCTCGGTGTCGTCCTGCTCGTCGTCGGGTACATCCGGGGCGCGTTCTTCCGCGGCTGGCGGGAGACCCTCGGGGTGGTGGTGCTGGATGCGCAGGGCGATCTCGCCTACCGCTGGCTCGGCGAGGACGGCGTGCTCTACGAGGCTCCGTCGATCGAAGACGAGACACAGGTGCTCGAGCCCGGGGAGGACGTGACGGTGTACGTGAACCCGCGCGACCCCTCGGTCGGTCGCATCGACGATCCGGCCCACGAGGGGCGGGCCCTGCGCACCACGGGCTGGATCCTGCTGGGGCTCGGCGTCGTGGCGCTCGTCATCCAGTTCGTGCTGCTGTTCCTCTGAGCCCTCGGGCGCCGCCCCAGGCACCGCCCCCGGTGCCGCCCCCGAGCACCGCCCTCAGCGGCTCGGGGTGCTCGTAGGCTTCTGCCATGCCCCGCACACCCTCTCCCGCCGTCGGCCTGATCCCGATGGTGCGGATGCGCGCCCGCGACATCGACGAGCCCAACCGGGTCTCCAGCCCTCTGGAACTCCTCTTCGACCTCACCTTCGTCGTCGCGATCTCCTCCGTGGTCGCCCAGCTCGCCCACGCGGTCGCCGAGGACCACGTCGGCCAGGCGCTGCCGAACTTCCTGATGGTCTTCTTCGCCATCTGGTGGGCGTGGCTCAACTTCACCTGGTTCGCCTCGGCCTACGACACCGACGACGTGCCCTACCGGCTGCTCACGATGGTGCAGATGGGCGGGGTGCTCGTGCTGGCCTCGGGGGTGCCCAGCGCCTTCGACGACGGCGACTTCACCCTGATCACGGTCGGCTACTTCATCATGCGGATCGCCCTGGTCGTGCAGTGGCTGCGCGCCGCGCTCCAGGATCCCGACGGCCGCGCGACCGCCCTGCGCTACGCGCTCGGCATCACCGTGGTGCAGGCGCTGTGGGTCATCCGGCTGTTCACGGTCGGCGGACTGCCGGTGCCGGCGCAGATCGCGATCTTCGCGCTGCTGGCCGTCTGCGAGATGGCGGTGCCGCTCTGGGCCGAGCGACGGGGCATGACCCGCTGGCACCCGCACCACGTGGCCGAGCGCTACTCGCTGTTCACGATCATCCTGCTCGGCGAGTCGGTGCTCGCCTCGACCGTGGGCGTTCAGGGCATCGTGAGCGCCGGGGCCTCCTCGGTGGAGTTCGTGCTGCTCGCGGTCTCGGGCCTGGCGCTGCTGTTCGGGCTGTGGTGGATCTACTTCCTCGAACCCGCGCACGAGGGGCTGGAGCGCAACCGCGACCGATCGTACTTCTGGGGCTACGGGCACTACGTCGTGTTCGCGGCGCTCGCGGCCCTCGGCGCCGGGCTCGAGGTCGGCGTCGAGGCGGTCGGGCACCACGTCGAGGCTCCCTCGGTCGTGGTGGCCCTGGCGATCGCGGTGCCGGTCGCGGTGTTCCTGGTGGCGATGCAGGTGCTCTATCGGCCGCTGAACGGGGGAACCGTCATTCCGCCGGCCGCGTCGCTCGGAGCCGCCGCGCTCGTGCTGCTGCTCGCGCTGACGGCGGCGGTGCTGCCGCTCGGCGTCGTCGCGCTGTTGATCACGCTCACCGTGGCCGCGGTCATCGCGCTGACCATCCTCATCCGCCGCCCTCGCTGATCCGCACCGCCGAGGGGGCGGGTCGGCGGATCAGCGGGGGCGGCGGATCAGCGAGGGCGGCGGATCAGCGAGCCGTCACAACAGCTCTTTGAGCTCTCGCCGGAGGACCTTGCCGACGTTCGACTTCGGCAGCTCGTCTCGGAAGATGATCTTCGTCGGGCGCTTGTAGCCGGCGAGCTCGCCCTTGAGGTAGCTCTTCAGCTCGGCCTCGGTGAGCGAGGGGTCCGACGGCACCACGAACAGCACCACGGCCTCGCCCGAGCGGTCGTCGGGCACGCCGACGACCCCCGCGTCCTTGACCTTGGGGTGGGCGGTCGCGACCTCCTCGACTTCGCTCGGATAGACGTTGAAGCCCGACACCACGATCAGGTCCTTCTTGCGGTCGACGATCGTGAGGTAGCCGTCGGCCGACATCGTGGCGACGTCGCCGGTCAGCAACCAGCCGTCCTTCAGCACCTCGGCGCTCGCGTCCGGCTGGTTCCAGTAGCCCTGCATCACCTGCGGGCCGCGCACGCAGAGCTCGCCCGGTTCGTCGAGCCCGACGGGCAGGCCGTCCTCGCCGCGCAGCTCGATGTCGGTCGAGGGCAGCGGCAGGCCGATCGTGCCGACGCGCGGGCTGGTCCAGGTCGGGTTCACCGCGACCACGGGCGAGGCCTCGGTGAGGCCGTAGCCCTCGAGCATGTCGCTGCCGGTGGCCTCCCGCCAGGCGTTCGCCGTCGCACTCCTGACCGCCATGCCGCCGGCCACTGCGAGCTTGACCCGCGAGAAGTCGAGCGCCCGGAACGCGTCGCTGTCGAGCAGGCCGCCCGCCAGGGTGCTGACCAGGATGAGTACGCTCGGCCGGGTCTTGTCGAGGGTGCCGATCAGGTCTTTCGTGTCACGCGGGTTGGTCACCAGCACGTTGTGCGAGCCGTAGGCGAAGAAGGCCAGCGCATTCACCGTGCAGGAGAAGATGTGGTACAGCGGCAGAGCGGCGATCACGGTCTCCTCGCCCTCCGTCAGCCGCAGCCGCATCGGGGCGAGCATCTGCGCCTGGTTCGACACGAGGTTGTGGTGCGAGATGATCGCGGCCTTCGTGCCGCCGGTGGTGCCGCCGGTGTACTGCAGCAGCGCCGTGTCGTCGCGGGTGATCGCCGGGAGGCCGACCCCGGCGTGCCGCGCCCCGCGGGAGAGCGCCTCACGGAACGAGACGGTGCCCGCACGACGACGGAGCCCGTGGGCCGGCACCATCCGTCGCACCCGCTTGACGACGAGGTTGGTCACCAGGCGCTTGGGCGCCGGGAGCAGGTCGCCGACCTCGGTGAGGATGACGTGCTTCAGCTCGGTCTCCTCGATCACCGACTCGAGGCGGTCGGCGAAGTTCTCCAGCACCACGATCGCCACCGCACCCGAGTCGGCGTACACCTTCTTCATCTCGTGGGCGGTGTAGAGCGGATTCGCGTTGACAACGACGAGCCCGGCCTTCAATGCGCCGTAGAGGGCGATCGGGTACTGCAGCAGGTTCGGCATCTGCACCACGATGCGGTCGCCCTTGACCAGCCCGAGCTCACCGTGCAGGAAGCCGGCGAACCGGTCGGACAGGTCGTCGATCTCGCGGAAGCTGAGTTCGGTGCCGAGGTTGGAGTACGCCGTCTGGTCGGCGAACCTCTCGGAGGTCTCGTGCACCAGCTGGCCCACCGTCTCGAACGGCGTGTCGCCGACCGTGGGGGCGAGGTCCGGGGAGTAGCTGCTCAGCCAGGGCCGGCTCTCGAATACGTTCATCGCCTTCTTCGCTGTCGACGGGATGGGTTCGCCCTCACGCTACCCGCTATCGTCGGAGCATGAGCGACGACGATCAGGACGACCGGCCCTCGGGCTTCATCGGGAGGCTCGGTCGCGCACGCGCGCTGACCTGGATCGTGATCATCGGTCTCGTCGCCCTCAGCATCGGGGCGATCTCGTTGGTGGTCGTGCTGCAGGGCAGCTGACGAGCCCCGGATGCCGGTCGGACGACGGATGCCGGCCAGACGACGGGTGCGGGTCAGGCGGCGGGATACCGGTCAGACGGCGGGTGCGGCGCTCTCGTCGTCGGGCGTCGCGTCGTCGACGAGCTCCTGGTCCCACTCCACGATGGCCTTCTCGGCCTCGGCGCGGGTGGCGAACGGCCCGAGCGTGGGCGCACCCGGGAAGTCCTCCGGGTTGAGGTCGGTGACCACCAGGTAGCTGATGGTGTCGTAGTCTTCGCGCTCGACGATGTGCAGGTCAGTCATGCACGAGATCCTAGCGGGCCGGGTGATCCGGCCCCTGACAGGGATGCGTCAGAAGTCGAAACCGCCGCCGAAGTCGCCGCCGCCGCCGAAGTCGCCTCCGCCGAAGTCGCCGCCACCGCCGCCGAAGTCACCCCCACCGCCGAAGTCGCCACCCCCGCCGGACCAGTCGCCGCCGGTGTCGGCCCCGGAGGCCTCGACGCCACCGTCTCCGGCAGCCGCTCCCCCGTCGCCGCCCTGATCGCCGCCGCCCTGGTCGGCGCCGTTCTGGTCTGCACCGTTCTGGTCGGCATTCTGGGCGTCGCCGTTCTGGTCTGCACCGTTCTGGTCTGCGCCGTTCTCCGCGCCGGCCTGATCGGCCCCGGGGTCGGGCAGGAACGCGCTGACCAGCGCCGAGCCGATCACGTACCCGGCCACGGTTCCGAGCAGGGACGACGCGACCATGCCGCCGAAGCCCATCCCGCCGCCCCCGGGCCGGCCCTGCCCGGCGTTGGCGAACGACCGCTCCATTGTGCCGGGCTGACGCAGCTCCGACCGGGTCGCCGCCTGGGCGAGCGAGTGCGGGTCGTCGCCGCGGGGCTGCTCGCCGGCGGGGGCGTTCTCGCTGAGCTGGGTGAACAGGATGCGTCGCTGTTCCGGCGTCAGCTTCGTGAAGGCTTCTTCGTGCACCTGCTCGATCGTCTCGGGCGGCGCGGTGCGGAGCAGGTAGCGGTAGCGCTCGACCGCGATCTCGTCCTCGCTGCGCGCGGGCGAACCGTCGGCGGACGCCGGGCGGGCGGCTCCGCCCGGCGCGGGCCGAGCGGGTGAGGATGCGGGTGCGGATGCCACCGGTGCGGGGGCGGGCACGGCCGGCTGCGGCTCGTCCCGGCCGAGGAGTCGGTCGAGGAATCCCATGGTGATCGCTCCGATCTCAGGGGCGCTCGCTGCGCCGTCGCTGGAGTCCAGTCTCACCAAGCCGACTGGCAGATCACTGAGCGCCCCGCGCCGGCGCTCGGTCAGGCCGGCAGGAGGAAGGCGTCGTCGATCAGCGCGCGGATGCGCGGGAGCAGCTCGGCGCGCAGGGCGGCCTCGTCGACCTCGAGCACCTGGGCGATGGCGGCGATGATCGCGCCGGCCGACAGGTCGCCGTCCGAGGCGCCGACGAAGGCGGCGAGCCCGGTGTCCAGCGGCACGCTGCGGCCGAGGCCGCCGCCCTGACGCAGGGTCATCACCACGGGATCGTCCTGGCCCGGCCAGTAGTGGCGCTCCTCGGTCACGTCGGGTGCGTGCACCAGGCGGGCGCGTTCGAGCTCCGCGTCGTCGCGCGCGGTCTGCCAGTCGTGGCCGGCGAGACCCACGGCCAGGTGGTCGCCGAGCCCCACGGGATTGTCGCCGAGCGCGGAGTCGACGTGCTCGTAGCGGGCGAGCGGCACGCGCGGCCCACCGGACCCACCCGGCCTGTCCGGCCCGCCCGGCGCATCCGGCCCGGCGTCGACCGGCCGCCGCAGCAGCACGTAGCCGAAGCCGACCTCCTCCACCCCGCGCCGGTCGAAGTCGTCGAGCCAGGCCGCGTAGAGGGCTTCGAACTCGGGCGAGCCGGGTCGGGTGCCGCCGTCGCGGATCCAGGTCTCGGCGTAGGTCGGCGCATCCTGCCGTTCGCGCTCGATCACCCAGGCATCGAGCACGCCCGAGCCGCGCACGTCGGAGCCCGGCACCCCCGGACCACCCACTCCCGAGCCGCCGGCCCCGGCGCCCGACTCGACCCACGACCGCACCCGGTCGAGCCCCCCGTGCACCGCGTCGCCCGCCACCCGGTACTCCCAGTTGCCGAGCAGCTGCGCGATGCCGCCGGGGGTCAGGTGCTCGGCCGCCTGCCGCACCACGCTCTCGACCAGGGCATCCCCCACCAGGCCGCCGTCGCGGTACTCGTACTGGGGCACGCCCTCGACCCGGGGCGTGATGACGAAGGGCGGGTTCGACACGATCCGGTCGAACCGCTCGCCAGCGACCGGCTCGAAGAGGGAGCCGTGCCGGAACTCGATCGAGTCGATGCCGTTCAGCCGGGCGTTCAGCGCCGCGATCGCGAGCGCCCGGTGCGAGATATCGGTTGCGACGACCCGGCGGGCGAAGCGGGCGGCGTGCAGGGCCTGGATGCCGCAGCCGGTGCCGAGATCCAGCACCGAGTCGGCGGGCTCGGTGATCATGAGACCGCTCAGCGTGTTGGAGGCGCCGCCGATGCCGAGCACGTGGTCCTCGTCGAGCGCGCGGCCGAGCGCCGTCTCGCCGAGGTCGGAGACGATCCACCAGCTCCCCGCCCCCTGGCCGTCGACGAAGCTGTAGGGCCGCAGGTCGAGGCGGGCGCGGAGGCCGTCGTCGTCGGGTCCGACCAGGCCGAGCTCCTCGGCGCCGAGCGAGCCGAGCGACGGCAGGGCGGCGTCGAGCTCCTCGCGCGGCACCGTCTCGCCCAGCACGAAGAGCGCGCCGAGGGTCTGCACCGGGGAGATCCCGGCGCCGGTCGCGCGCCGCCGCGCGAGGGCCCGCACCGCCGGCAGCGTGCGGCCACGGAACAGCGCGGCGGAGGCGGAGGCGCCCCAGAGGGCGTCGAGCGCGTCGACCCGGTACCGGGCCGCGGTCAGGTCGTCGCGGAGGCGGTCGATGAGCTCGGGATTCACCCCTCTATTCAACCCCGCCGAGCCGCCCCCGATCGCTACAGTGTCCCCATGAACCGTGTCGCAGCCGACCCGCTCGTCATCGAGACGCCCTCCGGGGCCGTCCGCGGCACCGTCGTCCACGGGGTCCGCACCTGGCGGGGCATCCCGTACGGCGCAGCCCCGGTCGGGCCGCTGCGCTTCCGCAGCCCGCAGCCGGTCGAGCCGTGGGACGGCGTGCGCGCCGCCCAGGCCTTCGGACCGGCCGCACCGCAGCACGAGGGCAAGGCGATGCCCCTGCCGGACGGCATCGTGCAGTCGGAGGACTGTCTCACGCTCAACGTCTTCGCCGCGGACAGAGAGAGCGACGCCGATCCCGACCAGGCCGGCAGCGCCGACGCGGGCGGCGACGACTACGAGTACGAGTACGAAGGCGACGGCGACGGCGCGACCGGTCCCCTCCGCCCGGTCATGGTGTGGATCCACGGCGGCGCCTACGTCGCCGGCTGCAGCGCCCCGGCGCTCTACGACCCCACTCACCTGATCGAGCGCGGCGACATCGTGTTCGTGAGCGTCAACTACCGGCTCGGCGCCCTCGGCTTCCTCGACTTCTCCTCCCTCGCGACCGAGGAGGAGCCCTTCGACACGAACGTCGGCCTCCGCGACATCCTGCTCGCCCTGCAGTGGGTCAAGAACGGCATCGCCGCCTTCGGGGGCGACCCCGACAACGTCACGATCTTCGGCGAGTCTGCCGGGGCGGGCTGCGTGACCACGCTCCTGACCTCACCCGCGGCCGAGGGGCTGTTCCACCGCGCGATCGCGGAGAGCTCGCCGGCGACCTCGGTCTACGACCAGACCCGCGCCGCGGCCGTCTCGCGCCGCTTCCTCGACCTCCTCGGTGTCGCGCCGGAGCAGGCGGGCGAGCTCCGCCGGGTGTCCCCCGAGAGGCTCTCGGCAGCGACCTTCGAGCTGGTCGCGGCCGTCGCCGCCGACGCCCCGGGGTCCCTCGCCATCGCGCCGGTGGTCGACGGCGACGTCGTGCCCGTGCATCCGCTGGACTCCTACCGCGCCGGCACCCAGCTGCCCGTGCCCCTGATCATCGGCACGAACCACGACGAGGCGACCCTGTTCCGCATGATGAAGTCGCCGCTGATGCCCATCTCGGGCGCCTCGGTGCACACGATGTTCGCCGAGCTCGCCGCCGAGCATCCGGATCTCGCGGCCGCCGAGGCCCGGATCGAGAGCGCCTACCCCGAGTTCCCGAAGCGCACCACACCGGCCGAGCTCTCCCGCGACGCGGGGTTCCGGATGCCGTCGATCTGGCTGGCCTCGGCCCACAGCCGGCGCGCGCCGACCTGGATGTACCGCTTCGACCACTCCACGCCCATGCTCAAGGTGCTCGGGCTCGGCGCCACGCACGGCACCGAGATCGCCTACGTCTTCGGCACGCTCGGCGTCAACAAGAAGGACCCGAGCTTCGACCTCGGCGGTCTGCCCGAGGCCGAGCGGGTGAGCGCGTCGATGCAGGCCCACTGGCTCGCCTTCGCCGCCTCCGGCGACCCGGGATCCTGGGCCGGCTACGACGAGGCGACGCGCTCGACGCTGGTGATCGGGCACGACGAGACGGTGGTCGACGACCCCGACAGCGCGGTGCGGCTGGCCTGGGGCGACGAGGTCATCGGGTTCATCTGACACAATCTAGGGCGGTGCACTCGCATCCCCACCTGTTTCCCCGGCCCGGCAGGCCTCCACCGCCGTACCGCCCCACACCATCGCACACGAGGAGAACCCCCTTTGACGACGAACGTCCGCCTGGTCGCCTTCGATCTCGACGACACGCTCGCGCCCTCGAAGGCGCCGCTCGACCCCCGCATGGCCGAGCTCCTCGTGCGACTGCTCGACGTCGTGCCGGTCTGCGTCATCTCCGGAGGCCAGTTCGGCCAGTTCCAGTCCCAGCTCGTGGCCAACCTGCCGAGCACCGGCGAGGCCCAGCTGGAGCGCCTGCACCTGATGCCGACCTGCGGCACCCAGTACTACCGCTACGAGGCCGACACCTGGGTGCAGGTCTACGCCGAGACCCTCACCGACGACGAGAAGACGCGGGCGCTCGACGCGCTCGCCGACGAGGCCAAGAAGCTCGGCCTCTGGGAGACCGACACCTGGGGCCCCGTGCTCGAGGACCGCGAGTCGCAGATCACCTTCTCGGCACTCGGTCAGGCGGCCCCGGTCGACGCGAAGTCGGCCTGGGACCCGACGGGCGAGAAGAAGGAGTCGCTGCGCGCCGCCGTCGCCGCCCTGCTCCCGGACCTCGAGGTGCGCTCGGGCGGCTCGACCTCGGTCGACATCACCCGCAAGGGCATCGACAAGGCCTACGGAATGAACCGCCTCGCCGAGCTCACGGGCATCCCGCTCGACGACATGCTCTTCGTGGGCGACCGCCTCGACGAGGGCGGCAACGACTACCCCGTCAAGGCTCTGGGCGTGCCGACCCACGCGGTCGAGGGTTGGCAGGACACGGCCGCCTTCGTCGAGGGGTTCCTCGCCGAGCGATCCTGAGGATTCGCCACCGCCCTCGTCGGAAGGTCTTGTGATCGCCCCTGCCCTGGGGTAGAAAGCTCCTACCCGTAATCGGCGCACCCCGCGTGACGCCGCTACGTAGACGGCGTGGTCCTGACCTGGCCCGCCGCGCTCTTCCCAGGCGCTACGTGGCTGCATCTTCCCGACCCGACGGGAAGGAGCCGTGATGACATTTGTGGCTCGCACCGACGAGCTCGAGTACATCGAGCACGTCGCCGCGTCACCCGCCGAGACGGCGACGGTCTTCACCGGCGAGCGCGGGATGGGCAAGTCCCGACTCCTCGAGGTCGCGCACACCCGCCTGCGCGAGCAGTCGGTGCTCCTGCGCGCCAACCCGGCCGAGGCGGCCTGGCCGCTCTCCGGATTCTCGACGATCTTCGCCTCGATCGACGACTCCCGCGCGGTGGAGTTCAGCGGCCGGTTCACGCTCCGCTCGACCGAGCCGCAGTTCATGTTCGCCGCGGCCCGCGACCTGCTCTCGCTGCTGCGGGGGCTGAACCTCGACCCGCTGACCGTCTTCATCGACGACCTCGACCGCATGGATGCCGAGAGCCAGACTCTGATCGGCTTCATGGCGGGCCGTCTGGCCGGCACCGGCCTCCGCTTCGTCGCGTCCGCCTCGCCGCTCACCCCGGACAGCCCACTGGCCGGGTTCGCTCAGCGCGAGATGCCCCGGTTCAGCATCGAGGAGTCGGCCGAGCTGATCTCCTCCGAGCTCGGCGCCGGCGCGGATGTCGGGACCCTCCGCATCCTGGCCTCGCAGGGCGACGGCAACGCGCTGGTGATGATCGATGCGGCACGCTCGCTGAGCCACGAGCAGGCCGCCGGGCTCGAGCCGCTGGTGCTGCCCGCCCGGCCCCACGAGGCACTGAAGGCCGCCGCCGCCGAGCGTCTGGCCGGGGTGCCGGAGAACCAGCGGCGGTTGCTGGAGTCGATCGCGCTCGCCCCGGTCATGCCGGTCTCCGCCCTGCTGGACGGGCCGGACGACGCCGACGCGCTCGAGGAGATCCTCTACGCCGGCCTCGCCGTGGCCCGCGGTCAGTCCGTCCGCCTCGACGAACCGCTGCTGCGCTCCTTCCTCTACTGGGAGATGAGGCCGAGACTGCGGCGGGAGCGCCACCTCGAGCTCGCCCGGGCGACCCGCGAGACCGACCCCCG
The DNA here is from genome assembly GCF_059691755.1 of Herbiconiux sp. 320_LB. Lineage (NCBI taxonomy): Bacteria > Bacillati > Actinomycetota > Actinomycetes > Micrococcales > Microbacteriaceae > Herbiconiux > Herbiconiux sp. 320_LB. The sequence continues at coordinate 168,704 of NZ_JCAWAD010000004.1, read as the reverse complement.
GCTCGCCACCTGGCACGAGAGTTTCGACGTCGGCGGGGATCCGTCGACCGATCCGCTGCTGGATGCGGCAGCGAGCTTCGTCGCGGACGGCGACGCGGCCTCGGCCGTCGAGCTCGCCGACCGCGCGCTGCTGCTCGCGATCGATCTCACCCGGCACCACGACGCCGTGCTGCGTCTGGTGCAGGCCCTGACCGCCCAGGCCGAACTCGACCTGGCGGCCCGGTACCTCAAGTTCGTGCGCTTCCCTCCCGCCTCCGCCTCGCTCAACATGACCCTGGCCGCCGAGCGGATCACGATCGACTTCGAGCGCTCGCAGTCGATCACCCCCGGCGAGGTCGACGCCGCCGTCAGCCTCTACGGCGACGACGACCCGGTCGGCGCGGTGACCCTGCTCTCGCGCGCCGCCTTCTTCCGGAGCTCGCGGTGGGAGCTGGACGAGGCCCGCCGCGGCCACGCCCTCGGCGGTCGCTTCGCTCCGAGGACCGGGCCGGCGACGATCTTCGCGCACGACGAGGCCGGCGCCCTACTCGACGCGATCGAGGGGGTGCCGGATCCCGGGCTGAGCACGGATCGGCTGAGCGCCGACGACCTCCAGCGGCTGTCGGTCTACTCGCTGGTCACCTTCGGCGAGACGCTCAGCTACCGGGAGCGCTACGGGCAGGCACGGCGGGTCTACACCGTGATCTTCCGTCGCCACTCGCACCACCGGCTCGCCAACGAATGGGCGCGGCAGATGGCCTACGTCAACGAGATGCGGGCCCAGGACTTCCACCGCGCCCGCATCGCGGTCGAGGAGTGGATGGCCGAACCGGTCGAGTCGGTCATCCACCGCTCCACCCGGGCGCTGGCGCTGTACTGGTACACCTCCTCCGGCGATCGCCCCGAGGACGCCGTGGGCTACGCGAAGGACTGTCTCGCGCGGGCCTCGGCCGAGCACCACAGCGCCACCCTGGCGACGCTGTTCACGCTGCAGGGCGCCGACGCGCTGCTCGAGCGGGATCCGGAGGAGGCGGTCCGTCTGCTCAACCAGGCCGACGTCGCCACGGGAGGCGCGGGCCCCCGCAACCCGGCGATGATCCGGCACTCCGCCGACCTGGTCGAAGCGCTGCTGGCGACCGGCCGGCCCCGCGACGCCGAGGCGGTGCTGCGGCGCCTGGAGGACCAGCTCGTCCGCCGCCCCACGCAGTGGCTCGACCTGGCGGTCGCGCGCGCCCGCGCGCTCGTGGCGCCCGACGACCTCGCGGGCGCCCTGTTCGACGAGGCCGTGCGTCGCGCTCCCACCGATTCGCTCGGCTACGACCGGGGCCGCACCCTGCTCGCCCAGGGCGAGTGGCTGGCGCGCCAGGGGGATGCGAAGGCCGCGGCTCGCGCGACCGCCGACGCGGTCACCGCGTTCGAACGCAGCGGAGCCCTGCGCTGGGCCCGCCGCACCGAGGCGCCGGACGCCGCGCGCGCGCCCGCCGAGGCCAGCGCCGTGCTCGCGATGCTCACCGCCGAGGAGCGCGAGGTGGCCCAGATGGTCAGCCGGGGGTTCCGCAACCGGGAGATCGCGAGCGAGCTGTACCTCTCGCTCCGCACGGTGGAGCTGCGGCTGACCCACATCTACCGCAAGGTCGGCGCCCGCTCCCGCTCGCACCTCGCGTCGCTGCTCAACTGACCGGTGTCGCACTCGGCTCCGCCCGGATCGCCCGCCGCGACGGGCTGGTCCAGGTGCCGCTCGTGCGCCCGCTCAGCGCGACCACCAGCGCCATCGCGCAGAGCACCGCGTCGATCACCCGGAGGAGCGGGAAGCAGAGTCCGTAGAGCAGGTACACCGGGCGCCGGGCGATGACCGCGGCGAGCAGGGTCAGCAGGTAGTCCGGCAGCACGACGCCGAGCACCAGCGCGAGCGGCGGCAGCAGCGTGGTCACCTCGGCCGCCGTGCCGGTCGGGTCCCAGCCGAGCGCGACCACCGCCGAGGCGTAGAGCGAGAGCACGATCGAGGGCACCAGGCAGATCAGCACGACGCTCGCCATGACGAGCTCGGCGATGAACAGGGCGAGCACGAACCAGAACAGCCGGAACCGGAACCGGTGCCGCACCACCGTCTGCCAGAACCCGGTGTTCCACCGCTCGACCTGCTTGGCGTAGTCGGCGAAGGTGTCCGGATCCTGCGTGAGCGCGATCGCCACGTGCGGGTGGAACGAGATGCGCCCGAGCTTCTTGGCGTGCAGCTCGAAGGTCATGTTGTAGTCCTCGATCTTGAGGCCCGGGGCGGCGATGTCGATGTCGGCCAGGATGCGGGTGCGGTACATGCTCGCGAAGCCCGGCACGATCGGCACCACGTTCGCATGCCGTGACGCCTGCCCGAACTTGAACAGGTACTGCATCGCGATGTAGACGCGTTCCCGGTAGGCGACCAGGATGCGCCCGACCCGCGTGGGCGACCGCGGGTTCAGCAGCGTCGACGCGCGCCCGGCCACGGCGACGATCCCCGGGTCGGCGAACTCGCCGAGGCCGGTGTCGAAGTAGTCCTGGTTCAGCCGCGTGTCCGCATCCAGGAGCAGCAGCACCTCGAAGCGGTCGGCGATCTCGAAGTGCCTGACCGCCTCGACGATCGCGCCGGCCTTGCCCCGGTTGGGGTCGAGCTCGAGCACGGTGGCCCCGTGGCTCCGGGCGATCTCGGCCGTCCGGTCGCTGGAGCCGTCCGAGACGACGAACACGGCGATGTCGTCGCCGACACCCTCCAGCGCCTCCAGGGTGTGGCCGATCACGAACTCCTCGTTGTGCGCGGCGATCAGGATGGCGACCTGGTCGCGGCCCGGGGTCGCCGCCCGCCGCGCCTGCTCCCGCTCGGGCGTCGACCGGAGTCGGGAGAGCCAGGCGGCGACGACCCGGAGGAGTCCCGCGGTGGTCCACAACAGCGTGTTGATCCCGAAGACGAGGATCACCACGATCACGAAGGACAGCATGGTCCCCTCCCCATTCACTCGGTGCTCCCGGCCCACGCTAGGCGAGGACCGGCTCCGGACCACCCGCACGATGGCTGCGGGAAACCGCACGCCGGAACAGGCTCCCGCAGCCCCACGCGAACCCGCCGTGGGAAACCGCAGTCCTCCCGGATCCGATTGATTTCGCTCTCCGACGGCGGCGACAGTGTCTCCGGGGGCAAGAGTCCGAACATCCGCTCATCTCTCAACCCGACCCGACCGCGTCACCCGGCGCCGGAACGGACGAGGCCTCACCCAGGCACACCCACTCGTCCGTCCCCCGCCGGCGACACCGTCTTTCTGATTGCCAATCGGCACCGGACACCCGAGGGAGAACGTCGTGACCACATTCGAGAGCATCACCCGTGCACACACCGATCAGGACTGGAGGCACGATCGCACCGCCGCGGCCGACCCGGCCTCGGTCGAGCGCACCCCGACCGCCGCGGAGGCGGCCCAGGCGGCCGGCTTCGAGTTCGACGTCGCCATCGTGGGCCTCGGCTACGTGGGTCTGCCGACCGCGCTGGCCTACCACGGAGCCCACTCCCGCGTGCTGGGGCTGGACGTCTCCCAGCGCCGCATCGACGTGATCGAGGCGGGCCAGGCCGACCTGCTCGACAGCGACCGTGCCCGGCTGTCGACGGCGCTGGACGACCCCGGCTTCGTGCTCACCAGCGACCCCGACGACCTGCGCCGCGCGGCGGCCGTGATCGTCTGCGTGCCGACCCCCGTCGACGACCACCTGGTGCCCGACCTGTCGATCCTCCGCGCGGCCTGCGCCATGGTGCTCGACCACGTGATGCCGGGTCAGGTGCTCATGCTCACCTCCACCACCTACGTCGGCTGCACCGAGGATCTGCTCGTCACCCCGCTGATGGCCCGCGGGATGACCGTCGGGCAGGACGTCTTCGTCGCGTTCAGCGCCGAGCGGATCGACCCGGGCAATGCTTCATTCGACCACGAGGAGGTGCCGCGCGTCGTCGGCGGCGCGACCCCGGAGTGCGAGGAGGAGGCCTCGCGCCTGCTGCTGCGCTACGTGGGACGCGTGCACCGGGTGCGCTCGCTCGCCGCGGCCGAGATGACCAAGCTCTTGGAGAACACGTTTCGCGCCGTCAACATCGCCCTGGCCAACGAGTTCGCCGACATCTGCAAGACGCTCGATCTGAACATCGCCGACGTCGTCGACGCCGCCTCCACGAAGCCCTACGGCTTCATGGCGTTCCTGCCCGGCCCCGGGGTCGGCGGTCACTGCATCCCGTGCGACCCGCACTACCTGCTCTGGCAGCTGCGTGAGAACCGGGTCGCGGCGCCGATGATCACCCAGGCGATGACCGAGATCGCAGCGCGGCCCACCCGCGTCGTCGACCGGGTGCAGGAGGTGCTCTCCGGCTCCGGCCTCGGGATGCACGGCACCCGCGTGCTGGTCGTCGGCGTCTCCTACAAGCCCGACGTCGCCGACCTCCGCGAGTCGCCGGCGCTGGAGATCCTCGACCGCCTGGTCGCCCGTGGCGCGACCGTCGCGTTCAGCGACGACCACTTCGACACCATCACGCTGCCGAGCGGTGCGGTGCTGCGGAACCTCGAGGACCCGTCCGCCTTCGGCGCCGCCCTCGTCGTGCTGCACACCCGGCACACCGGCAGCGACCTCGACTGGATCCAGTCGCACCAGCTGGTGCTGGACACCACCTACCGCGGCACCGACGTGCCGCAGCGCACCATCCTCTGACCCGCCCGACCCGGCGAGCAACCCCATCCACCACCCCACCCGACCCAGACCTCGATGAGTGAACAGGACTGAATGACATGCGTACCGTGATCACTGGCGGAGCCGGCTTCATCGGCAGCCACCTCGTAGAACACCTTCTCGAGCAGGGAGACGAGGTCGTCGTGCTCGACGACATGTCAACCGGCGCTCCCCGCAACCTGATGGCGTCGCTCGACGACCCCCGGCTCACCGTCGAGCACGGTTCGGTGCTCGACCGCGAGAAGGTGCTCGCGACCGTGCGGGGCGCCGACCGCGTCTTCCACTTGGCCGCCGCCGTGGGCGTCAAGCTCATCGTCGAGCAGCCGCTGTCGAGCCTGCGCACGAACATCCACGGCACCGAGAACGTGCTCGACGCCTGCGTCGCCACGGGGGCCTCGCTGCTGCTGGTGTCGACCAGCGAGATCTACGGCAAGAACGCCTCCGCCCGGCTGAACGAGGAGTCGGACCGCATCCTCGGCTCGCCGCTGAAATCGCGATGGACCTACGCCGCCGCGAAGGGCATCGACGAGGCGTTCGCCCACGCGTACTGGACCGAGTACGGCCTGGACGTGACCATCGTGCGCCCCTTCAACACGGTCGGCCCCCGCCAGACCGGCCGGTACGGCATGGTCGTGCCGAACCTCGTGGGCCAGGCGCTCCGCGGCGAGCCGCTCACCGTGTACGGCGACGGGGAGCAGACCCGCTGCTTCTCCTACGTCGGCGACGTCGTGCCCGCCATGGTCAGGCTGCTCGCCGAACCCCGCGCCACCGGTCAGGCCTTCAACCTCGGCGGCGCCGAGGAGGTCTCGATCAACTCGCTGGCCCGGCGGGTCATCGACGTCACCGGCAGCACCAGCACGATCACCCACCTGAGCTACGGCGAGGCCTACGCCGCCGGGTTCGAGGACATGCGGCGCCGCGTGCCGGACTACACCAAGGCCGCCGAGCTCGTCGGCTTCGACCCGGCGACGCGGCTGGACGACATCATCCTCCGGATCGCGGCCGAGATGCACACCCGCGACCGGCGCGAACGCGAGCCGCGGTTCGTGCGGCGCGAGGTCATCCTCGACGGCCGGAGCTCCTGATGTGCGGCATCGTCGCGTGCCGGACGGATGCGCCGGTCGCCCCGTTCCTGATCGGCGCCCTGGCACTGCTCGAATACCGCGGCTACGACTCCGCCGGCATCACGGTCCGCACCACCGGCGGGGTCACCGCGACCTCGCGCACGACCGCCAGGGTCGAGTCGCTCTCGCACCGGCTCGCCGGCTGGTCGGGTGCGACCCTCGCGGGAGCCGGGATCGGCCACACCCGCTGGGCGACGCACGGCGCGGTGAGCGAGACCAACGCGCATCCGCACCTGGACTGCTCGGGCCGGGTCAGCGTGGTGCACAACGGCATCATCGAGAACGCGGATGCGCTGCGCCGCGAGCTCGCCGCCCGCGGTCACCGCCTGGTCACCGAGGTCGACAGCGAGGTGATCAGCCACCTGGTCGAGGAGGGACTCCGCGAGACCGGCGACCTCCGGGCCGCCGTCGAGGAGACCACCGCGCAGCTCAGCGGCTCGTGGGCGCTCGTCGCGCTCGACGCCGACACGGGTCGTCTCGTCGCAGCCACGCACCGGTCGCCGCTGCTCGTGGCCGCCTCGGCCGACGGCGTCTTCGCCGCGAGCGACATCCAGGCGATCGGCTCCCGGGTCGACGGCTTCCAGGCCATGCGCGACGGCGACGTCGTCGAGCTGGCCGACGAGCTGATCTGGAGCCGGGACGGCCTGTCCACCGCTCCCCCGCCGTTCGTGCGCTCCTCCTGGACCGCGGTCGTCCGCGATCTCGGCGGCCACCCGGACTTCATGGGCAAGGAGATCGCCGAGCAGCCCGAGACGGCCGCCCGGATCATCGACGAACTCGCCCCGGGCATCGCCGACGGTTCGCTGTGGCGGGGCCTCGGACTCCCCGACTTCCGTCGGGTCGCCGTTCTCGGCTGCGGCACCTCGCTGAACGCGGGGCGCGTGGTCGGCTCGGCGTTCGGTGCCCTCGGGAAGCTGCCGGTCTCCTCGATCATCGCGAGCGAGGCCTCCGAGTCCGTCGTCGAACCCGGCACCCTGCTGATCGCGCTGAGCCAGTCCGGCGAGACCGCCGACGTGCTGCGCGCGATCGAGGACCTCGACCTCGACGGCTCGTCGCTCGTGGCGCTGACGAACACCGCGCACTCGACGCTCGCCCGCACCGCGGACTCGGTGCTGGACTGCCAGGCCGGGCCCGAGATCGGCGTGGCGGCGACCAAGACCTTCGTCGCCCAGGCGATCAGCGGTGTGGCGATGGCGCTCTCGGCGCTGGTCGCGACCGGGCGGATGAGCCGGGCCGACGCGCTGCTGCAGGTCGACGACCTGCGCAGGCTGCCCGACCTGCTGGCGCACGCGATCGCCGTCTCGCACGACCGCATCCCGCCGCTGATCGACGTGCTGCACGACGCCGGCGGCTACCTGTTCCTCGGTCGCGGCCCCGGGGTCGTGTACGCCGCCGAGGGCGCGCTGAAGCTGAAGGAGCTGAGCTACCGCTGGGCCGAGCACTACCCGGCCGGCGAACTCAAGCACGGCCCGCTCGCACTGATCGAGCTCGGCACGCCGGTCGTCGTGATCGACTCGGGCGACCCGCGGATCGAGAGCAACATCTCGGAGGTCGAGGCCCGTGGCGGCCGCGTCATCCGCATCGGCGGAGCCGGCAGCACGATCCCCGCGCTCGGGCTGAGCCTGGGCACCCCGATGCCGGGCGGCATCGACCGCTGGGGGCCGCTGGAGTCGGTGGTGCCGCTGCAGGTGCTGGCGCGCGACCTCGCGCTCTCCCTCGGCCGTGACGTCGACAAGCCTCGCAACCTGGCGAAGTCCGTCACGGTGGAGTGAGGACATGACCCGGACGACGATGTCCCCCCGTGCCCTCCTCGCCCGGGTGGCGGTGGCGGCGCTGACCGCGACCGCCGCCCTGAGCGGGCCCGTGCTCTCGAGCACGGTGCCCGCCTCGGCCGCCCCGGCCGCCGCGCTCAAGCCCCAGACCGTGATCAGCCTCACCTTCGACGACGGCAACGCGAATCAACAGGCGGCCGCCGACCTGATGAACGCCAAGGGGATGAAGGGCACCTTCTACATCGTCTCCGGGTTCGTCGGGGCTTCCGGGTACTTCACCCGCGCGAACCTCGACGCCCTCAAGGCGGCCGGGCACGAGATCGGCGGGCACACCGTGAACCACCCCGACCTCGCGACCCTCCCCGCCGCGGAGGTCAGCCGCCAGATCTGCAACGACCGCAGCACGCTGATGAGCTGGGGCTTCACCGTCACGAGCTTCGCCTACCCGTTCGCCAGCAGTGTGCCCGCCAACGAGACCGCGGCCAAGAACTGCGGGTACAACAGCGCCCGGATGCTCGGCGACCTCCGCACCCGCTTCGGCTGCACCGACTGCGGATACACCGAGTCGATCCCGCCCTCGAAGCCGTACTACCTCAAAGCCCTCGACCAGGTCGACACCACCTGGACCCTGGCCGACCTCAAGGCCTCGGTCACCAACGCCGAGAAGACAGGCGGCTGGGTGCCGTTCACCTTCCACAACGTCTGCGCCTCCGGCTGCGACCTCAACGTCACGCCGACCGTGTTCGGCCAGTTCCTCACCTGGCTGGCCCCGAGAGCCCAGACGAACAACACGGTGGTGAAGACGGTCGGCCAGGTCGTCGGAGGCCCGGCCAAGCCCGCGGTCGCCGGGCCCGTGACGGCACCGGCCGGCCCCGGCGTGAACGCCGTGGTCAACCCCGGCCTCGAGACGGCGGGCGCGAACGGGATGCCCAGCTGCTGGATGACCGGCGGCTACGGCTCGAACACCCCCGTCATCACCACCACAGCCCCGGCCCGCACCGGGAACGTCGCCGGCTACGTCACCGTGTCGAACTACGTCGACGGCGACGCGAAGCTGCTGCCCGCCTTCGACCTCGGCGCCTGCACCCCGACGGTCGTCACCGGGCACACGTACTCGATGCGGGCCTGGTACACCTCGACCGTGCCGACCCAGTTCGCGATCTACCTGCGCACGACGGCGGGCGTCTGGCAGTACTGGACCTCGAGTCCCTGGTTCGCCGCGAACCCGGTGTTCTCGGAGGCCGCGTTCACGACCCCGGCCATCCCGGCCGGTTACACCGGGATCAGCTTCGGCCTGAACGTCTTCGCCAACGGCACCCTCGAGACCGACGACTACTCGCTCTACGACTCGGTCGGGGCGCCCGCGGCCACGGTGGCGGCACTGCCCGCCCCGGCGGTCGCACCGAAGGTGTCCGGGCCGGTCGAGGTGCACATGAACAGCGGGACGGATGCCCCGAACGGCACGACGGACGACCTCGTGCCCCCCTCGACCGGAGCGGCCGGATGACCCGACGCCGGCCGCTCCCTGGACAGCCCCGCCGGTCCCCCCTCCGGCGGGGCCTCGCCGCCGCGGCCGTGCTCGGGCTGGCGGGCGGTGCGCTGGCCGCGTGTTCGTCGTTCCCGATCTGCTTCGGCCTCGCCGGCTGCTCGGGCACCGTCAACACGCCGACGACCTCGCCCGGCTCCCCCGCCGGCGGGCGCTACCCCGAGCACACCGGCATCGTCGCGACCACCTTCTGGGTGGGCGAGATCTTCGATCCCTCCGCCAGCGACGGCAGCCAGGTGCTCTCGACCTTCGACTCGCTCTGGCAGGAGCACTATGGCGGGTGCGACGGCACGATCACCGGCGGCGGATGCGAGACCGAGCCCCGCACGGCCGCGAACGACTACTTCCCGCTCGGGATCACCCCGCTGGAGAACCCGTTCTACCTCGACCTGCCCTTCGACGACATCAACGACGCCGGCGCCTTCGCCCGCCGCGACACCGTCGTGCCGTGGGCCGGCGAGGAGCCCTACGTCTCGCATCAGGGCGACAACGGCTTCAGCTACCTGAAGAACCGCTGGGTCGCGATCAGCTACGCCGGCGCCACCTGCTACGCGCAGATCGAGGATGCGGGGCCGGGCGAGTACGACGACGCCGAGTACGTCTTCGGCGCGGACGACGCCCGGCCGCTGAACTCCCGGTACGGCGGAGCGGGCATGGACGTCTCGCCCGCGGTCGTCGGCTGCCTCGGCTTCGAGGAGCTGAACGGCGAGCAGGCCGGGGTGTCGTGGCGGTTCGTCGACGACGGCGACGTGCCGGCGGGCCCCTGGACCAGGGTGATCACCACCAGCCAGGTGCGGTGAGGCGCTCGCCCCGCGCTATTCCGTCCGCGGCCGGCCCAGGTTGAGCTCGGTCTCTTCGACGTCGATCTTCGCGAGCACGGACTTGACCGCGCGCTCCTGGTAGCGGCCCTCCGCCCGCGCGGCGAGCACGGCCTCGCGCTCGGCCGCGATCATGATGCGGCGCAACCGCGCATAGCTCTTGTACGGGGGTTCGGAGCCCTCCGGTCCGGGGTTCTCCAGCGCGTCGCTCAAGAACTGGGCGTTGATCCGCAGCCGGTCGACGACCCGCTGGTCGACCGCATCCGTCACCTCGTTCTCGAGCTTGGCGAGCCCGACGTTCTGCGCCTCGGCCATCAGCAGGTGCACCTCGGTCTGCTCCTGCGAGAAGTCGGGCGGGGGCAGCTTCAGCCGGCGGATGACGAAGGGCAGGAGCGCACCGCCGAGCAGCGTGCCCACCACGACCACGAAGGCGAGGAACTGCAGGAACGCCCGGCCCGGGGTCTCCTCCGGCAGCAGGAAGACCGCGGCGAGGGTCACGACCCCGCGGATGCCGGCGAAGGAGACCGCGATGCCGTTGCGCCAGCTCCAGCCGCGGTTGCGGAGCCACTGCGGCCCGAACCGGTAGATCGAGGTGGTCAGCATCATCCAGGCGAAGCGGGAGAGGAAGATCGCGAGCAGGATGACGACGCAGATCACGATGGTCTGCCCGATGCTCTCGCCGCCGATCATGATGCTCTGCAGGATCGAGAACAGACTCAGCCCGATGAACAGGAACACCGCGTTCTCGAGCAGGAACTGGATCGTGCGCCAGTTGAGCGACTCGGCGATGCGCGCCTCGGCGGTCTGGATGACGGGGGCCCGGAAGCCGAGGTAGAGGCCGGCCACGACGACGGCCAGCACGCCGGAGCCGTGCAGCAGCTGCGCGGGGATGAAGGCCACGAAGGGCGTGATCAGCGACAGGCTCGTGTCGAGCACCGGCGAGTGCAGGCGCTTCCGGATCATCGCCTGCACGAAGCCGACGACGAACCCGAACCCGACGCCCACGACGATCGCGACGAAGAACTCGAGGATGATGTCCCACGGGGTCAGCGGCACCGCACCCGGGTCGGAGGCCCCGACGATGGCCGCGATCGCGGCGTTCAGCGCCACCAGGGCGGTGGCGTCGTTCAGCAGGCTCTCGCCCTCGAGCACCGTCACCAGCCGCCGGGGCAGTTTCAGCCGGCCGGCGATCGCGGTGACCGCCACCGCATCCGTCGGCGCGACGACCGCGCCGAAGGCGAAGGCGGCGGCGAGCGAGATCGCGGGCACGATCAGCCACGCCGTGAGCCCGACCGAGACCACGGTGAAGGCGACGAGCCCCACCGAGAGCAGCAGGATGCCGTCGCGCCGGGCCCGGACGTCGGCGAAGGAGGTGCGGATCGCCGCGGCGTAGAGCAGGGGCGGCAGCAGGCCGAAGAGGATGAGGTCGGGCTGCACCGAGATCGGCGGGACCCCCGGGATGAACGACACCACTGCGCCCACGACGACCAGCACGATCGGAGCCGAGATGCCGGCACGACCGGCGAGCCCGGAGACGGCGACGGTGACCGCCACGAACGAGACGATCCACACGATGGTTCCGACCGGGTCCATGGAGACCATTATGGCGATCCCGGACCCGGTCGGCCCACTCGAAGGTGACCCCCCTGGGGCCCGGCCGTCAGGCGGCCAGCCCCTCGCGGGCCCGACCGTCAGGCGGCCAGCCCCTCGCGGGCCCGGCTGCGGCGGCTCACGTCGTCGGCGAGGTAGTGGGCATAGGCCGGGATCGTCAGGAAGGTCGGGAACTCCTCCTCCAGCGCGACCCGCCGCAGCACGTCCTCGGCCTCGTCGAAGCGGTCGGCGAGCGACCGGTGGGGCAGCCCGAGCAGCACCTCGTGCAGCACCTCGCCGACGTGCTCGCGGGTGATCCTCGTGCCCTCCTCCGTGACCACGCCGAGGTGGATCCACTGCCAGAGCTGCGAGCGGGTGATCTCGGCGGTGGCCGCGTCCTCCATCAGCCCGTCGATCGCCGCGGCCCCGGTGCCGCGCAGCCAGCTCTCGAGGTAGCGGAGCGCGACCGACACGTTCGACCGCACTCCCGCATCCGTCACCGTACGGTCGACGCCGGTGAGGTCGGCGAGGTCGGCCGCGGAGACCTCGACCTCGGGTCGGAGCCGCTCGAGCTGGTTCGGGCGGCCGCCCAGCACCGCGTCGAACTCGGCCCGGGCGGTCGGGATGAGATCAGGATGCGCGACCCAGGTGCCGTCGAACCCGTCACCGGCCTCGCGCCGCTTGTCGTCGGCGACCTTCGCGAGCGCCCTCTCGGTGGCCTCGGGGTCGCGCCGGTTCGGGATGAAGGCGCTCATGCCCCCGATGGCATATGCGCCCCGCTCGTGGCAGGTCTGGACGAGGAGGTCGGTGTACGACCGGAGGAACGGCAGCGTCATCGCGATGCGGTCACGGTCCGGAAGCAGGTAGCCGGCGCCGCGCTCACGGAAGGTCTTGATCAGGCTGAAGACGTAGTCCCACCGGCCCGCGTTCAGCCCCGCGGCGTGGTCGCGGAGTTCGTAGAGGATCTCGTCCATCTCGTACGCGGCCGTGATCGTCTCGATCAGCACGGTCGCGCGGATGGTGCCGTGCGGAAGGCGGAGGGCGTTCTCGGAGAAGGTGAAGACGTCGTCCCAGAGCCGGGCCTCCTGGTGGTTCTCGATCTTCGGCAGGTAGAAGTACGGTCCGCGGCCGGCCTCGATCAAGGCGCGGGCGTTGTGCACGAGGTAGAGCCCGAAGTCGACGAGGCTCGCGCTCGCGGCCCGGGTCGACCCGGCCCGGTCGGTGTACCGCAGGTGCTTCTCGACCAGGTGCCAGCCGCGGGGGCGGAGAATGATCGTCGGCTGCTGCTCGGCCGGCGCGGTCACGCGGTACTGCCGGCCCTCCTCGCTCGTGAACGAGAGCCGCCCGCGGATCGCGTCGTGGAGCGCCAGCTGGCCGCCGATCACGTTCGTCCAGGTGGGGCTCGTCGCATCCTCGAGGTCGGCGAGCCAGGCGTTCGCGCCGGAGTTGAGCGCGTTGATCGTCATCTTCGGATCGGTGGGCCCGGTGATCTCGACCCGGCGGTCCTCCAGGCCCGGTCCGGCGCCGGCGACCTGCCAGGTCGGGTCGTCGCGGACCGCAGCGGTCTCGGGGAGGAAGCGGAGGTCGCGGCCGTTCTCGACGGCCTTGCGGTTGAGCATCCGGTCGTTCAGCCGCTCCTGCCGCCGGCCCGCGAACTGGTCGTGCAGGCGGGTGAGGAAGCGGAGGGCCTCGGGGGTGAGGATCTCGTCGAAGCGCTCGTCGAGCTCGGCGTGGACGGTGATCTTCGTGGCGGTGGAGCTGGTCATGGTCGATTTCCTTCCGGGGTTCAGTGGAACTGCTCGGACTCGGTCGACCCGACGAGCGCGAGGGTGGCGCTCGTCGGGTTCAGGGCCGTGGCGATCCGGTCGAAGTAGCCGGTGCCCACCTCACGCTGGTGTCTCGTGGCGGTGTAGCCGTCGGCCTCGGAGGCGAATTCGGCCTCCTGCAGCTCGACGTACGCGGTCATGTGACGCTCGCCGTAGCCGCGGGCGAGCGTGTACATGGAGTGGTTCAGGGCATGGAAGCCCGCGAGGGTGATGAACTGGAAGACGTAGCCCATCGCGGCCAGGTCGCTCTGGAAGGTGGCGATCTGCGCATCCGTCAGCTTCGCCTTCCAGTTGAAGCTCGGGGAGCAGTTGTAGGCCAGCAGCTTGCCAGGGTGCTCGGCATGAACCGCCTCCGCGAACCGGCGCGCTAGCTCGATGTCCGGCTCGGCCGACTCGACCCAGAGCAGGTCGGCGTAGGGCGCGTAGGCGAGGCCGCGGGCGATCACGGTGTCGAGTCCGGGGGTGGTGCCGTAGAAGCCCTCCGGGGTGCGGGTGCCGTCGAGGAACGGCCGGTCGCGCTCGTCGACGTCGCTCGTGATGAGGGTGGCCGCGAGCGAGTCGGTGCGGGCGATGACGATCGTGGGAACCCCGGCGACGTCGGCCGCGAGCCGGGCGGCGTTCAGGGTGCGGATGTGCTGGCCGGTCGGGATGAGCACCTTGCCGCCCATGTGCCCGCACTTCTTCTCGCTGGCCAGCTGGTCCTCCCAGTGCACGCCGGCCGCGCCGGCCTGGATCATCGACCGCATCAGCTCGTAGGCGTTGAGCGGGCCGCCGAAGCCGGCCTCCGCATCCGCGACGATGGGGGCGAGCCAGTCCACGGCCCCTCCGGCTGACGCCGGTCCCCGCCCGGCGTGCGCTCTCGGATCCGCCGACGCGGTCGCCGGATCCGAGCCGGCCCCGACCTTTTCGGCGAACTCGATCTGGTCGGCGCGCAGCAGCGCGTTGTTGATGCGGCGCACGACCGCCGGCACCGAGTTCGCCGGGTAGAGGCTCTGGTCGGGGTAGGTCTGGCCGCTGAGGTTGGCGTCGGCGGCGACCTGCCAGCCCGAGAGGTAGATCGCCTTGAGACCGGCGCGCACCTGCTGCACGGCCTGGTTGCCGGTCAGGGCGCCGAGGGCCGGCACCCACTCCTCGGTGTGGAGCAACTGCCAGAGACGGTCGGCGCCACGGCGGGCGAGGGTCGCGTCCTCGGCGACCCGCCCCCGCAGCGCGATGACGTCGGCGGCGGTGTAGTCGCGCTGGATGCCGTTCCAGCGGGCGTCGGTCTTCCAGCTCCGCTCGAGGTCGGCGGCGGTCTCGGTCTGGTCTCCCGGTCGAGTGGTCATCTCGGTGCTCCCTGCTGACGGATGGTCGAATTCCTGCTTGGGTTCGACTATCCGGGCCCTCAAGGCCGCCTTCACCCGGAATCCCGGCAGAATTTCTCGTCTTCTTCTGTTTTCTCGAAGATCCGGAGGTGAGAGCATGTCCTGCATGGCGACGGCGCTGGGGCTTCGGGATGACGATGGTGGAATGATCGACGCTCTCACCATCGGCAGGCGCATCCGCCAGCTGCGCACCGACCGCGGGCTGACGCTCGACGACCTCGGCAGCGCGATCGGGCGCGCGGCCTCGCAGGTCTCGGTGATCGAGAACGGCAAGCGCGAGCTCAAGCTCGGCGAGCTGCAGCGCTTCGCGACGGTGTTCGAGGTGCCGGTCGACACCCTGCTCTCGGCCGAGGCGCCCTCGCGGCGCGCGGCCCTGGAGATCGCGCTCGAGCGGGTGCAGCGCGGCCCCGTGTTCGCCTCGCTCGGCCTGCCGCCCCTGCCTCTGCGCAAGTCGCTGAGCGACGACGCGATCGAGACGATCCTGAGCCTGCACCGCGAGCTCGAACGCATCCACGGCGAGCGCGCCGCCACGCCCGAGGAGGCCCGCCGCGCGAACACCTCGCTGCGTCGAGCGATGCGGGAGCGCCACAACTACTTCGCCGATCTCGAGCAGACCGCGAAAGGCTTGCACGCGGCCGTGGGTCACACCGGCGGCCCGCTCTCCCAGCGGGTGGCCTCCGACCTGGCGTCGCACCTCGGCTTCACGCTGCACTACGTCGGCGATCTGCCCGGGTCGACCCGCTCGGTCACCGACCTCCGCAACGGCCGCATCTACGTGCCGCTGGGCCAGTCGCCGGATGCGGACCCGCGGTCGGTGGTGCTGCAGGCGCTCGCCTCGCACGTGCTGCAGCTCGGCGAGCCGGCCGACTACGCCGAGTTCCTGCAGCAGCGGGTGCGGACGAACTATCTCGCGGCGGCCCTCCTCATCCCCGAGAAGGGGGCCGTCGACATCCTCTCGGCGGCGAAGGATGCACGCGAGCTGTCGGTCGAAGACCTGCGCGACGCGTTCGGCGTCAGCTACGAGACGGCGGCGCACCGCTTCACGAACCTCGCCACCGAGCACCTCGGCATCCCGGTGCACTTCCTGAAGGTGCACGAGTCGGGCACGATCTCGAAGGCCTACGAGAACGACAGCGTGCAGTTCCCGACCGATGCGCTGGGCGCGGTCGAGGGACAGACGGTGTGCCGCTTCTGGAGCGCGCGCCGCGTGTTCGACGTGGAGGACCGGTTCAGCCCGTACCACCAGTACACCGACAAACCGGCGGGCACCTACTGGTGCACCTCGCGCATCCAGCCCTCGTCGCGCGGGCAGTTCTCGGTCTCGGTGGGCACCTCGTTCGCGCACGCGAAGTGGTTCCGCGGGCGCGACACGGCGAACCGCTTCGCCTCGGGATGCCCGGACGAGTCGTGCTGCCGACGCCCGCCGACCGGGCTCGCCGCGCGCTGGTCGGGGCACGCCTATCCGTCGGCGCGGCTGAACTCGTCGCTGCACGCGGCGATGCCGACGTCGGGGTTCACCGGCGTCGACACCACCGAGGTCTTCGAGTTCCTGGAGCGGCACGCCCCGGTGGAGCCCTGAGCGGCCCCCCGACTTAGGCGATGGGGAGGACTCCCCATCGCACTTGCCGACAGGCGTCGATAGGTTCGGTCAGTGTTCCGGTGCGACCGGACGGATCGGGGGACGACGTGAGTGGACCAGGGACGAGAAGACGGACGACCGGGGTGCCCGGCGCCGCCCAGCCGGTGTTCGGGGCGCTGGCGACCGGCGCGCTGGTGCTGGGGCTGGCCGGCTGTGCGGATGCGGGCGACGCGTCCGACCGCGCTCGCTACGACGCGATGCTCGAGGTCGAGAAGGTGCCCGGTGTCCTCGTCGCACCCTACGACTACTACGTGCAGGTCGACCCGGCGGCTCCGGAGGACGAGATCGTGACGACCGTGCTGGCCGTTCGCGACATCCTGACCGGGCTCGGGGAGAACCGGCCGAAGGAGATCGACGCCGTCGCGGTCTACCCGGGCGATGCGACGGTGACGACCGAGTTCACCACCGCCTACGACGACCAGGAGCGGTTCGCGCGGGACGCCCGCATCTGGGCGGGCCTGCTCGACGAGGGATTCACGGAGGTCAGGTACAACGTGTTCGACGAACCGGGCGACGGGGTGCTTAACGTGCATTCCGGCGAGCCGGGCGCGCCCGGCCCCACGGTGAGCGAGGCGTTCGACGCGATGGTGGTCGCGCTCGGCGACGACGTGGACTCGTTCACGGGGCTGCAGACCGAGGCGCTGGTCGACACCATGCTGGTGACGAACCGGTCGGGCCGACCCGCTCTGCCCGAGGGCTGGGGCGATGCCCTCGACGAGATCCGCGCACTGCCCTACCTCCAAAAGTCGGGGGCACGGTTCGATCCCGATTCGACCGCGGTGCGGCTGACGGCGGCCGACGCCGCCGGCGTCACCCCCGAGCAGTCCGCCGAGATCCTGGCGATCCTCTCCGCAGCGGGTGTGCTCCAGCCTTCGGTCAGCGTGACCGTCAGCACCGGTGACGACGATGCTCCGGTGGCGCTGTACGGAGTGGCGCCGTGAGGCGGCGGCTGGTGGCGGTCGCCGCCGTGGCCGTGCTGCTGCTCACCGGATGCACGGAGCGCTACGACTCGCCCGACGACCGCTCGCACGCGGTCGGGGACGCGGTCGCCGAGAAGCTGCGCGACATCGAGCCGCCCGTGGGCGACGTGGACGCGCGGGGCAGCTTCGACGGAATCACGGTGGAGGCCCGACTCGACGACAGGTCCGCCGCCGAGACCCGCGCCTTCATCGAGGCGGCGCTGCCTGTCGTCGCGGAGTCGCCCCTCGGGGCGATGCCGATCCGGATGATCCTGCAGCACGACGCCGCCGCGGGATCGGGCTCGGGCCCGGGGTCGGGAACCCTCGAGTGGCAGGGCTACGACCCGGCCCGGGCCGAGCGGTACTACGCGGCCGTGGAGCTGTGGCTGGAGGTGCTGGCCGATCCCGGTGTGAAAGTGAAGGAGAAGTTCGAGGTGCGGGCGGCCGCCGTCTACGGCGCGATCGAGGTGCTCGACGGTCGCGACCCGGGCGCCTACCGCGCCGAGCTCGACGCCGCACTCGCGCAGGCGGGCTACGTCGACCCGCCGCTCACGGTCACCTCCGCGCCGGCTTCGGGAGCGGTGCCGAGCGGGACGTGACGTGCAACGCGACCTGCCGCGTCGGGCGTCGGATCGCTGGTGAGTGTGGTCGTCATGGTGCGCTACTGTACTTGAGAATCGTTCTCAACAACAGCTAGGAGCCTCTCATGAAGGTCAGGAACTCACTGAAGTCGATGAAGAAGATGCCGGGGTCGCAGGTCGTGCGGCGCCGTGGCCGCGTGTTCGTGATCAACAAGCTCAACCCCCGTTTCAAGGCCCGTCAGGGGTGACCGCCGACCTCGTCGGGTCGATCCGGAGGACCCGGCGCCGCGCACGGGTCGTCGTGGCGGTCCTGCTGGCGGCGGCGGGCGCGGCGACACTCGCCGCGCTCGCCATCGGGCCCGTCCCGATCGCCCCGGCCACGGTGGCCGGAGTGCTGGGCGACCGGATCCTCGGCACCGGCCACGGCGACTGGTCCGAGTCGGCGGAGCAGATCGTATGGGCGACGAGGGCTCCGCGCGTGGCGATGGCCCTCGTCGCCGGCGCCGTGCTCGCGGTGGCAGGGGCGATGCTCCAGGCGCTGGTCCGCAACACCCTCGCCGACCCGTACCTGCTCGGGCTCAACTCGGGCGCCTCCACCGGCGTCGCCCTCGTGGTGCTGGCGGCGGGCGGAGGCGGAGCGCTCCTGTTCTCCGGCGCGGCCCTGGCGGGCGCCATCGGCGCGGTGCTGCTCGTTCTGCTCCTCGCCGGCGTCGCGCACCGCCGGGGTCCGTTCCGGCTGGTGCTCGCGGGACTCGCCGTGGGCTACGCCCTGAACGCGGCGACCAGCTTCCTGGTGTTCTCCAGCGACTCCCCCGAGGCCGCCCGTTCGGTGCTGTTCTGGCTCCTCGGCTCGCTCGCCTCGGTGCAGCCCCTCGCCCTGGCCGCGGCCGCCGTGGCCGGCGTGATCGGGATCGGCGCCCTGATCGTCCTCGCGCCCCTCACCGACGCCCTGGCCTCCGGCGACGACTCGGCCCGATCGGCCGGGATGGACCCCGAGCGCACCCGGATCGGACTGATGGTCGGCGTGTCGGCGATGGTCGGCGTGACGGTCGCCGCGGTCGGCGGAGTGGGCTTCGTCGGCCTGGTCGTGCCCCACCTCGCCCGCCGACTGGTGGGAGGCCGTCATCGCGCGGTGCTGCCGGTGTCGGCACTCCTCGGCGCCATCCTGCTGCTCGCCTCCGACACGGTGGCCCGCACCGCCTTCGCTCCCCAGGAGATCCCGGTCGGTGTGATCACCGGGGTCGTCGGCGCCCCGTTCCTCCTCGTCCTCCTCCGTCACGACGCGGCCTCGCGGTCGTGATCCCGGTCCAGCCGCGGCAGAGCTCCGTGCGCCGGCCCCCGCACCACTGACCCGTCCCGAACCTCCCGACAAGCCCGAACTCCCCGGCTAACCCGAACGCCCCGACAAGCCCGAACCCCGACTAGAGAGAAGACCCATGAGAAGACCCCCCTCCCGCCTGACCGCCCCGGCGGCACTGGCCGTCTCGGCACTCGCGCTGGCCGCACTGACCGCGTGCACCTCAGCGACCGGCCCGGACGCCGGCAGCGGATCCGGTTCGGCCGCCGCCTCCTTCCCCGTCACGATCGACAACTGCGGCACGGAGGTGACGCTCTCCGGCCCCGCGGAGCGGATCGTGCTGGTGAACAACGACGAACTGCCCAACCTCGAGGCGCTGGGCGCGGTCGACCGGATCGTCGCGGTCACCTCTCCCCTCCAGCCCGGCCTCTACGACGACGCGACCTACCGCTCGCTCCAGCAGCTCTCGCCGCTCTCGACCGACACGAACGCGACCGGAGGCTCCGTGGTGTCGCAGGAGAGCATCCTCGGCGCCGAGCCCGACCTGGTGATCGCGCCGGAGAACGCCGTCGACCGCGAGGCGCTCGCCGCGAGCGGCATCGCCGTGTACTCGCCCACCGCCTACTGCAGCGACCCCGGTCCCGAGCTCAGCGAGACCGCCACCTTCGACCGCGTCTGGACGGAGCTCCGCTCCCTCGGGACGGTGCTGGGCGAGAGCGATGCAGCCGAACGGGTCGTGGCGGAGGCCGAGGCGACCGTCAGCGCACCCGCCCCGGATGCCGGCACCGCCGCCGCCCTGTACGTCTCGTCCGGGGGGAGCGTGCTCTCGCCGTACGGCGGCCCGAGCATGGTGACCCCGGTCTTCGCGGCAGCCGGGCTGACCAACGTCTACGGCGACTCCGGCGAGCGGGTCTTCGACGCCAACGTCGAGGACGTCATCTCCCGGGATCCCGCCACCGTCGTACTTCTCTACTCCAGCGGCGACCCGCAGGACACGATCGACGCGTTCCTCAGCGCGCCCGGCGTCTCCGGGCTCTCCGCGGTGCGGAACGGCCGCGTGGTCGCACTCGAGTTCCCCTACACGGACCCGCCGAGCATCCTCTCGGTGAAGGGGCCCGAGAGGCTCGCCGGACTGCTCAGCGGTCTCGGATGATCCAGGCGGATGCCGTGACCGTCCGGCGGAACGGCCGCGTCCTGCTCGAGGACGTCTCCGTCACCGTGCCGACGGGCTCGGTGACGGGCATCGTCGGGCCCAACGGGAGCGGGAAGACCACGCTGCTGCGCACGCTGGTCCGCGCCGTCCCGCTGTCGACGGGCCGCGTCCGCGTCGACGGCCACGACATCCGCACCCGGTCACGCCGATGGATCGCCCGGCGGATGGCGGAGGTCGGCCAGCGCCTCGAGCCCGACCCGGCCCTCCGCGTGATCGACGAGGTCGCGCTGGGCGGTCTCGCCGAGCACGGTGTCCTCCGCTCCGGCGCCGCACGGCGGGATCGCCGCACCGCTGAGGCGGTCGAGGCCGTGGGGCTCTCCCACCGCGCCCTCGATCCGCTCGCCACCCTCTCCGGCGGCGAGTTGCAGCGGGTGGCCCTCGCTCGGGCGATCAATCAGGGAGCCGATCACGTGCTGCTGGATGAGCCCACCAACCACCTCGACATCCGGCACCGTCTCGAGATCGTCGCGCTCCTGCGCCTGATCGCCCCGACGGTCGTGGTCGTCCTGCACGACCTCGAACTCGCCGCCGAGGTGTGCGACCACCTCGTCGTGCTCCACCGGGGGCACATCGCCGGATGCGGCGCACCCGCCGATCTCCTCGGCCCCGACCTCCTCGACCCCGTCTACGAAGTCGCCAGCCGCCGGCTGCCCGATCCGTCCGGGCGGGTGCGACTGGACTTCACCCTCCCTCCCGACGTACGACGACCGCCGACCCGGCCGCCCTCGTCACGCATCCCCACCACCACCCCGCTCACGAAGGAGCACCGATGACCGAATCCACCACCCTCGCCGACGCCCGGATGCTGCAGGCGCGTTGGGACGCCCAGCAGACCGGCTACATCCGCCACCGGGCCGAACGTTCCGACACCATCGCGCGGGTCGTCGCCGCCGTGTGCGGAGACCGCGACCGGCCGCGCATCCTCGACCTCGCCGGCGGCACGGGCTCGCTCGCCGCCCGGGTGCTGAGCGCGGTGCCGCACGGTCGCGCCGTCGTCGCCGACAAGGATCCGGCGCTGCTCGCGATCGCCGCGGACCTCGCCGAGGCCGACCCACGCCTCTCGGTCGTCGAGCTCGATCTCGGGGCCGGCGGCTGGGCCGGGCATCCAGTCCTCCGGGAGGAGCCCTTCGACGCCGTGATCTCCTCGACCGCGCTGCACTGGCTGCAGCCAGCCGAGCTCGTCGACGTCTATCGGGCACTCCCGGGCCTCCTCCGTCCCGGTGGCATCCTGCTGAACGGCGACCACCTCGCGTACGACGAGCACCAGGCGGCGACCCTCGCCCGGATCTCACGCGACGACGACAGCGCGATGCAGGAGGCGACCTTCGCCGGCGGCGCCGACACCTGGGACCAGTGGTGGTCCGCGGTCGCCGATGCTCCTCGTTACGCGGATGCGCTCCGCCGACGCGAGGCGGTCTGGGGCGAGTCGCTCCACCAGGCGCCGCCGAAGGTGACCCTCGGGTTCCACCTCGAGGCGCTCCGCAGCGCCGGGTTCAGCGAGACCGGAACCGTCTGGCAGTACCTCGACGACCACGTCGTCTACGGGATCACTCCGGTTCCGGAGTCCTGAGGCCGGCGTCGATCGACGCCGGCCCCGAGGATGTCATCCGTGGCGACGCTCCGGTGTCACACGGGCGGCCGGGCCCCGCGGCGGCGCAGTCGGAGCACCAGCCCTCCGCCGAGCAGTGCGAGCGCCGCGGCGGCGACCCCCGCGATACCGCTCTGGCCGGTCGAAGCGAGGTTGCCCGCCGCTCCGGTCGAGCCTCCCGCGCCCGCGGTCGTGTCGCCCGCCGGGCCGGAGGTGGGCGTCGGCGTGGGCGCGCCGCTCACCGGCGGACCCGCGATGACGACCGTGGCGCTCGGCGACGAGACCGGCCCGTCACCGACGACGTTCGACGCGACGACGGTGAACGCGAGGGTCGAACCGGCCGCCAGACCGGTGACGACGCACGAGGTCGCCGTGGTGCGGCAGAGCACCGAACCGTCCTGCGCACCGCCGACGGCACGCACGGTGTAGCCCGTCACCGGCGACCCGCCGTCATCCACCGGCGCCGACCAGCTGACCGACGCCGTGCCCGCCTCGGTCGACTCCGCCGAGACGCCACCGGGCGCCCCCGGAGCCGTGAGCACGCGCTGAGGGTCGTACATCCCGCCGTACAGCGGGGTGACGGTCAGGCTCTCGATCTCGGCCGAGCCGCCGGTCGAGACCAGCGAGATGCCGGTCGACGACGGATCCGGGTAGATCTGGTCGCTGATCGTCGTCGTCCCGCCCTGCGCGAAGGCCTGCACCGAGGCGTTGTCGACGTAGACCTCGAGCCTCAGGCTCCCGTCGGCGTCCAGCGCCACCGGCGCCGACTCCACCGAGGCGAAGCTCGGGTTGAACGAGACGTCTCCCGAGGCGGTGCGATCGAGATCGAGCATTCCGGATGCGGTGTCGTAGACGAGCGGGGTGCCCTGCGTGCCGTCCGCCGACGTGCGCAGCGTGAGCCCGACGCGCGAGGCGGTGCCCGGCTTCAGCACGGCATCCACCCGGTAGACGGCGCCCACGTCACCGACGGGCAGCGCGGTCTCCCCCTCGGCGACCGGGCCCGCGGGCACGGTGACCGCGGCGAAGGGCTTCGACAGGCCGTCGACCTGGTCGACGACCTCGCTGACCAGCTTCGGCGACCCGTCGACGGTCTTCAGCGAGAGCTCCCGCGGCAGCGCCATCGCGCTCCGCCACTGCCCGGTGGGGATCTGGTTGGCGTAGTCCCAGTTGTTCAGCCAGGCCACCATGATCCGCTTGCCGTCGGGGGCGTTGTCGTAGGTCACCCCGGCGTAGTAGTCGCGGCCCCAGTCGAGCCAGTCGTACGACCGGATACGCGGCGTGGCCGGCTCGTCCGAGAACACGAACTGGTCGGCGAGGATGTGACCCCAGCGGGCCCGATTGTTGTCGACGACCGTGATGTGCGCGGTGCGACCGGCGAACTCCGACACGTCCCAGGAGTTCCAGTCGAGGGCCTCGCTGTTGTTGCCGGTGGTGCTGCGCACGACCTGCCCGTCGACGACGAGGTTCACCGTCGTCTCGCTGCTGCGCACGAGGGCCGGGGTGTCGGCCAGCACGACGTTGTCGAGGGTCATGTGCCCCCAGCCACCGGTCGCCTGATCGTTCACCCGGATGCTCGCCTGCTTGCCCCGGTAGGCCGAGACGTCCCAGCTCTTCCAGTTCAGCGCCCCGTCGTTCTCGCCCGAGGCGGTGTCGACCACGGCACCGTCGACGACGAGCTCGACCTGGAGGGTCTGGCCGCTCGCGGCGTCGCGCTTGCCGCCGCCGACGAGCATGCTGACGTAGTCCTTGTCGATCGTGAAGGCGCCCGAGGTCAGCGTGCCGGTGTTGTCGTCGCCGTTCGGCCCGCCCTCCCAGGTGTTGATCCGCTTGGCGCCGATCGCATAGTCCCCACCGTTGGTGGAGGGGTTGCGGGCCGCCGTGAAGTCTCCCGTCAGGGTCCAGCCGTGGTCGGCGAGGCTCTCGGTTCCCGGGTACTCGAAGCCGTCGAAGAGCAGTTCGCTGCCGGCGGGCGCCTCGTTGCCGAGCTGACCGCCCTCGATGTGCGGGTGGTTGCCGCCGCCCGCGAGGAAGTTGATGGTGCGCGACGAGACCGTGAAGTCGGGCGAGGTCATCGTTCCGATCGGCCAGTCGCCGTCGTTGAAGCCGTTGATCAGGCCTCCGCCGACCATGCCGGTGACCGTCTGCTGACCGTCGATCGCGCCTGCGGCGGGTGCGGCGCCGAAGGGCCCGTTCTTCCAATTGCCGGGTTCGTTGGCCACGGTCCAGCCGTCGTAGCTGCCGTCGTCGAAGCCGGCGAAGAGCTGCCCCGGGGGAACCGAGTCGTCCGAGCGGGTGGTGTCCGAGGTGAAGGTGGTGCCGTCGAAGTCGCCCACGAAGTACTGGCCGCCCGAGCCACCGGAGACACCGCCGGGGTTGAGGTTCACGACCATCACCCACTTGGTCTTCGCGGGGTCGCCGTCGACCGGCAGCGGGAACAGGTCGGGGCACTCCCACACGCCACCGGTGGCGTTGGCCGGGCCGAAGTCGCTGAGGTAGGTCCAGCTCTTCAGGTCGTCGGAACGGTACAGCAGCACGCGGTGCTCGGTGGCCTCGACGGTCACGACCACCCAGTACGAGGTCTCGGGCGTGCCGCCGTCGTACCAGAACATGTGCGGGTCACGGAAGTTGTTCGAGTCGCGGTCGAGCACCGGGTTGCCGGAGTACTTGGTCCAGGTCTGCCCGGCGTCGGTGCTGTAGGCCAGCGACTGGGCCTGCTTGCCCGTCTTGTAGGCCGAGGTGTACATCGCCACGAGCGGCGGGTTCTCGGCGGTGCCGAACCCGGAGGTGTTGTCGTGGTCGACCACGATCGAGCCCGAGAAGATGTCGGCGTCGGGGTCCTGCGGGATGGCCAGCGGCTGCTCGGTCCAGTGCACGAGATCGGGGCTGGTCGCGTGCCCCCAGCTCATGTTGCCCCAGATCGTGCCGAACGGGTTGTACTGGTAGAAGAGGTGGTAGACGCCCTCGTAGTAGACCAGGCCGTTGGGGTCGTTCATCCAGTTCTTCTCGGGGCTGTAGCCGAGGTACGGGCGGTAGGGCTCGGCCGGCGGCGCGACGTCTGCGGCGAGTGCGGGGGCGGCGGATGCGGCGGTCGCCGAGGTGAATGCGGAGCCTGCCGAGGCGGATGCGGCGGTCGCCGAATCGGATGCGGGGCTCGCCGAGGCGGGTGCCGCGGCGAGCAGCCCGGTGGCCGTGAGCACCGAGGCGACGACCACGGCGGCCGCCCTGGTCGTCGTCGCGGTACGCCGGCGACGGGGATGCGGATGGGGATTCTGGTGGTGCACGTGGACGCCCTTCGATGCGCGTGTCACGGGAGTGACATCGTTGTCGGTCTGGATGTCGGCGATGCTACGGACTGTCCACCGGACAATTCAAGGGGGTACTTCTCGGCGATCGGAAAATCGCTACGCGGGTCGGATCTCGCCCGATCCACGCTCGATCAGACGCGTCGGCACGATGAAATCCCGGGCCGGATCCGCGTCGCCGTCCAGGCGCGCGAAGATCTGACGGGCCGCGATGGCGCCGATCGCCGACGGGTCCTGGGCGATCACGGTGACCGCCGGCGACAGCAGTGAGGCCATCGGCACGTCGTCGAATCCGACCAGCGCCACCCGGTCCGACAGGCCGTGCGACCGGAGCGCGGTGATGGCCCCGATCGTGATCAGGTTCTGGGCGCTGAAGATCGCGGTGGGCGGGTCCTCCAGAGCGAGGAGCCGGTCGACGGCGACCTCGGCCTGAACCTCCTCGCCCAGGTTCTCGATCACCAGCCGGTCGTCGGGGGCGACTCCCCCGAGCCTCAGGGCCTCGAGGTAGCCGCGCTTGCGCTCCTTGGCGGTGTAGATGTGCTCGCTGTCGCCGAGGAAGGCGATCCGGCGGTGCCCGGCGCCCAGCAAATGGCTCGTCGCCCGCGCCGCACCCTCGAGATTGTCGGTCAGAACCGTGTCGGCGACCAAGCCGTTCGGCCTCCGGTCGACGAAGACGACCGGCATCCCCTGGTCGAGCTGGGGCCCGAGATAGGCCTGGCTGGGCTGGATCGTGGTGAGGATCAGGCCGTCGACGCGACGCCGCAGGAAGGCCTCGACCGAGGCCCGCTCGCGCTCGGGGTCGTCGTCGAGACTCGAGGCGAACACGGCCACGTGTCGATGCACGGCCGCATCCTCGACGGCCCGGTGCACGGCGGCCGAGAACGGGTTGGCCACGCTGCCGACCAGGAGGCCCAGGGTGTCGGTGCGCCGGTCGGCCCGGCGCAGGTTGCCGGCCTGCACGTCGGGCTGGTACTGCAGCTGCTCGGCGGCCTGCATGACCCGCGCGATCGTGTCGG
The DNA here is from genome assembly GCF_059691755.1 of Herbiconiux sp. 320_LB. Taxonomy (NCBI): domain Bacteria; kingdom Bacillati; phylum Actinomycetota; class Actinomycetes; order Micrococcales; family Microbacteriaceae; genus Herbiconiux; species Herbiconiux sp. 320_LB. The sequence goes on along the minus strand of NZ_JCAWAD010000004.1, from coordinate 142,356 downwards.
CCGAGACGTGGCGCTCCTGGTTGATCACGCGGGAGACCGTCTTGACGCCCACCCCGGCGAGGTCGGCCACGTTCTTCATGGTCGGACGCTTCCGGGGCATCCCGGATCCCGATAACGATGTCATAACGCATACCCCGATCTTTTTTCAGGCTTGACTCTATCGGCCGCCGCCGTCTATACCTAGACACTGACATCGTTGTCGGAGACGACAGGTCTCCCGATTGCAGAAGAGGACTTCAATGAAGAATCGCACATCGACGACCGCCCGGCTGGGTAGCCTGGCCGCCATCGCCCTCGTCTCGTCCGTGGGTCTCGCCGCCTGTTCGAGCGGCAGCAGCAGCGGCGGCAGCACCGACTCCGCCTCGGGTGGAGACGTAGGCGTGACGCTCATCGTCAAGACGACCTCGAACCCGTTCTTCGTGGCCATGGAGGACGGCGCGAAGGCGGCCGCCGACAAGGCCGGCGTCAACCTCACCCTCGCCGCGGGCAAGGAGGACGGCGATGAGGACACCCAGATCCAGGCCATCGAGAACGCCATCTCGAAAGGCGACAAGGGCATCCTGATCACGCCGAACGGCCCCTCGGTGGTCGACGCGATCCAGAAGGCCCGGGATGCGGGGCTGTACGTGATCGCCCTCGACACCGCGCCCGACCCGGCCGACGCGGTCGACATCACCTTCGCCACCGACAACTTCACCGCCGGCGAGTCGATCGGCAAGTGGACCGCGGCGCAACTGGGCGGCAAGAAGGCGACCATCGCCCTGCTCGACCTCTTCGACGACAAGGTCGTCTCGGTCGACTACAACCGCGACCAGGGCTTCCTCACCGGACTCGGCATCGACACGGCCGACCCCGAGAAGAACGGCGACGAGGCGGCGACCGGCAAGTACAGCGACGGCGACTACGAGATCGTCGGCAACGAGGCCACCAACGGCGCCGAGGACGGCGGCCGCACCGCGATGGAGACCCTGCTGTCGAAGAACTCCGACATCAACGTCGTCTACACGATCAACGAGCCGGCGGCCTACGGCGCCTACCAGGCCCTCCAGGCCGCGGGCAAGGAGAAGGACGTGCTCCTGGTCTCGATCGACGGCGGCTGCGCCGGCGTCAAGAACGTCTCGGAGGGCGTCATCGGCGCCACCGCCCAGCAGTACCCGGTCAAGATGGCCGAGCTCGGCGTCGAGGCGATCGCGAAGCTCGCCACCGACGGCACGAAGCCCGAGACGAGCGCCGGCCTCGACTTCTACGACACCGGCTCGCAGCTGGTGACCGACACCCCCGTCACGGGCCTGGACAGCATCACCTCCCAGGCGGCGACCGACATCTGCTGGGGTGAGTGACCCCCGGCCGGAGGGCGCGTGATCGCGCCCTCCGGCCCCCTCCCGCCTCCCCCTTCCTCAGAAAGGCTCCCGTGAGCACCACGACACCGGCCCCGACGCCGCCGACCTCCTCGCTCGACCTCGCGTCCGAATTCCTCGACCGCCGCACCCCGCTCGACCGCGTCCGCGGTGTGCTGCACCGCTACCCGGCCGTCAGCCCGGCCGTGGTGCTGGTCGTCGCCATCATCGTCTTCGGCATCCTGAACGACCGCTTCCTCGCCCCCGCGAACCTCTCGCTGATCACCCAGCAGGTCGCCGTGGTCGGAACCCTGGCCGTGGCCCAGACCCTGATCATCCTGACCGCCGGCATCGACCTCTCGGTCGGAGCCGTGATGGTGCTCGCCTCGATGGTGATCGCCCAGACCGCCACCTCGAACGGGGTGCCGGCCGTGCTGGCGCTCGTGCTGGGGCTCGTCGTCGGCCTCGCCGCCGGCCTGTTCAACGGCCTGCTCGTGACGCGGCTCAAGCTGCCGCCGTTCATCGTGACGCTCGGCACGCTCAACATCTTCGTGGCGCTCACGCTGCTGTACTCGAGCGGCTCGACCGTGCGCGGCTCGGACATGCCGAGCCTCCTGCCGTGGACCGGGCAGACCTTCGACCTCTTCGGGGTGCGGGTGAGCTTCGGCGTCGTGATCATGCTCGTGCTCTACGTGATCGTCGCGTTCATCCTGGGCAAGACCGCCTGGGGCCGCCACGTCTACGCCGTCGGCGACGACAAGGAGGCCGCGCGCCTGGCCGGCATCAGCGTGAACCGCGTGCTGCTGAGCGTCTACCTCGCGGCCGGCGCCATCCTCGCGATCGGCGCCTGGATCCAGATCGGCCGCAGCAACGCGGCGAGCCCGAACGCCGGAGCCGACCTCAACCTCGACTCCATCACCGCCGTCGTGATCGGCGGCACCAGCCTCTTCGGCGGCCGCGGCACGGTGTGGGGCACGCTGCTCGGCGCCCTGATCGTGGGAGTCTTCCGAAACGGACTCTCGCTCGCCGGGCTCGACGTGCTCTACCAGACCCTGGCCGTCGGCATCCTGATCATCGTGGCCGTCTCGGTCGACCAGTGGATCCGAAAGGTACGCAAGTGACTCTCACCGACAGCACCATCCCCGAAGCCCCGACCCGCACGCCGGTGCTGCAGGCCAAGCGCCTCGTGAAGACCTTCGGCCGCGTGGTCGGCCTCGACGGGGTGAGCCTCGAGCTCTACCCCGGCGAGGTGCTCGCGATCATCGGCGACAACGGCGCCGGCAAGTCGACGCTGATCAAGTGCCTGACCGGGGCCGAGATCCCCGACGAGGGCGAACTGTTCCTCGACGGCAAGCCGGTGTCGTTCAAGCGGCCTCAGGATGCACGGGGCGCCGGCATCGAGACGGTCTACCAGAACCTCGCGGTCTCGCCCGCGCTGGACGTGGCCTCGAACCTCTACCTCGGTCGCGAGAAGCGGCGGCCCGGCATCCTGGGCTCCGTGTTCCGGATGCTGGACACCAACGGCATGAGGAAGGCGGCGAAGGACGAACTCACCACCCTCGGCATCTCGACGCTGCAAGACGTGACCGTGCCGGTCGAGAACCTCTCCGGCGGTCAGCGTCAGGCGGTCGCCGTGGCCCGCGCCGCCGCGTTCGGGTCGAAGGTCGTCGTGCTCGACGAGCCCACGGCCGCGCTCGGGGTGCGGGAGTCGAACCAGGTGCTCGAACTCATCCGCAACCTGCGCGACCGCGGTGTGCCGGTCATCCTGATCAGTCACAACATGCCGCACGTGTTCGACGTCGCCGACCGCATCCACATCCAGCGCCTCGGCAAGCGGGCCGCGACGATCACGCCGCAGTCGCACTCGATGACGGATGCGGTGGCGATCATGACGGGAGCGGCGACGGCATGAAGGTGCTCTACGCCGAGTTCACGGCGCTCCCTGGCGAAGAGGGGACCGTGGCCGCGCTGCTGGCCGACCTCGCCGTGCAGGTGCGGGCCGAGCCCGGCTGCCTCGAGTTCGCCCCGGCGCAGGTGACGTCGCAGCCGTCGCGGTTCTTCGTCTACGAGGTGTATCGCGACGAGGAGGCCTTCGCGGCGCACATCGGGGCCGAGTACGGGGCCGAGTTCAATGCCCGACTCGGGCCGTTGATCGTCGAGGACGGGTCGCAGTTGACCTGGCTGACGCCGCTCGGGGGCTGAGCGGGCGGGTGCACCTCGCGGCTGTGTCGCCCGATTGCACCCCCGCCGTGCCGCCCGGGTGCGCCGCCCGGGTGCGCCGCCCGGCCCGACACCCTCCCGATTCACCGGATCCCGACGGCCCTGCCCGCAGCCTCACCGCTCGGGCGGGGCCGTCCTCCAATTCCAGCCCGAAAGGCCTCCCCGTGTCCCACTCCCCCACCTCCGTCGTCGCGATCGGCGAGTCGCTGATCGACGTCGTGCGGCACCCGGGCGCCGCGCCGGTCGAACATCCGGGCGGCTCGCCCATGAACATCGCCTACGGGCTCGGCCGGCTCGGCCGCCCCGTGACCCTGGTCACCCGCATCGGTACGGATGCGCGCGGCGACGCGATCGCCTGCCATCTCCACGCGGCCGGCGTCGAGCTCGCGCCGGGATCCCGCCACCCCGAGGCGACCTCGACCGCGACCGCCCGGCTCGCGGCCGACGGGTCGGCCGACTACTCCTTCGACCTGCGCTGGTCGCTTCCGGCCGGGCTGTCCGCGGCGGATCCCGTCCTGGCCTCCGCCGGCATCGTGCACTCCGGATCGATCGCGGCCTTCCTCGAACCCGGCGGTTCGGCGGTCGCCCGACTGCTGGGCTCGCTCGCCCACCCGGCCACCGGGTCGCCCGCGCCGCTGATCACGCTCGACCCGAACGTCCGCCCGTCGATCGTGCCCTCGCACGACCGGGTGCTGGCGCGCTTCGAGGAGCTCGCCGGCTCGGCCGCGGTGGTGAAGCTCAGCGACGAGGATGCGGCGTGGCTGTTCGACGGGGCCGATCCGGACGAGGCGGCCGACCGCATCCTGCGCCTGGGCCCCGCCCTCGTGGCGGTGACCCGCGGGGGCGAGGGCGCACTGATGGCCACCGCGTCGGCGCGACTGTCGGTGCCCGGGGTGCCGGTCGCGGTCGCCGACACGATCGGCGCCGGCGACTCGTTCATGAGCGCGTTGATCGACCGGCTGGCGGCGCTGCTGGATGCGGGCCTGCCCGTCGAGTCGCTGCGCACCGGGGCCGCCCTCGACCCGACGGTGCTCGCCGGGATCGGCGACTTCGCCGTCCGTGCCGCGGCCATCACCGTGTCGCGGCCGGGGGCCAACCCGCCCACCCGGGCCGAGTTGGGGCCGCGGCTCGTGGGCGAGGGGACGGGTGCGGGGTCGGGCTCGGGGTCGGGCTCCGTGGTGTCGGCTTCGTCGCACCGCTAGGCAAGCCCCCGCCGCCTCGGGCACACTGGCACCACCACACCCGATACCCGAGGAGTTCGACGGTGAACACTGAAGAGATCATCCTGGGCGACCTTCCCGCGGGCATCGTCCGCGCCGACGAGGCCTTCAACGGCCGCGTCTGGAACGTGCTCGGCCACACCTACACGACCAAGATCGAGAGCGCGAGCACGTACTCCTGGCTCTCGTACGACCCGGCGGGCACCGGGGTGCCGCCGCACGTGCATCCGACGCAGGACGAGTTCATCTACGTCTTCGAGGGCGTCTACACGCTCTATCTCGACGGGCAGTGGACCACGGCCGGCCCCGGCGACCTCGTGCAGATGCCTCGCAACCTGCCGCACGCCTACTACAACAAGCAGGAGACGGATGCGAAGTCGCTGTTCTGGGTGAGCCCGGGCGGCAAGCTGGCCAACCTGTTCAGCCTGCTGCACAACGTCACCGACCCGGAGGAGGTCGTGCGGCTGTCGGCCGCGAACGGCGTCGACTTCTTGGCGCCCGGCAGCGTCGAGGGGGCGTGACGACGCCGGGCGAGCCGGGCCGGGCTTCCGCTGGGCAGGCTTCCGCTGGGCAGGCCGAGGCTGCGCCGGTTGAGGCTGTGCCGGTTGCGGGCGGGAAGGGCGAGGCGCCTGCGTCGGACACCCGTCCGTACGGCTCGCACGCCGACCAGTGGATCGAGTGGTCCGCTCCGGATGCGCCGTCGCGCGGCACCGTGGTGCTGATCCACGGCGGGTACTGGCGGGCGCCGTTCACGGCCGAGCTGATGCATCCGCTCGTGCCCGCGTTCACGGCGCGCGGCTGGACGGTGGCGAACGTGGAGTACCGCCGTGGTGCGGCCGGCTGGCCGGCGATGCGCGACGACCTCGCGTCGGCCCTGGCCGCGGTGCGGGCGGCGAGCCCGGATGCGCGGCTCGCGATCGTGGGGCACTCCGTCGGCGGCCAGCTGGCACTGCTCGGCGGCGCGGAGGACGACGCGGTGGGCGATGCGGTGGTGGCGCTGACGCCGGTCACGGATCTCGTGCGCGCCTACCGCGAGGGCAGCGGCGACGGTGCGGCGGCCGAGTTCTTCGGCGGCGGCCCCGACGAGCTGCCCGAGGTCTACGCGTCGGCCTCACCGCTGGCGCAGCTGCCGTCGCGCGCCGAGGTGCTGGTCGTCCACGGTCACGACGACGAGCGCGTGCCCTTCGCCCACGGCCGCGACTACGTCGCCGCCGCCCGGGCGGCAGGTGCGGCGGCGGGCGCGGCGGATTCGGCCGTGATCCTGCTCGAGCTGCCGCACCTCGCCCACCGTGCCGCGATCGACCCGGATGCGCCGCACTGGCCCGCCGTGCACGCCTGGCTCGACCGCTGGCGCGGCAGCGGCGAGCGGCCCGGCGGCTGACGTCGCGAGCGGGACCGAGTCGTCAGCCCATCCGCACCACGACCCGCGCACGGTCGCGACCGAGCTCGACCGTGTACCGGCCGAGTCGCGCGAAGACGGGCCACGCGGCGGGGTCGACGGGGCGGCGGCGCGTACCGGAGAGCGAGAACGCGACGACCATCGGCGGGTCGATCGGCGCATCCGCCCCGCCGCCTGACCTCGAACCGGACGCGGCGGCCGCCGAACGGGACGCGGCGGCCGCCGAACGGGACGAGGCCGCCCCCGGCCCCGCCGGCACCAGCTCGACGTCGAGCACGACCCCGCCGGCCGGCGCCGCGGCCACGCACAACCAGATCGCGGCGAGCAGGTCGCGCCGCGAGGCCGGGCGCAGGCGGGCCGCGAGCGCCGCGGGGTCGACGATCGACACGGTGCGGCCGAGGTGCTCGGACTCGGCGACGGCGATCTGCAGCCAGCTCTGCTCGTGGTCGGTGAGCAGCGCGAAGCGGAGCTCGCCGCCCAGGCGCTCCGCATGGGCGGCCGTCGCGGAGTCGATGACGCTGCCCTCCGGGGCCGTCGCCACCTCCGCGAGCAACCGCTCGGCCTCGCCGTCGAGTCGCCGCAGTTCGGAGGCGGCGGTGATGCTGTGTCCGAGCGCGGGCGCGGTCACGAACGACTCCGTGACCGCCTGGTCGATCCGGCGGCCGAGACGCCGGTCGGCGACGTGGATCATGGTGATCCCGGCCACGGCGGGCGTGAGGCCGAGGAGGAGACCGGTCACACCGGCCGAGAGGCTCGCGGGATCCAGCAGCCAGCCGGCGTACACGACCGCGCCCCCGCCGACGGCCAGCACGATCGCCCCGACGACGCTGCGGCGCAGCGGCTGCACGGGAAGGCAGGCCAGGAGGCACGCGCCGAACCCGATCGTCGCTGTGGGATAGAGCGGTCCCCAGTCGCTGAGCGCGAAGGCGGCGAGATCGAGAACGGTCGCGATCACCCCCGCGACCGGGACGAGCACCGAGAACCGCCCCGGGATGACGCCCCCGCTCGAGCGCGCCACGACGAGCGAGAGCACGAAGACGATGCCGAGCAGCACCCAGGCCGCGATCGAGAGCGGGCGCCCGCCCGACCAGGCCAGCGACGCGAGACCGCGCACGAACACGAAGCCGCCGAGCACGGCGAACCCCGCGGCGAGGTAGCCAGCGCTGAGGGCCCGATCCTGCCGCAGGCGCGTGCGGACCCGCCCATCGGCCTCCCCGAGCGCGAAGCCGACCGCGACGGCCGGCGGCGTGCGTGCGGTCACCGCGGTACCTCCAGGAGCACCGTCGTCCCGCGACCGGGCGACGAGAAGACGCGCGCCGAGCCGCCCACCGAGCGCACCCGCATCTCGACCGACTCGGCCAGCCCCAGCCGGCCCGCCGGTACCGCCTCGCGGTCGAATCCGACGCCGGTGTCGGTCACCACCGCACGCACCGAATCCGGCTGGTGGCTCACCGTGACCTCGGCGTCGGTGCGACCGGAGTGCCGCCGCACGTTCTCGAGGCACTCGCTCACCGCACCTCGCAGCGCCTCGGCGGCGGGCGCCGTGCTCCGGATGCGGTCGTCGCCGTACCAGGTGATCGTGATGCCGCGGAAACCGGCCCAGGCGTCGATCGCGCTGCGGAAGGCATGCCCGGGCGCACGCGGTGCGTCGCCGTCGCCGTCAGGGTCGCCGCCCAAGTGGCCGCCCGGGTGGCCGCCCGCATCCGCCCGGCCGTCCGCGGACGGATGCGCATCCGTCGGGCCGGGGGCGCGCTCGGCCACGACACCCCGGGTGCGCAGGCGTTCGAGCAGCCCGCGGTCGGCCGCGGCCTGCGACCGGAGGAGTTCGGGCGCGACGCCGGAGCCCTCGTGCGCGATCACCCCGAGGGTCGACAGCACGGTGTCGTGCATCACCCGGGCGCCGTAGCGCAGGTTGGCCTCCGCCTCCGTCGCGGCCCGCTCGGCGGCGTAGCCCTGCCTCAGCCGGGACAGCCCGTCGTCGGTCTTGCGTGCACTCCGCAGGAGCCAGAGGCCCGCCAACGTGAGCGCCGCCCAGCCGGCGATGATCGCCAGCACGACGAAGACGGCACGCCCGGTCGCCGCCGTGGCGAGCGCCGCGAGAACCGCCACGGGGATGCCTGCGCCGACACCGAGGGCGGTCAGGCCGGGCCACCGCGAGAGCCGCGGCCCGCGCAGCGCGACGACCGCGGGGATGAGCGAGGTGATCGCGAGCGAGGAGACGGTCGTCACCGTCGCGAGCGCCGACGGCAGGTCGTCGCCGTGACCGGTCAGCAGCAGCGCGCCCATCGCTGCGAGCCCTCCGCAGTAGGCCACGCCGATCCCGAGCAGGGTGCCGCGCGTGCCCACCAGGGCGAAGCCGCCCAGCATCGCCAGCAGCGCGATCACGGTCGGCAGCGCGGTCATCAGACGCGTCGGCTCGGGCACCAGGAGATTCAGCAGCGCGGAGACCGTGAACACGATCCCCAACGGTCGTGCGGCGACGACTCCGAGCGGGAAGCGCTCTCCGGTCGGCACCCGGCCCGTCCCGCCGGTGCCGGAACGGGAAGCCATCAGAGAAAGATATCCCGGTGCCCGCATCGCGGCACCGGGTGTTCACCCGATCGGGGGAATCCGCGTCGCCCGCGGACGTGTCAGAGTGGCGACCATGGCCACCGCATCCACCCGTCTCGCCATCGTCGACGACCATCGGATGCTGCTGACGGCTCTCAGCACCTGGATCCGGAGCGCGGCCGACGACATCGACCTCGTCGCGAGCGTCTCGACCTGGCCCGACCTGCTCGCGCATCCCGGTTTCCCGGTGGACGTGGTGCTGCTGGACCTCGACCTGCGTGATGACCTGCCGATCTCGGTGAAGCTCCGGGCGCTGGACACGGTGGGGGTGCGGACGGTCGTGATGAGCTCCTACTCGGAGCCGGCCGTCGTCGCGCAGGCGATGGCCTCGGGCGCGATGGGGTACATCGTCAAGAGCGAACGGGCGACCACGATCGTCGAGGCGATCCGGGCGGCGATGGCGGGCGAGCGCTTCGTGTCGGAGGGGCTGCGCGCGGCCGCCGAGACCGATCCGACGACCCCGGCGCTCTCGCCGCAGGAGCGGCGGGTGCTCGCGCTCTTCGCCGCCGGGGAGCCGATCAAGCGCATCGCGACCATCCTCCACATCTCGCACGAGACGGCGAAGTCGCACCTGCGACGCATCCGCTCGAAGTACCGGGTGATGGGGATCGACGTCGGCACGCAGCTCGGGCTGCGCGACGAGGCCATCCGCAGCGGGCTGATCCTGCTCGCCGAGCAGGCCCCGGGCACGGCTCCCGCCCCCGACGCGCTCGATCACGCCAGGGGATAGTCGGGACAATTGCCCTCAACGGGGGCGAGACCCGGGTGCGGGCGGCTGTCACGCTGAGCCCATGTCCCCGACTCCGCCCTCCCGGCCCCTCCCTGCCCGTCTCCGGATCGCCGCCGCCGCCGCCCTCGTGCCCGCGCTCACGATCTCCGCACTCCTGTTCTCCCCCGCCGTCGCCCAGGCGGCGGACGGCGGGGTGACCGACGACGGCACCGTCGCCGTCGCGGCCACCGACGCCGATCCCTCCGCCGTCGGGGCCGTCGGAACCGGGATCTCGCTCGAGTCGAAGGCCGACGCGAGCACCACGGCCGCGTTCGGCCCCGTGACCTTCGCGCCGACGACGATCGGCACCTTCCGGATCCAGGACACCCAGGGCGGCGGCTGTCTCACCCCGCCCGCCGAGGACGGCATGGCCATCGATCACTTCGTCTCGACCCGGGCCTGCGACGGCGCCGGGAGCCAGTACCAGGACTGGGCGCTCGTGCCCGCCAGCACGACCCCGAACGCGAATGCGAACACCAGCGCCGACGAGCACTACTTCTATCTGCTGGCGCCGTCGCAGAGCATGGGCGACCACGTGTTCCGCACCTGCCTCGAGCGCGATACCACCCTGTTCATCGGCGCGCTCGTCACGGCGCCGTGCGACACGAGCAAGGACAACCAGAAGTTCCGCGTGAAGAACGACACTCCGGACCCGCGGGGCTTCGCGCTGGAGTGGCAGAACGCTCTCAACCTCGCGATCACCTACGCCACGTCGAAGTGCGCCACCACGGCCACCGACTGCAGCGTGTCGCCCTCGACCGGCGCCTACGCCGGCCAGTGGTTCCGCTCCGACGACCCGAACATCAGCACGCTCGGCACGCTCTCGAAGCAGGCCATGGGATGCGGCGTGCCGACCTCCGGAAGCGCGAAGCTGCAGAACGTCACCGAGAACCCGATGACGCTGACGGTGTCGACCAACCAGTCCCTCACCAACACGGTCTCCGTGGCCAACACCTACGCCGTGACCGTCGGAGGCGAGGCGTCCTTCGGGGTCAAAGACATCTGGGGCGTCAAGCTCGCGGGGAGCTTCACGTACAACAACCAGACGGTCACCACGAACAGCTCGACGCAGTCGGTCTCCGATTCGAAGTCGAGCACGGTGCAGCCCACGCGCTGGATCATGGGCACCTGGATCCAGCAGACCTACACCCTGGCGGGCACCTGGCGTCTGGGCCAGACCATCCCGGCCACCCCGGCCGGCGGCCTCACCTGGACCATCCCGGCCTCGAGCTCGCACCCGGTGTCGGTGAACGGAAGCCCGTACGCCACCTACGCGGCGGTCACCTCGCACTTCGAGAAGGACTGCACGGCGGGCCCCTCGTCGACGATCGGCACCGGAGCGACCGACAAGCCGGCCCCGACGCTGGATCCCACGAAGTGCGGCACGGCGATCTCCGCGGGCCAGACGGCCGCGGTCGGCACTGTGGTGACCGCCTGCACGGGGCGCTGGAACATCCCCACCGGACAGGGCAGCAGCGACCCGCACTACGTCTACCAGTGGTACCTCAAGGCCGGTGGTCAGGGTGCGTTCACGCCGATCCCGAGCGCGACCGACAGCACCTTCACCGTCGACCAGGCGACTCTCGGTGCGACTCCCCTCTTCCTCGGCGTCTCGGTGCAGGAGCTCGGCAACGCTCAGCGACTGGACTCCGACGAGGTGATCTCGGCGATCACGGTGACGCTGCCCAAGGCCGCCACGGTCGGCGGAGCGGAGGCGGAGGGGACGCCGTCGGCGGTGGGTGGCTCGACGGATCCCGCGGCTGCGGCCGCGGCAGCTGCTGCGGCTGGTGCTGGTGCTGGTGGCGCCGGCCACCGGTCGACGCTGGCGGCCACCGGGGCGGATACTTCCGGCTCCCTCTCGGGCGTTCTCTCCGCGGCCGGCCTGCTCGCGGCGGGAGCCCTCGTGCTCATCCGCCGCCGCCGCACGGCGCGGTGAGCGCGGCCCGGTGAGCACGGCCCGGTGAGCTGAGCCGCGTTGCGGCTGAGCGGCTGAGCGGCTGAGCGGCTGAGCGCATCCTGTCACGGGGTTGACGGGGTGCGCTCCCGGGCCGGCTCGGGCAGACTCGACCCATGGCACGCACGGATCTCCCCAAGGACTGGGACGAACGAACGACCCTGCTGACGATGCTCCAGTACACGCGCGACACCGCTGTCGAGAAGGCGACGGGTCTCACGGATGCGCAGGCCGCCGCCACCCCGATCGCCACCTCGCCGCTGATGAGCGTCGGCGCCGTGCTCAACCACATGCGCTGGGTCGAGCACTCCTGGATCGAGAACCGCTTCGTCGGCGGCCCCGACCTCGGGCCGTGGACCGACGAGTCGCCCGACCAGGAGTTCATCGACGGTTCGGTGCTGCCGCTGCAGACCGTGATCGACGGCTACCGCGCGCAGGCGGCCGCCACCGACGCGCTCGTGGCGGGCCTCCAGCTCGACGACTGCTCGGAGGTCCCGCTGCGGTCCGGTGAGCATCCGACCCTGCGCTGGGTCATCCTCCACCTGATCGAGGAGAACGCCCGCCACAACGGCCACCTCGACCTCCTCCGCGAGCTCGCCGACGGCACCACCGGCGACTGACCCCGCTCGCGCATCCTGCTCGCTTCGAGCCCTCGCTCAGGATGCGCGGTGGCGCCCTAGAACGTGGGGCGGTCGAGCGCGCCGACCACGAACGGGCATCGACGCCGCACAGGCCGAGAAGCAGGCGGATGTCCCGCGTGTCACGTCCCGGCCTGTTGGCCCGGAGCTTCATGGCGAGCAGAGCATCCTTCGACGCCACCTGGATGAGGATGCCATCCCGGTCGCGGATCGTCTCCCATTAGAGTTCGCGGCCAAGAGTCGGGAGCGCGTCGGCGTTGGCGACGTCGAAGTTCAGCCACGCCGGGTTCCAGTCCCGGCGCCGAGCGACTCGGGCCGCGGCCGCCGCCACGTCGGCATCGCTGCGGAGCGGATGTGGAGCGAGTCGAGATCTTGCGTCGTCCCGCGATCGAAGTAGCGGAGGGCCAGCGCCGCCCCGCCCACGAGTCAGATCCCCGCGACCTGGTCGGTGGCGCGGAGCTCGGCGATGAGCTCGCGGAGGCCCGTGATGATGTCGTCGCGACCGAGAGCGGTGGGCACGGTCAGACGCTCGCGAAGGTGCCGCGCCAAGCAAGGACGCCTCGTCGGGCGAACTCGTCGGGCACCTCGGCCCGAGGCGGCACGGGGTCGGCCGGATCGATTTCCAGTACTCGCGGCTCGGCCAGGAATCTATCCCGCTGATCGACCCACGCGGGCACCGGGATACCCTCGTCCCCCAGCCGCCACGCCACGAGCCCCGCGATCGCCGCATCCCAGACGCGATCGCCGGTCGACTCGGGCTCAGCAAGTCCGAGCACTCCTCGGACGAGTCCGTGCTCGGCGAGCAGGTCGTCGTTCAACTGGAGCAGCGCCCGCAGGGCCCGATCCCGATCGCTTCCGCGGAGGCGCTTGCGGATCTCCGCGGCCGCCGTCGCGGCGTCGTCGCGACGGGTGGGCGCCGAGTAGAGCCGATGGCCGGCCCCGGCGAGCAGGCGATCCACGGTGCTGAAGCCCGCATCACGGCCGTGTTCAGACCGCGAGACGCTCCCCTGGTCGATCTGGGCGCGCTCAGCGAGTTGTTCCTGGGTGAGCCGTCGGCTTCGGCGGGCGGCGCGGATGAGGGTCGATGCGTCGACGACGGGGATCACCTCCTACAAATATGTTTTCTAAGCCATACTTGCAAGCGGTTAGCGCGGTTGGACGCCCCGAGGCAGCCGAAGAGACTGCTTTCATCTCACCCCTTGACGCCGCACTTCACTTTTGGAAGTATCACCCGCATGAGCCTTTTCATCTCCTGCCCCGTCGCCGACGTCGAGCGCACCACCGCCTTCTACACCGCCCTCGGGTGGACCCTCAACCCCGAGATGTCCGACCACAACGTCTCGTGCTTCGCGATCGCTCCCGAGCAGTACCTCATGCTCAGCAGCCGCGAGATGTACGCGAGCGTGGGCGGCGTCGAAGAACTCATCGGCGGCCCCGACACCCCGTCGAAGGTGACGGTCTCGTTCGACCTCGACAGCCGCGAGGCGGTCGACGAGCTGATCGAGCGGGCCGGCGCCGCCGGGGGTCGCGTCGGCGACACCGACGACTACCCCTTCATGTACCAGCGCCAGTTCGACGACCCCGACGGCTACCACTACTCCCCGTTCTGGATGAAGCCGGAGGCCGAGCCCGCCGCGTGAGCGCCCCGTCGTCGCCCGGTCGCGGCCCCCTCGATCCGCCCGGTCGCGATCCGGTCGAACCGCAGGGTCGCGATCCGATCGAGTCGCCCGGTCCCGCACCATCCGATCGGACGCTGCTCGCCCCCGCGCCGCCCGACCACGCACCGTTCGATCGCGCTCAGTCCGATCCGGATGCGCCGGGTCACCCTGCATCCCGCGACCTCGCGGCCGCGCTCGACCTGGTCGGGGCGCGCTGGGCGCTGCTGATCGTCGAGCGCCTGCTCGACGGCCCGCAACGCTACGGCGACCTGCAGCGCGACCTCGCGCTCGGAACCAACATCCTGGCCACCCGCCTGCGCGAACTCGAGGAGACGGGCATCCTCGTGCGCCTCCCGCTCAAGCACAACACCCGCGCCTACGCGCTGACCGCCCGCGGTCAATCCCTGCGCGACGCCATCGTCGCCCTCGGCCGCTGGGGCGCGGATGCTCCCCCACCAGCCGACCCGCCCGCATCCGCCGACGCGCCCGCACCCGCACCGGGCGACGCGGCTAGACCGCCAACCTTGCGCAGCGAAGGCTAAGGCAGCAGGTCGAGCGTCTGAGGCCGAGCCTTCATCGAATGGATGATCAACTCGTTCCCACTATCGAACCGCAGCACCACCAGTTCGAGGAGACGACCACCCGAGTCGAAGCCGAGCCTGAGTTGACGAGCCGGGCTGTCTTCATCCAGATCCTCGACCCACAGCGGCCAGGTGGCAGCCTGTATCGAATCGTCGGGTTCGACCCCGTGCTTCAACGCCGAGGGGTGAACCTTCATGCAGCCGACGCGGCCAGAGCCTCGCGAACGACCTCTGACCGCGACTTCTGCTCGCGGGCCGCGCGTTCATCGATGGCAGCGAGCTCCTCGGCGGTCAGGCGGATCGCAACGACCTGCGTCGGCTCGGCGCCGCGACCAGGCCGACCACGCCCGCGCTTCTTGAGCGCCGGTACGTCGTACCCCGCCTCGGCTTCCCCCGCCCACGCCTCGATCTGCTCCTCGGTGACGGGAACACCGTTGATCGTCTCGCGCTCATTCATGGAAGTATCGTAATACGAAATCGCCCTACGGTGAAGCACGACCTTCGGGGCAAGCCCGATCGACGCTACCCAGCCGAACGATCCGCCACGGGCCGCCGCCGCAGCCCCGCATCCAGCACCTCGGGGCCCCGGTACACCATGTCCATCGCCCCGATGCTCTCGCCCGGCGCGACGATCGCGTCGATGCGGTCGAGGATCTCGTCCGACAGCGAGACCTCGGCGCCCGCGAGGGTGTCCTCGAGCTGCTCCATGGTGCGCGGCCCCGCGATCGCCGAGGTGACGCCCGGATGCGCGATCGTGAACGCCATCGCCAGGTGCGTCAGCGGCATCCCGACTTCCTCCGCCAGCGAGACGAGCTGCTCGATCACGGCGAGCCGACGCTCGTCGCGGAAGTGCCGCATCCCGGTACCCGCCCGGAAGTTGTCGTTCGCCTGCCCCGCACGGTACTTGCCCGTCAGCGCGCCGCCGGCCAGCGGGCTGTAGACGAGCGTGCCCATGCCGTACCGCTGGGCGACCGGCAGGATCTCGCGCTCGATCTCGCGGTCGAGGATGGAGTAGTTCGGCTGCTCGGTGCGGAACCGCTCGAACCCGCGCCGCTCGGCCATCCACTGGGCCTCGACGATCTCGGAACCGCGCATCGACGACGTCCCGATCGCGAGCACCTTGCCCTCGCGCACGAGGTCGGTGAGTGCCGAGAGCGTCTCGTCGATGTCGGTCTCCGGGTCGGGCCGGTGCAGCTGGTAGAGGTCGATCCGGTCGGTGCGCAGGTTGCGGAGCGACCGCTCGACGGCCTGGCGGATCCACCGACGCGAGGCACCCCGGTGGTTCACGTCGTCGTCGACCGGACCCCAGAACTTGGTGGCCAGCACGACCTCGTCGCGCCTTCCGGCGAGCGCCTCGCCGACGACCTCCTCGGAGTCGCCGTAGCGATCGGCGGTGTCGATGAAGTTGATGCCGGCCTCCAGCGCGCGATGGATGATGCGCACGCCTTCCTGACGGTCGGGGTTGCCGAATGTGCCGAGCATCATCGCGCCGAGCGCGTAGGGCGTCACCTGGATTCCGGTGCGGCCGAGGGTTCGGTATTGCATGGGGTCCTCCTGTAGAGTCAGATACGGAACAACGTTCCGCCTTCTGACGATCACTATACGGAACATTGTTCCGCTTACGCAAGGGGCGCATCCATGACCGCTGCCGAGACGCCACGTAAGGTGCGCGCGGACGCCCGCCAGAACCTCGACACCCTCCTGGTCGCGGCCCGCACGGTCTTCGCCCGCTCCGGGGTGGATGCACCGGCTCGCGAGATCGCCACCGAGGCGGGCGTCGGCGTCGGCACCCTCTACCGACACTTCCCGAACCGGGCCGAGCTGGTCGTCGCCGTCTTCACCACCGAGATCGACGCGACCGCCGCGGCTGCCGACGACCTGCTGGCCACGCATCCGCCCGGCGAGGCCCTCGATCTGTGGATCACCCGCTTCACCCGCTTCGTCGCCACCAAGCAGGGCCTGTCGGCGGCGCTCCGCTCGGGTGACCCGGCCTACGACGCGCTGCCCGCGCTGCTCACCGGCAAGCTGGGCCCGGCCCTCGCGTCGCTGCTCGAAGCGGCCGAGGCCTCGGGCGACGTGCGCCCCGGGGTCGATCCCCTCGACCTGCTCCAGGCAGTCGGCGACCTCAGCCACCGGGCCCCCTCCCCCGACGGCACCCCGAACCCCATGGTCCGCCTCCTCCTAGACGGCCTCCGCGTTCGCTAGAGCGAGAGGTGGAAGCGCAGGGCGTGGTCGACCTGGCCCATCACCCATCCCGGCGCCGCGCCCCGGGTACCCGCCAGTTGCTCGACCGACACGGTGCGCACCTGCTCCGCCTGCACCTTCGAGGTGCTCGTCAGCCCCATCGACTCGAGCGCCTCGCGGTCAGACACGAGCACCTGGAACTCGCCTCGCGCATTGGAGACGTTCGTGGTGACCGGCACGACGGTGATCGTGCCGCGCCCCATCATGGTCGCCGCCTCGTTGGCGCCGTCGTTGCTCACGACGAGGCACGGCCTGGTCTTCGACGCCTCACCTGCTTCAGCCGGGTCGAGCCGAACGGCCACCACGTCCCCTCGCCTCACGCTCGGAGACCGTCGCCCTCGACCGTGCGCCAGGCGCCGGCAGCGCCCGAGTCGATCCACTCGTCGTTGGCGAGGGCGTAGTCGCTGACCGCCGCACGCTCTCGCGCAATACGAATGAGGTCATGGATGGCGGCCGACCGGTTGCCCGATCGGCCGCGCGCGAGCTCGTCGATGTACTCGAGGTCGCTGTCCGAGAGACTCACACTCAGCTTGCTGGTCAT
This sequence comes from Herbiconiux sp. 320_LB, assembly GCF_059691755.1. Lineage (NCBI taxonomy): Bacteria > Bacillati > Actinomycetota > Actinomycetes > Micrococcales > Microbacteriaceae > Herbiconiux > Herbiconiux sp. 320_LB. Next base: position 125,185 of record NZ_JCAWAD010000004.1, on the reverse strand, counting down.
ACCGCAATCCTACCGGAGTCGGACCCATTTCAGATCGGCAGAACAGTCCCACTCCGGCGAACGGCCCCGCCGAAAAGGGCAGCCGCCACGCATCCGGGCGCGTTGCTTAACTCCCCGGCAAGTGAAAGACTTGACCACATGGCAAGCGACTTCGACGACAGCCCTACAGCCCGGCCCTCCGACGCGGCCGCCCGCGACGCCCTGTCGGCCCTGGACGCCGACCGGCAGGTGCTGGCCGACCGCATCCGCACCCCCGCCTGGTACTACCCCTCACTCGGGTTGGCCACGGCGCTCATCATCGGGTCGCCGGGCCCGGGATTGCCGGCACAGCCGGTGATGGTCGCATTCGGCAGCCTCGGCATCGCGCTCCTCTCGCTGGCCTACCAGCGCATCACCGGACTGACCATCACCCGCACGGCGGGCCCGCGAAGCCTCGCCACCGCCATCGTGATGGGCATCGTGATCGTGCTGCTCCTGGGTGTCTCGTTCTCCCTCGCCGCCACCGGTCACGCGGTGTGGGTCGCGGCCAGCGCGACGGCGGCATTCGCCGTGATGTGGGGCGGGGGCATCCTCTACGACCGCGCCTACGATCGCGAGCTGCGGCGTGGACGCTGACGACGGCTTCGACGAGCAGATCCATGCCCCCACCCGGCTGCGCATCTGCGGACTGCTCCGCCCGGTCGACGCGGCCGAGTTCTCGACACTCCGCGCGACCCTCGGGCTCACGGAGGCGAACCTCTCCAAGACGCTGCGCAGCCTCACCGAGATCGGCTACGTCCGCGTCTCGAAGGCGGCTTCGGCGAACCGCGGCGATCAACGCCGCACCACCACGGTGTCGCTCACGAGCCAGGGCCGTCTGGCCTTCGACCGCCACGTCGCGGCCCTCCGCCGCATAGCGGGTGACCTCGACGGCTGAGGCGCGGCTCACCACCTTTTTCGCACCTCCACGACCCGTTCCCCCTATGCTGGTCTGCTGCTCGATCGCAATCACGGAGGTGGAGCCATGCAGACCATCGTCACCGCGGAATACGGCTCGCGCGCCATCGGCGTCGCCACCGAAGACTCCGACCACGACCTCATGAGCGTCTTCGTCGAAGACCCCGAGTACGTGCTCGGCATCGAGACCATCGACACCGACGCGTCCTCCACCGCGCCGACCGGCGAACGGTCGACCCGCGAAGACACCGACACGACGCGATACCCGCTGCGCAAGTGGGCCAAGCTCGCCGCCATCGGCAACCCCACCGTGCTCTCGCTGCTGTACCTCGACCCCATCGAGGGCTCCGCGCACTGGGATGCGCTGCGAAGCATCCGAGACGCGTTCATCTCGAAAGAGGCCGGTCGCCGATTCCAGGGCTACTCCCTGGGTCAGCGGCAGGCGCTGCTCGGGATGCGCAACAAGCGCACCAACAGGCCCGAACTGGTTCACAGGCACGGCTACGACACCAAGTTCGCGTACCACATGGTGCGCACCGCGATGCAGGGCATCGAGCTCATGACCAGCGGCGCACTGCGCTTCCCTATGGCGCCTGGCCACCTGGAGATCCTGCGCTCCATTCGCACCGGATCCGTCACGAAAGACTCCGTTCTCACCCTCGCCTCCGAACTCGACGACGACCTCGCGGTCGCCATCGAGCGCTCCGAGGTCGACGATCAGCCTAACCGGAGACTTATTAACGACACCCTCCGCCGCATCTACCTCGACTCCTGGGGCGCCTGATGAACCCCGCCGTCATCGTGGATGTCGACGGCACCCTCGCCGATGTGTCCAGCATCCGCCACTACGTCCTCGACGACCCCAACAAGAAGCTGTTCGCCAAGTTTCACGGGGCATCTGCCTTCGTACCGCCGATCGCCGAGGTCGCTGCAGTCACTCGAACGCTCGATGCGGCCGGCCTCACGATCATCGTCCTCACCTCGCGCCGCGAGCAGTGGCGGCACGTGACCCGCGGCTGGCTCGCGAAGTGGGAGATCCCCTTCCACGCACTGGGCATGCGCGCCGACCACGACAACCGCCGCGACGACGACGTGAAGCGCGACCTCCTCATCCGGATGCGCCGCCTCTACGACGTCGACCCCGTCCTGGCGATCGACGACAACCCCACGGTCATCGCCCTCTGGCGCTCTCTCGGCATCCCCACCGTGCGAGTGCCCGGCTGGGACGAGCAGCTCGCCTACCGAGAATAGCTCGACGAGGCGTCCCCGTCAGTCGCGGTAGGCGTCGCGACGATGCACGACGGAGACGACCTCGATGACGAGCTGGTGGTCGATGATGCGGTAGATCACGCGGTACTCACCGCGGCGGGCAGAGTAGAGCGGGTGCAGCGGTTCGAGGAGTTGCTTGCCGACCCGCCTGGGGTTCTCCCGCAGCGCACCCATGATGAATTCGTACGCGGCGGTAGCGATCTTCTCCGGCAGGTCGTGGGCGAGAGCTCGTTTCGCGGAGCGGGTGAACCTGACGTCGTAGGGATTGGTCGGCCGAGTCACCCTCGGAGCCGGCCGGCGTCGCGCATGGCCGCTCGCATGTCGCCCGCATCCACGACGTCGTCTCGACCGATGTCGTCGAGACCGGCGCGGATGGCATCCATCGTCGTCGAGTCACTCAGCACGTCGACCGTCTCGAGGAGCGTGTCGTAGTCGTCGGCGCTCAGGATGACCGCTGCGCGGCTGCCGTTGCGGGTGACCTCGACGCGTTCGTGAGTGGAGGCCGCCGACTCGACGAGCTTCGAGAAGTTCGCGCGGGCGTCAGCGACGGAGTAGGTGGCCATGTACAGAATTCTAGCTATCACGAGACCGGCGGGCAAGCGGAACGTCAGATGCGATCTGGCCGCTCAGCGCTCCATTGAGCGGCCTCTGTAACACCTGGCGGCAGGCCTGAGCGAGCACGAGACCAACGACGATCGTGGCGGCCTGGAACAAGGCGGAGAATCCGCGGTGGCCCCGCGTGCCCGACTCGGACATCAACACCGTGGCGGCCGCGTACTCACCCCCGGTGGCGATGCCCTGCAGCAGGCTCACGACCACGAGGATCACGGTCGCCCACGCCCCACCGCGCGCTCGGTCGGCGCAAGCGCGAGAGCGACGGATCCGGCCGACATGATCGTGACCGCCGCCACGAGTGCCCGTTTCCTGCCGCGCGTGCCGGCGAGTCGACCGAAGAGCCAGGAGCCGAGCGGGCGAGCCACGAACGTCACGGCCAAGAGCCCGTAGACGCAGATCAGCGAATCGGGCGAGTCGGGATCGAAGAACTCGGTCCGGAAGTACGGAGCGAAGGTGGCGTAGAGGTAGAGATTGAACCACTGCACGAGATTAGGCACCGACTCCGACAGTATGACCCCCACTTGAGCGCGACGAACCGGATGCGACCCGGCTGCGTGGGAATCACTCGACGACCCTGCCTAATGCCCTCCCCGGAGACTGGCGGTTGCATATCCCAGTGGGGAGTCGGCGGATCTCTTCATCGGGCCCTTTCGCGGTATGCCGCTGCTTGCGGGCCTAAAAGATCATGTTTGGCAACGAGTTTTGAATAGATTGCGACCCGCGGAAAATCAAGGGTGACGTCGACCTGCCGACAAGTGCTCGTTTCTGGAGATGCCGGGTAAGGCCCCAAGTGTTTGGGAAGAACGCCCTCGGAACCGCGATCGGCGGGAAATTACCAACTAACAGGTGAGGGCGATGTAGGTGACGAGGGCGCCGCCAACTCCGAGTAGAGGGAGGTAGAACGGAGCGATCGCCCAAGACCGCCAGTCCTGAAGATCGGGCCAATAGTTCACGGTGGCACGTTCCGAAGGGCCGGCGACCGTGGGATTCATGGAAAACGGCGGAACTGCACCGCCCCGTGCGACGTGGTCGTAAAGCTTACGGAAGGATCGTTCCTGTTTGAGGTAGTTCGCGTCCAGCAGAGCAAACACCGCCACCGCAGCCATACCAAGCACGGCCACGACCCAGTTGTGTTGGACGAACGCGTACCCGTACGCCGCGGTGACGATCGGCAGTAGCCAGGTCTTCGCCGAGGCAGACGCCGAAGCCATTCGCGAGATGACGCTCTGGATAAAGCTCAGATGCTGCCGACGGTCCTCCGGAGTTCCCACCGGCAAGTCCGCCGCCGTAGCCAGCTCCATCTTTTCGCGCACCCGCGCCGCGATCACTCGCTGCTGGTCATGCGTCTGCGCGCTCGTTCGCGGCCATCGCAGGATCATCCGATCCCGCCTCCACCGTGGCACCACGTGCACGTGGACGTGATCCACAGTCTGCGTGGCTGCCGCCCCGTTGGACTGGATGATGTTCAACCCGTCCGGCTGCAACGCCTCACGCAGCGACTTGCTCAGCGCGAGTGTCGTGCTCATTACCGCGGCCGCATCATCCTCCGACAGCTCCCACAGCCGAGCAGCGTGCGCCTTTGGCACGACCAGGGTGTGCCCTCGAGTCGCAGGTTTCAACGGAGCGAACGCGACGGTGCGCTCGTCCTCCCAGACGATGACTGCCTCAGCCTCCTCACCCCGGATGATTCGGCAGAACGCGCACGCGTGCACCGGATCAGGCCGTCGCGCCCTGATCCGACCAAGTCTCAAGGTTGTCCGCGAGATAGTTATAGGTGGCCTTGGAATCGATATTTCCGGTCCAGTCTCGCTTCGTCGGATCAAAAACCGGGATTAGGTGACCCGGGACATCTGCGGCGTCGAACGGGTTAGCGCCCTCGGTATCCACCGACCCCATGGACGAGACGCCGTGAATCTTGATCCCGAGCAGCGGCTTCCCCTCGGCCCAAGCCTTTTCGATCTCGTACTTCACCCACGGGCGTTGCGCGGTCTTCGAGCCGATAAGCACGACCACGACGCGCTTGTATTTCATCTGATCGTCGATCCATTTCTGTACCGCTGCCGAGCCCTGGCCCTGGATCGTCTCCCACTCCTGCGCGTTCAAGAGCGGCTGCCCTTCCAACGCGCCAATCTTCTGCACAAGCTGTACCCGATGAACATCGTTCGTGTAGTGAAAGCTGTAAAACACGGTCTTGGCCATGGATTCCCCTTACTTCGTTGTATTCGCCATATTTTACCGGGTGGGCACGCGCGCACGCAGAGCAAACCCCATCCTTTCGATGAAGTCCGAGAGGACCTGACTTTGGACCAAGGCGTTCGTCTTGCCGGGGTGATAGTGGCGATTTGCAGCCAGGCGCTGATAGGACGGTCGCGGCGAGGCGTCCTCGGCTCGGTACGCCGCGACCGGCGCTTAGCACACGAGGTCTCGGCCAGCGCGTCAATCGCAGGCCGGGGGCACGACCTACAGACGGTTTTGGCACTTGAGCGCTTCGAGCGGTTTCCAAGGCAGAAGTACCAGTCCCGCTGCGGATCAATCCGAGGGCGTCTTTCCTCAGATCGCCGTCTTCAGCGTGGCCATCGTCATGGCGGATGGGCGCAATCGGTCGTGACGGAAGCTCGAACGCATCGAGACGACGTGGACGGGCTTCATCGTCGGCGCTTCGGCCGGCCAAGCATGAACCTCGTGGACGACCTACCCGCGCGGAACGTAACCAGCGTGATGCGATCAGCCATGCTCAGGCAGAACTAGCAGAAATGGGAGGGAAACGGCTCCAAGGACATCGCCCCCGTCGCGGAGGTGAACCGCGATGGCAATCACCGAGAAACAATCCAGCGGACATCCTAGGCGCGCGAGCCGAGTTCGACTGTGTGGACGATCGTCTTCGCCAGAGACGGGGAAGTGTCCACAACATAGTCTCCTCATATGGAGAACCGTCCTAACGAGCAGGTGATGCGCGCGCTGCGTCTGGCCAGTGAGCTCAATACGGTAACCGAACTTCTCTCGTTGGGCCTTCACCAGGTCGCGAGCCTCAAGTGGCAGGCCCGCCAGCCCGGGCTGCCTTCACGCAGCTGTCACAGGGGGTGGAGCGTGTCCTCAAACTCACGTACTGGCTCAACGAAGAGAATCATGGCCGCCAGGTCCCGAGGTTCGCATCGGGGGCTGCTGGGCATGCGCTCGGCGAACTGAATGCAAAGGTATTCGACCTTTACCTGCTCGAGTCCCAGGCTGCGACTTCGTACATGAGAGGTCTAGTCGCAGAGGTTGTCGCCGATCCCTACTGGGCGGACATTTTGCTCGCTCTGGATGGGTGGTCAGCGACCTCGGGTCGATACCGCGATCTCGATGCGCTGCGAGGTCGAGAGGCTCAGCGCGATCCGCCGTGGGCATCCTGGGATGAAGCTGAGCATCGTGCGATCACGGAGAGCGATGGATGGACGAATCTCTCGGATGAGACTGTCGTTGCGAGCCGCCAGCGGATGCTCGTAAGCGTGATGCGCTGGTGGCATACCCTTTTCCGCGGGTGGCAGCATGGCCTCGTGGGAGCGCAGGGTAGGCAGTTCTCGAGTGGGCTCGATCCAAAAAATCCTCACCTACACGAGTCCATCGTTAGCTTGATAGCTGGTCGCTAGCCGCGGCACATCGGACGCTTAGGCGGCTCCCCCTGAGTCCAGACCAAGGATGCGTGTCATCGCCTGGATCGCGTGCGGCGCGTCCGGCAGCTCAACTCGTGTACCTGATCGACAGCGGTCCGGATGCCGCGACTCCGGCGGCCACTACTCAAGATTCGCGGGCCTGCGGATATGAACACGAGCGCCCAGCCGACACTAGGCGCGCTCGATCGTCTGAGCCTCGACACGCAGCACACAGAGGTCACTGCCTTCAAGCCCCGGCGGTTGAGACGCACGAAGCGCGCCCGTCACTACGACTCGCCCACCCTCAACCACGCACGCGAGGACGTGGTCCGCGAGCGCGCCCTCGCAGATGATCTCGCACGCGGGCTCCGGACGACCCGCGTGAACATCGTCGGAAAGCAGGAACGCAACCAATTCCCCGGCTGGCCCCTCACCGATGAACGGCTCACTCGACACGCATCCGCGCACCTCAACCTGCGAGAACATGCGACTCCAGCTCCTCGCTAAGCAAACACTCGCAGCACTCAGCAACTGTCTCCGATTGCTGCTTGATCCAGATCTCATTGGCGCACTCCTCCGAGCAGGCCAACTGGTCGTACCGCATCTCGTCGCGCGGCACTCGGATGCCGCAGTGCCGACAACGACGCAATCGGTCCCTAAATCTCACGTGAAGCCTCCATTCGATTTCCTCTATGCTACTCATAAGTATGTAGACCTTCAAGTATCATTCCGCGACGCTCGACCAGATGGAAGGCGAACTGCAAAAGACCCTCGGCCGCAACCTCCGCCGCCTGCGCGAGAGCCAGGGCATGAGCCAGGAAGACTTCGCCGACAAGCTCGGCTACCACCGCACCTACCTCGGCGGCGTCGAACGCGGCGAGAGAAACCTGACACTGCGCTCAGTGGAACGCATCGCCGACCTGACGGGCGTGGACCCGATTTTGCTTCTCACCCGAAATTCTTAGCTGACTGGCCTCATCCCCTGTGCGGAACGCACCACAGTCCCGGTGTGATTCAAAACGCTCAGCCTCCGCCCGTCGAGGAACGCGGAGGGCCTCCAGCTAACAGTTCACAATTGCGCTTCTGGGACGCGGATTGCACATACCAATGCTGCGGATCCGATTGGACACCTGTTGAATTGACCCCTCTAAGGGGTTTAGCGCATTGAATGGCCGGGAACGTACGCTCAGTCCATGCGTAAGGTCTTTTTTAGCTTTCACTATGCGCGGGATTCCTGGCGAGTCTCGCAAGTTCGCAACAGCAACATGATTGGTACAGGTTTCGTGAACCCCTATTACGATCGCGCCGGTTGGGAGGCCGTAAAGCAGAAGGGTGACGCAGCTGTCAAGCGTTGGATCGATGAGCAGATCAAGGGCACTTCTGTGACTGTCGTACTAATCGGCAAGGAGACGTCAACGCGGAAGTGGGTAAAGTACGAAATCGCTCGCACACTAGAGCTCGGCCATGGACTAATCGGGATTGACATTAGCAAGATCAAGAACAGTGCCGGCATCACCGATGTCACCGGGGCGAACCCCATGCCCGCTGGCTATCCGCTGTACAAATGGAACAATGACGATGGGCGGACGAACCTTGGCAGTTGGATCGAAAAGGCCGCGCGGTAGCCAATGACAACTGCATACGGAATCCGGGTGATCCACAGTGATCGTCCGGATGACGTGCGTTTGCTCCGAAAGGCAGTCGCGCGAGAAATCGGCACCCTGGGGCTCCACAGGAGCGTCACAGTGGTTGTCTCCGAAGATACACCGAAGGACGACGCTCCCTATGTGAGCGTCTTCCTCGGAAGCGCTCAGGCGAAGAGCAGCGCTGATGCAATCGCACAGGCGACAGTCGACTTGTCCGCGGGCATCACCGTTTTCCCAGTTGTAGCAGACCTGGACAACCTCAACGCCTGGGTCCCGAACATCCTTTCGCGAGCAAACGGTATGGTCTGGACAGACGAGGTCGGACTCGCGCATCTCGTCCGGGTGTTGCTTGAGGACCTAGGCATCGAAGACCGCCAGCGCAAAGTTTTCATAAGCCATCGAAGACAAGATGGACTAGCCGCTGCGGAGCAACTCCACGATCGCCTTACACACTTCGGGTTTCAACCATTCATCGACCGATTCGCAATTCGCGAGGGTGCTGATTTTCAGCAGGAGATCGCTAATGCACTCGAGGATCACGCGTTCCTCTTTTTGCTGGAGACACCGCTCGCCCATACGTCAGATTGGGTATACGACGAAATTGACTATGCCCTTAGCCATACAATGGGCATCCTAATTGCTAGCTGGCCAGGGGATGTTCAGGAGGTTCCTGGCAGCCCAGGACTCCCCCGGGTGAGGCTCGCAGCCGGAGACCTGGTGAGGGACAGCCATGACTTCGACACATTTACTGAGGACTGCCTAGATCGATTGGTAGCTTCGGTCGAAGCAGCTCATGCGTCGGGGCTGGTGCGCCGCCGGAAGATGCTTATCGGCAGCATTGAAGAGTCCGCCCGAGGGGCAGGTGTTCTATCCTGCGTTCCCCTTCGTGACTGGCGCCTCCTTGTGGAGACCTCTGACGGGATACGTGTCATCGGAACGAGCCCCAGATTGCCGAACGCCGCAGATCTCCAAGGCGTCGACGAAGCTTCCGCCCGTGTAGGGGCTTCTCTTCCTGGACTGCTCGTTCACAGCGCGAGGGTCATCCCGAACTCCCTAAAACAGCATCTGAACTGGGTCTCGGGATCACGCGAGTTGGGAATGATCCCGGAGAACTCAGTGGGGGGATGGTGGTCTAGTGCCGGTTAGCTTCGGGTCGATGCAGGACCGGCCACAGGGGACAAAAGGCACGATCTTTCTGTCTGGAAGTATTCCTGACCCCGCTAGGTGGACAGGCGAATTCCATCCACTAGAGATAACCGATGCAGTAGTTGCGTTCGCGAGGGCCTGCCTCACCAGGGGGTTTCGAATAGTTACGGCCGCTCATCCAACTCTCGCCCCACTGTTGCTCTATGTCGCTGCTGAATTTCCAAACTCCAACGAACCACAGATACTCGTTTACCAGTCGTTGCTGTTCGAAGACGTACTCCCGGTCGCGACGCGACGCTTTGAGGCGGATGGCGTCGGCGAACTGATTTGGACGGAGGCGGTCGAAGGGGACAGCCCAACGCCCAATCATTGGCATCGCAGCCTCGCGATGATGCGCGAGCGAATGCTGGGCGAATCGGACCCATGGGGAGCTGCGTTCGTTGGCGGAATGGATGGAATCGAGGATGAGTACGCGCGGTTCGTATCGCGCTACCCCGGTCGCCCGGTGTGTGCTCTGCGACGCCCCGGCGGCGTGGCTGCCAGCTTGCATCTGGACGATGGAGATAAAGGTCCTGCGAGCGATGATGACAGCGATTCTTACCCCACGGTCTGGAGTCGCTTCCTCGACCGCATTGAGCCGCCTTCCCGTCCAAATTTCGAATAATTCACCCTGAGCTGCCTCCAGGCCAGAGCTGGTCCAACCAGGCAGCATAGATACACGTGACGCACGACGTTGACTTATGAAGGGCAATCGCGGTGGTAACGTACTGGACTACTCAGGACCTCAGAGACCGAAATGCCGGTGTAGACGAGCACGCAGCACGGTCGCGTCTCGCTAGCCTGGGCCATCATGTACCGGCAAGTTTCGATGTGTTTGTAAGTCACAGCGTTGTCGACGCAAGGGTCGTCCTTGGCATCCGTAGTCTCCTAATCGCGCAAGGCTTGACTGTCTACGTCGATTGGCTGGACGACCCTCAGCTGGATCGTTCGACCGTCCGGCCTTCGACGGCCGCACTGCTTCGCCAGCGCATGCGTGCCTCTCGCACTCTCTTGTACGCGACCTCCCGGGCCGCAAGTAGATCACGTTGGATGCCTTGGGAACTCGGCTTTTTCGACGGGATCAAGGGATCCGATCGAGTTTCGATCATGCCAATTGAGAACTGGGGAGATCAGAACTTTGTAGGCGAAGAATACCTAGGGCTTTACAAGCTCGTGGCGAAACCTACCGGGGTGAGCAGGCCTTCGACCGCCTACGTTCTGCCGGTCTCCGGCTGGGCAGAATCTCTTGGTTCGTTTGGCAAAGCTGAAGGGCGCTACAACATTTACGAAAGACGGTAGATGGTAACTCGCGCGACCGGAAAGGACTGCGCCTAGTTGCGCCACACAATGCAGGATTTCATCAGCGGTCGTTCGGGAAGACGAATTCGCTCGGTTGATCTGACGATCAGATAGGCGAGGTGCGTCGCCAGCGACGCGTGCGATCACCCTCGATGGCCATAGGGGCATCTCGCCAATGGCAAGCAGGCCTCTCTTCTTTCGACGTCGTGGCAGCGGTTCGTGCCGCCTGCGAAGGCCTCGGCGACCCGCTAGTCGGCCTTCGGCGCTTCCTTGAAATGGGGCGGGGTACAGAGCCGAGCCTGTAGGTTCGCCTACCCCGTCGGGTTCAAGGAACACCTGGCTCCGGCACCCATTCGGCCCTTCGCCCTGATGACACACCCTTTTCACTGCGCACTACCGCGCACTCCGTGGTACCGTGTCACTCGACACAGTGGAGGTCCTATGGATACGACGCAACTACTCAAGGGCGTGCTCGACGTGGCCGTACTGGCCGTGGTGCAGCACGACGACGGGTACGGGTACGACATCGTGCGGCGCCTGCGCGACGCGGGGCTGGGCGACGTGGGTGACGCGTCGGTCTACGGAACCCTCCGCCGGCTCTACGCGGCGGGCGCGCTGTCGAGCTACGTGGTGCCGTCCGACGGGGGCCCGCACCGCAAGTACTACGCCATCAACGCCGAGGGCCGCGACATGCTGGCCCGCCAGCGCACCACCTGGTCCGACTTCACGGGGGCCATGTCGGCCCTGCTGGCCGAGACCCCGCCGAAGAAGTCCGCGCTTCGCACGATCGGAGAGAACAAGTGAGCGAACAGACCGCCACCCTCGACAAGTCCATCGCCGACTTCGCCGCCGCGGTGAGGCGCCACCTCGACGACCTGCCTCTCGACGACGTCGACGATTTGACCGGCGGGCTCGAAGCGGATCTCTCCGAGCAGGCCTCCGACGAGAAGGGCGACTTGCAGCTTGACGACCCGGCCTCCTATGCAGACGAGTTGCGCGCATCCGCTGGTCTGCCGCCCCGCGCCAGTTCGGCCCTGCCGCTGCGCGGGCGTGTGAAGAAGAAGCTCGACGAGCTCGAAGCGACGACCGAACGGATCATCCACTCGACCCGGATCGGATCGCGGCTGGTCGAGTTCGCCGTCTCGCTGCGGCCCGTCTGGTGGGTGCTGCGCGGCTGGGTCGTCTACCAGCTGCTCACGGTCGTGGTGCACGGGCGCAGCGCGCTGGTGCCGACCGGACTCATCATGTGGGGGATGCTGTTCGCCGCGATCGTGCTGAGCGTTCAGTGGGGGCGTGGTCGGTGGGCGCCCGGGGCGTTCCTGCGGGTTCTGCGGGTGGCGGTCTCGGTGGTCGCGATCGTGACGTTGCCGTTCGTCACGGCGTGGGCGTTGGACCAGGCCAGGACGGGTTCCGAGACCTCGTACGCCGTCCCCTCCACCGACCCGAGCGGGCTGTGGCTCGACGGGCAGCGGGTCACGAACATCTTCGGGTACGACGCCCAGGGCGATCCCATCACCGGCCTTCAGCTATTCGATCAGAACGGGGTTCCGCTGGTGACCGTCGGGTCCGGGCTCGTCGGGGAGGACTACAACCACAACGAGGACGGCGTGACGGTCACCGTGCCCTTCGCGGACAGTCCGCTCGGGAACATCTGGAACGTCTACCCGTTGAAGGAGGCGCCCGTCGATGGCGAGGGTTACGTGGATGCTCGCGACGCGCTGCCGGCGACACCACCGTTCCGCACCACCGACGCCGTGCCGGAGTCGGCGGCTTCTGCGCCGGCGGCCTCGCCGACGCCGAGCCCGACACCCACGCCGGCCCCGGCTCCTACGCCCACGGCCGAGCCGACTCCGGCGCCGGCGCCGGCGCCGTGAGCATGGCCGAGGTGCCACCTGCCGTCTCGGCGGACGCGGGAACCGATGCCCCGTTCGAGCTCGAGGCCCGCTGGAAGGAAGAGGTCTTCTACTGGGAGGGCGACCGCGGCTTCCTGTTCGACGCCGGCTGGGGCGTCGAACCTCCGGTGCTCTACGTGCCGCCCGCAGAAGACTGGGACGCCTGCACACCGGAATGGATGCACGGCCGTCGCGCCCTCATCCTGTCCCGGCTCGACGGCTTCGCCCGTCACCGCCTGGAAGAGGGGCCGTATCCGCGCACCCAGCGGGGCCTCACCCGATAGCCCGGAGCTACAGGAAGCCCGCGCCGAGGATGGAATGGTCGGCCTGGCCGGCCGCATAAGTGAGGCAGGCCGAATGTCTTCGGAGGTCACGTAGGTATAGTCCTCGAGGATATTGCGACCGTAGGCTCTCGATGTGAGCAGTGAGCGCGCCGCCCGGCGCCGGACGACGATCCGCCTCTTCCCGGACTACGCCCCGTCGGTGATCTGGTTCACCGATGGGCCTGTTGCGTACGAACGGACTCGGCTGAGCGACGAACTCGTCGCCGCCCTCAACGAGTGGGACTCGTTCTTCTACTCGTCGATGAATCTCGAGACGCGTGGCTTCACGAACGACGCACTGAGAAATGCCTTCCTGAACGAGGGGCGCCGGTTGGCGAGGTCTCTCGCGCGGGAGGTCGGCGCGGGGTTCGAGATCGAGTACGACTCGGTCGTCGGCAAGGTCACGACGATCAGTGAGGATGCGGCGGAAAATCCCGAGGCGGCGCTCTTCTTCAACGATCTCGCCGATGCCGAACTGGCTCAGGCGCGGCGGTGGGCAGAGAACAGGGAGCGATCGGGTTCGGTGCGCCTCGTGCGGAAGGCGGATGACGGATCGCTCCACGAGATAGTTCCGAGCGGCGACGACGACGCTCCCCAGGGCTCGGCAGCGCGCGACCGAACCTGCGATTAGCGATGGTCGGCGCCGCACCCCCACACGACCGGCATGTCTGCCGCATCCTGAGTCGGGCATCGGGCCTGGTCGTCGCCGGCCGTGGCTCGTACGCTGACGGGATACGCGCATCCGGGACCGTCCATGCCGAGCCGGCGTTCCCGCTAGAGTCGCGGCATGACCACGGGGGAACAACCGAAGACCGCAAAGTTCGTCAACCGACCGGGCGCGGAGCCCCTCAGAAATACGGCTCCCAATGCCTCCTACCCATTCGCGATCGTCGCACTTGTCGCCGGCGTGGTGTCGATCGTCCTGAACTTCTTCCTCATCCCGTCGATCGTCGGTGTCGTCTTCGGCGTCATCGGCATCCGTCACGCGCTCGCTGCGCGGACAGAGGCCGGCGCGAAGCCGGGTCTCGGCATCTCCATCGCGGGAATCATCCTGACGGGTCTGGGAGCGATCGCCTACATCGTCGTCGTCGCGATCAACGTTGCGATTCACTGAAACCGGGATGACGCGTGCGCGCCGGGTGCGGGAGGGTCGACGGACATGAATCCGACGCGCAATCGTCAGCACCCGCGACGTGGCCTCGGCGAACGCCTAGCGTCGCGCGATGACCTGCCGTCGAAACGCGGTTGGAGCATCTGGGCCGCTCTGCGAAGATGAGCTCCGGGGGCGAAATCGATGGTCTATATCAGTGACACGTTCGGGGTGATCGCGATCGTGGCTGTGATCGTCGTGCCCGCGGCCATCGCAGCTTTGCTCATAGCGGGAGGTGTGGCCGTCGTCGGCTGCATTCGTCGGCTCCGTGCTCGGGGCGACACGTTGAATCGTGAAGTCTCGGAACGGTAGACGGGCAGAGGGAGGGGGACGGACAGCGTGATCATCGCATCGACGCCGTGGCAGCGCGACGACTTCTCGGGCCACATGTCATTCCTCCTGATGCTCCTGGTCGGCTTCTTCGTGGTGTTGATCGCCGGAGCGCTCCTCGTCTTCGTCGGCGCGATGGTGGTCTCGCTGGCCCGATACCCGCGAGTTCTTCGAGACGTGAACGCCAACCTGCTCGAACTCGCTGCGCTGCATCCGGATGCGACGACCCTCGGGGGCATCGTCGCGAACGGCTTCTATCGCTCCCTTCGCCGACTGCGACTCGGCTCCGCCGACAAGGCCAGGCACATCGCGGTCATGGTCGACGCACGTGGCGTGACCGTGTGGTCGCTCACGACTCCCTACTTCCGCTTCGTCACCATCCCGGTCGAGGACATCGAACTCCTGAAGGTCGGGCGCGGAAGATCCGGTCGGGCTGGGGATCTGCTCTCGGTCACGGTCCGCGACGCGACCCGTGCCGGCGAGCTTCCATTGCTTTACTGGCGCCGCGGTCAGGGAGGAGCGACAGACGAAGGCTCAGCCCTCATGGCCGAATTGCTCGATCTGAATCTCCGGCACGACGTTAAGGTGCCGGTGCCGGATGGAGTGAACCTGTTGCAGGCGACCCCGGAGGAGGCGGGTCGGATGCGGGCCGTCGCGGCGGAACACCTGGCGGCGCGCGATTAGCCGGTCTCCGGGACTAGCTCGCGTCACCTCCACGGCACTCAGTTGGTCAGGCAACGGCGGGCCGGTAGAGCAGGGCGACTGCGCCCGATCTGAAGCCCTGGCGGTCGACGAGCTCGAGCGGCAGGCGCTCGCGTAGCCCCGCGAACAAGGAAGGTCCTTGGCCCCAAGGTCAGTACACGAAGTCAGGTCCTTGCCAAGAACCCTGAGGCCGAGGCGTTCTTGAACTGGCAGATGCCGAAGTCGCTCAGCTCAAGCGCCTCGCCGAGCTCCGCGACGAATCCGGCCGGTCCGCCTCATGCGCAAGAGCGAAGACGGATCGCTTCACGAGGCCGTTCCGAGCGTGGACGAACCCTTCTAAGTCAGCCGCTGGACCCGATAACTAGTTGGCACGCGGCAAACTGCGAGACGATTCACCTCACGCGGAGTGCTTGAGTGGGCCCATTGTGTCGAGAACGATGTCGTCAACGAGGCGACCTGCCCCCGTTCGTCCAAGAACAGCGGGCGCCGGTTTCGCCGCCGGAACGGTGTGGCCGCCGCCGTGCACTGTGTACAGCGTGACGGGCGGGCGGCCCGGCTCGCGGTACGTCGTCTTCTCCATCCGCGGGCGGCTGCGCATGCCGGGCGATGCCGGGACGTCCACGACCGTGGGGGCGGCGGCGATGCCGTTGCGGCGGGCGAAGTACTCGGCCGTGGCCGACGCGGAGAGCGCCACTCCCCCGACCTTGAACATCGCGCGCGCCCACCACGCCATCCGACCGCCCTTGTAAGGAACGATCCGATCCGCTGTGCCGGCCACGAGAGTGACAGGGATGGGGTGCTTCGTCGTCTCCGAGAAGGGGCCGATGAAGTTGTCCCGATCGGGCATGGTCGCTGCAACGACGACCACCCCCGTCAGGAGGTCCGGTGCTTCGTGGATGAGGCGGAAGACCATCTGGCCGCCGTTGGAGTAGCCGACGCCGACGACCTGGCGCGCGTCGACGCGGTGGGATCGGCGCACGGAGTCGACCACGGCACGCGCAAACGCGACGTCATCCACCTGCTCGAGACGGGCCGGGAAGGAGCTCTCGGCGCGGGCATCGTTCCAGTTGCCGCGGTAGCCGTCGAGGTAGGCCACCACCGCTCGGCCGTCGGTCGCGAGGCGGTCGAGGGCACCGCCCGTGAACTGGCGGTGGATCTCGCCGGTCTGTTTCGAGCCGTGGAGGACCAGCACGAGTGCGCGGTCTTCTGCTCCGTCGGCCTCTCCGGTCACCGTGAACGAGCGGGTGCGGCCTGCGGCCGTGACAGTTGAACGCATCGAACATCCTTCGTGTTCCGGCGGATCTCGCCCGAACACCGTCACGCTAGACTCTGACATCATGTCAAGGTCAAAGGCACGATGAAGATCGGCGAGGTCAGCCGGCGCAGCGGAGTGAGCGCGCGATCGCTGCGGTACTACGAGCAGCATGGGCTCATCTCTGCCCGCCGCGAGTTGAACGGGTATCGCGACTACGACGACTCGACGGTGGAGCGCGCCGAGATCATCCACATGCTCTTCGGCATGGACTTTCCGCGCGAGGTCGTGGTGTCGGTGTTGGCCTGCACCGGGGAGGCACCGGCGGATGCGCATGACGCTCTCGCGGAGCAGCTCGTGCAGGTACGGGCGGGGCTGGCGGAGCGGATCGCTCGGCTCACCGAGACGCATCGGCAGGTGAGTGCGTTTCTGGAGGAGCGGGGTCGCTGAGGCGGAAGTGCTTGGGCCCACGCGGCTTTCGGAGAGCGATAGCAGGTCACTACGAAGCGTGCCGCAAGGCGCTTGTCATGCCGCCAGCTCGGTCATCCAGCTCTCGATCAATGACTAGTCCAGAGATCAAGCTCCGCCCAACTCTCAGGGGCACCGAGGTGCTTGATGGTGACGGTGGGCATCGCAGGGAAGCTTCTCAGCACGGCCGGTAGCACACTGAGTTTGCCGAGGCCTCGTTGCTCGAGCAGGAACTGGATCATCGAGAGATGCCCGAACGCGCGGGTAAAGGGCCCGCATTCGTCGAGCTGAGGAAAGCGACCGAGCGACGGAAGCTTCGGCGCTATGGCGAAGACACGATTGAAAAGTCGCCCGTGATGAGCGCACACGTTTCGAACGACGTTAAGTGACTTCAGCCAGGAGCCGACTTACGGGCCCGTTCCAACTTCGCCACCCACTCGTCGTGGGAGTCGCCTTGCGCCGTTGGGCCGAGGCAGTCTTGACGCAGGTGAGCGCATTCGTCCAAGGCTCCCAAAGCGTGACCGAGCGACGCCCGCACGGCCAACTCGATACCGCCCAGAGCCGCGAAAGCCATCGACCGCAAACTGTGGTCGAACCGATACAGATCCAACACAGATGCAAGGGTCGTGCCTGGGTAAAAGTCGTCCTGCCGGATCCCATTCTCGAGCTCTCGAAATGGATACCAATAGCCGCTGAGACGGTAATAGCTGACGCGTTTGAGATCACGAGCCGCACTCTCGCGGTCACCGACATACATGCCCCGCTCGACCAACAGATCAATCAGATCGTCGTAATCCCGGTACTGCTTTACACCCGGCACGAGCGCACGCCCCGGTCAAAGCGAAGACCGGCCCTGGACCTACTGAGTAGGCGGAACCGGTCGTGATGGATTGACTTTACCACCTCGGGCCTTCTTGTGTGCAGCATAGCTGACATATTATCAACTGCTGGTTGAGTGGCCAGTCTCGCTGCGTGCCGCCGGAGAACGGTTGCTCACGTGGCGGCAGGCCGGTAGAGCAGAGCCACTGCGCCCGACTGGAACTCCTGGCGATCGATGAGCTCGAACTTAAGCCGCTCGCGCAGACCCGCGAACACGGTCGGCCCGTGACCCGCGATCACCGGATGCACCACGAAGGCGTACTCGTCGATCAGGCCCAGGTCGGCCAGGGCCAGCGGCAGCGTGACACCGCCGACCGACAGGCCCTCCCCTGGCTCGGCCTTGAGACGACGGACCGTCTGCTCCAGGTCGCCCCGGACGAGCTCGGCGTTCCAGTCGACCTCGGGCAGGGTGCTCGAGACGACGTACTTCTTCGCCGCGTCGAGGGTCTCGGCGAAGGGGATGTCCCGCTCGGTCATCCAGTCGGGCCATTCCCCCGAGCCAGGCCGGCGCCAGGCCGACTCCATCATCCGGTAGGTCTCACGGCCGTAGAGCACCGCATCCGCCCGGGCGATCTGTGCGGTCCAGAAGCGCATCGACTCGTCGTCGGGGGCGATGCCCGCCTCGTGATGCACGCAACCGTCGAGGGTGACGTTGATTCCGTAGCGCAGGGGTCTCATCCGTTGCTCTCCTTCGACGCGTGCGGAGTGGTTCACCGGTGCGTTGCCAGGGTACCCGCGCGAGATGCGGCGGTGAAGAGTGGCGGGCCTCCGATCCCGGAGAGCAGCGTCGAAGCCCGTGGCGCTCAGCCCGACGATGAAGACGACGTCGCGCGGGCTCGCCGCCTCGCGTGCTCACCGCCACGCCACCATGCCGACCCGCGGCCTCGCGTGCGCCCGGGCGCAAGGCCTCGCGCGCTCACTGGCTCACGGCTCCGCTGCCCCGCGGCCCCGCGGCCTCGCACAAGGATCGACCGGCGGCCGCCGCACCCGTAGCGTGGTTCCTGTCGCAGTACCGCGCTCCCACTCGCATCCGCCACAACGAAGGAGAGAACCATGACGAACAGCACCGAAGACCTGATGAACGCCAACCTCCTCGAGGTGTTCGGCCAGCGCGACGCCGCGCTGCGCCGCACGGCGATCGAGCGCACCTACACCGAGGACGTCGTGTTCCTCGACCCCGACGAGGTCGTCGAGGGCTATGACGCGCTCGACGCGAAGGCGGGCAAGCTCCTCGAGGGGGCGCCCGGCTTCGTGTTCGCTCCGGCCGGCCCCGTCTACGTCAACCACGACATGGGCTACCTCGCCTGGAACTTCGGGCCCGAGGGCCAGGACCCGGTCGTGCGCGGCTTCGACGCCTGCTTCATCCGCGACGGCCGCATCGCCAAGGTCTACACGGTGCTCGTCTAGGACCTCAACGATCGGGTGTGGCCGCAGCCTCGGATTCCCGGCGCAGGAACGGCATGACCGCATCCGGCGGCAGGGGCCGAGAATAGTGGTAGCCCTGCACGACGTCGCAGCCGAGCGCGGTGAGGTGCGCGAGTTGCGCCTCGGTCTCGACGCCCTCGGCGACGACCGTGAGCCCGAGGGCATGGGCGAGGTCGATGCAGCTCACGACGATCGCGGCCGCCTCGGGCGAGGTGTCGAGCTGGGCGATGTAGGAGCGGTCGATCTTGATCTCGTCGACGGGGAGGTCGTTGAGGTAGGAGAAGCCGGCGTGACCGGTGCCGAAGTCGTCGATCGAGAGCCGGATGCCGAGGCCGCTGAGCCGGCGGAGGTTCTCGAGCGCCTGGGGCGCGTCGGTGATGATTCCCGTCTCGGTGATCTCGAGGGTCAGCTGCGAGGGGCGCACGCCGGTCGCCGCGAGCAGGGATTCGACGGTCTCGGCGAAGTGGGTGTCGCTGAGCTGGCGGGCGGCGATGTTGACGGACATGTGGACGGGGGTGCGGGCGGCGGCGTGGACGGGCGGGTCACCGGGGGTCCCGGCCTCGGTGGCCGCATCGGCGCCGGCATCGGCGGTACCGACGGCTTCGACGACATCGCCGGCATCGAAGGCTTCTGCGGTTTCGGCGGCCAGCCGGTCGAGCTCGCTCATCCGCGCGATCGCCGTGCGGCAGGCCCAAGTGCCGAGCTGACTGATCAGCCCGGTCTTCTCGGCCACGTCGATGAACCCGGACGGCCCGATCAGACCCCGATCGGGATGTTCCCAGCGCACCAGGGCCTCGAAGCCGTACGGCCTCCCCGTTCGGAGGTCGAGCTGGGGCTGGTAATCGAGCCGCAGCTGATCGCCGGCGATCGCGGCGCGGATCTCGCCGAGCAGGCGGATCTCGTCGACGGCCGAGTCGTCGGTATCGGCCGTGACGTGCTTCCACCGGTTTCGGCCGGCCGCCTTGGCCTCGTACATGCCCATGCCCGCGTTGCGGAGCACCGCACCGACGGCCGCCACGGGGTCGAAGGCGCCCGGCGAGGGCGCAGCCGCCGGGTCGAGAGCGGATGCGGTGGCGAGCGGAGGGCCGGAGGCCGTCGCGGTCCCGATGCTCGCCGTGACCACGATCTCGAGCTCCTCGACCTGGATGGGCTCGGCGACGAGCTCGAGCAGTGCCTCCGCGTGCCCCGCGTCGGCGGAGAGCACGACGAACTCGTCTCCTCCTACCCGCGCCAGCAGAGCATCCGTCGCGTGGCGCTGTTGCAGACGCCCGGCGATGATCGTGAGGATCTCGTCACCCGCCGTTCGACCGAGGCTCTCGTTGATGACCCTGAAGTGGTCGAGCCCGATCCAGTAGCCCGTCAGCTCCTGCCCGGCGTCGAACCCGGGCAGGGCGGCGAGGAGGCCGGCCCGGTTGGGGAGGCCGGTGAGCTGGTCGTGGCGCGTCTGGTGCTCGAGGTCGCGTTCCGCCTCCTGCCGCCGGGCATCCGAATCCTCTGCGCGGTGCACGGCCGAGAGGAGGAGCGACTCCTCGGACGAGCGTTCACGGCGCGGCCCCATCAGGTAGACCGTGACCGCGGGGTCGGTGCCGAAACGGGATGCACCGAGGGCCGCGCGAAGGGGCGTTCTGTCGCGGCCGAGGATCGTGGTGGCGGTCTCGGGGATGCGCCCGGTCAGGTCGAGAAGCGGCTGCGCACGGGTGGAGAACAGGATTCGGTCTCCGACCGGCAGCAATCGCAGGAACGACGTGCCGATCAGGCTCGCGCGGTCGAGTCCGGTCCAGGTCGAGAAGGCGTCGTTGACGTCGAGGATCGTGTGCGCGGCGTCGGTGATGACGGATCCCGCGGGCGCGGCCCGGAACAGCGTCTCGAAGTCGATCTCGATTTCGGACCCGGGCGCGGCGCGTTCGGTCATGCCGTTCGGGCGCCCAGGTACTCGAGGATCACGCCCGCTGTCTCGGCGGGCGCACTCACCTGAGGCACGTGGCCGGTGGCGCGGAGGACGACGAGCTCGCTCCCCCGCAGCTGCTCGTGCAGGTACTCGCCGACGGAGAGCGGGGCGAGCGCATCGTCGGAGCACTGCACGACGAGGCTCGGGGTGGTCACGAGGGGCAGCAGCTCGCGCACGTCGGAGAGGAAGGTCACGCGGGCGAAGGTCCGCATCACCCGCGGGTCGACTCGGCAGAAGGTCTGTTCGAGCTCGTCGACGAGTTCGGGGGCGTCGGGGTTGCCCATCACGACCGGGGCCATCGTCGACGCCCAGGCCAAGTGGTTGTCGTCGAGGGATTCGAGGAGATCGCTGACGTCATCTGACGACAGGCCGCCGACGTAGCCGGTCGCCGTATCGTCGAGGTACGACGGGGAGGGGGCCAGGAGGATGAGCTTCGTGAAGAGGTCGGGGCGCCGGACGGCGGCGGCCATTCCCATCATCGTGCCGACGCTGTGAGCGACGAGCGTGACGTCGGTGAGTTCGAGGGCATCGCAGATCTCGAGGAGGTCGGTGGAGTAGCGGTCGAGCGAGCCGTACTCGACGGGGTCGTAGGAGTCGAGGTTCGAGCCGCCCGAGCCGACGTGGTCGAAGAGCACCACCCGGAACGTCTCGACGAAGAACGGCAGGATGCGGCTGTACATGCCTTGGTCGCAGCCGAAGCCGTGGGCGAACACGAGCACGGGGGCATCGGCCGGGCCGCTCACCGTGACATTGTTGCGCGCCACGATCTCCGGGGCGGGCAGGATGCGCGTTTCGGCCACGAGACCCAGCATGTCATATGACTTTCCCCTGATCGCCCCGGTCCCCCGGCTTCCCGCTGCGAGGTGCGCGCCCGCCGACTAGGGTGATGCTCGATGCCGACCGCACCGCGGCGGCCCGAAAGGGGGAACGACCGTGAAACGACCTGGTGGAGTGACTCTCGTCGCCGTGATCGTCTGGATCTCGGGGGCGCTCCAGCTCATCGGCGGCGTGATCGGCCTGTTCACGGCCTCCACGACCGCCGAGGTGAATGGCGCCCCGAGTTCGGCGGGCTCGCTCACCGCGATCGCCGTCGTGTCGATCGTGCTCGGCATCGTGACCGTGATCGTCGGCGCGGCCCTGCTTCGCGGCAGCCAGCTCGCCCGGGTGCTGACCACGATCGTGCTCGCGCTCAACCTGGCGAGCGCCCTCTACCTGCTCGTCAGCGCGCCGGCCAGCGTCGGGCAGGCCATCGTCAGCGGCGTGCTCGCCGTGATCGGGCTCGTCCTGCTCTACACCCGCCGCGCGAACGCGTACTTCCGCCGCTAGGCTCGCCCCCGCCGCGGCCCCGGCCCAGCCCCTAGAAGCCACCCCCCGCACCACGCCATAATGGCCGCGTGGAACGCATTCTGGGCATCGGCGGGCACTTCCTCCGCGCGAAAGACCCCTCAGCACTGCAGGGCTGGTATCGGGATGCGCTGGGGCTCGAGACCGACGAGTTCGGCGGCTGGCAGCAGCAGGCCGGGCCGACGGTCTTCGCCGCCTTCGACGAGGGCAGCGACTACTTCGGGCGCCCCGAGCAGCGGGTGATGCTGAACTTCCGCGTGCGGGATCTCGCGGCGATGCTCGAGCAGCTGCGCCGGGCGGGTGCGGACGTGGACGAGAAGACGCAGACGATGGACGGCGTCGGGGCCTTCGGCTGGGTCACCGACCCCGAGGGCAACCGCATCGAGCTGTGGCAGCCGGAAGCTGACCGGGAGAACCAAGCCGCTGACACCCCACCCGATCCGACGACCAGCAAGGAGAACGATGTCGTTCCAGGCGTACCTCGACACGATCGAGAAGAAGACCGGACTCACCCCGCGTGAAATCCTGGCGAAAGCGAAGGATCGCGGATTCGACGGGCCGGGTGTCAAGGCGGGCGACGTCGTCGCCTGGCTCGCCGAGGACTACGGGCTCGGCCGCGGGCACGCCATGGCGCTCGTGCACGTGATCAAGAACGGCCCGGCCGCGCCGCAGAAGCACGTCGGCACCACGGGAACCCACCGCGACGAGTCCGAGACCCTCTGGCTCGACGGAATCGCCACGAAGCCCTGACCGGGGCGAACGGATGCACGGCGTGCGCCGGCAGCGCTGATTCTGCATCGCAGATCCCGCGTCAGCGATACCGGCACCGTCCGGCTCGGCACCGCCCGGCTCGGCGCATACTCGGAGGGCACGCTACTCGCGGACCCCGGCCCCGGCCCCGAGCGCCCCCAGCAGACGCAGCTTCTCCGCCGCCTCCCCACCGGCCTCGGGGTAGTAGACGACGAGGATGAGGTCGCCGACCGGCAGCTTCTCGCGGTGCAGGGTCAGCGGGCCGACGACGGGGTGGCGCACCACGGCCGTCCCTCCCGCGAGCTCCCGGATGTCGTGCCGGGCCCAGAGCGTGCGGAAGCGCGCGCTCGCGATCGACAGCTCACCGATCAGCTCGACGGCGCGCGGATCCCCCACGTCCTCACCCAGCGTGTTGCGCGCGGCGGCGACGAAGGAGACGACGGCCTCCTCCCAGTCGGCCTGGAACTCGCGCTCCTCCGGATCGAGCAGCAGCGACCGCAGGCGGTTCTGCCCGGGCACGAGCCGAGGCGAGAGCGCGACCGCCGCGGGGTTCGACGCGAGCACGTCGAAGTACCGCCCCTCGATGAACGCGGGCACCTCGAGCGCGGCGAGCAGGTGGTGCAGCCTCTCCGGCACCCGTTCGGTGCGACGCGGCCGAGCGGTGCGCGGTCGTGGGGAGGTGAGGCCGACCAGATGGGCGGTCTCGACGTCGTCCAACTGCAACACCCGCGCCAGCGCCTCGAGCACCTGCACCGAGGGATTGCTGTCGCGACCCCGTTCGAGGCGCAGGTAGTAGTCGGCGCTGATGCCCGCGAGCAGCGCGACCTCCTCGCGACGCAGCCCCGCCACCCGTCGGTGCGGCCCGCCGGGCAGCCCCACCCGCTCCGGCGACACCAGCGCGCGCCGGGCCCGCAGGTACTCGCCGAGCGGGTTCGTCGGGGGCGCAGCATCCATGATCCGACCCTAGCGAGCATCCGCCGACCGAGAGGGGGCCCTGGCACTCCCCGGAACAGCGGGGACTCCTGAGCGACGGATGCGCGGGGCGAGGCTGGCCTGACACCGTCACCGATCAGAAGGGTCCAGAGCCACCATGGACATCCGCAACCGCACCGTTCTCGTCATCGGAGGGACCTCGGGCATCGGCCTCGGCCTCGCGCGCCGCTTCGCCGAGGCGGGCGGCTCCGTCGTCGTCGGCGGGCGCGACACCGCGAAGGTCACCGACCTCGAGACCGTCCGCATCGACGTCACCGATGCCGCCTCGGTCGAGCGGGCCCGGGATGAGGTGCTACAGGCGCACCCTGACCTCGACCTCCTGGTCACCATGTCGGGGGTGCTGCTGATGGAGGATCTCCGCGACCCCGCCCACTTCGCCACCGCCGAGACGACGATCGCCGTCAACCTGGTCGGCACGATCCGGGCCCTCGACGCCTTCACCCCGCACCTCATCGAGCGCGGCGGCAGCGCACCCCGGGGCGCCGACATCATCACGGTCTCGTCCGGCATCGGCTTCCTGCCGTTCCCGCTGATGCCGAGCTACGGCGCCTCGAAGGCCGGCGTCCACGCCTACACCGAGGCGCTCCGGCCCCAGCTCGCGGGCACCGGCGTCACCGTCACCGAGCTCGTCCCGCCCGCGGTCGCCACCGCCGGCCAGGAGAAGGTCAACCCGGCCGCCCTGCCGCTGGACGCCTACCTCGACGAGGTGATGGACCTGCTCGCGCAGACCCCGACGCCGGACGAGATCGTCGTGCAGGCCGCCCAGCGGCTGCGTTGGGCCGAGCGCGACGGCACCTACGCCGAGCTGCTGGCCGGGCGCTCGCAGGCGCTCGGCCAGCTGCCCGGCCGTTGAGCGTCGGCGCGACGAGGCGCCGGGCGGCCGTCGGTCGATCAGCGGATCCGGGTCAGGGCGTGGCGTAGGCCGGGATGGAGGGGTCGATCATCCACCGGTCGTCCTCCGCGCGCTCGGCGTTGCCGGTGAACCCGGAATCCGGGATCATCAGGTACGCCGAGGGGTCGCCGCCGTCGTTCCAGGTGGTGTCCACCGCCAGCCAGGTGCCGTTCACGAGCGACTTGTTCCAGGCGTGCCGGCCACCCGAGAACACGTCGCCGGTCACGACCACGGTCTGCAGTCCGGCGGCGTTCGCGAGCGCGGTGTAGGCCGCCGCGTAGCTCGCGCACACGCCGGTGCCCTGCAACAGGATGCCCGAGGCGTTCCAGGCGGCCTCGAGCCCGAGCGGGATCTTCTGTTCGCCCTGCATCTGCTCGAAGGCGGCGTCGTTGTACTCGCCGTTCGCGACCAGCCAGTCGTTGAGCGCGGATGCCTTGTCCGCATCCGTCATGCCGTCGGTGATCACCGCCCCGACGACCTCGTCGACCTTCTGCTTCAGGTTCGCCTGCAGCGTCTTCACCTCCTCGGTCGGCAACGAATACGTCACCAGCAGGGTGTCGCCGCCGTCACGGAGCCCGACGTAGTTCACGTTGAACACGTACGGGTTCTGGGCGGTCGCCTCCTCGGCCGCGTCGTAGGGATCCGGCGCACCCGGCACATCCACGTAGGCCGAGATGTCGATCGACTTCGTCTGCGCGATCATCTGCTGTGCCAGGTACCGGGTGAACTCGGTGCTGCCGTAGACCGGGTAGTCAGTCGGGGGCGCTTCGGCGAGCGGTTCGGAGTCGGTGTCCTCCGGGGGCGCGTAGGCCTCGAACCGGGGCAACCCCGTGTCCGGCGCCGCGGCCTGGGCCGCCGCGTTGAACTGCGCGATCGCCGCGGAGGGATCGGGGGTCGAGCGTTTGGTGATCGGGATCCACTCGCCGAGCTGGGTGCCTCGGCCCCGTAGCGGCAGGATCCAGCGGTCGCCGTAGTCGAGCACGCCGTTCGGGTCGATGTACGCGACCGTGGAGCGGGTGCGGCCGTCGATGGCGGTGAAGGGGAGGATCGTCTGCACGTTCTCGATGCCCTCGATGTACCCGCTGGCGCCCCAGTTCTTCAGGGCGCGGCTGGAGTTGAAGGCGACCTCGTAGGGCAGGGAGCCCGAGGTGCGCACCAGGTCGTGCGGGACGTAGGGCGAGTAGTGGCTGCCGTCGGTGGCGATCACGCCGAGGTCGAACGCCTGACCGAGATTCTCCTCGTACTCGTCCGAGGGGTTGCCCAGCTGCTGGTCGTCGGACCCGCCGCGGTAGCTGAAGGCCTGGAGGGCCGTGTTCTGCTGGTCGACCCAGGGCGCGTCGGTGACGTCGTAGACGTCGGAGGCGCTGGACCACTCGGTGCCGTCGACCTCCGCGACGAGGGTGATCACATCCTCGTCGCCGGTCGCGTCGCCGTTGGAGACGATGATGTACGAATCCGCACCCTCCACCGGATCCCAGGACATGTTCATCGTGCCGTCGGCGCCGGGATCGCTGAAGGTCACGTCCGGGGCGGCGAGCTCGGAGGTCACCGTGAAGCGGGTGACCACGGGCTTGGCCTTCGGCGTGCCGTCCTTCTCCACCCGGGTGACGAGGAAGTACTCGTCGTGCAAGCCCCAGTCGGCGACCTTGTAGCCGTCGTAGCCCTCGTCGGTCTCGTCCATCAGCGCGCGACCGCCCTCGGGGGCGTTCTCGCCGAAGGCCGTGCCGAGTTCTCCGCCGGAGACGGTGATGTCGGCTCCGGGATCCATCTGGAAGGCTTGGAACTCGGCGGGCTTGGTCAGAGCGGCGTCGTAGAAGACCTGCACGGCCCAGTCGTCGGGACCGCCACGCTCTCCCGGGGTCTGCCCGAGCGACTCCATGTGGGCGAGGTTGACCGCGTCGAGGTCGTAGTCGACGTCGTAGACGAACTCGTGGTCGCGCTCGAGGCCGAGCATCGCATCCGTGTAGTCGTAGAGCGTCGAGCGGTCGGTGTAGAGCGCGGTGTCCTTCGAGGAGAAGGCGGGGACGACCACGAAGGTCGCCACCAGCGCGAGCACCGCGACCACGGCGACGCCGCCGCCGATGAGCCCGATCATCAGGCCCCGGCGGCGCTTCGGCCGGGCGGGGACGGGTGGCGTCGCAGCTCCCGCGGGTGCGGAGGCGGGTGCCGGGGCGGTCGCCGCGCCCCCCGCGGTCGCCGGGTCCGCCGACGACACGACGGGCTGTGCCGGATGCACGTGCTCGGTCCACTGCCCGCCGTCCCAGTACCGCTGCCGCTGGGCGTCCCACGGGTCCGGGTACCAACCCGCGACCGTCTCCCCTGACTCTCCTGACACCGAGAACCCCTCCCCCGTCGTTGCGATCGCGCGTCCGGCCCCGGCGCGCGGTGATGTTTCCTCGCTTCGATCCTGCCCTGACCGCAGCGGGTCGCCAAATCGTTCGTGCCCGCCGACACGGAGCCTCCGCCGGTCGTCCGACGGCCCGGGCTCAGTCCTGCGGGGGTACCGGGAGGAGGGAGATCGAGACGCCCGGGGCGATCAGGATGCGCGCCTGGCGCACCTGTCCTTCGCCGAAGTTCACCTCGAGCCAGTCGGGCTGCCCCGTCGTGAGGGCGACGTCGATACGCGCCTGGAGCGCGTCGAGATCCTGGTCGCCGATGCTGTAGTCGCGGCCGTCGTAGACGATGTCGATGCGCTTCATGATCCGGACACCGTCGCGTCCATCGGCGCCGCATCCGAATGCTCCGGCTCGGGGACGAGGTGGAGCCCCTGCGGCGAGTTGGCCGCGAGCATCAGGGCTTCGACCCAGGCTCGGTTGAGGAGGGGAGCCCGGCCGCCGTAGAACTTGAACGCCACCGGGATGGTGGGGTGCAACCAGATGGCCGTGCGCCCGTCGCCGGCCTCGGGGTCGTCCTTCCAGGTGAAGCTGAAGGACTCACCCCGCCGGAGCTTGGCGGTGATGACCGTGTGGATGTGAGCCAGCACACGATCGTCGAATTCGACCGTCATCGTCGAGTCGTAGATCAGTTTTCCCATGTCATCCGCTCCCTGGCCGGTCGGGCTGCACCGGGGCGAACCCGAAGACGGGCTCGCTTGCACCAGCCTGGTGCGGTTCGGGTGTCAGCGCAACTGGCGGTGGCCGTCTCTCGGTCGTCAAAACGGCACCGACAGAGAATAATGGAGATCACGCGCAGCGACGCAACCGGTCGCTGACGACGTGGTCACGAAAGGCGGGTCGGGTGGGCACCCTCTTCTACAGCGGTGAAGCGAAGTTCGAACTCTCCGACAGGCTCCTCGCCCACCTGCAGGCCGTGATCGGCATGAAGCTGCGGCGCAGCGAGGCCTTCTTCCTCTCCTGGGTCATTCCCCCCGCCGAGGGCGGTGGCCGCAACGTGATGTGGATCGACAACGGCGTGTCGATCCGATTCCGCTACGACGGGTCGCAGGCTCCGCCGATCAACCGCGAGTGGGCCGAGACGCTCGCCCTGTCGGCCAACTCGAGCGCGGGCCTGGTCGTCACCGACGAGACCATCGCCCCCGCAGAACACTGATCGCGCGACGCACCATCCCCGTCTGCTGTCAAGCGGGTGCGCGATGGTCGAGAGAGCGTATCGTGGCAGTCACTCACGTGGGAGGAGAGCCGTGCCGTGCCGTCTGTTCGCGAACACCCGCGAATTCCTGCTCTCCGATGAGGAGGCGACCGCCGCGTCCGACGCGATCCTGGATGCGGTGCGCCGGGGTGGCGACTTCGTGCACCTCGAGCCGCTTCTCGGTCCCGAGGCCGACGTCCTGATCACGCCGTCGACGACCGTCGTGCTCCAGCGGGTCAGCCCGATCCAGCCGTCGTCGTTCGATCAGGGCGACCTCGCCGCCTTCCCCGCCTTCGACTGGCCGGACGCGTATTAGCGGCCGCTCGCCCACCTCGCGCGGTTCGTCGCCGCGGCCCGGTAGCCCCGCCCCGAAGCTCTGCGCCTCCTGCGGGCGCACGATCCAGTGGCGTGCCAAGTGGGCCGGGTCGTGGGACGAGGTGCGGTACTGCTCGACCAGCTGTCGACGCCGCGGCGTGACCGATGAGGATCGCGCACTCGAGCGAATGATCGTCGCGACACTGCGAGCTAGGCCGGGTGGAGCATCCGTCGACCTCGATGGGCTCGGGATGCGCGAGGGTGGGCCGGCTGCCGACTCCGATCCGGCGGCGCGGCGGGAACAGGTCCGACGGGCGGCGCGGCGGCTGGCCGCGCAGGGACTCGTGCAGTGGCGGCAGAAGGGCCGGGTGGTCGATCCGTCGACGGCGCGCGGCCCGGTCGAGCTCCGGTTGGTGGGGTCCGCGGCATCCGGGAACCCCACCGCGTCGAAGGGCTAGAGCTCGATCTTCTCGTTGTCGATCTCGATCGGTGTTCCGGTGACCTTCGACTTCACGAGGCTGAAGACCGTGGCGATGGTGGAGCCGGGGGTGTCCCAGTACTCGGCCGAGTCGGTGTGCACGATCAGCGCGCGGATGTCGGGGTCGGTGCGGCCGCCGGGGAACCAGGCCTCGACACTCGTGTCCCACATCTGGTCGATGTAGCTCTGCTCGGAGGTCAGCTCGGCGTGGCCGGTGACCGAGACCCAGGAGTCGTTCGAACCGAAGGCGAGGTTCACGACCTGGTGGCCCGCGATCCGCTTGGCCGTCGACGACTGGGCGCTGACCAGGAACCACAGATCGCCGTCGAAGGCATGGTGCTGCTGCTGCATGGCGAAGGGCTGCGAGACCGGCTTGCCGTCGTCGTCGAGCGTGACGATCATCGTGATGGGGAAGTCGTCCAGCAGGTCGGCGAGGGTCGAGATGTCGTCGTCGGCGGTCATGATGCTCCGTTCGGGGTTGTGCGGTGAGTCTTCGGTGAGCCTTCGATGGGGGCTCCGGCCCGGGTTGTTCGGGGTCGAGGGGCCTCACGCTACGCCCGGGCGGGGGTCTCGCCTAGGGGCGGCCGGTCATCCGATCGGCAGGCCCTGCGGCGGCGTGTCCGGCAGGAGCAGCAGGCGACGGGTGCGGCCGGAGAAGGCGAACATCAGGCCGCTCACCGCGGCCACGACGATCCCGGAGATCAGCAGGAAGACGCCGATGACGGTCAGCAGGCTGTCCACCGGCTCGGAGGCCAGGGACATCAGGACGATCCCGACGACGACGGCGAGCAGGCCCAGGCCGAGGAGCACCCAGAGCACGATGCGGAAGAGCCGCCAGGAGCGGGCGCCGTGGAAGGTGGGACGCACGCCGAAGGCGGTGTCGATGTACTGCGACCACCGCGCCCCGGTCCACCAGCGCGAGACGCGCGGCGCGATCGGGTACCAGCCGGCGCCCGGCGCCTCGGCGGCACCGGGGAGCGGCTGCACCGCGTCGACGACGACCGGCTCCCCGGTGGGGGCCGGAAGGCGCCGGAGCGCGCTCGCCTTCGCGGCGATCAGGAACCAGAGCACGGCGAGCGCGAGCATCATCACACCGCTGATCGCCGGGCCCGGGGTGAGCAGACCCAGGGCGAACTGGGTCAGCGCCAGCACGGCGAACACCACGCCGAGGGCCCAGGCCGCCGCCGGCTGCTCCGAGGTGGCCCAGTCGGTGCCGGGCACGCCGTTCTTGACGCGGAGTCCGCTCCACTTCGAGCCGTCCCACCAGCGCAGCGGGTCGGAGGCGGTGGGGTACCAGCCCATCGGCGGGCCCGCGGGGGCCTGCCGATAGGACTGGGCTTGCTGGTAGGGCTGGGGCTGCTGGTAGGGCTGCTGAGGTGCGTACGGCTGCGTGTAGGCCTGGGGCTGCTGATACGCCTGCGGCTGTTGGTAAGACTGAGGCTGCTGGTAGGCCTGCGGCTCCGCGTATTCACCGAACCGCGGCTGGGGCCGGGTCGGGGCAACGGGCGCTGGGGTGACCGGCGGAACAGCTACGGATGGCGCGGTCGCCGGCGGCGTGGTCACCGGCGGTGCGGTGACGTGCGGGGCAACGGCCGCCGGAGGCGCGGTCGCGACAGGAGCTGCGGCCTCCTGGGGCGCGGTGACGGGCGTCTCGTGCTCCGTCCACCTCGTGCCGTCCCACCAGCGGAGCCGGCCCGGCACCCCCGCGTCGTACCAGCCCGGTGCTGCCCCCATGTTCAGTCCCCTCTCGGATGCCCAGGCATCCCGCAACAGTGTGCACGACCGTATCCGCGTCCGTGTCGACATCCGCATCCGCATCCGCGTCTGCGTCCGGACTCCATTGCACCGTGATCGCGGCCGCCGCGCCAGTGCCGCGGCCGAACCCGAGCGTGGCCACCACCGTGGGGATGGCGGCCACGCGTCTGTGGGACCCGGGTTCGGAACCCGGGCGAGGGGCTGGGCGGCTGCCCGGGTGCGGGCCGGGCGTTCGCCCGGGGGGGCCGACCGATCGCACGGGTGCGGGGCCCGGATGCTCGTGGAGCCCCGGGTCGGTCGGCTACTGCAGGCGGGTGGTCGAGCTCACGCGAGCCCGGAACCCGCCACTGATCTGCACCAGCGCGGGGAGCGGCCGGCCGAGCAGCTCGTCGAGGGCACGGACGACGTCCTCGACCAGGGTCGCGGCGTCCCTCGGCGAGACGCCGCGTCGGCAGGTGACCGAGATCTTCAGCACCGGGGTGCGCTTCACGCGGTAGGTGCTGATGTGCGAGGCGACGAACTCGGATCGGCGACCGAGCGCATCCTGCAGCGCCTGTTCGACGAAGGACGACTCGACGATCGTCGTGCCGTGCTCGGTCGTCTGCTCGTCGATGGCGACGCCGGTGTGGCCGCGCCCCTGACGCACGATGAACGCGATCAGCACGATGACCGCGATCACCGCGAGCACGAGCAGGGCGGGCATGATCCAGCTCACCCCCGTGCCGCCGAGGGGCGTCTGCTGCAGCCACTCGGACACCTGGGACGAGACCGGACCGGTGGCGCTCTTCCAGGCATCCCGCATCCCGGGCACGAGCGCCGCGACGGCGCCCGCGGCCCCCACGACGAGGAGCACGAGCCCGATCACGAGCACGAAGAGCCGGTTGGCGACCCGGTTGGTGCTGTTCATGCGCCGATCCTTCCTGTCTCGCTGAGGTGCACCCGAGGGCGCACCGGGGGCTTCAGCCCGTACGAGTCGAGCTGTTCGGTGACCGCCTCGACGACGGCGGCCCGGTCGACGGGGATGCCTGTCGTCGGGGTGAGCCGCACCTCCGCTGCCCGATGGGTGACCGAGACGGTGGTGTTGTCGGGGTCGACGTCGCCGGCGCGGGAGGCGTGCCGGGCGAGGGCCGAGGCGATCACCTCGTTGTCGACGACGACCACGGTGCGGTCGGCCTGGAGGAGGTGCCTCGCGCGCCGCCCCGGCGCGATCGCCGTGACGACGAGCACGAGGCCGATGACGGCGACGAGGATGCCCGCGACCGCGACGACACCGACGGGTGCGTCGACGAGGTCCACCGCCGAGATGAACAGGTCCCACGGCGCGACCAGCAGGGCGGGGGCTCCCAGCAGGGCCAGCACGATCTCGGTGCCGAGATAGGCCAGCGCCAGGATGACGAGGATCGCGATCACGATCGCCGAAAGCGACCGCGGGGAGTGGGTCTCGCGGCGGGCGATGCGCCGGTAGACGCTCCGCGGCGGGGTCGCCGGAGGCGGGGTCTGCTGCGATCGGCTCGTCCCCGGCTGGGTCTGCCGGGACGATGTCGCCGCGGCCTGAGTCGTCGGGATCTGGCTCATCGGACCCGCTCCTCCTTCTGGATGTCGGCTCCGGAGAGCCTCACGATCACGCGGCCGACGGTCGAGCCGGTGATCAGGCCGACCCGGTCGCGGATGATCTCCTGCGCGCGGGCGGCCCGGTCGAGCACGGTGCCCACGGAGCGGCCCACGGCCCCGTCGCGGACCCGGTCGAGCGACACGACCCGGATGGGGGTGGTGACCGTGAGGACGAGGGTTCCGTTCTCGTCGGCCAGGTCAACCCCCACCCGCGCCGCCGCCACGCCCAGGGCCTCCGCCGTCACGGCGGTGACGACTCGGGTGAGGGCCCGGGACGCGATGCGGTTGCGACCGCGGTCGCCGGCGGTGCCGGGGAGGGGGCGGGCCGCGACGGTGGTCGCGGCGGTCGTCATGACGACGAACGCTTTCCTCGGAACGCCCCGATCAGCTCGGACACGTCGAGCTTGCCCTCGACGATCCGCCCGATCACGGCGCCGACCGCCATGGCGATCGCGACGAAGAAGAACGCCCAGAATCCGACGACGACCCAGGTCAGCGCCAGCACGGCGCCGACCAGGATGCCGGTGCGTGTGGCGGTCACTGGACTCGCGCCTCAGCGGTCTCGTCGGCGTCGTCGGAGGGCAGGTGCACGTCGTTGACGGTCACGTTGACCTCGGTGACCTCGAGGCCGACGATCGACTCGACGGCGCGGATGATGTTGGAGCGCACGCCGTCGGCGATCTCCTGCAGCGGCGCCGGGTACTCGGCGACGAGCGTCACGTCGACGGCGACCTGGGTCTCGCCGACCTCGACGCTCACGCCCTGGCTCTTGTCGGCGCCGGCGACGGCTTCGCGGATGGCTCCGAACGCGCGGGCCGCTCCGCCACCGAGGGCGTGCACGCCGCGCGACTCGCGGGCGGCGATGCCGGCGACCTTCGCGACGACGCCGTCGTCGATCACGGTCTTGCCGAGGGTGGTCGAGGTCGTGGTGGCGCCGGGGG
This sequence comes from Herbiconiux sp. 320_LB, assembly GCF_059691755.1. Classification (NCBI taxonomy): domain Bacteria; kingdom Bacillati; phylum Actinomycetota; class Actinomycetes; order Micrococcales; family Microbacteriaceae; genus Herbiconiux; species Herbiconiux sp. 320_LB. Next base: position 91,567 of record NZ_JCAWAD010000004.1, on the reverse strand, counting down.
TGCCGGTCGTGGTGGGGGTGGTGGTCTTCACAGCCGGGGTGGTGGGGGTGGGCGTGGTGGCCATGGTGGTACTCCTTCGGGGTCGGCCCCGGTTCGATCCGGGGTGTTTCGTGCTTCTACAGGTGAGACGCGACGAACGGGTGATTCGTCACGCCATCCCTGAAAAAGTTTTCGCGGCCGCCCGCTCGCACGATTGCCCCTCGAGACGGATCTCGGTAGTCGGGAGTCCCTAGACGATGACGGGCACCGCTCGTCGCCGCTTCGCGCGGCGCCGGCGCACGGCGAGCACCACGCCGAGGGCGGGCAGACCGAGGGTGAAGACCCAGAAGACGACGATGCCCACCACCCACACCGCGCGGGCGCCGGCGAACCCGTCCTCCGCATCCTGGAGCGTCTGGTGGGTGACGGCCTCGACGGCGCCGACGGGCCCGTGCGTCACGGCGCGAGGCGGGTCGTCGAGCACGACGAGGAAATCGATGCGCTCGGGATAGTCCGACGACGGCGGGAAGCCCCAGTGCTCTCCGCCTGCGAAGGTCATCGTCTCGATGGCGCCCGTCTTCGGGTCGGGCACCTCGACGTCGTAGTAGCCGGTGGTGTTCGGCAGCCCGGAGCTGGTGTCGACGTCGCTCAGGACGCCGGTGACCACGACATTGCGGTCGACCGCGTCGCGCTGGGCGGTGAGCAGGGTCTCGGCGCCGTCCTTCGTGAGACCGAGCACCCCGAGCATCACGAGACTCGGCACGAGGAGCAGGGCGAAGACGAGCCAGACCGGCCACGACGGGAACGGCAGGCGAGCGGATGCGGCGGCGATCGCGGTCGCGGGGTAGGGCGGCGGGGTTCCGGGGCCCGGGCTGCTCGAATCGGGTGCGCTGCTCATGCGGGCCTCTTCCCCGTCCCGTGCGGGACCGTCGCCCGACCCTATCGACGCGGGCGGCCCCGGGTCGATGGGGAGCGCTCCCCATCGGGGCGGGCGGATGGCGGTGTCGGGATGCTTGGCGTCGGGTTGCGGCGTCGCGCCGCTCGGCGTCATCGTGCGGCGTCGGGATGCGCGCATCCGGGATGCGACAAGGGGAGGATGCGCGGCGTCGGGGGTCGGGCGTACGCTTCGAGCGACGGCATCATGCCGGCGGTGAGAGGAGATCAGATGGCAATCGACGACGACGACATCACGACCGACGCAGCTGCGGGCGGCGAGGGAACCGCTGACGGCGGAGCGAACCCGGGCGGCCACGACGGTGGAGCCGACGGCTCCGCTGCGGGCGGCGAAGGGACCGCTGACGGCGGCGCGAACCCCGACGGCCACGACGGTGGAGCCGACGGCTCGGCCGACGAGGGCGAGGGCACCGCTGACGGCGGCGCCAACCCCGGTGGTCACGACGGCGGGGCCGACGGCTCGGCGTGACGACTGGACTCGAGCGCGGGTCGGTCGCCCGGCCCGCGCTCTCCCGTTGCATCTCGGTCGATCCCCAGGAGTTCGACCACGAGTACTGGGGCCGCAGACCGCTCCTGTCTCTCGCGTCGACGCTCGGCGGCGGCTTCGACGACCTGCTGACCGAGGCGGCGGTGGACGAGCTCGTGAGCGAGCGCGGTCTGCGCACCCCGTTCATCCGGATGGCCCAGGAGGGCTCGGTGCTCTCCCCCGCCTCGTACACCGCGCCCGGCGGATTCGGTGCCGAGGTCGGCGACCAGGTCAGCTCCGAGAAGGTGCTCGCCGAGTTCGCAGGCGGCGCCACGATCGTGCTGCAGGGCCTGCACCGCACCTGGCCGCCGCTGATCGACTTCACCCGGCGGCTGGTCGACGACCTCGGGCATCCGGTGCAGGTGAACGCCTACATCACCCCCGCGTCCTCGCGGGGCTTCGACCCGCACTACGACGTGCACGATGTCTTCGTGCTGCAGATCGCGGGCGAGAAGCACTGGCGCATCCACGCCCCCGTGCATCCCGACCCGCTGCGCGACCAGCCGTGGGGCGATCATCGCGCCGCGGTCGCGGAGGCCGCGACCCACGCACCCGTGATCGACGCCGTCTTCCGGCCGGGCGACGCCCTTTATCTGCCGCGCGGCTGGATCCACTCGGCCGAGGCACTGGGCGGCACGAGCGTTCACCTCACGATCGGCGTCGCCGCCTACACGCGCGCCGACGTGGTGCAGGCGCTGATCGGCTCGCTCGGCGACGTCGCGGCGCTCCGCTCGTCGCTGCCGGCCGGCCTCGACTTCTCAGACCCGGTCGCACTGCAGGCGGTGGTCGACGAGACGCTCGCGGCCTTGCAGGAGGCTTTCGCGGGAATGGCGTCGGGTGCCGCCGGTAGGGCAGCCTCCACCTCCCCGGATACGACGGGCGCGACGGAGGCGGCCGCGATCGTGTCGAAGCGGCTCGCAGCGCGGTTCGCGTCGGCCACGCGGCCCGAGCCGGTGTCGCCGCTCGCGACGGTCGACTTCATCGCCGCCCTCGGCCCCGACTCGCGGGTGCGCTGGCGCGGCTCGCTGCACGCCGCCGTCTCGCTCTCGGCCGACGGCGAGACCGTGCGCATCCGCACCGCCTCGAAGACCGTCTCGCTGCCGGCCGAGGCGTCAGCCGCGATCCGGCAGGTGCACGAGGGCGGCGAGGTCGCCCTCGGCGCGTTCGCCGGGCTCGACCCGGCCAGCGCGGTCGTGGTCGCGCGGCGGCTGCTGCGCGAGGGCATCCTGGTTCCCGCGTGATCGCTTCGGTGACGCAGGATCGGATGCGGCAGCCCCTGCAGCACCTGCCGGGGCTGCACCGGTTGCCCCGGCTTCAGGGGCGGCAGCGGCTTCACGGGCGGCAGCGGCTTTATGGGCCGCAGCGGCTTCACGAGTGGCAGCGGCTCCACGTGCGGCCGAGGCTGGATTGCCCGCGGCACCGCGGCGCAGCACGATGAGGGGCACCGGCCGATGACGACGGCGCTGCCCTCGACGGGTCTGCCGCCGGAGGGCTGGGCTCCGTGCAGCGACCGCTCGCGCGAGCGGATGGACCCGCTCGCGGCGACCGGGTCGCGCGGGCTGCAGTGGTTCCTGGTCGAGATCTCCGGCGCCTGGGGCACCCGCGCCTTCCTCGACCCGCCCTTCGACACCGAGCTGGGGCGCGCGCTCGTGACCCGCATCGAGGCGGCCGGGATGCGCCCGCTCGCCATCCGTCGCACCGGCCGGCGACCCGAGCAGACGAGCTGGAAGTGGGCCTTCGTCGACTCCCGCCCGGGCCGGGAGACCGTGCGCTGGGGCGAGGTCTCGTCACCGGAGGACCTGCTCGAGGTGCCGCTGGACGGTTCGGCGGGCACCGCATCCGACCGGCCCGTCTTTGCGGTCTGCGCCCATGCCCGCCACGACCAGTGCTGCGCCGTGCGCGGGCGCCAGGTCGTGACCCGGCTCGCCGAGGCCTACCCGGAGGAGACCTGGGAGTGCTCGCACCTCGGCGGCGACCGCTTCGCCGGGACGATGGTGCTCTTTCCGCACGGCCTCTACTACGGGCGGGTCGACGACGGCGACGCCGCGACGATCGCCGAGGCCTACCTCGACGGGCGGGTCGTCGAGGAGTTCTACCGCGGGCGCAGCTCGCTCACCCATCCGGTGCAGGCGGCCCAGCACTTCGCCCGCACCGAGTACGGCGACGACCGCCTCGACGCCTACGCCCCGCTCGCGGAGGAGTGGCACGACGGCGGCGGCACCGCCCGCTGGACCGTGCGCCTCGCGGCCGGGGTAGATGCGGATGCGGGCACGGATGCGGATGCGGGCACGGATGCGGATGCGGGCTCGGGTTCGGATGCGGGTTCGGATGCGGATGCGGGCTCGGACGCCGAGGCGCAGACGAGAGCGGATGCGGGCGGCGAGATCGTCGTCGAACTGGAGGAGGAGCTGTCGACCGCCCTCCTCTCCACCTGCACCACCACCCGCCCCGGGCAGGTGCGCCAGTGGGCCCTCGCGTGCCTCCGCCGGCACTAGCCCCCGCACGACTGTCCGCGACCCGTCACTTGTGGTCGCTAAACCCATGGGATAGCGACAACAAGTGACGGCTCGCGGACAGTCGGCGGTGCCAAATAGTTGTCGGGACAAGGACCTAGGATTGCAGCATGGACGGGGTGGAGTGGCTGACGCCTGAGCAGCTGCGGGCCTGGATCCGCTTCGAGTCGGTCGTCGAGCTGCTGCCGGCCGTGCTCGACTCCCAGTTGCACCGCGACGCCCAGCTCACCCACTTCGAGTACCTCGTGATGGCGAAGCTCTCCGAGGCCCCCGAGCACCTGTTGCGCCTGACCGCGCTGGCGGCCACCACGAACTCGACGCTCCCCCGGCTCTCGCACGTGGTCTCGCGCCTCGAGGCGCGCGGCTACGTCGAACGCGTCCCGTGCCCGAGCGACCGCCGGGCGACGAACGCGCACCTGACCGAGTCGGGCTGGGCGAAGGTCGTCGAGACCGCTCCGGGCCACGTGCGCACGGTGCGCGAGCACGTGATCGACGCGCTGAGCGACGAGCAGGTCGGCCAGCTCGACACGATCATGGCGCTGCTGCTGCAGAAGCTCGACCCCGAGAACTCCCTCCGCCGCCTGCCCTGAGGCCCGCGCCCGCACGCGCTTCCGCCGCACCGCCGCACCGCCGCACCGCCGCACCGAGAAGTCACGAATGGTCCCACCCCAGGCGGGGAAGGACCATTTGTGACGTCTCGACGGAGCCGAGACGGGTGAGACTCAGGCGCGCCGGCGACGGATGACGACGAAGGCCGCGCCCGCCCCCAGCAGCAGCACCGCGAGCGACAGCGGCACCAGCGTCTCGGCCCCGGTCGACGCGAGCGCCCCCGACCCGGAGCCCGAGCCCGAGCCCGAGCCCGAACCGGAGCCGTTGCCCCCGGCCACACCCGCCGGCACCGACTCGGCGGCGGCAGCGGTGACGGTGATATCGGTCCAGCCGATCAGCGTACCGTCGGCCGCCAGCACCACGAGGCGGTGCGCGCCGGCCGCGGTTCCGGCGGGAATGGTGACCGAGACGGTTTCGGCCGACGACACGGTCGTCCGCGCGAGGTGCACGGGCGTCGAGTGCAGCCAGACGTCGACCTGCTCACCGGCGTGCCCGGCACCCACGGTGACCGTGACCGACGAGCCGGCGGCCGCGGAGGCGACGGTCGAGACCGCGCCGCGGTTCGCATCCGTCAGCAGCGACTCGTCGATGGCGACCAGGCCGGAGCCGGAGGACGGCGCCCCCGTGCCCGGGTCGGTCGGCGGCGTTCCCGGATCCGTGGGCGGAGTGCCCGGGTCGGTCGGCGTCGCCGTGCAGTTGAGCGTGCCGGCGCGGAGGGCGTGGCCGTCGGTGCCGTTGTCGTCCGACCAGAACACCGGCTTGGTGCCGTTCACGCAGTACTGGTTGGGCGCGATGGCGAAGCCCTCGTTGTTGATGTTCGGCATCCCGGCGGGGCGCTCCTGCACCGCGGTGACGGCGTAGTGGCCGGGGGTCGCGGTGGTGCTGCCGGCGGCAGCAACGTCCAGCAGGGCGGTGCGGCCCTGGCAGGTGTCGTCGCAGACGGCCCAGAGGAGGGTCGTGGCGGGGTCGTACTCCAGATCCATCACGCTCTCGAAGCCGCTCAGGATCGTGGCGACGCGGTGGTAGCCGCCGCCGACCTGGTCGAGGGCGTAGGCGTAGATCGTGCCGTTCGACTCGAGGCCGACGAAGAACAGCCCGCCGCCGTGGTTCGCGTAGACGGCCGGGTCGTACGCCGCGTTGGTGCTCTCGTCGACGAAGCCCTTGGCGATCAGAGCCGCATCGGGAACCCAGGTGATCCCCTCCAAGCCCGAGTTGGCGCCGACGGCGGGGAGGTCGCCGACCAGGTTCCACTCCATCGAGGCGTTGACGCTCGATCCGGTCGCCGAGGCGTCGTAGCGGATGATCGACGGCCGGCTCGTGCCGCTGACGTCGTTGTTGCGCTCGGTCGAGACGAACACGCCGCCCGCGGAGCCGGCGTCCGTGAGCGTCACGCCCTCCGCATCCACGTTGCCCGTGCCGTCGGCGTAGTGAAGCACCTTGCCCGCCGACCAGCCCGAGGCCGACGACGGCACCCAGTTCGTGCCGTCGAAGCTGAGCTTGTAGAGGGTGCCGGGGCCGTTCTTCACGGCCCAGAGGGTGCCGGGGGCGGGGGCGGCGCCGGGGGTCGTGCCGCCGGTCGTGCCGGTCGTGCTGCCGGCCGTGCCGGTCGCCTTCGCGTCGGCCTCGTAGACCAGGCCGCTCATGTTGGTGCCGAACGCGCCGGCCACGTCGACCGTGCTCACCTCGGCACCGCCGGGCCAGACGGATGCGACGGGCTCGGTGCTGCCGCCCTCGCAGTCGTTCGCCGCACCCTTGGTCGCGGAGAGCGTGGTGGTGAAGTCGCCGGTGCCGTCGGGGCAGCGGCCGTAGGTGGTCGTGGCGTGGGTCGTCCAGCTGTAGGAGTCGACGAGCGTGGTGCCGTCAGCGGCGAACAGGCGCGCGCTGTCGGCGCCGCCGAGCCCGAATCCGCCCGTCACGTCGACGTCGACCGCGAGGAAGCCGCCGGCCGCGATCGTGGTGCCGGCGGCGACGGTGAGGGCGTGGGAGTCGTCGTTGTCCTTGAGCACGAAGCCGCTCACGTCCGCCGCCGTGTTCGCCGGGTTGATCAGCTCGACCCAGTCGCCCGGAGTGCCGCCCGAGGACTCGACCTCGTTGATGCGCACCGGCGAGCTGCAGTCGTTCGCCGCACCCTTGGTCGGGCGGGTCGTGGTCTGGAAGGCTCCGGATGCGTCGGGGCAGCGCCCGTAGGTCGTGCTCGCGTGGGCGGTCCAGCTGTACGAGTCGACGAGCGTGGTGCCGTCGGCCGCGAAGAGCCGTGCCGAGTCGGCGCCGCCGAGGCCGAAGGTCATCTCGGGCTCGCCCGCCACGAGGTAGCCGCCGGCCGCGATCGTGCTGCCCGCGGGCAGGGTGTAGCTGTGGGTGTCGTCGTTGTCCTTGAGCACGAAGCCGGTCAGGTCGACGGATGCGGCGGACGGGTTCACGAACTCGACCCAGTCGCCGGGGGTGCCGCTGGAGGACTCGACCTCGTTGATGCGCACGGGGACGCCCGGGGTGGTCGGGGGCGTCGTCGGCGGGGTCGTGGGGGGCGCGGTGGGCGGAGTCGTGGGCGGGGTCGTCGTCGCGGCGGTGTTCGCGGCGCCCTTGGTCGGGGCGCCGGTGGTGACGAAGTCGCCGGTGCCGTCGGGGATGCGGCCGTAGGTCGTGGTGGCGTGCGCGGTCCAGCTGTAGGAGTCGAGGAGCGTGGTGCCGTCGGCCGCGAAGAGGCGGGCCGAGTCGGCACCGCCCAGGCCGAAGCCGCCGGTGACGTCGACGTCGACGGCGAGGAAGGCGCCGGCCGCGATCAAGGTGGCGGCCGGGAGGGTGAGGGCGTGGGTGTCGTCGTTGTCCTTCAGCACCAGGCCCGAGACGTCGACGGTGGTCGCGGCGGTGTTGACGAGCTCGATCCAGTCGCCGGGGGTGCCGCCGGAGGACTCGACCTCATTGATACGGATGGCGGTGGGGGTAGCGTCGGCGGCAGTGGCTGCGGCTTTGTCGACGGCAGCTTTGTCGGCGGCGGCCATGCTGGCGGCGACGTTGCTGGCGGCGACGCTGCCCGCCGCGGTGGCGTCGGTCGGTGCGGCGAGCGGGGTGCTCGCGGCGAGCGCGGGGGTCGAGGCCAGCAGCGGGACCGTCAGGGCGACGGCGGTGATCACGACGGCGGAGGGGCGCCAGAGTCTGCGCATGGGAAGCGGCCCTTTCGAGGCGGGGAAGGGTGGCCGGGCGCGGCCATCGGCAGTCTCCCGATCGCGGGCCAACTCCCGGTGAACGCGAGGCGAACCGCCGGGGCCGATCGGTGTGGGCGGGGTGTGAGGGTGGGCGTCCTGGGCGGCACGGGCTGGGGGCAGCACGGGGGGCGGTGCGGGTGATGCCGGCACGCGCGGAAGACGCCCTGGGCGAACCGGGTGGCCGATGTCGGTGGCGGGTCGGAGACTTGAGGTGTGCCTGAGCTTCCCGAAGTCCACTCCCTCGTCGCCGATCTTGGCGCGAGGCTCGTCGGGCGCACGATCGCGCGGTTCGACCTGGCGTCGTTCGCGGCACTGAAGACCTTCGATCCCCCGGTGTCGGCCCTGGCCGGCCGCACCATCTCGGCGGTGACCCGGCACGGCAAGTTCCTGGATTTCGTGACCTCGCCCGCATCCACCTCGCCCGCATCCACCGCACGAGCATCGACCCCGCCCGCATCCACCTCACCAGCATCGAGCCCGCCCGCATCCGACTCAGCCGCATCCACCTCGGGCGATGCCGAGTTGCACCTGGTGCTGCACCTCGCTCGGGCGGGGTGGATCCGGTGGCGAGAGAGCCCGCCTCCACCGCCGAGCGGCAGGCCTGGCAAGGGGGCGCTGGCCGCGCGGCTCGTGCTCGAGGGCGACGAGGCCGGGCTCGACATCACCGAGGCGGGCACCAAGAAGAGTCTGGCGTTGTACCTGGTGCGAGACGTCGCTGAGGTGCCTGGCATCGCGCGGCTCGGGCCCGACCCGCTCGAGCCGGAGTTCACCGAGGAGGTCTTCGCGAGCATCCTGCGCGCGGCCGGGCGCTCGCAGATCAAGGGTGTGCTGCGCAACCAGGGGCTGATCGCCGGGGTGGGCAACGCGTACTCCGACGAGATCCTCCACGCGGCACGGATGTCGCCGTTCAAGCCCGCGACCATGACCGCCGACGAGGTCTCGGCGCTCTACGCGGCGCTGCAGTCGACCCTGCGCGGAGCGATCGAGCGGGCCGACGGCCTCGCGGCGTCGGAGCTGAAGCGCGAGAAGAAGTCCGGCCTGCAGGTGCACGGTCGAACCGGCGAGCCCTGCCCGGTCTGCGGCGACACCGTGCGTCAGGTCACCTACGCCGACTCGAGCCTCCAGTACTGCCCCACCTGCCAGACCGGAGGCAAGCCCCTGGCCGACCGGGTCCTCTCCCGCCTCCTCAAGTAGCCCCGCCCCTCACAACCACGCCGAGAAGTCACTTTTACGTCCAAACCCCGACTCTTGGACGTAAAAGTGACTTCTCGGCGAGGTGGGTGAAGGTGACTTCTTGGCGCGGTGGGTGCGAGAGCCTGGGCGGGGGTCCGGGTCAGCGGCCGGGGGGACCCGCGAGGAGCGCCACGAGTGTCAGCAGCGCGATCACCACGAGCAGCAGCACGAGAAACAGCCACGGGCGCCGGAGGAAGTACCGCAGGGTGCGATCGACCCAGCCGGCATCGCGGGGGTCGTCGGATGCGGTGAGCCGCCATCCGCCCCGCAGCCGGCCCGTGCGCTCGAGCACCGCATCCATCACGACCGTGCCGTAGGGCGGCACCGAGGTCAGCGCGGTCACGAGCACAAGCCACCAGGGCCAACGCTGGTTGAGCCCGACGACGACGGTGCTCGCGACGAAGGCGAAGAACACGACCCCGTGGGCCAGCCCGACCGCGAAGAACACCGGCACCTCGGCACCGGTCGCGCGCACGATGATCGCCATGAGCAGGGCGGTCCAGGTGACGGCTTCGGCGAACGAGACGATTCGGAACAGGGTGCCGGGCGACATCCCGTCGAATCTACCGTGTGCCGCTTCGTGACCCCGGCCGCCGCGGCGCGGCCGCGCCAGCTGCGCCGGCACCAAAGGCCAGCGCTGCCGCTCAGCCCGCGGCGCAGCGGGAGTCGCTGGCGAGGGTGACGGTCGACCCGCCGGCCGCCGGCAGCGTGACGACGTAGGGCACCAGCGCCGGGCCGATGAACGTCGTGGCGGTGTCGCCGGAGTCGGTCGGGGCCTGGGTGACGCTCCAGCCCTTGTCGCGGTAGGCCGACGAGGTGTCGCGCACCCAGCCCGCCGCATCCACCGAGGGTGCGAGCGTCAGCGTGCGCGTGAGCACGACCTGCTGCTTCTCGCCGCCGTCGGGGCAGGGCTGGATGCGCGACTGCGCATTCTCCGCGACCGGTGCGACGGGGAGGGTGGCTTCGAGCTCGTCGAGTCCGAGCGACGATTCGGCCGTGACGCCGTCGATCGTGGTCGGGTAGGCGGTGCTCGAAAGTGCGATTCCGGCCCAGGTTACCGCCACGAGCACGACGGCGACGCCGAGGAAGATGAGCGTCGATCGGCGCCTAAGGCCGTGCCAGGGTTCTCCCTTGGGCGGGAGCTGAGGAAGTTTGCGCCGTGGCAGCAGCCCGAACTGCCGCGGCCCGGTGCGCACGTCGGGCGGGATGCTCATGCCACGACGCTACCCGACGGTGCTGCGAGCCGCCGGAGTCCGCCCCGGCCCAACCCCGCGCCGGCACCCGGCCCGACCCCACCTCGGCACCCGACCCCGCCCGGAGCCCGGGCGCGACCCCGCCTCGGAACTCGACCGGGATCGCTCCCCAGCCCCGCCCCCGAACTCGGCCCGGCCCGGCCCTGGTGCACGGCCCGGATCCCGCCCCGGACCCCGGCCCAGCAGAATCACGCGGCGGAGGAAGACGCGGCCGCGCCCTCCACCCGCCCCCGCGCATCCTGCACCCCGCCCGCTCCGGCGCCCTCGCACCCCGTCGATAGCAAACGTTAACCTGCGGCCGTTACGGTCGGCGCGTGACCGACAGCACCTGGACCCGAGACGCCCTGATCGCCCGCACGGACGCCGCGTTCGCCCTCGACCACGCGCGTCTCCCGGTCACAACCGAGCGGGCTCGCCTGCGCCTGGAGTACTTCGACGTCGTGTCGGCCGTGACCCGGGGCGAGCTCGACGCGCAGCAGGCCGCGGTGCGCTTCGAGCGCATCACCGACCAGGTCGCCTAGCCCGCGCCGGACCGTCGGGGCTGGGCGCTCCCGACGTAGGCTGTTCGCGTGAGCCCCGTGCACCCCAATGGCGACGACCGCGGCGCAAAATCCGCCGCGTCCCTTGGCCTCCCCGATTCCGCCGCATCTGGCGGATCCCACGACTCCGCCGCATCCGCCGACGCGCAGGAGCGCCGCGCCCTCCAGGCCCTCGAGTCCATTCTCGCGGGTGGAGACCTCGGCGACGAGACCCTCCGCCTCGCTAATGAGTTCACCGACCGGCACACAGCGCGCTTCACAGCCTGGGTCCGCCGTCTGGGCGCCGCCCTCCGCCAGCCCTGACCGGACCCGCCTCGGCAGTCGCCTCAGCCCGGCTGCAACCCGAGCTGGCGGGCGTACTCCCGCGTCTCGGCCTCGGTCGCAGACCCCATCGAGAAGAAGCGGCGCGAGACCATCGCGATGCGGATCGGCTCGCGCATCCAGTCGACGTGGAGGATCACCGCCGATGTGTCCCGCCCGAGAGCCGCCGGCGAGGAGATCTCGATGGACGTGATCCGGTCGCGGGGAATCGCCGCGAAGGGCGCCGGGCTGGTCGACTTCCACCAGAACTCGACGGCCGAGTCGGAGGCCGCAACGGTCGGGGCCGCCGGCACCTCCGACCTCGCGTCCAGAAGGAGCTGGAGGTTCATCCCGCGCTGGCCCGTCAGCGTGAAGGCGGGTCTGCCCAACCGGCGCTCGAGTCGTCGGGCCGGCGCCTCCAGGAGGTGCATCACCAGGAGGATACCGAGCCAGGCCGCACCGACGACCACGGGGACGGCGATCACCAGGGTCCACCCGAGACCGGCGGAGCGGCCGAACCCCTCGACGATGCGGGGCGTGACCACGACGACGAGGCCGACGCCGAGTGCGCCCAGTGCGCCGATCCGGCGGACTCGTGCGTTGATCTATTCCCCGATGACGATGCTGCGAACCGACGATGCTGCGAACCGACAATCCGACACCCGATCGCCCCCGGCGAAGCCGAAGGCCCCGGGATCGTGGATCCCAGGGCCTTCCGTGGTGGAGCTACGGGGATTCGAACCCCGGACCTTCTCATTGCGAACGAGACGCGCTACCAACTGCGCCATAGCCCCGCTGACGAAAGAATCGACAACCCCGAAAGTCTACGACGAGAACCCCGCCCGGCGCCAATCCGGCCGGCGCCCCGCGCCCCACCGCCCGAGCATCAGGATCGACACCCCGAGCAGCACGCTGCCGACGATGGCGATCGGCAGGTCCATGAAGAACTGCATCACCAGGAACGGCGGGATGAACGCCAGCACCGTCGCCACGGCCACGACCGCGGGCGGCGGCGTCGCCTTCACCTCGCGCGGCGCCTCCCACCGGCCCACCAGGAACGACAGCCCGAAGACCGCGAGGATCACCAGCACGAACATCACCGGCCTCGTCAGCCACCACGCGGCCGACGCGGGCGGCGGGCTGGCGAACGGCACCAGCAGCGCCAGGCCCGACAGCACCAGGATCACCGGCAGGTGCCACAGGTAGATCGTCATCAACCGCGACCCGATCAGGAACACGAAGGCCCGCGCCGCGTGCGTGTTCATCAGCGCCGCGAGCGCCGGCCGCAACAGGCGCAGGATGCACGCCTGGGCGATCGCGAGCGCCACCAGCGGCAGCGTCGGCGGGTTGAGGTTCGTGAGCATGTCGTCGGCGTACGGGCCCCAGGCGGTCAGCGGCACGAGGCTCGCGTAGGCGACCGCCGCGATGGCGACGAGGGTCCACCACCGCCGCGCGGCGAACCAGCCGTCGGCGTACCAGAAGCCGAGCTGCTGCACGAGCAGCCAGACGAAGAACAGGTTCGCCAGCCCGATCGCGTCGATGCCGGTCGAGTAGCGGATCGCGTCGACCGCGATCGCCCCGGCCAGCAGCACGACGAGCGTGGCCCGCGGGCTGCGCCGATGCCAGACGACCATCACGGGCACCAGCGCCTGGCACAGCGTGTACGCGGCCAGGAACCACAGCGGCGACGCCGCCCCGACCACGGCCACGTCGACGAGCTGCGGGTCGATCCCGATCAGCCGGGCTCCCCCGATCACGACGACGTAGAACACGAACAGCGGGAACGCCGGCTGCGCGAGACGCAGCACCCGGTTGCGCACGTAGTCGGCACCCGTGCCGCCACGCCGCTCGAGGCTCCGCCAGGCGGTGATCGAGGCGAAACCGCCGACCACGAAGAACAGCGGCATGATCTGGCCGGCCCAGGTGGCGGGGGCGAACCACCACTGCTCCTCGAGCGGGCGGCTCACGGCGATCTGGCCGTCGGGCCCGGAGCCCACCCCGACCATCAGCAGGTGGATGACCACGACCAGCAGCACGCAGAACACCCGCGCGAGGTCGAGCGTCAGATCCCGCTTCGACAGATCGATCGACGTGGCGGTGCGGGCAGCGGTTCGGACTCCGTCGTCGCTCATGCTGACATCCTAGGAGGGCGACCCATTCCCGTCGGGGAATGAATCGGCGGCGACCTCCAGCCACAGCCGCGGCCCGGCGTCAGGAGTCGCGCAGAACCTCCACCAGCTCGGCCTTCTTCTTCGACGAATACCCGGTGAGACCGAGCTCTTTCGCCCGCTTCTTCAGCTCGGCCACGGTCCAGTCCTCGTACGATCCGGATTCCCCGCCCTTCTTCCCCACCGCCGTGCGCCCTCGGGCTGCGGCGGCGTTAGAGATGCGGGCGGCCTTCTGCTTCGAGTCGCCCTGGTCGCGGAGCTCTTCGTAGAGCCCCGGATCCTTGAGCTGGGGCGGCGTCTTCTTTCCAGGCATCGTCGTCTCCTTCCGATGCGCACCGAGGCTACGCCGGGGGTGAGGATGCGGCAACGCCGCAAGAGCGCCAGGATGCGGCAACGCCGCAAGAACGTCGCGAGCGCCAGGAGGCGGCAACGCCGCGATGTCAGCCCGCGCGGCGCCGGGCCAGGATCTCGTCGAGGTCGAGGTGCGACGCGGTGTCGTCCTCCACGATCCCCATCCGAGCGAAGCGCGACGGCGGCCCCGCGGGAACAGCGGCCGGAGCGGCCGGCTCAGCAGCGACCGCGACGGGGACCGGGAGCTCGGAGACCGTCGCGTGCTCCGCATCCAACCGCGCCCGCAGCGCCGTCTCGGCCTCCGCCGCCGCCTTGAGCAGCGACTGCCGGTGCGCGACGGCGGCGCGGGCGGTCGCCTCGGCGAACTCGCTCGTGCGGTCGATGTCGAGGGTGCCCTCGTCGTCCAGCGGCTCCTCGTCGGCGAGGCCGAGCGGCACGTCGACGGGATGCGCGAGGTAGCGCGGGCGCGGCACGGCCACCGGCACCCAGCCACCCCGGCTCTCCGCCTCGGCCGACTCGGCGCCCTGGGAACGGGAGTACTCGGCGAGCTCGTCCGCAGCGCGCTCGTCCGACGAATCGTCGGCGAACGCATCCGAGTGGTCGACGAGCTCGGGCGAGACCAGACCGACCGGGCGCGGGAGCTTCAGGCGTCGGCCCGCCTTGGCGAGCTTGACGAGTGCGCTCAGGCTGACCGCGCTGGCGATCACGCCACCGATCAGGATGATCCAGGCCCCGGTGTAGACCGCCTGCATCCCGCCGAGCACGGCCACGGCGAGCGACAGCGCGAAGACCGCGGCGGTGACCGCCCGCGAGCGGCGCAGCCGGTCGGCGGTGCGGACGGCGGTGGGGATGGCCTTGAGCTCGCGCTGGGCGGCGCGGTGCTTCAGGATGCGCTCCTGCTCGGCGATGCTGCGGGCGTTCGCCTCGATGCGCACCTCGTCGGGCACCTCGGCCGTCTCGGCCAGGATGCGCAGGGTCTGCTGCAGACGCACGGCGTTGCGCTCGGTGGCGAGGTACTGCCGGCTACGGAACCACGAGGGCACCAGATACGCCAGCCACAGCACCGCCGCGAGGGCGATCATGAACCCTCCGCCGAGCCATTCCGTTGTCATGCGTCAACGGTACGGGGAGCGGTGTCCGCGGCCCCGGCATGAGGGGCGCGTGTCGCTGGGCATCTGCCCGTCCGGGTGGTTTCGGAGCCCCCGGTCACCGCAACCGGTCGCGGATTCCGTCACCGCATCCCGACCACGCGATCCCGGCTCAGCGCGGTTCGACCGGCAACGCCGTCTTCGCCGCCTCCACGTCGCTCTCGGGCACGCTCCCGCCACCCGGCGGGATCCGCCCCTCCTGCCAGCGGCGCAGCACGCCCACCGGCAGCTCCTCGCGCACGAGCGCGAAGCAGAAGTGGTCGCGCCAGTCACCGTTGATGTGGATGTAGCGCCGCCGCAGCCCCTCGTACCGGAAGCCGAGCTTCTCGACCACCCGCAGGCTCGGCCCGTTCTCGGGCCGGATACAGATCTCGATCCGGTGCAGCCCCACCGAGAAGAAGCAGTAGTCGGCCGCGAGCGCCACGCCGATCGGCGTGATGTTCTTGCCCGCGAAGCGCTCCGAGACCCAGTAGCCGATGCTCGCCGAGGCGACCGAGCCGTAGCTGATCGAGGACACGTTGAGCTGGCCGGCCAGCTCGCCGTCGTGCTCGAGGATGAACGGCAGCCCGAGCCCTGCCCGTGCGTTCGCCTGCAGCGCCCGGATGCTCGCGCGGGTGTCGAAGGACATCGGCCCCTGCGGGTTGGTCGCCTCCCACTTGCGCAGCCAGCTGCGGTTCTCGATCAGCTCGCGCTCGAGCGGTTTCGCGTCGCGGACGCGGATCGGCCGCACGGTGACCGGCCCCTCGGAGAGTGTGGGAACGAACATTGCTCGAACACTACCGCGTCGGCGACCGCCTGCCTTACAGGCCGCCGACGAACTCCTTCAACCACGGACGGAGGTCGGGCCCGAGGTCTTTGCGGTCGCAGGCGAGCTGCACGATCGCCTTGATGTAGTCGAGCTTGTCGCCGGTGTCGTAGCGACGGCCTCGGAAGACGACGCCGTAGACGCCGCCGGCGAGCTCGTCGTCTTCGGCCAGCGTGAGCAGCGCATCCGTCAGCTGGATCTCGCCGCCCTTGCCCGGCGGGGTGTTCTCGAGGATGTCGAAGACCTCGGGGCGCAGCACGTACCGGCCGATGACGGCGAGGTTCGAGGGCGACTTGCCCGCGTCGGGCTTCTCGACCAGGCCGGTGACCTTCACCACGTCGTCGTCGTCGGTGGCCTCGACCGAGGCGACACCGTAGAGGTGGGTCTGGGAGGGGTCGACCTCCATCAGGGCGATCACGGTCGCGTTGCGCGACTCCTGCACGTCGAGCATGCGCTGCAGCAGCGGGTCGCGGGCGTCGATGATGTCGTCGCCGAGGAGGACGGCGAAGGGCTCATGGCCGACGTGCATCTTGGCGCGCAGCACGGCGTGGCCGAGGCCCAGCGGGTCGCCCTGGCGCACGTAGTGCATGTCGGCGAGGGCGGTCGACTCGTTGACGACCCGCAGCATGTCGCCCTTGCCCTTCTGCTCCAGGGTCGACTCGAGCTCGTAGACCCGGTCGAAGTGGTTGTCGATCGCGGTCTTGTTGCGGCCCGTGACGACGAGCACGTCGGAGAGCCCCGCATCCACCGCCTCTTCGACGACGTACTGGATCGCCGGCTTGTCGACGACCGGCAGCATCTCTTTCGGCATCGCCTTGGTGGCCGGCAGGAAGCGGGTGCCGAGACCCGCTGCCGGAATGACTGCTTTCGTCAGATGTGTCCCCATGACCCAAGCGTATCCAGTTCCGCCGACAGCGGATGAACGCCCCGGAAACACCCCTGTCACCGGGACGGACCTACAATTGCAGCCATGGCCTCCGACCCGTCCCACGACAAGCGGGCGCTGCGCGCCGAGCTCCGCGAACGCC
The DNA here is from genome assembly GCF_059691755.1 of Herbiconiux sp. 320_LB. NCBI lineage: Bacteria > Bacillati > Actinomycetota > Actinomycetes > Micrococcales > Microbacteriaceae > Herbiconiux > Herbiconiux sp. 320_LB. Next base: position 74,958 of record NZ_JCAWAD010000004.1, on the reverse strand, counting down.
GCCGCACCCGCCCCGCCCACGTCGTCGACGCCGCCGAGGTCGGGTTCACCGCGAACCTGGTGGCGCTCGCGACCGAGGTGGATGCACGGACCATCTCCTGTTACCTCTCGACGTCGTTCGAACCCAACACCCGCCCCTTCATCAACTGGGCCCTCGCCGACGGTCGCCGGGTGCTGCTGCCGATCGCGCGGCAGGACGGGCTGCTCGACTGGGCCGAGGGCGACGGCGAGACCGAGACCGAGGGCCTGTACGGCTTGCCAGAGCCGGTCGGCGGCATCCTCGGGCCCATCGCGATCAACGACGCCGACCTCATCGTCATCCCCGCCTCGGCGGTCGACGGGCGCGGCACCCGGATGGGCTGGGGGCGCGGCTACTTCGACCGCACCCTGGGCTCGATGGAGAAGTGCCCGCCGGTGTTCGCCGTGGTGTTCGACGACGAGATCCTGCAGGACGTGCCCCGAGAACTCCACGACGCGCCGGTCGACGGCGCCGTGACCCCGACGCGGATCATCCGCTTCACCCACTGACATCGATCTGACCACCGCGCCGTACGCGGCGCCCCACGCTCTACGCCGGAGGCTCCTGTGCCCACCTACTCCTACCGCTGCACCGAGTGCGAGAACGCGTTCGACATCCAGCAGGCCTTCACCGACGACACGCTGACCGTCTGCCCGGTCTGCGGCGGCAAGCTGCGGAAGGTCTTCAGCCCGGTGGGCGTGACCTTCAACGGGTCGGGGTTCTACCGCACCGACTCGCGGGCCAACTCGGGGTCGGGCGAGTCGTCGGGGTCGTCGTCTTCGTCCTCGTCCTCCAGCTCGTCGTCCGGAGGCTCGTCCTCGGGGGGCTCGTCCTCGGGCGGCTCGTCCTCGGGCGGCTCGTCCTCGGGGGGCTCGTCGTCCGGAGGCTCGTCGTCGGGCGGCTCCTCCTCGTCGTCATCCTCCGCCGCTCCCGCGGCAAAGCCGGCGAGCTAGCCCTCGGCCTCTTAGGCTTGACGGCATGTTCAAGGGATTCAAGGAGTTCATCCTCCGCGGGAACGTCATCGACCTCGCCGTCGCGGTGGTCATCGGTGCCGCGTTCACCGCCGTCGTCACGTCCATCGTCACCAACGTGTTCAACCCCCTGATCGGTGCGCTGTTCAAGGCCGAGAACCTCGACGGCGTGGCCATCCTCACGATCGGTGACTCGCAGATCAAGTTCGGCGCGGTGCTCGGCGCGATCATCCAGTTCCTGCTGGTCGCCGTCGTGGTCTACTTCGTCTTCGTCGTGCCGATCAACCATCTGAAGAAGGTGGCCTTCTCGCTGAAGAAGACCCCCGCGGAGTCCCTCGAGGAGCAGAACGAAGAACTGCCCCCCACCGAGACCGAGCTCCTCATCCAGATCCGCGACCTGCTCGCCCTGGAGCGCGCGAAGGCGGCCGGCGAGACCCCGACCCCGCCCGACCACACCCCCAAGCACTGACCCGCAGCAGGTTCCCCACCCCCACCCCCGGATGCCCTCGATCCGTCAGTAGTTGTCGCCAAACCAGTGAAATAGCGACAACGAGTGACGGATCGAGGGCATTCGGGCGGGACGGGTAGGCTTCACGCGTGGTCGAGGTGAAAAGGACGGGACGACGGCGGGTGTCGACAGACGCCGCGCCCGGGTCGGATCCCACCCCGCAAGCCTTGCCCGACGGCACCCCCGTGCGGGCCGCCGAAGACACCGACGCTGCCTGGGGCACCGCCCCCGCGCCCCGCCCGTCCACCGGCGCCTCCACCGAGAACGACGCCCGCCTCAAGGCAGACAAGCCCCCGCACTGGTAAGCATCCGGCGCGGCAGTCAGATCGAGATCGGCGCGGTCTCTACGAGCGAGAGCTCCCGCACCCCGATCACGTCCGCGATCCGCGACGCCACCGCCTCCGGGTTCGTGAACAGCTCGAAGCTGTGCACCCGGAGGTAGTGCCAGCCGAGCCGGCGCAGCATGTCGGGCCGGAGGCGCAGGGACTCGCGGAGCGAGGTCGAGTGCACCACCGCATCCGTCTCGATCGCGATCGCGCGACCCGCGTGCGAGGCCACCAGGGTGAGCTTGCCGCGGTGCTCGAAGGCCACCTCGAGGCCGCGCGCGCCGAGGCGCCGCGCGAGGTCGATCAGCAGCGCGTCGCCGGGGCTCGAGAAGGTGTCGGGCGTGGGCCCGGTCTCGGCCTCCTGCAGGATCTGGCGGAGGGCGACGACACCGAAGTTCATCCTGTCCTCGTCGATGTCCGAGGGCATGAAGCAGCTGACGATGTCCATGGATCGACGGGCCCTCGTCATACCGACCGCGAGCAACCGCTCGCCACCGGGACGAGCGAGCCCGCCGAAGTTGGTGAGCACCCGGCCGTGCGCGGTCTTGCCGTAGCCGACCGAGAAGATGACCCGGTCGCGGCTCTGCGCCACCGACTGCTCGAGCGTCGCAACCATGAACGGCTCGGCGCGCTCCTTCAGGATGAAGTCGGCCAGGTCGCTGCGCTTCGCGAACGCCGCGAGAACCGCCTGCTGCACCCGCACCGCGTGCCGGGGCGATGCGGTGATGACCATGAGCGACTCGCGCGGGTAGTTGATGGCGTGGTCGAGCACGAGGTCGACGACGCGGTCGACCTCGGCGTCGACGCTCTCGACGGCTCCGGTCTCGGGGTCGGGCATGCCGCCTCGACCCTCGACGTAGTGCAGCGCGAGGCTGCCGTGGCCGAGGAAGGTGCCGGCCCAGGGAAGCGAGTCGATCTTGCCGCCGTAGAAGCGGTGGTTGACGAGCTCGGCGAGGTCTTCGCCGCCGGCCCGGTAGCTGCGGGTGAGCGACATGGTCGGAACCAGGTCGGCCAGGCGCGCGAGCGCCGACTCTCCGTGCAGCTCCTCGACCTCGGCCGCGTCGGCGACCGAGCGGGTGCGCTGTTCTTCGATGGGGCGCACGGCGATCTCGAAGCGGGAGGGCGTCTGGGTCACCGGGTCGCCGAAGGCGACGACCTGGCGGCCACGGCGGATCGCACCCACGTTCTCCGACAGCGTGGTCGCGCCGGCGTCGACGAGGATGACCGTGTCGAAGGTGATCGCATCCGTGATCTGCGGCACCTCGTAGGGCGAGGCGAGCCAGACCGGAGCCAGGGCCTTGCCGAGGTGCGGTGCGGCCTCGTGCAGGGTCGCGGAGGTGACCTTGTCGGTGCGCAGCAGGTCCTTGAGCGCCGTGGCCTCCATCGGGTGGTCGAGGATGCCGACGCTCCAGGTCTCGGCCAGCTGCCACGCGAGCAGCTGCCCGTTCATCGAGGCGTGAGCTTCGTCGACGAGCCGGAAGTCGCCCTCGAGCCGGTCGAGCACCCCGGTGTTCGCCCCGAGGAGCGCGCGGTCGTTGGCGAGCATCAGCTCGAGCACCGACTGCCACCAGGCGAGCTCGAGCTCGTCCGGCACCGCCGACTCGGGCACGTGGCGGTTCGACAGGTCGATCAGCAGCGGATCGAGCGAGTGCTCGTGCAGCGAGTCGAGCAGCGAGGTGCGCTCCTGCAGGTTCGCGAGGACCTCGGAGTCGGCGGCGAGCCCCTCGATCATGCCGATCAGCTGATCGATCGGCAGTGCGGAGAGCTGGCGCGCGGTGCCGCCCGTGCCCAGCGGCAGGTCGAGTTGCGCGAGGTCTTCGGTGACGCGCTGGTAGGCGACCTGCACGTCGTTGATGCCGACGGGGATCTCCGGCGGGATGCCGGCGGCCGCGTAGCGGTACCAGAGCGTGCGCTGCTGCTGGATGCGGCGGAGCGACTCGTTGATGTCGCCGATGTGCACGCCGGGCCGCACGTACTCCTTCGCCAGGGCCTTGAGTCGACGGCGCGAGGTCGACGACATCTGCGGGGCGTCGCGGCGCGGGGCGGTGGCGGCGATCAGGTCGGTGAGCGAGCGGTCGAAGACCACGGGCAGGAACTTGTCGAGCGTCTCGCGCAGGTCGGCGAGCAGCCGCAGGTAGGTGCCGAGCTCGGCGAGCGAGGTGAAGGGCCGCATCCGGGTCTGGCCGATGAGGTCGTAGGCGCCGGTGAGCAGTCGCGGCAGCTCGTTCGAGTCGAGCCGCTTCGCGAGCTGGTGGGCGCGGTGGGCGTCGTCGCTCGAGGAGAACTGGGCGCCGTACCAGGGCGAGTCGTCGGGCCCGTAGCGGAACTGGCCGAGCTCGGCGGCGCGGCTCAGGGTCTTCGCGGCCTTGGCGCGGCCGGAGGCGAGCGACTCCAGGGCCGCCCGGTCGAGGCGCGCCGTGGTCGACGGCGGGTTCGGCAGCAGCGCCAGGCGGGCGAGCTCGCGCAGGGCGTCGAGCACCGAGACCTTGAGGGTCGGGTCGACGCGCGACATCGAGCCGCGGTAGTCGAGCAGCACGCTGCGCAGCCGCACGAGCGCCTCGTCGACGTCGGCGACCCGCGGCTGCTGGGCCTTCTCGTTGCGGCCGATCGACTGGATGAGGTCGCGACGCAGGGTGCGCGGGGAGACGGCCACGCCGGGCAGCCCCACATCCGACAACCGCCGGCTGATGCCGCCGAGGCTGAGGCGGCGCGGGCTCACCACGAGCACGCGCTTGTTCTGCGACACGAGGGCGCCGATGGCGTTGACGATGGTCTGGGTGCCGCCGGTGCCGGGGAGGGTCTTGACGACGAGGGAGTTGCCGCCTGAGATCTGGGCGACCACGTTCTCCTGCTCGCCGTCGGCGTCGAGCAGCAGGGTGTCGGTGCTCGGGGCCCGGTGGTCCTGCGGCGAGGCCTCGACGGGGTGGTAGCCGCTCTGCACCGCTCGGCGCGAGGTGACGTTGCCGGCGAGGGCGTCGAGCACCGGATGCGCGAGATCGCGGCTGTCGGCCACCATGGCGCTGGCGACATCCGCGAACGACGACACGACCAGGCGCGGCTGCACCGCGAACCAGGGCAGGTGCGAGGTGAGGCTGCGGAGGCGGTCGATGACCGGCTGGGGCTTGAAGACGCCGTTGGACGCGGCGAGCGCGACGAGGCTCTCGCCGTCGATCGCGATCTGGAACTGCGCCTGCAGCACCTCGGCGAGCACCGGGTTCACGAACGGGGCTCCCCGCAGCTTCAGCTCGAAGTCGCGGCCGTAGCGGCGCACCGAGATGGGCCGGAGCAGCACGGGGGCGCGGTACTGCACGGCACGGCCGCCCTGGCCGTCCTCCCCCCGCCACTCGGCGAGGCCGATGGCGAGGTGCACGGAGTCGACGCCGCGGACGGAGCGGAGCTCGACGCCCTTGTCGGTGATGGCGCCGGCGGCGATGCGGGCGTTGCGGAGCGCGAGCTCGTCGCGGATCAGGCTCGAGAGCAGGGTGGCGTTGCCGGTGATGAACTGGGCGAGACCACCCGGATGCGTGGTGCTGAGTTCGATGCGGGAGCGCGGCGAATCGTCGAAGACGAGCAGCGGGGACTCCCCACCGAGGGCGGACAGCTCACTGCGCCAGCGCTCGCGCGCGGGCTCGACGAGGCTCTCCGTCGTCAGGACCTGGCCCATGGGCGCGCCTCCGGCCGCGAGACCGTTGCGCCCCCACGCCGACTCCGCGGAGTCGGCTGCGGACATCGATTCGTCCACTTCTCGTTTCTTATCGGCACGCCACACACCGCTACCGTACGTGCGGAGGTGCGGAATGCCGGGAAATCGGGGCGAGTTTCGCGAAGTCGCCGGGTTTCGGCGGGGGTGGGCGGCGCAGGTGGCGGCGCATCCCGTCGACGTGGATGCCGTGACGGACTCGGCGGGCGGAATAATCCGGGGCTCCCGACGGCTGTCTTCTGTGACATGACGCAGCTCTCCGTACTCGATCTCATCCCGGTCCGTACCGGGCAGTCCTCCGGCGAGGCGATCGCCGCGAGCCTCGGTCTGGTGCAGGCCGCCGAACGCCTCGGCTTCACCCGCTACTGGGTCGCCGAGCACCACAACATGCCGGCCGTCGCCTCCACGTCGCCGTCGACGCTGATCGCGCACTTCGCCGGGCATACCGGGCGCATCCGTCTCGGTTCGGGCGGCGTGATGCTGCCGAACCACGCACCGCTCACGGTGGCCGAGCAGTTCGCGCTGCTGGAGGCCATGCATCCGGGGCGCATCGATCTGGGTCTGGGCCGCGCGCCCGGGTCGGATCCCGTCACCTCGTACATGCTGCGCGGGCCGCGCACCACGACCGACGTCGACCCCGCCGCCTCCTTCCCCACCGACGTCGAGACCGTCGCCGCCCTGCTCGGTTCGGACCGCGCCGCCTCGGCCGTGCCGTTCGGGCCCGACGACCAGCCGGGCGTGGGGCTCGACATCCGCGGCCGGTCGTACGACCTGAAGGCGACGCCGAACGTGACCAGCGCCCCGGCGCTCTGGCTGCTCGGCTCGAGCGACTTCAGCGCGACGCTGGCCGCGAAGCTCGGCATCGCGTTCGTGTTCGCCAACCACTTCGGCCAGCCCGGCATCGAGCAGGCGCTCGAGATCTACCGCTCGCGGTTCGAGCCCTCCGAGGCCCTCGCGGCGCCGCAGACCTTCCTGACCGCCAACGTCTCGGTCGCCGAGACGAGCGAGGAGGCCCAGCGCGTGGCCCTGCCGCAGCTGATCACGATGGCGCGCCTGCGCACCGGCGGCGCCCTGGTGCCGCAGCTGACCGTCGAGCAGGCCGAGGTCGCCGAGCTCAGCCCGGCCGAGCAGGACGCGGTGCTGCAGCAGTCGCGCCACTGGTACATCGGCGACCCCGAGTCGGTGGAGCAGCGACTGCGCGCGTTCGCCGCGCAGCACGGGGCCGACGAGGTGATGGTGTCGCCGATCGGCGGAGCCCTGGCGTCGGATCCGCTCGACGCGTCGCCGGCGCGGGTGCGGTCGCTCGAGCTGCTCGCCGAGCGGTTCCCGGAGCTCGCGGGGTCCCCTGCGGGCGCCGAGCCGGTCGCGGTCTGAGCGCCCCGCTCCCCCCGAGCCGGGCGCCGGCCGTCGAGCCGGTCGCGGCCTAGACCACGCCGCTCGTGCCGAGCAGCGTGCCGATCGCGAAGGTCGCGGCGAGCGCGAGCGCTCCCCCGACGACCACGCGCAGAGTGGCCCGCCAGATGCCCGCGCCACCGATCCAGGCGCTGAGCGCCCCGGTGAGCATGAGCGCGACGAGCACGACCACGAACGTCACCGGTACCCGAACCGGTTCGGGCAGGAGCACGATCGACAGGAACGGCAGCAGCGCGCCCACCGTGAAGGCGAGCGCCGAAGCGCCGGCCGCCTGCCACGGGCTCGCGAGGTCGTCGGCGTCGATGTTGAGCTCGGCGGCGAGGTGCGCGCCCAGGGCGTCGTGCGCGGTGAGTTCGCGGGCCACGGCCGCCGCGGTCTCCTCGCTGAGGCCACGCCGGCGGTAGATCTCGGTCAGCTCGGCGAGCTCCTCCTCCGGCATCTCGCGCAGCTCCCGTGCCTCCTTGGCGATCAGCGAGCGCTGGCTGTCGGCCTGGCTGCTCACCGAGACGTATTCGCCGAGCGCCATCGAGATCGCGCCACCGACGAGTCCTGCGACGCCGGCGGTGACGATCGGCCCGAGCTCGCTCGTGGCCCCCGCCACACCGACGACGATCGCGGCGACCGAGACGATGCCGTCGTTGGCGCCGAGCACCCCGGCCCGCAGCCAGTTGAGACGCCCGGCCGAGGCGTCGGAGTGCTCCTCACCGGTGTGCGGCGCAGGGAGTTCGCTCATGCCCTCAGACAATCACACCGGGCGGCCCTCCGCGAGGGTCGCCCGGTGCGATTCATGCCATGTGAGCTGGGCCGGGCTGCGCCGGGCTGCCCGCTCCTGTTCCGGTCAGCAGCCCTGCAGCGTGAACACCCCCGTGCCGAGGCTGTTCGGGCCACCGAGCAGCGTCACCTGGTGGATGCCGGCGGGCCGGAACCCGGTGCGCACCGCGGCGGGCACGCAGGTCGGCTGCACCACGTACAGCGGCGCCTTGACGGCACCGGCCCACGCGGATCCGGCCAGCGCATCCGGGAAGTTCACGCCGGTGGCCAGGAACGCCCGGCTCGCCTTCGTGAACACGGCCGCGTTGATCTTCTGCGAGGTGTCGTAGCGATCGGAGCCCGAGATGCGGTTCGTGTTCTGCGTCACCTGCTGCTGTGCCGAGGTGAGAACGCCCGCGCTGACCGAGTTGGGGCCGCCGACCACCGTGATCGACGTGACGCCGAGGCCATTGAGCGCCTGCACCGAACCGCTGTCGAGGCTCGAGGCGCTTCCGTCGACCAGCAGCACGGGCTGACCCTTCGATCCGGCCGCGGCTCCGGCGCTCAACGCGTCGGGGAAGTTGCCGCCCGTGGCGATGAACGCCCCACCGGCTCCCCCTTTGAAGGCGTCCTGCACGAGCAGTCGCGAGGTGTCGTACCGGCTGGCGCCGGCGATGCGGTCGACCGTGACACCGGGTACCAGGGTGCCGAGCTGGGTCTTCACGGCATCCGAGACCGAGTTCACCCCGCCGACGACCACGATGCGCGCGGGCTCGAGCGAGGCGATCTCGTCGGAGACCGACTGCGGCAGCGCGGCCGGGTCGGTGAGCAGCAGCGGTCCGCCGAGCTTCACCGCCGCGGGCCCGGCCGACAGGGCGTCGGGGTAGTTCTGGCCGTTGGCCACGAACACCACGGGAGCGGTGTCCGGGAAGGCGCGCTTGGCGATCTCCACGGCACCGGAGTACCGGTCGGCCCCGCTGACCCGGTCGACGTCGATCTGCGGGTACCCGAACCAGTCGGTGTAGATCACCCAGAAGTTGATGTTGCCGAAGCTCGCGCACGGGTCGGTGTCGTCGCCGTTCAGGGCGGCGGCGTTCGGCTGGTACGGCGTGTAGTTGTACAGCGACGCGGTGGCCTGGGTCGCCGGCGTGCGCTGCGGCGGGGCGGGGGTGTTGCACGAGTTCGCGGGCGCGTACTTGATGGATGCGGCGACGCCGACCTTGTACTGGTAGTCGCCCGGGTTCAGCTTGTAGTCCTGCAGCTGCCACGCCGAGTAGTAGACCTGCTTGAAGAAGCCGGCGTAGTCGGGGTTGCACGGCCCGGAGTCGGAGCAGTCGAAGCCCATCGCCTGGTCGTACTGCTTCTGGCTCGGGAAGTCGTCGCCCGGCAGCTCGGACTCCTTCTGCATGATCACCAGCAGCGCCTTCTGGTTCACGCCGCAGGCGGCGCCGACGCGGGCGATGATGGCTGCGGCCGACTCCGAGCTGCGGCCGGTGTAGGTAGCGCAGCGCGCATCACCGGCGATGGTCGGGGTGGTCGTGCTGAAGCCGCTCAGGCAGGTGTAGCCCGTGCGGCACACCGGCACCTGCTGCTGCAGGAAGGCCTGCACCGCGGTCGCGTCGAGCGCTGCGCCGTCGTACATGTTGCGGTCGGTGATGATGTAGTCGGGGTCGAAGCTCGTCACGGCGACCCGCTTGGCCAGCGGCGTCAGGTGCTCGTCCGGCGCGATGGTGCGATCCGGAGAAGACGTGCTGGTCGGGGCGGGCGGGGGCGCCTCGTCGGCCGAGGCCGTGCCGGCACCGGCCGCCAGGAGCCCGGTGGTCAGGGCGAGGCTCGCGAGCCCGGCCAGGAGGGGTTTGCGCCACTTCGCACGAGTTACCATTCCGTGATGCTAAGCGATATCTACAGCTGTCGCCAAGGGCGCGCGGGTGAACTCTGCGTGCATTGTCAGCGGCTACGCTCGCACCGTGGACAGCACCGCCGACCCCGGAGTACTCTTCCGGCTGCAGCTCGACGAGGGCGATCGCGCGGCCGATCACGTGGCTCTCGCCGCGCTCGCGGGGGCCGCTGGCATCGGGCACCGCTGCCCAGTCTGCGGGGCCGACGACCACGGGTCGCCCATCGCGTTCCTCGCCGACGGCTCTCCCGCTCCCGAGTACGTCTCGCTCGCGCGAGCGGGCGGCCGGGTCGCCCTCGCGACCTCGTCGGCGGGTCGGGTCGGCGTCGACATCGAGGAGATCGCGCGCGTGGCCGCATCCGCTCTCGACGACGTCGCCTTCGACGGCCCCGAGCGGGCGATGCTCGACGCCCTGAACCTTGACGAGGGGCGACGGATGCGCGCCCTGCTCTGGTCGGCGAAGGAGGCGGTGCTCAAGGCGGCCGGCACGGGCCTGCGCACCGACCCGCGATCGCTCGGCCTGGAGCCGGGCGACGAGGGCCAGCTCGCGCTAACGAGGAGCGCCGCGCCCGGCATCCGCCCCGAGACCGTCGAGCTCCACGAGATCGACGTCCCCGCCGGCCTGGTCGGGGTCATCGCGATCCTGCGAACACCCCCGGCATCACCGCATCAGAGCTTCGGCAGCGCCTTCGAGTAGATCCACCGCTCGATCAGCGGCCCCACGACGTCGCTGCCCGAGGAGGCCTCCATGATCTCCACGAAGTCCTCCGTCGCGACCACTCCGTACCGGCACTCGGCCACATACGCCCGCAGCGCGGGCCAGAACGCCGCGTCACCCAGCGCCCGGCGCACCGCGTGCAGGGCGAGCGCCCCCCGCTTGTAGACGCGGTCGTCGAACATCCCCTGCGCGCCGGGGTCGCCGATCACGATGTCCTTCGGCTCGGCGTCGAGCCGGGCCCGGTGGGCCGCGGCGTTCGCTTCGGCCGAGCGCCCGCCCGAGGCCTCGGCCCAGAGCCACTCCGCATAGCAGGCGAAACCCTCGTGCAGCCAGATGTCGCGCCAGCGCGCCACGGTGAGGCAGTTGCCGAACCACTGGTGCGCGAGCTCGTGCGCGATCAGGCGGTCGCTGCCGTGCGCGCCGTCGACGTGATTGCGCCCGAAGATCGCCAGCCCCTGCGCCTCGAGCGGGATCTCGAGCTCGTCGTGCGTCACGACGACCGCGTACGACTCGAACGGGTACGGCCCGAACAGCCCGCTGAACACGGCGACCATCTCGGGCACCCGCGCGAAGTCGACGGCCACCTGGGTCTCGAGCGACGGCGGGTAGTGGAGGGCCTGCGGCACCGGCGACGCCGGGGCCGGGGCCGGCGTCACGGCGCGCGACCGATAGCGCCCGATCTGCACGGTCGCCAAGTAGGTGGCCATCGGCTGCCGCATCTCGAAGGTCGAAGTGGTGCGGCCCGAGCGGCTGGTGCGCGAGACGAGCTCGCCGTTCGAGACGGCGGTGTATCCCGCCTCGCAGGCGACGACGATCCGGTAGGTCGCCTTGTCACCGGGGTGGTCGTTGCACGGGAACCACGACGAGGCGCCGCAGGGCTGACCGGCGACGATGACGCCGTCGGCGAGCTCCTCCCAGCCGACCTCGCCCCAGGCGCTCCGGATCGGATGCGGGGCTCCGCGGTAGCGCACGTGCACCGTGAACTCCGCGTCCTCCTCGATGGGGTTCTCGGGCGTGATCACCAGCTTGCGGGTGGTCTCGGCCAGCTTCTTCGGCCGCATGCCGTCGACGGTCACCTTCACGACGCTCAGGCCCGCGAAGTCGAGGCTGAAGCGGGCCAGCGGCTGGGTCGCGCGGGCCCGGATGACGGCCTCCGCGGTCAGGCGGTTCGTCGAGACCCGGTAGTCGAGATCGAGCTCGTAGTGCACGACGGTGTAGCCGCCGTTGCCGCTGGTGGGGAGGTAGTCGTCACCAGCGGTCGCGGAACCGATCTCGGAAGCGGGGATGGCGGCCATGAATGGGCTCAAGTCTGCCACGACCCCTCGGAGAGCGGCACGCGGGTCACGAGCGCCCGGCGATCGTCCACGGGGCGATCGGGTTGCCCGCCCAGAGCGTTCCCCCGGGCACCCGCTCCCCGCGCATCACGAGCGAGGCCGGTCCGACGCTCGCGTGCGCGTCGAGCGAGGCGGCGGGCAGGATGACGCTGTGCGGGCCGAGCGTCGATCCCGCGGCGAGCGAGACCCGGTCCAGCTGCATGATCCGGTCGTGGAACAGGTGCGTCTGCACCACGCAGCCGCGGTTCACGGTCGCCCCGTCGCCGAGGGTCACCAGGTCGGCCTCGGGCAGCCAGTACGACTCGCACCAGACGCCCCGGCCGATCCGGGCTCCGAGCGTGCGCAGCCACACGGCGAGCGCCGGGGTCCCGGAGGCGTTGGCGGCGAACCAGGGCCGCGCGACGGTCTCGACGAAGGTGTCGGCGAGCTCGTTGCGCCAGACGAACGACGACCAGAGCGGATGCTCGGTGGCGTCGATCCGCCCCACCAGCGCCCATTTCGCCGCGGTCGTGATCAGCGCGGCGACCGCTCCGGCGGCCAGCATGACCACCCCGGACAGCAGTACGGCGACCCCGAGCCCCACCTCGGTCCAGAGCCACTCGAGCGAGGCGAGCACCGCGAGCGCGATCCAGGCCGTCACGACGATCGGCACGACGCGGAGGATCTCCCAGATCGCCCGGGCCGCCTTGAGCGACGCCGGCGGGCGGAAGGTGCGCGCCTCGTCGAAGTCGCTGGCGGTTCGGCGCAGACGCACCGGCGGGTTGCCGAGCCACGACGAACCCCGCTTGGCTCCGCGCGGGGCGGAGGAGAGCACGGCGACCAGGCCGTTGCGGGGCACCGTGCGGCCGGGCCCGGCCATGCCGCTGTTGCCGAGGAACGCGCGCCGGCCGACCTTGGCCGGCGCGATGCGCAGCCAGCCGCCGCCGAGCTCGTACGAGCCCACCATGGTGTCGTCGGCGAGGAAGGCCCCCGGGGCGATGGTGGTCAGGGCGGGCAGGAGCAGCACGGTCGAGGCCTCGACGTTGCGGCCCACCTTGGCCCCGAGCATCCGGAGCCACCACGGCGTCGCGAGGCTCGAGTAGAGCGGGAAGAGCAGGGTGCGGGCGCTGTCGAGGATGCGTTCGGTCGACCACACCTGCCAGCCCACGCGGCTGCGCACGGGGTAGTAGCCCTCGCGCAGGCCGAGTCCGAGCAGCCGGACCGACCCCAGCACGAGCAGGGCGTAGACCGCGCCCGCGACCACGACGGCGACGGGCACCCAGGCGGCGGCGCGCCAGGCAGCCTCGGCGAGCGACCCGGACCCGGTGATCCCCGCCCCGACGACGAGGGCGCCGAGCACGACGGCGACGGCGGGCATCGCGGCCATCCCGAGCGAGCCGAGCGCGTAGGCGGCGAGCCAGCGCCGGGCGGGCAGCGGCCGGGAGGCGGGCCAGGGGCGCCGGGCGGAGCCGACCCGGGCGGCGGGCGAACCGGCCCAGCGCTCGCCGGCCGGCACGCGCCCGGAGACGGCGGAACCCGGCTCGACCTCCGAGCCGCGGCCGAGGTGCGCGCCGCCGAGGAGCGTGCTGCGGGAGCCGACGGTCGCGTCGGCGCCGATGCGCACCTGACCGACGCGGAAGGTGTCGCCGTCGAGCCAGTAGCCGGCGAGGTCGACCTCGGGCTCGATGGCCGCGCCGGAGCCGATGCTGAGCATCCCGGTCACCGGCGGCAGGGAGTGCAGGTCGACGCCCTGGCCGATCGTGGCGCCGAGGGCGCGGGCGTAGTAGCTGATCCAGGGTGCGCCGGCGAGGCTGACCGAGCCCGCGAGCTGCGCGACCTGCTCGGCGAGCCACACGCGCAGGTGCACCGAGCCGCCGCGCGGGTACTCCCCCGGCCGCAGCCCGGCGAGCAGCAGGCGGGAGAGCACGACCGAGATGGCCATCTTGCCGGGCGGGGTGACGAAGAGCACGAAGCCCACCGCGATCCACCACCACGACAGCGTGGGGAGCACGGTGACCGCACCCGTCGCATCCAGCAGGTTGTTGGCGGTGGCGAGGTAGACGAACCAGCGCAGGCCGACGAGCACGTGCAGCGGGATGCCGAGCAGCGTCTGCGCCAGGCGGCTCGACGCGGGGGTGAGCGGGATGCCGGCGGCCGAGGCGCCGGGCCGGCCGTCGGCGCCCGAGGCGGCACCCGTGCCCGTGCCGGCGGCCACGCCCGCGGCAGCCGCGGCCGCGGCGGCGGCCTTCGCGTCCGCCTCCGGCGAGCGGGCGTCGAGCTCGTCGGCGAGCGAGCCGATGCGCGGGTGGTCGTAGACGTCGGAGACCCGCGTCTCCGGGTACCGCGCGCGGATCGCCGACACCAGCTGTGCGGCCGCGAGCGAGCCGCCACCGTGGGCGAAGAAGTCGTCGTCGGCGCTCTCGACGGGGAGGCCGAGGATGGCGGTCCAGTGCTCCGCGAGCCAGGCGGTGGTCGGCGAGAGCACCGGGCCGTCGTCGGCCGTGGGGCCGCCGGCGAGGCCGGTTCCGGATGCGCCGCCGGAGGCGGTTCCGGATGCGCCGCCCGCCGCATCCGCACCGCCCCCGGCCGCACCGGTCGCGGCGGTCGCGCGAGCCCCGGGCAGAGGCCAGGGCAGCGCGGCCCGGTCGACCTTGCCCGAGGTGCGGGTGGGCAGCGAGTCGACGACGGCGAGCACCGGGACGAGGGCGGCCGGGAGTTCTTCCCGCAGCCGGGCGTTCGCGGCCTCGCGGTCGAAGGCGACCCCGTCGGCGAGCGCGAGGTAGCCCACGAGCACCTGGTTGCCGGCGGCGCTCGTCTTCACGGCGGAGGCCGCACCGGCCACGCCCGGGAGTCCCTGCAGGGCGGCATCCACCTCGCCGAGCTCGATGCGCCGGCCTCCGAGCTTGACCTGGTCGTCGGCGCGGCCGACGAAGACGAGTCCGGCCTCCTCGAAGCGCACCAGGTCGCCGCTGCGGTAGGCCCGCTCCCAGCCGAGGGTCGGGAACGGGGCGTACTTCTCGGCGTCCTTCGCCGGGTCGAGGTAGCGCGCGAGGCCCACTCCCCCGATGATCAGTTCGCCGGTGCCGCCCTCCGGCACGCGCCGGCCCTCGGCGTCGACGACGGCGAGCCGCCAGCCGTCCAGCGGCAGGCCGATGCGCACAGGTCCCGGCCCGAGCAGGGCCCCGCAGGCCACGACGGTCGCCTCGGTCGGCCCGTAGGTGTTCCAGACCTCGCGACCGCGGGCCACGATCCGGGCGACGAGCTCGGGCGGGCAGGCCTCGCCGCCGAAGATGACCAGGCGCACCGACTCGAGCGACTCCTCGGGCCAGAGCGAGGCCAGGGTCGGCACGGTCGAGACGACGGTGATGCCGTGGGCGATCAGCCACGGACCGAGGTCGGCGCCCGAGCGCACCAGCGATCGCGGAGCCGGCACCAGGCAGGCGCCGTGGCCCCAGGCCAGCCACATCTCCTCGCACGAGGCGTCGAAGGCGACGGAGAGCCCGGCCAGCACGCGGTCGCCCGGGCCGAGCGGTGCCTTCTGCAGGAACATCCGGGCCTCGGCGTCGACGAAGGCGGCGGCGGAGCGGTGGGTCACGGCGACGCCCTTGGGCACGCCGGTCGAACCCGAGGTGAAGATGATCCAGGCGTCGTCGTCGGGGCGGGGCGTGCCGAGAGCGGGGATCGTGCCGGTCGGGGTGCCGAGCGTCGGGGCGCCGTCGTCGGGCAGGCCGCGGGAGGCGAAGCCGCCTTCCCCCGCCTCGTCCGTCGTCGCGGCCGGGCGCGTACCGGGCGACTCGGCGAACCCGCCCCCGGCCCCGATCACACCCACCACCGCGGCCTCGCCGAACACCAGCCGCGCGCGTTCCTCCGGGTCGTCGGCGTCGACCGGCACGTAGGCCGCGCCGACCGCGAGCACGGCGAGGATGGAGACGTAGAGGTCGCGGGTCCCCGACGGGATGCGGATGCCCACCCGGTCGCCGCGGCGCACCCCCTGCGTCGTGAGCGCGGCGGCCTGCGTGTTGATCAGCCGGAGCAGCCGTCGGTAGCTGACGGCGCCGTCCGGGGTGTCGAGGGCCAGCGCATCCGGATTCTCGGTCGCCGACTGGCGGAGGATGTCGATCAGCGTGCGCGGCGGCGGCGTGCAGTCACCGGCGTCGAGCACGGCCTGCGCCCCGAGGTCCGGCCCGCCGGCATCGATCTCGGTCACGTCGGCACCTCTTCCATCCGGTCTCCGGGTCAGGACGACCGGTTCGTCCACGCTATGCGAGAGGTGACGCTATTCAGCGGAGGTGACGCGCAGGTGAACAACGGATGTCCCCCGAGGCAGAACGAATGTTCTGTTAAGCTCGAGCCGTGTCGACCGTTCGAGAGAGCAGCCCGGCGCCCGGTGCGAAGGCGTCCGCGGCGCGCGATCGCCTGCTGCGGGTCGCCTCCGAACTCTTCTACCGCGAGGGCATCCGCGGGGTCGGGATGGACCGGGTGCTCGCCGAGGCCAAGGTCACCCGCGCGACGATGTACCGTCACTTCTCGGGCAAGGAGGCGCTCGTCGCCGCCTGCCTCCGCCGCGAGGACGGGATCGTGCGCTCGGCCTTCGAGGCCGCGCTCGCCGACGTGCCGCCCGACGAGGCCCCGGCGCGCCTGATCGACGCGATCGCCGACGACTTCGAGCACCGCCACACCCGCGGCTGCCCGTTCATCAACGCCGGGCTGGAGTATCCGGATGCGGCGAGCCCGGTGCGCGTGATCGTCGCAGAGCATCGGGGCTGGTTCCGCGGTCTCGTGGTGGAGGTTCTGGCGGGGCGCGCTGCCGCTTCGGCGGGAGGCGGTGCCGAGGCGGCCGGGGTCGCCGGTGATGCCGCCGATGCCGGCGCTTCGGCGACCGCCGGCGAGGCGGCCTCCCCCGTCGAGGCGGCCGCCGACGCCCTCGTCCTGCTCCGCGACGGCGCGCTCGTCGGCGCCCATCTCGACGACGCGGCATCGGTCCGCGAGGCCTTCACGACCACGGCCCGCCGACTGCTCGCGCTCTGACCCAGCCCAGGTCTACGGTGGTGCCGTGAGCGATTTCAACCAGATGGTGATCGACGAATTCAGAGCCAACGGCTGGGTCGAGACCGGCGGTTTCGGCTCGGACATCGTGCTGCTGCACACGACCGGGGCGAAGACGGGTGAGCCGCGGATGAGCCCGGTGATGGCCATCCGCCAGGGCGAGTCGTGGCTCGTCGTGGCGTCGAAGGCCGGGGCGCCGGAGAACCCGGCCTGGTACGCGAACCTGCGCGCGCATCCGGATGCCGTGATCGAGGCCGCCGACGACCAGGGGCGCGTCTCGGAGGTCGCCGTCACCGCGGTGCCGCTCGAGGGCGAGGAGTACGCCAAGGCCTGGGCGGCCGTGGTGGCGCGGGCGCCGGGCTTCGAGGGCTACCGCGAGCGCACCGCCGGCATCCGGATCATCCCGGTGCTGCGGCTCGACCGCCGCTGAGCACTGCCGTTGCGGTCGATACCGTAATCCCGGGTTAAACAGTGGTGGAGAGGGCCGAAGCCCTCCCCACGAGAGAGCATAGCAACACTCCGCGGCCCAGATCCAATCGGGAAAGGGGCTCGGGAGGAACTCCGAGCGGGCTCAGCGCTCGAGCAGTCCCGCGCGCTCGGGGTGCTCGTCGAACCACTTGCCGACGTACCAGCACATCGGCACGATGCGGTGCCCGGTGTTCTGCTCGACGTCGTCGACCGCGAACGAGACGATCTCGCCGGCGTAGCCGTGGCCGCGCTGTTTGGGGTCGGTGAAGGTGTGCGTGAACGAGATGTGGTTCTCGTTCACGACGTAGTCGACCGCGCTCACGAGGGCGCCGTCGACGCGGAGGGCGTAGCGGTGCTGGTCCTCGTCGTGACTGAATTCCCGTGCCATGCGCTCCACCCTACGCTCGGTTCCGGGCGCCTCGGCGGTGACGGCGTGATTCGCGCATCCGCTCGGTGGCGCTCTCGCGCATCCGGTCAGTAGAGGAGTTCGGCCGGTTCCAGCTTCGCCGTCGCGTCGCCGACGAGCGACTCGTCGCGCGGATCCAGTCGCAGCACCTGGTCGCCGTCGACGAGCCCCTCGAGGGGAACCCAGAAGATGCTCGGGCTGCGGGTCGAGCCGAAGTAGTAGATGCCGTTGGTGAGGTCGGCGCCCGCGTGCCACCAGGTGGGGTACACGCCGCCGTCCTGATACGGGGCGCCGTAGGGCACCGAGACGTTCGAGATCAGCTGGAACACCCCGGCGACCGCCTGCTCCTCGTTCTCGGGCTCGGGCAGGTAGTGCAAGAAGTAGGAGGCGCGCACGAAGCGGTCGAGGCTGGTGATGTCGCCGGGGGGCGGCAGCTCGCCGCCGAAGGGGCGGTAGTTCGCGAGGTTCTCGAGCTGGCGGTCGAGCGAGGGCGAGTTGGCCATCACGGTGAACTGCGGGCCGTGGTGCACGACCAGCCGGCCGCCGATGGGTTCGATGATCGCCGAGTCGCCCGAGGGGTCCTCCAGCGCAATGTGCACGCCCATCTCGTTGCCGCGCAGCAGTTCCGAGTGGATGCGCACGTTCTCGAGGTCGGCGACCGCGTCGGCGACGGTCGCGAAGTTGTCGAGCAGGTACTGCACCCAGACCGCGTTCGAGAGCACGGGCCGATCGTCGACCGGCGGGAACTCCACGTCGGCCATGTCGAGGTAGAGCGCGTGCACGCCGAGGCCCTTCTCGTTCAGGCCGTCGACCGTGCCGAGCCCCCACATGCTCACCGCGATGCTGGAGTAGGTCGAGGTCCACTCGACCGATCCCTCCCCCGCGTTGCCGGAGCGCTCGAGGCCCCGGGGCAGGAACCACAGGTCGGGTTCGTCGCTCACCGCCCAGTCCATGCAGCGGCTGACGGTCTTGGCGACGGCGTTGTCGTTCCAGAGGATTCGGGTGCACATGCGGTCAGCGTAGCGCCCGATCAGGGCGCCGCGACGCAGGAGCTCGCCGAGCCGATCGGCCGGGCCGGTTCAGGGGCAGTAGAGCTGAGTCCGCTCGCCCGATCTGTCGATCTCGTGGTCGGCCATCGGCTTTCCGCACAGAGGGCAGCGGGGGTCGGCCGGAGGAACGTAGGGAGCCTCGGCCCGGCCGATGCCCACCTGGGCGGGACCGGCGTAGCCGTAGACGATGCGGTTGAGGTTGTTGATGAAGCCGGGCTTGCCGTCGAACGGGTTCATCGGATTCGGCGTCCGGGGCGCGCGCTTCGACTTCTCGCGTCCGTTTTTCCTGAGTGCCATAACAATTAGTATACTAACGATTATGAGCACGCGCAGCACGACCGTCGATCTCCTCGCCCTCGAGCGTCAGCTCTGCTTCGCACTCGCGGTGGCGTCGCGGTCGGTGATCGGGTACTACAAGCCCATCCTCGAGCCGCTCGGCCTCACGCATCCGCAGTACCTCGTGATGCTGGCGCTGTGGGAGCAGGAGCCCCGCTCCCTCTCGCAGCTCGCCGAGGTGCTGCGGCTGGAGCCGGCGACCCTGTCGCCCCTGGTGAAGCGCCTCGAGGCGGCGGGCTTCGTGACGCGCTCGCGCTCGGCGCACGACGAGCGGTCGCTCGCGGTGCGGCTGACGCCGGCGGGGCGGGAGCTGCGGTCGAAGGCCGAGGCGGTGCCGCCGCAGGTGGTCGAGGCGTTGGGGGTGGATGTGGATGAGCTGGTCGACCTGCAGGCGCGCCTCACCGCGGTCATCGACCGCATCGCGCCGGCGGCTGCGTCGGCGCCTGCGAAGCCCGTAACGTGAACGGCGCTATGACAAAAGACCTCACCGACCTCGCTCGCCTCCATCTCGAAACAGAGTCAGAGCTCGACAACCCCGTGTGGTCTGCCCTGACCGGTCCGCAGGCGTCCCTGGGAACGGTGCGTGGCGGCGCAGCCCTCTTCGCCGCCGACGTCTCTCCTTTCGGGGCCCTCCGCGACCCGTCCCCATCACCCGCCGACTGGTCGACGCTGCGCGACCTGGCGGGCACCGAGGTCATAGCCCTCCCCGGCATCCCGCCCTCGGCGGTCCCCGCCGACTGGCAGATCCTCGAGCACATCCCCTGCCACCAGATGATCACGGCCCCCCTCCCCGCATCCGTTCCGCCTGAGTCACCATCATCCGCAGTGGAGCTCACACCGGCCGACGTCCCGGAGATGCTCGACCTCGTCGCCCGCACCGAGCCCGGGCCCTTCCGCACCCGCACGATCGAGACCGGTCGCTACCTCGGCATCCGCGATGGTGATGCCCTGGTGGCGATGGCCGGCGAGCGCCTCCGCACCCCCACCTGGACCGAGCTCAGCGCCGTCTGCACCGACCCCGCCTACCGAGGCCAGGGCTTGGCGCGCACCCTCATCGAGTCCCTCCTGGCCACCAACGCCCGGGCCGGCCGCCGAATGGTCCTCCACGTCCGCATCGGCAACCCGGCCGAGTCCCTCTACGCCTCCCTCGGCTTCACCACCCGCCGAGCCCTCGACTTCACCATCGTCCAAGCCCCCGGTAAGTGAAACTAACGCCCGCCCTTATCCACACTTACGCGGCTAAGTGAGAGTAAGAGAGGCGAAGGGCACCCGCCCTCACGGCCGTGAACTCCGATTGGGGTGGCCCGAATCGACCGCAGGAGAGTCGCGCCTCTTTCTAGCATTGCCACGCCCGTCACTCGGCGGCATCTCCGAGTTCGCGTTCGATCTGCTCGATGCTCGGCAGCGCGGTCCGCAACTGATCAGGCAGTGCCTCGAGGAGCTGATACTGGGCGATGCCGAGCGGCTGGCTGTTGTCGCGGAGCGCGTACTCGGCGACTGCCTCATTCTTGGTCTTGCACAGAAGCAGGCCGATGGTCGCGCCGTCAGCTTCATGGCGGAGCAGCTCGTCGACAGCAGTCATGTAGAAGCCGAGCTGACCGAGGTGCTCGGGCTTGAACTTCTCCGCCTTCAGTTCGACCACGAAATACCGGCGGAGCTCCAAATGGTAGAAGAGCAGGTCGATGTAGAAATCGTCACCGCCGACTTCCAGATGGACCTGGCGCCCCACGAATGCGAACCCGGCCCCGAGCTCGAGCAGGAAATCGGTGATGTGCCCGATGAGCGACGCCTCGATCTCGCGCTCGTGGGCCTCGTCGCCGAGCCCGAGGAAATCGAGCCGGTAGGGATCCTTCAGCGATTCGCGGGCGAGATCGGACTCAGTCTTCGGAAGCGATCGTTCGAAGTTCGTGGTCGCCTTACCCTGACGCTCGATCCGCTTGCGCTCGATGTGCATGACGAGCACGTTGCGCGACCAGCCGAATTCGACTGCAGCCTCGGCGTACGCCAATCGCAATTCCGCGTCCTTGAGCTTCGTGAGGAGGACGATGTTGTGCCCCCAGGGCAATTGGCCAACAGCCTGTTGGCCAATTGACTCTTCGCTCCAAGCACCCGCGAACGCCCTCATGTACTTCAGGTTGGCCCGGGAGAACCCGCCCAGGTCGGGGAACGTCTGCCGCAGATCGTGCGAAAGCCGATCGATGACCTTGGCGCCCCAGCCCTGTTCAGCTTCCCGCGCCAGGATATCGCGCCCGATCTCCCAGTAGACCCGTAACATCTCGCTGTTGACCGCGAGAGCTGCACGCTGCTGCGCCGCGCGGATCCGCCGCTTGAGGTCAGCGAGCCACTCGCCGTACCCCTCCGGGGGTGAGCTCAGTGCTGGTACCGTTTCCGCCATGGCCAGAGTGTCGCACTGACCTCTGACACCGCCGGCGACTGTCGATCAGACGGTGCCCCTGGAGGGACTCGAACCCCCAACCCTTTCCTTAGGACGGAACTGCTCTTCCATTGAGCTACAGAGGCTGACCCGCCAAGTCTACCGACGCCGAGGCGGTCGCGACGCGACGCCCGAGCGCCCCGACGCGAGCACACGACTCACGCCGCCGCCTCCAAGAACGTCTCCCACTGCGGCTCGGCCCGCTCCGCACCCTTGATGGTCCAGCCCGCCTGGTGCGGCATCCGCGGCGAGAAGCGCAGCGACCAGCCCATCTCGGCCGGCGTGCGGTCGCCCTTCACGTTGTTGCAGCGCAGGCAGCAGGCGACCAGGTTCTCCCAGGTGTCCTTGCCACCGCGCGACCGCGGCTGCACGTGGTCGATGGTGGTGGCGGATGCGCCGCAGTAGCCGCAGCGCTGGTTGTCGCGCCTCAGCACACCACGTCGGGAGACCGGCATCATCCGGTTCAGGGGTACCCGCACATAGCGGGTGAGCAGGATGACCGCGGGCCGCTCGTAGGCGCCCGTGATCCCGAGAACCGGGTGGTCGTCATCGCTCGCGAGGACGCGGGCCTTCTCGTTCAGGACGAGGACGAGAGCCCTCTTGAACGAGACGACACCGAGCGGTTCATATCCTGCATTGAGTACCAGAGTTCGCATGCTCTCCCTTTCGAAGAGACCTGGACGGCTTCCAGGTGTTCGACGTTTCACACACCATCGACGGGGTCAGGAGACGTGCGGGCAACAAAAAAGGCGCCGTCACGATGACAGCGCCTTACTCCCAGAACCAGCTATGCGGCTCTGACTCAGCCCACTCGAGTGCCGGCGCACGAGCAGCAGGAAGCGCACCGTGGTGCGGACGCTCCTACCCTGTGACATCAGGCTCTCCGTGATCTCGAGGACGATCAGAGCTACAGAGTACGACAGAAACGGCGTGCCTCATATTCGAGGCACGCCGTTTCAGGAGGCGGTAACGAAGTGTTTACACTCCGGTCGCGAGCAGGTCAGCTGACGATGCGCACGAAGTAGTAGCTGCCCCAGGTCGGGCGGTGCTCGACGTAGCGGCCCCAGTCGGGCGAGTCGATCATCGTTCCGTCGCCGGCGTAGATGCCGACGTGACCGATCGGGTAGATCATCAGGTCGCCGGCCTGCGCATCCTCAGGAGCGATCGGGATGCCCATCGCGGCCTGGTTGCTCACCGTGCGCGGCAGGTAGATGCCGAACGCGCCGAAGACGTACTGGGTGAGACCGTCGCAGCCGAAGCTGGTGTCGGGGCTCGCACCGCTGCCGTAGGGCACGACGCCGACGAACTGCTCGGCGAACGCGACCAGGGCCGCACCGCTGTAGGAGCCCGACGGCGGGTTGACCGTGAAGGCGCCGGAGGACGCGCCCGAGGTCTTCTTGGCGGCGTTCGCGGCGTTGGTCGCGGCGAGCTCGGCGGCCTGGGTCGCGGCGACCGCGGCCGCAGCGGCCTCGCGGGCGGCGGCGAGCTGCTCGGTGG
The DNA here is from genome assembly GCF_059691755.1 of Herbiconiux sp. 320_LB. Classification (NCBI taxonomy): domain Bacteria; kingdom Bacillati; phylum Actinomycetota; class Actinomycetes; order Micrococcales; family Microbacteriaceae; genus Herbiconiux; species Herbiconiux sp. 320_LB. Next base: position 52,108 of record NZ_JCAWAD010000004.1, on the reverse strand, counting down.
TCGGCGCGGTGTAGTTGTCGCGGCTGACCGCGAGCTGGGCCGAGGCGTCGGGAACGACGAGGGTCTGCTGGCCGCTCAGAGCCGCGTCGGTGGACACGCCGTTGTCGAAGCTGCCGCCGCCGCCGAAGGCGTAGGCCGGGAGTGCCATGGTCGCGACCAAGGCCGCCGCGAAGGTCATGACGACGACGCTGACGGTGCCCTTCTTGGTGGGCTTGGCGAAACGGGGCTTGCGGATGAACGGGGCGCGCCGAGCGGGAACCGCGGCCTTCGAGGCGGCGACGACCGACGTCGCGGCCGAAGCCGGGGCATCCTGCACCGGAGTGGCAACGGGCGTGGTCGCGACGTCCTTCGAGGGGGTGACGGCCGACGAGGCCAGCACCAGCTCCGTGGAGGGCGTGACCGACGAGGCCGCAGCGGAAGGAGCCGACACAGCAGAACCGGCGGTAGCGCCGGCAGCGGCAGCCGCCTGCTCCATCGCGCGCAGCTCTCGACGAGTCAGAGGCTGAGCGGGAGGTGTCTCGGGTCGGTTCGGGTCTTCGGGGTTCCGCTCGGAGCCGAGCGAGTCACCATGTGGGGCCAAAATGCAATCCTCCGGCACCTCTCGCAGCATCATGCGCTGCTCCCGTCCACACCGATAAGCGTGCGTAGTCAGCGACCAAGAGACGGGAGTAGAGGTGTCTTGGCCCGTGTCCAGCTGCTTCGGGCGGGGCCGGACTCGTTAGAGAATACGGGAGGCTACGGCCTTTGTCACTTTCGCGGGGGGTGTTTTTAACAATTCCGTAACGAGACGTGGACTAGATGCCAACGAATATATGGGATGCGACCTCATTGGGCAGTTCGAGCCCTTCGCTGAAACCTTCGACCTCTACCAGAACGTAGGAACCGACCTGCGTGAACGCGGCGGAGTTGCCGGGGACCACTCCGGCCTGCTTGAGCTGCAGCAGCAGCTCGGGGTCGACCTGAGCCGGTTCGCCGAGCCGGCGGATGATCTTGGTCTGCGGGCCGACCGCCCCGTGCACGAGCGTCACGATGTTGACGACGCCCTTGGTGAAGGGGATCGAGGCCTCCTCGCCGAAGGCGTCGAGCCCCGGGATCGGGTTGCCGTAGGGCGACTCGGTGGGGTGGTCGAGCATCTCGAGGATGCGGAGCTCGACCTGCTCGCTCATCACGTGCTCCCAGCGACAGGCCTCGTCGTGCACGAGCTCCCACTCGAGCCCGATGACGTCGCTGAGCAGACGCTCGGCCAGACGGTGCTTGCGCATGACGGAGATGGCCTTCTTGCGGCCGACCTCGGTGAGTTCGAGATGCCGATCGACCGAGACGACGACGAGACCGTCGCGCTCCATCCGCCCGACCGTCTGCGACACCGTGGGACCGGAGTGACCGAGGCGCTCCGAGATCCGGGCCCGCAGAGGATTGATGTTCTCCTCCTCGAGCTCGAGGATCGTGCGGAGGTACATCTCCGTGGTGTCGATCAGATCAGTCACTGCAAAACTCCTCATCGCCTTGTTAGGCGTACCTCAAACAGCCTAGTGTTCCGGCGTGCCGGAGGGGCGCTCGCGCGTCGATACTATGGGCATCATGGCTGAGATCCAGATTCCCACCGACCGACTCCCCGTGGACGGACGATTCGGCTGCGGCCCCTCGAAGGTGCGCCCCGGTCAGCTCGAAGACCTCGTCACCCGCGGTGCGACCCTGCTCGGCACGAGCCACCGCCAAGCACCCGTGAAGAACCTGGTCGGCTCCGTGCGCTCCGGGTTGTCGACCCTGTTCTCCCTGCCCGACGGCTACGAGGTCGTGCTCGGCAACGGCGGGTCGACCGCGTTCTGGGATGCGGCATCCTTCGGTCTCATCCAGAAGCGCGCCGAGAACCTGTCGTTCGGCGAGTTCGGCTCCAAGTTCGCTGCGGCCGCGGGAGCCCCCTGGCTCGAGGCGCCGCACGTGATCAAGTCGGAGGCCGGCAGCCGCGGCGAGATCGAGGTGCTGGAGGGCGTGGATGTCTACGCCTGGCCCCACAACGAGACGAGCACCGGCGTGATGGCCCCCGTGCGCCGCGTGCACGGCGACGAGGGTGCGCTGACGGTGGTCGACGCCACGAGCGCCGCCGGCGGCATCGACTTCGACGCGGCCGAGGCGGATGTCTATTACTTCGCCCCGCAGAAGAACTTCGCCTCGGACGGCGGGCTGTGGTTCGGCCTCTTCTCCCCCGCCGCGCTCGAGCGCGTCGAGACGATCGCGGCCTCGGACCGGTACATCCCCGAGTTCCTGAGCCTGAAGAACGCGGTCGACAACTCGCGACTCAACCAGACCCTCAACACCCCGGCGATCGCCACGCTCGTGATGCTCGACGACCAGGTCTCGTGGATCAACGAGAACGGCGGCCTGCCCTGGGCCGCGTCGCGCACGGCCGAGTCGTCGTCGGCGCTCTACGGCTGGGCCGAGGGCGTCTCCTACGCCACCCCGTTCGTGGCCGACCCGTCGCACCGCTCGCAGGTCGTCGTCACGATCGACTTCGACGACACGGTGGATGCTGCCGCGGTCGCGAAGGCGTTGCGCGCGAACGGCATCGTCGACACCGAGCCCTACCGCAAACTCGGCCGCAACCAGCTGCGCGTGGCGACGTTCGTGGCGATCGAGCCGGACGACGTGCGCCAGCTCATCTCGTCGATCGAGTACGTGGTGGAGAACCTCGGCGCGTAGGTCGCTATATACCTCGCCCTAGACGAAGAAGAGCCCGACCGGTCGATCCGGTCGGGCTCTTCTCGTCGGTGCGCGTGCGCCGTGGGCGCATCGGCGTGGGGTGGGTCAGCGGAGCAACTCCGGGCCTTCGGTGTGGGGGTCCTCGTCGTCCTCGTCGTCCGGCTCGTCGTCGTCCGACTCGTCAGCGTCGTCGTTCTCGTCGTCATCGTCAGACTCGTCGTCGTCGTCGTTCTCGTCGTCATCGTCAGACTCGTCGTCGTCGTCGTCGAAGTCGGCCGCCTCGTCGTCGTCGTCGTCGTCGATGCCGTCATCCGAGTCGTCGTCATCCGAGTCATCGTCCGACTCGTCATCGTCATCGGCGTCGTCGGAATCGTCGTCGTCGTCGGAGTCATCGTCAGACTCGTCGTCGTCGTCGGAGGCGGCTGCGTCGGCCGCGGCGAGCTCGTCGTCGTCGGAGACGTGGTCGTCGAGATCGATGCCGTCGTCGAGGTCGAGGACGTCCTCGTCGTCGTCCGCATCCTCGGAGTCGTCTTCGTCCTCATCGGAGTCGTCCTCCTCATCGTCGTCGAGGTCGTCCTCGGCGGCGGCGGTCGCGGCGGCGAGCTCCTGCGCGAGCTGGTACTCGGCGAGTCGCTCCGACCAGGGAACCCAGTCGGGGGCGACCAGCGCATCCTCACCCGGCAGCATCTCGACCTCGAGCACGGTGGGCTCGGACTCCTCGTCGACGCGGGCGAGCGTGACGGTCCAGTGCCAGCCGGGGTAGCCGGCCAGGCGCGACTCGAAGTGCAGGCTGAGCACGTGATCCTCGTCGGCGCGGTGGCCGACGACTCCGCCGATCGTGGAGGCGGGCGTGATCTCGCGCAGCGCGCTGCGGGCGAGCTCGACCGAGGCCAGCAGCACCTCGTCCGTCACCGGCGCAGGCTTCTCGGCCTCGACCTCAACGACCTCGGCGGTCTCGTCGACGTCGTCGCCGTCCGCGGTCTCGACGACGACATCCGTCACCTCGACCTCGACCTCGACGCCGTCCGCGGTCTCCACGGCGGCATCCGCGACCGCAGCGCCCTCGAGCGTCTCGACGTCCGCGGTCTCGACGACGACATCCGTCACCTCGACCTCGACGCCGTCCGTGGTCTCAGCGCCCGCATCCGTCACCTCGACGACCTCGAACGACTCGACGTCGCCCGCGGTCTCGGCGGCAGCATCCGGAGCCACCTGCTCCTCCGACGCCTCGGCGGGCGTGGGGGTGTCAGACGGCACTAGGCGTCCAGCTCGTCGGCGACCTTGCGCAGCAGGGCTGCGATCTTACGGCTGTGGGCGTTGTCGGGGTAGCGGCCGCGCTTGAGGTTCCCGCCGATCGAGTCGAGCACCTTCACCAGGTCTTCGACGATCACGGCCATGTCGTCCGCGGGCTTCCGTGACAGCTTGACGAGGCTCGGCGGCGCTTCGAGCACCCGCACCGAGAGGGCCTGGGCGCCGCGCTTGCCGTCGGCGATGCCGAACTCGAGTCGCGAGCCGGCCTTGACCGACGCTCCCGCAGGCAGGGCTGACGCGTGCAGGAAGACCTCTTGGCCGTCATCGGTGCTGATGAAGCCGAAGCCCTTCTCGTCGTCGTAGAACTTGACCTTGCCGGTTGGCATCGCGATTCTCCTCGTGTAATCGGCCCGGATACCCCTCCTGGCCACCTACCAGCCTACCCGTGCCCGTATCCTTGCTCTGTGAGCGATGTCGAGAAGACCCCGGCGAGCCGTCCTGAGCGCGCACTGACCTTCATGGTGGTGACCCTCGTGGGGCTCTCCGTGCTCGCGATCATCGCGGTGCTGATCTGCGGGTTGGTCGGGGTGAACCTCAACAACGACTTCGGCCGCACCGTGGCGCTCCTTCCGGTCATCGCGCTGCCCGTCGGCCTGATCCTGATGATCGTCCTCCTGGTGATGAGCATGCGTCGACGCCTCCGCGACGACCGCGGGAGTCGATGAGCGATTCGCTCCCGCTCGCCCGACGGCTGAGCGCGCTCGACGACGACGCACTGATCCGTCTCGTGACGGAACGGCGTGTGTCGGCCCGCGACATCCGCGACTTCTTCGATCTTGCGGACGCACTGCTGCAGCCCACGTCGATCCGTCTCGCCCTCCGCGACGTCGACCGCGCGGGCCTCGAGCGACTCGCGGCGCTTCCGGGCGACACGAGCCGCTCTGGCGATGAGGGTGGGCCGCTCGCCACGACCGACGACGAGCTCCTCGCCCTGGCACTCGCGACGCGAGCTGGCTCGGATGCGCCCGACTCCAGCGCGCTCCTCCCCTACGAAGCGGCGCGCGCGGTCGCGCAGGCGATCCTCGCGGAGTCACCCGCGGCGGGTGGCGGCGACCCCGCCGGAGTCGACGAGGTGGCGAGCCCCGGCGACCCGGCCCTCGTCGCGGCCGCCGCGGAACGCGCGTTCACGACCGTCTCGGCGGTCTCCGAGCTGCTGCAGCAGCTGCGCTCGACCCCGGCCCGGCTGCGTGCCCACGGCGGCATCGGCACGACCGAGGAGCGGCGGATCGCCCCGGTGCTCGGCGTCGAGGTCGACCAGGTGGCCCAGGTCGTCGAGCTGGCCTCCGCCGCACGGCTGGTGGCGGCCGAGGCCGAGACGCTCCTCTCCACGACGCTCGCCGCGGAGTGGAACCTGCTGCCCGCGGCCGAGCGCTGGCTCGCCCTGACCCGCAGCTGGTTCGACACCCTGCCGCTGCCGTGGCGCCGGCTCCTCCTCTCCTCCCCCGGGTGGCGCACCGGCGACGACCTCGCCCGCGCCTTCGCCGACCGGTACCCGGCGGCTGACGAGTCACGTCACGAGGCGCTCGCCCGCATCGACGGGATGGCCTCGACCCTCGGACTCGTGGCCGACGGCCGTCCGACCCCGTTCGGCACGGTCGCCCTCCGCCTGACACTCGAGGACGACTCGGGAACCGTCGACGGCGCCGCGGCCGACAGCGCCACCCCCAGCAGCACCGCCCCCGACGGCACCGCCCCCAGCAGCACCGCACTCGACACCGTCGCCTCCGCCCTCCCGCCCGAGGTCACCCAGGTCTACGTGCAGCACGATCTTTCGGTGATCGCACCCGGCCCGCTGCCGCCCGCGATCGACACGCGCATCCGCCTGCTCGCCGACCTGGAGAACCGGGGGCTCGCCTCGGCGTACCGCATCTCGCAGGCCTCGATCGATCGCGCCCTCGCCTCGGGCGAGACCGAGGAGTCGCTGCGGGCGTTCCTCGGCGAGGTCTCGCTGACCGGGATGCCACAGGCGCTCGACTACCTGCTCACCGAGGGCGGGCGACGGCACGGCCTGGTGCGGGTCCGCCCGGCGACCCCCGGTGCGCAGACCGTCGGTGTCCGGTCGATCGTCGAGACCTCCGACAGCGCCCTCCGCGGCACGATCGCCCTCGACCACGACCTCTCCTCGCTCGATCTGCGGCCCGCCCCCGAGGCGAGCACGGCCTCTGGAGACTCGGCCGACCCCGTCACCCATCTGGTCAGCCGCGCCGAACCGACCACCGTCTACTGGCTGATGCTCGACGCGCGGTACCCCGTCCTGGCGCTCGACGAGCAGGGTCGGCCGCGCACGATGACCCGCGCCCGCATCCTCCCGGCTCCGACGCCCGCCCCGCCCGCGGCAGGCGCCCCCGCGGGCGGCCCGACCGGGCAAGCCGCCGCGACCGGGCAAGCTCTCACGCCCGCCGCCCCCGCTGCCGCAACCGACCTCCTCGCCCGCCTTCGCGACGCCCCCGCCGCCTCCCCCGACGACCCCACCGCCTGGATCACCCGCCAGCTCGACCAGGCGGTGCGCGCCCGCACCCCGCTCCGCATCGATCTGCGGATGCCGGACGGCTCGGCCGTGCAGCTGCTCGTCACCCCGCAGAGCCTCTCGAACGGCCGGCTGCGCTGCGTCGACGAGAAGGCGGGGATCGAGCGGACGGTGCCCGTGGCGAACATCCTGGCCGTCGAGGCCGTCTGACGCGAGGGCCGCGTAGACTTTCCAGTTATGCCCGACGGCCCTCTCATCGTCCAAAGCGACCGCACCGTACTGCTGGAGGTCGCGCATCCGGATGCCGATGCGGCCCGCCACGAGCTGGCGGTGTTCGCCGAACTGGAGCGCGCCCCGGAGCACGTGCACACCTACCGGATCACCCGCCTCGGCCTCTGGAACGCGCGGGCGGCCGGTCACTCGGCCGACGAGATCCTCGCCACCCTGGAGCAGTTCTCGAAGTTCGCGGTGCCGCAGTCGGTGACCCTCGAGATCGTGGAGACCATCGGCCGCTACGGCAAGCTCGTCATCGAGCGCGACGACGAGGGCGTGCTGAGCCTGCGCTCGACCGATCCCGCGGTGCTCACCGAGATCACCCGCGGCAAGAAGGTGGCACCCTTGCTCACCGAGCGCCGTGACGACGGCAGCTGGATGATCGCCCCCTGGGCCCGCGGTCAGCTCAAGCAGGAGCTGATCAAGCTCGGCTGGCCCGCCGACGACCTGGCCGGCTTCACCCCGGGCACCCCGCACGAGATCGACCTAGACGAGTCGACCTGGCACCTGCGCGACTACCAGCGCCAGGCGGTCGACCTGTTCTCCGAGCACGGTTCGGGCGTCGTCGTGCTGCCCTGCGGCGCGGGCAAGACCCTCGTCGGCGCGGGGGCGATGGCCGCGATCAAGACCAACACCCTCATCCTCGTCACCAACACCGTTTCGGCCCGCCAGTGGCGGAGCGAGCTGCTGAAGCGCACCAGCCTCACCGAGGACGAGATCGGCGAGTACTCCGGTCTCGTCAAGGAGGTCAAGCCGGTCACGATCGCGACCTACCAGATCCTCACCTCCAAGCGCAGCGGCAAGTACGCCCACCTCGAGCTGCTCGACGCCCTCGACTGGGGCCTCGTCGTCTACGACGAGGTGCACCTGCTGCCCGCCCCGGTGTTCAAGCTCACCGCCGACCTGCAGGCCCGGCGCCGGCTCGGCCTCACGGCGACGCTGGTGCGGGAGGACGGCCGCGAGTCCGACGTGTTCAGCCTGATCGGCCCCAAGCGCTTCGATGCGCCATGGAAGGAGATCGAGGCCCAGGGCTACATCTCCCCCGCCAACTGCTACGAGGTGCGGGTCGACCTGCCCTACGACGAGCGGATGACCTACGCCGCCGCGGGCGACGACGAGCGGTACCGGCTCGCGGCGACCGCTCCGGCGAAGCTCGACGCGACCCGCCGGCTGATCGCGCATCACGAGGGCGAGCGCATCCTGGTGATCGGGCAGTACATCGACCAGCTCGACGACCTCTCGGCCCAGCTCGGCGCGCCGGAGATCACCGGCGCCACGCCGGTGGCCGAGCGCGAACGGCTGTTCCAGGCCTTCCGCGAGGGCGAGGAGAAGATCCTCGTGGTCAGCAAGGTCGCGAACTTCTCGATCGACCTGCCCGAGGCGAGCGTCGCCATCCAGGTCTCCGGCTCGTTCGGGTCGCGGCAGGAGGAGGCCCAGCGCCTCGGCCGCCTGCTGCGCCCGAAGGAGTCCGGGCTGTCGGCGAGCTTCTACACGCTCGTCGCGCGCGACACCGTCGACCAGGAGTTCGCGCAGAACCGGCAGCGCTTCCTCGCCGAGCAGGGCTACGCCTACTCGATCGTGGATGCGGACGCGCTGGCGGCGTAGGAACCGGAGAATCGCGGTCTGGCCGGTGTCTGGCCGGTGTCTGGCCGGTGCCGATCCACCGGAGAGCGCGCGCCCCGCTGACTCACAGTTTTCGCACAGCGCACCCGCAGATAATGGGATCATGACCGGCCCTCGCATCCTCATCGTCGACGACGAACCGAACATCCGCGACCTGCTCACCACCAGCCTCCGCTTCGCCGGCTTCGCCGTGCGCGCGGTCAGCAACGGTGCGCAGACCATCTCCGCCGTACTGGAGGAGGAGCCCGACCTCATCATCCTGGACGTCATGCTCCCGGACATGAACGGCTTCGGCGTGACCAAGCGGCTGCGGGCCGCGGGCTACACCGCCCCCATCCTCTTCCTCACGGCGAAAGACGACACGGAGGACAAGATCACCGGCCTCACGGTCGGTGGCGACGACTACGTGACCAAGCCGTTCAGCCTCGACGAGATCGTGGCGCGCATCAAGGCGATCCTGCGTCGCACCATGCAGGCCGACGAGGATGCGATCATCCGGGCCGGCGAGCTGACGATGGATCAGGACACGCACGAGGTCTTCGTCGGCGACACGGCGATCGAGCTCTCGCCCACCGAGTTCAAGCTGCTGCGCTACCTGATGCTCAACCCGAACCGCGTGCTCTCGAAGGCGCAGATCCTCGACCACGTCTGGGAGTACGACTTCAACGGCGACGCGGGCATCGTGGAGTCATACATCTCGTACCTGCGCCGGAAGCTCGACGCGCACACCGAGGAGTCGCTGATCCAGACCAAGCGCGGCTTCGGCTACATGCTCAAGGTCAGCAAGGCCTAGCCACAGCCTGAGGCGGTAGCCTTCTCCCCGACATGCTGAACGCCATCCTGAAGCAGTGGAACTCGATCTCGCTGCGCACCAAGATCACCGGCGTGACGGTCTTGATGCTGACCTTCGGGCTGGTGGTGTCAGGGGTGGGCACGATGATCGTGCTGCGCACCTACTTGCTGCAGCAGGTCGACTCGCAGCTCGACACGGCGTCGAAAGACGCCTCGCCGTTCCTGGGGCCAGATGCGACGCAGGAGCGGTTCGGCATCCAAGATGTCACGTCGGCGCCGGCCGATTACTTCGTCGGGCTGCTGAGCGCCTCGGGTGAGCTGATCGTCAGTAACTGGGGCGACCGCGACCCGGGTGCGATGCCCCAGGCCCAGGTCTCGCTCGACACCGCGAACCTGCTCGAGGGCAAGGTCTTCAGCATCGACTCGATCGATCAGCACACGCAGTGGCACGCGATCGCGACGACGGTCTACCTCTACGGCGGTGACGGGTCGCTCGGCACCATCGTGATCGCCAAGTCGCTCGCCGAGACCGAGAAGACGACGGCCACCTACCTGTCGATCTTCCTGGCGTTCGGGATCGGCGTGGTCATCCTGGGCGCGATGCTGACTCGGCTGCTCGTGACCTCGACCTTCGGGCCGCTCCGCGAGGTCGAACGCACCGCCGCGGCCATCGCCGACGGCGGCGACTTCAGCCGCCGCATGTCGGATGCGACGCCCAACACCGAGGTCGGGCGCCTCAACCGCTCGCTCAACACGATGCTCTCGCGCATCGACAGCGCGTTCGCCGACCGCGCCCGCACGATCGACCAGATGCGGCGCTTCGTCGGCGACGCCTCGCACGAGCTGCGCACGCCCCTGGTCTCGGTGCGCGGCTACGCCGAGCTGTACCGGATGGGCGCGCTCCAGACCCCCGAAGACGTGGCCCAGGCGATGGATCGCATCGAGAAGGAGGCGATCCGGATGGGCACGCTCGTCGAAGACCTCCTCGAGCTCGCCCGCCTCGACGAGACGCGGCCGCTGCAGCTCGCCCTGATCGACCTGGTGCCGTTGACGCTGGATGCGGCGATGGATGCGCGGGCCGCCAGCCCCGAACGCGTCGTCTCGGTGATCACCCCGAACGCCCCCTCGTCGGTCACCTTCGCCCCGGCGATCGAGGGTACTGCGGCGGATGCGGCGGGCGGGACGGGCGGCCCTGTCGGCGGCCCGGCGGGTGCCGCCGGGGCTCCCGGTGGTGCGAGCTCGGGCGGCGTCGGCGGTGCGGGCGGGCCCGACAAGCCGTCGACCGCGACGCGCCCCGTCACCTTCGCGAACAGCGCCCTCGCCCGGCTGCGTCGCCGCCCGCGGGCGGACGGGGCGGCGGAGACCGGCCCGGTCACGCCCCTCGACCCGGCCGCGCCCACCGGCCCGATCGCCCGCTCCGGGTCGGGTCGCGGTTTCGGCGCATCCCGTCGCGCGGCGAATGCGGCGAACGCCGCCAACGCCTCGGGCTCGCTGGTGCCCGCCGACACCGCTTCGGTCGCGGCGCAGCCGGCGGCCGAGGTGCGACCGATCGTGCTGGCCGAGGAGAACAAGATCCGGCAGGTGCTGACCAACCTGATCGGCAATGCTCTGCGGTTCACCGACGCCGACAGCCCGATCGAGCTCTCGGTGCAGGTCGACGAGAAGCGCCGCGTCGCGACCGTCGACATCATCGACCACGGAACCGGCATCCCGCCGCAGATCCGCGAGAAGATCTTTCAGCGCTTCTACCGCGCCGACTCCTCCCGCACCCGCGAGACCGGCGGAAGCGGCCTCGGCCTCGCTATCGTCTCCTCCATCATCGCCGCCCACCACGGCACCGTGGAGGCCCTGGAGACCCCGGGCGGAGGGGCGACCTTCCGGGTCACGCTGCCCCTAGCCGAGCAATAGGCCCCGGCAGGTGAAGGCCCACTAACGGCCTTTCCGTCCCGGAAGGCGAAGGCCTACTAACGGCCTTTCTGTCCCGGTAGGTGAAGGCCAGCTAACGGCCGTTCCGTCCCGGAAGGCGATGGCCCACTAACGGCCATTCCGTCCCGGAAGGTGGGGCCTACTAACGGCCTTACCGTCCCGGAAGGCGAAGGCCCACTAACGGCCTTACCGTCCCGGAAGGCGAAGGCCCACTAACGGCCTTTCCGTCCCGGAAGGTGTGGGCTGCAAATGTCCCGCTGTGTTAGCTGCCGGGATGGGCGTGCTTTGCGCGCCCATCCCGGGTCGCGCCGGTCCCCGCCCGGCGCGACGCGACATGTGAGTGTGCGGTCGCTCACGCGGCTGCGCACTCACCCTGTGTCGTCGAAAATGGCCCGCAGCATTCCACCCCGCCCGAACTTTTGGGACGGAGATGAAGGCTGCGGGCCTTTGTCGACGACACAGGGTGAGCGCGTCGCCGCGAAGCACGACCGCAGGCCGCGCTTCGCGACGGCACGCGAACATGTCGCCCGCGCCGGGCGGGGACCGGCGCGGCAAAGGGAAAGGCGGCCCCCGCCAGGGGACCGCCTTTCTCTTGGGATCAGACCTAGAAGTCCATGCCACCCGTGGGGTCGCCGGCCGGAGCCGCGGTCTTCTCGGGCTTGTCGGCGATGACGACCTCGGTGGTGAGGAAGAGGCCGGCGATCGATGCGGCGTTCTGCAGCGCCGAGCGGGTCACCTTGGCCGGGTCGATGATGCCGGCGGCCAGGAGGTCGACGTACTCACCGGACGCGGCGTTCAGGCCCCAGCCGTAGTCGAGGTCGCGCACCTTGGCGGCGACGACACCCGGCTCCATGCCCGCGTTGAACGCGATCTGCTTGAGGGGGGCCTCGATGGCCACCTTCACGATGTTCGCGCCGGTCGCCTCGTCGCCCACGAGCTCGAGGTTCTCGAACGCGGTCTTGCCGGCCTGGATGAGGGCGACGCCACCACCGGCGACGATGCCCTCTTCGACGGCGGCCTTCGCGTTGCGCACGGCGTCTTCGATGCGGTGCTTGCGCTCCTTGAGCTCGACCTCCGTGGCGGCACCGGCCTTGATGACCGCGACACCGCCGGCGAGCTTGGCGAGGCGCTCCTGGAGCTTCTCGCGGTCGTAGTCGCTGTCGGTGTTGTCGATCTCGGCACGGATCTGAGCGACACGTCCGGCGATGGCCTCGGGGTCTCCGGCGCCTTCGACGATGGTGGTCTCGTCCTTGGTGATGACGACCTTGCGGGCCTGACCGAGCAGGTCGAGGGTGACGTTCTCGAGCTTGAGGCCGACCTCCTCGGAGATGACCTGGCCGCCGGTGAGGATCGCGATGTCCTGCAGCTGCGCCTTGCGACGGTCGCCGAAGCCGGGGGCCTTGACGGCGACCGACTTGAAGATGCCGCGGATCTTGTTCACGACCAGCGTGGCCAGGGCCTCGCCGTCGACGTCCTCAGCGATGATGAGCAGCTGCTTGCCGGTCTGGATGACCTTGTCGACGATGGGCAGCAGGTCCTTGATGTTCGAGACCTTGCTGTTCACGATCAGGATGTAGGGGTCTTCGAAGACCGCTTCCTGGCGCTCGGGGTCGGTGACGAAGTACGCCGACAGGTAGCCCTTGTCGAAGCGCATGCCCTCGGTCAGCTCGAGCTCGGTGCCGAAGGTGTTCGACTCCTCGACGGTGACGACACCCTCCTTGCCGACCTTGTCGATGGCCTCGGCGATGATCGCGCCGATCTCGGGGTCGGCCGCGGAGATGGATGCGGTGGCCGCGATCTCTTCCTTGGTCTCGATCTCCTTGGCGTTCTTGATCAGCTCGGCGGAGACGGCGGCGACGGCCTTCTCGATGCCCTTCTTGAGCGAGATCGGGTCGGCGCCGGCGGCCACGTTGCGGAGGCCTTCCTTGACCAGGGCCTGGGCGAGAACGGTGGCGGTGGTGGTGCCATCGCCCGCGACGTCGTCGGTCTTCTTGGCGACCTCCTTGACGAGCTCGGCACCGATCTTCTCGTACGGGTCGTCGAGCTCGATCTCCTTGGCGATGGACACGCCGTCGTTGGTGATCGTGGGGGCGCCCCACTTCTTCTCGAGGACGACGTTGCGACCGCGCGGGCCAAGCGTCACCTTGACGGCATCGGCGAGCGTGTTCAGGCCACGCTCGAGGCCGCGACGGGCCTCTTCATCGAAAGCAATGATCTTTGCCATGTGTGTTTCTCGTCCTCCCTGGACGTCGTTCAAAGATTCAGGTGTTAGCACTCAGACTTCACGAGTGCTAAGTCAATATTGGCACTCAGACTGCCCGAGTGCAAGTGAGCGGGGTCAGGCCCCGGGCACCACCGTGACGCTGCCCGACTCCGCGGGCACCAGCTCGATCCACGTATTGCCGGGCGCCAGGCGCACCGTCGCGCCGAGGTCGTCGACCAGCCGGATCGGAGCGGTCGGCGAATCCTTCGACCAGGTCGCCTGCACCGTCCGCCCACCGGTCGAGACGGTCGCCTCGCCGGTGGCGATGAGCACCGCCTGCGGCACCTCGGCGTCGTAGTTGTACACCTCGTCCACACGCATGGTCACGACGTTGACGGCCCGGATGCGGTCGCCGTTCGCGTCGAGGTCGGGCCCGCCCTCCTGGCTGCGGAGGAACGCCCCCGTGGCGGCATCCCAGTCCCACCCGGGGTACCGCTCGTCTGAGAACACGACGTCGATCGCCGAGGTGGGCGTGCCCTGCACCACGGCCGTGGAGGAGGGCACATCCCATGAGTAGGCGAACTGCTGTGCCGGGGCGGCGAGGTCGGTGTGCTGGGCGACGAGCTCGGTCGCCTTGACGACGACGTCGTGAGGGCTCGACCGCCCGTCCATCCGATAGAAGGTCGACTCGGTGTCGGCCTGGCCGTGGATCGCGCTGTAGACCGGCGCCGCCCGCATCATGTCGACGAACTGCTCCTGTCCGCCGGAGAACGCCACGATGCCGCCGAAGGAGGAGAGGATGTCCGGATCCATCGGCCGGATCGACCGCACCGGGCCGATCAGGTCGGGCACGTCGGACTGCCATATCGCGACGTACCGCGTCAGCCCGCCCTCGACCAGCTCCTCGAACACGATGTCCGTGCGCTCGAGGCCGAGCTGGGGGCGCGCCTCCTCGTGATTGTCGATCTTCGCCGCGAGCGACGGACCGCTGAGGGTGCCGGCCGGCACCAGCGTTCCCCGGAGGGGCGCGGGCACCGTGGGCGCGGGCGTCACATAGTCGGAACCGAAGGCGGCCGTCGGGGTGATCGACGCATCCGTCGGGCGGGGATCGGGCGCGCTGCACCCGGCGATGACCGCCACGACAGCGAGAAGAACCACGCCCGAGACGACCCTCGTGGCGCGTCGTCGCCGGTCGGAACTGGGCGTCGGCGCACTCGTGATCACGAGCACACCCTAGTGCCGGTGCCGCCGGCGCAGCGGCTGACGCGCCTGGGCTCCGCGCTCAGGCGAGACGCGCTGAGGCGAGAGTGATCTGCCGCCGAGCGAGACGCCCTCAGGCGAGACGCGCTCAGGCGAGTCGGACGGACTCGGCCTGCGGGCCCTTCGACCCCGTCCCGACCTCGAACACGACCTGCTGACCCTCTTCGAGGACCTTGTAGCCGGCCATGTCGATGGCCGAGTAGTGCACGAAGACGTCCTGTCCTCCGCCGTCCACGGTGATGAAGCCGTAGCCCTTTTCAGCGTTGAACCACTTCACGGTCCCGTTCGCCATGTCTTACTCCCAAGTGCTGTGTTTCTGCAGTGGTGACACAGTTGCCACGACCATTTCCAGATCCTATGCACAGCAGAACGGCGCACAACGGCCCGGACGGCGAAATCACCGGATCGTTGCCGCAAATCAACACGACGGAAACACCCGCGTAATAAAACGGCGGGCGTGACGGGCGGGGAGCTAGCCCTCCACCCCGGAGGCGGTGCCGTCGACGACACCGCTGTCACCCGCGACCGACGACCCCGGGCCGTCGTAGTCGGTGCCGAGCACCACGGTCAGGTTGGCGCCGAGGAAGGTCTGCGACTCCTCGGTCGGGACGTTGCCTAGCAGCTGCGCGAGGCCGAGCGCCGCGGCCTGGTTGGCCGGGTCGGTGTAGTAGACGGTGGTGGTCGGGAAGTCGTCCGTGCTCGCGTTGGCCATCGAGCCGACGCTCCAGCCCGCGGCGCCCGCGGCGTCTCCGACGGCGGTCGCGAGGCCCGCGATCGTGGTGCCGTTCAGCACGGTGACCGAGAGCGACCCGTCCGTGACCGGCGTGATGGTCGGGGTGGGTGTGGGGGTGTCGGTGGGCACCGCCGCGTCGGTCGAGCCGCTGAACGCATCCGTGAACTGGATGTTGTTGTTGATCACCGCGAGGTAGGTGATGCCGCCGCCCACGAGCAGCACCGTGGCGAGGGCGGCCCAGGCGAACACCATCCAACCCCGGCCGCGCGGCTTCGGACCACGATGGGCGCCCACCCGTTCGGGATGGGCTGGCAGTCGGTCGAAGCTGTCCTCAGAGAAGCGTGCCATGTGGGGGAGGTGGTCCTAGTCGTCGCGCGAGAGCAGTCGGGCCGAGCGCGCGGCGAGCCGCGCATCCCTCACCCGCTGAAGCCTCTTGATGAGCATCGGATCGTGTGCGAGAGCGGCTGGCGAGTCGATCAGCACACCGAGAAGTTGATAGTAGCGGGCCGACGAGAGGCCGAACTCCTTGCGGATGGCCTGCTCCTTGGCGCCGGCGTGCCGCCACCAGCTGCGCTCGAAGCTCAGGATGCGGACGTCGCGCTCGGCGAGAGCGGCCTGCGGGGTCGCGGTCGTGCGCTCATCGGCGACGGACATGCGGCTCCTCCGGTCTGCTCCCGCGAATATCGTCGCCATCATATTCGGGGCGACCTCCGCGTCAGCCGATAGCCGCGCCGGGTCGCCACATCGTCAGGTGCGGGATGCCCGCCTCGACGAACTCGTCGCCCACGGCCTCGAAGCCGGCACGCGCATAGAGAGGCACGATGTAGCTCTGCGCGTGCAGCAGCATCGACTCCTCGCCGAAGCGCTCGACGACGGCCGCGAGCAGCTCCTGCGCGAGCCCCCTCCCCCGCTGCGCCGGATGCACGACGACCCGCCCGACGACGCGTCGCGCGTCGCGGTACTCGGCCTCCGCATCCTGCAGCACCCGCAGGTAGGCGACGGGTGCGCCGCCCTCCTCGATCCAGTAGTGGAGGCTCGAGGGTTCGGCGTCGCGCCAGTCGAGCTCGCTGTCGTCGACCTTCTGCTCGACGTAGAAGACGTCGGTGCGCAGCTTCAGCACGGCGTAGAGCTCGCGCGTGGTCAGGTCGTCCCAGCGCTTGACGATCACGGAATGGGCAGCCACAGTCCAGAGTTTACTGGGATGATTGTCGATCGATCATCAGCCCAGCACGCAGGAGCAGCACGTCATGAGCAACTACGAGGTTTCCAAGTCCGACGACGAGTGGCGCTCGGAGCTCTCGGCCGACGAGTTCGCGGTGCTTCGCCAGGCGGCCACCGAGCGGCCGTGGACCGGTGAGCTGCTCGAGGAGGACCGCGAGGGCGTCTACTCCTGCAAGGCCTGCGGGGCCGAGCTGTTCCGCAGCACCACGAAGTTCGACTCGCACTGCGGCTGGCCGAGCTTCTACGACGCCTCCGGGTCGGATGCGGTCGAGCTGATCGAGGACCGCTCGCTCGGCATGGTGCGCACCGAGGTGCGCTGCGCGACCTGCGGCTCGCACCTCGGGCATCTCTTCGACGACGCCCCTCAGACGCCCACCGGCGACCGCTACTGCATGAACTCGGTCGCCCTCAGCTTCGACGCGGCGGAGTAGCGCGTGCCCGGCGTCAGAGAGGCGATGCTCGCCCGCCGCTCCTCGTCCAAGGTGACGGATGCGGCACCCACGACCCACGAGCTCGCCTCGGCCGTCGAGGCGGCCGGCCAGCTCGCCGACCACAGCGGTCTGCGCCCGTGGCGGGTCATCGCCATCCGCGGCGACGCCCGCGACCAGCTCGGCGACGCGCTCGGCAAGGCGGAGGGCAAGAAGGGCAAGGATGCGGAGAAGTACCGCAGCAAAGCCCGTCGCGCCCCGCTCGTGCTCGCCGTCGTCGCCTCCCTGCGCCCCAAGCACAAGGTGCCCGGCTGGGAGCAGGAGGCCGTCGCCGCCGGGGTGGCGCACAACCTCAGCCTCATCCTTGACGACCAGGGCTGGGGCGTGTTCTGGCGCACCGGCGAGGCCACTCGTTCCAAGGCCGTGCGCTCGGCGCTGGGGCTCGGCAAGCACGAGGAGCTCATGGGCTGGCTCTACGTCGGCGGGCTGCCCGAGCGGGGCCGGAAGCCTCGGCCGAAGGAGCGCATCTCGGTCAAGGAGCATCTGAGCTTCCTCTGATCCGGCCTGGGCGCGCGCGGGGCGTAGGCTTGCTGACGTGACCAAACTGGATCTCACTCCAGTCAACGACGACTCACCCTCCTCCCCGCCCCGCCCTCCGCAGGACAGCGCTGCCGGGTCTCCCGGCGAACCCGCGGTGAGCACGCTCCGGCGGTGGCTCGCCATCCTGGCGCTCGCGCTCGGTGGCTTCGGCATCGGCGTGACCGAGTTCGTCACGATGGGCCTGCTGCCCGACATCGCGCGCGACCTGCTGCCGGCCCAGTTCACGGCCGACGCGGCCGACGCCACCGCATCCACGGGGCTGCTCGTCTCGGCGTACGCGCTCGGCGTCGTGGTGGGGGCGCCGACGATCGCGGCCCTGGCGGCCCGGTGGCCGCGGAAGCGCCTGCTGATCGCGCTGGTCACCGTCTTCGTGATCGGCAACCTCGCGACGGCGATCCTGCCCTCGTTCGGGCTGGTGCTGGAGGCCCGGTTCGTCAGCGCGCTCCCCCACGGCGCCTACTTCGGCATCGCCTCCCTCGTCGCGGCCTCGCTGATGGGGCCGGACAAGCGGGCGCGCGGGGTGGCCTTCGTGCTCGGCGGGCTGACCATCGCGAACATCGTCGGGGTGCCCTTCGGCACCTTCCTCGGCCAGAGCTTCGGCTGGCGGAGCGCCTACTTCCTGGTCGCGGGGATCTTCGTGGTCACCCTGATCGCCATCATCGCGACCGTGCCGTTCCAGCCGGGCGACCCGCGCGCGACGCTGAAGAACGAGCTGAGCGCCTTCACCCGGCTGCAGGTCTGGTTGACGCTGCTGCTCGGATCGATCGGCTTCGGCGGCGTCTTCGCGGTCTACACCTACGTGGCGCCCGTCGTCACCGACGTCGCGCACCTGCCGGCGAGCACGGTGCCGTTCGTGCTGGTGATGTTCGGGGTCGGGATGACGATCGGCAACTTCACCGCCGGCTGGCTCGCCGACCGCTCGGTCAAGCTCACGCTGGCGATCGGGGTGGTCGGCATCACGCTCGCGGTGCTCTCGTTCGGCCTGTTCGCGCACACGGCGCCGGGACTGTTCCTCGGCATCCTGTTCGTCGGCCTGTTCGCGGGCACCTGCGGGCCGGCCGTGCAGACCCGGTTGATGGACGTCTCGCACAACGCCCAGTCGATCGCCGCCGCGCTCAACCACTCAGCGCTGAACCTCGGCAACTCGCTCGGCGCCTTCCTCGGCGGCGTGACCATCGCGGCGGGCCTGGGCTACATCTCCCCCGCGTTCGTGGGAGTGCTGCTCGGTCTCCTGGGCCTCGTCGTGCTGCTGAGCTCGTTCGCGGTCGACCGCCGTCGCGCCCGCGCCGCCCGCTAGCGCGTCGAGGTCAGGCCCAGGTCGATGGGCAACGTGGGGCCGGCCACGGGACTCGAACCCGTAACCCCCGCTTTACAAGAGCGGTGCGCTACCAATTGCGCCAGGCCGGCTGGGATGGAACAGCTTCATTGTAGCCAGAGCGCGAAGAGCCCCTCGCCCGGATCACTCCGGAGCGAGGGGCTCTCGACGGTCTGAGGCGTTACCGCCCCGCTCAGCCCGCGGCGGGCGAGGGCGTCGGGGTGGCGGTCGAGAGGGCCTCGTTCGAGACCTGCACGACGAAGGCCGAGAAGGCGGCCGGGTCGGTCAGCGAGCCGGAGTACTTCTGGCCGTTGACGAGCACCGTCGGCGTGCCCTGGATCGACACGTCGCTGTTGGGCAGGTTGCCCGAGAGCGCGCGGGACGTGGAATCCGAGACCCAGCCCTTGAACTGGGTGTCGTCGATGCAGGAGTTGACCTGGTCGGTCGAGGTCACGCCCGCCTGGGAGGCCAGGTCTTTCAGCTTCGCGTCATCCAGCCCTTCGGTGTTCTCGGCGGGCTGGTTGGAGAACAGCAGGCTGTTGTACTGCCAGAACTGGTCGGGTGCGTAGTTGGCGACGCACGCGGCGGCGTTCGCGGCGCGGGTGGAGTACTTCGTGCCGAGCGACGAGCGGTCGAGGATCGACAGCGGGTGGATCTCGATTGTCGCCGCGCCGGACTGCACCCAGTCGGCGATCTGAGAGTTGTTGGTCGCCTCGAACTGGCCGCAGTAGGGGCACATGTAGTCGACGTAGGTGCGGATGTCGACGGTGCCGGAGGCCGGGTCGTTCGCGGTGGCGATCGGGTCCTCCCCCGCGGCGAGCGCCGGGGTCGTCGCGGCGACGAAGCCGGTGCCGATCTGGATGCCGTCGCTGGCCATGTTGAGCGGGCCGGGGCCGGCGGGCTTCAGCGTGGAGGTGATCACGAGCGTGACGCCGACGATGATCGCGACGACCACGACGCTCAGCGACGAGATCAGGATGACGCGGTTGCGGACATCCTTCTTCCGCTGCTCCTCACGCAGCTGCTTCGCCTTCTCCCGCGCGGCCTCGCGGCGCTGATTCTTCGACTGTCGGGAATCTCCGGGTCCGCTGATGGTCATGCGTGTCAGTGCTCCGTGATGGGGATGTGGGGGCGTACAGGGGGGTGCCGGTGTACGGATGCGGGGGCCGAGGGGTGCCCGAGCGACTCGTCAAGAATACTAGGAAGGCAGTCTGGGAGCTTGCCACGGGCCAGCTGGACGGGAGGGCTGTCAGGCGGGCGTGACATAATCGACATGGGTCTCCGACGACGCAGGCCCGGTTCCATCCATCACAACGGATCGTCCGGCACGTACCTGCCGGTGAAGGAGTAATGAATCATGGCATCTGTCACCTATGACAAAGCCACCCGGATCTACCCGGGTTCCACGCGCGCCTCGGTCGACAAGCTCGACCTCGAGATCGCCGACGGCGAGTTCCTCGTGCTCGTCGGCCCCTCCGGCTGCGGCAAGTCGACCTCGCTCCGGATGCTCGCCGGCCTCGAAGAGGTCAACGAGGGCCGCATCCTGATCGGCGACCGCGATGTCACCGACATCCCGCCGAAGGATCGCGACATCGCGATGGTCTTCCAGAACTACGCGCTCTACCCCCACATGACCGTGGCCGAGAACATGGGCTTCGCGCTCAAGATCGCCGGTGTCGGCAAAGACGAGCGCGCCACCCGCGTGCTCGAGGCCGCCAAGCTGCTCGACCTCGAGCCCTACCTCAGCCGCAAGCCGAAGGCCCTCTCCGGTGGTCAGCGTCAGCGCGTCGCCATGGGCCGCGCGATCGTGCGTCAGCCCCAGGTGTTCCTGATGGACGAGCCGCTGTCGAACCTCGACGCCAAGCTCCGCGTGCAGACCCGTACGCAGATCGCGTCGCTGCAGCGCCGCCTGGGCGTCACCACCGTCTACGTCACGCACGACCAGACCGAGGCGCTCACCATGGGCGACCGCATCGCCGTGCTGAAGGACGGCGTGCTCCAGCAGGTCGGCACCCCGCGCGACCTGTACGAGAAGCCCAGCAACGTCTTCGTGGCCGGCTTCATCGGCTCGCCCGCGATGAACCTGTTCCACGCCGACCTGACCGACGCCGGTGTGCGCTTCGGCACCTCGGTGGTCCCGGTCGACCGCGAGACGCTCGCCAGCTCGTCCGGCACCAGCGCCACGATCGGCGTGCGCCCGGAGGACATCGTGCTCTCCTCGACGCCCGGCGAGGGCCTGGAGGTCGTCGTCGACCTGATCGAGGAGCTCGGCGCCGACGGCTACCTCTACGGCCACTCGGAGATCGACGGTAAGCGCACCGACATCGTCACGCGCGTCGACGGCCGCTCGCACCCCTTCGTGGGCGACAAGGTGTACCTCACGGCCGCTCCCGGCCACGTGCACCTGTTCGACCTCGAGTCGGGCGAGCGCCTCGGCAACAAGGCCGTCGTCAGCTGACCCGGAGATCCAACACCGCGCCGTGACGAGCTCACTCAACATCACCTCGGCCACCGCCGATCCGGGACTCCTCGATCTTCCGTGGAACCTCCCGCTCGACGACTGGCCTGACGAGTACATCGCGGCGCTGCCGAAGGGCATCTCCCGGCACCTCGTGCGGTTCGCGCACCTCTCGGGTCACGTCATCGCCATCAAGGAGACGACGGACGAGATGGCCAAGCGCGAGTACGAGATGCTCCGCACCCTGCAGCGGCTCGACGTCCCGTGCGTCGAGCCGCTCGCGGTGATCACCAACCGCACCGACGTCGACGGCGAGCCGCTGCGCTCGGCGCTGGTGACCCGGCACCTGAAGTTCTCGCTGCCCTACCGGGCGCTGTTCTCGCAGATGCTGCGGCCCGACACGGCGACCCGGCTGGTCGACGCACTGGCCGTGCTGCTGGTGCGGCTGCACGTGATCGGCTTCTTCTGGGGTGACGTGTCGCTGTCGAACACGCTGTTCCGGCGGGATGCGGGTGCCTTCGCGGCCTATCTCGTCGACGCCGAGACCGGCCAGCTCTACGAGGGCCTCTCGAACGGCCAGCGCGAGAACGACCTCGAGATCGCCCGCGTCAACATCGCCGGCGAGCTGATGGACCTCGAGGCCGGCGGCCGGGTCGACGAGGAGCTCGACCCCATCACGGTCTCCAACGGCATCGTCGCGGCCTACCGCTCGCTCTGGAAGGAGTTGACCGGCTCCGAGTCGTTCAGCTCGTCCGAGCGCTGGCGCATCAACGAGCGCGTGGGCCGGCTCAACGACCTGGGCTTCGACATCGAAGAGCTCGCGATCAAGACCACCGAGGGCGGCACGACCGTGCGCATCCAGCCCAAGGTGGTGGATGCGGGGCACCACCAGAGACGGCTGCTGCGACTCACCGGGCTCGACGCCCAGGAGAACCAGGCCCGCCGCCTCCTCAACGACCTCGACTCCTACGCCGCCCGCTACGGCAAGAAGGACTACGACGAGGAGATGATCGCGCACGAGTGGCTCGCAAAGGTCTTCGAGCCGGTCATCCGCGCCATCCCTCGCGACCTGCGCGGCAAGCTCGAGCCGGCCGAGGTGTTCCACCAGCTGCTCGAGCACCGCTGGTTCATGAGCCAGAACCAGTCCCGCGACGTGCCTCTTGCCGAGGCCGTGTCGAGCTACGTCGACACGGTCCTCCGGCACCGGCGCGACGAGGCGACCGTGATCGACCCGCCGACGGGGGCGATGACGCTCGCCATCGAGACGCAGGAGCCGGACGCGGAGGCGGAGGACTGGCGGCTGACGGTGTGAGGGGCGGGGCGTCGTCCCTACGGAGCGGCGCTCTGGCTACCGACCGACGGGGGCGTCGCGGAGATCTACCGACGGAGCGTAGCTCCGTCGGCACTGGCGTCTTGGCACTGACCGACGGAGCGTAGCTCCGTCGGCACTGGCGTCGCGGCGACGGTCCACTGGACCGTCGCTTATAGCTCCAGCGTGCGTCTCCTATAGCTCCAGCGTGCGCTGGCGCGCGATCTCGTAGAGGGTGACGCTCGCCGCGATGCCCGCGTTGAGCGACTCGGTGCCCGCCGAGATCGGGATCGACACGATCGCGTCGCAGGTCTCGGTCACGAGCCGCGAGAGGCCCTTGCCCTCGTTGCCGACCACGATCACGATCGGGCCTGAGGCCAGGTCGAGCTCCGGCAGCGAGACGTCGCCGCCGCCGTCGAGGCCCACCACGAACACCCCGGCGGCCTTGAAGGCCTTGAGGGTCTGCGTGAGGTTCGACGCCATCGCGACGGGCGTCCGGGCGGCGGCGCCGGCCGAGGTCTTCCACGCCGACGCCGTGACGCCGACCGAACGGCGCTGCGGCACGATGACGCCCTGGCCGCCGAACGCGGCGGTCGAGCGGATGATCGCACCCAGGTTGCGCGGATCGGTGATGCCGTCGAGGGCGACGAACAGCGGAGTCTTGCCCCGGCGCAGCACGTCGTCGAGCAGGGTCTCGGGGTGCGCGTACTCGTACGGCGGCACCTTGAGGGCGAGGCCCTGGTGCACCGAGTCGTGACCGGAGAGCCGGTCGAGCTCGGGCCGCATGACCTCCATCACGGGGATGCCGCGCTTGTTCGCCAGCGACAGGGCCTCCTTGACGCGCTCGTCGACCTCGACGCGGAACGCCACGTACAGCGCCGTCGCCGGGATGTGCGCACGCAGCGCCTCGACGACCGAGTTGCGGCCGGTCACCATCTCGCTGTCATCGGCCTTCTTGACCCGGCGTGCGGGGGCGGGTCGGCCCTGCTGGCCCGCATCCTGACCACGCTCGCTGTTGGAGCGGGCGCCCGGACGACCCTTGCCACCGGCCGCCGCGAAGCGCTCGCGCGCCGCCTTGGCCTTCCCGGCGGGGTGGTACGGCCTGTCCTCGGCCTTGGGGGTGGGCTTCTTGCCCTCGAGGGCCTGGCGGCCCTGACCGCCGGAACCGACGGCCTTGCTCCCCTTGGTTCCCCTGCGAACGGCGCCGGCCCGCGAGGGGCGGCCTGTTGATTTAGCCATCGAGACTCCAGTGCGCGCCGGTGGGCGTGTCTTCAATCGAGATTCCGGCCTGTCCGAGTTCGTCCCGGATGCGGTCCGCGGTAGCGAAGTCGCGGCCCTTGCGTGCCGTCTCCCGGTCGGAGACGAGGCGTTCGACCAGCGTACCGAGTGCGCGCTCGGCTCCGCTGTCGTGACCGGTGGCCCATTCGGGCGAGAGCGGGTTGATGCCGAGCACGTCGGTCATCGCGAACACCTGGCCGAGGAGCGCGGCGGCCTCGACGAGATCTTCGTCGTCGAGCGCGGCGTTGCCCCGGCGGACCGACTCGTGGATGACGGCGATCGCCTGCGGAACGGCGAGATCGTCGTCCATCGCCTCGCGGAACTCCTCGGGCACCACCAGTTCTTCGGTGCCCGCGAACCGGGTGCCGGCCAGGCGCCGGGTGGCGCGCTCGAGGAAGCCCTCGATACGGGAGACCGCGGCATCCGCCTCCTCCAGCGCGCCCTCGTGGTACTCGAGGGTGGAGCGGTAGTGGTTGGCGCCGAGGTAGTAGCGCAGCACGACCGGGCGCGCGGAGGCGATCAGCTCGGAGGCGAAGACCGAGTTGCCGAGCGACTTCGACATCTTCTGGCTGCCGATCGAGACCAGGCCGTTGTGCAGCCAGTAGTTGGCGAAGGCGTCACCGGCGGCGCGCGACTGCGCCAGCTCGTTCTCGTGGTGCGGGAAGCGCAGGTCGAGCCCGCCGCCGTGGATGTCGAACTGGGTGCCGAGGTACTTCGTCGACATCGCGGAGCACTCGATGTGCCAGCCCGGGCGGCCGCGACCCCAGGGGCTGACCCAGGCGGCGGTCTCGGGCTCACCCGGCTTGTGGCCCTTCCAGAGCGCGAAGTCGCGCACGTCGCGCTTGCCGCGCGAGTCGGAGTCGGTGGCAGGCGCCATGTCGTCGAGCTTCTGATGGGTGAGCTCGCCGTAGTCGGCCCAGCTCGCGGTGTCGAAGTAGACGTCGCCGGTGCCGTCGTCGGTGGCGTAGGCGTGGCCGGCATCGATCAGGCGCTGGATGATCGCCTGCATCTCGGGGATGCTGGCGGTCGCGCGGGGTTCGTAGGTCGGGGGCAGCACGCCGATCGCGGTGTAGGCGGCCGTGAACTCGAGCTCGACCCGGTAGGCCAGCGCCCACCATTGCTCGGGGCTGCCGGCCGCGGCGCTCTCGGCGGCGTTGATCAGGATCTTGTCGTCGATGTCGGTGACGTTGCGCACGAAGGTTACGGCGTACCCGTTGAACGAGAACCAGCGGCGCAGCTGGTCGTAGACCAGGGCCGAGCGGAGGTGGCCGATGTGCGGCGAGGACTGCACCGTGGGCCCGCACACGTAGATCCTGACCTGTCCCGGAACGAGGGGCGTGAAGTCGACGAGGGCGCCGAGCTTCGAGTCGTGGAGTTTGAGTGTCACTCAGACAGTTTATTGCCGCGCCGCCGCCTCTGCGGCGCGGGCCACATGTTCGCGTGCCGTCGGAGAGCGCGGCCTACGGTCGTGCTCTCCGGCGACGCGCTCACCTTGTGTCATCGAGTACGGCCCGCGGCTTTCATCCCCGTCCCAAATCTTCGGGCGGGTTGGAAAGCTGCGGGCCTTTTTCGTTTACCCAGGGTGAGTGCGCGGCCGCGATAGCGACCGCACGCGAACATGTCGCGTCGCGCCGGGCAGGGACCGGCGCGACCCGGGATGGGCGCGCGCAGCACGCCCATCCCGGCAGCTAACACAGCGGGACACTTGCAGCCCACACCTTCCGGGACGGAAAGGCCGTTAGCTGGCCCTCACCTTCCGGAACGGAAAAGCCGTCAGCTGGCCTCCACCTGCCGGGACGGGACGCCGGTCAGTAGACCAGCGCTGTGGCTATCGCCGTCAGGCCCTCGCCACGGCCGGGGAAGCCCAGGCCGTCGGTCGTCGTGGCCGAGACGGAGACGGGGGCGGCGAGAAGGGAGGTGAGGAGGGCGTCGGCCTCGGGCTTGCGGGGGGCGAAGCGGGGGCGGTTGCCGATGAGCTGCACGGAGACGTTGCCGATCGTGAAGCCGGCCTCCTCGAGCAACGAGCGGGTGCGGCGGAGGAAGACCTCGCCGTGCGCCCCGGCGAGCGTCGGGTCGGAGGTGCCGAAGCGGCTGCCGAGGTCGCCGAGGCCGGCGGCACCCAGCAGGGCGTCGCAGATCGCGTGGGCGACCACGTCGCCGTCGCTGTGCCCGGCGAGCCCGGCCTCGCCGGGCCAGTGCAGACCGGCCAGCCAGAGCTCGGCGGCGGGGTCGAAGGCGTGCGCGTCGACGCCGAGGCCGGTGCGGGGAAGTGCGGGCATCCGAGTCCTCCGGAGAAGGTCGTCGGCGCGCTCAAGGTCGGCGGCCGTGGTGATCTTGAACGAGAGCGCGTCGCCCGGCACGACGGTCACCGGATGCCCGGCGTCGCGGACCAGCCCGGCGTCGTCGGTGGCGTCGGCGGCCGCTCGCGCGTACGCATCCTCGAGCAGCGCCCGCGGGAACCCCTGCGGCGTCTGCACGGCCGTCAGTCGCGAGCGGTCGACGGTCTCGAGGACGAGGCCCGCCGCATCCACCCCCTTGACCGTGTCGGTGACCGGCAGCCCGGGGATCACTCCCCCGCCGCTCTGCCGCACCGCGGCGACCACCCGCTCGAAGACCGAGGTCGGCGTGAAGGCCCGGGCCGCGTCGTGCACGAGCACCACCTCGACGCCGTCGGGCACCGCGGCGAGGCCGGCGGCGACCGATTGCTGACGGGTCGAACCGCCGGCGACCACGACGGTCCCGTCGGGCTCCCGCACCTCACCCGGGTGGGAGGCCGTCTCCTGCTGCAGCTCTGCGGGCACGACGACCACGATTGCGGGCTGCTCGCCCATGCCCCGGATGCCGTCGAGCGAGCGGGAGAGGATGCTCCGCCCGCCCACCTCGACGAAGGCCTTGGGCCGACCGAGACCGAGCCGGGTTCCCGACCCCGCCGCGACGACGATGACTGCGACGGTCGGCGTCGGTGAAGAGACCCCGGAGGGCTCGGTGTTCACTCGGCTCAGGAAGCAAGAACCTCGTCGAGCACCAGCGAGGCCTTCTCCTCGTCGGTCTTCTCGGCGAGAGCGAGCTCGGAGATGAGGATCTGACGCGCCTTCGCGAGCATCCGCTTCTCTCCGGCCGAGAGGCCGCGATCCTGATCCCGACGCCACAGGTCTCGCACGACCTCGCTGACTTTAATGACGTCGCCGGAGGCGAGCTTCTCGAGGTTGGCCTTGTAGCGGCGCGACCAGTTGGTCGGCTCTTCGGTGAACGGCGCGCGCAGCACCTCGAACACCTTGTCGAGGCCCTCACGGCCGATGACGTCGCGGACGCCGACGAGGTCGACGTTGTCTGCGGGGACCTCGATGGTCAGGTCGCCCTGGGTGACACGGAGTTTGAGGTAGATCTTCTCTTCGCCCTTGATGACCCGGGTCTTCACCTCGGAGATCGTGGCGGCTCCGTGGTGGGGGTAAACGACAGTTTCGCCAACCTCAAAAAGCATGAATGGATGTCCTTCCGTGACTACCAGGATACCACAGCGGGCATGTGGTAAGGGTTGCCTAACCACCTCGCCGAGCGCGGCTCGTTGTAGGCTGGGGCCAAAGCGTTTACGACTCTGGAGGGTCTTGTGAGAGCTCGGTTCGCGGCATCCGTTCTGGTGGTTGCCCTCGTCTCCTTCGGCACCGCCGGGTGCGCGTTCATCACCCCTCAGGCGACCAAGGAGATCGTGGAGACCTCCGACGGCGTCAACGCGACCGTCGGCTCGGTCGCGATCCGCAACGCCACGTTGATCAGCGAGGACGGCGAGCTCGCCAGCATGCTGGTCTCCTTCGTCAACAGCGGCGACTCCGCCGTGCAGGTCGGCGTGCAGTACGAAGACACCGTCTCCGGCGACCGCGTCACCGAGAAGGTCCTCGTCGCGGGCGGCGGCACCATCACGAGCTTCGGCGGGGCCGACGGCGAGCAGATCGTGCTCCACAACGTCTCGGCCCCGGGCAGCCTGTTCCCGGTCTACTTCCAGTACGGCGGCGAAGAGGGCAAGCAGGTCATGGTGCCGGTGCTCAACACCTCGCTGCCCGAGTATGACGGTCTCGCCCCGACCCCGACGCCGACCCCCTCGGTCACCATCGCGCCGGTCACCCCGACGCCGGTCAGCACCCCCACGGTCACCGCCGAGCCGACCGCTCCCGCGACCCAGGGCTGACCGGCCCCCGGCCTTACCCCTCGAACCGGTACCCGAGCCCCCGCACGGTCACCAGCAGCGTCGGCTCCGACGGCGTCTTCTCGATCTTCGAGCGGATCCGCTTGATGTGCACGTCGAGCGTCTTGGTGTCGCCGAAGTAGTCCGAGCCCCAGACCCGGTCGATCAGCTGCCCGCGGGTCAGCACGCGCCCCGCGTTCCGCAACAGCAGCTCCAGCAGCTCGAATTCCTTCAGCGGCATGGACACCTCGGTGCCGTCCACCGACACCGTGTGGCGCTCGACGTCCATCGAGACCGGGCCCGCCTTCAGCAGCGGCTCGGCCGCATCCAGCACCTCGAGCTGACGACGCATCACGGCCCGGATGCGCGCGAGTAGCTCGCGCGTCGAGTACGGCTTCGTGACGTAGTCGTCGGCGCCCAGCTCGAGCCCCACGACGATGTCGATCTCGGAGTCCTTCGCGGTGAGCATGATGATCGGCACCGACGACCGGGTGCGGATCTCGCGGCAGACCTCGGTGCCCGGGATGCCCGGGATCATCAGGTCGAGCAGGATGATGTCGACCCCGCCCCGGTCGAACTCGCTGATGGCGCTCGGCCCGTCGGGCGCGACGGTGACGCCGTAGCCCTCGCGGCGCAGCAGGTAGCTCAACGGCTCGCTGAGCGCGGCCTCGTCCTCGACCAGCAGGATGTGGGTCATCGTCTCTCTCCTTGCGAGGCGGCCTTGGGCGCCTGTGACGCCTCGGGCAGCCGGATGGTGAATGTGGAGCCCTGCCCGATCTGGGACCAGGCACGGATGTCTCCGCCGTGGTTCTGCACGACGTGCTTCACGATGCTCAACCCGAGGCCGGTGCCCCCGGTGTTGCGCGACCGCGCCTGATCGACGCGGAAGAACCGCTCGAACACGCGCGGGAGGTCCTCCTCGGGGATGCCGATGCCCTGGTCGGTGACCACGAGCTCGACGACGCCCTCGTCGTGATGCACCCCGATCCCGATCCGGGAGCCGTCCGGCGAGTACTGGATCGCGTTGGCCACGAGGTTGTTGACCGCGAGCGTCAGCAGGGTCTCGTCGCCGGAGACCGACACGCGCTTCTGGCCGCCGACCGCGAGGGTCATGCCGTGCGCATCCGCGACGACGCGGTTCTGGTCGACGGCCGACGAGACCACGGTGTCGATGTCGACCTGCTTCGCGGTGGCCAGGATGTCGGTGGCCTGCAGCCGGGAGAGCTCGATGATCTCGCGGGTGATCTGGGCCAGCCGCGTCGCCTCCTGCCCCATCCGCTTCGCGAAGCGCCGCACCTGGTCCGGGTCGTCGGAGGCCGGCTCGAGCGCTTCGGCGAGCAGCGCGATCGCGCCGATCGGGGTCTTCAGCTCGTGCGAGATGTTCGCGATGAAGTCGCGGCGCACCTCTTCGAGCCGGTACGCGTCGGTGCGGTCCTCGGCGAGCACGAGCACGTAGCGGCTGCCCAGCCGGGCGACCTGCACGTCGAGATGGATGCTGGCCTCACCGAACGGGCCGCGCGCGAGCGTGACCTCCTGGTTCTCCGACTCCCCCGTCGACCGCACGAGGGCGACGATCTCGGCGACCTCCGCGTGCACCAGGAGCCCGTTGGCGACCAGACCGTAGGTGTAGGCCATCTCGGACGCCTTGACGACGTTGTTCGACGGATCCAGCACGAGCCCCGCGAAGTCGAGGGCGTCGATCACCTGGTCGACTCCGTCGGGAACAGCGTTGGATGCGACGGTGACCGCATTGTTTCCCCGGCGTTCAGCCACATGGAGCAGGATGACGAATCCGGCCCCGACGACGAGGCCGAGTACCACGGAGAACAGCACCAACCAGCCTGTTTCCATAGCAACTACACTAGTGAGTCCCCTGGGGCGGCAATCCGCGTATCCGGCCGTTCAGCGGTCGTTTCCACGAGTGTTCAACTGTCCGGCACCTCGCGTTAACCTGTCCCCGGGAGGATGGAGCCGTCGCCTCGCCGATCGCGGCGGTGCCGCCGCGCGCACGTGTGCTCCATCCGGACGTGTCCGCCGTATCCAAGAAAGGACCCACACGCATGCGTGAGGTATTCCAGCAAGAGCTGCGTGAGGTGCAGGAGCGTCTCGTCGAGATCTCCGAGCTCGTGACCGCGGCGATCACGAACGCGACCGCCGCGTTCAACGAGTCGAACGTGGCCCTGGCCGAGCAGGTCATCGCCGAGGACCCGAAGATCGACGCGCTCGCCTCGAGCCTGGACGAGCTGGCCATCAGCATCCTCGCGCTGCAGCAGCCCGTCGCCCGCGACCTGCGGATCGTCGTGACCGCGCTGCGCGTGAGCTCCTCCCTCGAGCGGATGGGCGACATCGCCGAGCACATCGCCCAGCTGGCCCGGTACCGCTACCCCGACAAGGTCGTGAAGAAGAGCCTGCGCCAGACCTTCGCCGAGATGGGGCGTCTTGACGTCGAGATCGCCAAGAAGCTCACCGTGCTGCTGCAGACCGAGGACGTCGCCCTCGCCGACGAGATGCGCAACGACGACGACCGCATCGACGAGCTGCACGTCAGCGTCTTCGACGCCGTGCTCGGCTCGCACTGGAAGGGCGAGGCCGTCGACACGGTCGACGTCACGCTCGCGAGCCGCTACCACGAGCGCTTCGCCGACCACGCGGTCTCGATCGCCAAGAAGGTGCAGTACCTGGCGACCGGCGAGTGGCCGGCGTCCGGCATCAACTAGCGGCCCCGTTCATCCGCTGTTCACCGGCGGAGCCCCTGACAGACGAAGAAGCCCCGGCCGCTCACGCGGACCGGGGCTTCTTCGTGTGGCCGGACGGCTACTTCTTGCCCTGGGCGGCGACCGCGGCCGCACCGGCGGCGGCGGCCTCGGGGTCGAGGTACTCCCCCGGGCCGACCGGCACGAAGGACTCGTCGAGGCGGTAGACCAGCGGGATGCCGGTGGGGATGTTGAGCTCGGCGATGTCGTCGTCCGAGATGCCGTCGAGGTGCTTGACCAGCGCGCGGAGCGAGTTGCCGTGGGCGGTCACGAGCACGGTCTTGCCGAGCGCGAGGTCACCGGTGATGTCGGACTCCCAGTAGGGCAGCATCCGGTCGATGACGTCTTTCAGGCACTCGGTGCGGGGCACCGCGTCGCCGAGGTCGGCGTAGCGCGGGTCGCCGACCTGCGAGTACGGGTCGTCGTCGGCGATGGGGGGCGGCGGCACGTCGAAGGAGCGGCGCCAGATCTGGAACTGCTCGGGGCCGTACTCGGCGAGCGTCTGCGCCTTGTCCTTGCCCTGGAGGGCGCCGTAGTGGCGCTCGTTGAGGCGCCAGGAGCGCTTGACGTCGATCCAGGCGCGGTCGGCCTCGGCGAGCGCGAGGTTCGCGGTCTGGATCGCGCGGCTCAGCCGCGACGTGTACAGGATGTCCGGCAGCAGGCCCGACTCGGCGAGCAGCTCGCCGGCGCGCTTGGCCTCGGCGACGCCCTGATCCGACAGCGGGACGTCGACCCAGCCGGTGAAGAGGTTCTTCTGGTTCCAGTCGCTGTTGCCGTGGCGCAACAGGATGAGGGTGTAAGGCTCAGTAGGCATGCTCTCATCCTATTCGGCGGCGCCCGCGTGATTTGATGGGCTCATGCCGATCGGTGCCGTCACGCGGGGAACCACGAACACCAACCGCCTGCGCCGGGTCGACCGCTTCATCCAGACCCTGCCGGTGCTGCGGCGCACCGACGATCCCCTCGTGGTCGACCTCGGCTACGGGGCGAGCGGCGTCACCGCCTTCGAGCTGCAGACACGGCTCGCGCGCGTGCGGCCCGACGTGCACGTCCGGGGGCTGGAGATCGCCCCGGAACGGGTGGCCACGGCGACCGCCCAGCTGAAGGATGTGCGCGACGGCCGCACCCCCTTCGCGCGGGACGCCTCGGTCGACTTCGCGGTCGGCGGGTTCGAGGTGCCGCTTCCGGGCCCCGCCTCCCGCCGGGCCGCGGTGATCCGCGCCTTCAACGTCCTGCGGCAGTACGACGAGAGCGCGGTCGCGGGCGCCTGGGAGCTGATGCGCGGCCGCCTGCAGTCGGGCGGGATGCTCGTGGAGGGCACCTGCAACGAGGTCGGCCGGGTGTCGAGCTGGGTCACCCTCGACCCGGTGGGGCCGGTGAGCTTCTCGATCTCGTTGCGGCTGACCGACCTGGAGCATCCGTCGATCGTCGCCGAGCGGTTGCCGAAGGCGCTCATCCACCGCAACGTGCCCGGCGAGCGGATCCATCGGCTGCTCGGCGACCTCGACCGGTTCTGGCAGCACAACGCCGCCCTGCAGACCTACGGCCCGGTGCAGCGGTGGCTGGCGACGCTCGACGCGCTCACGGCGTCGGGCTGGAGCATCCGCACCCCGCAGCGACGTCGACGGCTCGGCGAGCTGACCGTGCCGTGGGCGGAGGTCGCCCCGGCCATCACTTGACGGGGAGCAGGACCTTCTGACCCTCGACCATGACGGTGAGCTCCTGGGTGGTGGTGACGTTCGCCGGGGTCCAGAAGACGGAGGTGTGCGGCACGAAGTCCATGGTGCAGATCGCGTCTCCGTCGATCGGCACCGTGACGATCTCGACGGTGTTGCCCTGGTTCTCGGGCTCGACGACCTTGATGTCGGAGCCGATGACCGGGCAGGTCGAGCTGCCGGAGATGGCGACGCCGATCTGCGAGCCCTCGTGCAGCCAGAAGGCCTGCACCGCGGCGGCCTCGCCGCCCGGGGAGGAGTTGACGATCTGCTCCTCGTCGGGGAGGCCGGAGAAGTTCTCGGTGGGGCCGGTCACGGTGCATCCGGCCAGCGCGAAGGCGAAGGCAGCGGCGACGACGGTGACAGGAGCAAGCTTTCGCATCTTCATGGCTCTACGGTACCCAATCCGCGACTCTCACGTGGTGATGTCGGGCAGGGTTCGGCGCGCCTCCTCCAGGGGCATGCCGCTGGCCACGAGCAGATCGAGCACGAGGGGGCGGATCGACACCACGAGGGCCGACTCGGAGAAGGGCTCGCCGCGCAGGAAGGTGCGGGGATCGAGGGTGATCGCGATCAGCACGAGGCTCTGGCGCACGACGGGCCGCAGCCCCGGGCGGTCGATGCTCTGGGCGAGCATCGAGGCGGCGCTCTGCAGCGACGCGATCAGCTCGGCCAGCTCCGGGCGCGGGCGGTCGCCGGGCAGCACGCTGATCCGCCGCGAGATCACGCGCAGGTTGCGGGTGGCGTGGTCCATGTGCAGCTGCATCCGCTGCTGCTCCAGCAGTTCGGGCAGGCGACGGCGGAGGAACGGCGAGATGCGGGCGATCGCCACGGCCGAGTCGAGCGACCCGCGCCACTGCTCGATCAGGGCCTGGGTGCCGCGGGCCCGGCTCAGCACGATCTCGGCCGTGGCGTGGTCGCCGATCCGGAGCACCGTGACCAGCGAGGCCAGGATGCCGGTGAAGGCCGAGAAGAACTTCAGCGCCTCCCGCCGCGCCGCGCGCCGGGGGTCGCGCGGGAGCAGGGCCGTGCACGCGATCGCGACCAGGCCGCCGACCACCGCATCCGCCGACCGGGTGAAGGGGCCGCCGGGTGGCACCGGCATGAGCGAGACCAGGGCGGCCTGCACGGCGGCGAGGATGGGGAGCCCCGGCACCGAGGAGAGCGCCCGGGCGACGGTCAGCGACACCAGGATGGTGAGGGCGAACTGCCAGACGCCCTGACCGACCGCGATCAGGATGACCTCGCTGAGCGCGATGCCGATCGTCATCGCGAGCGCGGTCTCGAGCACCCGGCGGGGTCGGGCATCCAGCACCAGCCCGAGGCTGGAGAGCGTGACGGTCACCGCCGCGATGGGGTACTGGTGGCCGAGGAGGTAGTGGGTCAGGAGGTAGGCGATCGTGACCGCGACGACGAGCTGCAGCACGGCGGGGGCGCTGCCGATGGTGCGATCCCACGACGCACGCACCGCGACGCCGAGGCGGCGGCCGGGGGTGGGCCGGTCGTCGCTGGCCGGCACGAGGGTCACGGCAGGGGCCGCGGCCGGCAGCGCGCATGCGGCCGGACCCGCGGTCGCGCCGGCACTAGCGCGACCGGGCGCCGAGCCGGGGAAGGCGCGGACGCGCGACCGCGGCGCCCGCGTCGGGCGCGACGATCTGCTCGACGGCCGCGGCGACCGTGCCGTCCGAGGTGCGCACGGCGACCGAGCTGTCGGCGGGGAGCTGGCGGCGGACCACCGCGAGCGCGACCGGCCCCCACTCGTGATGGATGCCGACTGAGGTCACCCGACCGACCGCGGCCTCCTCGTCGAGCCCGGTCGTGTCGATCGGGGCACCCTCGGGGCCCGCATCGAAGACGGGGTCGCCCACGGCGGGGAGCACCGCATCCGACCCGTCGAGGTGCAGGAAGACCAGGCGGCGCGGCGGGTGACCCAGGTTGTGCACCTTCGCGACGGTCTCCTGGCCGCGGTAGCAGCCCTTGGCCAGGTGCACGGCCGACCGCATCCAGTCGAGCTCGTGCGGGATCGAGCGCTCGTCGACCTCGGTGGCCAGCCGCGGCCGCCAGGCGGCGATGCGGAGGGCCTCGGCGGCGAGCACGCCGGCCGCGGTCAGCTCGCCGGCGACGACGGAGTCGGCCAGCCGGCCCAGCTCGGCACGCGGCACCAGGCTCTCGCGCCACCACCAGTCGGCACCGGGGTGGGTCTCGACCAGGGCGTACTGCACGCCCCCGGTCAGGACCTCTGGCCACGGGTCGCTCCAGGTGAGCGCGTGTCCGTTGCCGTCGGCCACGACCGCGGCGAGTGCCGCCGGGGCCTCGGCGTCGGCGGAGGCGGCGAGCCAGCCGATCGTCGCGAACTCGGCGGTGCGGTCGGCGATCTCGACGCGGAGCATGAACCGCATCCGCTGCAGCCACTGCTCGAGGGCCTCCGTCTCGGCGCCGTCGACCAGCAGCCAGGCGCTCTCGCCGTCGTCGAGCACCCGGATGGCGTGCTCGATCCGGCCGTTCGCCGAGAGCAGCAGGGTCTCGGCCGAGGCTCCGGGGGCGAGGTCGCGGATGCTCTGGCTGGTCACCGAGTCAAGCCACGACAGGCGGTCGGGCCCGGTCACCGAGATCACTCCGCGATTCGAGAGGTCCACCACGGCGGGGGCGCCGGAGGGCCGCCCGCTGCGGCCGGCCTCGAGGGCGCGCTGCTCACCGAGCGGGTTGCCGTAGTGCGCGGCGACGCCCTCGTCGGGAGCGGCGGCGGCCACGGCCGCCGGGAGCGCGAGGAACGGCGTGGGCGTGCCCGCCACGGTCAGTCGACCTTCGCGAGCCGGGCGGAGGCGTGGGTGCGCAGCTCCTGGCCGAGGGCCGCGATGTCCCAGGCCCAGAGCAGGTGGTTCTCGACCAGCCCGTAGATGCGGGTGGCCCCGGTGTACTCCTTGGCTGAGCGGGAGCGCACCACCGCGTCGGTCGCGAGGTCGATCCGCGGGCCCTTGACCTGGCCGAGGTAGAGCTCGCTGATGCCGGTGGGATGCACGATCGAGACCTCGATGTCGAAGCCCTCGGCCGAGTTGCGGAGCGTCTCCACCGACTGGGCGGTGTTGAACGGACGGGCGCCGACGCCGGGCAGCATGCCGGGGCCGACGTCGCCCTCGATGTGCTGGCGGCTGAGGCGCCAGAAGCCGGTCTCGGCGACCAGCGGGGTCGCGACGGGTTCGAGGGCGTCGGACTCGGGGGCCGGCGCATCCGGATCCGGCTGCACGGTCGCATCCGGCTCGACCTGGTCGGCGAGCGAGGGCATCTCGGGCCCGGGGTCGTCGCCGAGCAGCCAGGTGTACGAGCTGTAGTTGAGGTACGGCAGGCCGTCGTGACTGAAGCTGATGCGCTGGCCGAACTCGCGCGAGACGCGCTCTTCGCCGACGGCGTAGTCGATGACGCCGGTGCCCTCCCAGACGCCGATCAGCCAGGACAGCGGGACGAGCTCGGAGGGGAGGCCCGTGGGGATCTCGATCATCGTGACGTCGCTCGCGTCTGCGGGGCCGGCGTCAGCGCTGGCCGCGGAAGAGCTTATAGACGACGATGCCCGCCGTCCACGCGATGCCGAGGCTCGCGAGCCCGAGGAGGCCGATGAACAGGAGTTCGAGCGCTACGTAGGACATGCCTTAAAGCTTAGCGCCTGCCGAGAAGGCCAGAGGGGCGAGCACGACGGTGGCGATCGCGAGCACCAGCACGGCTCCGCCGAGGCTGGCCGAGACCCGGTCGACGAAGCCCTTGCGCACCGGAACGACCAGTTGGATGCCGAAGGTCACGACGAGGGCGAGACCGAGAACGAGCGGCAGGAAGAGGAGGTAGTAGTTGGGCGAGACGAAGACGCCCACGGCGATCACGGCGAGGATCGACAGGATCCAGACCGGGACTACGCTTCTCATGAGCAGACTCATACCCGCCATTCTGCCCGATAGTATGTACCGCAGGCGTTCTCTGGAGGATCTTACGTGGCGCAGTTGTTGATCCTGACCTCTGCGGTCGACCGCGAGGTGTTGCCCGCACTCTCGCTGTTGAGCCACCGCACCCGTCAGATCCCGGCTGAGCCGTCGCAGCTCGTGAACACCCCGAACAGCGACCTGATCTTCGTCGACGCCCGCCACGACCTCGCCTCCGCGCGCTCGCTCTGCAAGATCCTCAGCACGACCGGGATCGGCGTCCCCGTGGTCCTGATCCTCACCGAGGGCGGTCTGACCGCGGTCAGCGCCGAGTGGGGTGCGGCCGACGTCGTGCTCGAGTCGGCCGGGCCCGCGGAGGTCGACACCCGCATCCGGCTGGCCATCGGCCGTCAGGTGCAGGATCAGTCGACCTCGAAGATCCAGGCCTCCGGCGTCGTGATCGACGAGGCCAGCTACTCGGCCCGCGTGCACGGGCGCCCGCTCGACCTCACCTTCAAGGAGTTCGAGCTGCTCCGCTTCTTCGCGATGCACCCCTCGCGGGTCTTCACCCGCGAGCAGCTGCTCAGCGAGGTCTGGGGCTACGACTACTTCGGCGGCACCCGCACGGTCGACGTCCACGTGCGGCGGCTCCGCGCCAAGCTCGGCGACCTCGAATCCCTGATCGGCACCGTTCGCAACGTGGGGTACCGCTTCAACTTCTTCGAGGACGACAATGAGCGACTCGCTCACTCTCTCGGTCAGTAATCCCGACGACGGGCGCGAGCCCTTCCTCCGGCTGATGGCCCGCGCCGCTCTGGTCGACGGGCAGCAGCCCTTCAACGACCAGGCGCTGGTCGACATCGGCAAGGGCGCACGATCGCTGCTGCTCGCCGAGCGCGGCGGGCCGGGCACGGGCACGGTCGTCGGGGCCGCCGTCGTCGGCCAGGGCGAGCTCGAGTTCGTGATCGATCCCGAGTGGCGCGAGGAGGGGCTCGGCCGCCAGCTGCTGGAGATCGTGCTGGCCAACAACTCCGACGGCCCCCTGCGGGCCTGGGCGCACGGCGATCATCCCGCGAGCCGGCGCCTCGCCGCCAGCCACCGCTTCGACGCGGTGCGCACGCTGCTGCAGCTGCGCCGCGAGCTGGTCGAGACGGCCGGGGGCGGCGAGCTGCCGCCCGGGTTCTCGATCGGGGTGTTCCAGGGCGGCGCCGACGTCGACGAGTGGGTGGCGCTGAACGCCCGTATCTTCGCCGAGCACGACGAGCAGGGCGGGCTGACCGCCGACGACCTCCGGTTCCGGATGTCGGAGCCCTGGTTCGAGCCGGGCGACTTCCTGCTGCTCCGCGACGACGCGGGGCGGATGATCGGCTACAACTGGCTGAAGATCGAGCCCGACGACGACCGGGTGGGCGAGATCTACGTGGTCGGCGTCGAGGAGGGGCACGCGGGGCAGGGCCTCGGGCGCACGCTGATGAACCGGGGCCTCGCCCGGCTGGTGGAACGAGGATGCCGGCAGGCGGCTCTGTTCGTCGACGCCGACAACGAGCGCGCGGTCGCCCTCTACCGGTCGCTCGGGTTCACCGAGCACACGATCGACGTGCAGTACCTGCAGCGCAGCCCGTTGCGACGCCGCTGAGCCTTCGGCCGCCACTCACGGGCGCCACCGCCGACGGGCGCCGCCACTGACGGGCGCCACCGCTCAGGCTGCCGGGCCGGCCCCGGTGCCAGCGCCGGCCTCGGCCCCGGAAGGGCGGCCCTGCTGCGCCCGCACCACGTCGGCCACCGTCACGCGCCGGGAGCGATCGGGCAGCAGGTCGGCGCCGAGGCCGTCGACCAGCACCGAGGGGTCGATGTCGAGCGCCGCCGCGATTCGGAGCAGCGTGTGCAGCGAGGGGTTCGCCTGACCGCGCTCGATCTTGCCGAGGTTGGTGAAGTGCAGGGCGGCGAGGTCGGCGAGTTCCATCTGGCTGATCGCGAAGCGCAGTCGCTCCTCACGGATGCGGAAACCCAGTTCGCGAGCGGCGGCGGAGAGGACGGAGGACACGGTTCAGGTGTAACAACCGCACGCTCTCGTCACCAGAGCACCGACGCACCATGCGCGGACACTGCACACGGCGCATCCGCTCGCCCCCTCCACAAAGCTGATCTGAGGTTATCTCATCCACAGGGGATCCTCGTCGGACACCCGTGAGTGACATGATGTCTGCATGGACGACGACATGATCTCGCTCGACGCCGGCATCGTCACCGACTTCGACGACGATTACGACGAGCTGGAGCCGGTGGACAGCTCCGACCCGCTGCCCGAAGGCCGCTACCTCGACCGCGAGCTCAGCTGGCTGGCGTTCAACACGCGCGTGCTCGAGCTCGCCGAAGACCCGACGCTCCCTGTGCTCGAGCGGGCGAACTTCCTCGCGATCTTCGCGTCGAACCTCGACGAGTTCTTCATGGTGCGGGTCGCGGGGCTGAAGCGCCGCATCCTCACCGACCTGGCCGTGCCCACCAACGTGGGCCGCCGCCCCACCGACGTGCTGGCCGACATCTCGACCAAGGCCCACGAGCTGCAGATGCGGCACGCGCTGGCGTGGAAGGACCTGGTCAGCCCCGCCCTCGCCGACGCCGGCATCCGGATCATCACCTGGGACGAGCTCGACGACGCCGACCGCGAGAACCTGCACGAGATCTTCTCGAGCCAGATCTTCCCCGTGCTGATGCCGCTCGCGGTCGACCCCGCGCATCCCTTCCCCTACATCTCGGGCCTCTCGCTCAACCTCTCGGTGCGCGTGCGCAACTCCAAGACGGGCAAAGAGGAGTTCGCGCGCCTGAAGGTGCCGCAGGTGCTCAACCGCTTCATCCGCGTCGACCAGCGCGAGACGCCCGACGAGCTGCGGTTCATCACCCTCGAAGACCTGATCGCGAACCACCTGAGCGACCTGTTCCCGGGCATGGAGATCGTCGAGCACCACGTCTTCCGCGTCACCCGCAACGAAGACGTCGAGGTCGAGGAGGACGAGACCGAGAACCTCCTTCAGGCCCTGGAGAAGGAGCTGCTGCGCCGCCGCTTCGGCCCGCCGATCCGGCTCGAGATCAGCGACGACATGGATCAGGTCACGCTCGACCTGATCGTGCGCGAGCTCGACATCACCGACCAGGAGGTGTACATGCTGCCGTCGCCGCTCGACCTGGGCGGCCTGTTCGACCTCACGCGCATCCCGCGGCCAGACCTCAAGTACCCCAAGCACGTGCCCACCACGGCCGCGGCCCTGCTGCCGCCGGAGCCCAACGCGAAGCCCGACATCTTCAAGGCGATCTCGCGCGGCGACGTGCTGCTGCATCACCCCTACGAGTCGTTCGCCACCAGCGTGCAGGCCTTCCTCGAGCAGGCCGCCGCCGACCCGCACGTGCTCGCGATCAAGCAGACGCTCTACCGCACCAGCGGCGACTCCCCCATCGTCGAGGCGCTGATCGACGCGGCCGAGGCCGGCAAGCAGGTGCTCGCGCTGGTCGAGATCAAGGCGCGCTTCGACGAGCAGGCGAACATCTCCTGGGCCCGCAAGCTCGAGAAGGCCGGCGTGCACGTGGTCTACGGGCTCGTGGGCCTGAAGACCCACTGCAAGCTCGCCCTGGTCATCCGTCAGGAGAAGGGCCGGCTGAAGAGCTACAGCCACATCGGCACCGGCAACTACAACCCGAAGACCTCGCGCATCTACGAAGACCTGGGCCTGCTGACCGCCGACGACCAGGTCGGCAAAGACCTCACCCGCCTGTTCAACGAGCTCTCCGGGTACGCGATCGAGAAGAAGTTCAAGCGCCTGCTGGTGGCCCCGCTGCACCTGCGCAAGGGCCTGCTCAAGCGCATCAACACCGAGGCCGAGAACGCGAAGAAGGGGCTGCCCTCGGGCATCCAGATCAAGCTCAACTCGATCGTCGACGAGGCGATCATCGACGGGCTGTACCGGGCGAGCCAGGCCGGTGTGCCGATCGACATCTGGGTGCGCGGCATCTGCTCGCTGAAGCCGGGGCAGGAGGGGCTGAGCGAGAACATCCGCGTGCGCTCGATCCTCGGCCGCTACCTCGAGCACTCGCGCGTGTTCTCCTTCGTCAACGACGGCGATCCGCAGGTGTACATCGGCAGCGCCGACATGATGCACCGCAACCTCGACCGCCGTGTCGAGGCCCTGGTGCGCCTGGTCGACCCCGACCATCTGAAGGAGATCGACAACCTGTTCGAGCTCGCGATGAGCGACAAGGTCTCCAGCTGGGCCCTCGACGCCGACGGTGTCTGGACCAGGCACGACGTCGACTCCCACGGCGCTCCGCTGATCGACATGCAGGACGAGCTGATGCAGCAGATCAGCCGCCGCAAGCGCCCGGGCACCACGCGGTGACGGTCTTCGCGGCCGGAGCGGTCTGCTGGCGGGTGGTCGACGGCAAGATCAAGGTGCTCGTCATCCACCGCGCGGCCCACCGCGACATCTCCCTACCCAAGGGCAAGGTCGACCCGGGTGAGACGCTGCCGCAGACCGCGGTGCGCGAGATCGCCGAGGAGACGGGGCTCTCCGTCACGCTCGGTGTGCCGCTCGGCGTCACGAACTACACCATGCCCAACGGCCGTGAGAAGGTCGTGCACTACTGGGCCGCCGAGGCGACCGACGAGGCGATCCTGGCCTCCACCTTCCTGCCGAACGACGAGGTGGCCGCCCTGGAGTGGATGCCGCTGAAGAAGGCGGCGGGCGCGCTCACCTACGAGCGCGACGCGGTGATCGTCGAGCGGTTCCGGATGCTGGTCGACGAGGGCGTGACCCGCACATTCGCGATCATCGCGCTCCGCCACGCCAAGGCGGTGCCCCCGTACC
The DNA here is from genome assembly GCF_059691755.1 of Herbiconiux sp. 320_LB. Classification (NCBI taxonomy): domain Bacteria; kingdom Bacillati; phylum Actinomycetota; class Actinomycetes; order Micrococcales; family Microbacteriaceae; genus Herbiconiux; species Herbiconiux sp. 320_LB. The sequence goes on along the minus strand of NZ_JCAWAD010000004.1, from coordinate 10,802 downwards.
AGTTCGACGGCCCCGACGCCGCCCGCACCCTCACCGAGCGCGGACGAGGCGAGGCGAAGTCGATCGTGCCCTCCCTCCGCGCCTTCGGCATCGAGAAGATCGTCTCGAGCACCGCCGTGCGCTGCCGCCAGACCGTCGAGCCGCTCTCGAAGGCCCTCCAGCTGCCGGTCAAGCAGACCGAGCTGATCAGCCAGGACGCCTACGAGGCGGCCCGCAGCGACATCCGCGAGGTCGTCGGCAAGCGCGTGCGCAAGCGCGTCACGGCAGTGCTCTGCAGCCACGGCCCGGTACTGCCCGACATCGTGCGCGAGGTCGCCCTGGCGACCGGCACGGCTCCCGCCGTCACGGTCTCCCGCGCCGGCGACCTGCCCGTCGCGGGTTTCTCCGTCCTTCACCTCTCGGTCGATCGGCCGGGCTCCGGGATCATCGCGATCGAGACGCACACGCCGCACTCCTGAGTCGCATCCGTCGCCGTTCGACCCGTGCCGTTAACCTCTCGTTCACCTTCGTGCGGGTGACTGGTCAAACGCCGCACCTAGTGTCTCTCACGGGTCAGCACCGACCCGACCCGCGCGCGCCCGTCTCGATGACTCGACCTTTCACTGCGGCCGCGTCGGAAACACCCAATTCGAAGGGAACACAGTGAAGCTCAAGAACGTGGCAGCGGTGGGCACTCTCGCCCTCGCGACCGCCCTGGCTCTGACCGCTTGCTCGGGAAGCAGCACCACCGGCAGCGGAAGCACCGACGCGGCATCCCCGTCGAGCACCGCTCCGTCCATCGACTTCGCGTCGCTCTCCGGCACCATCACCGCCGGTGGCTCCAGCGCTCAGGCCAACGCCGAGGCCGCCTGGATCACCGCCTTCACCGCCCAGGCCAAGGGCGTCACCATCAACTACGACAAGTCGCAGGGCTCGGGCGGTGGCGTCACCAACTGGCTCGCCGGCAGCTACGACTTCGCGGGCTCGGACTCGCCCCTGAAGGCCGACCAGCAGACCTCCGCGCAGACCATCTGCGGCCCCGGCGGCGCGCTGAACCTCCCCGTCTACCTCGACGGTGTGGCGGTCATCTACAACCTCGCCGGTGTCAAGGACCTCAACCTCTCCTCGGCCACCATCGCGAAGATCTTCTCGCTGCAGATCACCACCTGGAACGACCCGGCCATCGCCGCGGACAACCCCGGCGTGACCCTGCCCGCGACGGCGATCACCACGGTCACCCGTTCCGACGGATCCGGCACCACGACCAACTTCACCAACTACCTCAGCCAGACGCAGCCCAGCATCTGGACGAACGCGCCCGGCAACGCCTGGCCGATCGCCGGGTCGAGCGCCCAGCAGGGTGGCTCGGGTGTCGTGAACACCGTCAAGGCCGGCGACGGCACGATCGGCTACGCCGACCACAGCGCCATCGGCGACCTGACCTCGGCCAACATCCAGGTCGGCACCGGCACGGACTTCGTGCCGTTCAGCGCCGAGGGCGCCTCGGCCGCCTTCACCGAAGCCGCGGCGACGCAGGACTCCGGCGTGAAGGGCGACCTCGCGCAGAAGATCGACTACACCAAGATCACCGACGCCGACGCGTACCCGATCCCGCTCATCTCGTACCAGATCGTCTGCACGACCTTCGCCGACGAGAAGCAGGGCGAGCTCACCAAGGCGTTCGTCAGCTACGTCGCGAGCGACCAGGGCCAGCAGATCGCCGTCAAGAACGCGGGCTCGGCTCCGATCCCGGCCGACATGCTCGAGCAGATCCAGACCAGCCTCGAGCTCGTCAAGTAACACCGCGTCACCCGCACCACAGCAATACCGCACCACCCGTCAGATCCGCCGTCAGGCTCGTCCACACCGAAACCCTCGAGAAAGAGTGAAGTGAGCGACAACACAGCAGTTCAATCCGCCGCGAGGCCCACTCGTGCGGACGACCTGACGGCGACCGGACCGGCATCCGCGCCCGGCGGCCGAGGCCCCTCTTCGAAGGGGTCCCGGCCGCCGCGTGCGAAGGCCCGCCCGGCCGACCGCATCTTCCTCGGGCTCTCCACCGCCTCCGCCGCCTCGATCATGGTGATCCTGGCCGGCGTCGCCCTGTTCCTGATCATCCAGGCCATCCCCGCGATCATGGCCGACTGGCCCAGCAACTCCGACCTCAACGAAGGTCCGACCGCCGGGTACGCCAACTTCTGGACCTACGTCGGCCCGCTGATCTGGGGAACCCTGTTCTCCGCGGCGATCGCCCTGGTCATCGGCGCCCCGATCGCCATCGGCATCGCGCTGTTCATCTCGCACTACGCGCCGCGCCGCCTCGCCGGCATCCTGGGCTACCTCGTCGACCTGCTGGCCGCGGTGCCCTCCATCGTCTTCGGCCTCTGGGGCATCATCGTGATCCGCCCCTTCCTGCTGCCGCTCTCCGACTGGCTGAACACCTACCTCGGCTGGATCCCGCTCTTCGGCGGCCAGGTCTCGACCACCGGCTCCACGATCCTGGCCGGCGGCGTCGTGCTCGCCGTCATGATCCTGCCGATCATCACCTCCATCTCCCGCGAGATCTTCCTGCAGACGCCGCGGCTGCACGAAGAAGCCGCTCTGGCGCTCGGCGCCACGAAGTGGGAGATGATCAAGATGGCCGTCTTCCCCTACGGCCGCTCCGGCGTCATCAGCGCCACCCTGCTCGGCCTCGGCCGCGCGCTCGGCGAGACGATGGCCATCGCGCTGATCATCTCCCCCGCCATCCTGGTCTCGGTCCGGATGCTCACCGAGGGTGAGAACTCGCAGACCATCGCCGCCAACATCGCCCTGAACTTCCCCATCGCCACCACGCTCCAGCGCGAGGCGCTGATCGGCACGGGCCTGCTGCTGTTCGTCATCTCGCTGGTGGTCAACATGCTCGCCCGCGTGATCGCCGGGCGCGCCGGCGCGGGTGTCAAGCGCAAGCGCTCGAAGATGCTGGCCGAACTGCCGCCGTCGGATCCGAGCACGGTGCTCGCCGTCGACGACGTGCTCGCCCGCAAAGCCGCCGCCGACCACACCGAGGGCGCCGACCTGGCCGAACCCGAGATCGACGCCGAAGAAGCGGATGCGGGCGTCTCCGGTCCGTTCACCCCCGACGACCGCCCGGCGAACAGCACCGAGAAGCGACAGGGAGACGACGCGTGAGCGCCACCATCACCCCCACCCCCCGTCCGGTCGCCCCGATCGGGAACGCGCTGACCTCGGGCCAGCTCCCCCGCTTCGTCGAGTGGTACGTGCTCGGATCGTCCCTCGTGCTCTCGGCGGTCATCCTGCTGCTGATGGGCTTCAACATCGCGGGCTGGCTCGTGCTGACCGCGGTGATCTACCTGATCGCCCTCGGCATCCTCTCCTCGGTGGTCGAGAACCGCCGCAAGGCGACCGACCGGGTCATCCGGGGGCTGGTCACGGTCGCGTTCCTCCTCGCGCTCGCTCCGCTGATCTCGACCCTCATCACGGTGATCAGCAACGGCATCGGCTCGATCAGCTGGGACTTCATCACCCAGACCTCCGGCTCGGTCTTCGACCCCGACACGCTCGAGGTGACGACGAAGGTCGGCGCCTGGCAGGCCATCGTCGGCACGCTGATCATCACCGGCATCGCGGCCCTCATCTCGATCCCGATCGGCATCCTGACCGCGATCTACCTGGTCGAGTACGCGCAGCCCAAGCAGTGGATGGCGCGGACGGTCACCTTCCTGGTCGACGTGATGACGGGCATCCCGTCGATCGTCGCCGGTCTGTTCGCCTTCTCGCTGTTCTCGCTCATCGTCGGCCCGAAGGCCTTCAGCGGCTTCTCGGCCTCGGTCGCCCTCTCGGTGCTCATGATCCCGATCGTCGTCCGCTCCTGCGAGGAGATGCTGCGCCTTGTCCCCGGCGACCTGCGCGAGGCCTCCTACGCCCTCGGGGTGTCGAAGTTCAGCACCATCACCAAGATCGTGCTGCCGACCGCCATCGCGGGGATCGTGACCGGCGTCATGCTCGCCATCGCCCGCGTGATCGGCGAGACCGCACCGATCTTCATGGCCGCGAGCTTCACCGACAACTTCAACTCCAACCCGTTCGAGGGTCCGATGCAGACGCTGCCCGTCATGGCGTACACCGGGTACAAGTTCCCGGGCCAGGACATCGCGGCCTCGAACGCCTCGGCCTGGGGTGCGGCGCTGCTCCTGGTGATCCTCGTGGTCATCCTGAACCTCATCGCCCGCATCGTCGCCCGGGTGTTCGCGCCCAAGGGCTCGCGGTAACCCACCGCCCGCCGGCGCGCATCCCGAACGCACAACGAAGCCCGAAACGCACAACGAAAAAGGATCAACAGTGTCCAAGCGCATCGAAGTCAACGACCTCAACGTCTACTACAGCGACTTCCTCGCCGTCGAAGGCGTCAACATCAACATCGAGCCGCGGACCGTCACCGCGTTCATCGGCCCGTCGGGCTGCGGCAAGTCGACCTTCCTCCGCACGCTCAACCGCATGCACGAGGTCATCCCCGGCGCCCACGTCAAGGGCGAGGTGCTGATCGACGGCAACGACCTCTACGCCCCCGGCGTCGACCCGGTGCTCGTGCGCCGGCAGGTGGGCATGGTCTTCCAGCGGGCGAACCCGTTCCCGACCATGTCGATCCGCGACAACGTGCTCGCGGGGGTGCGCCTGAACAACAAGCGCCTCTCCAAGAGCGACGGCGACGACCTGGTCGAGAAGTCGCTGAAGGGCGCGAACCTCTGGGAAGAGGTGAAGGACCGCCTGAACCTCCCCGGCTCCGGGCTCTCGGGCGGCCAGCAGCAGCGTCTGTGCATCGCGCGCGCGATCGCCGTCTCCCCCGACGTGCTGCTGATGGACGAGCCCTGCTCGGCCCTGGACCCGATCTCCACCCTCGCGATCGAGGATCTGATCGAGGAACTCAAGCAGGACTACACGATCGTGATCGTGACCCACAACATGCAGCAGGCCTCGCGCGTCTCGGACAAGACCGCGTTCTTCAACATCGCCGGCACCGGCAAGCCCGGCAAGCTGATCGAGTTCGACGACACGACCACGATCTTCTCGAACCCGACCGTGCAGGCGACTGAGGACTACGTCTCCGGCCGCTTCGGTTGATCCCGACGCACTGACGACGAAGCCCCCTCACTCGCTGGAGTGAGGGGGCTTTCTCGTGGGCTGGGCAGTTGCGCTGCCGGGACGGCTAGGCGCTCTGCACGGCCAGGATGGGCTGGGTGGTCGGCGCGGAAGAGCCGCCGGCCGGTTCGACCGTCACGCCGACGGTGTCACCGGGTGACAGCGCGCCGTCGAGCACGTGCCACGAGGTGCCGGAGCCGGCGGCGGTGAAGGTACCGGCCGGAGCCGCGCCATTCGCGTCGATGTACCAGGCCTCGTAGACCTTGCCGTCCGGCAGGCTCGGCAGCCCGTCGGCTAGCACGGCCGAGCGGCCCAGCTCGTTCGACCAGACGACGGTGGCGTTGCCGCCGCCCTGCACCGGCACCGAGGCGCGCTGCACGTCGTCGGCGGCCGTGAGCTGCGCCAGCTGCGACGCCGAGGCGTCGATGACCGAGGTCGTGGAGGAGTTGTTGACCAGCGCACTCCCGACGAAGCCTCCGCCGAGGAAGAGGGCGGCGGCCGCGGCCGCAGCGGTCAGGATGCCGACGGGCCGGCTGAACCAGCGCTGTCGTGCGGCGGTCTCGCGGGGGCCCGCCGCCGCATCCGACTCGTGCTCGACCGCGAGGGCCGGCTGAGACGCCGGCTGCGGTCGCGACGACGACGCCGGAGACACCGCCGAGACCGGAGGCACCGTCGAAGCAGTCGTCTGCATCGGCGGGTCGGCCGGGAGCTGGGGGGTCATGGCGATCTTCGCCATCAGATCGGCCTTCAGCCGCTCGGAGGGCGTGACCGGAGTCGCGGCCAGGCCGAGCAGGGCCGCCGTCTCGGCGAGACCGTCGGCCTCGTCGCGGAGGCTGGCGGAGGATGCGGTCGCTGCTCGGATGTCGTCGGCCTCGGCGGGCGAGACCGCGTTCAGGGCGTAGGCGCCGGTCAGGAGCCGCGGATCGCGATCGTCGTCGGTCATGCGGTCACCCCCATTTCGTCTCGGAGCCGGATCATGCCGTCGCGGAGCCGTGTCTTCACGGTGCCGACGGGGATCGCGAGGATACCGGCGATCTCGGTGTGGCTGTATCCGCCGTAGTACGCGAGCGAGATGGCTTCGCGCTGGAATGCCGTCAGTTGCTGCATGGCCCGTTTCACCCTCTCGTGCTCGATCCGTATCTCCACGGATTCGCTGACATTGTCGTAGTCGGTCTCGATGTCCCGGAGCCCGATCCGCTCATCGCGGTCGTGCCCGGCCTGGGACGACCGCACGCGGTCGACCGCCCGGCGGTGCGACATCGTGAGGATCCACGACATCGCGCTGCCCCGGTGTCCGTCGAACCTGGTCGCGGTCCGCCAGATCTCCAGGAAGACTTCCTGGGCGACCTCCTCGGACTGCGCGTGATCGACGAGCACCCTCTTGATCAGACCGAGCACGCGGGGCGCGGTTCGGTCGTACAGCTCTGCGAACGCCTGCTGATCGCCCTGGGCGACGAGCTCCAGAAGGTTCTCGAAGGGGACGACGGCATCGATGTTCTCGGCGTCGGTCGGCCCTCGATCTGAACTCACGAGTTCAAGCATGACAGGTCACACTCCCGATCGTGCTCTGAGGACCGCTGACGACGTTCACAACAGGTATTCGGAGCGCGGCTTCACCCGGATTGCCGAGACCCGCCACTCGGTACCCGGAGCACACGCGTCGACAGGAAAGGAGGGTGAGTGCCGGGCCGCAGAACGCCTCTCGGCGGAAGGCCGCTCGGAGCGGCGAATATTGGAGCCCGGGGTTACTGCGGCCCGGCTCGACTAGTTTACCCGGAACTCGGAGAAGGCGGGTCAGTCGAGCTCGTCGGTGCGCCAGAGGGCGGCCGAGCGGGTCAGCTCGTCGCCGATGGTCTCGAAGCGCAGGGCGCGGGTGGTGAGCGTCGACGCCGTCTCGGGGGCGCCGATCTCCGCGTCGTCGGCGATCGAGAGGCAGCCCTGGGCCATGATCCGGCAGAAGGCGGCCGCGCGCTCGAGGGCGATCGCGAAGTCGCCGGTGAACAACCCGCGGAGGATCTGGTCGGCCAGCTCGATGATCTCCTTCGGACCGGTCGGCGACTCGGCGCCCGCGACCACCGGGTCGATGCTCGAGATCACCTCGCTGCCGCGCTCGAAGAAGTAGCTCGCCTGCTGCGGGTCCTGTCGGATGAGCACGCGCAGCAGGTAGATGCGCCAGAGGCTGCCGGGCAGGCTCCGCGGCGAGGCGCGCGACCACAGCTCGGCGACCGCGTCGATGCCGTGGTCGTCGGTGAAGGCGAGCAGACGGTCGATCACCTCGGGCTGCGGGTCGTCCCGCACCCGGCTGAGCAGCGCGCCGGCCGTCTCGTGGGCGACCCGGTTGATCTGGGCCGGATCCTCCCCGCCCTGGAAGGCCTCGAAGCTGCGGCCCTCGAAGAGCGTGGGTTTGTGGAAGTCGTCAGCCATGCGATCCATCATCCCCCACGCCCGGCGCGCGGGGGCGGACTCACGCGCAGAGCGAACGGCCGGTGGCGGATGCGCGAGCGGGCCGCGCATCCGTCGCCCTGATACGCGCTAGATTGGAAGGGAGGGCCTGTAGCTCAGTTGGCAGAGCATCGGACTTTTAATCCGCGGGTCGAGGGTTCGAGCCCCTCCGGGCCCACCTCATCCTGCGACGTCCCTGCGTCGTCTTCTGCGCTGTGTTCCGAGCCGGCTTCTGCGCCGCGTCAGCCCTCGGGGAGCGGCTGGCCGGTGGGGGCGCAGAGCGGCACGAGCGCGGTGTACGCCTCTAGGTAGGCGTTCACGTCGGCCGGGTCCGAGTCCGTCGTGGGGAACGACCGGCCCGAGAGGGTCTGCAGGGCGGTCGCGAGCTCGGTCCAGGCCGGATCCTCGGCCGCCGCCTGCGCCCCGAGCGCGGCGGCCTCGGTGCGGTTGTCGCCCTCTCCGGCGATGAGCGCGCAGGCCGCCGCCGCATCTCCGGAGGACGAGGGGTACGGGGTCGGCAGGGCGGTCTGTCCGGCGACCGACGGGGTCGGCGTACCGGTCGGGGCGGGCGTGCCCGCCGCGCATCCACTCAGCAGCAGCACCGTCGCAGCAAGCCCCAGCACCGCCGAGGCCCGGGGGCGGGCCGTCATGGCGACGGGCGGTCCCGCACCGCCGGCGATCCCCACCGGTTCCACGCCAGCACGTAGATCGCGAGTCCGGCGATCAGGCCGACGATGACCCAGAGCACCACGAGGAAGTCGATCCACGACCCGATCGGCGGCGAGCCCGGCAGGAAGCCGCGGAGCGGCACGACCGCGAAGAGCATCGCGCCCATCCAGCTGGTCAGGGTGGCCTCGACCTTCCGCTTGCCGAGGAACGTGCGGATCGACACGAACAGCACGAGGGTCGGCATCACGATCAGCAGGGCGAGCAGGAGGAACGCGAAGACGAAGGTGCTGGCAGAGCGGCTGGCGGTGACGTTCGCCGTCGGGAGCGGGTGGATTCCGGTGTCGTCGGTGACCGTGGCGCCGTTGCCCTGCTGGTCGATCGAACCGCCGAAGTTCCAGCCGGGCACGCTGGCTTCGACGTAGATGCGCGTCTGCAGCGCCTTCCGCGCGCCGTCGTCCGTCGTGTAGGCCAGGGCGGTGATCTCGGTGGTGTGCGTATCGAAGGGATAGGTCTCGACCGCCCCCTCGGTGAAGACGACGGTGCTCGAGACGGAGGGCACGTCACCGGGCTTGAAGTGGAGCACCTGCGCCCCCTCGATCGGGGTCAGGATGAGGTCGAAGCCGCGGGACAGCCCGATCGCCCCCGGGTCGGTCTCGTCGTAGAGCGATTGCGGCGCCTCGATCGAGACGTCCATCGTGATCCGCTCGGTCACCGGATTCACCGCGGTCGGGCTGAGGTTGATGACCACGGCCGACGGGTCGGCGGGTTCGTCGCCCACCACACTCTCGCGATTGCCGTAGGCGAAGAGCAGCTGCACGGCGACGTAGACCAGCAGCGCCACGACAGCGATCCCGATCGGGATCCAGCGGCGGCGAGGACGCGGCCGTGCACTCTCTGCGCTCACGTGCCGAGCCTATCGAGCATCGCGGCGCGCGTCCGCGCTCTCAGCCCTCGGTGTCGGCGTGGTTGGGTTCGGCCATGATCCGCAGGTCACCGCGGTTCGCCACCGTCACCATCGCGTCGATCCAGGCCCGGTTGATCGCGGGCGGGCGGCCGCCGAAGAACTTGAACCGCAGCGGGATGGCCGGGTGCACCCAGAGCGTCTCGCGGCCGCTGCCCTGCTGGGCGTCGACGTTCCAGGAGAGCGAGAAGGCCTCGTGGTTGCGGAGCTTGGAGAGCACGACGATCCGCAGGTGCGCCAGGAGACGGTCGTCCATCTCGATCTCGGACGCACTCGGTCCATAGATCAGAAGGCCCAAACCACCGCTCCCACGTTCAGCGGGAGCACTGTTCACTCCCGGTTTACGAGCGTAATAGTCGCCGAAATGCTCCCAAAATTTTGCGCAGGGGGTTGACACGAACCCCGAGGATCCGATCCGGATCCGCCGATCGAGCGTCCCGGGGCCAGGCCGTCCGGTTCAGTCGCTCTCGATCAGGCGGAGCCCCCAGGACAGCTCCCACCGCTCCCCCGGCGCGAGCCAGCGCAGCCCCACCCCGGAGTTGAACGCGTCGGCCGGGGCCGTCAGCGGCTCGAGTGCGACCGCGCGACGCGGCCCGCCCGGGCCGAGGAACGCCGTCGGTGTGAACACCTGCACGAACGCGAAGTCGGGGTCGGCCCAGAGCTCCACCCTCCGGCCGTCGGGCGCGCGCACGGTGTGACGGCGGAGGCCGCCCTCCCCCGCCGTGAGACCGCCGAAGGCGTGGTCGAGGTCGAGGTCGCCGACCCGCCGGCCGCCCGAGAGGTCGGCCTCCGTGCCGGCCACCGGTTCCTCGACCACCGGGATCAGGTGCTCGTCGGTCACGAACCGCGTCGTGGCGGCGACGGTGACGACGAGGTCCTCCGGCGGCACCTCGCCGACCCGCAGATACGGATGCGCGCCCACGGCGACCGGGGCGGGCTCGGCCGAGTCGTTCACGATCGTGTGCACCACGGTCATCCCGTCGCCCGTGAGGCGGTGCTCGACCGTGGTGGTGAGCAGGAACGGGTAGCCGTGCTGCGGGAACACCCGCGCGCCGAGCAGCACGCGGTGCGGCTCGGACTCGAGCTGCCGGTACCCGGTGTAGCGCAGCAGACCGTGGCTCGCATTGCCGGTCTTCGGCTCGGTGATGTCGAGCTGCTGCGGTTCGCCGTCGAGCTGCCACCGCCCGCCGGCCACGCGATTGGGCCAGGGAACCAGCACGATGCCGGCGGCTCCCGGCGGGGCCGACTCCTCGGGGAAGGGCTCGACGAGCGCCGTGCCGTCGACCTCGAGCGAGCGGATGCCGGCCGCCACCTCGGTGACGACGGCGGTGACGACCCGCCCGTCGGTCTCGAGGCGGAGGGGGTACTGGGTTCCGGTGGGAGCGAGCACGCGGCCAGCCTAGCGGCCGGTACAGCTAGACGTCCCGCCCCCGGTGCGGACACCGGGGACGGGACGTCTCAGGGGAGGTGCCTCAGCCTGCGGTGCAGGGGGTGAGGTTCTCCACGGCCTCGCTGAGGGAGCCCGTGCCACCCAAGAGGGTGACCTGGCGGGCGCCGAGCGCGGTGATCTGCGCCAGCGTCTCGGCCGGGACGCACCCGGACGGGACCGTGA